>NZ_SZTO01000119.1 GCF_013369385.1 Vibrio sp. 05-20-BW147 | reverse complement strand
TTAGGAATGGTGGCTACGACGGGATTCGAACCTGTGACCCCATCATTATGAGTGATGTGCTCTAACCAGCTGAGCTACGTAGCCATCTTTTGGAGCGAGACAATATAACTATTCTCTCTCTCAGTGACAACCCCTTTATGCAAGGTTTTCACTTAACTCTGAATTTTCAGCGCCAAAGAATAAGTGTCCGAAAAATAGCGCCCACTGAAGCCAACTTGCCGACGAGCACAAAACCAAAAAGCTGAGGGAACAAAGAAAAACCATAACCCACTGATTTTAATTGATTAAGCATAACGACGCGTTAAGGGGTGAGTGCCGCGCGTTGCTCAAGTTGACCTCGAACGTGGCGCTCTCCCCTTCAGACACGATTGGGCTGCTGATGCTCGATACCGCTGGGCGATCGTCGTCTGACGTACCATCCGGTGGCGTCACGCTGCCATCGTCTTTTAGCGTGGCGGTGCCCGTCATGGCCGTGGACTGTGTCGCGGTCCGCATCGATGCTAAAGCGGCCGTAGTTGCCATCTTCCACGTTGCTTTGCACTTGGAACACCGCTTCGCCCTTGTCGGCGTCGATGATGTCAAGCTTGCCGCTCACGCTTTGGACTGTGTCGACCTTGTCGTCGCTGTCGCCATCTTCGGTGACGGTGCCACGGTCGGTGTCGCCTTGCTCTGTTCTTTGTTCCCTCGGCTGGTTGGTTTTGAGTTTGTCGGCAAGTTGGCTCCAGTGGGCGATGTTTTCCGGACACTTATTCTTTGGCGCTGGAAATTCAGAGCGTTGCCTCAATCAATTTTCGGGCAAGCGCGAGGTTAGGGCGATTGGCTCAATCAGAAATGTGATCTTAGGTTTTTCGTTTTGGCTGG
>NZ_SZTO01000118.1 GCF_013369385.1 Vibrio sp. 05-20-BW147 | reverse complement strand
ACCGATGATGGCAGCGTGACGCCTCCGGATGGCACGTCAGACGACGATCGCCCAGCGGTATCGAGCATCAGCAGCCCAGATGTGTCCGAAGGCGAGACAGCGACGTTCGCCGTGACGTTGAGCAACGCGAGCACCACCGCGACCACGGTGACGTTGACGTTGGCGGGCGACAGCGCGACGGCGGGCACGGACTTCACCAACACGAGTGTGACGATTACTTATGAA
>NZ_SZTO01000117.1 GCF_013369385.1 Vibrio sp. 05-20-BW147 | reverse complement strand
TCAGGTGGGTCCAAAACGCTATGGTCGCTAAGTAAAATCATGGTGCTGATACCCAGAATCGAACTGGGGACCTCATCCTTACCAAGGATGCGCTCTACCGACTGAGCCATATCAGCACACAAATCTTTTAAAAGTCGTTATTACGGCTTTTTAAATTTGAAGCCTGGCGATGTTCTACTCTCACATGGGGAAACCCCACACTACCATCGACGCTATTTCGTTTCACTTCTGAGTTCGGAATGG
>NZ_SZTO01000116.1 GCF_013369385.1 Vibrio sp. 05-20-BW147 | reverse complement strand
TAGTCAATGGTTAGAAACCGATAGCGTAAGCTGTCAGCTGTAGGTCTATCGCCAAGCGGTAAGGCAGCGGCTTTTGATGCCGCCATTCCCTGGTTCGAATCCAGGTAGACCTGCCACTATTTAGCTATTAAGACGTTGTCTTGAAAGCACACAATTTGATGCGGAAGTGGCGAAATTGGTAGACGCACCAGATTTAGGTTCTGGCGCCGCGAGGTGTGAGAGTTCGAGTCTCTCCTTCCGCACCATC
>NZ_SZTO01000115.1 GCF_013369385.1 Vibrio sp. 05-20-BW147 | reverse complement strand
TTGCATCTTTTCTTGCTCCCTCGGCTTGTTGGTTTTGTGTTTGTCGGCAAGTTGGCTTCGTCTGGCGCTGCTTTCTGGACATCTATTCTTTGGCGCTGGAAATTCAGAGAGTTGCCTCAGTCGATTTTCGAGTAAGCGCGAGGTTTGTTCGGCTGGCTCAATCAATATTGTGATCACAGGTTTTTGGGCTTGAATTGCCAAAATTCGAAGTCTGTTTTTCAAATCTATGAGTCGTTTCAGTTTTTTAG
>NZ_SZTO01000114.1 GCF_013369385.1 Vibrio sp. 05-20-BW147 | reverse complement strand
CGTTTGGTCGTCACCAACGTAAGCGATTAAGTCATTGTAGGTTTGGATGGCTTGCTCAGACTGATTTAGCTGGCCTTGCGTAATACCTTTGTTGAGCATGGCCGTCACAACCCGCTCTCGCAAAGCCGGCGTTTGGTCGTCACCCACGTAAGCGATTACGTCAGTGTAGGTTTGGATTTCTTGCTCAGACTGATTTAGCTGGCCTTGCCTAATGCCTTTGTTGAGCATGGCTGTCACAACCGGCTCTCGCAAAGCCGGCGTTTGGTCGTCACCCACGTAAGCGATCACGTCATTGTAGGTTTGAATTTCTTGCTCAGACTGATTTAGCTGGCCTTGCCTAATGCCTTTGTTGAGCATGGCTGTCACAACCGGCTCTCGCAAAGCCGGCGTTTGGTCGTCACCAACGTAAGCGATTA
>NZ_SZTO01000113.1 GCF_013369385.1 Vibrio sp. 05-20-BW147 | reverse complement strand
ATCGTTAAGCACGATAAGGGCTTTAAACTGGAGCGACGCGACCAGCTTGGGCACGAGGTTCCTCGTGTGCGGTCTCACCACTTCTAAATCTGGAGCGACACACGAGGTTCGAACTCGTGACCTCAACCTTGGCAAGGTTGCGCTCTACCAACTGAGCTAGTGTCGCATGTCATCGTTAAGTACGATGAGAACTGTAATTTGGAGCGACGCGACCAGCTTGGGCATGAGGTTCCTCATGTGCGGTCTCACCACTTCTAAATCTGGAGCGACACACGAGGTTCGAACTCGTGACCTCAACCTTGGCAAGGTTGCGCTCTACCAACTGAGCTAGTGTCGCA
>NZ_SZTO01000112.1 GCF_013369385.1 Vibrio sp. 05-20-BW147 | reverse complement strand
TGGAGCGACACACGAGGTTCGAACTCGTGACCTCAACCTTGGCAAGGTTGCGCTCTACCAACTGAGCTAGTGTCGCATTTGTTCTTACGAACGAAATTAAATGGTGCCCCGGGCCGGACTTGAACCGGCACGACTCGAAAGTCGAGGGATTTTAAATCCCTTGTGTCTACCAATTTCACCACCAGGGCACACAAAACTTGTTACGGCCTTCGCCATCTCGATATCGCTTAACGCCATATCTTTAAATTTGGAGCGACACACGAGGTTCGAACTCGTGACCTCAACCTTGGCAAGGTTGCGCTCTACCAACTGAGCTAGTGTCGCA
>NZ_SZTO01000111.1 GCF_013369385.1 Vibrio sp. 05-20-BW147 | reverse complement strand
GTCTTAATAGCTAAATAGTGGCAGGTCTACCTGGATTCGAACCAGGGAATGGCGGCATCAAAAGCCGCTGCCTTACCGCTTGGCGATAGACCTGCAGATGACAGCATTGCTATCGTGTTTTCTAAGTCGTTGCCTAGAATTCAAATCGATGGTGCGGAAGGAGAGACTCGAACTCTCACACCTCGCGGCGCCAGAACCTAAATCTGGTGCGTCTACCAATTTCGCCACTTCCGCATCGAATTTTCATGCATCAAGACATTGTCTTAATAGCTAAATAGTGGCAGGTCTACCTGGATTCGAACCAGGGAATGGCGGCATCAAAAGCCGCTGCCTTACCGCTTGGCGATAGACCTACAGCTGACAGCTTACGCTATCGGTTTCTAACCATTGACTAGAAACTTAAATAATGGTGCGGAAGGAGAGACTCGAACTCTCACACCTTGCGGCGCCAGAACCTAAATCTGGTGCGTCTACCAATTTCGCCACTTCCGCATTATTTATTCCTAAAAACTCTCAATGAAGAGAATGTTTAGGAATGGTGGCTACGACGGGATTCGAACCTGTGACCCCATCATTATGAGTGATGTGCTCTAACCAGCTGAGCTACGTAGCCA
>NZ_SZTO01000110.1 GCF_013369385.1 Vibrio sp. 05-20-BW147 | reverse complement strand
TTTCATTAGCATCAAGCTGCCTTATCATCAATTTCACCTTAGGCATAACGCCGCGTTAAGGGGTGAGTGCCGCATAAACCAACATTCCGCAGACCACCTTCACCACCAAAACTCACCGCATACCAAAAATGCCACGCGGCATGAATCCCTCTTGAACGCCTTGTTATGCAAATGTTCTTAACGGCAAAACGTATCTATATACAAAGCCTCAACCTTGTCTCTCGCCCACTGTGTGCGACGCAAAAACTTAAGAGAAGATTTGATTGATGGATTGCTGTAAAAACAGTTAATTTGAATTTCTCTGTCTAACCCTTCCCAACCATAGTGCTCTTGTAAGCGAACAAGGATTTTCTCTAACGTTAATCCATGTAAAGGGTTGTTTGGCTGATCTTGGCTCATTGCTTTGGTCCTAATAATACCGCTTAGTTTGGACGCAGTTTACCAGAATGCTTTGACCAGTTAGCCAATTTATTTACATCTACAGCCTAAGACATAGGCATTGAGAAATGGGCTGATTTGAATATTTGCATAACGCTGCGTTAAGGGGTGAATGCCGCCTAAAC
>NZ_SZTO01000109.1 GCF_013369385.1 Vibrio sp. 05-20-BW147 | reverse complement strand
ATTGATTTGTTTGATGTATGAAGCTACACCGGCACGAAACTCAGACAAAGGCTGAATATCTTGATCGAAATGAATACGACTCATATTGAACTCCAGTTAGTACAAAATAACGTACAAATAATAGTTCAACTGACCCTTTTGGGCAAGAAGTTGATTCTGTGTTATAACGCCGCGTTAAGGGGTGAATGCCGCCTAAACCAAGTTTCCGCAGACCACTTTCAACACCAAAACTCGCCGCATACCAAAAATGCCACGCGGCATGAATCCCTCTTTAACGCCTTGTTATGGCTTGGACTTAACGCGTTCTTTACTTGCCTGATTCAATCATTTCTATGATTTTATAGGCTTTTTCGAAGTGATCTAGCTGGTGAGTTTGAATCCACCAAGTAGCT
>NZ_SZTO01000108.1 GCF_013369385.1 Vibrio sp. 05-20-BW147 | reverse complement strand
GCTCAAGTACTTGGGCGCATTAAGAAATGAAAGTAGTCTGGTCTCCATTAGCACTTCAGAAACTAGGTGATGCAGCGGAGTTTATTTCTTTGGATAATCCACCTGCGGCAGAGAGGTGGGTAAACGAAGTTTTTGATAAAACTGAACTCCTTGGAAGTATGCCTGAAATGGGGCGGTTTGTTCCTGAAATGCCCCATACGAACTATCGCGAAATCATCTTTGGCCACTACCGTATTATCTACAGTTTAAGCCACGAAATTCGCATACTAACAGTTCGTAACTGTCGTCAAATTTTATCTGAAAGTGACGTGTAAAACTGTGTTATAACAAAGCGTTAAAGAGGGATTCATGCCGCGTGGCATTTTTGGTATGCAGTGAATTTTGGTGGTGAAGGTGGTCTGCGGAAAGTTGGTTTATGCGGCATTCACCCCTTAACGCGGCGTTATGTTTATGACAAGGAGGTAAATCCAAAATGGAAAATAGGGTATTAAATAAATCAGTATTTTTGTTGT
>NZ_SZTO01000107.1 GCF_013369385.1 Vibrio sp. 05-20-BW147 | reverse complement strand
TAGAAAACCGAAATGACTCATAGTTTTGAAAATCAGACTTAGGAATTTGGCTACTAAAACTCAAATACCTAAGATCAAATTTCTGATTAAGCCAACCGCCCTAACTTCGCGCTTACCTAAGAATTGATTGAGGCAACTCTCTGAATTTCCAGCGTCAAAGAATAAGTGTCCGGAAAACAGCGCCCACTGAAGCCAACTTGCCGACAAGCACAAAACCAAAAAGTTGAGGGAAGAAAGAAATACCATAACCCGCTGATTTTATTTGATTAAGCATAACGCTGCGTTAAGGGGTGAATGCCGCACAAACCAGCTTTTTGCAAACCACTTTCACCACAAAAATCACTGCAAACCAAAAATGCCACGCTGCATGAATCCCTCTTTAACGCTTTGTTAG
>NZ_SZTO01000106.1 GCF_013369385.1 Vibrio sp. 05-20-BW147 | reverse complement strand
TTGCGTTAGGTTTAGTGATTACGGCGCTGTGCGGTAGCTTTTGTATTGCGTGCCTGCACCCCTTAACGCGGCGTTATGTGTTCATAGCGAATGTCTCATGGAGGAGATAATGAAAGACCCTGATATTGAATTCTCCAGTTGGAAACTAGAGCGGAAAAAGGGAATTCTTAGATTTGTTGCCCGCACTTCGTTTCCCGCTATTTTAGGCGTGATGGTCGGGCGAAGTATTGATCCAATATTTATGTCAGGAATAGCTTGGAGTTGGGCGCAAACTACAGAAATATTATTTAGTGGTTTCTGGGGTGCGGTTGGTGCCATTCCACTCAGTTTAGTGGTTTGGCAGTGGCGTGAGAAAAAGTATAAACGTCATATGGCTCAGTTTGAACAACACACATAACA
>NZ_SZTO01000105.1 GCF_013369385.1 Vibrio sp. 05-20-BW147 | reverse complement strand
TATCGAAAGGCAGATGGATACTTATGGAACTTGGTTAGAGAGCATCAAGATGTGGTACTTTCGCGTATTGAGAAAGAGCGCTGTAAAGATATTTTGAGTGTTAGCGAAATCGAAAATATAACAAAGCGTTAAAGAGGGATTCATGCCGCGTGGCATTTTTGGTATGCGGTCAGTTTTGGTGATGAAAGTGGCTTGCGGAAAGTTGGTTTAGGCGGCATTCACCCCTTAACGCAGCGTTATATGTAAAGGGAGTTTCAATGAAGAGTTTTATCAAAGGGATTTTAGTTTATCTTGTTGTGATTTCGTTAGTTCTACTAATTTCTCGTAACTATTTTGATTACTTATCCACAATAGCCTTGGTTGACTACTTAGCATATAGCGGAGTTTTGCTGATTGTATTGGC
>NZ_SZTO01000104.1 GCF_013369385.1 Vibrio sp. 05-20-BW147 | reverse complement strand
TCAGGGTTTTTCTGTTTCTCAGGTGTATGCGTCTTTGTTCTTTGGTGTGTTTACCGGTCTGTTTCTTGCGATTGATGTCGCGAGGGGGCGTAAGAAGCATGGGTTAACTAATTTGGATAGTTGGCTTAAAGAAAATAACGTAGAGTAGCGCCATAACAAGCAATTTAAGAGGGATTCACAACGCTTGGCATTTTGGGTTCTACTTCAAATTTAGTGTTTATGGCACAAGCTTTAGGTTTGGGGAAGGCGTTGTTCACCCCTTAATTGGGCGTTATGCTTAATCACGTAAAATCAGTGGTTTATGGTTTTCTTTGTTCCCTCGGCTGGTTGGTTTCGAGTTTGTCGGCAAGTTAGCTTCATTGGGCGCTGTTTTTTGGACACTTATTCTTTAGCGCTGAAAATTAAGAGAGTTGCCTCAATCAATTTTCGGGTAAGCGAGAGGTTAGGCCGGTTGGCTTAATCAGCAATTTGATCTTAGGTTTTTGAGTTTTAGC
>NZ_SZTO01000103.1 GCF_013369385.1 Vibrio sp. 05-20-BW147 | reverse complement strand
TTATGCATCTAATCGGACGTCAAATGAGTAAAATTGTTCCTAAACACAAGTTAGATCTAGAAACCTGCGAGCAACTGAAGTTTTTGTCAAACGAAGAAATAGCACCTTATGTTTACGAGTTGCTTGAGTGTTTGCAGGACTTGAATTGGCCAGTTGCAGACCCTGTTTCACAAAGGTTATTGCAGTTAGATTTAGAGCTTGTAGAACCTTTGTTGCTGATTTTAAGTAGTGATGATGACGTGTGGAAATATTGGATAGTTTCGTTCTTCTTGCATTATGTAGATATTTCTGTTTACGACAGGCTAATTTTTAAACTAAATAAGATGAAAATTAGTCCAACTAAACAAGAAATCGAAGAAGAGGTTTATGAAGCTGTTTGTGAGCTTATAGAAAGTCGAAGCATAACAAGGCGTTAAAGCGGGATTCATGCCGCGTGGCATTTTTGGT
>NZ_SZTO01000102.1 GCF_013369385.1 Vibrio sp. 05-20-BW147 | reverse complement strand
TTGTTGTGATAGCTCTATCCCAGTTTGTGCCATTCTTTGCTACTACTCAATTGGTCGATTTCCTTTTCTTTGTTGTAATTGTCATATGGTTTTTGGCGAAGCTAATGTGGGAAGGTGGTATCCACAGTAAGACAACTCGGTTAGACGATCCTAGAACAGATAAAGTTTACAAAATGGTAAAAGGGCATGATTTCGAAAAAGATCAACGCGAGCATTATCGAATGAACTACCAAACAGGTTTGGTTTTCTTCATAGCCGGTCTACCTGCGTTTATTGCTTGTTTAGTCCTCCAATTTCTTTGAGTACGAGCATAACAAGCAATTTAAGAGGGATTCCCAACGCTTGGCATTTTTGCTTCTACTTCAAATTTAGTGTTTATGGCACAATGCTTTAGGTTGGGTGGTGGCGTTGCTCACCCCTTAATTGGGCGTTATGCTTAATCACGTAAAATCAGTGGCTTATTGTTTTTCGTTGTTCCCTCGGCTGAT
>NZ_SZTO01000101.1 GCF_013369385.1 Vibrio sp. 05-20-BW147 | reverse complement strand
ATGCATTACGAAGGGAATTACATTGAGCGAAGAATTTGAGAGTGTTCATTTCAAGAGTGGTGAGCTGAATATGAGTAAGCCTGAAACTTTGTACTTCGAGCTAGTTGGTGAGGAAGCTGAACTTGTTCAAATAGATGAAATGGTTAAAGATCATTTTTTGTGGTCAGATTCAGGTAATGGCTTCAGAAAAATATTTACTAGTGTTCTAGCGAGTAGGGAACATGATACACCATACGAGGCAGTCATGAGATTAGATTCCATTACTCGATACAAGGTAGTGCCAATAGGCGCTCGAGTTGGTTTAGGGCGCATGTTTTAAAAATGCATAACAAGGCGTTCAAGTGGGATTCATGCCGCGTGGCATTTTTGGTATGCGGCGAGTTTTGGTGATGAGAGTGGTCTGCGGAAGGTTGGTTTTTGCGGCACTCACCCCTTAACGCGGCGTTAGGCCCAAATAGTATACAAGGAAGTTCAATGAGTAAATTAGTGGTTTATT
>NZ_SZTO01000100.1 GCF_013369385.1 Vibrio sp. 05-20-BW147 | reverse complement strand
GAGAAAATTTTAACTTTAAATCAATCACTTAAATCAACACATCAACCAAAAAAAACTATCCATATAGCAAATGTGTAGCACTTAATCTTCTTAGCTACTAACCAACTTGAGGTACCACGGAAAGACAAATCTGTGTGCCATTCATGTACACCAAGAATCGAGCCTATAGACCTCATCAACTAGAAGAGGCTGAAAAGGCACCAAATGAATAGCTTTTATTAGCACTTTTAAAGCCTCTATCGAACGTTCTAACATATGATTCATATCCAAAAACGTTTAACTTCATTAAAATCAAGATCTGAGTCTATTATATTGAACCATAATTCTAGTTTTTCTTTATTCTTCTCACTGACAACAGAACTTTCATATAATAACATTGCAAATTCACTAGCAGTCACTCTCAGTTCTAACTTTTTAGCAATCTCATTTTCATTGTCGTCAGGTTTAAGCTCACTATCTTTCTTAAGATATAAAACTGCTTTGACTATGTCATCTATCATT
>NZ_SZTO01000099.1 GCF_013369385.1 Vibrio sp. 05-20-BW147 | reverse complement strand
CTTAGCCTCATGCTCTTTAATAAAGCTGTCTTTATGGCGGCAATATACATCTATGTCATTGTTGCAGAGCGCTGCACCAGCTTTCTTTAACACACCATACTCATCGGCTACTTCAGGAAAAGCGATAAGATACTCTTTAAAAGCGATGTGTCTTTGTGCTTCATGTGAACCTGTTAGAAAGGCGTGGACTTGATGAGTTCGTTGAACTCCACCTTTTTGAAAGTAGCGCCTACCCGGGATACCAAACTCACCTTTAGCAAGATAACCTAAGGATTCCATCAAGCAACTTTGCTCATCCAGCTCACTGAGACATTTAACTTCAAGCAGAATATCTATAATTGGTTTCGCACATAGACCTTCAACTGAAGTGCTACCGATATGGTGAACCCCCACCACATTTTCTTGGCTTAACACATTACAGATTAGCGCTTTCTCTCGGTTAAAATCATCAGCCCACGACGACTGAAAATCTACGACTTCAATTATTCTTAAACTCACGCCTATC
>NZ_SZTO01000098.1 GCF_013369385.1 Vibrio sp. 05-20-BW147 | reverse complement strand
GGTGACCGAAAAAGGTCGTCACGCAGTGGTCATTATGGATGGCGCGGGTTGGCATAGCAATGACATTGCTGAGCCATTTGATAATGTCAGTATCATCAAGCTCCCACCCTATTCACCAGAGCTAAACCCGATAGAACAAGTGTGGAGTTGGTTAAGACAACACTATCTCGCCAATCAATCTTTTGCGGATTACGAAGACATTGTCTCTAAAGTATGTAGGGCTTGGAATCGTTTTTTGGAATGTTCGGCCAGAGTCAGACAGATGTGCTCGAGAAGATGGATAGACCTGACCAGTCAATTTTCCAGATTGGTCTAAAACAAAAAAGTCTCAACATAGTTGAGACTTTAATAAATTCCTTTGAAGAAATATGGCAGGGGTGGAGAGATTCGAACTCCCAACACGCGGATTTGGAATCCGCTGCTCTGCCAATTGGAGCTACACCCCTGCAGTTCGTGTTTAATGAGACGACTCTCGAATAAGTGGCGGAGCGGACGGGACTCGAACCCGCGACCCCCGGCGTGACAGGCCGGTATT
>NZ_SZTO01000097.1 GCF_013369385.1 Vibrio sp. 05-20-BW147 | reverse complement strand
CTTCCCAAGAACACTTGAATGTGTTTGTTGGTGTTTGTCTTACAGACAAACATTGAGAACTTTACAAACAACAATAAATTGTTGTTTTGTCAGCTTTCCAAATTGTTAAAGAGCAGATTTTCTAATGAAAACCATTTTTAAAGATTCTTAAGGAAAAACCCTTAAAGATGGTGGTTTTTTGAGTGGTGGGCGATACCGGGTTCGAACCAGTGACCCCCTGCTTGTAAGGCAGGTGCTCTCCCAACTGAGCTAATCGCCCATTGCGTTCAAGAATGGTGGAGCTATGCGGGATCGAACCGCAGACCTCCTGCGTGCAAGGCAGGCGCTCTCCCAGCTGAGCTATAACCCCAACTCTTGAAGTAATGGTGGGTCGTGCAGGATTCGAACCTGCGACCAATTGATTAAAAGTCAACTGCTCTACCGACTGAGCTAACGACCCATGGTATCCCGTAGGGGAGTCGAACCCCTGTTACCGCCGTGAAAGGGCGGTGTCCTAGGCCTCTAGACGAACGGGACACTAAGATACTCTAAACTTTCTA
>NZ_SZTO01000096.1 GCF_013369385.1 Vibrio sp. 05-20-BW147 | reverse complement strand
AGATGCTCCGTCTATTTTAACCACAGGAATTTCACTTAAATTCAGGTCATTGAGACAGCGGGCATTCACAGCCCAACCAGTAAACTCAACTTTACCAGCCGCTATTTCAGCTTCGGTTAGCTTGCTTGGTTTACGAAACGGTAGGATGCCACATTTAGGACAAAAGTAATCTTCCGCGGTCCCACTGCCCCATTGATACAAACTTGCATTCGTAAGTGGGGTAAGCACTGTTAAATTTTCTTTAGGCACTCGAAAGTTTAGCGCGCCTCTCCGAATACAGATTGAGCAATTACATTCGCGAAGATGGTCAATATCAGCTAAAACCTCAAATTTTATCAGCCCACAATGACATGAGCCGGAATGCATTTTTGGCATTTTGCCTCCAAAGTACATAACGCTGCGTTAAGGGGTGAATGCCGCCTAAACCAACCTTCTGCAGACCACTTTCACCACCAAAACTCACTGCAAACCAAAAATGCCACGCGGCATGAATCCCTCTTGAACGCCTTGTTAGCCTTTAATCGTTTAGCGAGAAGGCTTGTCCATGAACAGACTTATA
>NZ_SZTO01000095.1 GCF_013369385.1 Vibrio sp. 05-20-BW147 | reverse complement strand
ATTTTAAACTTTGCAAACAACAAACCTTATGTGTTTTGATGCATTTGAGTCAGGCGTAGTCTAAAAGCGGCTAGTCAATGAAACCACGTGGAACAAACAACGCCGCAGAAAACGAACTTACAACACCAAAAAGCACTTTTGGAAAACCAATCTCACAATGCGGACTTTCAACAAAGTCACTGAAATCACATGAACTTACCACACCAGAGAAAACGCCATTTCAGCGAATAAATCGGCTTTTGTACAAACAAACTCAACGAGCAGAGTTTCAGTAAAAAAGTTCGACTCAGTTAACCCCAAAGTCACCGCACCAAAGAACAAATCAACCGTTGAAACGATGCCAATTTTGGATTTTCACCACGCTAGTTAACACTGAAAGTGAAAGCCAATACGACAACTTAAACTTTGAACTTTTGCCACTAGGTCTTGCGATATAGCTGCGCTTTTCCTCTTGCAAACTAACGCCGCGTTAAGGGGTGAGTGCTGCATAAACCAACTTTCCGCAGACCACCTTCACCACCAAAACTTACTGCAAACCAAAAATGCCACGCGGCATGAATCCC
>NZ_SZTO01000094.1 GCF_013369385.1 Vibrio sp. 05-20-BW147 | reverse complement strand
GTTTCAAACAATAAAAGGACTTAAAAATGATTCTAAATCACGTCTCAGTTGGCGCTTCTGATGTGGCAAAAGCGGTTGGTTTTTATGACTCAGTTCTTTCTACGTTGTCTATTAAGCGTGCTCATTATATAGAAAATATCGCAGCGGCTTATGGTGAAAATTTTGAATTTTGGGTCGGAAGCCCTTGTGAAGGAAAAGCTACATCAAGTAATGGCGCTCATGTTGCTTTCAATGCACCTTCAAAAGAAGCTGTTGATCAGTTCTATGCTACAGCCATTGAATTGGGTGGCTCATGCGCAGGTAAACCAGGTTTAAGGCCGGAGTATGGTGAAGCTTACTATGCTGCATTTGTTCGTGACTTAGACGGAAACAAAATCGAAGCAGTTTCAATGTAGCTTCGAGTACGCATATAACAATCAATTTAAGAGGGATTCCCAACGCTTAGCATTTTGGGTTCTACTTCAAATTAAGTGTTTATGGCACAATGCTTTAAGTTGGGTGGTAGCGTTGCTCACCCCTTAATTGGGCGTTATGTTTAATCACGTCAAATCAGTTGGTTGTATCTT
>NZ_SZTO01000093.1 GCF_013369385.1 Vibrio sp. 05-20-BW147 | reverse complement strand
TGCGTGCCTGCGCCCCTTAACGCGGCGTTATGCACTTATAGAAAGGGACGGTCGTGATAGTTAGAAAGTGGACCTTTGAGGTTGGTGGAAAAACAAAAGATGAACTGTTGTTAAAGCTCTCAGAGAACAAAATTAGCTTCAACGCTTATGGAATACTTCTATTTATGTCAGAGCACTTCCTTACCAATAAAAAGCCCAAAAATGTAACAGTAGTCGCCTTAAGAGTTGATGAACTTGGGTTTGAGGCGGGGGCTATTTATTCGGATATCATTGATGCAGCAATTTCTCGAGGTTTACAGCTTTGCTCCTTGGAGTTAGCTGTGAGTTTACGATTGCATCATTTAAAACAACCAGATGGTAATCAAATCACTGTTGCTTCACGTGCGGTCTTTGATGACGTAAATTATCCAAACGGTTTTTACCTGAGAGCTAATTGCGAAGAACTTTGGCTTAGAGGTTATCGCGCTAGCGACGATTGGGTTTGGGAAGCCGATAGTCTTTTCGCTTTTGTAGAACCACGTGCATAACAAGGCGTTTAAGCGGGATTCATGCCGCGTGGCATTTTTGGT
>NZ_SZTO01000092.1 GCF_013369385.1 Vibrio sp. 05-20-BW147 | reverse complement strand
CTGTATCGCGGTCTTTCCGCTCAGTGTGAAGGTTTCCTCACCTTCGTACACGCCATCGTCGGTGGTTTGGACGGAGACGCTGAAATGGGTGTCACCCGCTGGGACAGTGATCACGAAGGTGCCATCGCCATTGACCGCCACCGTTTGGGTACTGCCATCTTTGTAGGTCACGGTCACTTCGGTGTCTGTGAAATCTGTGCCTGCGGTGGCGCTGTCGCCCGCTAAGGTCAAGGTCACCGTGGTCGCGGTGGTGCTGGCGTTGCTCAAGTTGACCTCGAACGTAGCACTTTCCCCTTCAGACACGGTTGGGCTGCTAATGCTCGATACCGCAGGGCGATCGTCGTCTGACGTGCCATCCGGAGGCGTCACGCTGCCATCATCGGTAATCGTCGCTGTGCCAGTCACTTCATTCGCGCTGGTTTGTGACTCGGTGTAACCGCTGAGCGTGAAGGTTTCATCGCCTTCGTACACGCCATCGTCGGTTGTCGACACCGAGACGCGGAACGTCGTGTCGTCTGCTGGAACATCCACCTCGAAGGTTCCATCGGCATTGACCGCTACTGTCTCTGTCGTACCGT
>NZ_SZTO01000091.1 GCF_013369385.1 Vibrio sp. 05-20-BW147 | reverse complement strand
GTATGCGTCTTTGTTCTTTGGTGTGTTTACCGGTCTGTTTCTTGCGATTGATGTCGCGAGGGGGCGTAAGAAGCATGGGTTAACTAATTTGGATAGTTGGCTTAAAGAAAATAACGTAGAGTAGCGCCATAACAAGCAATTTAAGAGGGATTCACAACGCTCGGCATTTTGGGTTCTACTTCAAATTTAGTGTTTATGGCACAATGCTTTAGGTGTGGGTGGCAGCGTTGCTCACCCCTTAATTGGGCGTTATAACTACACTAAAGTTTGATCTCCCTCGAGTTAATTTTCTTCAGCTTTGCGTAAACAAGAATCAATCGATAATTTCAGGTTTAGTAAACGTTGGAGAGCACTTATGTTTAATTGTCTACACTGTGGCGCCACTATATCCATAAAAGAAAAATTTAACTTTAGACCTGATAAGCAACTCAGGGCGGGAGCATACTTTGGTGGATTTATAACCCCAAGAAGACTCTTGCCCTATAATCATCGTTCCAACCCGCTTTCTTCATCTTCACTTTTTGGCTCGGAGCACCACAGTCGCATTGCTTGAGCATATTCATGACAAAACGTCTAAACAACGCGATGTTTTCAACAG
>NZ_SZTO01000090.1 GCF_013369385.1 Vibrio sp. 05-20-BW147 | reverse complement strand
TTGCGCAAAAGAGCACCCTATATAAAGTGGCAGATTGTTAATAGTCCAATTCCAGTATTACTTTGTATTCTTTGTTTTTTGAGTGTTATATGGTCTATAGATCCGGGTACAACACTCAGGCGTTCTTTTGCTTTCGCTGGTATGATTTTTTTTGTGTTAATGGCAAGCTATCATAGTTACACCACTAATAGTGATAAGCCACTAATAATTGCCTTGCTAATAGGGATGTTTTCTAGCTATTTCTTTGTATTGTTTTTGCCTCATATTGGGGTGGATAGTGGTGATATAGTCCCATCTCACGTTGGTTTGTGGCAGGGCGTTTACGGTTTTAAAAATGCATTAGGTCAAATAATGGCAATATTAATATGCTTTTTATTTCCTCTGGCATTTAGGAATAATTTTTATAGGATATTGTTGTGTTTAGCTGTTTTTATGTTGCTCAAGACGGGGTCAACGACTCCTCTGGCTGCCATGTTAATTTCCTTTTTTATGATGTGGCTGGTATATATATATAAATTTAAGTCAATTCTTTTATTCTGGCTAATTCTCGCTGTTATATTTCTGATCTTTGCGATTATATATATAAATATTGAATACATAGTCTATGAGA
>NZ_SZTO01000089.1 GCF_013369385.1 Vibrio sp. 05-20-BW147 | reverse complement strand
TGCGACACTAGCTCAGTTGGTAGAGCGCAACCTTGCCAAGGTTGAGGTCACGAGTTCGAACCTCGTGTGTCGCTCCAGATTTAGAAGTGATGAGACCAAACGCGAGGAACCTCGTGTCTCGCCCGGATTAGGGAAAGCTGGTCGCGTCGCTCCAAATTACAGTTCTCGTCGTACTTAACGATGACATGCGACACTAGCTCAGTTGGTAGAGCGCAACCTTGCCAAGGTTGAGGTCACGAGTTCGAACCTCGTGTGTCGCTCCAGATTTAGAAGTGGTGAGACCGCACACGAGGAACCTCGTGCCCAAGCTGGTCGCGTCGCTCCAGTTTAAAGCCCTTATCGTGCTTAACGATGACATTGCGACACTAGCTCAGTTGGTAGAGCGCAACCTTGCCAAGGTTGAGGTCACGAGTTCGAACCTCGTGTGTCGCTCCAGATTTAGAAGTGGTGAGACCGCACACGAGGAACCTCGTGCCCAAGCTGGTCGCGTCGCTCCAGTTTACAGCCCTTATCGTGCTTAACGATAACATTACGGACGCGGGGTGGAGCAGCTTGGTAGCTCGTCGGGCTCATAACCCGAAGGTCGTCGGTTCAAATCCGGCCCCCGCAACCA
>NZ_SZTO01000088.1 GCF_013369385.1 Vibrio sp. 05-20-BW147 | reverse complement strand
CCAGCTTGCTGATAAGCTCAAATACCCATATTTGGAAATGGATGCCATATTCTGGAAGCCAAATTGGCAAGAGTCTACAGACGAAGAATTCTTCGCAAATTTAACTGAGAGTCTAAGCGGCGAACAATGGGTGCTTGATGGTAACTATAACCGGACAGCCGAAATTAAGTGGGCTAGGGCTGACACCATCATTTGGGTGGACTATTCATTTTCAAGGACGCTATTCCAAGCGGTGAAACGAGCATTAATTCGTATTGTTACTAAGCAGGAGCTTTGGGGTAAAGCAGGTAATGTTGAGTCATTCAAAAAATCGTTTCTTAGCAAAGATTCGATTATTCTCTGGACATTGAAAACGTATAAAACAAATCGTATTGGTTACAATGAGTTACTGAATGATTCAAGGTGCAGTCATATAAAGTTCGTTAGGGTAACTAGCCCGAAAAAGGCTAGGATGTTCATCGATGGGTTGCGCACATAACAAGGCGTTTAAGAGGGATTCATGCCGCGTGGCATTTTTAGTATGCGGTGATTTTTGGTGGTTAAAGTGTTCTGCGGAAGGTTGGTTTATGCGGCATTCACCCCTTAACGCAGCGTTATATTTTCATTCGAGGTAAGGGATACATGGAAAGGACTCTGA
>NZ_SZTO01000087.1 GCF_013369385.1 Vibrio sp. 05-20-BW147 | reverse complement strand
AATGACATTGCTGAGCCATTTGATAATGTCAGTATCATCAAGCTCCCACCCTATTCACCAGAGCTAAACCCGATAGAACAAGTGTGGAGTTGGTTAAGACAACACTATCTCGCCAATCAATCTTTTGCGGATCACGAAGACATTGTCTCCAAAGTATGTAGGGCTTGGAATAGTTTTTTGGAATGTTCGGCCAGAGTCAGACAGATGTGCTCGAGAAGCTGGATAGACCTGATCAGTTAATTTTCCAGATTGGTATAAGTGGCTGACGGCTGGGGTTGCAGTCAACGGGCAAACCTTTTGCGGGACTCGTTGGTCGCAGACCAAAATAATACAACCGATACAAAAAAACCTCAGCATTTCTGCTGAGGTCTGGAATAAGTGGCGGAGCGGACGGGACTCGAACCCGCGACCCCCGGCGTGACAGGCCGGTATTCTAACCAACTGAACTACCGCTCCGCACTGGTTAGACATTTAAGTCTAAATTAAAAGCCTGGCGATGTTCTACTCTCACATGGGGAAACCCCACACTACCATCGACGCTATTTCGTTTCACTTCTGAGTTCGGAATGGATTCAGGTGGGTCCAAAACGCTATGGTCGCCAAGCAAATTCTTGTTTTTACTTTCAGCTTTTTCTAAAAACTGAAGGCAAAAAATCTGGAAAGCTGTTTTCGTTCTCTACACATTCAAT
>NZ_SZTO01000086.1 GCF_013369385.1 Vibrio sp. 05-20-BW147 | reverse complement strand
GGGATTCATGCCGCGTGGCATTTTTGGTTTGCAGTGAGTTTTGGTGGTGAAAATGGTCTGCAGAAGCTTGGTTTATGCGGCATTCACCCCTTAACGCAGCGTTAGGGCTTACTACGAAAAATTTGCAAGGATGGCGAAATGGTAAAGTTTTATCTGGTTCTTACTTTGTTGGGTATATTGCTACCATACGGAGCGTTTGTTCCTTGGTTAGTTAGCAACGGCCTAGATATTGGTCTTTTGTTCAGTGAAGCGGTGGCAACCCCCATTAGTATTTTTGCTTGGCTTGATGTCTTGGTTGCGGCGATTGCTTTATTAGGTTTTATCGTGGTGGACGGCCAAAGACATAAAGTGAAGTATCGCTATTTTGCTGTGTTGGGAACTTTGTCAGTTGGTGTATCGTTTGGGTTGCCACTGTATCTTTACTTGAAAGAAATGCAGTCGCTCCAACCACAGCCCTAACAAACGCTTTAAGACGGATTCGCAACGCATGGCATTTGTGGTTTGCGGTAAAATTAGTGATTTAGGTGGTGTGCGGTAACATCGTGTTGCGTTGCTCACCACTTAAGCGAGCGTTATGCTTAATCACGTAAATCAGTGGTTTATGGTTTTTCTTTGTTCTCTCAGCTTTTCAGTTCGGTGTTTATCGGCAACTTGGCTTTTTTGAGCGCTGTTTTTCGGACATCAATTCTTT
>NZ_SZTO01000085.1 GCF_013369385.1 Vibrio sp. 05-20-BW147 | reverse complement strand
GGTCAAACAGCAGCAGTTTGAATATGCGTATTTGTTTGGCTCAGTATGCCCCACTAGAGGTATTGGTGATGCAATGGTCGTTCCTTGAGTTCACAAGAACCTTATGGTTGAGCATCTGAAGCAGCTCTCCGTGGTGACCGAAAAAGGTCGTCACGCAGTGGTCATTATGGGATGGCACGGGTTGGTATGCCAATGACATTGCTGAGCCATTTGATAATGTCAGTATCATCAAGCTCCCACCCTATTCACCAGAGCTAAACCCAATAGAACAAGTGTGGAGTTGGTTGAGACAATACTATCTCGCCAATCCATCTTTTGCGGATCACGAAGGCATTGTCTCCAAAGTATGTAGGGTTGGAATAGTTTTTTGGAATGTTCGGCCAGAGTCAGGCAGATGTGCTCGAGAATATGGATAGACCTGACCAGTTAATTTTCCAGATTGGTATGACATGGGCAAGATGCATTCCCTTGAAAGAAAAATTCATCATGCTGAAAATGACAAAACCCAGTCCGAAGACTGGGTTTCTAAATAAGTGGCGGAGCGGACGGGACTCGAACCCGCGACCCCCGGCGTGACAGGCCGGTATTCTAACCAACTGAACTACCGCTCCGCACTGGTTAGACATTTAAGTCTAAATTAAAAGCCTGGCGATGTTCTACTCTCACATGGGGAAACCCCACACTACCATCGACGCTAT
>NZ_SZTO01000084.1 GCF_013369385.1 Vibrio sp. 05-20-BW147 | reverse complement strand
AACGCAAACTGAAAATGCCACGCGTGCCAAATCCCACTTAAACGCTTTGTTATACCGTTACTTACAGCTGACCCAATACCTAGCCAAAGGATTTGGAAACACCTTACCTAAAACAATTTTTTCAAACTCACCACCGTTAGCTTCGATGACACCACGCGATGCAAAGTTATCTTCATCAGCAGTCAGTAGTGCTCGCTCGATGCCAAGAGAGGCAGCTTTCGAAAGCGCCAACTTCAGCATTAACTTACCGTTGCCCTTTCCACGATATGAGGGGGCTATATCGTAGCCAATATGCCCAGCTTCTAAAGAGAGGAAATCATTGTCGATATTATGGCGAACCCGAATAGCTCCGAGGATTGACCTTGTACTATCTATCAGCCAAAAATGACTACATGGCACATAACCTTCACGCAAGTTTATACCCGCAGCTTCGTCACTCAAGCGCTGAATATATTTGGAAAAATCAATTTTACCTTCAAGGTAGTACTCAGCATTTTCAACATCGTTTTGAGCAAAGTCCTCATAGTAAGCTTCGAAAGCAGACTTAAACTCTTGCGATGGTACAACTAACTCCATGTAATTTTCTCCGATAAGGTATAACGCCGCGTTAAGGGGTGAATGCCGCATAAACCAGCTTTCCGCAGACCACTTTCACCACCAAAAACCACCGCATACCAAAAATGCCACGCGGCATGAATCCCTCTTTAACGCCTTGTTATGGCTTGGACTTAACGCGTTCTTTACTTGCCTGATTCAATCATTTCTATGATTTTATAGGCTTTTTCGAAGTGATCTAGCTGGTGAGTTTGAATCCACCAAGTAGCTGCCTCCATTAACAACTCTGGATCGTCGTTTTTATTAGCGAAAAATGCATAGAATGAAACTCCAACATTCTCGCCCTTTTGTGCGATTTTCTTAGCACAAACATCTAACACTTTACGACGTAAGGATTCACGCATTCATTATGTCCACTTAGATTGAATTAAAAACAATACTTTACACAACGAATAGAGCACAAACAACAAATACTGTTTATCCAAACAGTGCCATTTTTGAGGAAGCCATAACGCTGCGTTAAGGGGTGAATGCCGCCTAAACCAACTTCCCGTAAACCACTTTCACCACCAAAACTCGCCGCATACCAAAAATGCCACGCGGCATGAATCCC
>NZ_SZTO01000083.1 GCF_013369385.1 Vibrio sp. 05-20-BW147 | reverse complement strand
GCATTGTGTTCATCTGCACAGAAATAGTCTGAGCTGAACGAAGTGTATTTGGAGGCGACTTCATCAGGTAAAGAGTTCAGATATTGTTCCAGGTAAACTCTACTTCTTTCGTCCATGATTTTGACTCGAAAATTGATTAAAAATATAACGCCGCGTTAAGGGGCGCAGGCACGCAATACAAAAGTGACCGCATAGCACCTTAACCACTAAACCCAACGCAAGTTGAAAATGCCACGCGTGCCAAGTCCCGCTTTAACGCTTTGTTAGGCATTATCCAACACGCTGATTTTATTACTTAATTCCCAACACTCTAATGACTCACCATCACTATCCACAACAATATTTTTATAAATGAATCCATTTTTGCGAACAACATTAAGTGACGCAGAGTTCTCAGAAGAGATCAATGCAAAGACAACTTTGACCAAATCAGATTCAAACGCAATTTGGCAAAGTTTGTTAACTGCTAAAGTTGCAATGCCTTTACCTTGATGACTAGAAGATACGTTGTAGCCAATTTCAACTCGACCGTCTCTCGGTGGATTCTTGAAACCACAACTGCCAATTAACTGGTCATTTGCCTTCATAAAGTATGGTAAAGACCAAACTTCACATATCGAATCACCATAATGACTAAGAGAGCGATCTAACACATGATTTGGAGGAACTCCGTCGATCATATACTTGAGAACAGATTGACCATCACGCAACATTTTTAGCTCATTTTCATTTAGCTGAATGAGTTCCATAATTTCCTTATGCCTAACGCTGCGTTAAGGGGTGAATGCCGCACAAACCAACTTCCCGCAGACCACTTTCACCACTAAAACTAACCGCATACAAAAAATGCCACGCGGCATGAATCCC
>NZ_SZTO01000082.1 GCF_013369385.1 Vibrio sp. 05-20-BW147 | reverse complement strand
CGAACCATTTTTTTCTAATTTTAAGATGATTGCTGTTGATGCTATTGAGAAATACATTGATGCAATCAAGGCTTTCGAAGCCAAAGGTGAGGTTCGAGATTTATATAGTTGTGTCGATAATGAGGCAGAGGAACTGATCAGATCGCATTATTGTTCACTGTTGGATGAAATCGAAGATGAAGAAGTTTTGCAGGTATTTGATGCTCTGCGACATTCATTTTCATGTTATGCATATAATGGACTTCATCAGTTGTATACGCGTCAAGAAAATGAAGCTTGGCATCCAAAGGTAACGCTTATAGATCGTTTGGAACCAAACGATATCAACAAATTAGATTCAACTATAAAAATTTATCGTGGATGTGATGTTGGTGAGTTCGATAATAACTCATACGGGCAAGCTTGGACGACTTCGTTGGATGTGGCTAAAGACTTTGCGTTCAGGCATTACCAAAGTCAACCTTGGTTTAAGGAAGAGAAAAGAATAGTAGTCGAAACTATTTACTCAAGAGATGATCTTTTGTTTTCCGACCAATCGATTGAGTTTGAGGTGGTAGTAGACACGAAGAAGTTAAGCAATGTTAAAAAACACACATAACAAACGCTTTAAGACGGATTCGCAACGCGTGGCATTTTCGCTATGCGTTGATTTTAGTGATTTAGGTAGTGTGCGGAAGCATCGTATTGCGTTGCTCACCACTTAAGCGGGCGTTATGCTTAATCACGTAAA
>NZ_SZTO01000081.1 GCF_013369385.1 Vibrio sp. 05-20-BW147 | reverse complement strand
TAATGTTTATGACGTTTCATTAATGCTTGAGCATCTGATTTTATATGACTAGTATTTTGGCGCACTTTGCCAAGTAATTCATTCAGATTGCCCATTTCACTTCGGAAGTCATCAGCAGCAAAGCTTACACCACCTCTACGTGCTTTTGCGTGACTCAAACTATAGTAAGCTGTTTGCATTAGTTTAGTATGAGCCTTAGCGTCAAAATTTATTTCAGGAAAATGAAGCCCTATATACATTTCAACCCTCTGTACTGAAGTTTGAAGACGATCGACCACCTCTTGAAATTGATTATTATCTTCACTTTGAGTGAACATTGTATTAAATAGCTCAAAAGCACATTTTTCATATTCACCTATGGCTTCATAGAACTCTTCGATTTTCTCGATCATATGATCTTTTCTAGCCCGGCGAGATGTAAACCACTGATTTAGCAACAATACAGAGAAAGCAACTAAGGAAGATAACACAATAGAAAACAGCTGAGCCTTCTGAGCTGGTTGAGAAAAAACGGTTGTAAACCAATCAATCATAAACTTTCCTTTAAACATAACGCCGCGTTAAGGGGTGCAGGCACGCAATACAAAAGCTACCGCACAGCGCCGTAATCACTGAACCCAACGCAAACTGAAAATGCCACGCGTGCCAAATCCCACTTAAACGCTTTGTTATGCTTAAGCTTCAATGGGTTACATTTTTCGGGAAACAAGATTAACTCGACTTTGATTCACAAACAAAAGCCAAAAGCTAGAAAACTGAAATGACTCATAATTTTTAAAAATCAGACTTTGAAATTTGGCTGCTAAAAATCAAAAACCTAAGATCAAATTGCTGATTGAGCCAGCCGCTCTAACCACGCGCTTACTCGAAAATTGATTGA
>NZ_SZTO01000080.1 GCF_013369385.1 Vibrio sp. 05-20-BW147 | reverse complement strand
CTCATGTTTGGCGTTAGACGTAGCGATGCGATTTGCTCAACGGGTTGGTGAGTTGGGCCATCTTCGCCAAGACCGATAGAATCGTGCGTGTACACTTGGATGTTCTGAATTTTCATCAGAGCCGCCATACGCATTGCGTTACGTGCGTATTCCATGAACATTAGGAAGGTCGCGCCGTAAGGTACGAAACCACCGTGTAGCGCGATACCGTTCATGATCGCAGTCATACCAAATTCACGTACACCGTAGTGGATGTAGTTACCAGAGAAGTCGCTTGCTTCTAGCGACTTAGAACCCGACCACATGGTGAGGTTAGAAGGCGCTAGGTCAGCTGAGCCGCCCATGAATTCTGGCAGCATTTTACCAAACGCTTCTAGCGCGTTTTGCGATGCTTTACGTGATGCGATGTTCGCTGGGTTTGCTTGAAGATCTGCAATGATTTGGTTTGCTTTCTCTTCCCACTGCGCTGGCAGTTCGCCATTTACGCGGCGTTTGAACTCTGCGGCAAGCTCTGGATATGCTGCTTCATAAGCTGCAAATTTCTCGTTCCACGCTGCTTCCTTAGCTGCGCCTGCTTCCTTCGCTGACCATTCTGCGTACACTTCTTGCGGGATTTCAAAAGGACCGTGCTCCCAACCTAGTTCTTTACGTGTCGCTGCAATTTCTTCAGCGCCTAGTGGTGCTCCGTGACAGTCGTGTGAACCCGATTTGTTTGGTGAACCAAAACCGATGATAGTCTTAGTACAGATTAGAGTCGGGCGAGGATCTGCTTTAGCGGCTTCAATTGCTGCGTTGATCGCTTCCGCATTGTGACCATCCACTGCTGGGATGACGTGCCAGCCGTAAGCTTCGAAACGCTTAGGCGTATCGTCAGAGAACCAACCTTCAACGTGACCGTCGATAGAGATGCCGTTGTCATCCCAGAATGCGATCAGTTTGCCCAGACCTAGCGTACCTGCTAGAGAACATGCCTCATGCGAGATACCTTCCATTAGACAGCCATCACCCATGAACACGTAAGTGAAGTGGTCAACGATGTCGTGGCCTTCTTTGTTGAATTGCGCTGCTAGCGCTTTCTCAGCCATTGCCATACCAACCGC
>NZ_SZTO01000079.1 GCF_013369385.1 Vibrio sp. 05-20-BW147 | reverse complement strand
TAGTAATGGAAATATTCATAGATTGGAAATCGATAATGTCACCAGAAGACTTTTATCGATTGTTTCTACCACAAGTGAAAGCCCCTGACTGGCATGGAAATAACTTAGATACATTGAACGATAGTTTGGTGAATGGCGGTATTAATGGGATTGAACCACCTTACAAAATTGTAAATGTTAATACTGGTGAAGCGTCAGACTGTATCCATGAATTTATGCGTTCTGTAATAGGCATTTTTATTGATACATCAATTAAACATTCAGGTTCTGAAATCATAATTAAGTAACGAACATAACAAACTGTTCAAGCAGATTCGGCACGCGTGGCATTTTTGGTTTGCAGTGAGTTTTGTGATTACGGAGTAGTGCAGAAGCATTTGTATAGCGTGCCTCACTACTTAACAGGGCGTTATGTGTCTTTCCGGAATTTATCTTTCGAAATCAAAAAGTAAAAATTAGAATTGCGGAAAATGTTTCTAGTGGATTACTAGCATGAATCGTCACAACATCATTGGGTTCTTATCATCGTTTTTATCTTTGAGTACCCTAGTTTTCGTCATCATGGACGGGTCTCACTTTCCGCTTCTCGTTTGGCCATACGAAGCTTTCCAAGGTTTGGTATTTTCTTTCGTTTGGGGTTTTGGTGTTTCGACAACGGTTGGCTACTTTTTCTCAATAATAGTTGCTGTTACTGTGGCGGTAGTAAGTTTCGCGGTGGGGCATAAATTATCGCGCTTTGTGGTCAAAATAGGTAATCTTTAACCATTAATTCAAACACATAACAAGGCGTTCAAGAGGGATTCATGCCGCGTGGCATTTTTGGTATGCGGTGAGTTTTGGTAGTGAAAGTGGTGTGC
>NZ_SZTO01000078.1 GCF_013369385.1 Vibrio sp. 05-20-BW147 | reverse complement strand
CTCACCCCTTAACGCGGCGTTATGCAAATATTCAAATCAGCCGATTTTCCAGTGCTCAGGTCTAGGCTATTGGCGAAAATAAATTGGCTAACTGGCTACAGCATTCTGGTAAACTGCGACCAAACTAAGCGGTATTATTAGGATCCAAGCGATGAGCCAAGAGCAACCAAACAACCCTTTACATGGATTAACCTTAGAGAAAATCCTTGTTCGTTTACAAGAGCACTATGGTTGGGAAGGGTTAGACAGAGAAATTCAAATTAACTGTTTTTACAGCAATCCATCAATCAAATCTTCTCTTAAGTTTTTGCGTCGCACACAGTGGGCGAGAGACAAGGTTGAGGCTTTGTATATAGATACGTTTTGCCGTTAGAACATTTGCATAACAAAGCGTTTAAGAGGGATTCATGCCGCGTGGCATTTGTGGTTTGCAGTGAGTTTTGGTGGTGAAAGTGATCTGCGGAAACTTGGTTTAGGCGGCACTCACCCCTTAACGCGGCGTTATGTGAATGGAGGTCAAATGTCTTCTGTGCCAAGAAATAAGGATGAATTGGAGTTGGCTATAAACTCAATATTTCCGAAACTCATGGCTGACTATCGTTCAATTCCGGAAAGCAAAGCTCGCAAACCTGGAGTAGAGGGAAACGTCAAAGGTACAGTCATTAGCGTTAGTGATACAGTGGCTTACTTGATTGGTTGGGGAAAACTCGTTCTTAAATGGCATCACTTAAGATCTCACAACCAACATGTTGATTTCCCGGAAACTGGTTATAAATGGAACCAATTAGGCTCACTCGCTGAAAGCTTCCACGAAGAGTACTGTGAGTGGAAATATGATGATTTACTCATTGAGCTTGAGTCTACAGTTAACGAGATACTTTTACTCATTTCAAGCTTAAGTGACCGTGATTTGTATGGTGTTGTGTGGTATGAACAATGGACTTTGGGGCGCATGATTCAGTTTAATACATCATCACCTATGAAAAATATGCGTACAAAAGTTCGGCGTTTCAATCGAGAATTCACATAACAAGCAATTTAAGAGGGATTCACAACGCTTGGCACTTTTGCTTCTACTTCAAATTTAGTGTTTATGGCACAATGCTTTAGGTTTGGGTGGAGGCGTTGTTCACCCCTTAATTGGGCGTTATGTTTAGTCACGTAAAATTAGCTGGTTGCATCTTTTCTTTGTTCCTTCGTATTTCCAATTTTGGTCATGTCGGCAGGTTAACTTCAGTGGTCGCTGTTTTCTGGACTCCAATTCGTGGGCGCTAAAAGTTCAGAGAGTTGCCTCATT
>NZ_SZTO01000077.1 GCF_013369385.1 Vibrio sp. 05-20-BW147 | reverse complement strand
TTCTCAGAGCGAATGGTCAAATACCTGTCTTCCATGTTGATGTGTGACCACTTAAGCGACAACATTTCGCCTTTGCGCATACCTGTATTGAGTGCCAGTACAATCAACGGCTCTAAGAAATCCACATAGCGCTGTGACACCAGCCTTTGGGCGCGCTTACCGTATCTTTGCAATGCTTCGTCTTTTAAACGTGCATCACGCGCTTTCAAGCTCTCCAGTAATGCCGCCTCTTCACTCACCGACAGGTAACGAATACGCTTGTTATCAATGCGAGGGATTTTTACATTATCAAGAGAGTGAGAATCGATAAAACCCCACTCCACCGCACGATTGAACACTGCTCTTAGGCGGTTATAGGCATAGGAAATGGTCGCAGGGGCGCGACCTGCTTTGCTACGTTCGGCCACCCACTGCTGAATGTCCCAAGCGGTAATGTCGACCAGTGGCTTAGTGGATAGGTGTTTGAAGTTGCTTTGAATGCACATCAACGACTTTTGCGCCGTTTTTGCATTAATCGACATGAGATAGGCGGAATAATGTTCCTCAAGGAATTTACTCAGTGTCAGGCTGTTACGCTGCTCTCGCTTTTTCGCTTCATGGCGAGTGACTTGCACATCTTCCCCCGCCGCGACTTGCCCCGCTTTTTCTTTGGCTAAGTCTCGCGCTTGCGCTGGCGTTAAAGCATTAGCTGAACCGAGCAAGAAATTGCGCTGCTTACCGTGAATTCGATAGTAGAGGTAATACTTGATCACCCCTTTGGGCGAAATCCGCGCATGAAATCCGCTGATTTCCGTGTCGTTCAATCGCTCGTCTGCGATGGTGAGATTTTTGATAGAGCTGGCGGTGATTTTCTGCTTGATAGCCATGACACAGATTCCTTGTGTAGCGATTATGTAGCAGAATTATTGTATACGCAGGCATTTAAATGAACAACAATAAACAACCAATCAACACTTAAACCATTGATTTAGATTACATTAAATATCTTCTCTGTTCTTTGTTGTTTACTGAGCAACATACACCAATCCCAGCGTTAAGGGGTGAATGCCGCATAAACCAACTTCCCGCAAACCACTTTCACCACCAAAACTCGCCGCATACCAAAAATGCCACGCGGCATGAATCCCTCTTGAACGCCTTGTTATGCTTAAGCTTCAATGGGTTACGTTTTACTAGAACCAAGATTAACTCGACTTTGATT
>NZ_SZTO01000076.1 GCF_013369385.1 Vibrio sp. 05-20-BW147 | reverse complement strand
CACCCCTTAACTCGGCGTTATGTGCAATTTAGGCTCCGTTCATTGTTCTCCCTCTGGTAAAATACCTCATGTCCAGTTTGTCATGAGGTCTGAATGAGAAAACTAGCTTTATTTACTATTTTATGTGCCTATTCTTTTGGCCTTTTAGCACAAGAAAAGAATGATATGTATGAAGCCATTGTGAGTAAGTGGGAAGAACTAGGTTATAAATCTCGAAGGGAAGCTTCAATAGCATATCAAGCTTCATTTAGAGCATGTTACGAGGAAATGTCGGTAAGTTTCCCAAGTGAAAACAATACAGAAGTGTGTCGTCAGAAAGCTGCTCAAATAGTTAGTAAGATAGCAAGTTATGAAAACAGTGGTTCTGATATATACCATTGACCATGCACATAACAAAGCATTTAAGAGTGATTCGCAACGCTTGGCGGTTTCGCTTCTCTCAAGTATAGCCAAACGTCGCTCACACCTTAATGCGGCGTTAGAAAAATAAGGTGACTATGAAGTATTTTAATGAAGAAACATATCTAAAAATCATTTGCGAAATTCGAGATAGAATACATGCTGCTGAGTCTCTATCGGAAGTTGAAAATTTGGTTTTTATAGAGTCAACCTCATTGCAAATAAGGAAGGTGCTTGAGCTTATCGCTTATTTATCTGTATTGGTCAATGGTGATAAGCTAAATAGCAAAGAAAGAAGTGAGTATCATGCAAAGAAAATAGTGGAGTCGTTAAATGAGAAAACAACAATTTTCTATCCTTTTCCTAGTAGTGTCGTAGAAAGTCCCGATGGAAAAGATAAAACTATATTTCCACTTTACCATGAGTCGTCATTGTCACAGGTAGAGTTCAAAGAAGCATACCAACTATGTGGGAAGGTACTTCATGCCCAGCACCCTCTTAAAACGAAAGTTGACTTTCAAGATATAAAGCGAAAGAATCATAATTATTTACAGCGCATTAAGTCATTGATGACTCAGCATACAATTCCAGTAAAACGAGCTAATAGTGTATATACATTTTTATACGTGAAGGTCGATTTCTCCGAAAGAGCTACCCCAAGACATCCGTTCATACGAGAGTTTAGTGCTGATGTGTCCAGCGAAGAACAGTTGGTAGAAATATTCTCTTGGGAGTAATTTTTCTAACAAACGCTTCAAGAGGGACAGCCAACGCG
>NZ_SZTO01000075.1 GCF_013369385.1 Vibrio sp. 05-20-BW147 | reverse complement strand
TGCGTGCCTGCGCCCCTTAACGCGGCGTTATGTTTTTAATCAGGTTTAGTGAATCATGGAAGAAAGAAGTCAGTTATTTTTGGAACAATACCTTAGCTCTTTACCTAGAGAAGTATCTGAAAAATATACCTCTTTCAACACAGACTATTTTTGTGCAGATGAATACAACGCAAATGTATGTGCCGATTTAATCCTACGAGGCGAGAAACGAGCATCATGCAGTCTGGAATATTGGTACAGTCAAAAAGGCGAACTTATGCCTCAAGTTGGCCATCTTCAAGTGGTGACTAACTGGGATGGTAAGCCGATTTGTATTATCGAAATTACCTCAGTTTCTAAGTGCCAATACAATCAGGTCACTGAAGATTTTGCGGCGTCAGAAGGTGAGGGTGACAAGTCATTGGCATGGTGGCAGAAAGCTCATCGAAATTTTTTCTCACAAGAATGTCATGAGCTTGGAATAGAATTTCAAGAAGATATGCTCTTGGTTTTAGAGCACTTTAAGGTCGTGTACCACTAAAAACATAACAAACGCCTCAAGAGGGACTGTCAACGCGCGGCGTTTCCAGTCCCAATGAGCTGCGGTGGTTACAGTTGTTGTGATTGAGTTTGGTGTTATGCGTTGCCAGCCCCTTAGGCGGGCGTTATGTTTTAAGGATAAAAATGAAACATTCAGTTTTTATGAGTTTAGTATTTTTGACTGGGTGTGCTGCTAGTCAGGCAGCACCAATAGAAGTTCTCAGTTATGAAGCTGATGATAACAATTACACCTTGATAGCTATTAGTGAAAAAAAGCTAACAAGTTCAAATGGTGAAATCGATAGTGTTTTCGAGGAAAAAATTAAAGAGCTTTGCCCGTATGATTATTTAGTTTCGGAACCAACAGAAGATAATGGCCCCGATGGTACATGGCTAAAAAGGCACATGGAGTACTATATAATGGCGAACGATGTCAAAAGTGCTCATTCTTACTCTAAAAATGTAAGTTGCACGC
>NZ_SZTO01000074.1 GCF_013369385.1 Vibrio sp. 05-20-BW147 | reverse complement strand
GTAACATTAGATAAACTCAGTTCTGCCGCGACGATTTCGTGAGTGCTGGTGTCTACCGCTAAATGCAACTTTCTCCAGACTCTACGCTTCCCGTCAGTACCATGCTTCTTGACCTTCCATTCACCTTCGCCATAAACCTTGAGACCTGTTGCATCAATGGCTAGATGCTGGATGGTTCCTTTGGTTTTTGTCTTGAAAGCGACGTTAACTGTTTTAGCTCGCTTGCTAATGCATGAATAATGAGGGCATGACAATGGCAGTTCAGTGAGCTTAAAAATAGAGTTAATGAACCCTTGAAGACCTCTCAACGGCATTGAAAATACGCGTTTAACCATAAGAGCTGTCGTAATGGCTAAGTCGCTAAACAAGCGAGGTCTCCCGCGGTTTCCCTGTTTGATTTGCTTCCATAGCTGGATGGCTTCTTCATCTATCCAAAATGTCAGTGAGCCGCGATTAATTAAAGCTTGGTTATAGTGCTTCCAATTGGTTGTCTTGTAGCGAGGCTTGGCCATTGGTCAAAGTGTTTGAGTGGAACTTAGCTGATCAGATCGTGGGTTACTGATTTAGTTCCCTGATTTAGGAAACAAAGCCAATTTGAGCTGTATTTTATGCCATGTGGAATTTCTGAATACACTCAGAATGAAACCCAAATGGTTAACACATTTATGCCTCTAATCAATGAAAGAGCTAGAGTTTCGCAAGATACCAAAAACAAAATGAAGCAAGCTTTTCGTGAGTATTATGAGTCAGTTTTCGAAGCTAAAATAAACAAGTAATGAATGAAACAGGCACATAACAAGCAATTTAAGAGGGATTCACAACGCTTGGCATTTTTGCTTCTACTTCAAATTTAGTGTTTATGGCACAATGCTTTAGGTTTGGGTGGAAGCGTTGTTCACCCCTTAATTGGGCGTTATGCTTAATCAAATAAAATCAGTGGCTTATGGTTTTTCTTTGTTTCCTCTGCTTTTGGGTTTTGTGCGCGTCGGCAAGTTGGCTCCAGTGGGTGCTGTTTTCTGGACACTTATTCTTTGGCGCTGAAAATTCA
>NZ_SZTO01000073.1 GCF_013369385.1 Vibrio sp. 05-20-BW147 | reverse complement strand
CTGCAAACCAAAAATGCCACGCGGCATGAATCCCTCTTGAACGCCTTGTTAGCCTTTAATCGTTTAGCGAGAAGGCTTGTCCATGAACAGACTTATAATTAATACTTAGCCTTAGTGAGCTGATACTTTCTTCGAGACTACTAACTTCAGCCCAGTCTTTAGCCGGAAAATCCACGGATAGTAAGCGTATTCTTTGATTATGAGCAATAGCGTAGCCTTTAGATAACTCTGTATAGTTAAAGGCGTCTGATCTGTCGCCGAATAATGCAGTAAGAGCATCTCTAGCACTATAGTTTTTGTCACCAAGTGCTACATCAAACGTTTCAATGAACGCTGGGCCTAAACCATTATTTATTAGATAAATTTCAATACGACCCACACCATTTTTAAAAAAGCGTTCAGTAAATAGATCCAGGTGAGGTTTTAGTGAGATACGATTTTGGCGACGCTGACTGCTGGCTTGGTACACAGTTAAAAACAGTGCGCACAACGCAATAATTTCAGATGCATATTTGCTTAGTATTTCCATAACTACCCATATCAAACTTGAAGGCTAACGCTGCGTTAAGGGGTGAGTGCCGCCTAAACTAACTTTACGTAAACCACATTCACCACAAAACTCACTGGATACCAAAAATGCCACGCGGCACGAATCCCTCTTGAACGCCTTGTTATGCATATTATGCAAACAACTTCTTAAATTTATCAAATGCCCCTTTTTTGAAAAAATAACGATATTCGTTGTAAACCGTACGATTTTTTTCTTCTAAATTAGGAAGGTCAACCTCAATTTCACTTGACTCAATTATCTTAAAAAACAAATCTGGTATACCGTTTTTATACAGTGCTCTTTTGGTACCCATAGCATGCGTTTTTTCCATCACTTCTGTTACAAATTCAGTTGCTTCCTCAGAAAAAAGCTCCGTACTAGTAAGCTTGATTTTTTGTAACCTTTTAAAAGTCTTATCCAACAGATCACTATCTATATTTTCGCCATCATAGTGTTTAAGAATATGTAAAATATCAAATAGTTCTTCTAATACCTTAGTACGCTCAGATCTACTCGATATCTGCTTCTGCTCAAGTGAAAACTTGGCTGCGAAACATGCAACTATCAATGATGCAGCAGCCACGATAAGCGTTGCCCAATCAATTATTCTCGGTTCCGCAAGACTATTTATTGCATTAGCTATATCTGACATATTTCCTCTTTATGCATAACGCCCTGCTAAGGGGTGAGCAATGCACTAAGAAAGCTACCGCACATCACCTTAATCACAAAACCTACCGCATGCTGAAAATGCCACGCATTGCGAATCCCACTTAAGCAGTTTGTTAGCCCGGTACCCAAGTCTAATTACAAGCCAAGTGCTGTTGCCGCTTCAACCCAAACCTCTTGATAAACTGGGAATTTTGGTTCACTGAAGCCTGATTTGCCATTTTTAGTTTTGAACCTCGGTACAATTTTTCCATTCGGGTGAACATCAGCTCCGTCAAATACCATCCATTCTTCATATTCAGGGTGTTGCGCCAATTTAGCATTAGCAAAATCCAATATTTTTGAAACTGATTCTTTTGTATGCATCTAAATTTCCTTACTGTTTAATTAATTTTCCCTTAAGGGCTAACGCTGCGTTAAGGGGTGAATGC
>NZ_SZTO01000072.1 GCF_013369385.1 Vibrio sp. 05-20-BW147 | reverse complement strand
CTGGTTCTAGAGCAGTTCAAAGTGGTGTACAAATAAAAATATAACAAGGCGTTAAAGAGGGATTCATGCCGCGTGGCATTTTTGGTATGCGGTGAGTTTTGGTGGTTAAAGTGGTCTGCGGAAAGCTGGTTTAGGCGGCATTCACCCCTTAACGCAGCGTTAGGTGAATGGTCAGCGGGTTGAACAAGGACAGTTTTATGAAATGGTTTTTAGCGTGTTGGCTCGTTCTCGCAAGCTGTTTTTCGGTTAGCTTGTATGCCAATGACGCCGTTTTACAACAAGCTTATCAATCGCAACAAAGTGACTTGCAGGTTCAAGGACTTGGACAGGTAGTGAAAGTGTTGCCCGACGACAACGATGGTTCGAGGCATCAAAAATTCATTTTAAAGCTCAATAGCGGACAAACATTGCTTGTTGCTCATAACATCGACTTAGCACCGAGAATTCCGAACTTGAAGGTTGGCGACAGTGTTGAGTTTTATGGTGAATACGAATGGAACAAAAAGGGGGGAATTCTTCACTGGACTCATAAAGATCCTCAAAATCGTCATGCTCACGGTTGGTTGAAACACAATGGGCAGGTGTACGAGTAAATTCACCTAACAAGCGCCTCAAGAGGGACTGTCAACGCGTAGCGTTTCCAGTCCCATTGAGCCGCGGTGGTTACGGCTGCTGTGTTTGAGATTAGTGGTTGTGCGTTGCCAGCCCCTTAGGCGGGCGTTATGTTTAATCACGTAAAATCAGTTGGTTGCATCTTTTTTTGCTTTCTCGGCTTTCTAATTTCGGTTTTGTCGGCAAGTTGACTTCAGTGGCCTCTGTTTACTGGACTCCAATTCGTGAACGCTAAAAATTCTGAGAGTTGCCTCATTTAAATATAGTGTTTGGGTGAGGTGAGTGCAGGTTGCTCAATTTCAAAAATAGAGCTTCAGCTTTTCGGTTTCTGACGTCAAAATTCAATGTCAGTACAATCAAGTTTATGAGTTAATTCAGTATGTTAGCTTCTGATTTTGGTTTTCAAAGCTAGGTCGGGTTAAGCTCTTGGTATCGTAAAACTTAACCCTTTGAGTCTTAAACATAACAAGGCGTTCAAGAGGGATTCATGCCGCATGGCATTTTTGGTATGCGGTGGTTTTAGTGGTGAAAGTGGTCTGCGGAAAGTTGGTTTATGCGGCATTCACCCCTTAACGCAGCGTTAGGCGACGGGCAGGAAAGTTCTTTGTTCTCATCTTCTTAGTTTTCTTTAAGCATTCGTTTTACCAAGTCGGCAATTCAACATTGTCGGCTCAAATTCTTGAACCTCTCCAGCCGTAAAACATGCCAAGGTTCGCGGATTGCCTCATTAGTTTTCACAGTCGGTTGGCTGAGAATCTCACTGGCTCAAAGTGTGAAAAGGGCAAGTTAATCGAGGTTTTCGCTCTCGCTTTAAGTTTGCAGCTTTGGGTTTTTCGGGCTCAAAACCCATTTTGTTGCTGAAGGTCTGCATTTCGTGGTTGTTGGAACTTTGGCTGAAACATAGTGATATTTTTGGTTCTTGAATCACAAAAAGTCAGTGGGTGTTTGGTTGCTTATTTTGTTTCGGGTAGTCTGCTTTCAAAGCAACTTAAACATTGGTGGGAAACTTCGCCTAACAAAGCGTTTAAGGCGGATTCACAACGCTTGGCGATTTCAGTTCAAGTTGAATTTAGTGTTTAAGGTACAATGGCTTAGGTTTGGTGGTTTGCGTTGTTCACCACTTAACGCGGCGTTATGTTTACCTGAAATTCAAAGACTTAAAGGTCTTGGGCTTTAGTTCTTTGTCCCTTTGGCAATTCGTCCCTAGTAGACTCAGCAAATCAGTATTGTCGGCCTAAGTTCTTGAATTCCTCCGCCCGTAAAACATGTCAATGTTCGTGGGTTGCTTCATTGTCAGGTCGTGGTGGTTGGCCTTTTGTTTAACTGGCTTAAAGTCGCTTTTAGGTTCTTAGCCAATTAGCATTTCAGCTTGGCAGTTGCCTCGGCAATTCGGTATTGTTTTGCGCTTTGGTTGGAAAAAAAGGGCGCTTGTTGGAGCTTTGTCGGGTTGCCTCATTGGGCAGGGAAGTGGAATTACTGGTTTTGGGTTAGTCGCTTTTGGCGGCCAAGTTGGTTCTTGCCTTGTGGTTTGCTTCAGAAAACCAGTTAGAAATAGCAGTTCTTTCTCAATTAAGTCAGTAACTTGTGGTA
>NZ_SZTO01000071.1 GCF_013369385.1 Vibrio sp. 05-20-BW147 | reverse complement strand
AAGCGCGAGGTTAGGGCGGTTGGCTAAATCAGAAATCCATTTCTAGGTTTTCAAACTTCAAACCAGATTTGCCAAAATTCCGAGCCTGATTATCAAAACTATGATTCATTTCGGTTTTCTACGTTTTGGCTTTTGTTTGTAAATCAAAGTCGGGTTAATCTTGTTTCGCGTAAAACGTAACCCATTGAAGCTTAAGCATAACAAAGCGTTTAAGTGGGATTTGGCACGCGTGGCATTTTCAGTTTGCGTTGAGTTCGGTGGTTACGGCACTGTGCGGTAGCTTTTGTATTGCGTGCCTGCACCCCTTAACGCGGCGTTAGAGCGCAGGAGTAAAAATATGAATATGACGGATATAATTGAATACATTTCATATCTTATCGCCGGTATTATTATTGCTCCCTTCGGCTTTATGTTGTTTAAAGAATTCATCGGTAAAGATCGCAAGACGGTTACAGATGAAGTCAAATCTACGGTAGGAGACGAATCGAGAAAGTTTCTGGGCGGTAGACATGGTGATGCAGTTGTAGGTCAGTTTGTCGAATTTAAACTGATAATAGCGATAGGTTTGCCAGTAGTTCTATTTCTAGGGATCTCTTCCTTGGTAAATTCTCTTTTGAAAGTTCTATTCAACCTGTGAGTTGCGCTCTAACAAACTGTTCAAGAGGGATTCGCAACGCGTGGCACTTTTATTATGCGTTGCTTTTAGTGATTAAGGTGGTTTGCTGCTGCATCGGTATTGCGTTGCTCACCCCTTAACAGGGCGTTATGCATCCAGGGAGTTAACGTGAAATTACTATATTCGGTGTGTATTTTGATAATGTCGTTTTCTGTAAATGCCAAAAATATATGTCCGGTTAACGAAAAAATTGAATCAGATATGCGAATTCCAGAATCGCACTTTACAAAGGAAAATGCAGAAGCTGCTCTAAAAAAGATTAATGCGATAGTTGCTGGTAATGACGAAGTGTACGAATGGGTTACTGTTCCAAATATGCAAAGAATTGTTGAGGGTTATATCCTGAAACGGGATGCAGAAAATGCTACAGGCGCATTAGCAGAATTTGAAATCTCTCAATTTTGTACTTTTATGGAGTCTTCGGCATGGTGGTACGATTAAATGCATAACAAAGCGTTTAAGTGGGATT
>NZ_SZTO01000070.1 GCF_013369385.1 Vibrio sp. 05-20-BW147 | reverse complement strand
ATGAAGAGCCACATGAACCCACCCCAAAAAACAGCGCCAAAAACTGATTGAAGGACAAATAGTTTCAACGGACTTTCAAATACCCTTGGCTTCATGTCTAAACGAGCCAATTTGTAGAATAGATATGGATAAGGTTTAGCTAAACGACTACTGATGCCCTTTTCAACCAATAGTGAGCGGACAAATTCCATTTTATTCATAATCATTCCTATAAATGTGTGTTGGCATGCCTTGCGCCATAACGTCCAATTAAGTTGTGAGCAACGCTACCACCTCACCCGAACACTTCACCTTAATCACTAAACAAATTGAAACCGAAAGTGCCGAGCGTTGCGAATCAGCTTGAATTTCTTGTTAGGTTTGTTTGTCAGGTTTAGGCTTATCTCTCTGAGCTATCCCCGCTAACTTACCCTCAGGTAATGAGGAATAAAGCGCATTGACGTGTTTAGGGTGGGTTATCATTTGCTCTGTGATTAAGTTAAGTAACCCGAAAAGTTGATGGGCAATTTCTCTATTGTCATCTAAATCGATTGTACCCGGATGAACAGCTTCATTTCCAACAACTCTCACGACATCGAGTGCTTTTTGCACCAAAGGGTTTAGTCCTTTCGATACTAGACTTGCGATGTCACGATTTATGTCTTTACCACTTTCACCGAGCTCTTTGCACAAGTGTTGAATTGCAAGCCTAAGTAATGCTGCAGCACCCTTGGGGGAGTATTTTACAATTTCTCTAGCCTCTTCAAATAGCACGACAATATGTTCAGGAAGATCCGGATTTGGAGCAATATCAGCTTTGATATTTGGATACACTAATTTGTCATTTACCCAAATTGAAAACTCATTGCAGTTATAACATTGTGACGTATGAACATTTTGAAGCGCATTTCTCAAGTAAACTCCTTGATCTTGCTCTTCAACAAATGGCTTTCCTTTCACCATTTGCTCAACCCAATGCACTAACATATCACGAACTTCTTTTTCAATTGTGTGGTCGTTTTCGAATTCCTCTCTCTTACTTACAGAAGGAATAATTGGAAGCCTGTTGTCTTGTTCCATAAAGCGTATATATGTATTTGCCCACTCTTGACTAGTGTAAGCATTACAATGAGGACAGCAAAAAGCTGTTTTACTAATTGAAGCTAGCCTGTTATTTTCTGACATTCATCCTCCTAAAACCTAACGCCGCGTTAAGGGGTGAATGCCGCCTAAACCA
>NZ_SZTO01000069.1 GCF_013369385.1 Vibrio sp. 05-20-BW147 | reverse complement strand
GCGGCATTCACCCCTTAACGCAGCGTTAAATTACAAAGGAACGTAATGAACAAAGTATTGATTACTGGTGCAAATAGAGGGCTAGGGCTGGCTCTTGCGGAACAATTTTCAAACAGTGGTTTTTCACTGCTGTTAGTCGTGCGATCAGAAGAATCTAAAACGACCTTACTCAGCATGTTCCCAACAGCTCGAATATTGGTTTGCGATGTAACAGCCGAGTATTATCAAGAAATACTAAGTACGTGGCTTAGTGAGCAGACAGTAGATATAGTCATAAATAACGCAGGTTCGGGCACAAATGCTCCTTCGCTCGAATCAACGGAAGCACAGTTTTTACGAAAGGAATTCGAGACAAACTGTATAGCGGTACTTTCTACCGTAAAAGGCAGTTTAAAATCTTTGCAGCGTTCTTCATCACCACTTCTCATTAACATCAGCTCGCGTCGAGGGTCGCTCTCTATGCAATCGGAACTAGCAGCAAAAGGTAGTGGCTGCTCATATTCGTACCGTATTAGTAAAGCAGCTCAAAATATGCTTTCTTTATGTTTGGCTGACGATTTGGAAGATCTGGGTATTAAAGTTGTGTCTATACATCCGGGCCGATTGCTGACAAAAATGGCGTCGATTGATGCTCATATGACACCAAGCTCGGCAGCCAAGAAATTGGTTGAGTTGGTAAAAAATAATAGCCTAAAGAATCGTGATTTCATCAGTTTAGAAACGGGCAAGCTCCCGTGGTAATGCAATTTAACAAGGCGTTCAAGAGGGACAGTCAACGCGTGGCGAATTTGGCTTAAATCTGGGCATCGGTGTTTATGGTGGTAAATTGAAGTTTGGTGGTAGCGCGTTGCTGCCCCTTAACGCGGCGTTATGCTTAATCAAGTAAAATCAGTGGTTTAGTGTTTTTCTTTGTTCCCTCGGCTGATTGGTTTCGAGTTAGTCGGCAAGTTAGCTTCATTGGGTGCTGTTTTTCGGACACTTATTCTTTGGCGCTGAAAATTCAGGGAGTTGCCTCAGTCAATTTTCGGGCAAGTGCGAGGTTAGGGCGGCTGGCTCAATCAGAAATCCATTTTTAGGTTTTTAAACTCCAAACTAGAATTGTCAAAATTCCAAGTCTGATTATCAAAACTATGATTCATTTTGGTTTTCTAATCTTTGCCTTTTGTTTCTGAATAAAAGTCGAGTTAATCTTGTTTCCAGAAAAACGTAACCCATTGAAGCTTAAGCATAACAAAGCGTTTAAGTGGGATTTGGCACGCGTGGCATTTTTGGTTTGCGTTGGGTTCAGTGATTAAGTCGCTGTGCGGTCGCTTTTGTAGTGCGTGCCTGCACCCCTTAACGCAGCGTTAGGCATTTGGAGGGAACATGGATTATCTATCTTTAGCTGTTGGATTTTTGGTAGGTACTTTAACCGGTGCTTCAGGCACTTACTTTGGAAATAAATATACTGATATTCGCCATAGGCAAGAGCAAAAAAAAGCAGAACGTGAGATGTGGTTAACACTTGAACGTAAATATCCAAATTTAATTTCTGAGATGAAAGAAGATTTTTCCAATCCCAAAAATTTATCTATTCGAAAGTTTGCGATCAAATCTAGCAAAATGACTCTAAACGTTGGTGAGCGTTGTTTTGAGTACCACACTGATAAACATATTGATATATTTTCTTCGGTAGATCACTTGAAAGATTTAGGTCTTGTCGAAGAGCTTTATGTTCCAGGCTGTCCTATGTACCGCTTTAAAGAAAGATTTGCAGAGTATCTAATTGGAAAAAATGCCTAACAAAGCGTTCAAGAGGGACAGCCAACGCGTGGCATTTTTAATGTGCGTTGGTTTTTGTGGTTCCGGTGTTATGCGTTAAGTTGGTAGTGGCGTTGGCTGCCCCTTAACGCGGCGTTAGCAATTTTAGGAGGGACGGTGTGCAACATTTTAAAGGATGTAAGCTAGTCGTGGACTGTAACGACCAAATTCTCACCTATAAAAGAGATAATATTTCTACCATATCATATCCGAATTACTGGGATTTACCTGGTGGCGCTCGTGATGGTAACGAAACGCCAGAGGATTGTGCACTTAGAGAGCTTAAGGAAGAGTTTGGTATTGAACTTTGCCCGTCGCGTATTCATTACAAGCAAAAAGTAGAAAGTCATACAGGCTTTGGTTATGCGTATTTTCTTGCGGTGACGATAACAGAAAGTGAGTTACGCGAAATTCAGTTTGGCGATGAGGGGCAATACTGGAAGCTTATGGACATAGAAACGTACTTAGCTCTCCCAGACGCTGTGCCTTCCAATCAGAAAAGATTAAGAGGTTACCTTAGCCTCTGAATTCTTATTGCTAACAAGGCGTTTAAGACGGATTCACAACGCTCGGCACTTTTGCTTCTACTTCAAATTAAGTGTTTAT
>NZ_SZTO01000068.1 GCF_013369385.1 Vibrio sp. 05-20-BW147 | reverse complement strand
TTGTCGGCGTCGATGATGTCAAGCTTGCCGCTCACGCTTTGGACTGTGTCGACCTTGTCGGCCGTAGTTGCCATCTTCCACGTTGCTTTGCACTTGGAACACCGCTTCGCCCTTGTCGGCGTCGATGATGTCAAGCTTGCCGCTCACGCTTTGGACTGTGTCGACCTTGTCGTCGCTGTCGCCATCTTCGGTGACGGTGCCACGGTCGGTGTCGCCTTGCTCTGTGCCCACGCTGATGTCGGCCAGATCGTTGGCGCCCACGATGGTGATGGTTAAGGTGTTGGTCAAACTTTCCGTGCCGTCACTCGCGGTGTAGGTAAACACGACCGGTGCCGTTTGACCTGCCGCCAGTTTCTGCGCATCTTCTCCGTTGGCGTTAAAGCTGTAGCTGCCGTCTGCGCGGATCGTTAAGGTGCCGTAGCTGTTGCTCAGTACGGTCTCTCCGCTCGCGTTGACCGCGGTCGCGGTGCCTGTGCTGCCGCTCAGGATCCCAGTTACGGTCAGGATATCGCTATCCACGTCGCTATCATTCGACAGCAATCCGTTCTCGGCAGTAACTATCAGTAGATCATCTTCATTTACCGTACCGACATCTGCTTTTAACACTGGCAGAGTGTCATTATCTTTGATGACCGCTGTGCCCGTCATGGTCGTGGATTGTATCGCGGTCTTTCCGCTCAGATTGAAGGTTTCGTCACCTTCGTACACGCCATCGTCGGTGGTTTGGACGGAGACGCTGAAGTGGGTGTTGCCCGCTGGCACAGTGATCGCGAAGGTCCCATCGCCATTGACCGCCACCGTTTGAGTGGTGCCGTCTTTGTAGGTTACGGTCACTTCGGTGTCTGTGAAATCTGTGCCTGCGGTGGCGCTGTCGCCCGCTAAGGTCAACGTCACCGTGGTCGCCGTGGTGCTGGCGTTGCTCAAGTTGACCTCGAACGTAGCGCTCTCCCCTTCAGACACGATTGGGCTGCTGATGCTCGATACCGCTGGGCGATCGTCGTCTGACGTGCCATCCGGTGGCGTTACGCTGCCATCGTCTTTTAGGGTGGCGGTGCCCGTCATCGCCGTGAATTGTATCGCGGTCTTTCCGCTCAGAGTGAAGGTTTCGTCACCTTCATACACGCCATCGTCGGTGGTTTGGACGGAGACGCTGACCGTTGTATCGCCCGCGGGGACCGTGACATTGAAGGTGCCATCGCCGTTGACCGCCACCGTTTGAGTGGTGCCGTCTTTGTAGGTTACGGTCACTTCG
>NZ_SZTO01000067.1 GCF_013369385.1 Vibrio sp. 05-20-BW147 | reverse complement strand
TTGGTTCACAAACAAAAACCAAAACGTAGAAAACAGAAATGACTCATAATTTTGAAAATCAGACTTTGAACTTTGGCAGTCAAAACTCAAAAACCTAAGATCAAATTTCCGATTGAGCCAACCGCCCTAACCTCGCGCTTGCCCGAAAATTGACTGAGGCAACTCTTAGAATTTTTAGCGCCAAAGAATAAGTGTCCGGAAAACAGCGCCAAACGAAGTCGACTTGCCGAGCAACACAAAACTCACAAGCCAAGGGAACAAAGAACAATCATAACCCACTGATTTTGCGTGATTAAGCATAACGCCGCGTTAAGGGGTGCAGGCACGCACTACAAAAGCTACCGCACAGCGACTTAATCACTGAACCCAACGCAAACCGAAAATGCCACGCGTGCCAAATCCCACTTAAACGCTTTGTTATGCGCGTACTTCACCATTAAGTGATTCAAGATATTCTTCTAGTTCTTTGGATCTAGATTTTGATATAAACAACCCTACTGGCTGCAACAATACAATAGCTAATATGATAGAACTTAGAATGACATTGCCGTAAACGAAACCGACGATTACATTAATCGACAACCCTATCATTACGACAATATAGCGCCAGTATTCAATGTTTAACTCGTAGGTGTTTCGTTCAGGGTTGTGAGATATTGATACTGGGTATGACAACAGCGAAAGATTAACAAAAATGCTCTTATTCCGCATTTTTGCTTTAAAACCACGTTTTAGTAACTCTTCTAACAACTTATTCATTCGATATCCTTTTTAAACGATATAGCGCATAACGCCGCGTTAAGGGGCGCAGGCACGCACTAAAAAAGTGACCGCATCACACCTTAAACACTAAACCCAACGCAAATTGAAAATGCCACGCGTGCCAAGTCCCTCTTTAACGCTTTGTTAGGCGATTTTTAATACGTCTCGTACTTATAAACACCAATTTCAACTGCCTTCTGATTGGCATACTTAAACCAAATATTATTTGTAACGTCCGCATGCTCCGTTTTATCAGGTAAACTTCGCTGATCTTTTTCTTCTTGTGATATGGGTCTTATTGAGTCATATCCTTGAACATAAGAGCCGCTACCGTCCGTTGTGGGCTCAAGTTGCTGGCCCAGAATGGATTCAGATTGGGCTTTTGATATACCTAAACAATAGTCACCAATACATGAAGGAAGCTCTATTTGGCTCTGGCTACAATCTAGCCCTGGTTTTCTATCGTGCACACTGACTCTTGTGATTATTGGATGCCCTCCGAAGACAACATAAGTAACATTATCAATATAACAATACCCTTTTTCAGAATGGCCTTGAGGTAATCTTTGAAGTTTAGATGGGCCTAGTAAGTTAAGTACATCTTCATATGTCGATTGACTGACTTCAATACCCACATAAGTTGACGGCAAATCGCTAGAGACAGCAGACCAAGAGACTAGCAACAGAATTGCACTTGAAGATTTCAACATAACTACCTCGCCTAACGCCGCGTTAAGGGGTGAGTGCCGCCTAAACCAAGTTTCCGCAGATCACTTTCACCACCAAAACTCACTGCAAACCACAAATGCCACGCGGCATGAATCCC
>NZ_SZTO01000066.1 GCF_013369385.1 Vibrio sp. 05-20-BW147 | reverse complement strand
TTTTGTTAGCTAATCCTAGCCGAGTTAATCTTGGTTTTGGTAAAAATGTGGGCGTTGAAGCTTAAGCATAACAAAGCGTTTAAGTGGGATTTGGCACGCGTGGCATTTTCAGTTTGCGTTGAGTTCGGTGGTTACGGCACTGTGCGGTAGCTTTTGTGTTGCGTGCCTGCACCCCTTAACGCGGCGTTATGTGTTTTTAGGATAAAAATGGAAATTTTCGAAATTCAACTAGGAAACTCAATCGGTCCAGTCAAGCTCGGTATGACAGAAACTGAAGTGAGCAATGTTATCGGAGCTCCTGATTGCATCTATGGCCATCGCCATCATTTTTTAGACGGTCTCATGGTAGATTTTGATAATGAAGGAAGAGTTGAGTTCATTGAAGCCGCTGCGTCTGAGTTGTTTTCAACGACATTGCTTGGCTTAGACGTACATAGGATATTAGCAACTAATGTACTCGAACGAATTCAGCTAGAAGGTAACTATGATCATTCTGATCCAGAGTTAGGCTATAGCTACGTATTTAAAGAGCTTCAGTTATCTTTCTGGCGTCCAACTCTTCCTGACTTAGAAGAAGGTGAAGGGTTGTACTTTCAATCGGTTGCAATTGCTTCCGAGGGTTACTTTGAGTAAACACATAACAAGCAATTTAAGAGGGATTCACAACGCTTGGCACTTTTGCTTCTACTTCAATTTTAGTGTTTACGGTACAATGCTTTAGGTTGGGTGGTAGCGTTGTTCACCCCTTAATTGGGCGTTAGCACTCTGGACGGTAGTTTAGCAAAAGGATTGTTATGAACTTTCAAGAAATGTCAGAGCAGGAAATATTAGATATCGCAAATCCTATCATGGACAATTTGATGGAAGCATCGACGAATATTGACCATGAGCGGCACGTCCGAGACTTTAACAAGCGGATGCTCAAAATAGTTACCCGAGATTACCTCAATGAAGTCTGTGTAAAATATCAGGCTGAAAAGGGTTTCTTTGCAGATAGAGAGTTAGTTGCAGTGTTTAGGCGACCAGACTCAGCGGCAATAGTTTGGAAACAATATTACACGAAAGCACCAGGCGAACATGTAGCAGAGCTGGTTATAGTTTATGAGGATGGGCGTTTTCTGGTAGACCACGCAATGGTTTTCTAAAAGAGTGCTAACAAAGCGTTAAAGAGGGACTTGGCACGCGTGGCATTTTCAGTTTGCGGTAAGTTTAGTGGTTAAGGTGTGATGCGGTCACTTTTGTA
>NZ_SZTO01000065.1 GCF_013369385.1 Vibrio sp. 05-20-BW147 | reverse complement strand
ACCAAAAATGCCACGCGGCATGAATCCCTCTTGAACGCCTTGTTATATGCAATTTTCTGGTGCTTGCTAAATCGGCTTAATTCTTAACTTAAACGAATCGATTTGCTCGACTTGCGACGGTACAAATGCACATTTGATCTCAAGATAAGAGGTTTCCTTTGGCTGCATAATGAAAAGTTCATTTTCGCCGATACAATTACCAATAAAATTACCATTCACATCAAACGCAGATGCTAAAACTTCACGAGAATATAATGCGTCTTCTGTAAGGTTTTCCTGTACGACAGCTAAACGCACGTCGTCCCCATCTTTGAAGACATTTTTCAATGTTAAACCATAGGCAGTTTTGAAATCCGCTAAATACTCAATTGCTTTGTCGTCGATTTCTTTGTCTTCAAGAATATTTCCGAGCGACGGTTCAACAAACTTTGTATAAACCAACCCACTCAGAATGATTGCAACTGAGAAACCGATTCCCCAGGTGAAACCGTTTAAGATGCCATTTAATCCTTTCATAAACATTCCAATCCATTGCATATAACGCCTTGCTAAGGGGTGAGCAACGCATTGACACAAAACCAAAACCTTGCCACCGTTATCACTGAAGCCAAGTTTAAACCAAAAATGCCAAGCGTTGGGAATCCCTCTTAAGCAACTTGTTATGTTTCACTACAAACGATTGATTTGCATGACAAAGAACTGCATTTCTCGCTGTGATTTCTGAGCCTAGTCACAAGACTAATACTCACTTGACCACCAAATGCGACCAGCCCAAAACAAGTATGAACACTTCCCTGCCCAATGAGGCAACCCGACTCACTTCCAACAAGCGCCCTCTCTTTCCAACTAAAGCGCAGAACAATGGCGAATTGCCGAGACTACTGCCAAGGTAGGATGTGACTTGGCAACGAAATTCAAAGCGCCTTTAAGCCAGAGAAACTTGAATCCAACCGGCTCGACCTGGCAATGAAGCAACCCACGAACTTTGGCATGTTTTATGGGCTGAGAAATTCAAGAATTTAGAGCGACAATACCGATTTGCTGAGTCTACTCGGAACAATCAGCCCAAGGGACAAAGAACAGTTAAAAGGACATTTAAGCCACTGAATTCATGATGAAACATAACGCCGCGTTAAGGGGCGCAGGCACGCACTACAAAAGTGACCGCATGACAACTTAACCACTAAACAGACTGCAAACCGAAAATGCCACGCGTGCCAAGTCCCTCTTGAACGCCTTGTTATGTTTAAGACTCAAAGG
>NZ_SZTO01000064.1 GCF_013369385.1 Vibrio sp. 05-20-BW147 | reverse complement strand
TACCTTTGCAAACCAAAACCAAACGCTAAAAAGCTGAATTAACTCATAAATTTGATTCTAATGATTTTGAGTTTTAGCGTGAGAAACCGAAAGCTGGAGCTCAAACTTTGAAACTAAGACGCTTTATTCGACTCACAAACGACTGAGCTTTAATGAGGCAACTCTCTGAACTTTTAGCGCCCACGAATTGGAGTCCAGAAAACAGCGACCACTGAATTTAACTTGCCGACAAGAACAAAATTAGAAATACGAAGGAACAAAGAAAAGATGCAACTAACTGATTTTACGTGACTAAACATAACGCCGCATTAAGGGGTGAACAACGCCACCACCTAACCTAAACCATTGTGCCGTAAACACTAAAGCCAATTCAAACCAAAACTGCCAAGCGTTGTGAATCCCTCTTGAATGCTTTGTTAGTTGCCAAACCTAAAGCTTTGATTTGAAGTTGATTGCCGCTCTGTCAACACTGCTTTTACGTGCTTTGAAAAACTCAAATCAGGCGCAGTTTCAAAGCGCCTGTCACTGAAACCACTTGGAACTCAAAGCGCCGTAGAAAACGGATTAACAACACCAAAAACGCTCATTTGAAAAGACAGTGTCACAGAGCTGACTCTCGACCAGTGATCCGGTTTCTGAAACAGAAAAATCCAACCACAAAAGAAACCTGAGAACGATTTTCACAAACCCGAACGATTCAAAATTGAAGTACGAGACGCCACCAAAAACACACTGATTTTAACTCTAAACATTCTGCTTTAGCTGCGTTTTCCTCGTTGGCAACTAACGCCCGGTTAAGGGGCAGCCAACGCCATTACCAAGCTTCCGCATAACACCGTAACCACAAAAACCAACGCATAATAAAAATGCCACGCGTTGGCTGTCCCTCTTGAACCGTTTGTTATGTTTAAGCTTCAATAACTTACGTTTTACCTAAACCAAGATTAACTCAGTGTTGACTCACAAACAAAAGCCAAGACCTAAAAAACTGAAATGACTCATAGATTCGAAAAACAGACTTCGAATTTTGGCAATTCAAGCCCAAAAACTTGTGGTCAAAATACTGATTGAGCCAGCCGCACCAACCTCGCGCTTACTCGAAAATTGATTGAGGCAATTCTCTGAATTTCCAGCGCCAAAGAATGAGTGTCCGGAAAACAGCGCCAAACGAATCCAACTTGCCGACAAGCACAAAACCAACAAGCCGAGGGAGCAAAGAAAAGATACAACCAACTGATTTGACGTGATTAAACATAACGCCCAATTAAGGGGTGAGCAACGCTACCACCCAACTTAAAGCATTGTGCCATAAACACTTAATTTGAAGTAGAA
>NZ_SZTO01000063.1 GCF_013369385.1 Vibrio sp. 05-20-BW147 | reverse complement strand
GGGATTCATGCCGCGTGGCATTTTTAGTATGCGGTTAGTTTTAGTGGTGAAAGTGGTCTGCGGGAAGTTGGTTTGTGCGGCATTCACCCCTTAACGCAGCGTTAGGTGATATGCGAAAGTTCAGGCTAAAGCTTCCTATATTTTTTTTACTTTCACTACCCGTGATGTTTTGTGTGGGGTGGGTGTATGAAGCGCATCAAAGCAATTTATCTATTGTTAGTGTTTTCAATCGGTACCTGCAAGATACTGGCTTAATGATATTATTAGGCCAACTTTCTTTAGCTAACTTTGTTGCGTGTTTTACTGTAGTAAACTCTGCTATTGAGTTTGATAAGCAAAACCAATATGTCCAAAGGTTGTACTTTATTTTTGTTTTTTTTGTTAGTTTTATCGTTGTGAGTCTTTTAAGTTGCCTAGTTACATTTGGTAATGTGTGTAATCTCACCTAACAAAGCGTTAAAGCGGGATTTATGCCGCGTGGCATTTCTGGTTTACTGTGAGTTTTGGTGGTGAAGGTGGTCTGCTGAAGGTTGGTTTAGGCGGCATTCACCCCTTAACGCGGCGTTAGCTGTAAAGAGTATTTAGGAGAAAAAATGTCTTCAACATCAATGTTTAAATTTGTATTAATTTCAGGCTTACTTTTTTCAATAGCAGGCTTCGTCGCATCGTTTAGCCTATCAGAGACCTTGCCACTGATATTGCAAGATTACTTATCTCAAGCGCAATATGAGGAAACATCTCCGGCTCAGGCAGTGCTAAGCATGTTGCTCCTTGCATACGTATTATTTTATCCAATACTGGCTGCAGGTTTGTGGTTTTTTAAGTCTTGGGCGAGAAAGTTCTATGTAGTTACTTCGATTGGTTTTGTTCCATTTTTACCTATATTAGGACCTATTGTTATGTCTGGATGGGAGTATATGATTTACAGTACATCACTTACTCTCCACGGTATTTTATTGGCGATGATGTTTACAGGGGATGTGAGCAAGAATTTTGGCCAAACGAAAGCACTAGTAAAAGAATAAGAAAAAAGCAACTTAGGTAAAAAACAGCTAACAAAGCGTTAAAGAGGGACTTGGCACGCGTGGCATTTTCAATTTGCGTTGGGTTTAGTGGTTAAGGCGTAATGCGGTCACTTTTGTAGTGCGTGCCTGCGCCCCTTAACGCGGCGTTAGTGCGCTACATCTGCTCAAGGAGATATATTAGTGCCAAGTCATGAAGATATTCACATTTCCTATTTGGAAAAAAATCAATCGATATTAAACTCTTCGGCTATCAATGCCGCAATGAATGCTTATAAGCTTTTAGAAAAAACTTCAATATATGGAAAGATAGCCGCTCTGAAGTTGCAGAATGAGAAATTGAAAGAACAGACAAAAACAGGGGGGTTATCTATAAGTGAGCTAGAGAAACGCGCAGGTGAGACGTTTGAAACGATGGAGCTGATGAAGTCTTGCTACAATGGAATTGCCGATGACTTGCTTCTATTTGCTTCATTTGAGCATGTAATGTGCTCTAAGTTGTTGAAAGATGGGTATGTCATTCATCGCTATGATAACAAAAAGAAAAAAGTATCTGACCTTGATGTTGCTGAACAAAAGGTATCTGTAGAAAGTTTAAAAGATACGGCCACTTTACAATGTTTTAAAAGTGTAACAATAAACGGAAGTATTCTTCTTAAACCAGACTATATTTCTTTATTATCACCGGATGGTTTGGCTCTCAACGGACTAGAGGCATTAAAAGATAGAAGAAATAGATCGCACTTTGACTCACGCATCTATTCGTTTAGCGGACATTCAGATGAATTCTTTGCCTGTATTGAGCTAATCATAAAAACAGTTGAAGATGAATTTCGCCAGTATTGGCCAGAACGGTAAAAAGCGCACTAACAAGCAATTTAAGAG
>NZ_SZTO01000062.1 GCF_013369385.1 Vibrio sp. 05-20-BW147 | reverse complement strand
GGGATTCATGCCGCGTGGCATTTTTGGTTTGCATTGAGTTTTGGTGGTGAAAGTGGTCTGCGGAAAGTTGGTTTAGGCGGCATTCACCCCTTAACGCAGCGTTAGCTGTATTCAGAAATACTCCAAACCCTCGTGAGGGAAAATGTACAAATTAGAGATTTTTTGCCAACCAGATCAGCAAGATGTAGTTCTTAGCACATTACATGATGCTGGTGTGGATAAGATTGGAAACTACGATCATTGCTGGGCATTAGGTTCTGTTATGGGATCACATCGAGCGCTCGAAGGCTCAAGCCCTGTTTTTGGTTCAGTTGGAAAGTTGGAAAATTATCCACTAATAAAAATTGAAATAAATGTAGCTCATGAACATGTAAAACCAGTGGTACAAAGGCTTAAAGCATGTTTGGGTTGGGAAGAGCCGTTGGTAAATATTGTCAAGCTATACAATAGTGACTTCGAACTTTGAGTTTAGAGCATACAGCTAACAAACGCCTCAAGAGGGACTGTCAACGCGTGGCGTTTCCAGTCCCATTGAGCCGCGGTGGTTACAGTTGTTGTGTTTGAGTTTAGTGTTATGCGTTGTCAGCCCCTTAGGCGGGCGTTATGGCAATTAGGAGTTAGTACGATGAAATACGAAGTTAGTACCCTTATCAAGAGACCCGATTTAATAAATCAGGTTGCTGCCCTTGATAATCGCTCTTGGCCAGTATTTTTACAAAATAGTGATGTGAAAAGTTGGAGTCATTTTTATGATGAGTTAAGTGCGTATGTATTGGTCTTAACTCAGAACGAACAAGTTATCGCTGCTGGATTTACTGTACCCGTAGTTTGGGATGGTAATGCCGATAAGTTACCAAGTTCTATTGAAGATGTAATCCAAGCAGGGTTAAGTGCTAAACGGGGCAATCTTAAAGCAAACACATTGATTCCTATTGGTGCACTTGTTGATAGTAGTATGCAAGGTAACGGACTTAGTTCAAAAGTTCTTATTGAAATGAAGCAATTAGCGATAAGCTGTGGTCTTTCCTCATTGATTGTACCGGTTCGACCAACAAAGAAATCTCAGTATCCGCTCCAATCAATTCATGAATATGCGCAATGGCGAAACGAAGAAGGGTATCTGTTTGATCCCTGGTTAAGGGTTCATGAAAAATTGGGTGCAAAAATCATAAAAGTTGCTGAGTGTACGCTAGAAGTTACCAACTCTATTAAAAACTGGAGTGACTGGACAGATATGGTTTTTCCCGTTTGTGGAGAGTATGTTGTAAAAGGTGCACTAAGTCCTGTGCGAGTTGACAAAAATAAGGACATAGCGACTTACCTTGAGCCGAATGTTTGGATGTTACATCCAATGGAGAATCGTGGCTAAAATTGCCATAACAAGGCGTTAAAGAGGGATTCATGCCGCGTGGCATTTTTGG
>NZ_SZTO01000061.1 GCF_013369385.1 Vibrio sp. 05-20-BW147 | reverse complement strand
TATTTTCTTGCAGTTACGATAACCGAAAGTGAGTTACGCGAAATTCAGTTTGGCGATGAGGGGCAATATTGGAAGCTTATGGACATAGAAACGTACTTAGCCCTCCCAGACGCTGTGCCATCGAATCAGCAAAGAATAAGAGGCTATCTCAACCTATGAGTTCGTATTGCTAACAAAGCGTTCAAGAGGGATTCATGCCGCGTGGCATTTTTGGTATGCGGTGATTTTGGGTGGTGAAAGTGTCTGCGGAAAGTTGGTTTAGGCGGCATTCACCCCTTAACGCAGCGTTATAAGCTTCCATTAAAAATTAGTCTGGAGAGTATCTTGTTTGTAACTCGTCAAGCTGAAATTGAAGATTACGATTTCTTGTTTAACCTCAAGAAAGTGGCGGAATATGAACCAATAAAAGCTATCTTTGGCTGGGATGAAAATGTTCAAATTGAAATCCATCGTAGTGAGTGGGAAGAATCTAAGCCAACTATCATTGAGGTTAACGGCTTTCGTGTTGGTAGCTACCTAGTACAATATAAATCTGACCATTTGTATTTTGGTCGTTTTTTCTTGCTACCAGAATATCAAGGTAATGGTATCGGTAGCCAAGTTTTGAGTACGGTTATCCAACTTGCACAAGAAAAGTCTTTACCGATTAAGCTCTGCTATTTACAAGGAAATCGAGTAGGGCAACTGTATAAAAGGTTTGGGTTTGAAGTAACCGCTCAAGATAGTCAGTTTGTGCACATGTTGAAGCCACGCTTATAACAAAGCATTTAAGACGGATTCCCAACGCTCGGCATTTTTGGTTTGCTTCAATTTTAGTGATTACGGCACAATACTTTAAGTTCAGTGGTCTGCGTTGCTCACCACTTAATGCGGCGTTATGGCTTCTTTCAAAAGTTACACTGGTTGGATGAACAGTGTTTATTGTTTGTGTTCTATTCGTTGTGTAAAGTATTGTTTTTACTTTAATCAAAGAGGGCATAATGAATGCGTGAATCCTTACGCTGTAAAGTGCTAGATGTTTGTGCTAAGAAAATCGCACAAAAGGGTGAGAATGTTGGTGTTTCATTTTATGCATTTTTCGCTAATAAAAACGACGATCCAATGTTGTTAATGGAAGCAGCTACTTGGTGGATTCAAACTCACCAGCTAGATCACTTCGAAAAAGCCAACAAAATCATAGAAATGATTAAATCAGGCAAGTAAAGAACACCTTAAGTCCAAGCCATAACAAGGCGTTTAAGAGGGATTCATGCCGCGTGGCATTTTTGGTTTGCGGTTGGTTTTGGTGATGAAAGTGGTATGCGGAAGGTTGGTTTGTGCGGCACTCACCCCTTAACGCAGCGTTAGTTTGCAAGAGGAAAAACGCAGCTATATCGCAAGTTCTAGTGGTAAAAGCTCAAGGTCGAAATTGTCGTATCGGCGTTCAATTTCAGTGTTAACTAGTGTGGTGAAAACCCAAAATTGGCATTGTTTCAACGGTTGATTTG
>NZ_SZTO01000060.1 GCF_013369385.1 Vibrio sp. 05-20-BW147 | reverse complement strand
GCGGCACTCACCCCTTAACGCAGCGTTATGCCTTTTAGGAGAAACACATGACTATCCCAAAGCATTCAAAGCTTTATGGTTATACGCAAGGCTCTTATTTTGCTGACAGTTTTTCTCGTGAGATCCCATACACGAATCAGACAGCTTTTGATGTTTATCTTGAAATCGCCAAGCAAACACCGCGCTGGGTTTCTTTCTTAATGGAAATGAGAAACCGTATTGTATCTATGTTCGGCCTGAAGCATTTAGGTCGATTTCAGGATGCGACTTTTGAGGCCGGTGTTAATGACGTCAAAGTGGGCGAACGGATAGGTATCTTCACGCTCGTAAGTAACGAAGAGCATGAAATTGTTCTGGAGGACAGCGATAAGCATCTCGATGTGAGAGTGTCGTTTCTGCTGGGCGTAAAAGGTGACAAAGTCACTGTTCATGCGACAACTGTAGTGCATGTCCACAACTTGTTTGGCAAAGCTTACATGCTTGTCGTAGCACCGATCCATAAAGTTATTGTCCCAAACTCATTGAAAACTTTGGCACAGGCATAACAAAGCGTTAAAGCGGGACTTGGCACGCGTGGCATTTTCAATTTGCGTTGGGTTTAGTGGTTAAGTTGTCATGCGGTCACTTTTGTATTGCGTGCCTGCGCCCCTTAACGCGGCGTTATGTGGTTGGAGAGAAATTATGAATCCATCAGCGGTTCTTGTTCATGTCCCAGATGTAGCGAAAGGACTTGAATGGTACAAGAAAGCTTTTCCAGAAGCCGTTCCGGTTTACCATCCTGACTTTGATTTCACAGTGCTTGATCTAAATGGCTTCTCACTAGAAATAGTCCAAGCAGACAAAAAAGTTGGTGCTGGTAAAAGTGGTACAGTTGTTTACTGGTCAGTAGATAATTTATGTGTTGCTCTGGCTCATTTTGAAGAACTAGGTGCGTGTCTTTATCGTGGACCAATGGAAATTGAAGATGGGCTTTCAATGTGCCAAGTTGAGGACCCATTTGGAAACTTAATAGGACTACGTGGGAAAACCACATAACAAATTGTTCAAGAGGGATTCGCAACGCGTGGCATTTTTACTATGCGTTGGTTTTAGTGTTTAAGGCGGTATGCGGCGGCATCGGCATTGCGTTGCTCACCCCTTAACAAGGCGTTATGCTTAATCATTTCAAAACAGTGGTTTATGGCTTTTCTATGTTCCCTCGGCTGGTTAGTTTTGAGTTTGTCCGCAAGTTAGCTTCAGTGGGCGCTGTTTTCTGGACACTTATTCTTTGGTGCTAAAAATTCTGAGAGTTGCCTCAGTCAATTTTCGGGCAAGCGTGAGGTTAGGGCGGTTGGCTCAATCAGAAATTTGATCTTAGTTTTTTGAGTTTTGACTGCCAAAGTTCAAAGTCTGATTTTCAAAATTATGAGTCATTTCTGTTTTCTACGTTTTGGTTTTTGTTTGTGAA
>NZ_SZTO01000059.1 GCF_013369385.1 Vibrio sp. 05-20-BW147 | reverse complement strand
GCGCTAATAACAAGGAACATAACATCGATAAGGTCGTGTTTTTGGTTGATGTCCGAGCGAGTATCTTCTACAACAGATAAGTGTTCAATAAGGTTCAAAATGACTGTGCTGCTGAGGGTTTGGCACAATTAGATCATATTTGTTAACAAAGTGCGATCCCGCCCTGGGAAACTGATAAACCAAAATCCAACTGTTAGCAATGCTAGAGATGTAATACCTATCAATGAAAGCTGTTCACATTTAGCAAAGCTAGGAATAAATCCCCAAATACTCGGTGATGGAGAAATTAACTTAACTAGGCAAGCTCTGATGGTTTTTAAATTAATGACTGACTTTGATAAAAAGAACGTTATTAAAGATATTAAATATGTAATAAAAAATCCAAATAGTGCATGCCTTGTAAAACATAAAGCAAACCCATTTTGGCGCATAGCAAGAAATATCAACCCTTTCAAAAATTATCATTTCATGATAATTTACAGGTTGACAGATTCTGGAACAATAGTAATTGAAGATATTGTTTTAGATACATCATTACATGGTCGACGTGTTGAATCTAAGCATCAACGTACTTTGTTATACGACATTGAAAAAGTAGGAAAAGCTAGATATAGCGAAGAAAATTGTCTCAAAAAAGATGTACAAAATGCTTTAGAGGCTTGGAATGCAAATGGTTCAAGGATTGTTCCAAAAATAAACCGAGAACATGTGGCCGTTAATGGTATGAACAATGATTATAATACAGCAGCTAAGTTGATGGGTGTTCATACTGATATCGCATATCAAGATGATAACGTAGCTAGATACAACCTGTTTCATAATCCTACAGATGGAGCTGGATATGATTTAGTTGAATGCCTTTTCGATAAGACTAGGATATTTAAAATTAGAAATTCTCAACAACTAGCATCTCTAATATTAAAAGCACAATCCGAAAAAAGAAAAGTAAAATGGACCGTACACAGTCAAGGGGCAATAATATTTCGATCAGCTCTAGAGCAAGTACTACTAAAGAGGCCAGGATTATCGCTTGAAGGACATGAGCTTGCAGTGCATGCCCCAGGGAGTCATTACTCAATTTTGTCTATATTAGCAAAAAGTCTTAGAATGAATGTTCAAAAGTTACGCGCAAATCCGGGTGACTTCGTACCAAATATAATAGCTTTCAATGGAATTACAAGCTTAACTAAGTTAAAGCTAAGTTCAAATCCGGACTTGATCCGTGCATGTCTCCACTCAACAACAGAAGGAGGAAGTCCACACACGCTTCCTTATCTTGGCCTTAGGACCTACAGGGCGGGATCGCACTTTGTTAACAAATATGATCTAATTGTGCCAAACCCTCAGCAGCACAGTCATTTTGAACCTTATTGAACACTTATCTGTTGTAGAAGATACTCGCTCGGACATCAACCAAAAACACGACCTTATCGATGTTATGTTCCTTGTTATTAGCGCTA
>NZ_SZTO01000058.1 GCF_013369385.1 Vibrio sp. 05-20-BW147 | reverse complement strand
AGCAACATATCTTCCGACGGTGATATTTCTAACTCTACGCACTCTTTTGAGAAGAAGTTCCAATGCGCCTCCCGCCACCAAGCTAAAGTCTTGTCACCCTCACCTTCTAAAGCCGCGAACTCCGGTGTTACTTCACTGTATTTTTGCTTGGTTACAGACGTCATTTCTATAATACAAATCGGTATACCATCCCAATTTGTCACCACTTGAAGGTGTCCAACAACTGGCATTGGCTCGCCTTTTTCACTGTACCAATAGTCTAAGCTGCATGATGCACGCTTTTCACCACGAAGGATTAACTCGGCACAGAGATTAGCATTGTGTTCATCTGCACAGAAATAGTCTGAGCTGAACGAAGTGTATTTGGAAGCAACTTCACCAGGTAAAGAGTTCAGATATTGTTCCAAGTAAACTCTACTTCTTTCATCCATGATTTTGACTCGAAAATTGATTAAAAATATAACGCCCTGTTAAGGTGTGAGCAACGCAATACCGATGCCGCCGCAGACCACATTAAACACTAAACTCAACGCATAGTAAAAATGCCACACGTTGCGAATCACTCTTAAACAGTTTGTTAAGTGCACTTTCACACGATTTCAACTTTGCCTGACTCTATATACAAAGACAACGCTCTAGCCACCGACACAAATTGCTGGTCAGATAACATCTTTAAATGCTTAAGTTTCTTACCTGTCTTCTTTGGCTGCTCAGGATAAAACCTAGTTAAGCGATTTAATTTAAAGTCCTGACAAATATTGAGGGATGGTTCTTTGCAGCAAATGATAAAAAACACGACCTTGCCAACAACTAATGTAGTGACTTGTGTATTCCTACGCAGCCCATCGAGTTCATTTGGTGCATTTGGGTGTGTTTTTAGAAAAGCAGTCTCTCGACTATACAATGCGGTAGTATCTAAGCCATGCCTTGCGGCATACACTTTATAGTGTTTAGGAAAAACTCGATTACGCTCGAACAAATAGCACTCTTCTTTGCTCGTTACAACAGATTCATTGTCGGTTTGCTCGGCAACCATGTTTTTCATAACTAACCAAGTTGTTAGCTCTTTTAACTCTTTATTTGTAAGAAATTTATCACAATCACCAAAAGCTCCCAGTAAGATCGGTTTAATACTTTCTTCAATAGAACCCATCCACCCGCCATTACAGGTACGACAAACAACTCGATATTTTTTAGTCATTACGTCGCCAGAGCGAACATTCATTTTAAATTGGTTGTCTTCGTTATTGCCTAACCCGTAAGCTGCTCCCTCTTGGTATTTAGCATTCGCATCTTTTTCAGATAGTTTGTTCAACCAATTTGGCCAAAGATGCTCTTTTGAGATCCCGCCTTGGTTACCACAGAAAATACATTCTTTTTGTGCCATAAAACCTCTCGTGCACTTAACGCTGCGTTAAGGGGTGAATGCCGCATAAACCAACCTTCCGCAAGCCACTTTCACCACCAAAACTCACCGCATACCAAAAATGCCACGCGGCATGAATCCC
>NZ_SZTO01000057.1 GCF_013369385.1 Vibrio sp. 05-20-BW147 | reverse complement strand
ACCAAAAATGCCACGCGGCATGAATCCCTCTTTAACGCCTTGTTATATTTAATTTCTGACGTTAAAAAGGTCGTAACTTTTAACATGTTTACGCATTGCATTTGATAACTCTTGATACGCTTTCAGCAACCCGTCCCAAGAGTCTTTGTACTCAAACCTAGCATCTAGCAAATTACTAAACTTTCCATCTTGTATAACCTTTTCAAGGAGGTTTCGGTGAAGTTTAGAGAAAGTCTTATACTTTTCTGTTACTTCAGAATTTCCCAGCAACTTGATCATTGCATTCGCATTTGCCAATTTGTCATCATTGTTAAGTTGACTATTTCTGATTCTGATGCTTAGATCTACCGCAACTAAGATTTCCGTATACTTGTCCTCTAGACGCTGCTGATGAATTAAACGCTCTTCTCGCATATGCTTAGATTCATCAGATATGTTGCTTAGCCCCCATCTAACGCATACTGCAATTAATGTCGCTAAAAATGATACAAAAGCCGATATTAAAGCAATGGTAACTTTGTCCAAACTCCCTCCTTAAATATAACGCCCAATTAAGGTGTGAGGCACGCAATATCAATGCCGCCGCATACCACCTTAACCACTAAAACCACCGCATACTAAAAATGCCACGCGTGCCGAATCACTCTTAAATTGTTTGTTATACGTTTGCTAGATTATGAAGACTTTTAATCCTATCAGGTGAAATAACCTCTGCATTAGAATTGAAGAAAGTATTAGCACTTTCACCTGCATCTAATTCGGTCTCACCATCCACCATCAATTTCAGAAAGAACAAAGCTTTAAATACCTCGTCTCCTCTCGGTTTAGCAGTAAAGGAAACTAGGTATGGTTTTGTAATTTCCTGAAAGCGGAATACCAGTTCTTTATAGTTATTACCGAGTAAAGTTCCTGCAATATCTTCAACCAACTCAGGAGCATCAGTATAGTTATGGTTTGATCCTGGGGCTTGAATAGCAACTACCTTTATGAGGAAGGCAAATGGTCCTTCATCATGATCGCCATTTTTCCCTGACATAGATAAGGAAAAAGGATTACAACCTGATTTTTCTAAACCAGATGCTAATGAAGACAATCTTTGGACTAACTGATCTTTGACTAAACTTTTCGTAAGAATCCCATGTTCGCTAAACGATTTATGGTCTTCAACACGAGTAGCATGAAACCACAATATTTCAAGCTCACTATCAGGTTCACCGAGCTTTTCTCGAGCAGCACGTTCAACATTCTTTTCAAGTGTGTAGTAATCGATTTGTTTGTCATTTTCGACACTTTTGAGAACTGAAATAAGCTCTTCCTCTGTTGTATGGAAAGCATCACAAAGTGACCGTTTTACAGATTCATAAGACGAACAGTCTAAAATCATATCACCTCTTTCCTCGAAATTTTGATTAAAACGTATAACGCTGCGTTAAGGGGTGAATGCCGCTTAAACCAACTGTCCGCAGACCACCTTCACCACCAAAACTAACCGCATACTAAAAATGCCACGCGGCATGAATCCC
>NZ_SZTO01000056.1 GCF_013369385.1 Vibrio sp. 05-20-BW147 | reverse complement strand
GTTTTCCGGACACTTATTCTTTGGCGCTGAAAACTCTGAGTGTTGCCTCAATCAACTTTCGGGCAAGCGCGAGGTTAGGGTGGTTGGCTCAATCAGAAATTTGATCTTAGGTTTTTGAGTTTTGACTGCCAAAGTTCAAAGTCTGATTTTCAAAATTATGAGTCATTTCTGTTTTCTACGTTTTGGTTTTTGTTTGTGAATCAAAGTCGAGTTAATCTTGGTTTGGGTAAAACGTAAGTCATTGAAGCTTAAGCATAACAAAGCGTTAAAGAGGGACTTGGCACGCGTGGCATTTTCAGTTTGCGTTGGGTTTAGTGGTTACGGCACTGTGCAGTAGTTTTTGTATTGCGTGCCTGCGCCCCTTAACGCGGCGTTATGTGAATAAGGGAAACTATGAGTTTTGATATCGCAATTTTAAGTCTGGAAAAGCGAATAACCAACGCGGAAGCCAGTGAAATTTACGCTGAAATACTTGAAGGTAATTACAGTAATGTTGCTAAAAATGCGGCAATAGAAGATTTTTATCGTGAGCTAACCGCCATACATCCTGAAATTGATGACATTCCGGACGACAAAGCTGAGGACATCGATTTTTGTCCTTGGAGTTGTGAGTTTGATAAGTCTGCCGCGCACGTAATTATTAGTTCGGTTTGGTCTAAGTCTGACTACGTCTATGACCTTGTTCAATCACTCGCTGTTAAACATAATCTTGCCCTCTTTAGCCCACAAGCGGAAATAGTTGTATACCCTGACGGTTCTGAGGGTGGTGAAGTGGAAAAGGGAGCATGGTGGAAATTCTGGTAAATTCACATAACAATGCGTTTAAGACGGATTCCCAACGCTTGGCATTTTTAGTTTGCTTCAGTTTTAGTGTTTACGGCACAATACTTTAGGTACAGTGGTCTGCGTTGCTCACCACTTAACGCGGCGTTAAGCGCTAAGGCTCCGTGGAGTCTCTATCAAAAATGGATAGTAATTAATGGTGTAAATAATGAAATATACAGTATTAAAGTTAGGCGGCACTACACAGTTTGAAAGTGAGAGAGTTGCAGTAGATAGATTTATAAACAGTGGATACAAGTTTGTTTGTGAAATAGAAGCTGCTGACAGAGTCGAAGCACAAAAAAAGTATTCTAATGAACATAAAGCAACCAATGAGGTAGCTGGAGAGCTAAAAAATCCAGCGAGTTACTTAAAAGTATGTTCAACGATATTCATGACATTGTCGATTGTTGGATGTTTAATCCTAGTTCTAATGGGTTTTGAAGCTGCTGAATCATACCGAACTCGGGATTTCGCAGTATTCTACTTTGTAGGTGCAGCAGCGAGTTTATTGGTTACATTACTTATCCATAGTATTAGCAAGACTCTGATTTATATTGCTAATAAAGTGAGTTGACAGCGCTTAACAAACTGTTCAAGTAGATTCGGCATGCGTGGCATTTTTGGTTTGCAGTGGTTTTAGTGATTATGTAGTGTTGCGGAAGCTTTTGTAGTGCATGCCTCACTACTTAACAGGGCGTTATGCTTAATCACCAAAAATCAGTGGTTTATGATTGTTCTTTGTTCCCTTGGCTTGTGAGTTTTGTGTT
>NZ_SZTO01000055.1 GCF_013369385.1 Vibrio sp. 05-20-BW147 | reverse complement strand
ACTCGAAACTAACAAGCCGAGGGAACAAATAAAAACCATAAACCACTGATTTTACGTGATTAAGCATAACGCCCAATTAAGGGGTGAGCAACGCTACCACGAAACCCACCCATACCACCGTAATCACAAAACCCAACGATGAAATGAAAAATACCAAGCGTTGGGAATCCCTCTTAAATTGTTTGTTATAACTACGCTTTCTCTGTTGCCGACTCTATATGATTTACAGCTGACCCGATAATAAAGTGACAAATGGTAGCCAAAGTAAACAGTACTATCTGAGTTTTACCTAGTACCTCGTTTGGAATAACTAACATCAGAATATTAATCACCACATTGACCACTAAACCAAAAGCAATCAATACCGTTAGATAAAAGTTCACCGCTGAAGTTTTCTTTGGCTTGTTCGTTTTAGCGAGAGCCGTAGCTAGCTTAACAATTAACTGTCCATATACTATGGTTGCAGCTATGCCCCAATCGGGAAGCATATAAAAAGAGCCACTCACCCCTTGGGCACTTCTTACAATCAGTATTATGACGAAAGGCAGTATTACGAAAATGTAGTCAGCAATTAAAGCAAGAATATTACTATTTGCTGTCTTCACGAGACTTCTCCGCTTCTTCAATACGAATTTGCAGCTCTTTTCCTTTTACAACACGTTCTACATGCAAGATACGATGCTGTTTATGAGTATATGTCTTTGAGCCTTTCAACCTCACTGCCTGATAGCAGACATAAGCAATTAGTGCATCTCCTGGGTCTAAGTGCCCAAGGTCACAGCTTTGATAACGACCTAGCCATTCCTTATGCTCTATGGGGGCTGAGAATGAGACATTTCTCTCTACACTCTTAAAGTCCCATTGAGAGTCACCTAAGAATACTGGCTTTTTTACCAGTAAGGTTTCGATTTTTTTAACCTCTGTGCTGTCAGCAACAAATAAATCGTCGACCTCTTTATCGAATCTGACTCTCGTATTTAGGTACGTGACGTTGTTAACCTGAGGTGTACGAATGTCGATAGTTTCACCGTCAGCAAGTAGTTCAGAAGCCTTACAAAGGCTTTTGAGATCTTTGGCATATTGATAACGGTCAATATTAACCTGATTGGGGAACTCTACAGCTCCATGCGCAAGGAGTTCGTCCTCGACACCTTTCACGGCGCTATCGATAACGTCTTCGTTTTCGATACTATCTAAATCAACCATTGAATTAGCGATGTATAGAGGTATTGAAGTCAACGCATTAGCTACTTTTTGCAAGCCAGAAGTACACTTGATTATGCTTTTAAGAGAACCAATTTGAACGCCCGAAAGCTCATAAGTGAAATTAAGGTCAGCATCTACTGATTTGCCGACAGTAAACGTCAAGTTCTCAAAAGCAGTCACGTAAGCTGCCATCGCCAGAAACACTCGATCAGGCTTGCCTGTAGAAGGCTTATAATCAAGCCGAATTTCAAATGAACTTTCGTACAATCTAGTTCTCCTAATGATGTACTAAAAAAGTAGTTATAACGCCGCGTTAAGGGGTGAATGCCGCATAAACCAACTTTCCGCAGACCACTTTCACCACCAAAACTCACTGCAAACCAAAAATGCCACGCGGCATGAATCCC
>NZ_SZTO01000054.1 GCF_013369385.1 Vibrio sp. 05-20-BW147 | reverse complement strand
AAATTGCTGATTGAACCAGCCGCCCTAACCGCGCACTTACCTGACAATTGATTGAGGCAACTCTCTAAATTTCCAGCGCCCAAGAATGGACGTCCAGAAAATAGCGCCCACTGAAGCCAACTTGCCGACGAGCACAAAACCAAAAAGTTGAGGGAACAAAGAAAACCATAACCCACTGATTTTACGTGATTAAGCATAACGCCGCGTTAAGGGGCGCAGGCACGCACTACAAACGTGACCGCATCACACCTTAACCACTAAACCCGACGCAAATTGAAAATGCCACGCGTGCCAAGTCCCTCTTTAACGCTTTGTTAGGCGCGCAGCTGTAATTGGTAAAAATCGGTTTCATCGTGCTTCGGATTAGCGCAACAATATACCCAACCATTACGCTTATAGAACCTTAACGCCCTTGCGTTCGTTCTACTCACGGAAAGCACAGCACGCTCACAACCAGCTCGTGCTAATTCTGTTTCGATGTAGACCTGAACTTGCTGGCTCAAACCAGAACCGCGAACTTCAGGCAACAAGTAAACCAAATGAACATAACCGGTCTCTGGCTCGGGTGAAAAAGAACGAAACTCTAACTGCCCTACCAATTTTCCATCCAACCAGACATGGATGTAAAACCAACCCGCTTCAGATTGCCTTTCTTGGATTCGTTCTCGATAACCTGCTATGAAATCATCAAAACCCGAAAAGGTCTCGAAACTGCAATAGTAAGCATCCTTTCGAGCAGCAACGCAAAAATCATAATCTTGCGCCAAATTGATCACTTTAAATTCTACGTTCATCCCTGATCCTAAAGTGAATAGCGCCTAACGCCGCGTTAAGGGGCGCAGGCACGCAATACAAAAGTTGCTGCATAACACCTTAACCACTAAAAAAACTGCAAACCCAAAATGCCACGCGTGCCAAGTCCCTCTTTAACGCTTTGTTAAATTTATTGTTCGATATGTTTGAGGAACCTGTAATAAAACTCTGGACGCCCTTCCGGTAGGCTAACGACTAGCTTTTTTGCGTATAGTAGGCTTTGAGCTTTTTCTACAGCCTCTTCTACCATTGCGATCAATTTTTTCTGGTTAACAAAAGTGCTGTGTGCATTAGTCAAGTTTGCGAAGTTACCATCCCAAACTTCAGTAGGGTAAGTAATTAACTCATCAGCTTCTGGGTTAAACACAAACATATGATTTGGTTGATTAGTGAATTGCGCTTTAGATAAACCGCTAGCCGTATGAAGGAAAGAATTTCGCAAAGCAACCAAAGTCTGAGTGTCAGTGTCATTTTCACCAAAACCACAAAAATAGTAGAGCGACTTTTTAATTGAGCTTGCTTTCTGATTACTGAACTCCGGCAACTCCGCATTTTGATAGCAATATCCAAGCTGATCTAGAACAGTAAATGCGGCAGACAATGGTAAAAATGAACTTCCATATGTTTGCCATTTAACATGTCTGATTTCTCGTAAAACGGTAGACAATGACGATGTTAGTAAACCATGATTTGTCTCCGTAAAATTACTATCAGATAAATGGGCATAAGCAAGTTCTTCCAATGAAAGTTGCTCTAACCTTTTCTTTTTTATTGCATGAAAAAACTCGACTCTCGTCATTTTTACCTCATAAATTTAACGCCGCGTTAAGGGGCGCAGGCACGCAATACAAAAGTGACTGCATAACACCTTAACCACTAAACACAACGCAAATTGAAAATGCCACGCGTGCCAAGTCCCTCTTAAACGCTTTGTTATGCCGTTACTTTTTGTTTTAACTGAACTTCTACCGCTTTTTTACCGTCGGAAAGTATGAAAAAGTCTGAATCAAAACGTTGAACCACATTAAAGCCTAGTGCCTTAAAAATAGCGACATTACCTGTTTGCTCAACACACCAAACCGAGACTGAGTTAATAGACTTAAACTGTGTAACAACGAAATCTATGAGCTTTCTAGCTACACCTTTTTGGCGAAAACTTGGTGCGACTGCTAACGAGCTAAGCTGTAATTCTGAGCCAACCTGTTTAGCTTCAACTACTCCAACTAAAACCTCATCAACATGGAAACCAAAGCACCTCCACTCACTTTTAGCACTGTTTTTATTGCTAACTGCGACCTCAGTTGGCCTGTAAACTTGGCGAAGTTCATCGAAGCAACGCTCTGACAGTTCAACCACTGATTTTTCATTAGCATCAAGCTGCCTTATCATCAATTTCACCTTAGGCATAACGCCGCGTTAAGGGGTGAGTGCCGCATAAACCAACATTCCGCAGACCACCTTCACCACCAAAACTCACCGCATACCAAAAATGCCACGCGGCATGAATCCC
>NZ_SZTO01000053.1 GCF_013369385.1 Vibrio sp. 05-20-BW147 | reverse complement strand
CGACGCAAAAACTTAAGAGAAGATTTGATTGATGGATTGCTGTAAAAACAGTTAATTTTGATTTCTCTGTCTAACCCTTCCCAGCCATAGTGCTCTTGTAAACGAACAAGAATTTTCTCTAAGGTTAAACCATGTAAAGGGTTGTTTTGCTGCTCTTGGCTCATTGCTTGGGTCCTGATCATACCGCTTAGTTTGGACGCAGTTTACCAGAATGCTTTAGCCAGTTAGCCATTTTATTTACATCCACAGCCTTAGACATAAGTACTGAGGAATGAGCTGATTTGAATATTTGCATAACGCCCGCTTAAGTGGTGAGCAACGCAATTCGATGCTTCCGCGCACTACCTAAATCACTAAAATCAACGCATGATAAAAATGCCACGCGTTGCGAATCCGTCTTAAAGCGTTTGTTATGCTTTCACAAGCTCTGCTACATCACGTTTCATATTCTCAATTTCTCGACAGATGTTAAGGTGTAATACCTTCAGTTTTTCCCGATCGATTTCTACTTTTGAATCAAGATTATATGAAATCAAATAAGAAACATACTCACTAACAGCTACTTGAAGTTTGTTATAGCTTTGATTTAATTCCTTATGATAAAGATTAACTAGCAAGTTTAACTCAACTAATGGCTTTGACTCGATATCATCAGATTTTTCTTGAGATCCTCGCAGCTCTTTTCTAAAACTAGAAACAGCCCACTCAGTTGTTGAGATTAAAAGTCTGTATATGCGTTCCAATCTATCTCTATCACGCTGTTCTTTCGCATATGTAGATTCACGATCTTTCGTATACCAAGCGTTAAGAAATGTACTTGTTAATGCGATACTCCCACCGCAAAGCACTGAAATCAGAGGAATCCAAATAGATATCTCAGCTGTATTTCCAATCATTATCCTACTACTCCTCCTAAGAAGCATAACGCCCAATTAAGGTGTGAAGCACGCAATACTGATGCTACCGCATACCGCCTTAAGCACTAAAACTGACGCATAGTAAAAATGCCACGCGTGCTGAATCACTCTTAAATTGTTTGTTAGGCTAAATCCCATCCATTCGATTTTTATAGTTTTCGTACACAGCAGAGAATCCAATTGCACTAAAAGTAATCTCAAAGCCATCCTGGCCATACACAACCGTATTTTTCTGTTTAAATTGGCTTATTACATATTCTTTACCTGCATCCGTAGCAGGAAAGTCCATTCTTTTACCTTTTCCAATACACTGGGCATATGATTTGACCAATGTTCCATTAATACTATATGACGGAGCTTTTAGTACGCGATCTTCAAAATCTACACAATCATCAGATGGAAACGTCAAACCTATATTTACACCACCGCTTACATTCTGAAATAGAGTAACCTTAATTTCAGAACTGATGTTTGAATCAATTCCATCGTTACTCCAAATGTTTGAACTAGAAAATGCACTTGAGGAAAATACCAAACACAATGAAACAATTATTACTTTACTCTTCATCTCGCCACCCATTGATAATTTATCATTAACTGGAAATGCATTCGTAGCTTAAATGCAATGAATATTATTCGACAAATTTTATCATAACGAACAGCATTCCTTTATGACCAGTATCAACATGTAGCCTAACGCCGCGTTAAGGGGCGCAGGCA
>NZ_SZTO01000052.1 GCF_013369385.1 Vibrio sp. 05-20-BW147 | reverse complement strand
GTCTTGGCTTTTGTTTGTGAATCAAAGCTGAGTTAATCTTGGTTTTGGTAAAACGTAAGTCATTGAAGCTTAAACATAACAAGCGGTTCAAGAGGGACAGCCAACGCGCGGCATTTTTATTATGCGTTGGTGTTTGTGGTTACGGTGTTATGCGTAAGCTTAGTAATGGCGTTGGCTGCCCCTTAACCGGGCGTTAGGTGCCAATGCGAATAGGAGAAATATGTGTTTATGAAATTTATCGATAGCTTTATCTCATGGTTAATTACATTGTGCTCTCGAAATACATTCGAATCTCCTCGGCTATTGGTGAAATCGTATCTGATCGATTATAAAGACTGGAACGACAAAGCATATAAACTAACAAAATCGGAAGTTAAGCACAGTGGTGGTGCAATGCAACTCGCCAACGAGTTATATACAAAGAATATACTATCTAAATATTGTCAGTCAGACTTTGTTGGTGAGCCAATAGCATTTGGATCTGAGTCATCTCATGACCCAGAGAATGAAACTATCGTAACAGAAGAAATGATAGAAAACAGAGCGAAAATCACTACAAAGCATACTGACAGCACAGGTTTTGTAGCGGACTATGAGTATAGGATGAAAAAAAGTAATAATGGTAAGTGGTTCTTAGAAGCCGTTGATTATGTCGATTCAGACGGAAAGTACCCGGGATTGTAAGCACCTAACAAACTGTTCAAGAGGGATTCGCAACGCGTGGCATTTTCACCATTCGTTGGCTTTAGTGTTTAAGGTGGTATGCGGTGGCTTCGGTATTGCGTTGCTCACCCCTTAACAGGGCGTTATGAGACTAGTTTAGGAATGTGGTATTTATGAATTTAAAATCAGAATCAAAAAGAATATCCAAAAGTCATTTTGAATTAGAGCGAAGACGACTAAATTGGAAACTTGTGGTTAAAGATAAAATTAAAACGCATTTCGATGAGCTTGTATTGTCAGCAAAGGAGAATAACTATCCATTTTTATTACATTCTCAAGTAAATGATAGCATTGAAAATTTGGAATCAATTCAGGTTACCTCTGAGTCACAATATACCGGTATCACCGAACCATTGGAAAATGGTGGGTCCAAACAAGATTTCGAAAAAGGTGCTGGATTAGCTTTTTCATTGTCACCTACAGGTGATGTGGTAGTTACGATCAGGCCTTACAAGTCAAAATGGGTTGGTAGAACAGAAGGTAGTATAGTAATAAAGTATGGTATCTCTCCTGACGATGTTACAGATGAGTTTATTAATAAGTGCGTACGTCGATTTCTTCGTTACTTAAGGGTGTCAAGTATTTCTGGGATCTATGGGACAAGTGGGTATGAGAAGTTATACATGAGGTACTTGTTGCTCATCGATATTAAAAATAGAACCAAACTATTGGGATATATCTATAATTGGAGTTTAGTGCTGATTCCCGTTTTACTTGGTGTGATATTGTCTAAATTTTTGACCTAGTCGATGGTGGGAAAGTCTCATAACAAGGCGTTCAAGAGGGATTCATGCCGCGTGGCATTTTTGGTATGCGGTGAGTTTTGGTGGTGAAAGTGCTCTGCAGCAAGTTGTTTTAGGCGGCATTCACCCCTTAACGCAGCGTTATGTTTAGTCACGTAAAATCAGTTGGTTGCATCTTTTCTTTGCATTATCAGCTTTCTAATTTTGGTCTTGTCGGCAAGTTGATTTCAACGGTCGCTGTTTGCTGGACATTAACTCTTGGGCGTTAAAAGTTCAGAGAGTTACCTCATTGAAATGCAGTGTTTGGGTGAGGTGAGTGCAGCTTGCTCAATTTCAAAGTTAAAGTTTCA
>NZ_SZTO01000051.1 GCF_013369385.1 Vibrio sp. 05-20-BW147 | reverse complement strand
ACCAAAAATGCCACGCGGCATGAATCCCTCTTTAACGCTTTGTTATATTTTCGATTTCGCTAACACTCAAAATATCTTTACAGCGCTCTTTCTCAATACGCGAAAGTACCACATCTTGATGCTCTCTAACCAAGTTCCATAAGTATCCATCTGCCTTTCGATACTCGAACGCTAAATCAATACTACTAAAATACTTCGATTTCAAAAGCGGCTCTGACGGATAGTGTTTTTGAACTTCTGTAAGGCATCTTTCTGCGTTGACTATGTTAACCATCAAATCTATTGCCTCTTCGAGTTCAGAGTTAACAAACTTTTTTTGCGTGATATAAATATCGTGCTGTTGCTCCCAAAGAGTCACCAAATGTAAGCCAACTTTTCTAAGCTCATCAGCTTCAATTTCTGTAGCCAAGTACTCTTTGAACTCAAAAGCATTGTTCGAACTGGATGCCAAAGAAAGAGATGAAAATAGCAGACAAAATAAAATCAGAGTCCTTTCCATGTATCCCTTACCTCGAATGAAAATATAACGCTGCGTTAAGGGGTGAATGCCGCATAAACCAACCTTCCGCAGAACACTTTAACCACCAAAAATCACCGCATACTAAAAATGCCACGCGGCATGAATCCCTCTTAAACGCCTTGTTATGTGCGCAGCTCATCGATGAACACCCTAGCCTTTTTCGGGCTAGTTACTCTAACGAACGTTATGTGGCTATACCTCGGGTCATTAAGTAACTCTGTATAACGAATACGATTTGTTTTATACGTTTTCAATGTCCAGAGAATAATCGAATCTTTGCTAAGAAACGACTTTTTGAATGACTCAACATTGCCCGTTTTACCCCACAGTTCCTGTTTAGTCACAATACGAGTTAACGCTCGTTTCACAGCTTGAAATAACGTCCTAGAAAAGGAATAGTCCACCCAAATGATGGTGTCAGCCCTAGCCCATTTGATTTCGGCTGTCCGGTTATAGTTACCATCAAGCACCCAATGTTCGCCACTTAGACTCTCAGTTAGATTTGCGAAGAACTCTTCATCTGTAGACTCTTGCCAATTTGGCTTCCAAAATATCGCATCCATTTCCAAATATGGGTATTTAAGCTTGCTAGCAAGTTGGCGACTGAAAGTACTTTTACCACTACCACTTGTACCTATTACATTAATTCTTTTCATCACCAAACCTGATTTCTTTCCCTAGCACATAACGCCGCGTTAAGGGGTGCAGGCACGCAATACAAAAGCTACCGCACAGTGCCGTAACCACCGAACTCAACGCAAACTGAAAATGCCACGCGTGCCAAGTCCCTCTTAAACGCTTTGTTATAAATACGGTTTCGATGAAGCCGCCAAAAGCTCTGCAAAAGAAGACAAGTTTTCACCTTTACTACGCTGTAAATGATAAGCCTGAATACCACACGATTGAGCAGCAACTACATTTTCGATTTTGTCATCAATAAACATCGTCGAGCTAGGATTCAAAGAAAAAGAAGACAGAGCATGAACGTAGATTTCTCGATTAGGCTTCTCACTGCCTACGTATGACGAAATCATAACTTGCTCAAAGTACTGCCGAATACCTAAACTATCAAACGCCCAATCTAATGTTGCCGTCGCATTCGATAACACGAATAAGCGATACTTCTCTCGCAACTGTTCGAGAACTTCCACGGTTTCACTATATAACTGGTACTGATGTGTATCTAAGGCTACGTGGAATAATTGCTCTGCGAGCAAGTTATCACCATTTACAAAATTTGAAATTCTTAAGGAGCGCTTTTGAAGCCATTGCTTCTCATCACTCCAGTTAACGATTTTGGACTTGGCAAAGAATTCTCGATCGAATATTTGCAAGTCCGCTAGAGCTCTATCAATTAGCGCAATATCATAACCTTTCGCGAGTAGAACCCGCTCAATAATCGACGAGCGGAACTCTTTGATGAACATAAGCACACCACCTGCGTCGAATATTATTGAATCTATATTTCCTTTCATTTTCGCTCAATCCATGAGTATTTATAACGCCCGCTTAAGGGGCAGCCAACGCCACAGGGCGGGAGCATACTTTGGTGGATTTATAACCCCAAGAAGACTCTTGCCCTATAATCATCGTTCCAACCCGCTTTCTTCATCTTCACTTTTTGGCTCGGAGCACCACAGTCGCATTGCTTGAGCATATTCATGACAAAACGTCTAAACAACGCGATGTTTTCAAC
>NZ_SZTO01000050.1 GCF_013369385.1 Vibrio sp. 05-20-BW147 | reverse complement strand
AAAAATGCCACGCGGCATGAATCCCACTTGAACGCCTTGTTAGGTTAATCGTTTTTCTGCTAATTGCCCGCGCTCACCAATATCACCTACATCAGTCCAACCATGCTTATGATAAAAACTAACTGCTTGTAAATTTGCTGGTATGTAGCGCAGTTGCGCATACGCACATTGCTCGTGTTTGAACTGAGCAAATATAAAGCCTTCTAGCTCACTACCTAAACCTTTGTTGCGAAATTCTGGTAACAAATACAGCAAGTTAATGTAGCCAAACTTCACTCCTTGCTCATCCAACAAGCCATTTCTGAATTCTATTTGACCGATAACCTTATTGTTTTTGAAAACATGATAAAAGCCAGAATTGTCAAATGTATTTAGCCTTGTAAACCACGCTTTAGTCTCGCCGACATTAAAGCTAGCGTCATCTCCAAAACTTACGAGATGTGCATCACGACGAAATTGAATACACAAATCGAGAGTACCGTCCGTTTCGAGATTTACGGGGACAAATTCCATTTATACTCCCTACGTTGAATAGATTAACCTAACGCCCTGTTAAGGGGTGAGCAACGCAATACCGAAGTCGCCGCATACCACCCTAAACACTAAAACCAACGCATAGTGAAAATGCCACGCGTTGCGAATCCCTCTTGAACAGTTTGTTATGTACGTGTTATAGGACTTTGTAGCAGCCCCGACTAACTTTATGGAAAATGTGATAACGACCAGAGAAAGGGTCTTCATTTGAGTGATTGACACAGAAGTCACTAGGTAAAATACTCCCCTTTGGTACTTCTGGATACATGGACTGTACAGCCTCAATGATTTCTGATGTTGTAACCTGTTGGTTTTGCATGAATGAAACCTTTACAGCATTTTTAATTTTATCTTTTCTATCCACTATGTTTAGCCTCTCCTTCTTCGTGAAATAACATCAACCCCTTACTCTAGGAACCTTGATGCACCTTCTCAATTTTACACATCAATAACCACCTGAAATATTGTCTATTCTACACAACTTAGATGACAAAAAGCGTAAAAGTACATAACGCCCAATTAAGGGGTGAACAACGCCTCCACCCAAACCTAAAGCATTGTGCCATAAACACTAAAACTGAAGTAGAAGCAAAAGTGCCAAGCGTTGTGAATCCCTCTTAAATTGCTTGTTAGCTTTGGCACAAATGAGGGCTGAGATTTATTGAGTCTATTGGAGGCATGCTATCAACTTGATGATATCCCCAGAAGGTTAGTAGTAATGCCATAACCGGACCCAAAATACAGATACCTGACTTGAAGTACGCTGCAGTACCTCTTTTAACTGCTGTCAGTTTATACACCTTCATTGATTTTGGAGGAAAACGCCCTTCCTTCAACCCCTTTATCCCGATCGGAAGCATAAACGCAAGCACGACAAAAAGAGAAAATGGCAAACCAACAAACACTAAATGCCACACATAATCGGCACCATTTAACCCCAGAAATTCATAGCAGTGCGGTCGCTCGACAAAATCTGTCACTAAAGGAAGAAACAAAAACTTATGAAATGCAATTACTGCCAAACCCAATATGGTGAATACTGAAAATCGAACTACTTTCTCTTTTTTTGTATACTCGTCAGCATATTCCATATACAAATTTCCCTTGAAAAGCTAACGCCGCGTTAAGGGGCGCAGGCACGCAATACAAAAGTGGCCGCATAGCACCTTAACCACTAAACCCCAGGGCGGGATCGCACTTTGTTAACAAATATGATCTAATTGTGCCAAACCCTCAGCAGCACAGTCATTTTGAACCTTATTGAACACTTATCTGTTGTAGAAGATACTCGCTCGGACATCAACCAAAAACACGACCTTATCGATGTTATGTTCCTTGTTATTAGCGCTA
>NZ_SZTO01000049.1 GCF_013369385.1 Vibrio sp. 05-20-BW147 | reverse complement strand
GCGGTGAGTTTTGTGGTGAAAGTGGTCTGCGGAAGGTTGGTTTAGGCGGCATTCACCCCTTAACGCAGCGTTAAGCATATGTTTCAATCAGGAGGATTCTTGGAAAATATCCCAAAACCAGATCTTAGCGGGACAACAGGATCTCAGGTTGCAAGTTCAGTGGACTATATAACAAGTATTGAGCCGCCACCGTTTCAGTATGTGCATAATGTACTGGAGGGGCTTGCTGAAAATAAATACAAGGCGTTAGGTGGTGAGGCTACGGCAAAGATTATTGCAGCCCTACAAGCACAGAACTTCCATGAAATAAATAAACTTCAGCAAGAAAATAGCCAGTTGAAGCAAAAAATTGATGATTGTAATCGTGAATACTACGATTGCCGAGAGCAAGCGGCGATATATAAGAATCAATTGGACAGTGTCAACAGATTACGTAAGAAAAGTAACTTAGAAGCAACATTTGGAACTGCATTGATTGGTATATCTATAGAGCTCTATAGAACTCCTGAATTAAATCCATCTCTTGCTGTCATTTTGGCGTTGGTAGGGGCGGCTTTACTTTTGGCTAGTTGGTTTTCGGGAGTTGGAGGCAAAAGTGATAGTTAGTAATATTTCTGAGTTTACGATTACGGGAATTTTAGATAGGGGTGTTGCAAATCTAGAGCGAATTGCAATTTATGTAAATCAAACGGTAAACACTGGCCAATTTGGGGTCATGATTGGAAATCAACCTTTCGGCCATACTCAGGCTTACCCTATAAAAGATAATTTGCTCTGGTTTGGTGATGCAATATTGAACCAAGGGGATTGGATATTTCTTTATACAGGTGCAGGTAGTGTTACTCAGACTCCTATTGAGGGGGGGAAACAACTATATTCAATTTACTGGGGTAAACCGCAAACAATATTCGCTAGGACAGATATTGTACCTATTTTGTTCAAAGTTGAGGCAGTTCAAATACCAGCAATGCCAAACGATGTTCCGCAAATACCAACAAATGCTTAACAAAGCATTTAAGAGTGATTCGCAACGCGTGGCATTTTTGCTATGCGTTGCGTTTAGTGTTTAAGGTGGTTTGCTGCGGCATTGGTATAGCGTTGCTCACACCTTAATGAGGCGTTATGCTTAATCATGTAAAATCAGTGGTTTATGCTTTTTCTTTGTTCCCTCGGCTTGTTAGTTTCGAGTTCGTCGGCAAGTCAGCTTTACTGGGCGCTGTTTTCCGGACACTTATTCTTTGGCGCTGAAAATTCAGAGCGTTGCCTCAGTCAATTTTCGGGTAAGCGTGAGGTTAGGGAAGTTGGCTCAATCAAAACTTTGAACTTAGGTTTTTGAGTTTTAGCAGCCAGATTTCAAAGTCCGATTTTCAAAACTATGAGTCATTTCGGTTTTCTACGTTTTGGCTTTTGTTTGTAAATCAAAGTCGAGTTAATCTTGTTTCTAGAAAAACGTAACCCATTGAAGCTTAAGCATAACAAGGCGTTTAAGCGGGATTCATGCCGCGTGGCATTTTTGGTATGCGGCGAGTTTTGGTGGTGAAAGTGGTCTGCGGAAAGTTAGTTTATGCGGCATTCACCCCTTAACGCAGCGTTAGCCGTCATGGAGCTTGCTATACTCAAAGTGATAGAATAGTATCACTTTAGTAATCCTTAGGAGCAGCTCTCATGAAAGTAGAACTAGTTACATCACTCAAACGGCAAGCAACCAAGATCCTAGCCGATCTCCACGACACCAAAGAACCAGTGTTAATTACGGAGCATGGTAAGCCATCTGCGTATCTAGTTGATGTTGATGATTACGAGTTTATGCAAAATCGTTTGGCCATTCTCGAAGGTATTGCACGAGGTGAGCGCGCAATAGCTGACGGAAAGGTTGTTGGTCATAATGAAGCCAAGGACAAAATGTCAAAATGGCTGAAGTAATTTGGACTGAACCGGCGTTATCTGACCTAAATGATATCGCTGAGTACATCGCGCTTGAAAATGTCGTGGCTGCAAAGCAACTGGTTCAAGCGATCTTCTCGAAAGTCGAACGTCTAGAAGTTTTCCCAGAGTCAGGTCGTATTCCGCCAGAATTAGAGCATTTGAGTTATCGTGAAGTTGTAGCAAATCCATGTCGTGTTTTCTATAAACAAGACGGTGACAAGGTATTTATTCTGTTTGTTATGCGCGCTGAGAGAGATTTGCGTAAGTTCTTGTTAAGTAGACAATAACCTTGAGGAGTGAGCGGCTAACAAACGCTTTAAGACGGATTCGCAACGCGTGGCATTTGTGGTTTGCGGCAAGTTTAGTGATTTAGGTGTTGTGCGGAAACATCGCATTGCGTTGCTCACCACTTAAGCGGGCGTTATGTGAATGGAGCTCATCTTGAAAATATCAGTTGTCAAAAGTGGTGAAATTGAGGCGTATGAAGCGTCACTTAATGCACATCTAAACTCAGTTTTTGGTCAAGATTCTACAGTCAATTTTAACCAAGAATTTGTTTGTGCAGTTCTCATTGAGGACGACAGTCAGATTGTTGCTACCGGCTTTGCTTATAGCCGGTTAATGTCACAGGGCTCCATCAACTTCAAGGCGGGCATAGTTGGCGGTATAGCAGTTGCAGCAAATAAGCGTAGTCTGGGTTTAGCCAAGGTTATCGTAAAAGAACTGGATAAATACTTGGTGTCTTTTGGTGTAACTCATTCTTTTCTCTTCGCTTATGAGCCAGATGTATATCGAAGTTCAGGGTATTCAGAGTTAGTTTGTCCTATTCATTACTACGATATACAGCAGAAAAATTGGAATGAGTTTGTCTACCGTGGAGGCATGGTTAAGACTTACAATGTTGGTCACGCTCTAAGCAATCAAATCATTGAGTTTAATGGTTGTGTGTATTGAGCGCGCTGGAAAAATTCACATAACAAGGCGTTCAAGAGGGATTCGTGCCGCGTGGCATTTTTGGTATGCGGTGAGTTTTGGTGGTGAAAGTGGTCTGCGGAAAGTTGGTTTA
>NZ_SZTO01000048.1 GCF_013369385.1 Vibrio sp. 05-20-BW147 | reverse complement strand
CACCCCTTAACGCGGCGTTATGTGCTAGGGGGATATAAAGTAAATGAAATACAATGTAGATCAAGAGGCTAGCAGCATACCTTCCGTCGAAGTTTTGGCTGATGATTTTCATCAACTTAGAGCGTCTGTTGATATAGATAATGGTGATATCTATTTGGATTTTTCAACAAGAGAAGCTTTGCGTGATTTTGCTCTTAGCTTACTTTATGAATCTGAGTTTGGTAGCGGGGAGTTGGAAATGTATCCCCTAAGTCATGAAGGCAAGCTGCATGTTGTAGAGGGGGTTAGGTTAACTGAAGATAGCTCACGTATTTTTACTAAGTATGCAAATACAGAAAACACATAACAAACGGTTCAAGAGGGACTACCAACGCTTGGCGGTTTTAGTTCAAACTGGTTTTAGTGGTTAAGGCGGTTATTTTTGGTTTAGCGCAATGCGTTGTTAGCCCCTTAACCGGGCGTTATGCACTAGGTGAAAAATGAGACTTTTCAAAATAGCCGGCTTACTTAGTTTTTGTCTTGGATGCTTTGTAGGTTTTGTGATTTTATACGCTGCATGGCAACACAATCCGCAACATCAATATCATTCGGGAAGCCATATTGACTTTGGATACTTAGCTGGGTTGTGGTTGTTCTGGTGTGTTGGTGCGACCTTAGCTTCTATGCCCGTTATTTGGCTAATAGCTAAGGTTCTTAATGGCTTCTTAGTTGCTCGGGAGCGTGCATAACAAGGCGTTAAAGTGGGATTCATGCCGCGTGGCATTTTTGGTATGCGGTGATTTTTGTGGTGAAAATGGTCTGCGGAAGATTGGTTTAGGCGGCATTCACCCCTTAACGCAGCGTTAGGCTAATAGGGAATAACTTTAGATTATGAATAAGATTGAAGGTTCGATAGTTAATGATCGTTACTTAGAGTCAATTGCTATTACTTTATATAACGAGGCAAAAACGGAACAAGATGGTTACCGCTTCAAAAAGTTAATTCCTGCTATGTCATTTTACTGTTTTGCCATGGAATCTAAGCTAAATACATTCGGCAAAGAAGTTTTTACGAAAAGATCGGAATTTAAAAGTTTTGGCAACGCCACAATACAAACAAAGTTTGATTGGCTCTTATCTCGTTTAAAAGTTGATGCCGATGATTTAGTTGATCCTCACCGTCAAACGGTTGCTAATATGGTCACATTCCGCAACGCAGTTGTTCATTCTAAAAATATTGATTTTCAAGAAGAGCGAGAGTTAATAGGTCTTGAGCAGTTTGGAGACAGATTTGTTCGACCGCCTTCGCATGAAAAAGACTTCATGGCGCTACGATCTCTTGAAAATTGCGAAAAGTTTAAACAAGCTTTTGAATTCTTAGACCACGTTTGGTTTGTACAGTCTCCAAAATTCTTTGGTTCCAAAGACTTTTTGCGAGGCAATGGTATTAGTAAAGCGAAAGTCGTTGACAGAAATTAGCCTAACAAACGCTTCAAGAGGGACAGCCAACGCGCGGCATTTTTACCATGCGTTGGTTTTTGTGATTACGACGTTATGCCGGAAGTTTGTTGTGGCGTTGTCTGCCCCTTAAGCGGGCGTTATATGCTTTCAAAATCTGTGAGCGAAAAGGAGTTTATAATGATTCTAAATCATGTCTCAGTTGGTGTTTCAAATGTGCCATCTGCGGTGGTTTTTTACGACTCAGTTCTATCTGCTTTGCCCATAAAACGGGCTCATTACATCGAGAATGTCGCGGCAGCCTACGGAGAAAATTTTGAGTTTTGGGTAGGTTGCCCATGTGAAAATGCAGCCTCTTCAGGTCATGGAACTCACATTGCTTTCAACGCGCCAAACAAAGAAGCTGTTGACCAGTTTTACGCTACTGCATTAGAGCTTGGTGGCGAGTGTGCCGGTAAGCCTGGATTGCGTCCAGAGTACGGTGAGACTTACTATGCAGCGTTTGTCCGCGATGTTGACGGTAACAAAATTGAAGCAGTCTTTATGTAGCTGAAGCTACTCATATAACAAGGCGTTTAAGTGGGATTCATGCCGCGTGGCATTTTTGGT
>NZ_SZTO01000047.1 GCF_013369385.1 Vibrio sp. 05-20-BW147 | reverse complement strand
GGGATTCATGCCGCGTGGCATTTTTGGTTTGCAGAAATTTTTGTGGTGAAAGTGGTCTGCGTAAGGTTGGTTTATGCGGCATTCACCCCTTAACGCGGCGTTAGGCTTATCATCAGTAATTTGAATTAGGAGTATTAATGAAGCCGAAATTATTTATTGGCTCTTCGGTTGAGGGGTTAGGGGTTGCTTACGCAATTCAACAAAATTTAACTCATACTGTAGAGGCAACTGTGTGGGATCAAGGTGTATTCTCCTTATCGCAGACTACAATTGATTCATTAGAGCAGGTACTTGAATCGGCGGATTTTGGTGTATTCGTATTTAGCCCTGATGATATAACGTTAATGAGAAACAATGAGAACAAAACTGTTCGTGATAATGTTCTTTTTGAGTTCGGTTTATTTGTAGGAAAGTTAGGTCGTAATAGAGTATTTTTTGTAACACCAGATGGAAGTGATACATATATCCCAACAGATCTGTTAGGTATAACTGCTGGAAAATATGATCCTAATCGACACGATGGTAGTTTACAGGCAGCTACAGGCGCTGCCTGTAACGAAATTAGGCAGGCAATTAAAAAGCTGGGAAGCTTACACTCAGCAAAAACAGAAAACGAATCAGTCGAAGATAGTTCATTACCAAATAATATTGAACTTGAGTGGATCCATGATGTAGTTGGTAACCAGTTTGATGCAGCAAGAACAAAATTAACAAAGCTAAAAGAGGGCGCTTCAGAAGAAGAGTCACTGCGACATGATTTGTGGTTGCGTTATGTTGATTTTAAAGAAAATGACTTTAAAGGGTTGTCACCACTAATTGAGCAGATCAAAAAGAGTTCTGATTACATCAAGCTCCAAGTACTTGGTCTTAATATGCTTCTATGGGAAAGCTATGAAGACGTCGCACTAGAATTAATTCGTGAACATTTCGATGATGGAGTCGAAGAAACTTCGATCTTAATTGTAAAATCGGCATGTTTAGACTCAATTGGTGATAAAGATGGTGCTGTTTCGTCATTGCTACCATATCAGAATAGTCCTGAAGTTAGCCTTAAGCTCTCCGAGCTATATCAATCAACTGGGGACAAGGATAAAGCTCTAGATATTATTTCCAGTGCATATCGTAGTTTTCCAAGCAACAAAGACTTGGTGTATCGATACTCTAGGCTACTTATTGAATCGGGCGCAAATAAAGAAGCTGCATACTTACTAAACTATTTGACTATTGAAGTGCCAGATAATGCTGAATACTGGGGTTACTTGAGCAACGTATGTTTAACCTTAGATCTATATGATAGGGCTATGTTTACTTGCAAAAAAGCTGTAGAACTATCAAGTGAAAAGTCTTCTTGGGTTCTGCATAACATAGGTAATATGTTGAACATTAAAGGCTTCTATACAGATGCAATAGAGTGGTTAGAGAAAGGTGTCTCATTAGATAGTTCGTCTGAATATGGGCATTCGCGTTTAGCTAGCAGTATTAGAAATCAGGCGAAAGAAACAGAAACGTTCTCTAATATCTGCAAAGAGGGAAGAGTATTAATTAGACAGTTCCGTACTGTTCAAAAATAAGCCTAACAAGGCATTTAAGAGTGATTCCCAACGCTTGGCATTTTTCATTCCATCGTTGGGTTTTGTGTTTATGGTGGTATGGTTAAGTTTCGTGGTAGCGTTGCTCACACCTTAATGCGGCGTTATATGCTCAATGGAGATTAGATGAACTCATCAATTGATGATGTATATAAAAAAGTCGGTGAGGCTCTTCATGTGGGGCAAACGCTAGAGTTTCTTACTCGGACGCTTGTTGCGATATTGAACGACAACTTTGATGTTGAAATAGAAGTTGAAGCACTCGTAATCCGTGAAGACCGTAAAACCCTAGGTCAACTCATCGGTTTACTAAAAAGCCACGCCGACATTGATGATGTTGGTGTTTCTATCTTGAAGCAAGCACTAGTTAAACGTAACTATATTGCTCACGAGTTTTACATTAAAAATGCCTACTTGTTCTCCAACCTTGAGCATAGAAATAAGGTTTATCAAACTCTTGTAGAAGATACCAAAACTATTGCATTAGGTACTGCATTAATGTCCGGTTTCGTGGAGGGTTTTTGCGAGGCTCTAGCTATCGACAAGTCAAAAGTTCTGGTGAAACAGAGCATATAACAAAGCGTTTAAGAGGGATTCATGCCGCGTGGCATTTTTGGT
>NZ_SZTO01000046.1 GCF_013369385.1 Vibrio sp. 05-20-BW147 | reverse complement strand
TGAAGAAATATAAAATAAAAAACCAAAGCAAAAGAAAAAATCAGCAATATACTTTTAAGAGATAACTTATATTTATTTAAGTTGCTTATAAACGAAAAAATTGCACTTTTATGAAAACCTAGGCTTAGAATGAATGATAAACCGAATGAGCTAAAACTGAAGTATAAAATTGAAAAAACATGCATACCATAAGATTGACGCATTGTTGAAAAGTCTAAATTCAAACCAATAAGAGAAATATATAAAACAACTAGACTAGCCGATTTACGCTTAGCCAATAGGTTTAAACTAATAAAGACGAGTATTGAATTAAGATAGTTAAATGTATCAAAATGCAGTAAATTTTTTTTAAATATATACATTAGAGATACAAATAACACATCGCTAAAAGTTAAAAAAAGGCTTGTGAAAGTGAATTCAGAGGAATATAACCGTTCATAAAGAAATGTATCACTCCCCGAACCACCTTTGAATGCAATCAAAAGACTATATATCAGAATGGCGCCATAGCACATTGAACTACGAATGAACTTTATTCTCACAAAATCTGACAATATCAAAATAAAACAAGATAACACTATCGCCCAAAGGAATAAGTTCAATTTTTTGCCCTTGGTTTAAGGTTAATGCCTATTACTTTAGAAAGAAAGTATTTAACATAAGATTTAAAATGGAATTTTAATAATGAAAATTTCGGAGCCTTTAACATAAGCTCCTCTCTTAGATTCGCTAATTCTTTAGTTACCTTGAGCACATGTACAGGATTAGTACTAACACCTAAGTATTCCATATTAGCAACGTCAATATCCATATAATAAATTGAGGACTGGTAAATATTAGTTAATAAAAATTTGGAATCAGCAGCAATTTTATATTTAGTATCGAACACTGGAGTTACATTAAAAAGTGAGATATGCTGAAATACCCCTTGATGACATGGCAGATCCGGCCTTCCTGAAGACCAATTTCCCAGAGAGACTTCTTTATACTTGAGCAACTTAATGCCATCACTATCAATCAAGTTAACATTTCCATAATACATAGTCCGATTGGTAGTGTCTGATTTTATATAATCTAGTAATACTTGAACTCCACTGCCTATTATTTCATCTCCAGCGCCTAGGAATAACACCCAATCTCCCTTGATATATTTTATTCCTTTATTCCAAGCGTCATATATACCCGTATCAGGCTCCGATATAAAAACGTCTACTAATTCAAGATTATCGTTAATATATTCAACTGTACCATCGGAAGAGTTACCATCTATAACAACCCATTGAATGTCAATATTTCCACTATTCCTTATTGATGCAGCCGTTTTTTTAATTTCTTCGAAACAATTAAGTGTAGATGTAATTACAGTCAATTTCATGTTTATACGTCTTTTATATATTTTATGGGATTTCCAGCCCAAATTTGATTGTCAGGAATTGATGTAGAGACAACTGAACCAGCGCCGATAACACTCCCAACTCCAATTTTTGAACCTTTCAATATTATGCAACCAGTACCGATAAAAGATCTTTCACCAATAGTTACCGGTAGAGAGGAGCCTTGATCATTAGATAACTGACGGCTCTTCCAATCTAAGGAGTGGAAATCAGTATCATATATCTTACAATCACCCCCAATCATGGCACCATCACCAATAGTAATCTCATTCATACAGTATATAGCCGAGTTGGAAATCCCTACGTTGTTACCGATAACAACTTTTGCACCTTTCATAACAACTACTGATGTAAAACTGTTACCGCCAATAGGATTAGAACTATAACTTGAGTTGATTGTTACATTATGACCAATTTCTAGCTGACCAAAAGATCTTATAAACATAGGTCCGTTGATTCTTAGATCTTTCTCAAATTTAACTTTAAAAACCCTTAATAAAAACAAGTTCTTCAACTTAAATAAATTAGATAATATAAAAGCCATTAGCCTATAGATTAATTTAATCAACATAACTCGCAACCTTCTTAAATTCATCAAAATTAGAAAATACTGAAGAATTTAAATGTATCCATTCAATATTTTTATTCCACCACTCCAAGTTTAATAGAAAATCAACTGTATCACTATCATAGCGATACTTAATTATTCTTGCAGGAACCCCACCAACAATAGCGTAGGGTGGGACGTCTTTAGTTACAACCGCTCCGGCTAAAACAACGGCACCATGACCTATTTCCAAACCACCAATAATTAAAGCTCTCTCTCC
>NZ_SZTO01000045.1 GCF_013369385.1 Vibrio sp. 05-20-BW147 | reverse complement strand
CTGAATTTTCAGCGCCAAAGAATAAGTGTCCGAAAAACAGCACCCAATGGAGCTAACTTGCCGACAAGCACCGAACTGAAAAGCCGAGGGAACAACGAAAAACAATAAGCCACTGATTATACGTGATTAAGCATAACGCCCGCTTAAGGGGCAGCCAACGCCACTACTAACTTTCCGCATAACACCGTAACCACAAAAACCAACGCATAGTAAAAATGCCGCGCGTTGGCTGTCCCTCTTGAAGCGTTTGTTATGTTTTTTTTTGTTTGTTATGTGCCTCGTCCACACCAAAGCTCGAAAATGTCATTTTCCTCCTCAATTGCTATAGAGCAATTAATGTCATTCACTGACCATTTGTAAATAAGCTGCCCATGAATTTCGGCTACTTTTAAGTCAACATCTTGTGATAATGCTGCCTCTACTTGACCATTCGTATAATTGAAACCTCTCTTTGAGCACTGAATCAACAACTCATTTGTTGGCTTTTGATATACAGCATCACATCCACCAACTTGATTGGGAAGATTTTCGAGAGACGAGACAAGATCTGAAATTGGAATTCCTGACACAGATTCAGAAGAGATAAAGAAGCCCACTGATTCATTCTCGGTTTTAACTCGCCCATCACACCCTGTGACTACGACTGCCACGAACAAAACAGCCCATTTAGTATATCCATTCATGCGAAAATTTATCCTATGAGACACATAACGCCCGCTTAAGGGGCAGCCAACGCTACTACCAACTTACCGCATAACAACGTAATCACAACAACCAACGCATTGTAAAAATGCCGCGCGTTGGCTGTCCTTCTTGAAGCGTTTGTTAGCCCAATTTGCCCAACGTGAGCGAACGATAGCTTCCGCAACCAATACCGTTGTCTTGGTAGCCAGCCAAACTTTCAAACACATTAAAATGCGAAACGACAATTACCTTAGAATAATGCGTGTATCGCGATAACACGCTTTCTGCACGATTTCTAAGCGCTATCCAAGACTCATACGGAACATTATTGGGCTCCGCATTATTTTTCAGCGAAGCGCGATACTCATGCCAACGGCGATCTCGTTCTTGAAGATCTACATAACCACCATCCAAGTCCGCTCGCCACTCTCGTAGGTCATGTTCAACAAAGAGTTCTAAACCGAGTTTACGATTAATGATTTCGGCAGTTTGTAGTGCTCTTGTATACGGTGAAGAGATGATAACTTCTGCGTTCTCGAGCTGAATTTCTTGAGCAACAGAGTGCAACTTATGGATATGCTCTCGATGTAAAGGAGCATAATCTTTTTCAAGCTGGCTCATTTTTCGCTCGTCAGATAACGAGTAGTCAGGCACTCCATGCCTTACAAATACAACTTCCATTCGTCCCTAAATCTCCATTTTTACCGAATTGGGCTAACGCCCTGTTAAGGTGTGAGCAACGCAATACTAAAGCCGCAGCATACTACCTTAAACACTAAACGCAACGCATAGTAAAAATGTCACGCGTTGCGAATCACTCTTAAACAGTTTGTTATGTTTTATTTAAATAGGAACCAATAGAGAGCTCCAAAAATCATAATACACAGTGCTACGATAGAAATTATTGCAATGATTGATTTATGGATTTTAAAGCTATCATCACTGTATTTATTAGCACCAAGCATTTTTAATGTCCCTACATCTTTTAGGCTAAAAACTATTAGAAACACATGATTAATCAATAAAGTTAGAAATGCAGATATGATTAAAATTATTGCGGCAATATCCCACACTTTATGGAGCACAAAATAAGCTAGTGAAAAACCAACCACACCAAGGCAAAGATCAAAGAGCTGTTTTGATGAAGAATAGAGAAACTGGAGTACACAACTGTCATTGGGCTTACTTTCCCATAGAAATGATATACTTACTGACAATAGACATAATATAACTGAAAATGCCAATCCAAACTGAATTGTAGTAATCGACATATTGTCTGTATTTAGTTTGGTCAAAGGATATACAAGTTGTGCAACAAAGCCTACTAAAAACCACGTCAACATAGGTGTCAGATTAATTAATGACAAGTGACCTTTCTTATTTTCCATCAAACTACCTTAAATATTAAATTTAGTTCTCAAAATTATGATTAAAACATAACGCCGCGTTAAGGGGTGAATGCCGCATAAACCAGCTTTCCGCACACCACTTTCACTACCAAAACTCACCGCATACCAAAAATGCCACGCGGCATGAATCCC
>NZ_SZTO01000044.1 GCF_013369385.1 Vibrio sp. 05-20-BW147 | reverse complement strand
GGGATTCATGCCGCGTGGCATTTTTGGTATGCGGCGAGTTTTGGTGATGAGAGTGGTCTGCGGAAGGTTGGTTTTTGCGGCACTCACCCCTTAACGCGGCGTTAGGCCCAAATAGTATACAAGGAAGTTCAATGAGTAAATTAGTGGTTTATTTGTCGGCAATTGTTGTCGCATGTTTAGTGGTAGCAGAGCCCGCATTTGCTGGCCCTGGAGGAAAAATTGCAAGCGTATTATCTGAGACATTCTGGGGAAAGGTAATAATAATATGTTTATTAGTCTTTTTTTCACCGTTTATAGTGTACGCCTTTTGCAAGGAGAAACTAGCTGAGCAACGTGCTAGAAAAGATCTAAGGTTTATGGCTGGCTATAGTGAACTGTTTGAGTGGTTAAAAGTACAAGAAAGAGTCAAGGATTGTTTCTATCGAGTGCATGCTGGTTGGGATAGTGAAGACTTATCGAGTGTTTCAGACTGGATGACAGATTGGTATTGGCAAAATCAGCAGCAAGTACATCTTGAGAATTGGAAAAAACAAGGGTTGGTTAATGTATGTAAGGTAACCCATTTGTCCAAAATTAAGCCGTTACTATTTGTTCATAGGAATCAATCTGTAGAACACGAAGGTTCTATGGTTGTGGTTGCTATTACGGGAGAAACTCAAGATTACCTAATGGTTAAAGAGACAGGAAAAATTGTTGAAGGGAGTAAAAAATTCAAAGATGTCGAAACAATTTGGACTTTGACCTTAACTAATGGGGTTTGGAAAGTCTCTAACATTGAAAGCTGTACGATGTTTATAGATTATGTCAATGAAGCTAAGCATTTACCCAAGATTGAGACTACGGTTGTAAGCGACTTGAGGGCCTAACAAAGCGTTTAAGAGGGACTTGGCACGTGTGGCATTTTCAATTTGCGGTAAGTTTAGTGGTTAAAGTGTGATGCGGTCACTTTTGTATTGCGTGCCTGCGCCCCTTAACGCGGCGTTATGTTCTAGGAGGAAATTCATGATTAGGGAAATCACAAAAGCTGATTTTGAGTCGTTTTGGCCAACATTTTCTGCGGTAATCCAGGCACAAGAAACTTATGCCTTTGACCCAAATATGACGCTAGAACAAGCATTTGCTTTATGGTGTGAATCTCCCCTGAAAGCTTTTGTTTTCGTAGAAAATGACGTTGTACTGGGCTCTTACTACATCAAGCCAAATGCAATGGGGCCAAGTAGCCATATATGTAATTGTGGATACATGGTTTTTAGCAAAGCTAGAGGTAAGGGCATTGCACGCCTTATGTGTGAACATTCTCAGGAAACTGCTCTAGAACTTGGCTTTGATGCCATGCAATTTAACAGCGTGGTCTCTACCAATGAAGTTGCGGTGAAGCTTTGGGAGAAGCTAGGGTTTCAAATCATAGGTACAATTCCCAAGGCATATAAGCATGCTCATCTAGGGTTAGTTGATAGCCACGTCATGTACAAATGGCTACGAACATAACAAGCAATTTAAGAGGGATTCACAACGCTTGGCACTTTTGCTGCTACTTCAGTTTTAGTGTTTATGGCACAATGCTTTAGGTTTGGGTTGAGGCGTTGTTCACCCCTTAATTGGGCGTTAGCACAAAATTTTGCGACGAAAGCGGTGCAATCAGGTGATTACCAAGTTTGGCTTTCGGTTAATATAAAAGTCAAATTTCTAAACGTTAAATGAGCGGATGTTAAAAAAGTACCTACGTATTCCATTGCTACTACTATTTTCTTCAATGTTTTTGCTTCTCGTGTATGTCGCTGTTGCAAGGCCGATGAAGATTGGATTTGGGTGTTATATCTCTCAGAGCTGGGATGTAATTCCTGCGAAGATAATTCACGCAGAAGTTGATTCTATGACATTTGAAGATATGAATCGCCATAGGAAAATCGCCTACGCCCCTAACGTTTCATATGAGTATAACTATGGCGGTAAGGGATATGTAGGTAATCGTTATTCATGGGTAAAATCATATGATAACGATGAGTTGCACGATGAAGCTAAAAGGCTTGTGTATACCAAGGATATAGGAAAAGAAATAAAAATCTTTGTTAATCCTGCTAGGCCTAGTGAGTCTGTTGTAGAGCGGATGTGCGATAGTTCCCATTTCAAAGTGTCTATATATGGAGGCGTTCTCATACTTTCTATCATCAGTATGTTTATAGCTGCATTTGTATTTTCCCGACAAAAAAACGCAATAAATAGTTAGGTAGTGAACTTTTGCGCTAACAAAGCGTTAAAGAGGGATTCATGCAGCGTGGCATTTTTGGTTTGCAG
>NZ_SZTO01000043.1 GCF_013369385.1 Vibrio sp. 05-20-BW147 | reverse complement strand
GGCTGTTCTGCACATGTCGACAAGTTTGGCTACTTAAAAAATTGGAATGATAAGTGGCAACAATGCGACGAACTGGGAAAGCAAACTGTCTTGAATTTTCCAAAATCTGTCTGGTTTGAGAGTTTGAGTCTTGGCGATAAAAAAGAAGTTTTTATATACATTTACTCTCTGAAAGAGTTCGAGTGCGCTCAAGTTGAAGCCGAAAAACTCAAATCTGTTTTAGATGATGTTGAAATTACGACATTAAACGAAGTTCTGAGTGGCTTTATTTATTTTGAGCCACCAAGCGATGAACGCATCAAGCACTTGGACAGAGTTGCTCTAGAGAATTTATCTAGTTCCATTAAAGGGCCTTTCAATGGTCTAGCAACGGCAGAGAGAATGGGGTTAGTAGAGTTCTAAGGTGAGTTCATTCTCATAACAAGGCGTTCAAGAGGGATTCATGCCGCGTGGCATTTTTGGTTTGCAGTGAGTTTTTGTGGTGAAAGTGGTCTGCGGGAAGTTGGTTTATACGGCATTCACCCCTTAACGCAGCGTTATGTTTGCTTGTAATTCAAAGGCTTAATGGTCTTAGACTCTAGTTCTTTGTCCCTTTGACAACTCGTCCCTATTAGACTCAGCAAATCCGCATTGTCGGTCTAAGTTCTTGAATCACTCAGGCCGTAAAACATGCCAATGCTCGCGGGTTGCTTCATTGTCAGGTCGTGGCGGTAGGCTTCTTGTTTAACTGGTTCAAAGTCGCTTTCAGGTTTATTACCAAGCAGCATTTCAGCTTGGCAGTTGCCTCGGCAATTCAACATTGTTTTGCGCTTTGGTTGGAAAGATAGGGCGCTTGTTGTTACTTGGTCGGGTTGCCTCATTGGGCAGGGAAGTGGGCTTACTTGCTTTAGGTTAATCGCCTTTGGTGGCCAAGTTGGTTCTTGCCTTGTGGTTTAGCTCAGAAAACTAGTCAGAAATAGCAGTTCTTTCTCAAGTAAATCATATGTTTGTGGTAAAACATAACAAGCAATTTAAGAGGGATTCACAACGCTCGGCATTTTTGCTTTTAATTCAAATTTAGTGTTTATGGCACAATGCGTTAGGTTTGGTTGGAGGCGTTGTTCACCCCTTAATTGGGCGTTATGTTTTCTTTCAATTTTCGATTTCAAGGATGATTCCGATTTATGAATAAAAAGGTTTTGACCATAGGCACTATTATCGTGGTTTTCGGAATTGCAATTTTAACAAAACCAAACTCAGGAGGACTTAAGCTCCCTAGCTGTAATTTTGAGAAAGTGGCAAATACGAAGATTAATTTTTTTGTTGACCAAGAAGTCTTAGAGTCATCTTCAATAGAAGACATTAAAAAATCGCTGAACGCTTCAATAAAGTACGCGAATCAGGTTTTAAAGAATTCATGTGTTCCATTGACCCGAAGCTTGGGTGATGTTGTACCACTTTACATAGATAAAAGTGAAGTTCGTAGTCTAGTCGCAGCAGGCAACTTGGTCGGTAAGGCTCTCGAAAAACAAAAAATATCAGTTAAACAGCTTAGTCCTAATGAAAAATATGGTCTGATTTTTCATGGAAAGCATGAAAGTCAATTTGGATTGTCTGGCCAAGCATCATCGTATTTTGGAGCGTGGTTCTTTGCTATCTCTTCTACTGCGCCAATACATGTGTTAGAGCATGAATTGGGTCATTTATCGTGGGCGCAGCATAGTGAGAAACATCCAATTCCCAATCTAACAATGTTTTTGAAATCCGCTGTTCCGCAAGGATATCAGGAAAAACTCGTTCCGTATGCTCGCGCATTTAAGTGTGGCGATTCAGGCACAATAATGAGTTATGAGCGGAATATACTGCCCATATATTCAAGCCCTCAAATCAAGTATCAAGAGGAATTTTGTGGCAATAGTGCGTCGGCTGACAATGCAAGGGTGTTGCGTGACTATGCGTTGACTTTATTGGAAACTGGCAAAGTTGGGCAATGAAAACATAACAAAGCGTTTAAGAGGGATTTGGCACGCGTGGCATTTTCAGTTTGCGTTGAGTTTGGTGGTTACGGCACTGTGCGGTAACTTTTGTATCGCGTGCCTGCACCCCTTAACGCAGCGTTATGCTTAATCAAATAAAATCAGTGGTTTATGATTTTTCCTTGTTCCCTTAGCTTTTTGGTTTTGAGCTCGTCGGCAAGTTGTCTTCATTGGGCGCTGTTTTTCGGACACTTATTCTTTGGCGCTGAAAATTCAGAGAATTGCCTCAGTCAATTTTCGAGCAAGCGCGAGGTTAGGGCGGTTGGCTCAATCAGCAATTTGAACTTAGTTTTTCGAGGTTTAGCAGCCAAATTTCAAAGTACGATTTTTAAAACTATGAGTCATTTCGGTTTTCTACGTTTTGGCTTTTGTTTGTGAATCAAAGTTGAGTTAATCTTGGTTTGGGTAAAA
>NZ_SZTO01000042.1 GCF_013369385.1 Vibrio sp. 05-20-BW147 | reverse complement strand
CCCCTTAACGCGGCGTTAGCCCCGATAGGATGTATTGATGAACATTTTAAAAATTCTAATTACAAGTATTGCGTTTCCTTTTTTGTACGCTAAAGAAACATTGAATGCGGTAACTATTCCTTTACTTATTTTTTCACTGAACTGGGCTGTTGGTCTGTCCTTATCAAAGCAAATAGCAGGAGTAGGATTTCTTTCATATGTTATACAGTTTTTTGCCTATTCAATGCTGTTAACTAACTGTATTTTTGTGGTTTTAGGAAGAAAAATCCCAAACTTTGGTCATGAGTCATTACTATATCTTAAGGTGCTAGTTTTGCTTGTGATTTGTGCGATTGCTAGTTTTGTTGTGCGGTTCGTTTTGTTAGCGGTTTTAGTGAACGTAATTGGGGTTTCAAATGAGGCTGATTTGGGCAGTTTACAGTTGGTCTGTGAAATCCTTGCTCAAGCTCTAGTGTTTTGGGCTGTTCTCATAGTCCCACATTATATTAAAACTGAAACCAGTAGCTTTAAACTGCTCTTCAAGAAGTGCAAACCCAATGTGCTATCGCTTATTTTAATATCATTAGGCTTTCAGTTAGTTGTTTATATGTTCAAAGCACCATTTTCTGCATTTGAATCTAGTGTTTTTCTAGTTATAGCGTCACTAGTAACGTTACTAGCACACACAATGGGATGCTTTCTCGTTGCCTTTAGCTACTTAGATGTTGAGTCAAATGCAAAGTCTCGCTTGGGCTAACAAGGCGTTCAAGTGGGATTCGTGCCGCGTGGCATTTTTGGTATGCAGTGGTTTGTGGTGGTGAAAGTGGTTTGCGGAAAGCTGGTTTAGGCGGCACTCACCCCTTAACGCGTCGTTATGTTTATCGGAGAAGTTCATGGTCAATTGGCCTTGTATTCTGAAGTTAGATGGTGACGATGAGCTTGTTTATTTGGGTTCTGATGCTGATTTGAATAGCGAGTGTGTGGATTTGATCGTTAGTCCAAGTGATCGAGTCATTGATTCTGAAGGTTTTGTCTATTCAATTGTTTCAGATGGCTCAGTAGTTCACTTGATTGGAAACTCAATCCAGATTTCAGCAGAGGAAGCATCTAGATTGATTCAACGTCATGAGTTCTGTTTAGCGGAAGTCTGTTTGACAAAAATTCAGTTTGAAACAGTCGCTGAAGCATTTAACTGTCTGAAATCTTAGGCTAAATAAACATAACAAAGCGTTAAAGAGGGATTCGTGCCGCGTGGCATTTTTGGTATGCAGTGATTTCTGTGGTGAAATTGGTCTGCGGAAAGCTGGTTTAGGCGGCACTCACCCCTTAACGCAGCGTTATGCTTAATCCATTAAAATCAAGTGTTTGTGGTTTTCGATCCTTTTGGCATTTTGTTCAGGTTTTGTCGGCAATTCAATATTGTTTTTCGCTGCCTAACGAAGCGGCAATGTATCTGGCGCTGTAAATTCGGAGTGATTGCCTCACTGGAATGTTGATTCTGCACGAGGTGAGTTTGGCTCTCTCAAGTCGCTTTGAGCAGTTTGGTGCCTTTACTTGCAGGCTGAAAGTTAGTCGGCAATTGAGCATTGTCTTTCGCTGCCTAATGAAACAGCAATGTGTTTATCGCTGTACGTTTCAGCGTTATTGCCTCATTGAGTTGTCGTGCCAATGTTGTGGTGAGTGGGTTTGTCGGAGAGGGTTTCCACACTGGCTCATTTGCAAAATGAAACCCTGCATTGGTCAGCTCATAAGTAAACTTTGAGCCAGTTCCGATTTGAGCAGCACTGTGGTTTGGTCAATGATTTCGGTGAGTTATTCTTAAGTTGATTCAAAGGTAACGTGTTGAAGCTTAAGCATAACAAACGCCTCAAGAGGGACTGTCAACGCGTGGCGTTCCCAGTCCCAATGAGCTGTGGTGGTTACGGTTGTAAATTTAAGCCGTGCGGTAGCGTTGCCAGCCCCTTAGGCGGGCGTTAGCCCTTTCAAGGAAAACAATGGATATTGTATTTGAAATTAATGTAACGGAAGCACAACACAAAGCTATTGAGGCTTTGAGGAATCAGTCTTTTCCTGAGCATCAAGCCAATCGCTCCTACTATAAGCAACTGCCTCATATGCGTGCTTTACAGTATGAAGGTGACATGCTCGTGGGCTATTTAGGGTTAGATTATCGCGCCGTGAAAGTCGGTGATGAAGTTTACAAAGTCTTGGGTGTCATTGATTTCTGTGTTGCTCGACAATATCGAGGTAAAGGCATTGGGTCACTTATGCTTTCTGAAGTGTCGTCGTTTGCAGAGGGAAAAGGGGTTGATTTCATTATGCTAATCTCTGAACTAGATGGCTTCTATCTGAAGCATGGTTATAGCAAAGTCGAGACAATCCATTCTTGGTTACGGCTTAATGAACACACAAACTATGGTGTGGCAGTTGAGCATATTGATGATCTGTTTATCAAACCAGTAAGTGGCAAAGAGTGGGCAAATGGTCATTTGGACTGGTTAGGTTATATGTACTAATCGGCACAGGGCTAACAAAGCGTTAAAGAGGGATTCATGCCGCGTGGCATTTTTGGT
>NZ_SZTO01000041.1 GCF_013369385.1 Vibrio sp. 05-20-BW147 | reverse complement strand
TTGGCGCTGAAAATTCAGAGAATTGCCTCAATCAGTTTTCAAGCAAGCCCGAGGTTAGGGCAGTTGGCTCAATCAGAGCTTTTAACTTAGGTTTTTGAGTTTAAGCAGCCAAATTTCAAAGTTCGATTTTCAAAACTATGATTCATTTCAGTTTTTTAGGTTTTGCTTTTTGTTAGCTAATCCTAGCCGAGTTAATCTTGGTTTTGGTAAAAATGTGGGCGTTGAAGCTTAAGCATAACAAAGCGTTTAAGTGGGATTTGGCACGCGTGGCATTTTCAGTTTGCGTTGAATTTGGTGGTTACGGCACTGTGCGGTAGCTTTTGTATTGCGTGCCTGCACCCCTTAACGCGGCGTTAGGCAAATAAATGGAAATTAAAATGATTCGATACTTAATATACATAGTTCTCTCCTTAACACTTACTTCTTGTGCATCATTTAATGCACCATTGGATTATCGTTTAGACGAAAAATCTAATAGAGGTCTTGTGGTTTTTTCTTTTACCACTGAAGGTATTTTGGAAAACTTTTTTCTACAGTATCAAAATGAGGATGGTACAGAGAAAGGGGATGTTACATTATGGACAAACAGAAACCCTTTAGACTGGGCTTCAAAGGAAAAAGGGAGACTAGTGATTCTAGAACTACCTCAGGGCAAGTATGATATTTTTCGGCTAGTAGCGCCCCTTCAAGTTTCTTCTAAGGACAGGTTTTCTATTCCTTTCGAAGTGACGTCAGGAAAAGTAGCTTATTTGGGTAATGTACATATTAGGATCCCTGACCAAGGAAACTTCACTTATGTTTTGCGAGATAAATCGGAACGTGACTTAGAAATGCTATTTTCACGTTATACGAAAATATCTAAAGATGATCTGATAAAGATAATTAAAGAGTAGAAATTTGCCTAACAAAGCGTTAAAGCGGGACTTGGCACGCGTGGCATTTTTGGTTTGCAGTTTGTTTAGCGGTTAAGGTGTTATGCGGTCACTTTTGTGTTGCGTGCCTGCGCCCCTTAACGCGGCGTTATGAGCCTCGTACATATTGAACGCAGTTGTAGAAATTGCAGTACCAACGCTAGTGGTACAGCTAAACCAATAGTCATGGAGGACATTGAAGAATGTTGGATAAAGTAGAGCAAGTACTTGATAGAAATGATTTATCTTATAAAACTGTAGGCAACTCACTTCACCTAAAATTGGCTCGAGCAGGCGGAAAAGTCACAATCAAATATGACTATTCGACAAATTCGTACCTATATAGTTGTAATGAATACCTATTAAGTTTCTCTAGCCTCATTTTCTTTGTTCTATCTTTCAACACGTTATATCAGCCTGACAAACAAATGTGGTCTGGCTATGTGGCAGGGTGCATGTTTGCAGCAGCAGTGTTTAATCTATTCCAAATAGTACTGGCCCACATACAAATGCTGGATTTGAAATCTCAATTTAGAGAAGTGGGTGTTTATCTCAAGCCCGGCTCATAACAAAGCGTTAAAGTGGGATTCATGCCGCGTGGCATTTTTGGTATGCGGTTGGTTTTGGTGGTGAAAGTGGTCTGCGGAAGGTTGGTTTAGGCGGCATTCACCCCTTAACGCAGCGTTAGCTTAATATTGGAAATCATAGGAGTTATAATTTGCTACAGTCATTATCTGTTTCAGATTTTACGGGGATTGCAACGTTGGTTGTGGCATGTGGGGCTTTGATTGTCGCGTATCGGCAATATTCTAACTCGAAAGTTCAGGCTCACGAGATACATGCCCAGAGTCAATATATGGGGTACTTAAAGTTGGCTTTCGATAACCCTAAGTACTCGTTGGCTAGCTACCCAGAGGCATCACCTCGATACTACGAGTTTTGTGACAATCGAGATGAATACATTCAGTATGAGTTTTATGTATCAAATCTCATCTTTGCTGTCGAGCAGATACTGGAGTTAGCTGATTGGAATCAAGCTTGGGAAGATACAATAGTTGATCAACTTAAGTATCATGCGATTTATCTAGATTCTTACGACTTTCCAGAAAAGCATACAGACAAGCGTTTGCTAAGAATGCGTGAGAAAGCCATTGATCTGTACTTAGAAGACGGCGGTATGCTTAATAGAGAGTGGGAAAATTAAGCTAACAAGCAATTTAAGAGGGATTCACAACGCTTGGCATTTTTGCTTCTACTTCAAATTTAGTGTTTATGGCACAATATTTTAGGTTGGGTGGAGGCGTTGTTCACCCCTTAATTGGGCGTTATGTTCACAAGATGGATTGTAGATATGGATGAAAAAGTACCAATAGCTTTTGGTGTTTGGGCGGGTGTTTCACTCCTCGGTTATGTGTTGTTCTATGCGAATAAAAATACACAGTTTAAGAGGAAATATTATCCAGCATTCTCTGTCGTGATAGGCGCTTTATTTTTGTTCATTGTTAACTTGATGGGCTTTTTTAAACATCAATTCTGGATTGTAATTGTCCCCATTGTTGCGCTAATAACTTTTATGAACATACGTGGTGCTAAGTTTTGCGACAACTGCGGGAAATCAAACTTTACGCAATCGTTAAAAGAT
>NZ_SZTO01000040.1 GCF_013369385.1 Vibrio sp. 05-20-BW147 | reverse complement strand
TGGTTTCTCTTGCAGTCCTTCAAGCCCTTCTTCAAGGAATATTTGTACCTATTTATTCACACTGGTTCTGCTTACCTTAAGGAACTTAGCAATTTGGGTTCGAGAGTGACTATCTTTAAAATGGGCCAATGCGAGCAATCGCATCTTCATTTGAATCGATTTTTGTTGGCTAGCAAGTTTTTTGAAATCAATGTTATTGAGACTGTCCATAGCGTCATTTATCACGAAGAAGTAACAGCCTCAATTAGATCATATTTTTAGTTAGATTGGTATGAGTTGCTTTGACTACAGCATATTTTCATCAATTGGTATTCGTCACTGAGCCTATACTGCAATTCCTACCTCTAATTTATCCAGCCATTCTAGAAAGCGTTTCACATCATCACCTTTGAATATGCCCCCATGCTGTGGGCACATCATCTCGATATCGAGTTTACTGACATGTTCTATCCATTTGGATTTGGCTTTTTCTGATGGCATCCATCGTTGGTGAAAGTAGGCCATTTTTTCTTTGTGTGAGTTAAAGTCAGTAACGAAAATGGGAGCATCAAGTTTGTCTAACGCTGCTCCAATATCGCCGGACATCAAGATTTTTGCATCTGAATCATAGACTGAAAAGTTACCAGAGGAATGCATGTAGTGTGCGGGTATGAACTGTATCTCAAGCCCCGCGATAGAAACGCTCCCCCCATCATCTCTTATCGGTGAGAAGTGAATCGACTCCATACCAAAGTGACGTATAAATCCCTCCCAAAGCCATGGAGAGTGCAAAGTGGCTTTAGGCAAAGTTTTATCCCATAATCCAAGAGAGGAGATAATGTCAGGGTCCTGATGTGAGGCGAACAAATGTGTTATTTGTTCAAGTGGGACTTCTTTAACAACGCTACTCAGCATTGCAGAGAAAAGTTCGATACCACCAGGGTCAAGCAGCATAGCCTGACCGTTGTGTATGATCATATATTGGTTGGTATCGATTATCTTATCTGGCTTGTGTGGATCTCTACCAAACATTAACCACTGGTGGTTCCCCTCTTGGTAAAGAATTTCTGAACGCATAATGAAACTTCCTTGCTTATAAAAAGAGTGAGAAAAGTTTAAGTGATTGGGAAACATGAAGGCGAATGGCGTCAGAGAACTTGGTCACGCTATCCGCTATGGTATTGAGTTGCTCTCGATAGCGCTCATCGACTTGAGATGCTTCAACACTCAGCATTGTGGAAATTATCTGAGCAATACGTAACTGGTCATAAAGTTCTTGTAAAGCTTCCTGGAGGTCTTTAGCTTGCGTTCTGAATAGCTGATTAAGAAGTGTATATTCCTCTTGTGAACGTGATTTAGCACTTGATAAGCTGGCTGCGAAGCGTGCGTTACCTGCTAATACAACCACATGATCCAGCCGCTCTAGCACAAATTGAGCTCGTGTACGTTCGGTGGCGATTTGACTGAGTTGCTGCGCTTTAAGATTGATGGTGCTGGAAGAATGAAAGGTCAGTAGAACTAGCTCGTCAATTGAGTCTGTAACGGGTCGAAACCCCGCAGCACTTTGACCAGCTCTTAACGCTAATGCTCTGGCATTACTGGCAACAAGCTGAAGCTGTTTGGCAATTTTCACCCCACGATTTAGCTCTGCCGAGACTTCTGCAGCAATGACGAATAATGGTTTCTGTTCTGTGGATAGGGGCATACTTATTCTGTCACTCAGACTATTGATACTATAGGTATAGAACTGAGTTGCACACTTGCCAACTTATTGAAGAAAAATGCTCCAGTTTTGGGTGATGGATAACCAAGTAAATTTGATGAACTAGAAACGAAAAAAAAGCCGCATCAATGATGCGGCTTTTTTAATGTGGCTCCTCCTGCTGGGCTCGAACCAGCGACCTGCGGATTAACAGTCCGTCGCTCTACCGACTGAGCTAAGGAGGAACTATTCTGTGTTTCTTGCAATGCAAGACAACGTTGTAAATGGTGCCGACTACCGGAATCGAACTGGTGACCTACTGATTACAAGTCAGTTGCTCTACCTACTGAGCTAAGTCGGCGCCTAAACAACAAGCTTTCGCTTATCGTTTTAAAGTGGCTCCTCCTGCTGGGCTCGAACCAGCGACCTGCGGATTAACAGTCCGTCGCTCTACCGACTGAGCTAAGGAGGAACTATTCGGTTATTGTGTGTTAGCACAACTTAAAATAAGTGGTGCCTCGAGGCGGAATCGAACCACCGACACGAGGATTTTCAATCCTCTGCTCTACCGACTGAGCTATCGAGGCAAAAGAATGGTGCCGACTACCGGAATCGAACTGGTGACCTACTGATTACAAGTCAGTTGCTCTACCTACTGAGCTAAGTCGGCGCACTATATTCTTTTTAAATTGTCGTTCGTACGTTAAGCACCAACGACTTTAAATTCGTGGTGCCCGGAGGCGGAATCGAACCACCGACACGAGGATTTTCAATCCTCTGCTCTACCGACTGAGCTATCCGGGCGACGAGGTGTATTAAACGGTTTTTCGCTTTCTAGGTCAATATAAAAATAGAAAAAAAATATCGTTTGCTGATTTTATGCCCGCAATGAGGTGTTTTTATTCGTTTTAAACGATCGAAGTACAGTATATAGACATCTGAGCGATGCGAATTTCTCATATTAGCAAGTGAGTTTGCGTTGCTATCGAATAAAAAAAGCACGCTTTAAAGCGTGCTTTGCGTTAAATCAGCGTGAGCTTATCGCTTTACGGAAAACTTAGTAACCCAATTTTCCAATTGGTTTGCCAGCGTTGCTAGGCTACGAGTGCTGTTATGACTCTCTGTCACTACGGTTGTTAACTGATTGCCGCTGTCTTCGATCATGTTTATGCGTTTAGCAATGTCATCACTGACTTCTGTCTGCTCTGCGGCAGCGGTTGCGATTTGTTGACTCATCGTGCTAATTGACTCGAGTGCCAGTACGATTTGTTGCAGCGCCTCTGAGGCATTTTGAGACTCCACTACCGTGCTTTGACTTGTTTCGGCACACACTTCCATGGTTTGGATGGCGTTGCGAGAACCTTGTTGCAAGTTATTGATCATCAACTGGATCTCTTTAGTGCTGGATTGGGTTCTTCCTGCAAGATTACGTACTTCGTCCGCGACGACGGCAAAACCTCTTCCTTGCTCGCCCGCACGAGCGGCCTCAATGGCAGCGTTGAGGGCCAATAAGTTAGTTTGCTCTGCAATGTCTCCGATAACATCGAGGACCTTCACGATATTGTTCACGTCTTGATCAAGATCTGCCACCGCTTGGCTTGCGGTACCAAGTTGTTGGGCTAGCCCCTGAATATTGGTGACGGTATTTCTGATCAAAACTTGCGTATGCTTGCTTTGCTTGTCCGCCTCATCCGTATTGTTGGCAGTATCACTGGCAGAATCAGCGACATGGTTGGCGGACGATGCCATTTCCGTCATCGCAGTTGCAATCATCGCGGTCGATTGTTGCTGAGTTGTGGTCAGGTTAGATATCGCGTCAGAACGACTTTCAACCGAGGCCAACTCACCACGCAATGCGTACATAGAACGCTCAAGGTTGGTGATCATCTCAGCCAAAGATCGGCTCATCTCTTGCACGGCTTGGTATATGCTGCCTTGAGGTGCTTGGGTATCAAATGTGGTTTGGATTTTTCCTTTCGCCACGTCTTGCACCGCGTTTCTCACATCATTTGGTTCGCCACCTAGCAGATTGAGCATTTTGTTGATGGATACAATCAATCCACCCAGAATTGCGCCAGCAATCGCCAGACAAAGAAATAGCTGCCATTGAGCCGTTGACCAAAAGCGAGCATTCACTTCATTGAAGCCGATACCCGTACCGACAACCCAACCCCAGTGTGGGGTTCTTTCTGCGATTGAGAGTTTTTCCTCAATCGAGCCATCGGCCAGTTTTTGCGTCCAAGTATATTCCACCAGTTGGCCTGTTTTTCGGCCAAGCACATCTAGGATTAACTGGCCAACGCTGTTGCCATTACCATCTCGAAAATCATGAAAACTGGTGCCATGAAGTTGTGGATCTAATGGAGTGGCAATAAAGATCATTTTTTCATCGGCAACGTAAACATACTCATTGTCTTTGTAGATGTTATTACGCAGTAGTCGAGTGGCTAATGCTTTCGCTTCTGGCTCAGACATTTTTCCTTCTACGGCCATTTTCTCGACCTCGGTCAGGATGCTATAAGCGCTGCGAAAGAGTTCGGTTACTCGTGCTTTGTTATCTAGATTACTGGCCACCCTTAGTGTCCAAAGGCCAGTAGCGGTTAACGCGAGTAGGGCAATTAAGATAATTCCCGATAATAAATAAGCTTGTGTCTTAAGTTTCATAAAAATGCTCATATTGTAGTCACAATGAACACGGCAAATGCTTGGTTTGTCCGTTTAATTGAAATGAAATATTAATGTAGCACGAGTGAAACAAGTAGCTGCTTAGCGTCAAAGCATGATCGCGATTAAATTTATAGCGTGAAAAAAGTATAAATGGAGGAAAAGTAATGAATTGGCAGGAAAATAAAGCGCAGAAATGAAAAAAGCCAAGTCTTTCGACTTGGCTTTTAAAGGTGGCTCCTCCTGCTGGGCTCGAACCAGCGACCTGCGGATTAACAGTCCGTCGCTCTACCGACTGAGCTAAGGAGGAAC
>NZ_SZTO01000039.1 GCF_013369385.1 Vibrio sp. 05-20-BW147 | reverse complement strand
AAGAAGGGCTTGAAGGACTGCAAGAGAAACCAAGAACGGGTCGCCCAGCATTTCTTAATGCGGAGCAGCGAGAACAATTAAGTCACTATATAAGAGCTCGAGCGATGGATTCGTCTGGCGGTCGATTAACTGATAACGATATTCATGCTTATATCGTTAATGAATTTGGTAAACACTACCACCCAGATTCGATCTACTACTTGCTCAACCATATGGGCTTTGCTTGGATAACTTCACGCTCCAAGCACCCTCGTCAATCCCAGCAAATCCAAGACGATTTTAAAAAAATTCAAAATTGAAACGATCCTTAAGATCCCCGGTCACATGGGGCTTGATAACGTCGATGTCTGGTTTCAAGATGAAGCAAGTGCATATTTCGGAGCATTCCGATCAGTCATTTCGGGATTATCCGATCACCCATTTCGGTTTAAACCGATCACTGATTCCGCGATTATCCGAGCACTTTTAGCCTAACTCCGAAATCGGTGATCGGAATAGCGAAAACCGCGATCGGAATGCCCGAAATCCTTCCTTTTTCTCTTTTAAATCAATAGCTCGCTATTCTTTACTTCTTAAACAAGAACGTAAGGAAGCGACCATGGCCAAAAAGAGAACTCCAATGAACAAAATCAAAGAGGTATTACGCCTTAAGTACGACTGCGGTCTCTCAAATCGCAGCATCGCTTCTTGCCTGAAACTCGGCCCGTCCACCATATCGGAACTCCTTACTAGCTTTAAACAAAGTCAACCTGGCTGGCCTCTACTCGAAGGTTGCAGTGACACTGAACTCACTCAGGTGTTGTATCACGGCAAGAAAGCCAGTCGCTATAAGGTGATGCCAGACTTTACGCAATACGCTGTCGAACTCAGACGCAAAGGCATGACGAAGATGCTGCTCTGGCAGGAATATCATGAGCAATATCAAGAGCAAGCTTACGCTTACACTCTGTTCTGCGAGCACTTCACTCGTTGGTTCAAAACCCAAAAGCGCAGCATGCGCCAGCTTCATGTGGCGGGTGATAAGCTGTTTATCGATTACTGTGGCCCTCGGCTTCAGGTGGTGAACCCTGATACAGGCGAAGTGCGTGAAGCAGAAGTGTTCGTAGCGACCTTAGGTGCCTCCAACTACACCTATGTGGAAGCCTTCCCCAGCCAAGGGAAGTCCTATTGGTTAGAAGCGCATGCCAATGCCTTCGAACACTTTGGCGGCGTCCCTCATCTCTTGGTTCCCGATAATCTACGCAGCGCGGTGACCAAAGCGAATCGTTATGAGCCAAGACTGAACGACAGCTATCAAAAACTAGCAAATCACTATCAAACCGCCGTGATGCCAGCTCGCCCCTACAAACCGAAAGACAAAGCCAAGGCGGAGAATGCTGTGCTCCTCGTCGAACGCTGGATCATGATGCGGCTACGCCACCAAACCTTCCATACCTTCAAAGAACTGAATCTCACTATCCGAGCACTGATGGATGAGTTAAACCAACGTGAGATGAAGCAGTATGGTGCGAGCCGCAAAGCACTGTTCGATAAACCTGCATTAAAGCCGCTTCCTAAGCAGCGATACCTCTATACCGAAACGAGACGAGCCAAGGTTGGGCCTGATTATCACATCGAATATCGCCGTCACTACTACTCGGTTCCTCATCAACTGGTTGGTCACCATGTCGAGCTGGAAGCCTCCAACCGTCTGGTGCAGATCTACCACCAAGGTAACTTGATCGCTCAACATCCACGCAGCCAAAGGGAACGTGGAAATAGCACCAACGCAGAGCACATGCCAAGTAATCATCAACATCAAAAGTGGTCACCTGGACGCTTGCTCAACTGGGGAGCCAATATCGGCCCTGCCACACGAGAGGTCGTCAATAAGATGCTGAACACCAAACCTCATCCAGAGCAGGCCTATCGTTCCTGTCTTGGGCTGCTCAATCTGAGTAAAACCCATGGCGAGTCGCGCTTAGAGCAGGCCTGTAAAGATGCGCTGATGCTGACAAAACCGAACTACACCTTCATCAATAATCTGCTGAAAAACAATCGCGAGGGACAACTGAACAAAGACACCTCAAGCACACCGAACCTTGTTCACAGCAATGTTCGTGGCCCGAACTGTTATCACTAGGAGAAAGGATATGAACGCACTGAACGACCAACTCAAAACCCTGCGCTTAAGTCATGCGGCGAAAGCGTTAGAGCAGCAACAAGAGCAACTGACCACCTACGCAGAGCTGGACTTCGAGGAAAGGTTAAGCCTGCTTCTGGAAAGTGAAATCTTGAATCGTAATCAGAGCAAAATCCAACGCTTAAAACAACAAGCCAAGCTGAGAGTGGGTGCTCAGCCGAGCCAACTTATTTACAAGGAGGGACGAAACCTCAACCGCAAGCAGATGAGCGAACTGCTAACGGGTAGCTATCTGCACAAGCACCAGAACATCTTGATCACAGGCCCAACAGGCGCAGGCAAAACCTATCTTGGCTGCGCTCTGGCAACCAGCGCCTGTGACCAACAGCAAACCGTCAGATACTACCGATTAACTCGCTTGCTCGATGACCTGAGCGCAGGTCGTCTGGATGGTAGCTATCAAAAGCAACTTCAATCTCTAGCTAAAAAAACACTGCTTATCCTCGACGACTGGGGACTGGAAAAACTGACTCAAGAGCATGCGGGTCACTTGTTAGAAGTGCTGGAAGACCGTTACCAAAACAGCAGCACAATCGTCATCAGTCAGTTACCTGTAAAAGAGTGGTACAACATGATCGGTAACGCCACCGTCGCAGACGCGCTTATGGATAGGCTGGTACACAATAGTCATCGAATAGAACTGGGTGGTGAGTCAATGAGAAAACTGGCGCAATCCGATCACTTAGCGTAAAAATAGGAAGAGAGAAAAACGGCAGGATCAAGTGATCGGAATAAACCGAAACGAGCGATCGCAATCACCGAAATACGCAAGCAAGATTTGGCCAGCAAAACACGACAACTCGACTTTGGGTTGAGCGTGTCTCAAGACCAAGAGTGGTCAAACAGCAGCAGTTTGAATATGCGTATTTGTTTGGCTCAGTATGCCCCACTAGAGGTATTGGTGATGCAATGGTCGTTCCTTGAGTTCACAAGAACCTTATGGTTGAGCATCTGAAGCAGCTCTCCGTGGTGACCGAAAAAGGTCGTCACGCAGTGGTCATTATGGATGGCGCGGGTTGGCATACAAATGACATTGCTGAGCCATTTGATAATGTCAGTATCATCAAGCTCCCACCCTATTCACCAGAGCTAAACCCGATAGAACAAGTGTGGAGTTGGTTAAGACAACACTATCTCGCCAATCAATCTTTTGCGGAT
>NZ_SZTO01000038.1 GCF_013369385.1 Vibrio sp. 05-20-BW147 | reverse complement strand
ACGCTAAAAAGCTGAATTAACTCATAATTTTGAACATTCTGACTTTGAGTTTTAACGTAAGAAACCGCAAAGCCGGGCTTTAACTTTGAACTCAAAATCACTTCACTCACCTACACTCTGCATTTCAATGAGGCAACTCTCTGAACTTTTAGCGCCCACGAATTGGAGTCCAGAAAACAGCGACCACCGAAAGCCAACTTGCCGACAAGACCAAGATTGAAAATACGAAGGAACAAAGAAAAGATGCAACCGGCTGATTTTACGTGATTAAACATAACGCCCTGCTAAGGGGTGAGCAACGCAATACAAAAGCCGCCGCACACCACCTTAATCACTAAAACCAACGCATGATAAAAATGCCACGCGTTGCGAATCCCTCTTGAGCAGTTTGTTAGTTTGCAAACCCAAGGAGTTGATTTTACGTTATTTTAAATTTTGAAAACAACAAACCTTATGTGCTTTGATGCAATTAAGTCAGGCGTAGTCTCAAAGCGGCTACTCAATGAAACCACGTGGAACAAACAACGCAGCAGAAAACGAACTCACAACACCAAAAAGTGCTTTTGGAAAACCAATCTCACAATGCGGACTTTCAACAAAGTCACTGAAACCACGTGGAACTTACCACACCAGAAAAAACGTCATTTCAGCGAGTAAATCGGATTTTGTACCAACAAACTCAACGAGCAGAGTTTCAGCAAAAAAGTTCAACTCAGTTAACCCAAAATTCGCCGCACCAAAGAACAAATCAACCGTTGAAACAATGCCAATTTTGGGTTTTCACCACACTAGTTAACACTGAAATTGAACGCCGATACGACAATTTCGACTTTGAACTTTTGCCACTAGGTCTTGCGATATAGCTGCGCTTTTCCTCTTGCAAACTAACGCCGCGTTAAGGGGTGAGTGCTGCATAAACCAACTTTCCGCAGACCACCTTCACCACCAAAACTTACTGCAAACCAAAAATGCCACGCGGCATGAATCCCGCTTAAACGCTTTGTTATGTTTAAGGCTCAAAGGATTAAGTTTTGCGATACCTAAGCTTAACTCAACTTATCTTTGAAAACAAAAACCAGACGCTAAAAAACTGAATTTACAAATAAATTTGAATTTACTGATATTGAGTTTTAGCGTGGAAAACCGAAAACTGGAGCTCAAAGTTTGAAAGTAAGATCGCGTCATTCGACTCAAAAACGCACTGAACTTAAATGAGGCAACTCTCTGAATTTTTAGCGCCCACGAATTGGAGTCCAGAAAACAGCGACCACTAAAGTCACTTGCCGACAAGACCAAAATTAGAAAGCAAAGAAAAGATGCAACCAACTGATTTTACATGATTAAACATAACGCCCGCTTAAGGGGCAGCCAACGCCATTACCAAGCTTCCGCATTACATCGTAATCACAAAAACCAACGCATGGTAAAAATGCCACGCGTTGGCTGTCCCTCTTGAAGCGTTTGTTAGCCGACACTCTCAACGTGAAACCTCGATGCTTCGAATTGATGTTACTATACGCAGCTCAATACCAACAAAAACCAGTGAGAAATTATTGATGTCAAATCAAAAACCACTGCTAGATCAAGTCATGCTAGCTTTCCAAGTTATACCACGACTAAAAGAAGGGAATAACTTTGAAGTCGTCGATAAAGCTATTGAGGTTGTCAAAGCCTCTGGCGTCCCATTTCAAGTGAGTGCGATGGAAACCACTTTAAAAGGCGAACTAAACCAACTGCTAGAGATTGTAAAAGCTGCGCAACAAGCTTGCTACGATGCGGGGGCTGTCGAGGTTATTACCAACATCAAGATTCACAGTAAAACTGAAGCTGCTACAGACACATTCTGCACTTACGACAGAGGTGTAACTAAAGCTAACCACATGTTCGTAAATAACTAATTCTTATGCCGTCACCTGAACATTCAGCGTGACGGCTAACGCCTTGTTAAGGTGTGAGGCACGCAATGCCGATGCCTCCGCATACCACCTTAACCACTAAAACTAACGCATAGTAAAAATGCCACGCGTGCCGAATCACTCTTGAACAATTTGTTAGCTTTCTAGCCAACGAAGTACGCTGAATCATTTTCTGCAAATAAACAATCCAACGGGTAAGGCAGCTCAAGCCTTGGCATATTACCTTTTGAAAACCATTTAAGGCATACCGTTTCATCATCGAGTGTGGATTGAGAACAACTTTCTACTACACATTTGAACATGATAACTGTGTATTCAACTTGATCACCATTTGGGTATGTAAAACCAAAACCCTCACCGCCGAATACACCGAGTAGGCGATCTACTTTTACAGCCAAACCTGTTTCCTCGCGAACTTCCCTGATCAATGCTTGCACTGGCGACTCTTGAGGTTCAATCATTCCGGCAGGAAGGCTCCATGTGCCATCTGATTTTTGCTGAAGTAGTAGCTCTTTATTTTCATTTAAAATGACACCCGCAACGCCGGGGATAAGAAGTGGCATCGTTCCAATCTTAGAACGAACCTCTTTGATATAGTCACTTGCGCTCAATTTTCCTCCTTGAAAGCTAACGCCCAATTAAGGTGTGAAGCACGCAATGACCAAGCCACCGCATAGCACTTCAACACCGAAACCACCGCATACCAAAAATGCCACGCGTGCTGAATCACACTTAAATTGTTTGTTATGCCACTAGCGCTCACTGATTGCGACTTTGCCTGCCAGCCCAATAAGCAGAACTCCCGAGACACCCTCAAGTGCTCGTGAATAACGCTGAGAATTTGATCGACTAAAAACCCAACTACCGACTGAGGCATATAAAACGTTACACAGCGTAGCTAATGCGCTGAAGAGCAAACCAAGCACTAATAATTGCATTGATGCGGAGCCCGTAGATGTATCGACAAACTGAGGTAAAAATGAAAGGAAGAATAGTGCTACCTTCGGGTTCAAAACACTAACAATAACGCCTTGTATAAATACATTTTTGTTGGTTTCAACACTTTCACTAACCACTATTTTACTGCCTCCACGCCACATAGATATCAGAGACTGAACACCTAAATATACTAAGTAAGCGGCACCCAACCATTTTACCGCACTAAAAGTTACAGCAGAGCTGAGGATTATCGCGGACAAACCTAAACACGCAGCTAATGTATGTACAAAGTAGCCAACACCAAGACCAATTGCAGCTTTAAATCCGGTTGCAAGCTTGCCTTTCATTGTGTTTGAGACGATGTAGATTACGTCTGGGCCAGGTATCATATTGATAGCCAGACAAGCGACTACAAATAGTAATATTGCGTTTAAATCCATTTCCTTTCCTCCATGTTGAACGTCTTGTGGCATAACGCTGCGTTAAGTAGTGAGCAACGCTAACCACCGAACCTAAACTATTGTGCCGTAAACACTAAAATCAAAGCAAACCAAAAATGCCGAGCGTTGCGAATCTGTCTTAAACGCTTTGTTATGAGGAGTTATCGCGCTCCAATTCCTGAAGCTTATTCAATGCAAATCGTCCCCTTTCCGACACCGCAGAGGATTGATCTAATGCAAATTTTTCCGCTAATACCTTAGCGTAAATTCCAACCTCTTCTAGATCTCGAATCAAAACCTCTGCTGATACTCTTCTTACAACAGATGACCGGTCTTCAGCAGAGCATTTTAGCAATTCCAATATGGGAGCTTTGATATCTAACTTGCGTTCAGACATGATGGGCGTCATTCTTCCCTCGCAATAACGGATATCAGTCCATTTCCACTTACGGCCCTCTATCCAAGCTATACGCCTTTCAAGTAGGCTTCGGTATGCTTTGGCTCGAACTGCGGGTTGTACGGCTAGATTTGCAATTTCTGGTAAATAATCATCAAGAATATTTGTGCGTCCAAGCTGAGAAAACAGTGAAGGCATAGGTCCTGCACTTGATGAAATGAGCTTAGACCTCATTGAGTTAGCAATGTCTTTCTGCGATATGATTTGTAAAAGAATTTTCTTGTCCGCATCTTCAATCCTGCCCCAAGAATTCCAATTTGAAAGAGCAGTTAGCAAGGATTCGACTACGAAATCCGGTGCTGTCGCTTTTGCTAATTCCGGCAATGTATTTCTCGCAGCTTCACGTACTTGTGGCACCCAATCATTAAGCCTACGCACCGCAAGAGAAAAGAAAAACGCATTGGGGGCAGCTCCTGACAAACTTCGTAGAGCTTTTTCTCTCCTGTAGCCATCCCAACTAGTCAAATCTAGCCAAGTTAACAATTCTTTAGGCTTAGACCAAAACTTCCATTTGGGAGGCTCAAGTTCTCTTAGTGCAAGGGAGAATTCAGATCGAATAATTCGCTCCCAATAATCAAAACTTGTAAGTGGCAGCTGGGAAGTCGCGTCAATCAACGAGGACATATCAGCAACGACTTTACTCCCCGAGTTTATCGAACATGCAAAGTCCTTGACTGCTTTTACTACTTTCTCTTCCACAATCTGAGATTGCTGCATACTCTAAACTCCTCATAACGCTGCGTTAAGGGGTGAATGCCGCCTAAACCAAACTTCCGCAGACCACTTTCAACACCAAAAACAACCGCATACCAAAAATGCCACGCGGCATGAATCCC
>NZ_SZTO01000037.1 GCF_013369385.1 Vibrio sp. 05-20-BW147 | reverse complement strand
GTGGTGAAAGTGGTCTGCGGAAAGTTGGTTTATGCGGCATTCACCCCTTAACGCAGCGTTATAACACAGAATCAACTTCTTGCCCAAAAGGGTCAGTTGAACTATTATTTGTACGTTATTTTGTACTAACTGGAGTTCAATATGAGTCGTATTCATTTCGATCAAGATATTCAGCCTTTGTCTGAGTTTCGTGCCGGTGTAGCTTCATACATCAAACAAATCAATGAGACTCGTCGTCCATTGGTTATTACGCAACGAGGCAAAGGCGTTGCTGTTGTTCTTGATGTTGCTGAGTATGAAGCAATGCAAGAGAAAATCGAGTTACTGGAAGAAATGCGCACAGCAGAAGCTCAGTTAGCTTCTGGTCTTGGTGTTTCCAATGATGATGCGCGTGCTCAAGTACTTGGGCGCATTAAAAAATGAAAGTAGTCTGGTCTCCATTAGCACTTCAGAAACTAGGTGATGCAGCGGAGTTTATTTCTTTGGATAATCCACCTGCAGCAGAGAGGTGGGTAAACGAAGTTTTTGATAAAACTGAACTACTTGGAAGTATGCCTGAAATGGGGCGGTTTGTTCCTGAAATGCCCCACACGAACTATCGTGAAATCATCTTTGGTCACTATCGTATTATCTACAGTTTAAGTCACGAAATCCGCGTACTAACGGTTCGTAATTGTCGTCAAATTTTATCGGAAGATGACGTGTAAAACTGTGTTATAACAAACTGTTCAAGAGGGATTCGCAACGCGTGGCATTTTTACTATGCGTTGAATTTAGTGGTTAAGGTGTTATGCGGCGGCTTCGGTATTGCGTTGCTCACCCCTTAACAGGGCGTTATTTTTTGGGCGTTATGTTTAATCACCAAAAATCAGTGGATTATGGTTTTTCTTTGTTCTCTCTGCTGATTGGTTTTGTGTTTGTCGGCAAGTTGGCTTCAGCGGGCGCTGTTTTCCGGACAATTATTCTTTGGCGCTGGAAATTCAGAGAATTGCCTCAATCAATTTTCGGGTAAGCGCGAGGTTAGGGCGGCTGGCTCAATCAGTATTTTGAACACAGGTTTTTGGGGCTTGAATTGCCGAAATTCATAGTCTGTTTTTCAACTCTATGAATCGTTTCAGTTTTTTAGGTCTTGGCTTTTGTTTGTGAATCAAAGCTGAGTTAATCTTGGTTTTGGTAAAACGTAAGTCATTGAAGCTTAAACATAACAAACGGTTCAAGAGGGACAGCCAACGCGTGGCATTTTTATTATGCGTTGGTTTTTTGTGGTTACGATGTTATGCGGAAGCTTTGTAATGGCGTTGGCTGCCCCTTAACCGGGCGTTAGGCGACGGGCAGGAAAGTTCTTTGTTCTCATCTTCTTAGTTTTCTTTGAGCATTCGTTTTTCTAAGTCGGCAACTCAACGTTGTCGGCTCAAATTCTTTAATCTCTTCTGCCGTAAAACATGCCAAAGTTCGTGGGTTGCCTCATTGGTTTTCACAGTCGGTTGGTTGTGAATTTCACTGGCTCAAAGTGTGGAGAGGGCAAGTTAATCGAGGTTTTCGTTCTCGCTTTACGTTTGCAGCTTTACGTTTCTGCTCCTCAAAAGCAACTTGAACACTGAAAGTCTGTATTTCGTGGTTGTCGAAATTTCGGCTGAAACATAGTGACATTTGTGGTTCTTGAATCACAAAAAATCAGTGGGTGTTTGGTTGCTTATTTGGTTTCGGGTAATCTGCTTTCAAAACCACTTAAACATCGGTGGGAAACTTCGCCTAACAAGGCGTTTAAGGCGGATTCACAACGCTTGGCGATTTCAATTCCAGTCAGGTTAAGTGTTTAAGGCACAATGGTTTAGGTTTGGTGGTTGGCGTTGTTCACCACTTAACGCGGCGTTATACCACTATGTGAGAAACTGAGTTTCTGCATACAAGAAAGTAGTTTACGATTCGGCTTTTTGAAGCGGTTCTATATATGTCATATGCAGTTAAAGCTGAAGCTCTTGCTAAAGCTATTCTAGTTCTTGTTGATGGTGGAGTTGATGATTCTCACTGTTATCGCAATTTAGTTGATAATTTGTATGCGTACCGTGTCGGTGCAGTAAATGGGACAGGTAAGTGGGATACAAGAAAGATAAAAGAGCAATGCCAATGGACAATCTCAGCTCGGAATAGCGACAAAGTTGAGAAAGAGCATGTTGTGCCCATGGCTGAGGTTGTGCGCATCTTACTATCGTTAACTAACCCCCAAGTCTCTGATGTATATGATGTTATCGACAAGTACTGTGTCTACTGTGTTGTCACGCCGAAAGAGCACAGTATTTTGAATGTAAAATACCAAAGAAAAATGCCATCAGAGTTCTGGGACAGTAACAGTGACTACTATATGGATGCTTGGGCAAGATACAAGTTGTCTAGTTTAGAGGTCGTATTTTAGTAGTGGTATAACAAACTGTTTAAGAGTGATTCGCAACGCGTGGCATTTTTACTATGCGTTGGTTTTAGTGATTAAGGTGGTATGCGGGAGCATCGGTATTGCGTTGCTCACACCTTAACAGGGCGTTAGTAGGTGACAGGAGGCTCAGGTGGAGCTCTATATAAATGGTAATGTTCCCCAAGTGGGTAAAGTTTGTGAGCAGTTTTTTCTTGAGCAAATCCAGTGTTCGCAAACTATCCATGATCAAGCGAATGTCGCGTATTTTCGTTTTGACTCCCAGTGGTTTCAGTTGTACTTCGATGGCATCAGTATCTTTTGGCGCGTCTGCGTTGAGCCAACAGAGCCAATAAATAGTGATTTTTCGTCTTACAGCTCATTAGTTAATTTCAGCGAAATTAAAGGTATTTATAGCCATGCCTTGACACGTATTGAACAGTTTTTGGATAGCGATATCATTTTTTTATCCCTTACTTTTGATAGTGGGGTGGTTCTAAAGTTTGAATATTTTAGTTTGGATGATTATACGAAAGTCACCTACTAACAAACTGTTCAAGAGGGATTCGCAACGCGTGGCATTTTCACTATGCGTTGGTTTTAGTGTTTAAGGTGTTATGCGGCGGATTTGGTATTGCGTTGCTCACCCCTTAACAGGGCGTTAGGTTTACGAAGAGAAAAGCGTAATTTCTGGGGGAAAAGATTTGGTGATGTCTCTAGCCATTCGTTTACGGCTTTCAGCAAATCAGCTTCGTCTGCCCAAATCATCAAGTTTCTTCAGCGGTTTCTCATGTCAATATTCGTGGGTTGCTTCATTGGGTTTTCGTGTTGTTCGGTTGAGAGTTTCGCTGGCATAAAGTTGCTTTGGTTTTCTCAATCGAATAAATGAGTTACTCGTTTTAAGCTGGTCACATTTGGCTACCAAATTGAGTGAAAGGTTTGGGTTGAATTTATCACAATGCGTTAGCCTAGTGATTCTTTGCCAAGTTAATGAATACGAAATAGTAATACCTAACAAAAAATTCAAGCCTGACTACCAACGCGTGGCTTCATCAGTTTCAATGAGTTTTTTGATTACGGTGCATTGCTGAAAATGGCATTGTGCGTTGGTAGCAGCTTAATTTGGCGTTATGTTTTCGGAGTATATTTGATGGACGTAGTTAATTTTTTAAAAAATAAGACACAAGAGTTCTGGTGGAAAGTAATTTCTTATTTAGTCTCTACTTTTGTGCTTGTACCAAATGTCGCAATGATGCTCTTTTTGGTTTATATGGCTGAATATGATTTTTTCTCGTATGACTTCTTCCTGGAAGGCGTATTTGGTATGAAGTGGTTCTTCTTGACGACTGTTCTATTTTTAATTGTGACGGCGTCAATCTTGTATTCACCCATGATTTTTTGGTTCCTATACAAGAAAAGAAATTTAACTATGTGGCCTCTATGGCTAATGTATGGTCTGTTGTTTGTCGGTTTTTGGGTTTACGCAGGCATATTGATTTATTCTGATGTAAACCCCGCTCGTGTAATTTTTGTTGCTGCAATATGTTTATTTGTAGCCATTCATGTGATTGTGTTGACTTGTTATTCTGCGAAAGCTCAATTTATATCAATGGCAGCGTTGATATTTGCGATTGTATATTCGTCATTAAATTATTCAGCTCAAGTGGCAGAGGTGGTCTCTATCGGGCTTAAAGCTTTTGGAGTTGGCGGAGATTTACCTATCGTTGTAAAAGGTGGAAAAAACGATTTTGAGGTGTCGGGTAAGCTTAAGCTGATCACTCCACAGAATATATACATGATTAATGAAAGTGGCTCCAATTTACTAGTCTATTCTCTTTCCCATGTTTCAAGCTACAGTATAAAAATAGAGTAAAACATAACAAACGCTTCAAGAGGGACAGCCAACGCGCGGCATTTTTACTATGCGTTGGCTTTTGTGGTTATGGTGTTATGCGGAAAGTTGTTAGTAGCGTTGGCTGCCCCTTAAGCGGGCGTTATATGTAAAGGGAGTTTCAATGAAGAGTTTTATCAAAGGGATTTTAGTTTATCTTGTTGTGATTTCGTTAGTTCTACTAATTTCTCGTAACTATTTTGATTACTTATCCACAATAGCCTTGGTTGACTACTTAGCATATAGCGGAGTTTTGCTGATTGTATTGGCAGGTATTACATTTGACGGTAACAATCCAGCTAACCAAGACTTTTTGTCATTAATGGTTCATCGTGAACTTGTGTCCCGAACCAATGACTTTCAAGACGAAAGTAATAAAGTAAGTTTTTCGGTTAATGTTGGATTGATAGGTATATTCTTACTTATTGCTAGTGGTTTAATAGTTTGGTTCGGTGGTGAGCAAAACATATAACAAGGCGTTTAAGAGGGATTCATGCCGCGTGGCATTTTTGGTTTGCAGAAATTTTTGTGGTGAAAGTGGTCTGCGTAAGGTTGGTTTATGCGGCATTCACCCCTTAACGC
>NZ_SZTO01000036.1 GCF_013369385.1 Vibrio sp. 05-20-BW147 | reverse complement strand
GGGATTCATGCCGCGTGGCATTTTTAGTATGCGGTGTTTTTGGTGGTGAAGGTGGTCTGCGGACAGTTGGTTTAAGCGGCATTCACCCCTTAACGCGGCGTTAGGTGAATTGGAGGAATAATGCAGCAAGTTTTAGAAACGGAGCGTTTAATCCTTAGGTCATTTGAGCTGTCTGATGCAGAGCAAGTATCAGTGTTGGCGGGTGATAAACGAATCGCAGAGATGACGGCAAACATACCGCACCCTTATGAAGTATCAGATGCAATTTCATGGATTGAAACACATGAAATTGGCTTTGCCAGCGGAGAGAGTATTGTTTACGCGATTGTACTTAAAGAATCGCTAGAGCTTATTGGAGCAGTGAGTTTGCCGAGCTTAAAAGATGGCCAAGGCATCTTGGGTTATTGGTTGGGCGTCGATTTTTGGGGGCAAGGTTATGCGACAGAAGCTTCAAAGGCTTTAATTGAGTACGCAAAAGAAAGTCATGGGTTGCGAGAGTTAAAGGTCATGCATCTTGTTGGCAATGATCGTTCAAAGTCAGTTATCGATAAACTTGGTGTTACTTACGTAGAAAATCAAACACTTCGTATGCAAGGTGGTGAACGAGAGGTTTGTGTTTATATTTCAGCGTTATAAATTCACCTAACAAACGCTTCAAGAGGGACAGCCAACGCGTGGCATTTTTATTATGCGTTGGTTTTTGTGGTTACGTTGTTATGTGGAAAGTTGGTCGTGGCGTTGGCCAGGGCGGGATCGCACTTTGTTAACAAATATGATCTAATTGTGCCAAACCCTCAGCAGCACAGTCATTTTGAACCTTATTGAACACTTATCTGTTGTAGAAGATACTCGCTCGGACATCAACCAAAAACACGACCTTATCGATGTTATGTTCCTTGTTATTAGCGCTAATAACAAGGAACATAACATCGATAAGGTCGTGTTTTTGGTTGATGTCCGAGCGAGTATCTTCTACAACAGATAAGTGTTCAATAAGGTTCAAAATGACTGTGCTGCTGAGGGTTTGGCACAATTAGATCATATTTGTTAACAAAGTGCGATCCCGCCCTGGGAACGACCCACAGCCACCACGGCGATGTAAGCAGTTTGCAACCGTATTTGGATCCGGCGTATACTTTGGAAGCCGTAAGAGAAATCGTAGGTGTGAGCATGCACCAGGAGAAACGTGATGATTGATTCTAAAGCCAACAATGTTACTTCACCACTTGCGAGATTTGTTCGTAGCGCATCTCCGAGTGATAAAAACAAGGTTTATAAGCGCGTTATTGTCGCAGCGACAGAGTCTCAAAACAAAACTATCCAAAAAGCCCACTCTGCTCAGGGATAATTCTATTCTGCTTGCCAGTAACCTTCTACCTCACAAATAAAGTGAGGTGGTTTGATCTACTTCTTCTAATCAGCATCGTGTCTATGAGACTAGGGTCTTACCAACTTAGCCAACGAGTTCGAATAGGCCGTCTTATTTCTATTTTTTAACCTACCGAAGAAACGTGTTCTCTGTTAGAGTCACCGTCAATTATGCTATTGAATAAAAACACCCACAGATCGCATGTCATTGATGGATTTTTATTCACCCTTAGAACTCATTTTAGGAATCCCTAGTGACTAACAACGAAATTTTACGTCGTATCCAACACGCGTTGAACCTTAAAAACGCACAGATAATGAAAGCTTTCGGGCAGGCCGAAGTCACTGTGGCCCACGATAAAGTGGCAAACTGGTTAAAAGATGAAAGCGACAAATCTTGCGTTAAGATGAAGGATCAAGAGTTAGCGGTATTCTTAAATGGCTTTATTAACCTCAAGCGAGGAAAAAAAGACGGCGAGCAACCTAAGCCAGAAGTCAAGTTGACCAACAACATGATTCTCATGAAGCTGCGCATTGCGTTAGACATGAAAGCAGAAGATGTGTTGGACGTACTAGAAGTGGTTGGTATTAGTTTAAGTAAATACGAAATTGGTGCGTATTTCCGCAAGCCAAACAACAAAAACTACAAACAGTGTGAAGACCAACTGCTGTGCGACTTCTTAAATGGTGTGCAGTTTACCAATCGTCCCGATTCTGAAGAGTTTACTGGGTAATTTTTATCTCGAATCGAACGTGGTAATTGATTAAAAAAGCGAGAACCATTTTATTTGGTTACTCGCTTTTATCATTCTAAATGACCGATATTAGAGCTTCACAATCACGTCTACTCTTTGTCTTTCTTCAGTAGATACCTATCACACAACGCCTTGGTCGATAAGCATACGCACCCCATACCCAACAGAAAGAGTCAGGCTCGCAGTGGCCACAAGTGCCACCAAAGCGGCAGCAACCCGCCATCTATAAGGTGAAACAAAGGTACTGAGTTTAAGAAGAATACCGAGGTTTTTATTGTTTTTGCTGCTCATGAATGACTCACAAAGCTATTGGGTACTTGGCATAGTCAGCGAGTTTAGGAAGAGAGGCTAGGGAAGGGGCTCTTAGTCTGGCGAATTCGTACTCGGCTTTAAATCGAAGCTGCATTAGGTATCTCTGAGAGTACCGACTCGTGAAATAGGTCATTCTTTTTAATTCTTAAAGGTGAGTTAAAATGAACTGCATTGAAATTAAATTAAAAACAGCTAGTTAGATTCAATGTTTGTATCTCATCATGCCGTTTTTTTTCATAGCATTATGCCGTATCTATTCCTTGAATGTGCACGGTCAGCTATACTGCGGTTATTGTACGTAAGGAGGTTCAAATGACAGCAGTAGACCGCATTTGTCAAAAGATAAAGCGTTCAAGACGTTATGTATTTGAACGCAAAGACTTTGACGGATTTGCAAGTTACGACCAAATAGGTCGGGCATTGAGGCAGCTTGTACAGCAAGGGGAGCTAATGAAGCTTGGCTATGGTTTGTATACCAAAGCAAGAATCAATAGCCTCACAGGTAAGCCTATGCCTACCAATCCAGGTGGCACCGATGCTCTTGTGCGTGAAATTCTTAAAATGAAAGGCGTTGATTTTGAAATGGATAGTCTATCGCAACAAAGTCTTTCAGGTGCGAGTACCCAAATTCCATCCTCTGTTCACTATTCATGGAACCCAAAACAGTTTAATCGCAAACTGGTGGTTGGTAGCCGTGTGCTGAACTTGCCAAGTTAGTATGAACGCACTAAAACAACAATTTCTTGAGGTTTCCGACGCGCTTGAGCTCGGAAACCCTGCCATCATTGAAAAAGATTTCTGGGTCGTTGCCTTACTTGCCGAGCTAGCAAAAGTTTCTCCTGAATATCATCAAATGGTCTTTTCCGGCGGCACGGCGTTGGCGAAATCAAACGTTAAAATTCTAAGAATGTCGGAAGATGTGGATATAAAACTCATCCCCAACCAAGCGTTTGATGAACTGAGTCGTGCAAAAAAGAAAGCCATTAGAAAGGCATGGGTTAACGAGATTGAACAGGCGATCATTCATTCAGAACGATTTACCGTTGAAACGCGATCTGTGCGAGATGAGTACCGTTATGTTGAGTTTGAACTCAGATATCCGCAACAGTTTAGTCAAGTTCCCTGTCTTCGTCCCATCATTAAGTTAGAGTTAATCGAAACCATTCCATTACTGGATGTGGAGTCGCGCAGCATTCAATCACTGGTTGCAGAGTTGTACCAACAACCGCACGAAGTGAGTTCATTTGATTGCGTCTCTGTCTATGCCACATTGGTTGAAAAAATCATTTCGATGCTGCGCCGTACCATGTCGGTAAAACGCAATACGGAGCGAAGCGATGATGTTGCTCTAGTTCGCCATATCTACGATGTGCATTGCATAACAAAGCTCACAATGTCTGGACTCAACTCGATTGAAGGCCTATTCAAAGCGGTATTGGAAGAAGATATTGCCCGCTTTGGCAATCAACATGCAGAGTTTGTTGCCAACCCTAAACAAGAGCTACAACTTGGCCTCAAAGAGCTTGAGGAAAATCCCATTTTCCGCCAACGTTTTCAGGACTTTGTCACACCAATGGTGTTTAACACTGAGCCCCATGATTTTGATACCTGCTTTGCCTCATTCAAGCGAATTGCAGCGTCGCTAATTGAAAAAATTTAACACTATTTGAGGCCACTAAATGCCCCTATTTATAAAAGAGATTGATCCAATCATCTAGCAAGAACAAATTAACAAAGCCGTCTGATCTGCTTTCTATCATTCTAGATCCACAATCACATGGCGAAGACAACCACCGCATTGAGTGGGGCGACACCATTCGTAACCCTTCGCTACATTGTGGGGAAATGAGTATGATAGGGTAACTTAGTTTTGCCCCATTTTAATTTAGAGTTTCTACCAATACCATTTCTAGTCATTAGTATTTGCCCCAATTTCCCTAATGATTCAATATGAATTCAATTGCTCAGCGATGTGGATTGGATTGTGTCCATCGCTTTGGTAGCGATTCACTCACAAAACCATAAGTGATCCACAAAGTTGAGCTTGGGAAAAGCCGACTAGATCTAGTACTATAAACTCTTAAGTTACTGACAAATAGATGGTATGTCACAAGGTACGCCTTCTAAATCTATAGAGTGACGTTGGCTTAGTACTTATTCTCCTAAGGAAACAAAATGTCCGAATACTGCTTTTTTACTCCTGAATCCCAAGCACTTGCAGAGTCCGCCAATCTGAAAGAGTGCTTAGAACAGTACGCTGAGACCAATAAAAAGCAAATTTATGTACTCTCGCGCCCACTATCAAAAGAAGATCTGACTTACGAATACGAACATGCATTTGTAATTTTTTCATCGGGACGAAAGCCTTGTTTTGTCGATACATCTAACAACGAAGAAGAGTTTGAAGAATTCGTGGATGACTTCATTGACGACATGGCTTTTTTGTCTGAGAAGTTTGAGTATCGGAAAAAAATTGGTAGAAAAAAGCGGTGGTTGGAGCTTATTGAAACAACAACATGTGACAACTTAGACTTAGATTCCTTAGTACTTGAAAACCCTACAGATAGACGAGTAGCAGATCTGTTAACTTCTTTGGTCATTGGTAGTATCAATGACGTTAACAAAGTTGACTTAGATGCCAACAACCTCCTAGATAGCATTAAATCAAAGATAGTGCTCTTCGATACAGATCAGACGGGCTTCGTCTTTAAGATGGGAGCTAGTAAAAAATTCGTCATTCAAGGATTAGCAGGCTCAGGTAAGACGGAACTTCTTCTGCATAAACTCAAAGAAGTTTACTCAAACGAGCAGGAAGCACGAATTGCATTTACGTGTTTCAATAAAATACTAGCCTCAAGTATGAGAAGTCGCATACCTCAGTTTTTTGACTTTATGAAAGTTGAGAGACAAATCGATTGGGAGAATAAACTCTTCTGTTTCCACTCCTGGGGAAGTGGACGGCACCCTTACTCTGGTATGTATCGCTATATTTGCCACAAGTATGAAATTCCGTTTGGAACGTTCGCTGCGGGTTCGTTTGATCAACTCTGTAAAAAGGCAATCGAAGACATCAAAAGTGCAGCAGAGCCAAATAACCGAAAGTTTATATTTGACTATGTTTTCATTGATGAAAGCCAAGACTTTGGAGAGCACTTTGTTGAACTCTGTGAGTTAGTTACAGAGAAAAAAGTGTTTGTGGCAGGTGATGTGTTCCAGAACATTTTTAGAACAATTGATGACTCTGTAAGCCATGCCGATCTAGTTCTAAAAAAATGTTACCGAACAGATCCTAAGAATCTAATGTTCTCGCATGCCCTTGGTATGGGACTTTATGAAATGCCAGTTCTGAGGTGGCTGCATGATAACGAGTGGAGTGCTTGTGGTTACAATTATAGCGAAGTAGATGGTCGTGCTATTATTAGCAGAGACCCTCTACGTCGATTTGAAGACATTCCTCAGGAATTTCAATCAACTACCATTCATCTAACCGAAGATGGTCAAAGTATTTCTAACTCTATTTTCAATGTTGTTGAACAGATTAAAGAACGGCATGAAAGTGTCGAACCTGGCGACATTGCTGTTCTATTTCTAGATACAGGTAAATATATTTACAACGTTATACCAGAACTAGCAAACATTGTTACCGAGCGTTTAGGGTGGGACGTCAACATTTCTCATGAAAGTAAGACTAGCGACCCTTCTAAATTTTTCATTTCAAACATTAACAATGCCAAGGGCTTAGAATTCCCTTTCGTTATCTGTTTCGCACTGAATTTGCATCGCCAGCCAGCATTCAGGAATGGGTTATATACGATGATGGCACGCTCCTTTTTAGAAAGTCATTTGGTGTTAGGAAACCAGACAGATACAGAGCTACTTACTGCCCTAAATTCAGGTATTGAGTGTATGAACTCTAATGGCTATATGAATTTACGCATACCATCTGCTCAAGAAATCGAAAATCAAAAAGCATTGATTGTTTGGGATGAAGAGCCATCTCTAGAAGACAGAGTCGTCGCTTACTGTGAAGAGAACGGAGCGAGTCCAAGGTTAAAAGCCAAACTTATACAAAGAATGGCTGAAGTGATCAGGGCGGGATCGCACTTTGTTAACAAATATGATCTAATTGTGCCAAACCCTCAGCAGCACAGTCATTTTGAACCTTATTGAACACTTATCTGTTGTAGAAGATACTCGCTCGGACATCAACCAAAAACACGACCTTATCGATGTTATGTTCCTTGTTATTAGCGCTA
>NZ_SZTO01000035.1 GCF_013369385.1 Vibrio sp. 05-20-BW147 | reverse complement strand
ACGCTCTTCTGGTGCGTTATCGATAGATGCGAAGTCACGAGCTTTACCGCCGTAAACTTTAGCAAGAGTAGTACAGATAGCTGCAGTTAGAGTTGTTTTACCGTGGTCAACGTGGCCGATAGTACCAACGTTTACGTGCGGTTTCGTACGTTCAAATTTTTCTTTAGACATGAGTTGTCCCTCTAGGTACGGATTTAGGTGGCTTATATGACCACGCAACCAAAAAAATGGCGAATTACATAATCTAAAGGAAACATCTAGAGAGCTGGTGCTGATAGGCAGACTCGAACTGCCGACCTCATCCTTACCAAGGATGCGCTCTACCACCTGAGCTATATCAGCACACAAAAATGAGTGGAGCGGGCAGCGGGAATCGAACCCGCATCATCAGCTTGGAAGGCTGAGGTAATAGCCATTATACGATGCCCGCACACGTAACTCTGAGAGCTATTTCCTAAAGAATATGGTGGAGGGGGACGGATTCGAACCATCGAAGGCGGAGCCGGCAGATTTACAGTCTGCTCCCTTTGGCCACTCGGGAACCCCTCCAAATTATAACCACTCTCTTACATTCATATCGTGGATGTGAAAGAGAATGGTGCCGACTACCGGAATCGAACTGGTGACCTACTGATTACAAGTCAGTTGCTCTACCTACTGAGCTAAGTCGGCATAAGTGGAGCGAATTCTATTGAATCATTCCTTTGCTTGCAATAGCTTTTTGCCAAAAAAAACGTTTTTTTTGGCAAAAGAGGAGCTCGTGGTGCAAAAACATACAACTCTCTCTTTTTTCACTGCCGTTTTGTCATTGTCATTTGCTTTCTTTAGCTCATGATGTATTTTGCTTGCTCTTCCCTGATTCACAAGGATAGGACAGAGCCTCATGAGCCCATTTTTGTCATTTAGTCGCGCCGATTGGTCTGAATTACGAAATTCAGTGCCGATGACATTATCTGAAGATGACTTAAAGGCATTGCAAGGGATCAATGAGAATCTGACGATGAGGGAAGCTGTTGAGGTTTATTTACCTCTCTCTCGTCTTCTCAATCTTTACGTACAAGCTCGTCAGAGTCGTAATTCCGTATTACATCAGTTTTTAAATAATGACGAAAACCCACCACCATTTGTGATCGGCATCGCAGGTAGTGTCGCGGTGGGTAAAAGTACGACCGCGCGTGTTTTAAGTGCTTTACTTTCTCGATGGGAAAACCACCCAAAAGTCGAGTTGGTCACCACTGATGGTTTTCTTTATCCAAAGAAGGTTCTCAATCAACGCGGCATCATGCATAAAAAAGGATTTCCTGAATCTTATGATATGAAGAAGCTGGTGCAGTTTGTCTCCGATGTCAAAGCAGGTAAACCAGAGCTTGAGGTTCCTGTTTACTCGCATATTACTTACGACATTACGGAGAAAGTAAAGAAAGTGGATCGCCCCGATGTTTTGATCATAGAAGGCCTAAACGTACTACAAAGTGGCATGGACTACCCGCACGATCCTCATCGTGTCTTTGTTTCTGACTTCCTCGATTTTTCTATCTATGTCGATGCGGAAAGTGAAACGATCGAACAGTGGTATATTGAACGCTTTCTAAAGTTCAGAAAAGGTGCGTTTACCAAGCCAGGCTCCTACTTCAGTCACTACACGAAACTCGATGAGCAGCAAGCCATTCAAAAAGCAAAAGAGATCTGGCGTGATATCAATGGCATTAATTTAGTACAGAATATTCTGCCAACAAAAGAAAGAGCGCAGCTAATTTTGCGCAAAGGTCACAATCACTTAGTTGAAGAGATCCTGCTGCGTAAATGACACTAGGCTCCAATTTCATCGGTCAATCATTTGCTCTCAGAGATATTTCACCGCCAACGTAGGCTTGTGTACCCTCGCTGTTTTTTATTACAACCCCACCTAGGTTATCGATACCTTGCACTTCACCAATGACTTCTCTTGGCCCCATCAGCAATCTTACTTGCCGCCCACGGTAGTTATCCAAACGGTTCCAACGCTCAATAAAACCATTTAGTCCAAGACTTTCGTACTGTCGTAGTGCATCACGCCACTTAGCGATAAGCGCGATAGCCAACTGATTACGATCAATATCCTTCGCGCTATCAATACTATTCAACGCCGTCCAAGGCTGATCAATTTTATCTGTTGCCATCGCCATCTGGATATTTAACCCCATGCCGATCACCAAATGCGCAGCTCCTCCTGCCTGCCCGCTCATTTCGACCAAAATACCAGCGAGTTTTTTATCTTGGTAATAAACGTCATTTGGCCACTTTAGCTTCACACCATCGATCCCCAGAGACTCCAAAGCTTCAACTGCTGCGATACCAACAACAAGGCTCAAACCCATCGCTGCCGCCATTCCCGCATCGAGTTTCCAGTACATTGACATATAAAGATTCGATCCAAAAGGGGAAAACCACTGTCTCCCTCGACGCCCTCGACCTTGAGATTGATACTCAGCTAAGCAAACATGGCCCGATTCAAAGGAGTTCAAACGATCCAACAAATATTGGTTTGTCGAATCAATGACCGGAATTAACTCAATGCTGTCGCCTTGTAGCTGTTCTTTGTCCAGTAGCCTTAATGGTTGAGCCAATTGATAACCACGCCCCTGGATGCGGTAAACATCCACGCCCCAATCTTGCAATGCATTTATGTGCTTTGATATCGCCGCCCTGGAAATCCCAAGCTCACTGCCTAACACTTCCCCAGAATGAAACTGGCCATCAGCAAGTTTCTTGAGCAGATGTAATTTGACAACGTGTTCCTTTTTCATCGCAAAGACCTTATTGCATGTAGATTCGTTTCACTGGTTGCCCCCATAAAGCGAACTTCATGCTCAAGTTGTATCTGGTATTTATCCCAAACGGCATCACAAATTAAGCTCGCTAGATCGACAACATCCTGTGCGGAACATTGATCGATGTTCGTCAGCACTAAGGCTTGTAATGGGTGCACTTGAGCGCCACCGACTTTGTGACCTTTTAGGCCACATTGATCAATGAGCCACCCTGCGGCCACTTTCATTTTTTCTCCCGCTGGATACGCAACTATCGTGGGATAATCCCTTTGAATCCGCTGCCAATGGGATTGACTGATCAGTGGGTTTTTAAAGAAACTGCCGGCATTACCGACTTTATTCGGGTCAGGTAACTTCTCTTGCCTAATTTGGCAAACTGTTTCGTAAACACTTTTAGGCGTAAGCTCAGTTGCATCAATTTTTTGCAGCGGCCCATAAGAGATATTTGCCTGCCATACTTTGGGCAACTTGATACCGACCGCCGTAATAATCGCTTTTTCAAACAGATCATGCTTAAAAATTGAATCTCGGTAATCAAACAAACACTCTTCCGCACTTAGCCTTTGATGAGAAAAATCATCCAACATCAAAACATCGACATAGTCGCAAACATCGCGAAACTCAACGCCATAAGCACCGATATTCTGTATTGGCGCCGAACCCGCGCAACCAGGGATCAGTGCAAGATTTTCCAATCCGCCAATGCCTTGGTTGACACACCATTTAACCAAGTTAGGCCAATCTTCACCCGCGGAGATGTGCAAAAAGTAATGGGATGTGTTTTCTATTAACACCTTACCCATTAGGCGATTTCTGAGTACCAAACCACGATACGGTTCTGTGAAAAGAACGTTGCTACCCTTACCCAGAATCAACTTAGGCAAGTTCTGATATCGCGGATCAGAATAGACTGAAACAAGATCTGCCGTGCTCTCGACTTCAATGAGATAGTCACAGGTTTGATCGATAGAAAATGTGTGGTAAGGCTTTAATGATACATTGCGTTGAATTTGCATGGGACAATCGTATTAACTTAAACTCCCATCATTCTACATCACTTATCCATTAGACACAGTGCCATGAGTCATTCAATTCGATTTGAAGTCCTTGATCCAATCAAGTTGCCGTTAATCAAAAAAATTTACAAAGCTCATTATCCAAGCGCTAAAGTCAAACGCGATGAAATGATCATTATTGCGCAGATAGCACAACAAACCGTAGGGGTGGTGCGTCTGCGTTATATAGAGCAATATCAGCTACTCACCGGCATGTTGACACTACCAAATGCCAGAGGTAAAGGCTACGGACATGCTTTACTGGAATACTGCACGTCAAATCATCTGAATGAAGATGTTTTTTGTTTTTCTTACCGCCATTTAGAAAACTTCTATTCTTGCCATGGTTTTCAAGAAATTGACGTAGATAAACTACCTAATACACTGAAACAGAAGTACTTACGCTATTCAGAAAGTGGCAAAGATCTCGTTCCTATGCAATATCGAGCACAAATAGACTAAGAAAGCGTCCTTTTCTGGTATTAGATTTAATAAATTTGGTAGAATTTGCAGCTCGCAATACTGCACATAACTAAGGTAATACACCCCATATGATGGCTAGCAGGAATCCTTTTGCTCAACTACCCAGCGTTGCTGTGGATGCTGATGCCCTGGAAGTTCTTCATACTGCGAAAGACTTCAGACTTCGTTTAATTGATGCAATCGCCAAAGCAACGTCAAGAGTTTGCTTAGTTGCGCTGTATCTCGAAGATGATGAAGCAGGAAGAGAAATACTGACCGCTCTATATGAAGCAAAACAGCGCAATCCGGGATTGGATATTAGCGTATGTGTAGATTGGCATCGTGCGCAAAGAGGTCTCATTGGTGCAGAAGCATCCGAAGGCAATGCCGCTCTGTATAAGGCGTATGCCAACAAGTATCAACACAAGATTCCTGTCTATGGTATTCCGGTGAGAGGACGAGAGGTCTTCGGCGTACTTCACCTAAAGGGTTTCATCATCGATGATACAGTCATTTACAGCGGAGCTAGCCTCAATAATGTCTATCTTCAATACGCAGAACGTTACCGATTTGACCGTTACCATGTGATTCACAGCGAGACCCTTTCAGATTCAATGTTCAATTTTGTTCAAAGCGAAATGATTGCGAATCCAGCTGTGAATGATTTAGCGGCCGAAGATAAACCTGAGACCAAAGAAATTAAGACTGCAATTCGACAGTTTCGCTCAGCATTATCTCGAGCCAAATATCAGTTCGAGCCCGAGGTAGTTTGCGAAGGTAAGTTTGCCATCACCCCTCTCGTTGGGCTAGGTAAGAGGCGTAACACCCTCAATCAAAATATCACAAAGCTTATCGATGTAGCCGAGAATGAAATTTTCATCTGTACCCCATACTTTAATTTTCCTAAAGATTTAGCAAAAGGCATAAAGCGCGCACTAAAGAGAGGCGTAAAGGTGACGATCGTTGTGGGCGATAAGACCGCCAATGACTTTTATATATCCCCAGATAAAGAGTTTAAAACCATTGGTGGTCTGCCGTACCTATATGAGTTAAACTTGCGCAAATTTGCTAAAGCGAATGAGGCACAGATAGCGGCAAGAAATCTTTCAATTAGACTCTGGAAAGATGATGATAATAGCTTCCATCTTAAAGGTATTTGGGTTGACAAACGTTACATGCTGCTTACTGGAAACAATCTCAACCCTAGAGCTTGGGCATTGGATCTTGAAAATGGTCTGTTAATCCGAGACGACTTTGCGCAGCTAACGGAACAATTTGATTCTGAGGTCGACAATATTCTCCAACACACTCAGTTAATATGTACATACAAACAACTTGAGAAAGTCGAAGAATATCCGGAAGTGGTTCAGAAGCTGGTCCGCAAAATTACTCGAATTAAAGCCGATGGGGTACTAAAGAGAATTCTCTAGTACTTACGTCTATCTAAGATATCACTTAAGCCCAGCGACACGTTGTAATGCCAGTCAGTTAAGCGGACTGGCATTTTTTCTATTTGTTGCGTACTTCTTGGGTTTCAACGTCATCCATCGAGGATAATACCAACCTAACTCTAATTGAGGCTGTTACTTCTTCGTGATAAATGACGCTATGGACAGTCTCAATAACATTGATTTCAAAAAACTTGCTAGCCAACAAAAATCGATTCAAATGAAGAGGCGATTGCTCGCATTGGCCCATTTTAAAGAGGGTCACTCTCGAACCCAAATTGCTAAGTTCCTTATGGTAAGCAGAACCAGTGTGAATAAATGGGCACAAACATTCCTTT
>NZ_SZTO01000034.1 GCF_013369385.1 Vibrio sp. 05-20-BW147 | reverse complement strand
TAGCGTCGATGGTAGTGTGGGGTTTCCCCATGTGAGAGTAGAACATCGCCAGGCTTTTAATTTAGACTTAAATGTCTAACCAGTGCGGAGCGGTAGTTCAGTTGGTTAGAATACCGGCCTGTCACGCCGGGGGTCGCGGGTTCGAGTCCCGTCCGCTCCGCCACTTATTCGAGAGTCGTCTCATTAAACACGAACTGCAGGGGTGTAGCTCCAATTGGCAGAGCAGCGGATTCCAAATCCGCGTGTTGGGAGTTCGAATCTCTCCACCCCTGCCATATTCAAGGCTCTGAACGAAAGTTCAGAGCCTTTTTCATTTCTTTACCATTTTTATACCGATATCATTGCCTAATCATCCACTACTTTTGACGATGGATGTTACTTGTATTTCAGGATTTTGTTCACTTCAATTGAAATCATGACTTCCTAGTCGCAATATGCTTTAGAAACCTCTCTTCACAATAAGCAAGGATCAATGGATGTTCGCTAAAATACTGGCGTCATTGTGCACGATGTATTCAATACCTATTTGGGCATTGCAAATGACAGCGTGGGAATTGGTGACCGCACCAACGCGTGAACGTGCTCAATCAATAGGATCGTACGCAAATGGCTGTTTAGATGGTGGTATCGCTTTACCACTAGAGGGGGAGGGGTATCAAGTTGTGCGTGCACAGCGTAATCGCTACTTTGCGCATCCAGAAACCGTCACTTTTATACAAGAGTTAGGCTATTACGCGGATACACATTTGGCTTCTACTCTAATGATTGCGGATGTCAGTTTACCACGAGGCGGGCGTTTTTCTTTTGGTCATGCGAGTCATCAAACCGGACTTGATATTGATGTATGGCTTAAACTAAACACCTCTCCTTTGAATAAATATGAGCTTGAACAGGCAAAGACAGCGAGTGTCGTCAATTTCGATACCATGACTATTCGTGCCGATGAATGGCGTGATGAGCAATTCGAGTTGATCCGAGCCGCAGCCGAAAATGGCAGGGTAGCAAGAATTTTTGTCCACGCCGTTATCAAGCAGCGTTTATGTCAGATGGAAACATCCAGTCATAGGTCGTGGCTGAGAAAGGTAAGGCCTTGGTGGGGACATTCTTCACACATGCATGTGAGACTCTCTTGCCCACAAGGAAGCGATGACTGTGTCGAGCAAGCTTTGCCGCCGGAGGGGGATGGTTGTGGTGAAGAAGTGTTGAGTTGGATAGAACGTCCAACACCACCGGCGAAAAAAGCACAGGAGCCAGAGCCTATCTCTGAGGCATGTGTGACGGTACTAAATCAGAAACGTGAGAAATAAATAAAGCGCCCATTGGCGCTTTATTTGATATCGATTAAGCTAAGCCTTGGATGATGACAAACTTTTCAAGCAGTTGCTCTTCCGTTTCGATGTGGTTTGGATCCGTAATGATGCATTTTGTAATAGGACAAACAGACTGACAGGTCGGCTTGTCGTAATGCCCTTTACACTCGGTGCAGAGGTTAGGGTCAATTTCAAAGATTTTATCGCCCATTGAAATCGCCCCATTTGGGCATTCCGGATCACACATGTCACAGTTGATGCACTTATCCGTGATAAGCAATGCCATAGCTTAGTTACCTGTTGGGTTACGGGTATCCTGACCTTCGTTTAGGTTACGCATAAGTAACGCGTAGCTCAGATCCATATCCTGTGGAACTGGAATAAAGACAAAGTGGCCGTTACCTTTTGCATCGTCAATTGACTCAGACTTACGGTTTTCCATCTGTTCAAGAGTGAAAATGACGTTACCTTTTGGCGTCATTAGTTCTAGGCTATCACCCACAACAAATTTATTTTTCACTTCTACTTCCGCTAAGTCACCGCGGCGTTTGCCTGTAAATTCACCAACAAACTGTTGTGAATCCGAAACGGAGTAACCGTAGTCATAATTTTGGTACGCGTCATGAGTGTGACGACGTAGGAAACCTTCTGTGTATCCACGGTGAGCAAGGCTTTCTAGTGTTCCCATTAGTGTTTCGTCAAATGGTTTGCCCGCTACCGCATCATCAATGGCTTTACGATAGACTTGCGCCGTACGTGCACAATAGTAGAAGGATTTAGTACGGCCTTCAATTTTCAGAGAATGAACACCCATCTGAGTTAAGCGCTCTACATGCTGAACTGCACGTAGATCTTTTGAGTTCATGATGTAGGTGCCGTGCTCATCTTCAAATGCTGCCATTTTTTCGTCAGGACGATGACTTTCTGATAGAAGAACAACATCGTCGATGGGTTTGCCACGACCAATGGTGGTTTCTGGGCGCTCTTCCTGCACTTCGATTGCTTGCGCAGCATTTGGATCAAACTGTTCTACGATTTGACCGGCATCGTCTTCTTTGCCTTGCTCAACCTTGTATTCCCAACGACAAGCATTAGTACAAGTGCCTTGGTTAGGGTCGCGTTTGTTGATGTAGCCAGACAGTAAGCAACGACCAGAGTAAGCCATACACAAGGCGCCATGGACGAACACTTCGAGTTCTGTTTCTGGACACTGTTGACGAATTTCTTCGATCTCTTCGAGTGATAGCTCACGAGAAACAATGACACGCTCTACACCATAGGCAGCCCAAAACTTCACCGTTGCCCAGTTCACCGCGTTGGCTTGAACTGAAAGGTGAATCGCCATATCAGGAAAGGCTTCACGCACCATCATGATCAAGCCTGGGTCAGACATAATTAGCGCGTCTGGGCCCATATCCACAACCGGCTTCAAATCTCGGATAAACGTTTTTAGCTTAGAGTTGTGCGGTTGAATGTTACATACCACATAGAACTTCTTGCCTAAGGCATGCGCTTCGTCGATACCAATTTTTAGGTTCTCGTGATTGAACTCATTGTTACGAACACGAAGGCTGTAGCGAGGTTGCCCGGCATAAACCGCGTCAGCGCCATAAGCAAATGCGTAACGCATATTCTTTAGACTGCCCGCAGGCGACAATAGCTCAGGAACAAAGGGTGTATTTGATGTCATTGCTTGAATTCTCTTTTTATCTGATCACAGGTCAGTACGATTCCACCATATGGAATCGGGGCGCAAATTTTACGCCAAATTGTGATCCTTGACTAGGTAAAAGAGAGAAAAACGCCTTCTGTGGCGAAGGCGTTGAAAAGGCTTAAGCGTTAGGGTGAGGTAAACCACCCAGTGCTTGAAAAAGGTTTGGCAAAAATGCAGACAGCTCACCACACATGAGAGAAAAGTCTGCATCAAAGCGTGCGGCTTGATCTTCTCGCGGAATATCGTCGTTTTGATCGCGTAATTCATCAGAAAACTTCAAACGTTTGATGCTAGCATCATCGGCCAGAACAAACTCCAATCGTTCTTGCCAATTGAGGGCCAGTTTTGTCACAACTTTATCCGCAGCGATATGACTGAGAATTTCGTCGCTGGTGAGCTCTTGCTTCTTACAGCGAATGATGCCGCCATCTTCCAGAACCGATTTAAGTTCGGCTTCATCGAGTAAATGGAAACCTTGTGGTGTTTGGCCTGTTTTTACCCATTCAGTCAACGTGGTCTCAACCGCTTTTTCTGGAATCGCAGGTACAACAGGTAGGCTACCCATGGTTTTGCGCAGCAGTGCGAGCACGTCTTCTGCTTTTTTGTAGCTGCTGGCATCGACCAAAATAAACCCTTCTTTTGGCAAGATGAGCACATAGGTGTGATTACTGCGGCTGAAAGCTCGTGGTAGAAGATCAATGATGATCTCTTCTTTAAGTGTTTCTTTCTCTTTTTTCTTCAGCGGTCGGCCTTCTTGGGCTTCCATCGCTTCCACTTTGGCATTCAGTGATTCTTTGATCACCGAAGCGGGCAGCATTTTTTCTTCTTTTTTAGCACAGATAAGAATGCGGTCTTCTGACACGTGGGTCATCATATCACCGTGTCGTCCCATCGCGCTTACCCAGCCAAATTTTTGCTTATCCTGGCTGCCACAAGGCGTATAACGGAACTCTGCCAATTGTTTTTCAAGTTGATCTGCGTTGAATTCAATCTCGCGATTCACGCGATAGACCATACAGTTTTTAAACCACATAGCGCTTCTCTAAGATAAATACAGGGGCAACATGATAGGCAATTTTTTCTGGCTTGTCCTAATCGAGTTGGAAAAAATCAAGATGAATCAACAAAGACAGTTATATGAAAATTTGTTTGCAAAGGTCACAAAAGTGTCATAATTGAACGTGATAATGCTTTCAGTTGCAAAGGGCTAGGGCCTATAAATTATTCAAACTTACATAAGGTTATTCAATTATGTCTAGAAGGATTCTGGTAGTAGAGGACGAAGCGCCAATTCGCGAAATGCTGTGTTTCGTGCTTGAACAGAAAGGTTACCAGGCGGTTGAAGCTGAAGATTATGATACGGCAGTAAACAAACTTGCTGAACCCTTCCCAGATTTAGTATTACTGGATTGGATGCTGCCAGGTGGCAGTGGCATCAATTTCATTAAGCACATGAAGCGTGAAGAGCTGACGCGTAACATCCCTGTGGTGATGTTGACGGCTCGTGGTGAAGAAGAAGACAAAGTTCGTGGCCTTGAAGTCGGTGCGGACGATTACATTACCAAGCCTTTTTCGCCAAAAGAGTTAGTGGCTCGCCTTAAAGCGGTGATTCGCCGTGTCACGCCAACCGCACTAGAAGATGTGATTGATGTTCAAGGGCTTAAACTCGATCCTGTTTCTCATCGTGTGACGGCCAATGACGCGCCTGTTGATATGGGGCCAACAGAATTCAAAATGTTGCATTTCTTTATGACCCACCAAGAGCGCGTGTACAGTCGTGAGCAACTGTTGAACAATGTGTGGGGCACCAATGTTTATGTGGAAGATCGCACGGTTGATGTTCACATTCGTCGTCTGCGTAAAGCGCTAGAAGATGCAGGGCATGATAAACTGATTCAAACAGTGCGAGGCGCGGGCTATCGTTTCTCAACGAAAGCGTAAATACCATGTCGGAGTCGTGAGTGGTTGAAAGATTAACTTGGAAAAAGCTGGCATGGGAGCTGGCTTTTTTTTACACCCCCTGGGTAATTGTTGGGTGGATATTCGGCTATATGCCGTGGCTGCTTTTGGTGGCGACGGCTTTGCAGCTTGGTTGGCATTTACACAATCAGGTACGTTTGTCTGCGTGGCTCTGGGATGAAAAGCGTTTAACGCCGCCATCGGGCAGTGGTAATTGGGAATCGCTGTTTAATGGCCTTTATCGCTTACAGCAAAGGCAGCGACGCAAGCGTAAAGAACTGACGAATTTGATCCGTCGTTTCCGCAATGGTGCAGAATCGTTGCCGGATGCGGTTGTGGTGTTTCGTGCGGAGGGCAACATTGTTTGGTGCAATAAACTGGCGCAACATCTATTAGGTTTCCATTGGCCTGAAGATTCTGGTCAGCCTATTTCTAATCTTCTTCGCACTCCTGACTTTATTAAATATCTCTCTGGTAATGATTTTTCTGAACCGTTGGAAATGTGCTCGCCGCTAAACGTTGAACGTACGCTGGAACTGCGTATTGTTCCTTATACTGAAGGTGAGCACTTGATGGTGGTGCGTGACGTGACGCAGTTGAAACAGCTAGAAGGCATGCGTCGAAACTTTTTTGCTAATGTTTCCCATGAGTTACGCACGCCAATGACGGTGCTTCAGGGTTATCTCGAAATGACCGAAGATCCGGACATGTTGGTTGGCCCCATGTGGGGCAAAGCCCATCGTGTGATGACGGAACAGCTGAATCGAATGAACAGTTTAGTGAATCAGTTGTTAACCTTATCCAAGATCGAAGCGTCGCCAATTCATGAGTTGGATGAAGTGGTTGATGTGCCAGCCATGCTGGAAGTGCTAGAGAAAGAAGCGGTAAGTTTGAGTGGTGATAATCAGCACGCCATTTCTTTCCAAGTGGATAAAGCGCTCAAAGTCTATGCCGATGAAGATCAACTGCGCAGTGCTATTTCGAACCTAGTATACAATGCCGTGAAGTACACACCCGCTGGTGCAAACGTACAGGTTCGCTGGTATCGCAATAGCAAGGGGGCTTGCTTGGAAGTGGAAGACAGTGGTGATGGTATTGAACCGCAACATATCCATCGTCTGACAGAGCGTTTTTATCGCGTTGACAAAGCACGCTCTCGTGACACCGGGGGCAGTGGTTTAGGTCTGGCGATTGTAAAACATGCTTTGACTCATCACGACACTCATTTGGATATCCAAAGTAAAGTTGGCAGTGGCAGTAAGTTTTCATTCGTTTTACCGGCAAAGTTGGTGGCGAAATGAAACGATGGTGGTTGAGTTTATTGTTGATGGGTGGAATAAGTGCGAGTGCTCAGGCATTGGATACACCATTGCAACCTTATAAAAAAATCCCCGGTGTTTCTGGGAATTTGTTATCTGTCGGCTCGGATACGCTTGCGGGGATGACCACACTTTGGGTGGAAGAGTTTAAGGCGCTTTATCCGAACATCAATGCTCAGGTGCAAGCCTCGGGCTCCTCAACGGCGCCTCCCGCTCTGACGGAACAAACGGCGCAGTTTGGCCCAATGAGCCGCCCAATGCGTTTAAGAGAAGTGGAAGCCTTTGAGCGAACTCATGGTTATAAACCTACGGCGTTGCGAGTTGCGATTGATGCCATCGGTATTTTTGTTCATCAAGACAATCCGGTTCAAGGTCTCAACTTTCCGCAGTTGGACGCCATTTTCTCCGCGACTTTACGCTGTGGTGCAGAAGATTTTGTCAGCACGTGGGCGCAGCTTGGTATTGATGCGGAGTGGGCAAAGCGCAACTTTCAGCTCTTTGGGCGCAATTCGGTTTCTGGAACCTACGGCTACTTCAAAAAGCACGCCCTGTGTGGCGGCGATTTTAAAAGCCAAGTGAATGAGCAGCCGGGGTCGGCTTCGGTAGTGCAATCGGTGGCATCCACGCTCAGTGGCATAGGTTACTCTGGTGTGGGTTATCGTGTGGCGGGCGTGCGCCTACTTCCTATTGCTAAGCAAGGTAATGAGTTTGTTTATCCGAGTCGAGAAAACATTCTGACTGGCGATTACCCTCTTTCGCGTTATCTATATGTGTATGTCAACAAGCATCCGAATAAGCCGTTGAGTCCCATCGAAGCGGAGTTTATTAAGTTTATCTTTTCGGCACAGGGGCAAGCATTAGTGGAAAAAGATGGCTATGTATCGATCACTCGTGATTTCGCGCGAGAAGAGCTTGTAAAAGTTGGCCTGTAAAGATTGATATTTATAGGACCCCATTTCGTGTACATATTGCGTATTTAGCTGGTAACCATACTACTGGTTTGTTGAGATAGGGCGAGATAGAAGTAACAATGCTGCCGTTAATTAGATAGCTTTGTCTGTTTTGTGTTCGATTTTGCCTTGAGGAGCTTAAAAAGCAAGCAAGTGAACTTGTTTTTGTTTTTTTTTTAAATTTCCACTTGCCAAAGAAACAACCTTGCCTATAATGCGCATCCACCGACACGGCAGACAGCGTAAGGCTTCGGCGAGGTCGGGTGAGGTAAAAGCTTATGAGAAAATAAATTTGAAAAAGTGTTTGACTCTTCAAATTAACTCGCTAGAATTCACCTCCGCTTTGAGAGAAAAACTTCTTGAGAAGCAAGCTCTTTAACAATTTAAACCTATCAATCTGTGTGGGCACTCGTTGATGATAATCCAAAAGATTTATCAATGAACTGAGT
>NZ_SZTO01000033.1 GCF_013369385.1 Vibrio sp. 05-20-BW147 | reverse complement strand
TGTTGAAAACATCGCGTTGTTTAGACGTTTTGTCATGAATATGCTCAAGCAATGCGACTGTGGTGCTCCGAGCCAAAAAGTGAAGATGAAGAAAGCGGGTTGGAACGATGATTATAGGGCAAGAGTCTTCTTGGGGTTATAAATCCACCAAAGTATGCTCCCGCCCTGTACTTTTACCGGGAACAATCGTCAACTCTTCCATTTTTAAGAAATGGGGGTTGTCGGCTGTCGTTTTATTGATGTTTTTGATAATTCTTTGAGCTTGTTTCTCTGATAAACTACCAAAACCAACATCAATATCGCTGCCTTTACTGAAATCTCCTCTTATTCGACTTCCACCAAATACCACCGTTGAATCTCTTTTTAGCCCCTGTTCTAAAATCAGAGTAGCTTGTTCAGTTGTTAAATCAGGTACATGTTTTGATAAAAACGCAGACTGCTCTGTAATACCAGAAGTTCTTAATGTTGGTTCTAGGGTCGTAATAACGGGCAAAGTTGTAGTGAAGCCCTGTTTCCACATCGTGATATTGCCCTTGAAAACGGAGCGGGTTGCCAGCGCTCTCCACCTCAATGCGCGCACGTCCGTATGTGTCGTAGCGTGCTTGCCAAACAAGCGAGCCTTGCTCATCCACCAGAGCCAAAGGTGTGCCAATTTGGTCACATTGGTAGAAGTAGCATTGCTCATCTTCCACTAGCATGATTGGCGTGTGACTATTGGGCAAATAAAAATACCAACGGTACTTTCCGTTGTGATACTCACCAATTAACTGGCTCCCCTGCCAGATAAACTCGGTGGTGCCAGTTTCTGTCACTTTTCGACTACGAGGCCCCAGCGCATCGTATTCAAAATGAGAAAGTACCCCACCGAATCGATCAAATAGCATTCCTGGCTCAAAAACACCTTCAGACCTCGTTACTGCATTATCTGGCGTCTAGTCGACTGGAAAGTGCGTATAGCATAGTCTGAAGTTATCTAGGTCTATCTTCACATTGATGTGAAATAGTCAAGTAATGTTGCTTATTTAGAACATCCTTTTATAGCGCAAGACGATTGTTGCCGTACCGGCCCTCTTGTCTAGAGTTGATTCTATGGTCCCCCAAGTAAAACTGGCTGGCGCAGTAAGTGAAAAACAATTTTTCAACCATGTGTCATTCTTAGCCTTATCTTTAAATAGCTCTCCATTTTCTACATTATCCCAAGAAGGCTCTCTATTATTAGGACTTAAAGTTATAGATACTAAAGAACCTGACTCGAAATAGACTCTAAAGACAAACTTCTTTCCACATATTTCATAGGGAGGAGTGTAATATGATCTGTAGTCACCATTATGAACCAGTTTGTAAATATCACTTTTGAGCTCTGATGACAAAAAATCTCTCTCACTTGTATCTTTAGTAAACTCAAAGCTCCAAACATCTGCTTTAATCTTTCCTTCTGAGAGCATATTCATAATCTAATTAAACCTATTTATTCAATGGGATAGAGTATAGTGGCTTCAGGTAAGCTTTATAGTTCTCAATAACTATCTGTGGCAGACCTCCTGAGCCATGTTGAGGATTTGCTAGCGTCCTACCAAATGCTGCCGGTACATCATCAACGACTTCGTACGCACTGACTCCGGGTCGGTACAAACCTGTTATAGGGTGAACAGGAATTCTAGCAGGATCTCCTGGTGCTACCTGAACACCATTAAATAATTTCTCAGAACTATAATCAGCACGTTTTAACGCACTAACCGTAGTATAAAACTCGGATTGGCCAGGTGTTCCACCGTAGATAATCTTCCCTTTCTTAAGAATAATATCTCTATAACTGTCTTTGCCCGGATAATCACCAGCTCCTTGAAGACTTCGAGCAAACTCTGATGGGGTTAACTTACTATCTGGAACTACCCCTTTCCCCACAGACTTCATAGCAACTCTACCGCCCCATGCGGTCATCACTATTTCTGGGGCTAACTGCACGAGTGTTGCCGCCAAGGGGGAACCTGTATGTTCTAGTGTTGCACTCCCAAGCCCTTCCATTGTATCTGCATAGGCTTCAACATATCCAGATACGTTGTTAATAATTTGATGTGCGCCCCGAGACTGCGGAACATAGCTATATTTCTCTTGAATCGATTGAATGAGCGCAGAAGATTGCTCTAAATCACCAAATGCGAGTTGCGCTAACCCAGCTAAGCCAGCCACCGCGTCAACGGCTGTGTTGTAAGCACCTGCCGCCAGCATTTCTGTCGCACCCAACGCATAATCAATGCCGACTTGCTGAACAGCGTCTGGCGCTATGGCATGTAACTGATAAGTCGGGCTGGCTGTTTTCACCGCACTGGTGTAATTGCCTGAGCCCATCGCGTAAAACATTGGCTGTTGCGGTTGGGTATCGTTCACGCCGGCATTTATTGCAGGAGCGTCCTCTTTGGCACATAAGCCATGCGGGTCTACCCACATCATCGGATTGGGAGCATATTGATAATGGTTTATGCCGCCTAACAGCCCAATCGGGTCTGGCTGAATAAAGCGCCCTGTTCTTGGGTCGTAATAACGGGCAAGGTTGTAGTGTAGCCCTGTTTCCACATCGTGATATTGCCCTTGAAAACGGAGCGGGTTGCCAACGCTCTCCACCTCAATGTACGCACGTCCGTATGTGTCGTGACGGGCTTGCCAAACAACCGAGCCTTGTTCATCCACCAGAGCCAAAGGTGTGCCAATTTGGTCACATTGGTAGAAGTAGCATTGCTCATCTTCCACTAGCATGATTGGCGTGTGACTATTGGGCAAATAAAAATACCAACGGTACTTTCCGTTGTGATACTCACCAATTAACTGGCTCCCCTGCCAGATAAACTCAGTGGTGCCACTTTCTGTCACTTTGCGACTACGACGCCCCAGCGCATCGTATTCAAAATGAGAAAGTACCCCATCACTGTCAACTTGTACGAGCTGATTGAGTGCGTTGAAGCATCGATACTGCGCGTTCCCCTCGCCCTCTGCACAAATCTGATTGCCATGAGCGTCATACTGGAAGCGCCAACCGTTGTGTTCCACCAATCTGTCACCCATTAGCAGACAATCCGCTTCACTTGGATTGCCAAAACTATCGAATCGGTAGGTTTCTTCCTGATGTGCGTTTTTGGCGCGAGTGAGCTGACCTAGGCTGTCGTATTGGTAATGTGACGCCCCTTGTACACTGTCGATGATAATGGCGAGCTGGTGAGCGGTATCATAATGGTATTTCCTGCTTCGGTTGTTCCACTGTTGTTGAGAAAGTCGGCCAATACCATCAAACCGTTTCTGTTCTTGCTCTTGCCCATAGTAAACCGAGCAGATTCGCCCCATGGAGTCATAGTCAAAATGCACACAAGGCGGCTTCTCACCTATTGAAATTGCCGCTAATTGACCGTACGCGGTATACGCATAGTTCACTTGGCTACCATCTGCTAGAAGCAACTGGCTAAGTTGCCCTGATGCGTTATGGTGATAACCAATCCTGTGCTGCCCCTGAATTTGTTGAGATAGCTGACCACCAGACGAGTATTGGTACTGAATAGTGCACGCTTGGTTGGTTGCCAAACGCAGTTGCGACCCGTGACTAAACTGGTATCGGTTTTCCGACACACCATGCGTCGCCCCCGCCTTGACCAGACAAAGATTGCCTTCAGCATCATAGGAAAAGACAACTTGACGTTCGCAACTTTCTAAGCGGGAGAGTCTTCCGGCTAAATCATAGTGATACTGAGTAGTGACACCATCAAAATTCTGCGTTTCAGTGACATAGTCGTCTGGCGACAGCGTAAACAGAAAATCACATGCATCGCTGCGAGAAATTCCAACGAGGTTCCTTTCTCCATCATAACGAAAAGCAAGCTCTCCACCATCGGGGCAGATGATTGCATTCGGCTGTGCCAGCAAGCCCCACTCAATCGTACTCGTTCCTGCAGGGGTAATAAGGTGTGTTACTCGGCCGCATTCGTCATACCGGTAACGCACTTCATGCTGTAAGTCATCCTCTTCACTGTAGGTAAAGGTTTTGGTCAGATGGCCATTGGTATCATGCTCAAATGCGGTCACCATTCCGTTGGGAAATGCAATGCCATCGAGCCGATGTTCTTGGTTGTAACTGTAACGTAGCAATGTTTGATTGGCTTGATGAGCGATCATCTGATGGGCATCATTCCACCACCATTGATGGCTTTCACCATCCGATGCTTTACTTTCGATCAGACGGCCAAACTTGTCATAACGACAATCTGTCCGCTTACCGCTTGAATCGCTCAAAGCCGTCAGTAAACCTAATATATTGTACTGGCGTTGCTCTAATGAGCCGTTTGGATAACGAATCGCCGTTTGCTGACCTAGTGCGTTGTATTGATAACCTGTTGTGGCTCCACTGGAATGACGCTCTTTTGTTTTCTGACCATACGCATTGTATTGGTAGCACACCGTCTCACCGCTGGGTTGTATCGCGCGCACGAGTCGGCCGTTGTTATCGTATTCCCAGCGCCACTCACGCCCTTCAGGGCTGCGTTTTGAGCTTAGTTTGCCATGGGCATTGTGTTCAAATGACCATTGATGCCCCAAGGTATCGCGATAACTAGACGTTTCATCTTGGTAGTGAAATTGATAATCGTAAGTGCCGTCATCGCCATAATTACGAAGACATTTGGCTTCCGGCCCTTCTGCTGACCACTCAAAATAGTGACTAAATCCCGACTGACGCTGCCTTCTTTTGAGCAAATGACTCTCTGAGTAGAAGTAGCTTTCTGTTTGACCATGCTGATTGGTTGCCGCCGTTAAATTGTCTTGCGCGTCATATTGATAGCTCGCCAGCACCTTCCCGGAATCGGGGAGCCGGACTTCAACCAGATGGCCTCTTCGATCATATTGAAGCTCTGCGCAGTGCTGTTTGTTATAGCGAATGCCGACCAAACGCTGTTTTGAGGAATAATCCAGATCAATTAGATCAATGGCTGTCGTTCTGATTTGTTTAATTAACCAAGTTTCATTCTTCCGTTCAAACTTGTACTGGGTACCATTCGCTAACGTGACCAGCAAATAACCATTTTCGTGATGGAAGCAACTTGCTCCTACGTAAGTTTGGTAACTCACCGCACCTTGGTTCACGACAGGAAACGAAATGACGTCGCCCATCTCATCGCAAAAATGCCAACCCGTTAGCTTTCCTTTTTCAGAGTGTACTTCGTGGATTTGATAGTCGAAACAATGTCGCCAACCATGCCCTAAGCCAGTGTCTAAAAGACAAAACGAGGAACGATAGGTGCGAGAAAAACTCAATCGATGGTGAAGTGTTAAGTCACACAGTGTTAGGATTTCTTCACCCGTCACCATAGAAACCGGGTCGCCGGCTTTTTCATGATGTTTACTGCTTTCGGCTTGCGCTTCGTCGCAAGTTTTATCATCACTTGTTTGGCTCTCTGTTTTCCCATCTGACGCGGGTTTTGACGCTTGGTTTTGAGGTGGTGGTGTTAAAATCGTTGGTTTTAATGATGCTGGCGTCACGCTTTCAAACTGAACGACATGCAGCCTTCTTGCTGCCAGTGCCGCACTCAGTGACGCAACGTAATCTTCGAAGACTTTTTCATCGCGAAAGGGACTTTGGGGTATATTATCTCCCAACCAACCGCTTACCTCGGCGATGTCTTCTAACGAAGCAAGCTTAAATTTTTCGACAAACTGTTGAGCAACCAGCTCTGTCGGGAAGTGCAGTGTCTTCCCTTCGGCGATTGGCTGGTCTGAGAAATAGTGTAACGATCCATCGTAGGCAGAGATTTTGACTATCCGTTGTCCATTCATTTACTTATCTTCCGAACGACTGCTCCAACGATACAAAATACCCACGGCTAACCCCTGTCCTTCAGCATCAATCTGTAAGACATGAAAGGGTTTATGTGGATCTTGCAACTGTTTTTGATAGGCATGAAGCGCCTTATATAACCCGGTTCCAGCACCGAGTTGCCCCACCAATGTGCTGGAGAACAAATAGCCTGTGTTTTCTGTTACCCAAGGCGAAAAACGGTGTAGCTGGGAATGCCAAATAGGCATATCAGCACCGTCTAGAGGTAACATGAGTTCCGTTAATTCTCTTTGACACATTTGAGACAACGACGCCATCACTCTGGGAATGCCACTTTCATAGTGGCTGGAATAACGGTCAAACTGAACTTTCGATGGTTCTAGACCGTATGTAGAGCGTGCAATATGCACCAAGAGTAATGAGTCAGTTTTTATGTCTTCAAAAAGTTGATATTCACTGCCTACACAAAATAGAGACGAAGTATCCACGGACAACACCCAGCACTCATGGCGCTCAAGACAATGCATGACGCGCTCGAAGGCAACCAAAAAAGAGGCATTCCCATAGGGGTAACAAAATATAGAACGCTGACCGCTAGGCGTGTCACCCAGTACCTCGTTGAGTTTCTTCACCAGCTTCAGTACCTCATTTTGTGTCGCTAGTTCAGGCAGCAAGAAGAAAATCGTCGCTTGTGTTGGGATCCTAGAAATGTCTACTGAATAATGTGCAATCAGCTCCTCCAAACGAACCAATAGAGACGCTGATTGATGTGCGAATGTTTTATAGCTATTTCCAGAATAAAACAGATCATCGCACCATTGAGGTGGCTCAATCGTTCCTAAATTATCTTGAGTCGCCAGATTGTGAGAACCAACATAAACAGCGTGTGGATTAAGTTCGAGCGCCATCTAATCTCCAATCAACACGGTAGGTACGCCAACCAATATTTTGCCACCGTGAGAAGTGCTATCACCCATCCGAGCGGCTGGCTTGCCGTTAATTTTTACTGACGATGAACCGCTTGAAATACTGTCGGGAGGACCAACGCATATCAGCTTGTCTCCTTCTCTCGCGGCAGGTATACCTCCTATTTTCACATTCGGCGAGCCCGTGACGACAGGGCCTCCAACATGGGGAATCTTCCCTGTCTTTTTCGGACAGACGTGAAAACAACCAATGACAGATGCAGGTTTACCCATGTGTTCTTCCTAGTTCAGTGAAATCTGGCCAGCTTTTAAGGCAATCGAGGCACCATTAATGGCTATTTTGTTGCCCTTAATATTGATCTCCCCCGAACTCGACATCTGAATCGAAGCACCGCCCACTTTAATTTCAATGCTTTTGCCTGCGGTCAGAGAAAGGACTTCGCCAATATCGAGTGAATAGTTTTTCCCAATCTTCCCAGAGACGTTTTGTCCAACCTCCTCCGTTAGGTTGTTGGTAATTTTCTGGGTCTTATTGTTTTCAACTAGGACATCAGCGGAATCTTCGACGACCATTTGGAAGTTCTTTTCCGCATGAAGATAGACATGTTCCTCACCCGGTTTATCTTCAAAGCGTAATTCGTTGAAGTTACTCGCCCCTTTTTCTACAGACTGGCTACGGTAACCACTTTGGGTTTTCTTCTCTGGCAACGAAAAAGGTGGCGCTTGCGTCCCATTGTAAAGCGACCCTGTCACCACTGGCTGATCCGGATCCCCATTGATAAATTCAACGATGACCTCTTGCCCTACTCGTGGCAGAAATGAGCTTCCCCAGCCATTCCCTGCAATTTGTTGTGCGACACGTATCCAGCACGAACTCGTCGTATCAAACTTACCTTCACGATCCCAGTGAAATTGAACTTTTATCCGCCCATATTTGTCGACGTAGATTTCACCTTGCTTATTACCTGTCACAACCGCAGTTTGGATTCCGCGAATAACTGGCCTCACAAAGTTAACCGCCGGACGATGCACTTTCCCTGACTCAATGCAGGTAAAATAACTCCTAACACCTTGATTTGAAGGGCCACCATGACCTACTTGGTTGAAAACAGCTGCGTTGATAACAATCGATGAGAGCACGAACTCTTTGCCGATTCGGCTAGGGTCTTCATGCTTACCAAATTTGAAACTTCTGCCGACCGCAAAGGAGCGGCAACTCGACTCTCCAGAACAAACGTATGCGTTTTGCTGTAATGATTCGATCGTGTGGGTATTTCTCGTTTTGTACTGATCACCCGACTCCGCTTCACCCAGATATTCATAATGCTCGCTACTCGGAACGGTAAATAAGGATTCGCTCCCTTTTGCCGTATTGTTAGGATGTGAAGCTGGCTTTTTCATATCATAGCCACTTTTGTGACTGCGCGTGATCACCATCGATTGAGCTTCATGCCACGAAGAGATATGACCCAACTCTGCGGTACCTGAATTGAAATCAATTAAAAATTCAGCACCTGGCTTGTAATAGCTGGCATCATCAAATATCTCGATCACATGTGAAGATTTAGTATGGCTGAAACAGAACGACAGCCCTTCCTCAGATAAGAGTCTTTTAACAAACTGTAGATCCGATTCTTCGTACTGAACTTTGTAGTTATACTTGGCATAGCTTTTGGTCAGAGAAAAAGAAAAGTCGACGCCATGCTCACCAAGAATTAATGAAATGATTTCTTTTATATCTTTATTTTGAAAGATTCGGCTGTTGATTTTGTAGTCCGCAAAATTCAATTTTGGCACAACAACAAGCTCAATGTTTTTGTAATTTTCACCATCTTCAAATTTGGTCACTCGGCTTCCTGCTAGTGTTGCCTTTGCAACAAACCCATGGAAGTATCTCGGTTCCAACATGACTTGGCTATTATTATCCATTTTGATAATAACTGGCTGACCCACGATTTGATTCAGTTCGCCTTTTTGACCATTAAAATAAGCATAAACTCGCAATGAAAATAGCTCTGACATTTCTTCTCTATATTCAAAAGAATTGAGAATAATCGCATCTTTCCCATAAGGCGTGGAAATATTTATAAATTTATTATCTTGAGTCGCTTTTTTCATTACAAACTTCTTTATAAACAAATAAGGAGGGCACTTTCGAACCCTCCAAATGATTTACATTTGTTCAGGGCGGGAGCATACTTTGGTGGATTTATAACCCCAAGAAGACTCTTGCCCTATAATCATCGTTCCAACCCGCTTTCTTCATCTTCACTTTTTGGCTCGGAGCACCACAGTCGCATTGCTTGAGCATATTCATGACAAAACGTCTAAACAACGCGATGTTTTCAACAG
>NZ_SZTO01000032.1 GCF_013369385.1 Vibrio sp. 05-20-BW147 | reverse complement strand
GATAGCGCTAATAACAAGGAACATAACATCGATAAGGTCGTGTTTTTGGTTGATGTCCGAGCGAGTATCTTCTACAACAGATAAGTGTTCAATAAGGTTCAAAATGACTGTGCTGCTGAGGGTTTGGCACAATTAGATCATATTTGTTAACAAAGTGCGATCCCGCCCTGATACTAACTCACCCGAGCGGAAAAACGTGATATTTGAGGCCTACTTTTTAACCCAATACGAACTGAGCTTCGCCTTACTTCGACACCTCTCCTTCCCTTTTTCACCACTTTCGCAGATACTCTTGCGCGTTATTGTTTAGTTGGAAAGCCTTATGTCTCAAGCCAATTCCGTTGTCGTGCTCGACTTTGAAACCACTGGTCTCTCTCCGAACTTGGGGGATCGCGCGATAGAAATTGGTGCGGTAAAACTGGTGAATGGCGAGGTAGTGGAGACGTTCCAGCAGTTGATGAACCCTGGCTTTCGGGTCAGTTCATTTATTGAAAGCTACACCGGCATCACCAATAACATGCTGCGCAGCGCGCCCAGTTGCGATGAGGTGATGGCATCGTTTAGCGAGTTTATTGCGGGTGAAAACCTGATTGCGCACAACGCCTCGTTCGATAAACGCTTTCTGGATGCAGAGCTTGAGCGAATCAACTGCGACTATTCAGGCGAGTTTGCCTGTTCACTGTTGGTGGCAAGACGGCTGATTCAAGACGCGCCGTCACACAAGCTTGGTGAGTTGGTTCGCTATAAAAATATCGACAACGACGGCGTATTTCACCGAGCGTTGGCCGATGCTCAAATGACAGCCAAATTGTGGCTTCTGATGGTGGAAGAGTTAGATAACTCGGGCATCGCCAATCCAAGCTTTCAGTTTATGCAAACCGTGAGTAAAACCACCAAAGGCAAAGTGGCTCAGCTACTGGCAAAAAGCCGTAGGTAACGAACTGCCTTTCGACAGTTGCCTCTCTTGATAGCACCGTATTTATGCAGGTGTTAGAGACCAAGAAACCTTGCGCAAGCCGCTGTCACTGCGTTCATTCCCTTAACCAAACAACTTGGCATTGCAACGAACGAAGGTCGCCTACACTTCTGTCGCTTCAATTAGGAACGAATATTTCATTTCAACCATTTTTTGAGATAGTAATTTACCTAAAAACGCGCATAATCTTGCTATCGACACTCAAAGAAGAAATGACCTATGACTGATTTTCAATACTACTTTCATCAACTTCCATGCTTTGACTGCAAAAAGACCACGGTAAGTACGGATCTGGGTTGGTTAACGGCAGCAATGAAAGAGGATGTGCTTGCCCAAGTGGCTGAAATCATCGCGCAAGATAACGTTGAGCCCGATCTTGCGGTGAACGTAACGTGCACAAAAGAAGAAGCACGTGACTACTTGCTGCTGAACTTCTACGGCTATTCAGAAGAAGAACTGGCTGACCAAGTGGAAGCAGAAGATGAGCAAGAAGTCGCGGATGAAATCGCCGAGTTACTCGCCGAGGGTAATGAAGTGATGGTTTTCGAACACGAAATCGCGCTGCAAAGCTGCACCGAGTGTGACATTGAGGAATAATCAAACTCACTGAGCATGACTAATAATCATGCGCAATTGTGGTGGAAGGCGTTAGCAACCTTGGGGTGCTAACGCCTTTGTTGTTATTGGTGACCGGATTTTTAAGATTTGTCGTTACCTGAGAAAGAGTGTTGGGTGAAATCAAGTTGTCCACTGCTGGCTGACGGTGGCTCATCATTGGCAACGGTATCTGCCAGCAAGCTTTCTTCTAGGTCGTCTTCAAACGCCAACGTTTCTGTCGGGCTGTCTAAGCTGGCTTCTAACGGTGGAAAATAACTCGTGCGCTTATACACTTTGTTCAGCGCTTTGATGATCGCGTGCTTGCCGACTTTGCCTGTTTCAAGTTTTTTCATTAATGGTTTGGCCACCGCTTGTAGCCCAACCACAATATCAACACCGATTTTCGATGCCACTTGGTCGCGCATCACGCGAGCTTTTTCATAGCCAAAATGTGACGCAAGAAAAAACCAAACGTAAGAGAGGGCATTCCCTGTTTTTCCTCTGTCTCGCCATGCCTCACCCGCATGAAACATCGCTTCCGCGCTACCTCTTTCCGCAGCTCGTTCTAACCAATATGTTCCTTTGGCGTGATCGGTGCTCGTTCCCAGCCCCGAGAGATAACTCAATCCAAGTTGAATTTGCCCATCGACACTGCCCTTGTTCGCCGCTCGATAGTACCACTGGTAAGCATTACCATTGGACTTCTCTGGGTTCTCGGCTGACTGGCTCCACTCTCCCATAAACAACATAGCGTCGAGGTTGCCTTGAACCGCGGCTTCTTCGACTAAGCGATAGCCCTTGGGCAGATTTTTCTCAACCCCGCGTCCATGCACCAGCGCTTTTCCTGCCTCAAACTTCGCATCGAGGTTACCTTCCAATCCAGCGATCGCCATGCGCCAAAAATTGGCTTGCTCTTTGAGGATCAAGTCTTCACGCATACGCTCACTCATGCGAACAATGCCGTACATCGAGTTCACGTTATCTAAACGTGCTCCCTTGTTATACCAATAAAGCGCTTCCTTTAAGTTCGTTCGCTCTGCTTCCTTGGCTAAATACAAGATTGTCGGAACATGGCCACCTTCGGCTTTGAATAGTCGTTCCTGTCTCTCTTGTTCTCGCGCTTTTTCGATTGCTTTTCGGTTGGCAATTTCTCTCGCTTTTCGCTCTTGCTCGATGCGCTGTTTCCTTAACGACAAGGAAAACATCCATACGAACACCAACAATAGCGAAAGGCTGGTTGCACCGATGGCAATGGCCATCATACTCATAATGTCATTTCTTTATTGATCAGCTCACTCTGAGCCTAATTAAAACACGCTTCTTACCGAGGTTAACGGCATATTTGTTAAAATCTTGAGCTAAGGTTACTTAAGTATACACATTGCCACAGATAAACCGCTTTTAACCCTCTCTACGCCCCCAAAGAGGAGGAGTTCAAGCGGTGTCATATCCGTTAATTTGCCCCAATAATAATGACCCTACAAACATGGGATAAATGTGAAATGAAAAAACAAAAATTCACCGTTTACCAAGTCTTTACTCGTCTATTTGGCAACAAAATTCAGCACAGCCGACCTTGGGGAAGCAAAGAAGAAAATGGCGTTGGCAAATTCAGTGATTTTACTGACCTCGCACTCAAAGAAATTCGTCAACTGGGTATTAGCCACATTTGGTACACGGGCGTGCCGCACCATGCGTTGGTGGCGGATTATCAACACTATGGCATTGGCCACGATCACCCTGCCGTCGTGAAAGGGCGTGCCGGCTCGCCCTATGCCGTCAAAGATTACTACTCGGTGAATCCCGATTTGGCCGACAATCCGGCAGAACGATTGTCAGAATTTGCCGCGTTAATTGAGCGTACCCATCGCCACGGCATGAAAGTGATCATCGATATCGTACCCAACCACGTTGCGCGCAAGTATCACGGATTAAATAACCCTGAAGGGGTGCGCGACTTTGGTGCTGACGACGACACCTCCATCGAATATCACCGAGACAACAACTTTTACTATATTCCAGGGCAAGCCTTTCAACTGCCTGACTTTCCAGCGCCCTTTACTCCACTCGGCGGTGAGGCGCACCCACAATTGCAGTGGCCTTACGAAGAATTCCCTGCCAAATGGACGGGCAACGGCTCGCGCTTAGCCAAACCTCAGTTTGATGATTGGTATGAAACGGTCAAAGTCAATTACGGCGTGCGACCCGATGGCAGCAAAGACTTTGCCGAATTGCCCGCGGATTTCGCGCAGAAAACCGCAGCAGAGCATTTTGCCTTTTGGCAGCAGCAAGACGTACCTGACTCGTGGAAGAAATTTCGCGATATCGCTCTGTATTGGCTCGAATTCGGCGTCGATGGTTTCCGTTACGACATGGCAGAGATGGTTCCTGTCGAGTTTTGGAGCTATCTCAACTCACACATCAAAATGCGCAATCCTGATGCGTTTTTGATGGCCGAAGTGTATCAGCCTCATCTATACCGCGATTACATCCACTTGGGCAAAATGGATTATCTGTACGACAAAGTGGATTTGTACGACGGACTCAAAGCGGTGATGCAAAACCGCGCTTCCACCGCCATCATCGGTGAGATCCAAGCGCAAATGATGGACATTGAGCACCACATGCTGCATTTCCTCGATAATCATGACGAGCAGCGCCTCGCCTCACCTCAGTTTGCTGGGGATGCGGAGTTTGGTCGCCCTGCAATGTTGGTCTCGGCTTTACTCAGTAGCTCACCCACCATGATTTATTTTGCTCAGGAAGTGGGCGAAGCAGGAGCGGAGTTGGGCGGTTTTGGTCTGCCCAGCCGCACGTCGATTTTTGATTATGTGGGCGTGCCCGAACATCAAAAATGGATGAATGAAGGCCAGTTTGATGGCGGCCAACTGAGTGAAAAACAACGCGCACTGCGGGCGTTCTATGCACGTTTACTCAACTTCACCTTGACCCACTCAGCAATGAGCGGTGAGTATTACGATTTGTACCCCACCAACCAACAAGCATTGAGCCACTTCTGCCATCTTTTTGCTCGCTACGACCAACAACAATTGGTGCTGGCAGGCAGCAATTTCTCGGCCCACCATGAGAATGTCTGCCAAGTGGTGCTGCCTGAGGCGTTGATCGCGCAACTTGGGCTGGCGGACGGGCAATATACCTTAGTGGATAAACTCAGTGACCAATCCAGTCATCATGCCAATGAAACCCTGCAACTGAACGTCAATCACGGTCAAGGTCGAGCTTGGCTCACCCTGCCGCCTTTTGCCGCCAGCGCATGGGTACTTGAGCGATAACTGGCTCAAACTCGACCATAAAAAAAGCACTGGTGATGCCAGTGCTTTTCAATCAGTCTCGGTTACTTTTTCTTGTTAACGGCGTTAACGAACACCGCTTGCGCCCCTTCAATATTGAGCGCCTTGGCTTCATCCAGTAGGCTCAACGCTTTAGGGATGTCGCCTGCCTCAACCGCTTGTTCAATTGACTGGAAATAGTAGGCCTGAGTGTCTGGCTGAACTTGCGTTTTCGCTGCATCGGTTGATGTCGTGGTTGGACGCTCTTCCCGACGGAGCTGCGACAAAAATGACGGGCCAGAGATATCCAGCTCAATGGTTCCCGTTAGCGCATGTGGAATGGGAATGTCTTTCGCTTCAGGAAGATAATTCCCCCTCGCCTCAGCATCAATTCGGGCGGGATGCGCAACATAAGTGACGCCTTGGCGATCTTGTTCTGTGGTGTAAATCAACAGATTGAGCGATTTGTAGCCTTGTGGGGGATAGAAATCCAGTTCCGCCACTAATCGGTTGCCAAGTTGTAACCGTGGCTTGCGATACTCAAACACCGTACTGTCATAAGATTCGATCAGCTGACCCGCTGAATCCACAATCATCAGATGCGGAAAGAAAACCGAATCACCAATTTCACTGGTAATGGTTAACGTCATCTGGCCACGATCCGCTGGGATCTCAAACAATGCAACAGGGCTTGCAATCACCGATGTGCGCAAGAACTGCGTTTGATCACTTAAAACCACTTTGGTTGTGCTCGGCAATTTCACTTTCATTGCTTGCAACTGAGCAATTTGCTGAACTTCTTGCCCCGAGCTCGCGTTAACTTGTTCAACCACCGCCGCACTTTGGCAGCCAGCTAAGGCAATACATCCGCCGAGTAATAAAGCTCGAAACACCATAGGAACACCTCTTGATTATTTTTTTAAAGGCTCTTATCAAACCGAAGGGATAGGAGCCTTGAAAAAAATAGCCGATCAACATCGGCTATTCAGATTATGTGTCACGTATTTCGTGTAAGGGGCTTGATTACCACCAAGCTTCGACTTGAACGCCCACTACGAAATCAGAGTCACCTTTGCTACCGAACGTTGTGCCTTCGTGATCCGTTAAGTATGAACCGTATACACGCAGTTCAGGACGAGACCAGAAGCTGTTACCCATAGCCCATGCTTGAGCAACCGTCAGCTTGCTGTAGGCGAAATCCGCACCCTTATCATCTTCACCGCCGTTGTAACCCGCTTCAAATACAGTGCGCATTGTATCATTCCACTTGTACATTGGGCGTGCTACCGCAGAGAATTGACTTATATCCGCTTTTGAAGCACCAATGTCACTGCCCGCTAGGTAAGCCAACTGATGGCCCATTTCCCATGCGTCACTCAAGTTAACCACACCCCAGTTCAACACACGGAAACCCATCGCATCGTTATTGTCTGCAGAACCACGACCGTAGTAAGTACCTGCGCCCCAGAAGTTAGCCACTTGAGCACCGTAACCTGCTGTGCCTGCTTGGAAAATCGTTTGGTTGAAGCCGTTGCTTAGGCCTTTGTGGATAATCGCCGTTGCCATTAAACCATCATCTGCTTGCTCAGTTTTACCATCTTTCTCCGTTGCAAAGTTATACGCCAATGCAAATTCAAGAGACGCGTTTTCACCAAAGCTAATGTTAGCTAGGCGTGCATCCAGAATGTAACCAGAAGATGCAGCGTGATCACCATCTTGCACAAGCGCCACTGATAGCTTTTGATCGCCCACAGATAGGTTTTCGATACCACCACCAGTACCTGATGTGTTCAAGTAGTAGAAATCCGTAATGTGAATGTCTTTACGTTGGTAGTAGCGTTTACCCGCCCACAATACCGCTTCTTTGTCAGAAGCCAATAGGCCCTTAGCCTGTACGTTGAACTGAGCAACGTTAAAGTCGCCGTCTTCCCAGCCGTTTGCGCCATTGTTGCCTTGTGCAATCATTGACTCAACTTTCCAAGTTTGCTCACCGCTTTTCAGTTCTTCTGAAAAGCCAAACTCATAGTAGTTGTCGTTTTCGTTACCTAGACGGCCAACACCCGATTTTTGAAAAGCAACATCCGCAGTACCGTTACCACTAATACCAGTACCAGCACGCATGTAACCATTGAAATCCACAGCAAACGCACTACCCGCTGCTAACGTAGAAGCCACTGCGGCAGCGATTAAACTTACTTTTTTCATTCTTAACTCCATTAAGGACTATTCTTATGTATCTCTCCATGAAGTCACTCACCAGGCAGTAGAGTTTGTGTGTTCAAGAAGAGAGGTAAGACGGGACTAGGTCCCCAGTTGTTTCAACATTGGCTATGCTATGAAAGGCGGAGATGAAAAACGTCCTCCACCCCGAAAAAAAACAGGGGGGATGAGAAAGGATGAGATCATTTACAGAACAATATTTTATCGATACTGATCACTGATTTAGGGTGGAGTTGGTAAGTTTATTAGTTGTTGATGGGCTACAAAGTGAGGGCTATTTCATATTTTCACCCAAGATGAACAATAGAAAGAAAGTTTATTACATTAAGAATAATCACTGAGGGCGCTTGACCTCAGTAAGACAAAGTTTTTTACTAGTGGTTCCGAAAGATGGAAACTGAACTAAGAAAAATAACTATGACAACATCGCTCGCTCGTCCCTATCCCTTAGGAGCAACGTTACACGAGGCAGGTTGTAACTTTGCCATTCATTCACCGGATTGTGCGTCTATTCGTCTGGCTTTGTTTGACGACAACAACGAATTTAAAACTTTTGAGCTCAGCGAAGAGTACGCTGGCATCCGCTATGCCTTTATCGACAACGTCCAACATGGGCAAAGATACGGTTACATTGTCGATAGTGACGATGGCCCGCTGCTTCTCTCCGACCCTTATGCTAAAGCTCTTGATGGCCCACTTCACTACCAAACACCCTACAGTGCAGAGAAAAGCTTCGCCATGCCCAAATGTGTGGTGTATCAAGATGATTTTGATTGGCAAGACGTGGAGCCCCCACGAATTTCCCGTGAAGAGATGGTGCTGTTTGAGACCCACGTAAAAGGGCTAAGTCAGCTTCATCCGGAAGTGGCACCTGCGGCACAAGGCCGCTACCTGGGTTTAGTCAGTAAGGCCATGCTGGCATTCTACAAACAACAAAACATCAACACGCTGCAACTGCTGCCGATTGCGGCCTGCATGCATGAACCTCACTTGCTCGATATGGGTAAGGTCAACTATTGGGGCTACAACCCCTATTTGTTTATGGTCCCTGACCCTCGCTACGCTGACAAAGATGCCGTGTTGGAACTGAAAACTGCCATTCGAGAACTGCATCGCCACGGTATCCAAGTGATTTTGGATGTGGTCTACAACCACACGGCGGAAGGGGGCGCGGGCCCAACCGTATTCAACCTCAAAGCGCTCGATTCGCGCTGCTACTTCAAACATGGCAGCCATTTCGCCAATTTCACTGGTTGTGGTAATACCGTCGATCTCACCTATCAGCCAGCGCTAAATTTGGTGATGGACACACTGCGTTATTGGGTCAGCGAATTCAAAGTCGATGGTTTCCGTTTTGATTTAGCGGCAACCTTGGGCCGCCAAGGGGATGACTACAGCCGAGATGCGGCCTTTTTCAAAGCCGTCGCGCAAGATCCTGTCCTCAAAGAAACCAAACTGATCGCTGAACCCTGGGATATTGGGCCCAATGGCTATCAAGTGGGCAATTTCCCATTTGGTTGGAACGAGTGTAACGACAAGCTGCGTGACATCACCCGCAGCTTTTGGCGTGGTGACCAAGGCTATTTGAAAGAGTTTGCCACCCGTTTGATGGGGTCACGCGATATCTACAGTGCGGCCAACTGGCCTTACAAGCTGACGGTCAATTACATCACCTATCATGATGGCTTTACCATGCAGGATTTGGTGTCGTACAAGCACAAACACAACGAAGATAACGGCGAACAGAATCGCGACGGCCATGGTGACAATCGTTCAGAAAACTACGGGGCAGAAGGGCCAACAGAAAATCTGATGATCATCGCCACGCGTGAAAAGCAGAAACGCAACTTTATGGCGAGCTTGTTGTTTGCTTTTGGTATCCCGCATATTTTGACTGCCGATGTGCTGTCGCACAGCCAAAAAGGCAACAACAACGCCTATTGCCAAGATAGCGACATCAGCTGGTTAAACTGGGAGCACTCTGAGCGCAAGAACGATTTTCGTCACTGGTTGGCGCAAATGGTGGAAAATCGCCAACGTTATATGGTGCCGTTTATTCGCGCCTTCAGTGGCCCAAGCCGCAACCTCAATCGCATCTATTGGCGTCGGGTTGACGGTGTTCATATGGAGCACGATGATTGGAACCGTTTGAGCGCGGTTTCTCTGCATATTGGCATTGGTGAAAAAGGCGCTGAGTTGGTCTATTTAATCAACCAAACCAGTGCACCAGCGCGCTTTACGCTGCCTAATGACAACCAACAAGAGTGGACCTACATTTGTGACACCAACGTGCGCAATGTCTCGCCAGATAGCGCCAAAGGAGAAGTACTGCTCTCACCCGTCTCGATGGCGATTTTGCATTACCAGCCGCAGGAAAGCGCGTTAGCCAAGCCCAAAGTGTAGCGGTTTGTTTTTCCACCCAAATCTCATCAAAAGACCAGCAAGTTGCTGGTCTTTTCATCACTCAGACCCTCTACCAAGTAATACGCATTGAAGTGCACATCAGAACTCTCTAATATTGCGATCCATATAACACTTTTAATAACGTCACTGGCAAAATGGAATTACCGAAAATACTGATGCGGCTTTTACGCCCCTATCTTGCTTTACTAACGATCATCATGATCTATCTGGCTTATCACCAATTCAAACAATCCGAATCCCAGGTTTATCAGCAGTCCCAATCCAATATTATTACCGCGAGCAGTTTGGTCCATGCACAAATCGAAGCGGTGTACAGCAAGTTCTACTTGTTGGAAAAATCGTTACTGTCGTCCAACTTAAACCCCAACAATGAAGACAGCGAAAAGATCACGCAGCATATCCTTTCTCATTCCAGCAACTACTCTAACATTCTGTTTTGGCGAAGAAATCACTCCACACTGGTTGACTTGTCGGGAAAACAGCAAACCATCAACCCTTATAAACTCTACTGGCATCCTCTCAAAACCGTTCGCGACAAGTTTGAAATCTCTTCCATCTATCAGAACAATAAAAACCGCTGGGTGTTCGCCGTTCGACACGCCAACCCGGCTCTGGATGGGCAACTCTGGATTGAGTTTGATTTATTGTTTACCACGCAATATTTAAAAGGACTGAAAACCCTTGAAAATGGGTATGTCTTTGTGGTCGAGAAGGCGACAGGCAAACTCGTTTTCCATCCTGATCCCAACCGGATCGGCACACACTCCTTTAGCTTTAACAGTGGTATCGCTCAACAGATCGCACAAGGCATACAATCTGGTAAACACGAATATTACTATCGCGACAACTTTAAGCTGACGGTGTTTGAGGCAGATAACGATCTTGATTGGATTTTTGTGGCGGGCACTGACAGAAGCGATATCCTTTCAAGCAGCAATCAGTTCAGCCTTACAGCGCTTGTCATCGCCTCGCTGATTGGCTTTACCATCGTGATTCACTACTTGGCATATCAGTTGGTTGAAGAGCTGTCGCGTCTTGGTCAGGCCAAAACAGTGGTCGAGTTCAAACAGCAACTCAAACACCTGTTCGATCGCTTCTGCCCGCACTCCGGTGTGCAGTTTTGCCTGTACGACAATGCAAACCACCTCTTTAGTACCTTGGATTATCACGGCAACAAAAAGCCATTATTGCATGACGTTTCGCTGGCCAGTCAGTTTACGTCGTTGAGCCACCATCGCCACAGTGATGCTCTAACACTCAAACTGAAAGTGCATGGCCACCATTACCGAATGCCACTCTTCGATGGCACCTCACTGCTGGCAGTGGTCTACATTCGACAACGCTTCCCAATGCAAAAAGCCATTATGATCTTGGTTCAGAACTACGCACAAACTGCACTGGCCAATTTGCTGCTCCATCAGCAGTTACGTCACCAAGATCCGATGACACAACTGGAGAACAAAGCCAGCCTGGCAAATGCAATGCAACGTGAGTTAGAGCAAGAGAATATCTACTTCGCCATGCTTAATATCGACAATTTTAAACGCATCAACGATTCGTTTGGTCACCCTGTCGGGGACATAGTGATCCGCAAAACTGCGCAGCTACTGCGCGATAGCTTTCAAAAGCCACATGGCTTATGCATCGCGCGTTACGACAGCGAAGAATTTGCCGTGTTATTTCGAGCCTGTGATGAAACAGAAGCCAAAGCACAGCTGGATACGCTACGGCAAGCCATCAGCCATACGCGCTTATTGGAAGCTGGGTTACCCGTTGCCTATTCCATTAGCGTTGGCATGACCAAACTCGAACAGAGCTACCACGCCACCATAGAGGCCGCGGAACTGGCGCTGCAACGAGCAAAGAATCTTGGTAAAAACAGAGTGGTGACTCAAGAAGCACTCGTGGCGAACATCACGAGATAGCGTAATCAGCTCACAAAAAACAGAAAGCGCGATTTTCTGAATCAAGTTCGATTCGGAAATCGCGCACTTTTTAAATCTAATTAACTGAATAGAAACAAAACAAATCAAACCTCACTGAAAAGCTCAATCATTTACCAAATAGCTCACGAGTCACTTAAACTATTAGACTATTTTTTCATCAAAACCCGTTTTTTATAACTAGAAAAATGACGTTAAAAATAGCCCCTCTCTCTCCTTTTACTGCTCATTTTCCGGCCAGCCCTTACATACTCGGATGCGACTAACGTCTACCGACTTCTCTTTTTTTCTGCATCTTAATTACACAATAAGAAATAAAACACATAAGAAACAAGATACTTATCACATTAAAAGTAACGTGATATCGCTTCAAACTTCTATTTCTCTCCTAGAATTAAGTGGCGGGAAAGCGACTAAAGTGCAACTTAAAGGGTAAAAATGACTAAATTAGTAGGGCAACATCTTGAAGAAATGGCAGACATTCGATCAACAAGAAAGAAAAAAATTGTTGGTCTGTATTCTGTTGCCGCTTCTATGATGTTTTTCTACTGCGCAATAACCCAATTTACACACTCAGATTTTGCTTTAGCGGCGTTAAACGGTTTGGCGGCCATGATTTGTCTTGGCAATTTCTTGTACATCAAGTCAGTAGAAAAACCACACTACGCCGATTTGGTCCTGAGTTGTTTGATGCTCTTGGATGCACTGCTGTTGTTTTTGTATGGCGATGCTACCGCCGACAAAATGCTGGTCCTTTTTCCTCTGTTAGCCATCGTCATTTTAATCAACAGCTTCAATATTGGTTTAATGCTGAGTGGCTCTTTCTGTTTTATCATCGCCTATTCGCTGTTCTTTGCCAAAACGGTCGTGCTAACAGGTTTACTAGATGCGACCCAATTTTTCATCGCTCTCGTTGCTACCTGCATTGTGTGTCACACATCCACTTTCTACTACAGCAAAGTGGTTCGCTATGTTCAAAGCCTATACCAAGAAGGGATTGAAGATCTTGCCTACCTCGATCAACTCACTGGTTTGGCGAACCGTTGGAGTTTTGAAAACTGGGCGAAAGATAAACTGCGGGAAATAGATGCCACACCAAGTACATGCATCACCGCCTTGGTTTTTCTCGATATCGACAACTTTAAACACATCAACGATGCCTATGGCCACGATGTGGGTGATCGCGTCTTGCAACACTTTGCCCACCGTTTGAAGAACAACGTTCGTAACAAAAATCGCAGAACAGACAAGCACGATTATTCGATTGCACGTTTTGCCGGAGATGAGTTTGTACTGATGCTTTATGATGTGAAAACCAAGCAAGACCTCGACAGAATTCTGCAACGGATTGTCGGCTTGTTTACCACCGGTTACTTAGCGCATGAAAGAATCAATGAGTTGACACTTAGTGTCGGTGCGGCGATTTACCAACAAGACGCTTTTGAGCTTTCTGAGTTAACACGTTGTGCAGACAAAGCGATGTATTCCGCCAAGCATTCAGGCAAAAACCAATATGCCTATTACGAAAACTGCGCACCGCCCCTATCACAAACACAAAAAAAAATGATGAACAGTGAACCTTTTCCGCCAACGGATAACGTGTCGCTCTTTGTAAAAAAAGTGAACTCATCGTCAGAATAGGCGGCAGAATCGTTAGCCAGACATATACATCAGCCAAAGACAAACCAGCAAAAACGTACACAACCAGATGGCATAGCGAGTTCGATTCGGTTTGTCTGGGCGTACTTTGACCACCGGTTTTAAAGCAGCACGTTTCGCAGCTTCAATGATGGTCGGTTCTTCTTCCAATCGTTCCCTGCGCGCTTGAGCCTGATTCGCCACCGAGGTGAAGCGATGGCGCTGTTCAGCTGTTAAATCGGGCGCTTCGTATCTTGGCGGGCGATCGCCATGTTTAGCTTGAACAGACAAAGGGCACCTCCTACCTATCTCTTCTAAAGTATAGACAAATTTGACATCGACAATCCGTATAGAGTCGCACAATCAAAATTTTCGAATAAGCTGATCACGTTTTCCCTCTGCTCAAATCGCCGCTTGCCACTAAACTATCACTAGAAACATTGAAACATGCCATGCCAAAGGAGCAAGTGATGGTCAAACTAAGAACGGTGAAGCAAATTCGCGAATCTATTGCAACTAAAGACGGTGATGGTGTCAACATTACCCGTTTAGCCGGTTTTGAATGCCCTGATTTTTCGCCCTTCCTGATGATAGATGAACTGAAGTCACAAGACTCTGCCGACTATGTTGGTGGGTTTCCACCACATCCACATCGCGGTATTGAAACCTTAACCTATATGCTCAATGGCCACTTTCAACATAAGGATCACATGGGAAATGTCGGTGAGCTAAGAAGTGGTGGCGCACAGTGGATGGCCGCTGGTAAAGGGATCATTCACAGTGAAATGCCCATCATGACGGAAGGGCAGTTGCATGGTTTTCAGATCTGGATCAATCAACCCGCCGCGAAAAAGCTGACTCCCGCGCGTTACCACGATTTTCAACCAGAAAGCATTACTGAGCACCATCGCGAAAAAGACACCTTACGCGTGATCGCTGGCGATATAGAGGTCGATGGCAATAAACTGACGGGCCCGTTATTGGAAACGGGTGTACCCGTGACCGTTGCCGATTGGCAAGTCGCTGCGCCCACCACATTGGCCGCCAAGCTCCCCTCTCGCTTTCAGTGTATGCTGCTGGTGTATCAAGGCTCCGTCACGATTGATGGACGAAAATTGACTCAGGGGCATTTGGGGCTGCTCAGCGAGGGAGATGCGATCAAGATTAAGGCCGAACAACCTTCTGGCGTACTCATTTTTGCTGGAGAGCCAATTCACGAAGCCATCGTGCACTATGGACCTTTTGTGATGAACAGCATCGATGAAATTAACCAAGCGATTGATGACTATAATACTGGTCGATTCACTGACTAATATATTTTATATCTATCACAGCATTCATTGGCTGGTTATTTTTAGTTCAACTCCATTTGTTAAATTACATTTAGTTACTAAAAACCAGCCAAACCGAAAAACAAACGCACCATTCCACTCAATAACACGGTGTATACCATGTTACAGGCTTGGCATGAGCAAAATCCGGATACCGAATTGGTGTTTGAGCGAAATGGCAAACCGCTCGACTCTTATCAATACCAGTGGGAGTCGTTGCTCAAAGAGGCGGGAATCGAGAATTTCCGTTTTCACGACTTGCGCCACCACTTCGCCAGTAAGTTGGTGATGAAAGAAGCGGATTTGAACGTGGTTCGTGAATTGTTGGGCCATGCGGATTTAAAAATGACGCTGCGCTATGCGCATCTGGCTCCTGAGCATAAGGCAAGTGCAGTGAATCTCATCGGCTGATAGGGCGAACGATTTATAATCCAGTTCACAAAACAGATTATGAATCTTTCTAAATCGTTTTGAAGCGCATTCACGCAATCGATAGAGTATTTAGAATGGATTCAGAATCCGATTCTAAATGTTGATCTTTCTGTGAGCCGATAACAAGGAACCCGTGTGATGATACAAGGACAGCGAGGGAACGAAGTGCAAAGACGATTTATCCGTTTAGACGAGATTGAACAAAAAACAACAATGACGAAAGGGGATGTGTTAGCAGCAGTGGAAGAGAAGCGCCTTTCATTGTGCGCATACGTTGATCTAAACGAGTTAGGTTCGCTCGTGATGAGAGATAAGAAGATGGTCATTCGTTCAGTGTTTAACTATCAGGGGTTAACTCGATTGACGCCAGATCTCTCTCACCAATTTGCTGTACTGATGCAACCACAGCAAGTCAAACTACTTCATATCCTAGAGCATCAAAACATCACGGCGTGGCGCTCTATCTCCGAGGTTTATCACAACATAAAGCAGTGTGACTACGCTTATTCAGAAAAGGCCCCGAATCAGCCTGATGTTGCTTTTTGGGCCTTTGCTGCGATTAGAGTCAAACCAACAGCCGCCAACTCACTCTCTCCTTTGTTGAGCGTTCTAGAAAATGCGTGCGGGAAAGCGTTGAACAAAGAGACGGTTGGTTTCGATGTCGGCCCTGAAATGAGGCAAGCTCAAAGACTGAGTGTTGAGCATGTTATGGTGGCCCCTGAGCAGCTTCGGGTGGATCTCAAGGAAATAATAGACGTGTTTGGTGAGGCGAAAATACGGCGTGCATTGCCAGAAGCCGAAGTCCGTGATTCGGTCAGTGTCGATATACTGCTTTCACATCCGATTGAAAAAGTGGTGTGCCGAATTTTGCAGGTGTATGGCACAGAGCTCAAAGCGCCGAACGTGTGGGATGTGATGAGAGAAGATGCGCGTAACGAACTATCCCGCCAGTTTGATATCGATGGTTATATTGAAGAGATAAACAACGAGCGGCTTATCTGGATGGATGATAGCGGTCGGGAAAGCCAAGTGACGTATGCGTCTTTTCGTCAAAAGTACTTGGTTAAAGTGAAGAAGCATCTAAAAGAGTGCGTGGTAACTGGTTAGGCTAACCGTAAGGTGCACACATCATTTCGGTTAGCTTTTCGGTTGGTCAGCGCATTGACTTCCGGTTGGTCAGTACACAATTTTATTGGATAGTTGAAAGCGTTAAAACCAACGGTTTTCAATGCCAATTAAACCAAATAAATCCGCTAGAAAAGCGCTGAAATTCAGCGCTTCATTTTTGGGTTGGGTTAGAAACGAAAAGCCAATTAAATCAAAGTTGATGATCGGTTAACTAGCGCATTGACGGATGAAATGAAAGGCGTGCTTTTAAGCGCTTGGAGATGGAAGTAATAGCTATCCGGTTAAAATGACACCTTTTCAACCGAGCGATGCGCTAGATTTTCGGTTGATTAACGAATGACTTCAAAAATAGAACCCGACAGAAGCGCATAGTTAGTACGAAAAAAGGGGGAGCAATAGTCGCTACCCACTTGAAAATAGCCTTAATTTGATGCGCATCACAAAATTAAACATCAAACGTCAACCAAACCGTCAACCAAAACGTCAACTCGCGAATTTCGAGCATTATGTTTGAGTCTCCATCAACACAAGGAGATACTCAAATGACAAAAATGACCGTTGAGAAACGTGCGTATACAGAGCAAGAAACTGCCGCTTACATTGGCATGAGCCGTTCTTTCTTACGTCAGGCCCGTATGGAAGGGCAGCGTAAAAACCGCACCCTCGCGCCACCCTTCATTAAAATTGGTCGTGCGGTTCGCTACCTCAAAGAAGACCTAGACGCTTGGCTTGATAGCCAAACCAAACTGAACCACCTTTCTCAAGGAGGGTGGCTGCATGGTTAACTTAACACCAGAACAAATCACGCTGCTGAAATGGATGAGAACGGGGCGCACCTTTAAGGTGTGCTCGGATTACTGCTCCCATAGTGGCGATGTGCAACCGAAATCCCGTTTGCCGATACAGGTGCATCACAAAGCCATTCACAAACTGATGAGAGAGGGGCTTATCCGCTATACCTCCCAACAGTTCTTCGGTTTGCGCTGGGATGTCTTCTCTATCACCGAAAAGGGGAAGGGCATTCTATGAGCACACTCGACCTTTCTTGCATTGACCGTGACGACAGAGCCTTTGTACAGCAAAGGCTTTTGCCATTTCCAGACGTTATTCAGCGTTTACTGCTTAAAGAGTACCTGAGCTATCCAACCAAGTTTGAGCGCAATACCTACCTTAGAACCACGGTCGATTCGATTGCGTTCAAATTGTCGCTGCCAATTGACAAGATAACGCTCAATATCAGTGAAGAAGACTTGCGCGCAAAAGCCAAAACGCACGCTGCGGAAGTGCTGGAGCGCCGCCGCCGTTTTCGCAATGACGAGCGCGCCTTAAGCGTGCTGCGTGAGTTTGTCGCCCAAAAAGGGTTAACACCCTATGACGGGCAATATTCACTTAGGGGTGAAGTGGCTCGATACAGTGACCGCAAATGGTGGCTGCGTGGATTGCGCAAGGCGTTACGTCGTAACACTGAGTTGGTTTTGCATCACCTTAACCAAGTGAACAAACACAAAAGCCTCTATTGCTCCGCGCCCACACTGATAGCAAGGTGTCAGCAGAAAGCCTATCAAAAGGCGTATTTAGAAAACACCATCGCCACCAATGAGCTAGGGCAGTCCTTCTCTTTACTGGAACTGTCACAAAAAGGCGTTTCCGACCCAACCATTCGCAAAGGTGAGCTGATGGTCAGAGCCAGAGGCTTTGAAGACCTAGCCAAAGAGCTTGGTCATGTAGCAACCTTTCTAACTATTACTTGTCCGTCAAAGTACCATCGCAGTTACTCCACATCGGGACAGGTGAACCCTAAATGGGCAGGGTATACCCCGCTGGACGGGCAAACCTACCTTAATGATATTTGGAAACTGATGCGCTCAACGCTCAACCGTTTGGGCGTGCGTTTCTACGGTTTTCGTGTAGCAGAGCCGCAACATGACGGCACACCGCACTGGCATTTGCTGCTGTTTGTCGAGCCCAAACACTATGACCTGATGGTGCAAACCATGCGTGATTACGCCATGCGCGAAGAGGGAGAGGAAAAGGGCGCAACGGAGCATCGTTTTACCGAAGTCAAAATCGACCCCGCCAAAGGCAGCGCAACCGGATACATTGCCAAATACATCTCGAAAAACATTGACGGCAGCGACCTAGATTGTGGGGTTTATGGGGAAGACCCGAAAGACGCCGCCGCAAGAGTAGACGCTTGGGCCTCCTGTTGGGGTATTCGCCAGTTTCAACAGCTCGGTGGCTGCTCTGTGACAGTTTGGCGAGAGCTGCGCCGCCTCAAAGAAATGCAAGATTTGCCAACAGTGGCAAAAGAGATTGTCGAAGCGGCAGACAAAGGCGACTGGAAGCGATTCACACAACGCATGGGCGGTGTGTTCAGCACACGCAAAGCGCAAGTGTTTAAACCGCACTATGCGTTTTCTATCGACACTGAGACAGGTGTTATCAAAACCACGCTGTACTGTGCCAACGAGCTGGTTAGAGCGTTGAAAGGGGTCGCCATTGAAGGGCGTGAAATCATCACCCGTCTGTTTAAGTGGCGCATCGAATCTAATATGCGTCACGCTTTTTAACTTGGAGTTCTGTGAATAACTGTATTTTTACAGTAAGCCTTAGTTCACCGAGATGTATGAGCACTTTTTATCTTTCTAACAGACAAGCCGCAGTATTTATAAGGGATAGAGTTTCCTCAGTCTGAGAGCGATGCATTGGCACCAAAGCGAATGTTAGTGATATAGTACACATAAATTTGATAATTTTGCATATTGCTATAACACGTTGGTCCGAGAAAAGTATGGCTAGTAACAATCCTAGAGTTGAAGTGAGCGCAGATATTAAACCTTACTTAGATGACATTGCAGAGAAACTTTGGACAAACCATGCCGCTATTATGGTTGGCGCTGGTTTCAGTAAGAATGCAAGTAGCAAATTCCCTAGTTGGAATGAGCTTGGTGATATTTTTTATGAGAAACTGTATGGAGAAAAGCCAGAATCAAACAAGGTTCGTTATTGTAACGTGCTTAAATTAGCTGACAGTGTAGAGGCTGTTTTTGGCCGAAATACATTAAATCATATACTTACTTCAGAGATACCCAATACTCTGGTTGAACCTGTAGAAATACACCATACTTTACTGTCATTGCCGTGGGTTGATGTTTTTACTACTAATTACGATACGTTGCTTGAAAAAGCGACAGAAAATGTTAGCTCTCGACGTTATGATGTTGTAGTAAATTGTAATGAGCTAGTTTATTCTAGTTCTCCTAGAATTATAAAGCTTCATGGTAGTTTTCCCTCAACTATGCCTTTTATAATTACAGAGGAAGACTATAGAAAATATCCATCCCAATTTTCGCCCTTTGTAAATACCGTCCAGCAATCATTGTTGGAGAATACACTATGCCTAGTTGGTTTCTCTGGAGATGATCCGAATTTTTTAAAATGGATTGGCTGGATTAGAGATAACTTAGGTCAGAGTAATTCGCCAAATATTTACCTTGTAGGGTTGTTTGATTTCTCCTGCGCAGATTTGAAGCTGTTAGAAAAGAGAAATATTGTTGTAGTTGATATGAGTTCGTGTCCTGGTGTTGGTAAAGGTCAACATCAAGGGGCATTATCTAGATTCTTTGAATATATAAACTCCAAAAACAATAGTCTTTCTAAGGTTATTAATTGGCCACAGATAGAAAATATCAGTCCAGATTTGCGTGAAGAGAAAGAAACTATCGAAAAACAGATTGAGAAATTTGTTAAAGTTACTAATGCTGTCAAGGATGAATATCCGGGATGGTTGATAGCGCCTCGTGAATCTAGGGTAAGGCTATATAGCTTTATTGAAAAATGGCTAGGTTCTACCAATAAAATTAAAAGTGTGAACCATCTCTTGAAATTACATTTCTTAGATAATTTCATTTGGTGCTTAAATATTTGTCTTATGCCCATATTTAATGATTTTGCAGAAGATTTGTCTGATGCAATTTTTAAACTCGGTGATGATGGGGTTGATATTGATTTTGAGTTATTGGGTAGACTTAAATTAAGCTTGGCCAGATATTACAGAGAGGAATACAAGTGGAATGAGTGGGAGGAATTAATTGATGAAGTTAGTAATGAAAACGATTACTCTCACGAATTTAAAGGCCGATTATACTATGAGGTTTGTCTATCAAAGTTATATCAAGGTAAGTTTGTAGAACTAAGAAATGCTCTAAATGAGTGGGTTGTTTGTGACACATTACCTCAATGGATGATAAAAAAATCATCTTTATACGCAGAGGTTGGAGAGTTAGAGCTAGCGGCAAATATTACTCGCGAAGCTTTAACTGTTATTCGTAAAAAACTCAACTTATCTCCGATTAAGAATGATGTTACTCTTCTATCACTAGAATCATATGCAATGATGTTGCTCGATTATGAGACAAAGTATATATCAGAGTTAGATGGTGATTTAGTTAACTTTAGTGAACGTAGGAATCAATTTAAATTATACCAATGTGATCCTTGGGGGGAGCTTACTTTTTTCTCACAGTCATTGATGTTTAAGTATGAAGGATTTTCACACAAAGAATGCATTCCTCGCTTTGATATAGGTTCATACCAAAATCTTCGAAGTTATAAACGCAACGATTACACTTTAAATGCATTGAACTTTTTACGCTTCTATGAAGAGGCAGGATTGCCACTTACAACTGGAAATATGCAGCTTTCAGGGGATTCATTAAGAAATGGGCTGGTTGCGGTGAGTTATTACTACCCATTTTTGGCCTGTTTCAACAGTATCAGGCTAAGTGGAGATAAAACGATAGATACTCTCTTCGGTCGTAAGGGCTTAACTATTACATCTAACTCCGTATTGGATACGATGGGTAAAACGTATCTAGATATATTGAAAGGATTAGATTTCGATTTAATTGAAAAGAGATCTTTTTCTAAAGGGATAGACCGCCGTTTTGCTGAAATGATACCAGATATATTATCTCGACTAGTGTCCAATGTTAAATTTGATTTGATTTATGATATATATGAATATGTGTGTTCGGTTTTTGGAACGGATTTTTATTTGAATTTTCGGGGGATGAGAGAAATTTTAGAACGTGTCCCCAAAGTGGTGTCTAAAAGTCAGGCTGCCAGATTGATTCCTTTAGCAATAAAATGTAAGTGCCCTACTAAAATTAGGTTTGATGATGAAGGGAAACTTTATTCTTCGATTTGGAATTTTGATTTGAGTGTATTGGATAATTTCACATTAGATAATGATGATTTTAATTATTTTATTGCTCTTATGAAAAGTGATAAGGATCATGAAAAATCATGGGGAGTCCTCACACTTACTAAGTTTTTTAGTTGTAAAATGTTAACTAAAAAACAATCAAAAGAGTTTGGAGAAATACTTTGGGAGAATGTTGAAAATGATAAACTTCCAAAATGGGATTGCCTTCTTTTATCTGCATATATTTCACTCCCACATGAAATCCCTACTGTAGAATTAAAGGATATTGTAAAAAAACATGTTCTTTCAATGAGAATTCCCGTTAAGGGAGATGGAAGAAGTTATTCAAATATCGGAAGGGATATTGTGTTTTTCCAAGAGCTACTTAATTGTCACAATGATATAGACTTATCTATAAGTGATATAGAAATGTTAACCAGTAGGCTTGTTCATTGGTGGGAACTAGATAAGAAAACTCTAAACGATAAAGAGGATGGATTTTTTGGTAGCGTAGCGGATGAGTTTAGAAATAGATTCTCTTGTTTAATAAAAGCTCTTCAACGTATAGTTTTGCCAAGAATAAAAGAGGACGAGTTCGATAAAAATTTATTAAATGATACTTTGAGATTGGTTAGTGAGCTTGAATTAAATGGTTTCTATACAACGTCACTATATATATCTAATAAAAGTATTTTTAATGTTTCTGATGACTTTATATCGAATGAAATAATAGAAA
>NZ_SZTO01000031.1 GCF_013369385.1 Vibrio sp. 05-20-BW147 | reverse complement strand
GCTAATAACAAGGAACATAACATCGATAAGGTCGTGTTTTTGGTTGATGTCCGAGCGAGTATCTTCTACAACAGATAAGTGTTCAATAAGGTTCAAAATGACTGTGCTGCTGAGGGTTTGGCACAATTAGATCATATTTGTTAACAAAGTGCGATCCCGCCCTGGGTTAATTATGGCCTCACACCAAAAGGTAGGGAGCTCGCCAGAATTGTCGACATCATTGTCGAAAGCTCAGATAAATGGGACGAAATATAAGGCAAAATACATCTAACCATCATTGCCTTACTGAAAATGAAGTTCTCTTTGTAACCATTCCTTAAAAGCGTTAATCCTTAACACACGTGATGACGAAGGATCACTGATCACGGAGATGCGAACGCCAGGTTTGAGCCCGATGTTAAATGGCTTGACCAGCAAACCGCGCTCAACGAAATCAGCGGTAATGCTCTCTGTCGCCAAGCAGGCACCATGACCCGCAACAACGGCATTAATCGCCATATCGAACGTACTGACTTCCATCCATTGGATCCCTTCACGCTTGGCCTGAACATTGGCACAGTGAAACCATTGATCCCAGTTGAAGGAGGCAGAGTTAAAGTCAATTAGCCAACAGCGTAGCAGTTGTTCTGGCTCAGTAAACTTCATGGATTCTGCTAACTGTGGTGAGCAGTAGGGAAAAATGGCCTCTTCAAATAACGTCTCTTGCTCAAGCTCAAGATGCTCAACGGTGTCATCTCCTTGCCAAATAAGCACATCCGTTTCTGTGTGGCGGATATCAATGCCCTTAGCGTTTTGCACACGAATAGGTACATGAGGGAATTCCATGGTGAATTTCCATAAGCTGAGGTTATAGTTCCTTTAATAAATCGTTGTTCGTAACCCATTTTGTTTGCCTTGATAATAGCGCTATCTGATAAGTAATCAAGGAAATCGCCATGAAACTAGCGAGATGCATCAACATCAAGAAAATACTTAATGCATTGAAATTTAAAATAATATTTTCAATCTTGAGCAAAAAAGAAAAGTGTACGACCACCATGAGTGACCATCTCAAGAAAGACATCGGGCTAGAGTGTGATGAGAAAGACAAATCACACCACTCTAGGTTTTTATAATTAGGACTAATTGTTTAATTTAGAATAGGACTAAGAGCACCCTTTGAGATTAGCTAGCTTGTGGGAAAGAAGAAGAGAGAGCAAATAACATCGAATGCTCTTTAGAGAAAAGAGCGAGAAGACACCCTCTCACTCTTTTTATAAACCGAAACTCATGAACTCGAAACCTGTATGGCAGGCTCGCTAATTGTCACAAAAGGAAGAATGGTACGACACATCACCTATCGGCAAGTCGCAACTTAGCGACTTAATCAGAAAGTTACTGTTGATCACTACTAGAAAATTGCATCCACAGCACGTTTAGCTGTGCTGTAAAGTTTCCCTACTGTGACTTGAAATACCCATCGAATAAAATGAGCAGAAAGATCTGTAATTTTACTGACCCCTCTTCCAGCAAAAACTAACATATGTCCTAACAAACCTTTAGCCTGCTCCGCAAGCTTTTCAGATGCTGCTGCTATTTTTTCGATATTTCTAGCCAACTGATCGTAGAAAGTCATCCCTGTTGATATACGTGCTTGTAACTCAATAGCTCTCGCATGCTGTGGACCGGCATCGTTAAGGAGAGTCACTAACGCTGCACTCAATTTGTTCGCCCAATACCCAGTAAAAGAAGCTTGATTTCTGTCATCAAATTTCAAACGAGTAGGGCGACTTAAATAGTCAAAAGAGCGCACTTTTAATGCCCCCCAATTCTCACTATTGGCAGTATTCAAATATCCTGGCGTATCACTACTTCCCATACCATGTGCAGAAAAATAGACTCCAACACCATCATCTAATCGATATTCTGTACCATTATATGGCGCATGTACAAAAGGCCACAAAGGAATCAATGGAACAGGATCAGCGCCATGTGTACAACGATATATATTTTTATTGGTTTCTGTAGATTTTCGAGCATAGGAAATCTGCCCAACTCTAGGTGCTCCAAAAGTATAAAGTGTTGTAGATACTTTTAGTTCTATTTTAATCCAATCAGAGAATAAAGATGCTAAAGCTCCTCCGAGGCTATGTCCAACACAGTGTATATGACTAGGTGTTTTACTTCGAGAAAGTATAAATCTCTTAACTTGAGGTTTAAGAGAATGAAATGTATTCACAAAACCAGAATGAGCTATGGCGCTATTAGGTGAACCCTTTAATCCGAGATTTAAATTCGTCATCCAATCATGACCAGTTTTAGTCCCTCTAACAGAAATCACCAATTCATTTTCTCGTTTGCCTTTTCCTATACCGATTAAAGCAAATCCTTCCGTTTTCCTGCCTATACCAAATATGCCACCAGTTTGACCTTTAAACGCTTGTGATTCTTTATTTAAACTAAACTCTTTAGTTACAAAACCATCAGCAATAAATTTCTTTTCGTGTCTATTTGTTATAAATTGATAAGGGAGATACGCTAATTCTGATGCCAATTTGGGAGATAATGGAGTCATAAATCCTCTCTAGCTATTTTTTCTTCATAACCTCGTAAACGACATATTCCATAAACAGAATGGGAACGTCCACTAGGAACAACTCGATTTTTAAAATGATACTCGTGAGGCACATCATCTATATCACATTCAAGATTATCTAAATTTTCAAGAATATAATCGTACAATTTTAAACCAGTATGAGAAGACCATAATAGTACTTCATGATTATTGAAACTTGCTACAATTTGAATTCCGATTAAATTCGTATTAATGGATAATGGTTTAAACCACTGACTGTGATTTATTGACTCAAAATAAAACCGTCCTTGTTCATTAGTTCTGGTAACTCTATGGTAATATTTATTAAATCCAGCCAAAATAGACAACTCTATATTTTCCACAGGCTCTCCACCTTTTAATACCACTCCAGAGACTGGTGGACTTACCATTATTTTATTTGGTTTTAAAAAATCCAGCATTTCACTATTAACCATAGAAAAAAACAACAATATAACAAAAAGGAATATGTATTTAATCATTGATAAATCCCTAAACCCAGTCTAAAATATATAGAAACAAATAGAATTGAACAACCATTGATGAATAGTTATTTAAAGTTTTCGCCCAGCTTCACATTAACATGTAACTAATAATGTTAACTAGTTTGTTGTTCTTATTATAATACGATTAACTTACCCGTTTTACTCACTGCTCTCAAGAAAACGTCTGAGCTGCTCTTCGTCGACAATCTCTAAACCGTTTTCTCCTTTGCTAACAAGGCCTTTGTCCATCAGCTCTTTGACGGCACGACGGTAAACGCGGCTTGAGGTGCCAAAACGCTCTGCTTCTTGGTTGACCTTATCAAATCCACCGAGCATGACTGGGCGCTGCTTTTGCTGCAATAAATCAAAAGCGATGTGGTACGCAATGGGGTGAAGCAAGCGGCTGGTGTAGATATCCATCGAATCTTGATAATCTTCCGCCAGTGCAGAGGCAAAAAACACCATCATTTCCGGCTGTTGCTCTAATGCTTGAGCCAAACGATGAATGCAAATGAGGTCAACTTGCAGATGTTCGTCAGCCGTAACCGTCCATTGACAGGAGGTTTGCATATCGCCAACAATGTGGCCATCGCAGCTCACTTCATCAAACTGAGTTTGATCTCAGGCGCTTTTGAGGGCCCTCACTATCTCTATCGTTATAAAAATCGTAAACAGATTAACCAACTCGTCACATATGACCATCACAATTTGGAGTTTACTGTGAACTTACTTTCTCCCGATGAAGCTATTGGCTTGCTCACCGCCCTGGTGGTCTTCGCTGGCATCTATGGCTATGTTCATGTGAAATACATTCGCCACCATCGCATACACATCAAGTTCTTAGATACATTGTGGGGGCTTATGAAAAATACCATCCATGGCGAGCACATTCGCACACTAGGCTACAAATCGGAAAACGAACATTACAAGCCCAAAAACTAGCTCAAGTCAAAGTGCTGCACGCCATAAAACGAAACGGCATCTGAAGAAGCCGTTTCGTTTTGAGACTGAGTCAGTTAGACCTAACTCGAGAGCGCAAACGTGTTCAGTTAATTTTGCTCCAGCTCGAGACTTTGGTGTTGATAAAGCCACATTCGATCAACGCCCGCTCGATGGTCCCTTTTTGTCTAAGGATCGCGATGCCTTGATTGAGCGCTTGAGCCAGTTTTTCGCTTTCAGGGAATTGTCGGGAGAGTATGAAATGACGCGAACCAGTTAAGCCAATTTTCACTTTCGGAATAGGGTAAAACCGAAAACCTCGGGTGGTAAACGAGAGATCATCAGACACCTGAAATGGTGCCAGCAGGAAATCGACGCGGTGGCGGCCCACCATATCAACCATATTGCCCCAGTCGGCCACATTGAGTAAGTTACTCAGCGGCAAGGCTTGTAAAGTGTTCCAATCGCTCACCCATTGCGAGCTACTGACGGCAGAGAGCTGATCAATATGAATGGGCAGCTGCTCATTGAGCAGATCCTCACGGGTGCTAACGGTATACAGGCCCGCTTCAAACTCCCCTTGGCGAATCACCGCATCACTGACCCATAAACGATCGCCATCCCCACCCACTGCGGAATCCCAAATGGTGTTCGCTGCCATGGCATAGTCGGGCAGCATCGACATACGGCGAATACGTTCAGCCACCGGGGCAGTATGAAACTCTAATGTAACGGGCACCCCACCCAACATAAACGCTTGTTGAAGCAACACAATTTCTACCGTGCTGCGCCGTGCTTTGGGGCCAGTAAAATCGTCTATCGTAAGCGGGTCTCGATCATTGACGAAAGCTTGGTAATCTTTCAGCACCTTCTCTTCAACCACGACGGGCAGGACAAGTGCAAAACTCTGACTAGAAAACAATAACAAAATCAGCAACGACCGCATCATTTTGATCCACTCTTTCAATTGAGAAAAACCAGCCACCTAATTATAAATTTATTATTAATGCTATTAAGCGTAGCACGCCCTACTAATCTAAATGAGATTTGTCTGGATGAGTGACCAGTCGAAGCAAACTGCGGCCCAGTTTGCATTCCACTGTTTGCTTGATGTGTTTGCTCCAAATTGGTTTGGAATGCACAACTTAGTTTTTCACTGCGTTCGCATTGTGGCGCAGCCGAGTTCGGCACATTCGCTGAGTTCGGTACGTTGGCTGATAGCCGCTGGCTCTTTTTCTTAAGAAGGCGGCGATTTGCGCACGTGTGAATAACCGCTCTTTTGCATTTAGCTTTGCAATTATCCATTGGGTCATTTCAATCGCTCACTGTGGCCTGACTGTTTTGCATCCTTATCTTGATCGTTTTACTGCATCAAATGATACACCTTGAGGGTGTTGGCCATGGCTTCGGTGTCTTCTCCGAGAAACTCAATGGTCACGGCTTGGTTTGCGAGCAAGGTGATGCTGGAATCGCTGAATCGCCCCTCGGTATCACATTCTAAATGGACATAAAAGGCCGGCTTGTCTGCTATCAAGGTGATGTGATTGCCTTCGATGCTTACGTCAATGTCGGCTTTAGCCATGGGCAAACTCTTGAGCTCGTGAGTGGAAAACCATGTGTTATTGAGTGGCGATAGGTTAGCGATGGTATCGCCATTCACTCTGGCTTCAACGTAAAAGAAACCGTGTTTGAGGCGAGCTGTATCCAGTTCATTTTGCCACACCACTTGATTGCTGTCCGCGCCCGCACTCTGCGTAAAACACCAACTTTGCTCTATCTCACCTTGCCAATTGATCCAACTGACCCGCCCGCTCACTTCACAGGCTTGGCGGGTGTCGTTGAGCAAATGCAAGTTCAACGCTGCGCCGCGCGCTTCATTTTGCGACGTTTGGGGCTGAGAGAAGATCAGTTGCACCGGCGCGAAAAAGCGTTTGGCTTGGTAGTGCAGCTGTTTCCAGCGGCCACTGTATTCCAGACTCGACCACGAGCTCACTGGCCAGTTGTCGTTGAGCTGCCAGTAAAGAATGCCTCGACAAACTGGCGAGATGGCGCGCCAATGTTCGCTGGCGGTTTTTATTGCCATCGACTGCTGCACTTGGCTGAGATAGAGCATCTGTTCAAAACTGGTTGGGAAACGGAAGTAGCGAGTGAACATCTCGGTAATGATGCTATTCCCTCTTGGGTTCTTTTGGTGCACTTCAAAAGTAGGCGAGGTGATGTTCCAATCCTCCACTGGCACAAAGCGTTTGACCTCCGCCAAAGAAGGCCAAGACTGAAAACCAAACTCCGAACAAAAACGGGGGTTAACGCTTTGATAAGCCGTAAACGGTTTACCGGAATGCCACACATCCCAAAAATGCATGTCGCCTTTATTGTCGTCGTGCCAGGCGTCGCCAAAATCGAGTTCCCCGTTGCAGGGGGAACTTGGCCAGAAGGCTCGGCTGCTATCGATGCCGGCAATGGTTTTTTCAATATGGCGATTGAGGCGATCGTAATTGACCGTGTATTTCACTTTGTTTTGTCGCGATTCGTCGTACCAACCAATCGCTCCAATGACTTCGTTATCACCGCACCAAAGCGCAACGCTCGGGTGTTCACGTAACCTTGGGATTTGATACGCCAACTCTTGGGAGACCTCTGCTAAGAAGGCATCGTGACTGGGGTAAAGTGAGCACGCGAACATCATGTCTTGCCACACCAGCAAACCAAGCTCGTCACACAAACGGTAGAAAACATCGCTTTCGTACTGACCACCGCCCCACACGCGAATCATGTTCATGTTGGCATCCACCGCACTTTGTAAGCGCTGGCGATAGCGCTCTAGTGTTTCTCGAGATGGCATCGCATCAATCGGGATCCAGTTCGCCCCTTTGGCAAAAATCGGCACGCCATTGACGACAAACTCCATCGCGGAACCAAGGTCGTCTTGTTGTGTATTCAGCGACAGTTGACGCAGGCCAATCCGTCGGCAGAGATGCTGCTCCTCACAACACACAGAAGCGGTATAAAGTGGCTGTTCGCCATAGCCATTTGGCCACCACAATTGCGGTTTTTCAATCTCAAACTCGCACACAACAACGCCCGTTTTACTCACTTCCACCCGCTGCTCTTGCTCTGCCAAACGGAACTGAAGTGACGTCGGCAACGTGGTTTCGATGTCGGCACTCAGCCACACTTTGACGCTGCCATCGTCGCGCCATTGCTGCTCCGTGGTGAGCGATTTCAGCCAAGTGTGATTGACCACTTGCAGCTCAATTTCATCGTAAATACCAGACACCATCAGGCAGATGCCCCAATCCCAACCAGAGTGACATTGGGTTTTGCGGATTAAGTTCATGTGCGGCAGTTGATTGTTGCCCATCGCAGAAGGGATCACAAAGGGCAGTGCTTTGGCACGCTGATTTGCTTCTTGGTCTACTCGGCGAAATTCTGCGCGCACTTGGTTTTCCCCTTGCTGCAAAAAGGGGCGAATATCGACTTGATAACGCGCAAACATGTTGCTGCATTCAAGCACTTTGTGTTCGTTGATAAACAGCGTCATCAAGGTATCAACGCGAGTGAGGGTCATCCATATGGCTTGGGCTTGAAGGAGAGATTCATCAAGCCATAGCGAGCGCTCGATGTGCCAATCGACTTGCGCGATCCATTGCGCTTGTTTTTCGTTTTCGCCCCAATAAGGGTCATCAATAATGCCCGCGTGCAAAAGCGCGGAGACGTTGTCGCCGGGAATGATCATCGGCACAGAAATGTCAGGGTGTTGAGGAGAAGTGAGTCGCCACTCACCATTTAAATTAAGCTCAGCAGAATGTAAGGATTGGGAAGCAAAAGTCGCATGCGAACGCATAGTAAAACCTATTGTGTTGTTATCGGCTTTGCTCAGTTTAGTGGCGAATATCCCTGATTTTTTCATGGCATTGTTAACGACTGATAAATTGCGGCGCACTTCAAGAAATAAAAAGGCTCACACTGGGTGAGCCATTAAGTATAGGGAGTTGCGAGTTAGTCGTGGCTTACTCCACCAGCGCAGTGTGCAGTTTCTCGATGCGCACCGCCGCCACTTTGAACTCTGGGATCTTCGCATGAGGATCGGTCGCCGTTGTGGTGAGTCGATTCACTGGCGACTCAACAAAGTGGAACGGAATGAACACCACGCCCGCTTGCATACGCTTAGTGACAAACGCCGCGATTTCAATTTCACCGCGACGGGTTGAGACTTTCAGCATGTCGCCATTGCCAATGCCGAGCGCCTCGGCATCTTGCACGCTGATCATCGCTCGTGGCCCCGCAAGATTGTTCAAACCCTGCGTTTTGCGCGTCATGGTACCGGTGTGGAACTGCTCAAGAACACGCCCCGTGGTGAGCACCAGTGGGTACTCTTCATCAGGTAATTCTGCGGCGTAGCGGAACGGGATCGCCTCCATCTGGCCTTTGCCACGGGTAAACTGCGTTTGGTGCATGATTCGCGTGCCTGCAGGGTTGTTTTTGTTGCTCGGCCACTGCACGCCTTCGCGGGTGATGTTGTCCCACTTGAGCCCTGCGTATTGTGGCGTCACGCGGGTGATTTCGTTGGTGATGTCCGCCACCGAACGATAATGCCAATCGCTGCCCATCGCATTGGCGATCTCTTGAATGATTCTCCAATCTTCTTTTGCTTCACCGGGAGGCTTCACCGCAGGATAAATACGCTGAACACGGCGCTCCGTATTGGTAAAGTGACCCGATTTTTCAGCAAACGAGCAAGAAGGCAAGACCACATCGGCGTATTGCGCGGTTTCCGTGAGGAAGATGTCTTGCACCACCAAGAAATCCAGCGCCTCCAATCCCTCAATCACATGCGCCTGATTGGGATCGCTCAATACGGGGTTTTCGCCCATCACATAAAGCGCTCGTACATCACGGCGGCACGCCCCATCGATGATTTCGGTTAGGGTCAATCCCGGCTCCGCAGAGAGATTGGGCGCATCCCATTCAATGACAAATTTCTCGCGCACCAATGGGTTATACACTTTTTGATAGCCCGGGTAGTTGTTTGGTAGCGCGCCCATATCACACGCGCCCTGCACGTTAGACTGCCCGCGCAATGGGTTGATGCCCCCACCCTCGATACCAATGTTGCCACACAGTAATTGAAGATTGGCGATAGAGCGAACGTTGTCATGCCCCGTGGTGTGCTGGGTGATGCCCATTGAGTAGTAGACGGCGGTGCGCTTCGCGGTACCGATCATCCTAGCCATGGCAAAAATGTCGTCGGCTTTTACGCCCGTCACCAATTCGACTTTGTCGAGAGAATAGGCCGGTGACATCACCTCTTGCAGCATGGTATCAAAGCCATCGACACGTTCTTCGATGTACTCCATGTCATACCAGCCGTTTTTGATGATTTGCTGCATCACGCCATTAATCAACATCACATCCGTGCCGGGGCGATGCGCCAAATAGAGCTCAGCGTGATCCGCCATGCCAATGCGTTTGGGGTCCGCCACAATCAAACGCGCGCCATGATGTCGAACCGCTTGTTTGATGTGAGACGCAATCACCGGATGCGCCGCAGAGGTATCCGAACCAATGATGAAGATGACATCTGAGTGCTTGATGCTTGGAATGTCGTTGGTCATCGCGCCACTGCCCAGCGACGCCTCTAATCCCGTGACGGTCGATGCGTGGCAAAGCCTTGCACAGTGATCGACGTTGTTGGTACCCAGTTCACGACGCATGAATTTCTGGAAGGCGTAGTTATCTTCATTGGTGGTTTTCGCCGATGAGAATCCTGCCAATGCGCGGCCACCGAAATCTTGCTTGATGGTGCTGAACTTATCCGCAATTAAGCGGATGGCTTCTTGCCAACTGGCCGGCTGCAACCAACCATCTTTACGGATCAACGGTGTAGTGAGCCGCTCTTCACTGGCGACAAAATCGAAACCATAACGCCCTTTGACACACAACATGCCTTCGTTGACCGGCGAGTGTGCCCCTTCGACATAGCGAATTCGGTTGGCCGCTTCGTCAACATGCATGGTCAACTTACAACCGACCCCGCAGTAGGTACAAATGGTATCCACTTTCTTCAAAGGCGTTTCGCGGCCTTGCGAGCGATCGCGCGCATCGGTCATCGCCCCCACAGGGCAAGCTTGCACACAGGCACCACATTGCACGCAGCGTGAGTCACCCATCATCACCCCCTGACCACCGAAGTTCGGACGGCAATCCGGACGCACCACCGGGCGACCTTTTTCAAGGTTCATGAAACTCAATACACCTTGCACTGACTGTTCACGGCAAGCTTGAATGCACTGACCACAGCTAATACAGCGGTTCGCATCAAAGACAATAAACTCAGAACTGTGGTCGATCGGGTATTTATGACGTGGGTCGTTTTGACGCAATGCTTGCCACTCATCATGGCTTTTGATGTTCACCGAATAGTGGAAGTGCTGTTCCGCGCCATACTCAGTGGCGTAATCGCGCAGGTCACACGACGTGTTGACTTGGCAACCACATTCTAAACAGCGCGCCGCTTCCGCCATCGCTTCGGCGTTATCAAAGCCCAACTCGACTTCTTCAAAGCTTTGCTCGCGCTGCTGAGAGGTCAGCTCAGGCATGATGGTGCGCGCCACTTTCTGCAGGTGAGAAAAATGAAGCGGGTCGACCTGTTTCAACTTCTGCTCTTTACGAGAATTGAAGGGCTTAAGGGGAATATTTTCCATGTCGCCATCGAAGAAACGGTCAATGGCCTGCGCAGCGATGCGCCCATCCGCGACCGCTTCAACCGCGGTGGCTGGGCCACGGCGAAAATCACCGATACTGAAGATATTGCCAGTGCCACTGTGCATGGTTTCTGGATTTGCGTCAGCGGTGTTCCAGCGAGTCAGAGGTAGCGTTAACGCTTCCCCTTGCATAAAGCTCAAATCGGCTTGCTGAGAAACCGCAGCAATCACGGTATCAAATGCTTCGGTGAAATACTCGCCCGTCGCTTCAGGTCGGCGGCGGCCAGAGGCATCGGGCGCACCCAGCGCCATTTTTTCCAGCTTCACTGAGCACACTCGCCCATGTTCGTCGGCGATGTTCTGCGCTGGATTGGTCAGGAAGTGAAACTTGACGCCTTCATGTTCTGCTTCTTCGATTTCGTAATCTTCTGCGGGCATTTCATCGCGAGTACGACGATAGATCAACGTGGTGTCCGCCCCCGTTCTCACCGCCGTCCGCGCGCAGTCGATCGCCGTGTTACCACCCCCGATCACCGCCACTTTTTTGCCTGTGATAAAACGCTGCTCGGTGACGAAGTCTTTCAGATAATCCACCCCTAAATAACAACCATCAAGATCGCTACCCGGATAATCCATCGCCACCGCTTTTGAAGCGCCTACCGCCAAACACACCGCATCATAGTCTTGGCTTAACTGCGACAACCTGATATCTCGACCTAGTTTTTTGTCGGTATGAATCGCCATACCGTTGCGACACATCAACTCGATCTCTTTATCGAGAATGCTCTTAGGTAGGCGATACTCGGGAATGCCATAACGCAGCCAACCACCCGCTTGTGGCATCGCTTCAAACACATCCACCTGATAACCTTCATTGGTGAGGTAATAGCCCGCAGTTAAACCACCAGGGCCACTGCCCACAATCGCAACACGTTTGTTTTTGTCCGCTTTTTTCTCGGGCGTGTAGGCTTCTTGCGCAGCAAGGTCGGCGTCCGCGGCGTGGCGTTTCAGTTGGCGGATAGCAATCGCATCATCCACCAGCGAGCGGCGACATTCGGATTCGCAAAACGCAGGACAAACGCGGCCAATTGACAAAGGCATCGGCAGCGTACGTTTGATCACTTCAATCGCTTTTTGATGGTCGTTTTGCGCAATATGGTAAAGATAGGATTGAATGTCCACGCCCGCTGGGCACGCCGTTTTGCACGGCGCTTCGCAGTCGGCGTAGTGGTCACTCATGATGCGGTTGAGCGCCTGTTTACGATGCGCAGACAGCGCTTCGGATTGCGTGTTTACCGTTAGGCCGTTGTAGACTTCAAGCTCACAAGCTCGGCGAGTACCGCCACTTTCGACCTCAACAACACACAAATCGCATGGGATCTTCTCACCAGAACGATTCATGCCACACAGAGACGGAATCTCAACCCCACACACTTTGGCGGCTTGCAGAACGGTTTGCCCCGCCTCAACGATACGGTATTTACCGTCTATGACAATTTGGATCATACGTTACCCCTTAGGCCGGGATGTTTCACCGGACTTTGGCAGCAAAAAAGCAACGTAGTTACTTTAAACGAGGCCACTTTCCAGCCTCGTTGAGCTACTTCAATTGTTATCATTTTTAACCCTAGTAAATTTAGGGGAATCTCCGTGTGACATGATACTCAATATCCATAACTTTCCTAGGGAAATATCATGCAGAATGTGAAGCGGATATAAGCAAAAAGGCGCCGCACAGTAGAGCCTTTACTCTAATTTGTTCGAATGATAGACGAGAGAAATAGTAGAAGAATTGAACATTAGTTGAGTGGTTGTTCACTTTCCTTGAAGCGCTGATCGGCCAAACCAAACTCACCAAGCACTCTCTGGCAAGCGAAAATGACAAACAATATATAAAATCGCCTTCAATTACGCTCAATACCGAGCCTCTTTTACAGAATGACTTCCATCACACTTAATTACGTGTGGTACAAAAGTATAGTGAGTGAATTATTTTTGCTATTTCGGTAAAACTCTACATCCATTAATTTTAGCTCATCAGTTAAATACCTTCATGAGCAAATAAATGATCACCGAACTCACCAACGTCAATTTAATTAAAGGCAACCTTCAAGCAAATAATAAAAAAGAAGTCTTTGAGGAACTCGCACAAATGCTATTCGAAAATAATCGAATCAGTAGCAAAGAGGCTTTTTTAACCGACATTGAAGCGCGTGAAGCGTTAAGTGTCACTTCAATGGACGGCATCGCTTACCCGCACGCAAAAAGCAAAGCGGTGACAGAGCCTGCCATCGCTGTTGGCGTAAAGCGCGAAGGCATCGAGTATGGCGACGAAGAGGGCATCAAACCGACCGTATTCTTCATGATTGCCTCACCCGATAACGGTGCCGACCACCATATTTATGTTCTTCAAGAATTATTCGGTAAATTTAGCGAAGAGTTTATTGAAGATATTCATAACGCAAAAGACGAAAACCAAATACTAAATATTTTAATTAATTCATAAGGCGTGAAATTATGAGTACAATCACAGCTCAAGCTAGTAATAATAGCGATTTCAAAAAAATCCTCAGTACCATGAAAGGTCACCTTTTATTTGGCACTTCTCACATGCTGCCATTTATCGTTGCCGGTGGTGTACTACTGGCGCTGGCGGTCATGGCATCAGGTAAAGGCGCGGTTCCTGCGGACGGTTTATTGGCTGATATTTCTAATATCGGCATTAAAGGTCTGGTGCTGTTCCCAATTATTCTTGGTGGCTTCATCGGTTACTCCATTGCAGACAAACCAGCACTAGCGCCAGCGATGATCTCTTCTGGCATCATGGCGGATATGGGCGGCGGTTTCCTTGGTTGTATCGTAGCGGGCTTCATCGCAGGTGGTGTGGTATTCCAACTTAAAAAGATCCCTCTTTCTGCTAACATGACGGCGTTGGGCGCTTACTTTATCTACCCTCTTATCGGCACTCTTATCTCTGCAGGTATCGTTCTATGGGGTATCGGTGAGCCAATCAAGATCTTCATGGCGTCTATGAACGAATTCCTAGCTTCTATGGCTGGCGCTTCTAAAGTGGTTCTAGGTACGATTCTTGGTGGTATGACGGCATTCGATATGGGCGGTCCAATCAACAAAGTCGCAACGCTATTCGCTCAAACTCAAGTGGATACTCAACCATGGCTAATGGGTGGTGTTGGTATCGCAATCTGTACGCCTCCTTTAGGTATGGCGCTAGCAACATTCCTATTCAAGAAGAAGTTCACTAAGCAAGAGCAAGAAGCAGGTAAAGCAGCAGCAATCATGGGTTCTATCGGTATCTCTGAAGGTGCTATCCCATTCGCAGCAAACGACCCAATGCGCGTTCTTCCTTCAATCGTTGCGGGTGGTATCGTGGGCTGTGTGTTCGGCTTCCTAACAGACGTACTACTACACGCACCATGGGGCGGTCTAATCACAGCTCCTGTATCAAGCAACATCCCAATGTACGTTGTGGGTATCGCACTAGGCTCACTAACAACCGCCGTTATCGTTGGCTTCTGGAAACCAGTCGCGGAAGAAGAAGCAGAAGACGAAATCGCAGAAGCAGCACCAACGCAAGCTCAAGCGGCTCCAGCAGCCGGCGAAGGCGAGTACGACATCGTCGCAGTCACCTGTTGCCCATCTGGCGTAGCACACACCTTCATGGCAGCAAAAGCACTAGAGAAAGCAGGTGCAGCAGCGGGAATCAAGATCAAAGTAGAAACTCAAGGTCAAAACGGCATTCAAAACCGCATCACAGACCTAGATGTGGCAAACGCGAAGCTGGTTATTCTGGCTCACGATATCCAAGTGAAAGATGCACACCGCTTTGCCAACGCGAAAGTCATCGAATGTTCGACCAAGGAGGCAATGAAAAAAGCCGCCGAACTTATCCAAGCTTAAACCTTAAGCTCCTCCCCCAGAGCCCTTTCCCCCAAGGGCTCTTTTTTATTTCCAGCATTAGGTTTTGCTGACTTGAGGAGAATAGCGTGACAACGTTTGCCCCTTTCCTGCCGGTTTCACAATCAAACCGATACCCACAAAAAACAGGACACACGCGAGAATTTGTGCGCTGCCAAGCACTTCATCATACATAAAATAACCAGAGACTAAGGCAAACACGGGCACCAACAAAGTCAGTGGTGCTGTGGTACTGAGTGGGTAGCGAATCAGCAGTCGGTTCCACACCCAATAACCAAACAAGGTGGTGGGATACGCTTGAAAAACCACCGCCACTGTGGTGCTAACATCCCAAACCTTCACTGCTTGTTCAATGATCTCGAGGCCATAGAGTGCCACGGCAAACAGCACAAGCGGAATGGGCGCAAACAGCATCCCCCATACATTGAAAGCAAACGCTTGAGTGGTTTTAGAGGCTTTGACGATCATCCCCATCACCGTCCAGCACGTGGCTGCAATCATAATAAACATCAGCCCCTGCGTAGTAATGTTGCCATTCGTCGCGGAAACCAATATCAGCAGAGCGACCAGCGCCATACCCGCACCAAGCATTTTGCGCTTGGACGCCGACTCTTTATGAACCAAGATACCAACGGCCATGCTAATCAACGCATTCGATGAAAGTAAAACCGAAGACATACCCGATGAGAGGCCTGCCGTGATCGACCAAGAAGCCATCCCCCAGATGCCCACGCCAAACACCACGCCGTAAGCCACTAGATAACGCCAAGCAACGTTGGGACGGGCAATAAAAAATATCGCGGGGATCACCGCCAAGCTAAATCGCGCTGCGGTGGCCAATAGTGGATGCACGTCCGTAATCCCCAACTTGATCATCGAGAAGTTAAATCCCCATATCGCCATAACAAAAATGGCTAAAAATAAATCGTTTCGACTCATCACTCTCCTCCCTTTTGGTTGAAAAAGAGTATTACTTGGGTACAGTTAACGGTACAGATACAATTTTTTACGCAAAAACCAGTACAGTTGAAGACAATGAGCATTTATAGAGCGTTGGCAAATCAGTTTATTCGTGAAATCGAAACAGGAAAACTTGCAGAAGGAAACCGAATGCCTTCGCTCCGTCAGCTGTCTAAGCAGCAGGGCGTAAGTATGTCGACTGCCGTCAGTTGCTATCAGGAATTAGAATCCCAAGGATGGATTCACGCTCGCCCGCAAGCAGGCTATTACGTAGCTCCGCAATGCAGCAAACACAAAACGCCAGAATGGGCGCAGTTCGTCAGCCAGGTTTCAACCGTCAATCAAAGCTTCGCGATTCACTCTCCACATAATGGGCCGCTCGGCATTTCCAGCACCAATATCGATGAAACTGCGTTAAACGAGTTGGAGCGTAGTTTTCGACGTGCGAGTAAACGGATAGGAAAGCGCCTCAACCAATATCCGAACACCCGTGGGGAGCCATCTCTGCGTCACGCGCTGAGCGATCATTTCGCCAAGCTTGGGCTGCATATCAATCCGGATGAGTTGATCATCACCTCAGGCTGCATGCCAGCCATCAAGGCAGCACTTGAAGCCTGCACCCAAGTCGGTGATACCATCGCGATTAGCTCACCTTGTTTTAGTGGAATTTTGGATTTGCTCGGACAAATGGGACGACAGATCGTGGAAATCCCCTCTTTGGACGATGGGATCGATCTGCAACAGTTGGAAGCGCATTTGCAACAAGGCGTCGTAAAAGCGGGCGTATTTTGCACTTCGCACATGAACCCTCAGGGGATCACCATGTCGGCGCAGCAAAAACAGAAGCTGGCCGAGCTTGCCAATCACTATCAAGTGCCGATGATTGAAGATGATGTCTACTTAGAACTGTCCTATTCTGAGCACACACCTCTGCCAGCGAAATGCTATGACCAAGATGGTTTCATCCTTTGGTGTGGCTCTGTCTCTAAGAGTTTGTCGCCCAGTTATCGTCTCGGCTGGTGTCTACCCGGACGATTCATGGAGCGCTATCAGCAACAGCACAGTGCAGCCTGTTTTGGCGTCTCTTTACCGATCCAGCTGGCCATTGCCGACTTTATCGAAACGGGCCACTACGCTAAGCAGTTAAAGCGCCGTCGCAGCAAGCTGTTGGCCTTACGACAAGCCTATCTCGCCTTTTTGTCTGAGCGGCTACCAGGTAAAGTGAATATCAGTCACCCACAAGGGGGCATGGTGCTCTGGCTGCAAGTTCCTGGTTTGAATCTGAGCCAATTCGCCGCGTTGCTCGAAGAGAACCGGATCGATATCCGCTTAGGGCAACTGTTCAGTACGTTGTCGCTCTACAACGACTGCCTGCGCATCAACATTGGGTTTGAATTAACCCAAGAAGTGCAAGATGAGCTGAGCCTGCTCGCTTCAGCAATAACCCAATCTCAATAATAAACACCATTTTTTCCAAACATAACAATTACATTAAAATAAGATAAAAGTCACAAAAAGGATCAGCTTTATATTTAAGAGGCGGTAAACGGACAACTAAAACCATTAAACCCTATGTTTCACACATGTAATTAACATCCTATTTAATTACAAAAATTTGTTATATTTGTCTAAGCACGAACATTACTATGTAGAGATTTAACTTTCATTTGATAGTTTACAGATTTTAAATTAGCGAGATCATTTTATGACTTGGAAACTGATCAGGGCGGGAGCATACTTTGGTGGATTTATAACCCCAAGAAGACTCTTGCCCTATAATCATCGTTCCAACCCGCTTTCTTCATCTTCACTTTTTGGCTCGGAGCACCACAGTCGCATTGCTTGAGCATATTCATGACAAAACGTCTAAACAACGCGATGTTTTCAACA
>NZ_SZTO01000030.1 GCF_013369385.1 Vibrio sp. 05-20-BW147 | reverse complement strand
TGTTGAAAACATCGCGTTGTTTAGACGTTTTGTCATGAATATGCTCAAGCAATGCGACTGTGGTGCTCCGAGCCAAAAAGTGAAGATGAAGAAAGCGGGTTGGAACGATGATTATAGGGCAAGAGTCTTCTTGGGGTTATAAATCCACCAAAGTATGCTCCCGCCCTGTTAGGACCTACGAGAGGCAACTAAGAGAATTGGGGCTTGAAAAAAGAGCCAACTTAATCTCAAAATACGAGAAAAAAGGCAAATACTAAATGAGCATACTTTCATTTTTAAAAAAGAAATATCGATTTGGTGCTAATATATTGCAATCCAAAAGTAAACTATATCGCCTTGGGGATTTAATTTGCGAAATTAAAATACCATTAGGATTTCATGAAGGGATTAGTAATAAAAAACACTTACAAAATAAAATAGAATTCGATGTATTGAACAATGAACTAAACTCTTTTAAGCATGAAGAATACATATTAATCGAATTTTTAGATTGGCAATATCATACATTATTTCCTTACCCTATGGGTTATAGTTTTTTAGGAAAGCTAATATTCAATTTAAAGCTAGTTCCTTATGTTGACAATTTGAAAAAGCATAGGGAGTTAGAAGATATAAAACAAGACATTGAATATAGATACGATGGTTTTTATAATGCTGATAATTATGACTCTGAGACTGGAAGAGGATATAATAAACACCAATTACGTCAAATACATGAGCAATATAGTGAAGCATCCGTTGAAAATGAAGAAGTTAGAAATGCTTTTATTCAAGAAGAAATAGATCTTTCATTGGTAAAAATACCTGATATCAAAATATCTACTCATTATGTAAAATATGAATCCTCACGTAGCTTGACATCGTTAAAAAATCACTATTGTTTTTTGTTTAATAATGACTTCTACTTAGTCATCGACTTTACTCACGACGGATGGAATGACTCATATATGGCGTTGTGCTTAGATGATGCTTTGAGAGCAGAAGAAATTGTCATTTCATCATTCCATCTAACTGATTATTTAGAGCAAGGGGCTTAAACTCCCCTTCTTCCCCATCAACGTTTCATCTGCATCAATGCTGCGGCATTCAAAATTGCATCTTTCGTTGTCACGTCGATGACTTTGATGTGTTTGAAGCGTTCGGGTTCTTTGATGGCGACGTCGTGGGCGAAGATCACCAACTTGGCCCTTTGAACATCTTTAGCGGTAATTCGATTAATGATGCCGTTGGCGCCTTGCGTTTCCACTTTGATTTTCACCCCAAGTAGGCATGCCGCCTTTTCCAGCGATTTCGCGGCCAAGAAAGTGTGCGCCACACCAGAAGGACACGAAGTGACGGCAAGAATATCGGCTTGCCCCTCCCCCACTACCGAAGAGTATGCCAAGGTATCGCCTGGCGAATTCTCGTCTTCATTGACGGTTTTCTTCAGTGCAATAGCGATCAGCGCCGTGGTCATCGCACCAGCAAGCGTGCCGACGATATAGCCAATTTTGCCATCAACGACAGGAAGCACAATCCAGCCGCCCCAAGGTGCATGATTGAGTACTTGGAAGAGAAAACCAATCACGTTGCCGACAATACCGCCGGCAATGATCGCCGGCAGCACACGTGCGGGATCCGCCGCGGCAAACGGAATCGCCCCTTCACTGATGCCAATCATGCCCATAATGCCGGCCGCTTTACCCGCCTCACGTTCATCACGTTTGAATTTGCTTGGTGACAACAGCGTGGCCAGCGCCATCCCCAATGGTGGGGTACAAATTGCGATGCCGACCCCGCCCATCAACCAAGGTTGGGTGTTCACTTGCGTTTGGGCAAACAGCGTGGCGACTTTGTTGATTGGCCCGCCCATGTCAAACGCGGTCATCGCCCCCAGCACTGCGCCTAAAGCAACTTTGCCAGAATCGGCCATCGAGGCCAGAAATTGATTGAGCCATAACATGCTGCTGGCGATAGGAGAACCAATCACCCACATAATCGCGCCACAGGTGATGAACGTTCCGACCAGAGGATAGATGAAAATGGAGCCGAGCGAGCTCATGCTGTCGGGAAGCTCGATTTTTTTCAGCTGACGCACCACAAAGCCCGCCCAAAAGCCCACAATGATCGCACCTAAAAAGCCCGTATGGTATTGATTGACCGCAATCCAAGTGCCAATCATCCCCGGCGCTAAACCCGGTTTGTCTGCCATGGAATAGGCGATGTAACCGCCAAGTACCACGGTAAATAAGGTTAGGCCAGCAATGCCCATTTGCGCGATGTCCGCTAATACTCCCTGCTCAGGCACGGCGCCATGACCGGAGATCATCACAGAAAGCGACAGTAGCACCCCGCCCGCGACAATAAACGGCATCATATGAGAGGTGCCAAACAACAAATGCTCCTTAATACGCGCGACGCGTTGCGCCATCGGGCTAAGCGGCTGATGAACAAACTCACCCATGCCATGCCCTTGCGTGGTGTTTGCGCCATTGTGGTCCACAAACAACGCCCGCACCTGATCGACATCTTCCGCGGCTTTGAGCTTCTCAACAAAACCCTCTTCAATCAATTTACTGGAGATTTGTGCCAACACTTCAATGTGGTGATGATCTTCACCATCGGGGGAAGCGAGCATAAAAAACACGTCGGAAAGCTGACCATCTTCCGCGCCATAATCAATCCCTTGGCGGCTGATCCCCACCACCACAGCAGGTAAAGCAACAGCGCGACTTTTGGCGTGGGGAATGGCAATTCCCTCTTCAAAACCGGTATTGCCAATCTCTTCTCTTAGCCAAATATCCTTTAAAAATTGCTGTTTATCGGTCAATTTCCCCGCTTTATCCAGCAACTCCACCAATTCAATCAGCACTTCTTCTTTGCTGTTGGCCTTCAGATCTAAGCAGATGACTTCGGGTTCGATCAGGTTGGTCATATCCACGATGGCTTTACCTTGCGTTGTCCATACTGTTGTCCATGTTATTAAGGCGTGCGTTGGTTCGCGCGCACACGCGTAGGCTAGATTAACCAGCCAAGCGGTTTCAAAACATAGGACGAAAGATGCAATAACTGGATTTTTGTAACATCAAAAGCGAACTGTGAACTGGGTCTGCTGCGAAAAAGCCGCATTTGCCTTACGCTGTGCTAATATCCCGCCAAACGTTACCACGAGATAGTCCGATGAAAGTTGTTGCGGTCACCGCTTGCCCAACGGGTATTGCGCACACCTACATGGCGGCCGATGCATTAACCAAAGCCGCACCAAAGTACAATGTGCAGATCAAAGTCGAAACCCAAGGTGCGATGGGGATCGAAAACCAACTGACGCCTTATGACGTGGCCCATGCGGATAAGGTATTGATTGTCTCGGATATCGAAATCGAACAGCCTGGACGTTTTGAAGGCATGAACGTGGTGAAACTCTCCATCGAAGATGTGCTGCTCAACGTCGACAAAGTGTTTCTTGTCCACTGTCGCTGAACACCAGCATGATGCATGAATATCAAGTCACCTTCTTGGTGAACGATGTTAACGCCAGCGCCCATGTGGCCCAGCCATTGTCTCGTGTTGCGCGAAAGTTCAAAAGCACGCTACACATCATCAATATCACGCAAAATCGCAGCGCAGAGTTGGCAAAGTCACTCGCGGTACTGCAAGTGGGGTTGCAAGAAGGGGATTTTTGCCAAATCACCGCCATTGGCATTGATGCCGAACTCGCCTGCTTTGTTATTAAAGACATGCTGTCGGATCACTTCACCGTGGTCGGTTCAAAGATCAACTATGAGTTTTCCAGCCATCTGGCCGAGCGTCTACCGCAAATTTGCCCACCTGCCGAGGTCAAATGGCACTATGCCAAAGCACACACCGAACTCACCAAATTCGAGTGTTTGAAAGGGTTAGCGCAACTGATCTACCCCGTTTCACCCGATGAACTGATTTTGGCGTTTATCAAGCGAGAAGAGCGCTCTTCCACCAGCGTTGCGCCCGGCATCGCGATTCCTCATGTGATGTTTGAAGGCATTGAACACATTGCTGTGGCGGTGATCAAAAACGACGAATCGATGGATTGGGCTTCCAAAATGGGCGACGTGCATTTGGCCATTGCTTTAGTGATGCCAAGCAAGCCCAATCGAGAACAGATCATCGCCGCGACCAATTTAACGCGTAATTTACTGTGCGATCAGATGGTTGAGCGGCTACTGCTGACTCGCAGTGGCGTCGATCTGCAAGCGCTGCTGATGTACGCCATGTCGCGCCTGCTAAATTGAGGCGCGGTAATCGGTTGGCGTGCGCCCCGTGCGATTTTTAAACACGCGGCAGAAGTAGTTTACATCCTTAAACCCGCAGCGAAGCGCCACTTCATTGAGCTTAAAGTTATACTTCTTGAGCATAAACTTGGCGCGGTCCACCCTTACCCAAGTGATGTAATCGGCCAACGTCATATGCCCTTGCTGGCGAAACAGCCGCGATAAATGATTGGCAGAGATGCTAAAACGCGATGCAATACTTTCCCGGGTAATTGGTCGATGGAAATTCTCTTGGATATAAATGCAGATCCCTTGATAGAGATCTTGCACGCGGTTGTGCGACTGCTCAACTGGTGCATTGAGCATGGTTTTGGCGTATTGCAGCAAGGCTTGCAGCAACAACTCGTCCATCGGCTTTTTGTGATTTTCACGCGCCAATGAGCTGAGTGCTTCTAAGATGTTATCGATGGCAAAACCTGAACGGGTTTGGATACTGTGCTTTTGGATATCGTAAAAGTTGGCTTCGCCTTTACGTTTGCTCACCAAACTGAGCCCCAACTGGCGGCGACCAAACAACATACTCAGCACCGAACAATCGGTATCCCAATTCGGCTTATTCCAGCAGTTAGAAGGAATAAAAATCGCATCACCCGCTTTGGCGACAATTTTGCTTACTTTGCGATCGTGGCTTTCCATTTCATTAATGTATTCCCCATCCAAGACTAACTCCAAACGGGGAAAGTTAACCTGATAGCTAAATTCAGGTGGCGTATGAAAATCGCCAGCGAACCAAATATGATGAAAGGATTCACGTTCATTTAGTACCGATGAAATCAAATCATCAAACATCATCTCTCGTCTCTCATCGCATTGTTCAGTTCGTAACGGCGTAAGGTATACAACGATTGTTACTATCGCTCCTTGAACGAAATCACACTCTCGGCCAAATGATACAAAAATCCAGTCACAGCACCAATTCTCTAGTGCCCATTTTATTATTTAAAAACAACAAACACACTTTAACTTAATGAAATAACAGAAATTTAACGTTAACGAAGACTAATTTTGAGGCAGAAACACTCACCAAATCTCATAGCGATCCAAATCACATTCAACTCATACCGATACAATTGTCCAGTAAATGTTCTATTTCTTCACTACTCGCTCGATCCGCAAAATTAAACAATATCTCTGACAGATACCCAGACCACTTGGCGCAGCAGCGTGAGGTCGGCGCGGGATAAAAAAGACAAAACACAGAGGTTTCTATGATCAACCAACTGATTAATGCCAATTTAATTCAGCTTGATCTGCAAGCAAATACAAAACAAGCCGTTTTTGAAGAGCTGATTGACATCCTGCATTCGCAAGGACGTATTTCAGATAAAGCGGCCTTCCTGCAAGACATCCAAGCGCGTGAAGAGTTAGGCAACACTGGATTTGAAGACGGCGTCGCGATCCCTCATGCGAAAAGTGCCGCCGTGACCCAACCTGCCGTCGCCATTGGCGTGAGCAAACAGGGCATTGAGTACGGCGCAGAAGACGGTTTGCCTTCCAAACTCTTTTTCATGATCGCATCCCCCGATGGAGGCGATAACCACCATATTGAAGTGTTGGCTGAACTCTCTTCCAAGCTGATCGAAGAAGGCTTTATCGACGCATTCCTTAATGCCGAAAACACAGAGCAAGCGCTGCAGCTATTGCTGAAAAAAGCCGAACCTGCGCCAGACACCCACCCATCGGAGAGCAAAGGATTGATCATCGGTGTGACAGGTTGCCCTGCAGGCATCGCCCACACGTACCTCGCGGCAGAAGCGCTGGAAAAAGGCGCGGCGGCGTTGGGCTACCAAATCAAAGTGGAAACCAACGGCTCTATTGGGGTGAAAAACAGCCCAACCGCAGAAGAAATTGAACGCGCAGAGGCGATTGTCGTCGCGTGTGACAAGCAGGTCGATATGGCGCGCTTTGCCGGTAAACGTGTTATCAAAACCAACGTCAAAGCACCCATTCGCGACGCTCAGAAGCTGATTAACGAAGCGTTAAACGCGCCAAGCTACCAAGCCGAAAGCGCCAGCACGCAGTCGGTGGCGAACAAAGCGTCCCAAGCGCGATCTGATCTCTATCGTTTCTTGATGAACGGCGTGTCTCACATGATCCCATTCGTGGTCACAGGGGGTCTTCTGATTGCCTTAGCCCTTGCGGTCGGCGGCGAGCCAACCGAAGCGGGCATGGCGATTCCTCCCGGCAGTATGTGGAACCAAATTCTTGAAGTGGGCGTGGTTGCTTTCACACTGATGATCCCGATTTTGGCGGGTTACATTGCCTACGCGATCGCAGACCGACCAGCACTGGCTCCGGGTTTAATCGGAGGTTGGATTGCGAACAACGGCTCTTTCTACGGCGCAGAAGCGGGAACAGGCTTTATTGGTGCCATCATCGCGGGCTTGCTTGTTGGCTACTTCGTTAAGTGGATCACCTCCATCAACTACCACAAGTTCATTCAGCCACTCGTTCCGATCATGATTGCGCCCATCACCGCATCGCTGTTCATTGCTGGCCTGTTCATCTTCGTCATCGGCGCCCCTATCGCCAGCTTAATGGACGGCCTCACCGCACTGCTCACCAGCATGAGTACAGGCAACGTAATCCTACTGGGCATTGTGCTGGGTGGTATGGCCGGCTTTGACATGGGTGGCCCGTTCAACAAAGTGGCGTTCTTGTTCTCTGTCGGCATGATTGCCAGTGGCCAAACCCAATTCATGGGCGCGATGGCGTGTGCCATTCCGGTTGCACCACTTGGCATGGCGCTCGCTACCGCGATGGGTCGCAAGTTCGATTTGTTTGAATCGTCAGAAATTGAAGCAGGTAAAGCGGCGGGCGCAATGGGCTTAGTCGGTATCTCTGAAGGGGCGATTCCATTTGCGGCGCAAGATCCGATGTCGGTTATTCCTGCCAACGTGTTGGGCTCTATGGTTGCTGCAGTGATGGCGTTCTCTTTCGGCATCACCAACAGCGTGGCGCACGGCGGTCCTGTGGTGGCACTGCTTGGCGCGATGAACTACCCACTACTTGCGCTGGTTTGTATGGCCTCAGGTGCGGGTGTCACTGCGATCACTTGCGTGACACTCAAGAAAATCCGTGCACAAAAACTGGCGGCCGCAACCGCTTAACTCCCCTCTTTTCACCGTATGGCTTGGGCGCACGCTCAAGCCATCTTTTCGATGGTGACTTTTCTGAAGGTCACTTTTCTAAAAGTAACTTTTCTGAAGGCAATAAAGATGTCTGAGATTCTAGCTTCGCAAGCAACCCTGCCGCTGGCGGTGTTTTTCCCTATGACCAATCCGATACAAAACTATGCGTGGGGCAGCAAAACCGCCATGCAGCAACTGTTTGCCATCGAAAATCCAACCAATGAACCCCAAGCAGAGCTGTGGATGGGAGCGCATCCCAATGGTTGTTCATGCGTCACGATGGCAGGTCAGCAAGTTAAATTGTCTGACTTTATTGCGCAAAATCCAGCGCTGATTTTAGGTGAGCAGACCGCCGCACAGTTTGGGGAACTGCCTTATCTATTTAAAATTCTCGCCGCTGAAAACGCGCTGTCGATTCAGGTGCACCCCAACAAGCAGCAAGCTGAATTGGGCTTTGCCCGTGAAGAACAGCAAGGTATTGCGTTGACCGCCGCCAACCGCAATTACAAAGATCCAAACCACAAGCCAGAGCTGGTTTATGCGCTTACCGAATACCAAGCGATGAACGGCTTTCGCGCTATCGATGAAATTCTCAATTTCTTCACCGAGCTGGCGATTGACGAGTTGAGCTCCCTCGTGGATGCGTTCTCAAATAACCCAACCGAACCAGGGTTGAGTGACTTTTTCTCTGGCTTACTCTCATTGCAAGGCGAAGCGAAAACCAACGCCGTAGAGGCCTTAATCCACCAAGCAAAACAGGTTGATTTGCCGCTCTTTGCTTTGATTGTTGAACTGGAAAAACAGTACCCCAACGACATCGGCTTGTTCGCACCATTGATGCTCAATGTGATTACTTTGCAACCGGGTGAAGCAATGTTCTTGCAAGCCGAGACGCCGCACGCCTATTTGCATGGCACGGGCTTAGAAATCATGGCCAACTCCGACAACGTGTTGCGCGCGGGTTTAACGCCAAAATACATGGATATTGATGAACTGGTGGCGTGCACTCAGTTCATACACAAGCCGTTGGAACAACTGCGCCTTGAGCCAAACCTGAGTGACGGTAGCCTGCACTACCCCATTCCTGTCGCCGACTTTAAATTTGCAATTTTACCGCCAGCAGAAAAGCTGACGATCAACGTTTCCAGCGCGGAAATCTTGCTGCCTCTGGATGGCGATCTCGAACTCAACCACGCTAATGGCGAACGTTGTTTGCTCAAAAAGGGCCAATCGGTGTTCATTCCCGCTTACTGTGAACACTACACCATCACCAGCCAAGGCCGAGTGGCAAGAGCGTTGAGTTAAGCACCTTCGAGGGGCGCTCTTCGCCCCTATTTTGGATGCGAAAGAAGGCTTGGTTGCTGAACTCAGCTCACCGAGTACTCTAACTCAGAGTAAAACTCCGAATGACTTTAGCAACCAGTTCAGCCTGATTACGGGTTGCGGTCTTCGCTAGGCACGCTTTAATCTGCTGTCGAATCGTGTTGCTGGTTGCAGCACGTAGCACGGCAATTTCATCAACCAAAGAGCCAGAGCAAAGTAAACTGGTCACTTCTGCTTCCGCTAAGGTTAATGAAAACAAAGACATGATTTCTTGAGGATGAATTTTTGACCGACTCGCGCAAGCTTGCACCACCACTAAACAACAAGCGACATTGTGTGGTCCAATCGGTGTCACGACTTGGTAAAACCAAGGCTTTAATGTCACTCGATAAACAATATGCGCATCCCAAGCATAAAAACGCTTATCAAACTCTGCGCCAAGGATAGCGGCGGATTGATTTAAACCGAGTTTAAATTGAGCATCTGTCTGCGCTGAAGCGAAGCTTAATCGACGTGAAAAGAAAGTCGATGATTGAAACAACGTGCTGCTAGACAATAAAACTTGAGCCGATGCATTCAAGTAACGCAGCTCAGCATTGTGGTCACAAACAAAAATGGCTTCAGGCAACACATCCAGTAACGCATCTTGAGCGCCTGCCGCGTTGGCCTGCTGCATACGCAGTGACATTCCCAGAGCGTGATCAATATGAGGAAGAAAGGCATTGGCCGCCGCCACCTGCTGCTGAGAATAGTAAGCCGTGTCAGGCCCTGACATAAACGCAATTTCGGTGATCAATGGGCTATCCGGTTTAGCGAGTAAACAGCCAATTGAATTTCTGATTGCCGCAGGCTTCGCAAAATCCGAGTAAATTTCGGAACCAACAAAATCCTTATCATTGCAAACCAAATGGCTAGCATGGAACTGGTTGGCATCATGTTGTGCCAATCCCTGCGTCCACAAATCTACTTTATAGAAATGCTCTTGATAGGTTTCAAAATGGCCAGATTCAAAGCCATGGGCAACAAACCGAGACGGCGAATGATCAACACTCGATCGGCTAGCAATAAATGCGTGCGAAGACCCTAATATTTCACTCAGGCGGAGCAACACCTCTTGCCATAATTCTGGCTTTTCAATGGTGCTGTAAATCTGTTTTACAATATCAATCTGATCAACTTGACTCATATCCACCCATCAACCTAGAAGCAGTCAACTGCGCAAAAAGTATTAAACCCCCACTCGGCAATGTCAAATAAATGTGAGAAATGTTAACAGCATTACCCATATGGGTATTGTTGGGCAAAATTCTCGATGAAATACTCGGCTTGGATGACAAGACAAGGGTTACCTTGTGCAAAATTAAAATCGATTGGAGCACATATGAAAATACGACTACTAACAGGATGTGTGGCACTTGCTTTGGCTGGCTGCGGCGGCAGTAGCGATTCATCTACCCCGACACCACAAACCAAAACGGGTGTCTTTCTAGATAGCCCCGTTATCGGCATGAACTATCGCACCGCAACCATCAGTGACGGTGTGACCACTGAAGACGGCAAATTTACCTATTTAGAAGGTGAAACGGTCACCTTTTACCTTGGCGATCTCACCTTTCCAGCCGTCAAAGCAGGTGCTCAAGTGACGCCAGCTGATATCGGTGGCGGACTCGCTACCACCACCACGGTTAACATTTTACAGTTACTGCAAAGCCTAGACGAAAACGGCAATCTCTCTGATGGCATAACCATTAGCGATAGCAGTAAGGATGCTTTTGTCGGCACAGGATTAGATGTCAGCAGTGATAGCTTTGACGCATCTGTTAGCGCCATTTTAACCAGCATTAGTAAAACCTTAGTCACCGAAGAAGCTGCTCAGACTCACTTTACAGATACCTTAAAAGGCCAATTGACCGGTAGTTGGTTATTTAGTGAAGGAGCGGGAAAGCGTAATGTGCTTACCTTCTTCAACGATAACAACTACATCATAGTGCACGAACATTCAGACATCGCTGACAATGGCGACCAAACCGCTGGCTCGGCGGAATACGGCACTTACACCTACGATCCTGCCACCCAGATGTTGGCGCTTAACGTGATCAGAGAATCGGATAATTCCGGCGGATTAGCAGACGACTTTGGCTCAATCAGTCGCAAAGTTCAGGCCACACAAACGACTCTAGACATCACTTTCGATAATGAAGCCGATGAGCAGGTTCAATTTAGCAAAATCACCGACAGCAGTAATGCCATGGTGGGTGCTTGGTACTTTAGAGAAGATGACATCAGCAACGATAACATATTAACCATACTGCCAAATAATCAATATGTGATTGTGCACACCAATAACCAAGACGCCTACAATGGCGACGCAGTTATGACTACATCCGGTGAATTTGGTAGTTTTAGCCTCAATGGTGGTGTGTTCTCCGTCACCAGCATCACTAGCGAAGCAGACGGTCCGGGCGGCTTATATGATAAAGATAGCCCCATGTTTAGCGCAACTATCACGGTAACAGACAATGAAAGCCTCACCTTTACTAACTCAGATGAGAATTTCACCTTCAGCCGAATCAAGTAAGCTTGAGACACAACAAGCATAAAACCATGCCGTGTTGGTGGAACCACTGACCAGCAACACGGCTTCTCCTGGTTCTCACTCCGTTTTCGCGTGGAACATCACCTCACTTCGTTTATCACGATCCGACCAGAAGTTGATGTTGAACTGCGCATCGTCGCTCATCTCGATACGATGCCAATATTGTGGCGGACTGGTCGCAAACTGCCCCGCAGTGATCACCACCACTTGCTCTGCTTCCGTCGCCTCTTCGTTGGCAAAACCATAGTACGTGACTGTCCCTTCCATCACGCACAACTGGCCAAAGACCCCTTGCGCGGTATTGTGGTGTGTCAGCAGCGCTGCTGGCACGGTTTGTTTGGTAAAAAATGGGGTGGAGCGTTGAATCGTCCACTGTTTTGGAATGCGCATATGTGACATCGTCTGCCCTCTTTAATTTGGTTGTTACTTATCCATTCGCGCGCTGAGACAGCTCGCGCAACAATGGGAACGCCTGTGTGACATACTTACCTGTGACCACAAAGCCAGTAAAATCCCCCAGTGGGCTTTGCGCTTTAGCCACAATACCTTCTGGCGACAGCTGCACCTGCCAATGCGATTCTGGCGAAAAATCGCCGGCCAACTGAATGGGATAACTTGGCGTTTTCACCTTCACCATCATGGGGGGGAGCGTCAACCGCGCCTCTTGACCGACTAACTGCTTGGCCAACACATTGGCGCTCAGCACAATCGGTTGTAAATAGGGCAACATACGCCCTTCAATTTGCGCGCAATCCCCTAAGGCATAGATGTGCGGATCGGATGTGTTGAGCTGATGATCAACGCAAATTCCTCGCTCAACGCTCAGCCCCGCTTCTCGCGCCACAGCGGTATTGGCTTTGAGCCCCGCCGCACATAGCACCGCGTCCACGGCAAACTCACGTCCATCGTGCAGCGCAATCGCCAACGTTTGACCCTGCTCTGTCACGCTTTCCACACGGCTGTTCAGCGCCAACTGAATGCCATGCTTCATCAACTGCTGTTCTAATGGCAAAGCAATAAACTCCGGCAGCAAATTGGCTAACAGACGTGCATTGGGCTCCACCACCGTTACCTGTTTGCCGGAGGTTGCCAGATCCAGCGCGATCTCCACGCCAATCAATCCGCCACCAATCACCAACACATGCTGAGCGCGGCTTAACGGCTGCTCAGCCGCTTGATACTCTTGCAGCGAGTTCAACGTCATCACTTTTTCCAGACAATCCCCACGCATCGGCGGCACGAACGCTTGTGCTCCGGTGGCAAACACCAGTTTGGAATAAGGGTAGCAACGGCCATTGGCCACCACTTGCTGTTGCTGGGTCAGCACGCGTTCGACCTGCGTGTGAGCGTGCAGTTGCACGTTGTGTTCTGTGGCAAATGCCTCGCCACTTTTCACCACCAAGTCCGCCGCAGTTTGACGCCTGCTGAACACGTGGCTCAAATCCGGTTTGTTGTACTCGGCACCGTCATCGGCAGTGAAGATCTGAATTGGGATATGTGCATCTAAACGACGCACACTTTTGACCAACTGGTAGGCAGCAAAACCACTGCCAATGATGATAATGGGATCGGACATCATCCCCTCCTTACCCTTGGTATTCAACAAAAACGTCTTTGCCTAAATGGCATTCTGGGCAAAGGAAATAATCCGGCACATCGGCCCAAGTGGTGCCCACTTCAATGCCTTGATTGGGTTCCCCTTTAGAGGGGTCATACACCCAATTACAAACGGTGCAAACCATGCATTGGCAATCGGCTGAATGCGCAGCGTCTGCGGTTGACGTGGTTTCTGTTAACGGCTGCTGCGCTTCGATCCCCTCAATTGGTGTTGCTGACTGAAAGGCATTTACGGGCGTACTCAAGGTCGATTTATCTTTAACGGCCCACAGTTTGGCGATCTGCTGACCATGCTCACGACACTCTCGCATCGCTTTTCCATCCGGACGCCACTTGGTTTTCAAGCTAATCGCCGTCTCAAACCCCGCATCGGTTAAACGCGCGTGGATACGATCAACTGCACTACCATTCCAGCCATAACTACCAAAAGCCGCGGCTTTTTTCGCTTTAAAACGCAGCCCGGTGATCTCTTCTAACATGCCAGCGATTTTCGGCATCATCACGTTGTTCATGGTTGAAGAGCCAACCAGAATCCCTTTGGAACGGAACACATTGGCTAAGATCTCGTTCTTATCTTGCTTGGAAACGTTAAATACTTTCACGGCAACACTCGGGTCTACGTCGTGAATACCTTGAGCAATCGCATCGGCCATCATGCGCGTATTGTTCGACATGGAATCGTAGAAGATGGTGATGCGGTCTTCTTGGTAGTTATTCGCCCAAGCCAAGTATTGCTCGATGATCTGGGTTGGATTCTCACGCCAGACAATCCCGTGTGAGGTAGCAATCATATCGACAGGAAGATTAAAGCTCAGCACTTCCTGAATCTTCGCCGTCACCAAAGCACTAAAAGGCGTCAGGATGTTGGAATAGTAACGAAGGCACTGCTCCATCAACTCCGCTTGATCCACTTCGTCATTGAACAAGCGCTCATCGCAGTAATGCTGGCCGAAAGCGTCGTTACTGAACAGTACTGCATCGCCAGTAAGATACGTCATCATACTGTCTGGCCAATGCAGCATTGGGGCTTCAACAAACACCAGTTGCTTGCCATTACCGATATCAATGCTGTCACCCGTTTTGACCGTTTTGAAGTTCCATTCAGGGTGGTGATGATGACCAACAATGGAATCAATTGCGGCTTCTGTGCAGTAAATTGGTGTGTTGGGGATCTTCTCCATCAGCGCCGAAAGTGCGCCTGAGTGATCTTCTTCAGCATGGTTAATCACAATGAAGTCGATGCTTTGCAAATCGATTTCCATTTGCAGGTTTTGAATAAACTGCTGGCTAAAGCGATGATCAACCGTGTCAATCAGTACGGTCTTTTCTTCACGAATCAAGTAGCTGTTGTAACTGGTACCTTTGGTCATTTTGTATTCTGTACCGTGAAAATCTTGTACTTCCCAATCGCGTTGTCCTACCCAATGAATGTTGTTTTTTACATGAATCGTCATGATTACTACCTTGCAAAATAAGTGAAAATTTTTTCTTGGTTAAACATCTACTTATTCTTATTGCAGCGACCATGCCAACTTTTAAAACCAATATATTTCAACAAGTTAAAATCAACCTAACTTTTAACAGTGTCCAAATGACACCGTTGAACTTTGTCATTTAGACACTATAATTGTCATATTGACATTATTGGTATGACCTTATGACTTCGCTTATCGCCCAGTGGCTGCACATCACTCAGGACCTCAACTCTGCGCTCACACGCCAAGCGCGATTCGATACCCTGCTCACCACCATTCGCGACGTACTCAATTGCGACTCCTCTGCTCTGCTTTTATTTGAAGATCAACACTTTAAGCCGTTAGCAATCAATGGTTTGGCCAAAGAAGTTCTTGGCAGGCGCTTCTCCATTGAACAGCATCCTCGCTTGGAAGCCATCGCGCGAGCAGGAGACATTGTGCGCTTTCCCTCTGAAAGCACTTTGCCCGATCCCTACGATGGCCTGATCACCAACCACCAAGGCAAACTCCACGTTCACTCGTGCATTGGTTTACCATTGCTGATTGATGACCAACTGATTGGTGCCATCACCATCGATGCGTTAGACCCAAACCAATTTGATCAGCTAAAAAACCAAGAATTGCGTTTTATCAGTGCCTTGGCCGCCGGTGGCTTGCATACCGCGCTGCTTTTGGAACAGTTGGAAACCCAAGCCAGCTTGCCGCGTGAATCTTACGCCGAGAAGCGCACGCTCAGTAATGAGATCATCGGTAACTCACAGGGGATGAGAACACTGCAAGATCAGATTGATGCGGTCGCCAACACCGAGCTGTCTGTGCTGGTCATGGGCGAAACTGGGGTGGGCAAAGAGCTGGTCGCCAATGCGATTCATCATCGTTCTGACCGAGCGTCAAACAACTTGGTTTACCTCAACTGTGCTGCGCTGCCGGAATCGGTAGCGGAGAGCGAACTTTTTGGTCACATCAAGGGGGCATTTACTGGCGCCATCAGCCACCGCAAAGGGAAATTTGAGCAAGCCGATGGTGGCACGCTGTTCCTCGATGAAGTGGGTGAATTATCGTTAGAGCTACAAGCCAAGCTATTGCGAGCGCTGCAATATGGCGACATTCAACGCGTTGGTGATGATCGTCATATTCGCGTTAATACGCGTATCGTCGCCGCAACCAACCGAGTTCTGCATGAGGAAGTCAAAGCGGGGCGTTTCCGTGCTGATCTCTATCACCGGCTCAGTGTCTTTCCGTTGCACGTGCCCCCCCTACGCGAGCGCGAAGAGGATGTGATTCTGCTAGCCGGATTTTTTGCTGAACAAGTCCGAGGCAAACTCGGCTTACACAGCGTTCGGCTCTCCCCTTCTCTGGTCGCAGAGCTTAGGGAGTACCACTGGCCGGGCAATGTGCGCGAGTTGGAGCATGTCATAAAACGCGCCGCCGTTTTGGCCAAAGCGCGCACGCCGCAAATGGACATCGAACTGATCTCGCAAGATTTCGACATCAAAACGCCGACTTCTCTCATGCTGCCAACCGTTGCAGCCTCGCAAGCTCAACACGAAATTCACAGCGACATCGGTTTGAAACAGGCAACCGACGCCTTTCAAAAACAACTGATCTTACGAGCATTAGAGTCTAACCAAGGCAACTGGGCCGCCACCGCAAGGCAATTAGAGCTCGACAGTGGCAACCTTCATCGTCTAGCCAAGCGATTAGGTATTAAGTAACAAAAGGGGCTCAATGAGCCCCGAAACATAACCATGTGCCGAATCTACTGCTCACCTTGGTTTGAGATGAACGCGATCTCGTTCTCAGTAGAGGCATCCACCAAACGAGAAATATCCAATGTTTCGAGTATTTTATGCTCGAAGGTTTCATCCGAAGAAAGAAGCCACTTACGGATTTTTTTCTTAGACGCATTCCCCTCTAATCGATATTTAAACTCAAAGCTCAATATATAGTTATCTTTAATAGGCAAATTATAGAATCTTCTAACGGTATTTTTATAATCGATGTTCCCCTCTACATACTTAGAATAACAGTATTTTCCTATTTTCACAGATTCACATTTTATTGGCGGATATGACCTCAGATACGAACCAAGCAGATAGTCATTTCTTTCTATAGAATCATCGTCACTATCTGGTAAATTCCCCCAAACTTTATTAGCGTATCTATATGCATTTTTCATATCCTCAGTATGCCTTCCGCGCTGGCTTTTATTATCAGGATTTGGGTCGTGATAATAGTCAACATACTCTTCTTCAAGTATACGACCAAGGGATTCAACATCATCAATGTTTTCTTTCACTTGTTTTATTCTAACGATAGCAAGTAGCAAACCCTGACTATTACATGGAAATAAAGGATTCTTAATGACATTGCTAAATCGATAGGACACAAAACCAAGATGAACAATTTCTTCATGATCCTCATTAACAAAAGTGCCATTAGATATAGGTAAAGACACACACACCGTCTCATAGACAAAGCTAGAGTAATTGTTTGGAAATGAAAATTCGTAGAAATAATCATCTATTTTATATTGAGCTAGTTCTAAGCTTTCAAAATTAGGTTTACCTCTAAAACCATCAAAAATAGCATTATTAAACATCAATACGTCCAACTAATTTTATATATTTATCAACATCTTTAACCCTTTTTAATGCATTAGAGTTTCCAGACATAATAAGTTGTTTTCGATACAATTCCAATCCAAAATACGGCAAGGTATGAGGACTAGCAGTCATAATATCACCCTTAACTAACCCAATAAACTTTAAACACCTAATTAAGCTACTGGATGTTATTTTACCTTCCCTTGCTGCTAAATTTGGTACTAAGTCAAAAGGATTAGTTCTAGTTTTATCGTGGTTAACTTTCAACCCTAATAATTTTGCATTGCGATCAATCTTACTTGTTCTTGTGCCACCAGCATGTATTACAACTTCTTGATTAACCAGACGAATAGATGGATTATTTGTATAAGTGTATTCCAACGCAGAATTAAAAATAATTGCACCTTGGCTATGAACCGTCCATTTTACCTGCTTTCCACTTTCTGCACATTGCTTCATGACCGCAGAAAGATGTTGAGCATTGTGAGAGGTAAATCGTGTTTTATCAAATGAGCACTCGATTAAATCTAACGTACCACTATCACTTGGGTTGTGAAAAAGTGTGTATTCTTTTAGGTTATCTTCTTTATAAGCAACTTCTGTATGTAACCCCATCAAACCTACAGCTTTTGAATATGGATTCAGCATACCATTGACTGTAGCGTGCATTGTTCTGACATTGGTGGTTTGAGAAATAGTACCCTTTTCCCATTCGATAAGCATAGATTCCACTTCTCTCTCATTTTGGGTTCCATCATATATTCCTCCTCCGTTACTGCGTTTTTTGACGTAGTACATTTGAGTCCTCTGACGAGAGTCACTATTTATCCAACTACCATGTAATTTTTCATCAAACGCAATATCATGAATTACAACTTTACCACTCTTGAACGTAATCGTTAGTAAGTAATGATAATTTTTAAATGGATAAGTAGTACGAAAAACTCTCCAGAGAGGGTTTCTTTTATGTCGAACGATTGACTTAGCGCTCGGATTGGCTGTAACGAAATACATTTCTCTTACAACCTGCCTTTGATCGTACTCATTTAATGATGCCAACATGAGCAGAGCTTGACGAGAAATACAGATTTTCTTCTCACTGAATAGCGAAGCACATAACATTTTACCAACTACTTGATCCAGCTGAACTCCTGAACGATTATTTACTTCAATGTAATCAAAAGCCTCTTCTCGGCCAGCAAATTTCCAAGTCATTTTTCCATCCCTATTAACTATGTTGGATGGAATACTAAACCAACGAAGATGTAGTAAATTAGTGCGAAAAACACTCAGCTTAATTAACTTAGAAATATGCCAATTTTTATGATAATTAACAAACATATAAATTTCATTTAAAGTTATATGCCTCGCAATTATTATTATCTTGGGGGGCTTTGTTGCGTGATTCGGTCAGAGAACCAAACTGCCTGCAATTGATTGATTCTTATACAGCACACTGAGTTTCAGGCATACCGAGCCCTGTAAGTTTGTTCAGTGCTTTAATCATGGCGTAAGTTTCACCAACCTGAGTATTGTAGTTTCTCAGACTTAATCGCCCACCTAACAACTGCTTCACTCGATGCATTGCTGTCTCTGATAGCAGGGCGGGAGCATACTTTGGTGGATTTATAACCCCAAGAAGACTCTTGCCCTATAATCATCGTTCCAACCCGCTTTCTTCATCTTCACTTTTTGGCTCGGAGCACCACAGTCGCATTGCTTGAGCATATTCATGACAAAACGTCTAAACAACGCGATGTTTTCAACAG
>NZ_SZTO01000029.1 GCF_013369385.1 Vibrio sp. 05-20-BW147 | reverse complement strand
TCAGCTGAGCCGCCCATGAATTCTGGCAGCATTTTACCAAACGCTTCTAGCGCGTTTTGCGATGCTTTACGTGATGCGATGTTCGCTGGGTTTGCTTGAAGATCTGCAATGATTTGGTTTGCTTTCTCTTCCCACTGAGCTGGCAGTTCGCCATTTACGCGGCGTTTGAATTCCGCAGCTTCGACTGGGTACGCTGCTGCGTACGCATCAAACTTCGCATTCCAAGCGGCTTCTTTTGCAGCGCCAGCTGCTTTTGCATCCCACTCTGCGTAAACGTCAGCAGGGATTTCAAATGCTGGGTGTTCCCAACCTAGGAATTCACGAGCTGCGGCAATTTCTTCCGCACCTAGTGGTGCACCGTGACAGTCGTGTGAACCCGATTTGTTTGGTGAACCAAAACCGATGATAGTTTTAGTACAGATAAGAGTAGGGCGAGGATCTGCTTTTGCCGCGATAATCGCTGCATTGATTGCGTCAGCATCGTGACCATCTACTGCTGGGATGACGTGCCAGCCGTATGCTTCAAAACGCTTAGGCGTATCGTCAGAGAACCAACCTTCAACATGACCATCGATAGAGATGCCGTTGTCATCCCAAAATGCAATCAGTTTGCCCAGACCTAGCGTACCTGCTAGAGAACATGCCTCATGCGAGATACCTTCCATTAGACAGCCATCACCCATGAACACGTAAGTGAAGTGGTCAACGATGTCGTGGCCTTCTTTGTTGAATTGCGCTGCTAGCGCTTTCTCAGCCATTGCCATACCAACCGCGTTGGTGATGCCTTGACCTAGCGGGCCCGTCGTTGTTTCGATACCAGGTGCGTAGCCGTATTCTGGGTGGCCCGGAGTCTTAGAATGCAATTGACGGAAGTTTTTCAGATCATCGATAGAAAGCTCGTAACCGCTAAGGTGCAGTAGCGAGTAAATCAGCATCGAGCCGTGGCCGTTAGAGAGTACGAAACGGTCGCGATCAGCCCACTCTGGGTTTGATGGGTTGTGGTTTAGGTGGCCACGCCAAAGTACTTCAGCGATGTCCGCCATACCCATAGGTGCGCCTGGGTGGCCTGAGTTTGCTTTTTGTACGCCGTCCATGCTGAGTGCGCGGATTGCATTAGCGAGATGTTTACGAGAAGGCATGTCTGCTCCTGAGTGCATTAAGCGAATTGATAACATAGAAAATCGAGTGGCGATTATTTTCGCAAAGCAATCTCTCGACTGCAAACGATTTACCTGAACAATTTGTGGAAATGTAAGCGACTTAATGCCATTTCACTGAGAAAAAAACATTTTCTCACTCGATTAAGCAAACGTTTGGTTTTCGCTAATAATAAAAAAGAGCTTGTAATTCGAGCATTCAAAACTAGAATAGACGTCTAGATGTAGAAACACCTACAAACGTTATTGTATTTCCTACTGCTGGAGCATGCATTCTCACAGCAGAATAGATTAAAAAAGTGGAGCTCTCATGGCTAAGCACCTGTTTACTTCTGAGTCGGTTTCAGAAGGTCATCCAGATAAAATTGCAGACCAGATTTCTGATGCGGTTCTTGATGCGATTCTTGAACAAGACCCAAAAGCGCGTGTTGCATGTGAAACGTACGTAAAAACTGGCATGGTAATGGTCGGTGGTGAAATCACCACTTCAGCATGGGTTGATATCGAAGAGTTAACTCGTGAAACGGTGCGTGAAATTGGTTATGTACATTCAGATATGGGTTTCGATGCAAACTCATGTGCAGTACTGAACACTATCGGTAAACAGTCTCCAGACATCAACCAAGGTGTTGATAAAGCCGATCCTAAAGAGCAAGGCGCGGGCGACCAAGGCATCATGTTCGGTTACGCATGTAACGAAACTGAAGTTCTTATGCCAGCACCAATCACTTACGCGCACCGTTTGATGGAGCGTCAAGCGAAAGTTCGTAAAGATGGCACACTGCCATGGTTGCGTCCTGATGCAAAATCACAGGTTACTTTCCAATACGAGCAAGGCAAAATTGTTGGTATTGATGCGGTTGTTCTTTCAACTCAGCACTGCGATTCTATTTCCACACCGGATCTTCGCGAAGCGGTTATGGAAGAGATCATCAAGCCAGTTCTTCCTTCTGAATGGCTAAACAAAGAAACAAAATACTTTATCAACCCAACCGGCCGTTTCGTTATCGGGGGTCCAATGGGTGACTGTGGTTTGACGGGTCGTAAGATCATCGTTGATACCTACGGCGGCGCAGCTCGTCACGGTGGTGGTGCTTTCTCTGGTAAAGATCCATCGAAAGTAGACCGTTCAGCCGCTTACGCAGCACGTTACGTAGCGAAAAACATTGTCGCGGCAGGTCTAGCTGATCGCTGTGAAATCCAACTGTCTTACGCAATCGGTGTTGCTGATCCAACCTCTATCATGGTGGAAACATTCGGTACTGAGAAAGTATCACACGACATCATCATTGAAGCGGTACGTCAGTTCTTCGACCTACGTCCATACGGCCTACAAGAGATGCTGAATCTACTTCAGCCAATCTACAAGAAGACCGCAGCATACGGTCACTTCGGCCGCGAAGAGTTCCCATGGGAAGCGACTGACAAAGCAGCACTACTGCGCGAGTTTGCTGGTATCAAGTAAGATACAACTCACCTCACTATCCAAAGCCTTCGCCAAATGCGAAGGCTTTTTCATTTGTGCGACGAAAAATTCGCCATGGCATTTGTATTTTTAACTAACTCCAACGATAGTTAAATAAATGTTAAATGAGATTTATCTCTCATCTTAACGACAACAAAACAGATGCTAAAGGTAATAAAAGAGATCTTGCCCCGCATCTGAAACCTACTGACAGTCAACGTCAGTCTGACAGTGAATCGATCAAGGAGGAGCTATGCCTCGTACCGTAGACCCGTCGGATCTGGAGCAAAAACGAAAGGACGTTCCCGATCACGAATACGCTCGCACTATTCCATGTAACCAACTCAGTGTGTCCGCCCCGTTTCACTGGCTAGCACTTGGCTTGCATGACTTCATTCGAATGCCACTTATCAGCGCCTTTTATGGCTTATGCTTCATGGCTGCCGCCATCGGTATTGTGTTGCTGGTTGAGTGGCAAGGGACTCATTTGGTGGTAATGCCCAGCTTAGTGGTTTACATGCTCATCGGCCCATTTCTTGCGCTTGGTTTGTATGACGCCAGTTGGGAAAGAGAACGCGGCCATAGCGCCAGCCTACTCCACTCAATGAAAGCCATTGGCCGCAACTCTTCTTCTCAATGGGCCTTTGCGGTGCTGTTAGCGGTGTGCATGATTTTCTGGATGCGCATTGCCGCTTTACTCCATGCCCTCTACCCTTCTGTGCAAGGAGCACCACTTACAGAGTTTCTTCCTTTCTTAGTGATTGGTTCACTCGTTGGTTTCGTCTTAGCCAGTATCGTCTTTAGCATTTCTGCGTTTTCGATTCCGATGATGATGGAACGCCGAGTCGATATGATGACAGCGGTTTTCAGCAGCTTTAATGCCGTGAAGTCCAACATTCCGGCAATGATTGTTTGGGCAGCCATTATTTGTGGCGGCATTCTAATTGGCTTTGCCACTTATGGCATTGGTATGCTCTTCACCATGCCGATACTTGGCTACGCCACGTGGCACGCCTACCATGAAACCATCAAGAAAAAACACCACTAGGGTCTTTGCCCCTAGAAGCATCAACAGATAATGCTATTATTTGCCCTCATCACACCATGAGGGCAAATTTTTGATGAAAAAGATCGAGTTTGAGCTGCACTACCAAGCCCAAAAAGCACTGCACGCTTGTATCGATAAAGCTAACCGCTACTTTCAGCGCCAATTTCCAATGCCACTTCTTAGCTATCAATTGAGAGGCAAAGCGGCGGGTAAGGCGTATCTACAACTCAATCAAATTCGTCTTAACCCGATTTTGTTCAAAGAGAACAAAACGGCTTTCTTGGAAGAAGTGATTCCTCATGAAGTGGCTCACTTGCTCACTTATCAGTTATATGGCCGAGTTAAACCTCATGGCGCAGAATGGCAATCCATCATGCAAGGCGTTTTTCTCTTGCCCGCCAACACGACACATCAATTTGCTGTCGCTTCCGTGCAAGGAAAAACCTTCCAATATCGCTGCCAATGTCGCGAGTTTCCGCTAACTATCCGTCGCCACAACAAAGTTCTGCGTAATGAGGCAAGCTATACCTGCCAAAAGTGCCGACAAACCTTGATCTTCACCGGCATCCAACTCTCATAGCTTGGCACTCTTCCTCTATTGCTATTATTAACTTACTTATTACATTGAATAAAATACGCGTGCTAGAATGCTAAAAGTCATACTTTTTAAAGACTTTTAGCATGAAGCGATTACTCATTTTTATTGCCTCGTTCACTGCCTTTGCGGTCCAGGCCGCACCACCTAGCTCTTTCTCCGCCGCCAAACAACAGGCGGTGAAGATCTACCAAGATCATCCCATTAGCTTTTACTGTGGTTGCGACATTGAATGGCAAGGCAAGAAAGGCATTCCTAACTTGGAGGCATGTGGTTACCAAGTACGCAAACAGCAAACTCGCGCATCGCGTATAGAATGGGAACATGTCGTCCCTGCTTGGCAATTTGGCCACCAGCGTCAATGCTGGCAAAAAGGTGGGCGCAAAAACTGCAGTAAAAATGATCAACAGTTTCGCTTGATGGAAGCAGACTTACACAACCTCACGCCAGCGATCGGTGAAGTCAATGGCGATCGTTCAAACTTCAACTTCAGTCAGTGGAATGGCGTGGATGGTGTCAGTTATGGGCGCTGTGAAATGCAGGTCAACTTCAAACAACGTAAAGTCATGCCGCCAGACAGAGCTCGTGGGTCTATTGCTCGAACCTATCTCTACATGAGTCAAGAGTATGGCTTTAAGCTTTCCAAGCAACAACAGCAACTGATGCAGGCTTGGAACAAATCATACCCCGTTGATGAATGGGAGTGCAGACGAGACGAGCGCATTGCCAAGATTCAAGGCAATCATAATCCGTTTGTACAGCAGTCCTGCCAAACTCAGTAACTCACCGTAATGACAATCAAAGGGAGAAAACTCTGTCTCCCTCTTGTTTTTTGCCCTCGTAGCATCCATGTTAGTCTCTAAATATTCGCGTAGTCAGGAACTTGAATCACCATGCGTATCCCTCGAATTTATCATCCAGAAACCATTCAACATCTAGGTGTTATTGCACTTTGCGACGACGCAGCAGGCCATATTGGCCGTGTATTGCGCATGAAAGAAGGCCAAGAAGTTTTGCTGTTTGACGGCAGTGGCGCTGAATTCCCGGCAGTGATCAGTGAGGTGGGCAAAAAAAATGTGTTGGTCACCCTGAATGAACGCGTCGAGCGCAGCAGTGAGTCACCATTAGATTTACATCTAGGACAAGTGATCTCGCGTGGTGAAAAAATGGAGTTCACCATCCAAAAATCGGTAGAGCTGGGGGTGAATACTATCACTCCGCTGATTTCTGACCGTTGTGGAGTAAAGCTCGATGAAAAACGTTTCGAGAAAAAACTGGCTCAGTGGCAAAAAATCGCAATCAGCGCGTGTGAGCAGTGTGGCCGCAATACCATTCCTGAAATTCGCCCAATCATGTCTTTAGAAGCTTGGTGTGCTGAAGAGTATGATGGTTTAAAGCTCAACCTACACCCACGCGCAAAGTACTCTATCAATACGCTGCCAGAGCCAATCAACAAAGTGCGTTTGCTGATTGGTCCTGAGGGCGGTCTCTCTTCTGAAGAGATCGACATGACACAACAATATCAATTTGAAGAAACACTGCTAGGTCCACGCGTATTACGCACAGAAACGGCAGCGTTAACGGCAATTACCGCCTTACAAGTTCGTTTCGGCGATCTGGGATAACACGGAGAATAGTGATGATCAAACTTGGCATCGTAATGGATCCAATCTCGTCCATTAACATTAAAAAAGATTCCAGCTTCGCCATGATGCTCGAAGCTCAGCGCCGCGGTTGGGAAATCCATTATATGGAGATGAATGATCTACACTTAGATCAAGGTGTAGCGATTGCCGATACCAAGGTCGTGGAGTTGAAGGAAGATCCAAACGGATGGTATGAATTCAAATCTGAACAAACACTGCCACTATCGGAACTTGATGCGGTTCTAATGCGCAAAGATCCTCCGTTCGATACGGAGTACATTTACGCGACCTACATTCTAGAGCGTGCAGAAGATCAAGGCACCTTGATCGTCAACAAACCTCAAAGTTTGCGCGACTGTAACGAGAAACTGTTCACAGCGTGGTTCCCAGAATTGACACCGACCACCATAGTGACACGTAAAGCAGAGAAAATTAAAGCGTTTCGCCAAGAGCATGGTGACATCATTCTCAAGCCGCTGGATGGTATGGGCGGTGCATCGATTTTCCGTGTCAAAGAAAACGATCCCAATGTCTCTGTGATCATCGAAACACTGACTAACCATGGCCAAAATTACGCGATGGCACAAACTTTCGTGCCTGATATCAGCAACGGTGATAAACGTATTTTGGTGGTGGATGGCGAGCCAATGCCCTATTGCCTCGCGCGTATTCCTGCTAAAGGAGAAACTCGTGGTAATTTGGCCGCGGGTGGCCGTGGTGAGCCTCGACCACTGAGCGAAACCGATCTAAAAATTGCAAACGCAGTGGCTCCAACACTAAAAGAAAAAGGGCTTATTTTTGTAGGCTTGGATGTGATAGGCGATAAACTGACGGAAATTAACGTCACCAGTCCAACCTGTATTCGCGAAATTGAAGCAGCCTTCGATATCTCGATTACCGGTAAACTAATGGACGCGATTGAACGTCGTTTACAAGCTCAAGCTTAAACATGAGTATTGCAGAGCCAGCGATGGCTCTGCTGTAACAGATTGGAGTCCTGTATGAACCTGACAAATCACTTTCTGGTTGCGATGCCAGGTATGAAAGATCCTTACTTTCAACACAGCGTGATCTACATCTGTGAACATAATGAAGACGGCGCTATGGGTCTGATGATCAATGCGCCTATCGACATTACCGTGGGCAAAATGCTTGAACAAGTCGATGTTCAACCAGTACACCCACAACTCAATACCGCAAGTTTAACCAAACCTGTCTACAACGGCGGGCCAGTTGCTGAAGACCGCGGCTTTATCCTCCATCGACCAAAAGATTTTTACGAGTCCAGCTTACAAATGACTGAGCAAATCTCTGTCACCACCTCGAAAGATATTCTTTCGGTGCTAGGGACGGAAGCCGAGCCCTCTAGCTACATTGTGGCTCTGGGCTACTCCGGATGGAGTGCAGGTCAGCTGGAAACCGAGTTGGCAGAGAACTCATGGTTAACAGTAGAAGCAACTGCCGACATTATTTTTGATACCCCTATCGCAATGCGCTGGCAAAAAGCCGTGCAGATGCTTGGAATTCACGCGTCTCAGCTTTCCGATCAAGCTGGTCACGCTTAACCCATTTGATTTAGGTTATTTATGTCACGCACCATCATGGCATTCGATTTTGGCACCAAAAGCATTGGCAGTGCCATCGGCCAAGAAATTACTGGCACCGCATCACCACTCAAGGCTTTCAAAGCCAATGACGGTATTCCAAATTGGGATGAGATTGAAAAGCAAATCAAAGAGTGGCAACCCAATTTATTGGTGGTGGGACTGCCGACAGATTTACACGGCAAGGCCTTAGAAACCATTACCCCACGCGCGAAGAAGTTTGCTCAACGATTACAAGGACGCTTTGGCCTTCCGGTTGAATTGCATGATGAACGTCTATCAACCACGGAAGCGCGTTCTGAACTGTTCTCTATGGGCGGTTACAAAGCTTTAAGCAAAGGCAACGTCGATTGCCAATCCGCGGTGATTATTTTAGAGAGTTGGTTTGAAGCTCAGTGGGGCTAACCCCACTGCTTTTTTCTTGGCCGAGTAGAACCGCTGTAATTACTCAGTTAAGCCTTCCAATTTGATCAAAGCAAACTGCTTCTTACCGCGTTGCAACACATAGTAGCGATCAAACAGTGCAAAGCCGGGTAACACACCTTCTTGCTCTACTCGCTCACCATTGACGCGAATCGCACCATTCTCCAGCCACTCGCGCGCTTGACGCTTGGAACTGGCTAAACCTGAAGTGAGCAGCAAATCGATTAAGGAATCGGTACGTGATGCCGCCACACAAGGCAGACCATCCAACTCTAACTGAGACAGCTCACTTAAGCTGAGATCGCTCACATCGCCGCTAAACAGCGCTTGAGTAATACGCTGCGCCGCAGCGAGCCCCTCTTCACCATGCACAAAACGGGTCACGTGCTCCGATAAAATCTGCTGTGCTTTTGGCTTGCCTTCGCATAACGCATCGGCTTGGCGGATTTCCTCAATCTCAGCCGTACTCAAAAAGGTGTAATACGCTAAAAATCGGTATACATCCGCATCATCACTGTTTAACCAAAACTGGTAGAAGCGATACGGCGAGGTTTTGCAACTCTCAAGCCACACGGCGCCACTTTCGGTTTTGCCAAATTTAGTACCATCGGATTTGGTTATGAGCGGCAGAGTTAAACCACCGACTTCAGTGCTATTGAGGCGGCGGGTCAAATCAATCCCGCTGACAATATTGCCCCACTGATCATTGCCGCCTATTTGCAGCGCACAGCCAAACTCACGGTTGAGATGTGCAAAGTCATAGGATTGCAGCAAAGAGTAACTGAACTCGGTAAAGGAGATACCTTGATCCGGGCGCGCCAAACGCTGCTTCACCGATTCACGATTGATCATGGTATTGACTGAAAAGTGCTTGCCCACATCGCGGAAAAAATCGATCAGATTGATCTTGCCGATCCAATCTGCATTATTGACCGTCATCAGCGATGTCGGCTTCTCGCTAGGTGAGGTCATCAGTTGAGTGACTTGCTGACTTAAATCATTCACCCATTGCTGCACGGTTTGCGTACTATTGAGCACACGCTCGTTGGCTTTAAAACTTGGATCGCCAATCATACCTGTTGCACCGCCGATGAGGGCAATGGCTTGATGTCCGGCATTTTGAAAGCGCTTAAGCATCAGCAGTGGAACCAAATGACCAATGTGCAAACTGCCTGCGGTGGGGTCAAAGCCGCAATACAGCACTTGCGGCGTGGCAAAGCGCTCAACCAGCGCTTCCAGAGGTGTGCTTTGTGCGATCAAACCGCGCTGCTGTAAATCATCAAAGAGTTGCTTTGAATTCATTTTGCCTCCCAAAAGTCTTGGCAAGCAGACTAACCAATTTTAAACCTGAGAAGCGATGTCCCTAAAGGGACAATCTTGGTGATTAATGACCAAAGGAAGAGAGACTGCCTAATCCGCGGCAGCGCCAATCAGATGATTGAGAAACAGTTGGAAAAGCTCACTCAATGAGCTGACACGCAGTTGAGCATAGATGCGTTTGCGATGATTTTTGACTGTGCCGTGGCTAATGGCCAACGCATCGGCAATCTCTTGTGAGTCTAAACCTTGAATGAGCAATGCGGTGATCTCCTGCTCACGCGGGCTTAAACGCTGCGTGCCAAAACTTTGGATCGCCCGCTCAACCCAAATCCGTAACTCTTGGTTTGGCTGCGCACTTTCCGCTAACCGCAGTGGCTGCTGCTGCCAGTGCTGCTGACACAAGGCTTCCAACACCGTAAACCGCTGTTGCAAAGCTGTAATCTGTTCGCGCGGAAAAGAGCCCAACTTAAAGCTGCCGAGATACACTACAATCGACCGCTCGCCATCAAGATTGACCACCAGACTCACTTCATCCTGCCAACCCGTTTGCGCATAAAATTGGTGTTGATAGGCTTTTTGCTGCGGATTGAGCGGCATTAAATCGGAGAAATGAAATACCCCTGAACACGTGTTGTGCTGCAAAGCACTGTAGAAAGGATCATCAAGATAAGCATGAGTCAGATACCGCTGAAACAGCAGCTCACGCTGGCTCGAGAGCGAATCATACAGATAAATAGGATGTTTGTTTGCGCGATAGCCCAAAACAACCGCGCAATCAAAATCAGCAATACAACGCAACACCGCCACGAGGCGAGAAGTAAATTGCGACGTCTTTAACGCCGCAATCGCGTCACCTAATGCGAGATATTCTTGAGCCGAGACCTGCATGCGTACTCCACCAGTTCATCCGAGAAAGTGGCAGTATGCCCAATCAAGACTCGAAGCTCTACATCAAACTCGCTTGAGTTGCAGGGAGTGAAAGCAAAGCGCACAAATCCCCTCTAATCCATATCGATCTTGACGTTTGCCAAAGACCCGGGAGTACTAAGATCGCCTCGTTGTGTCTTCAGCATCAAACGTAAATCGTTGGCTGAGTCAGCACTGTGCAGTGCGTCTTCTTCGCTGATTTTGCCTTTCACCACTAATTTATACAGTGATTGATCAAAGGTCTGCATGCCGATTTCTTTCGACTTCGCCATGGTCATTTTCAGCTCATGCAAATCGCCACGACGGATCAAATCTGACACGCGCGGGCTGTTAAGTAACACCTCGAACACACCGTGACGACCTTTACCATTTTTGTCCCGAATCAACTGCTGACCCACCACCCCTTTTAGGTTCATGGAAAGGTCAAACAAAAACTGCTCTTTTTGCTCTTTAGGCACCAAGTGTAAGATGCGCTCTAGTGCTTGGTTGGCATTATTGGCATGCAGCGTTGCCATGCATAAGTGACCCGTTTCGGCAAAGGTCATCGCGTACTCCATGGTTTCCCGACTGCGAATTTCGCCAATTAAAATCATATCTGGCGCTTGACGCAGCGAGTTCTTTAGTGCGATTTCATAGCTTTCTGTATCCAAACCGACTTCGCGCTGGGTGACAATACAGCGTTTATGTTCGTGGACAAATTCAATCGGATCTTCCACCGTCAAAATATGTCCACTGCGGTGGGTATTTCGATAGCCAGTCATCGCAGCCATGGTGGTCGATTTACCTGAGCCCGTCGCGCCCACCACCAGCACCAATCCACGCTTGGCAATCGCTAAGTCTTGCAACACATTGGGAAGCTTTAACTCTTCAAAGGTTGGAATATTGGTCTCAATACGACGAATCACTGCGCCAGGTAGCTCTCGTTGGTAGAAGGCACTAACACGAAAACGGCCAGAATCACGCACAATGGCAAAGTTGGACTCACGAGTTTTACGAAAATCTGCTCGTCGCTCTTCTTCCATTGCGCTATCAAGCAATTTTGCGACTTCACTTTGTGAGAGTTTTTCGCCTTGTGGACGCAGTTCGCCATCGACACGAAAAAGTATTGGCGCTCCGACGGTGATATAAAGATCCGACGCTTTAAGCGTAATCATCCCTTCCAAAATTTTATTCAAGTCCATAGCGCTCATCACCTTTCGTTAAAACTGGATCGCTTCAATTTCAATTTTGGCGTCGACTTCTTCTTTGGCCACTTTGCCTTGTGCCATCAACTGACGCGCATTCTGTTCCATGGTTTGCATGCCGTGCGCAGCCCCTGTTTGGATAATGGAGTACATCTGTGCCACTTTATCTTCACGGATCAAGTTACGAATGGCCGGCGTTGCCATCATGATTTCATTACACGCCACTCGGCCTCCGCCAATCCGTTTCAACAATTTCTGTGCGATAACGGCGCGCAATGATTCAGAAAGCATTGAGCGCACCATGTCTTTGTCGCTGCCAGGGAACACATCGATAATACGGTCAATGGTTTTAGCTGCACTACTGGTGTGTAGCGTACCAAACACCAAGTGGCCCGTTTCGGCCGCAGTGAGTGCTAGGCTGATGGTTTCTTGGTCGCGCAACTCACCCACCAAGATAACGTCTGGATCCTCACGCAATGCGCTGCGCAGAGCATTTTTAAAACTGTGGGTGTCGCGATGAACTTCGCGTTGGTTAATCAAACATTTCTGATTTGGGTGAACAAATTCAATCGGATCTTCAATGGTCAGGATGTGTTTGTTGTAGTTGCGGTTAATGTAATCCACCATCGCAGCCAAGGTGGTGGATTTCCCCGAACCTGTTGGTCCAGTGACCAACACTAAGCCTTTCTCGCTTTTCGCAATTTTTTCAAAGATCTGCGGGCACTCTAGATCTTCCAGTGTCGGGATTGTTGTTGGAATGGTACGAAACACCGCAGAGCAGCCGCGAGATTGGTTGAAGGCGTTAACACGAAAGCGACCAACGTTTGGCAATTCAAAGGAAAAATCGACTTCCAGCTTCTCTTCAAATTCACTGCGCTGTGAGTCATTCATGATCTCAAAAACCAAGCGATGCACATCAGCATGACTAAATGCAGGCACACCAAGCTTTCTTACATCACCATCTATGCGTACCATAGGAGGCACACCCGCAGAAAGATGTAGATCTGACGCATTATGCTTTACACTAAAATCCAGTAACTCAGTGATATCCATTATTTTTCCCTTAAAAGAATTGCGATGAACAGTATTCAACAAAACATTGAACAGATCACCACACAGATTCACGCCTCTACGCAAAAGTGTGGACGAGCTCCAGACTCAGTGCAACTTTTGGCGGTGAGCAAAACCAAACCTGTCGAGGCGATTCTAGAAGCGTTTCAGGTCGGCCAACGAGCATTTGGTGAGAACTACGTGCAAGAAGGCGTAGAAAAAGTCCGTTTTTTTACCGAAAAGCATCCAGAGATGCAAATCGAGTGGCATTTTATCGGTCCCATTCAATCGAATAAAAGTCGCTTAGTGGCGGAGAACTTTGCGTGGGTACACACCATTGATCGTGACAAAATCGCTCAACGTTTAAATGATCAACGCCCAGCCGAGCTCCCACCACTGCAAGTGCTGATCCAAGTGAACACCAGCGGCGAAGCCTCTAAGTCAGGCGTATCCGGTGAGGAAATATTTGCACTTGCTGAGTTGATTTCTACCCTCCCGAACCTCACGTTAAGAGGGTTGATGTCAATCCCTGAAAACGTCGATGACCACGCTTCTCAGTTGGCTGCATTCCAACCGCTTACTGAGCTACAACAACGTTTGGTTCAACGCTATCCAAGCGTGGACACTTTATCGATGGGCATGAGCGGCGACATGGATGCCGCCATCGAATCAGGTTCAACCATGGTGCGTATTGGCACCGCCATTTTTGGCCATCGCGATTACAGCAATAAAGCGTAACTCAGCGACTTTTACTTACTAGCGGAACAGAAATATGGAACATAAGAACATCGCTTTTATCGGTGCTGGCAATATGGTGAGAGCCATTGTCTCTGGCTTAGTGGCGGACGGTTACCCTGCCGATAAAATCACTGCCACCGCACCCAGCGAGACGCGTCGTTTGCCCCTTGAGCAGCAGTTTGGCATTCAGACCACCAGCGATAATCTCATGGCAGCAACGCGAGCAGACGTGATCGTCCTTTCTGTCAAACCGCAAATGATGGAAGAGGTGTGCAAACCACTGCAATCCGTCGATTTCTCCAATAAGCTGGTTATTTCGATTGCCGCAGGCATCAGTTGCGCACGATTAAATGAGATGCTGAACACTCAACTCAACTTAGTGCGCGTCATGCCCAATACCCCATCACAACTCGGGTTAGGCATGAGCGGCTTATATGCGCCAGTCTCCGTGGCCGAGCAAGATCGCCACTTTGCCGAACAGTTGATGCAAGCGGTCGGCAAAACCTGCTGGGTCGAAGAAGAATCAGGCATTAACCACGTTATTGCGGCGGCAGGCAGTGCTCCAGCGTACTTCTTCCTCTTTATGGAAGCCATGCAAGCTGAAGCGATGGCGCAAGGGTTTGATAAACAAACCGCTCGTTTACTGGTTCAACAATCCGCATTGGGGGCGGCCAGTATGGTGGTGGAAAACCCAGACACCGAACTGGCGACTCTGCGCGAGAACGTCACCTCGAAAGGAGGGACCACCGCCGAAGCATTGCGCACTTTCAATGAACATCAACTCTCTGATATCGTAGCCAAAGCCATGCAAGCGGCAGTGGCTCGCGCGCAAGAGATGGAAAAACTGTTTTAATCACCTGGCTGCTTAGCAGCTCTACGTTTTAAGGGGCATCTATGAATGCAATGAGTTTTCTGATTTCGACGCTGTTTGATCTCTATATCATGGTCGTGATCTTACGAATTTGGCTGCAAGCCGCGCGTGCGGATTTTTACAATCCATTTTCGCAGTTTATCGTCAAAGCAACCCAACCCGTGATTGGCCCGCTGCGCCGTGTGATTCCATCCATTGGTAGCCTAGATCTGGCGACCGTGTTGTTTGCCTACGTCTTGTGTGTGTTGAAGTTTGTTGCGCTGATCCTAATTGCGTCTGGTGGTTCCGTCACCTTTAGTGCCGATTTCCTCTACCTTGGCCTACTGTCACTGGTGAAAGCCGCAGGTGGTCTGTTGTTCTGGGTGCTATTGATCCGTGCGATTCTGAGCTGGGTGAGTCAAGGTCGCAGCCCTATCGAATACGTGTTCCATCAATTAACTGAACCTATGCTGGCACCGATTCGTCGTATTTTGCCCGCCATGGGGGGCTTTGACTTAAGCGTGCTGGTGCTGTTCATCGCACTGCAATTTGCTAACTTCCTGATGGGCGATGTGATTGGCCCAATTTGGTATCAGTTGTAATGAACCCAGCGGTTTGGCTTGATGGTGAGGATGTGGTGCTTCGTCTCTACATCCAACCCAAAGCAAGTCGTGATAAAATCCTTGGCTTGCATGGTGATGAACTGAAAATTGCCATCACCGCGCCCCCCGTCGATGGGAAAGCAAATGGGCATTTAACCAAGTTACTGGGTAAGTGGTTTAAAGTTGCTAAAAGTCTGGTCACGATAGAAAAAGGAGAACTCGGACGGCACAAACAAGTGCGTGTTCACACTCCACAACAAATACCAGACGAAGTGAAAGCCATCTTGTGATGGCTTTTTGTTTACCGCCAATAACGAGTAAGGAAGTCTACAATGAACAAATGGATGGTTGCGTTACTGAGTTGTCTGATGGCTCTACCAACATGGGCAGAACAATTCAAAACCATTAAAGATGCGGAAGTGCATTACATCGCATTCAATTCCACCTTTTTAACCCCCAAAGTGGCGAGAAGCTATGGGCTAAAACGTAACGAATACAGTGCCATTATCAACATCAGTGTGTTGGACAAAAGCCGTGTAGGAAAACCAGCACTGGACGCCACAATATCCGGCCAAGCCAAGAATTTACTCGGCCAAATTCGTACTCTGGAATTTAAGCGTATCCAAGAAGGGAGCGCGATTTATTATTTAGCGGAGTTGCCGATCAGCCACGAAGAGACCCTGACCTTCGATCTGGATGTCAACGCAGGCATCAAAGGCGCAGGCAAACTCAAATTTACCCAAAAGTTTTATGTTGAAGAATAACGAGAACACCATGAAAAAGATCGTATTAGCCACAGGTAACCAAGGCAAAGTTCGCGAAATGGCAGACCTACTTGCCGATTTCGGTTTTGATGTCGTCGCACAAAGCGAATTCAATGTGTCTGAAGTGGCTGAAACGGGCACGACTTTCATTGAAAATGCCATCATCAAGGCGCGTCACGCCGCTAAAGAGACCGGGCTTGCAGCGATTGCGGATGATTCAGGTTTAGAAGTGGATTTTCTTCAGGGCGCTCCTGGGATTTACTCTGCACGTTACGCAGGAGAGAAAGCCTCAGATCAAGAAAACTTAGAAAAGCTATTAACAGCGATGGAAGGTGTGCCAGAAGCACAACGTACCGCGCGTTTCCATTGTGTGTTGGTGTTGATGCGCCACGAAAACGACCCGACACCCATTGTCTGCCACGGCAAATGGGAAGGCCGTATCTTAACGCAAGCACACGGTGACAACGGCTTTGGCTACGATCCAATCTTCTTCGTCCCAGAAGACAACTGCGCTTCTGCCGAGCTTGAACCTGTGCGCAAGAAACAACTCTCTCATCGTGGTAAAGCATTGAAACAGCTTTTTGCTACGCTACGTGAACAACCTTTAGTGTAAGGTACTTGCATGTTAACGCCCCCAGCACTCAGTTTGTATGTTCACATCCCATGGTGTGTACAAAAGTGCCCTTATTGCGACTTCAACTCTCACGCACTCAAAGAACAGATCCCAGAGCAGATGTACATCAATGCGCTGCTGGAAGATCTTGACCGTGACATCGAAAAGTATCAGCTTCACCGCGCGCCAAGACCACTGCACTCGATTTTTATCGGTGGAGGCACACCAAGCCTCATCTCAGCAGAAGGCATTCGAGATCTTTTGCAAGGGATCGAAAAACGCATTCCCTTTACGCCTTCGATCGAGATCACCATGGAAGCCAATCCCGGCACCATCGAAGCTGAGCGCTTTGCGGGCTATCGCAAAGCAGGGGTCACGCGCATCTCCATCGGTGTACAAAGTTTTGAGCAGCAAAAACTTGAGCGTTTGGGGCGTATTCATGGCCAAGATGAAGCAGTGAACGCCGCGAAACTGGCTCATCAAATTGGCTTGAACAGTTTTAACCTCGATCTCATGCACGGTTTGCCCGATCAAAGCATCGAACAAGCTCTGGCCGATCTGGACAAAGCGATTGAACTTAATCCGCCTCATCTTTCTTGGTATCAGCTCACTATTGAGCCAAATACCATGTTCTACTACAAACCGCCGGCTCTCCCCGACGACGACCAGTTGTGGGACATCTTTGAGCGAGGCCATCAAAAACTCACACAAGCGGGATACGTGCAGTATGAGATTTCCGGTTACAGCAAACCCGGTTATCAATGTCAGCACAATCTTAACTACTGGCGTTTTGGTGATTACTTAGGGATTGGCTGTGGCTCACACGGCAAACTGAGCTTTGCTGACGGTCGCATCATTCGCACCACCAAAATTAAGCACCCGAAGGGCTACTTGGCGGCGCATCAAAATATGGTCAAACCCTATCTTGATAGCGAACAGTTGGTCGAAGAGATCGATCGTCCGTTCGAGTTCTTTATGAATCGCTTTAGATTGATGGAAGCGTGCCCTAAACAAGATTTTATTGACACAACCGGGCTACCACTGAGTTTTATCGAGACAACCATTCAATGGGCCGTTGAGATGGGTTATTTGAATGACAACGAAACCAGTTGGCAAATCACAGAGAAGGGCAAGCTGTTCCTAAACGACTTGCTCGAAGCGTTTATGGCTGAAGAGAGTTAAGTAAGGACGCTACGCTTCGAGATGAGAGAAAGGACTGCGTCCTTCGAGAAGCGAAACAACACTAAGCTCGATAAATGACAAAAGGGTTGGCGCACGGACACCAACCCTTTCCTTTTTTCGTGAAATCACTTCTTTAGAAAATCGAACGCCCAATTCGCTCAGAAAGCAACTCTAGCGCTTTCGTGCCCGCTAACGAGTTTCCTGACGGGTCTAACTCTGGTGACCAAACCGCAATGGTCATTTCCCCCGGCACGATGGCGATGATCCCGCCGCCCACGCCCGATTTGCCCGGCATTCCCACGCGATACGCAAACTCCCCCGCCCCATCGTACAAGCCACAGGTTGCCAATAATGCATTGAGCTGTTTAGTTTGCACTGGGCTAATAACGCGTTGGTCTGTGTGTACCGACACGCCTTTGTTCGCTAAATAACTAAAGGTCTTAGCCAAATCGACACAACTCATTTTCAATGCGCAAGCATGGAAGTAGTTGTTCAAAACCGGGATCACTTCGTTCTCAAAATTGCCAAATGAACGCATCAGATAGGCAATGGCCGCATTGCGGTCGCTGTGCATCATTTCAGAGGCCGCCACCACTTTGTCGTAACAGATATGCGTTTCACCAGAAAGCTGGCGGACAAATTCCAGCAAACGCTGGCGTGGCGCAGATAAACGGCTGGCCAGCAGATCGGCCACCACAATCGCCCCCGCATTAATGAACGGGTTGCGCGGAATCCCCTGTTCCATTTCTAACTGAATCAGCGAGTTAAACGCCTGTCCAGAAGGCTCCTTGCCCACTCGACGCCAAATTTCGTCCGGCTGATACAGGCCCATGGCGAGGGTTAAACTCAGCGCTTTAGAAATGGATTGTATCGAGAACGCCTCATCGGCATCTCCCGCTTTGATCACCTCACCTTGATTGGTGTACACCGCGATAGCAAGCTTATGCGCCGGCACCCTGGCCAAAGCAGGAATATAGTTGGCGACTTTTCCACGCCCAATCAGAGGGCGAACTTCATGCAAAATTTCGTTGAGCAGTTCTTTTGTTGGCTTCATGACAGACTTTACCAAACCATTATGGTGTTTATTGTAGGGTCAAAAAAGCCAACATTTCTCAATGTTGGCTCTTCTTTTTCGCAGTGTGCTGATTTTATAAAAACCAGTCAAACAATAAATCCGCGATTAGCTCACTCGCTTAAATTTAATATCCCACACACCGTGGCCAAGACGATGACCACGCGCTTCGAATTTGGTCAGCGGACGCTCTTCAGGGCGTGGAATATAATCACCAGCTTCGGCAATGTTTCGGTAACCTGGCGCTTGGTTCATGATTTCAATCATGTGCTCAGCGTAGTTTTCCCAATCCGTCGCCATATGGAAGATACCTTCATTCGGGATCAGCTTTTGACGAACCATTTCCGCAAACTCAAGCTGTACAATACGACGCTTGTGATGGCGCTTTTTGTGCCATGGGTCTGGAAAGAACAATTGCAACGTCGCTAGGCTGTCGTTCGGAATCATGTGCTCAAACACTTCAACCGCATCATGACACATCACACGCAGATTGGTGATACCCGCTTCACGAGCGTCTGACAGACACGCACCAACGCCAGGGCTGTGCACTTCAATACCAAAGAAGTTCTTTTCAGGGGCATTTTTCGCCATTTCAACCAAAGAAGCGCCCATACCAAAGCCAATTTCAAGCACGACAGGATTATCGTTACCAAATACCTCTTTCCAATCAAGAAGTTGCTTTTGGTAATCGATGCCCATTGTTGGCCAGCACTCTTTCATCGCATTTTCTTGACCTTTGGTTAAACGGCCTTCGCGACGAACAAAACTGCGGATTTTGCGGATCAGCTTGCCGTCTTCATTGTATTCGTTAGTGGTGACTTCACTCATGGATTCTGCCTGCACATTGATTAATCAAAGCGGGGATTATCCAAAGAATTTTCTTTGGTGCAAGTGTTATCAATAAAAACCATTATCCCCACACTTTGTCGGTTGTACTTTCACCACAATCTGTGGTGCAATTTTGCCTACAAATAATAGAACACAGAGCATGTCGTGACACCTTTTGCCAGCGCCATTTTGAAATGGTATGACGCCTACGGAAGAAAAAACCTTCCTTGGCAACACAATAAGAGCGCCTACAGCGTTTGGTTATCGGAAATTATGCTGCAACAAACGCAAGTTGCGACCGTGATTCCCTATTACCAACGTTTTTTACAGCGCTTTCCGACCGTGGTTGATCTCGCCAACGCCGAGCAAGATGAAGTGCTTCATCTATGGACGGGGTTAGGCTACTACGCTCGCGCACGCAATCTGCACAAAGCCGCGAAAATGGTGGCTGAGCAATATCATGGTGAATTTCCATTAGAACTGGAGCAGATGAATGCCCTGCCGGGGATTGGCCGCTCTACCGCTGCTGCCGTGCTCTCTTCCGTTCACAAACAGCCACATGCCATTCTTGATGGCAATGTGAAACGCACCTTATCTCGTGCCTTTGCCGTTGAAGGTTGGCCTGGGCAAAAAACGGTCGAAAACCAATTGTGGCAATTAGCGGAAGCACACACACCCAATACCGATGTCGATAAATACAACCAAGCGATGATGGATATGGGGGCAATGGTCTGCACACGCAGCAAACCCAAATGCACATTGTGCCCGGTGGCCGAGCTATGCCAAGCCAACAAACAAGGTAACCCACTGGACTACCCCGGTAAAAAGCCTAAAAAAGAGAAACCCGTGAAAGAAACGTGGTTTGCCATGCTGCACTACAACAATCAAGTGTGGTTGGAACAAAGGCCACAAAGTGGTATTTGGGGCGGATTGTTTTGCTTTCCGCAAAATGAGCATGCACAACTTGAAGCACTACTCGAGCAGCGAGGCATAAAAGAGGGTGACATTCGCACACAAAACACCTTAATTGCTTTTCGCCATACTTTTAGCCATTACCATCTCGACATCACTCCGATTTTGCTGGACCTATCAAAGCAACCTGACATGGTGATGGAAGCCAGCAATGGTCTTTGGTATAACTTAGCCAATCCCGAAGAAGTTGGGTTAGCAGCTCCCGTCAAACAATTGCTGGAGAGCTTGCCCCATGAACTTCGTTAATGCTTTATTTAAGGAGTCATTATGAGCCGCACTGTGTTTTGTGCTCGTCTAAACAAAGAAGCTGATGGTTTAGATTTTCAGTTGTACCCAGGAGAGCTTGGAAAGCGCATCTTTGACAACATTTCTAAAGAAGCTTGGGGTCAGTGGCAGCATAAGCAAACCATGTTGATCAATGAGAAAAAGCTCAACATGATGGATCCTGAACACCGCAAATTGCTCGAAACTGAAATGGTCAACTTCCTCTTTGAAGGTAAAGAAGTCCATATCGAAGGTTACACACCACCGAGCAAATAATCTGGTTTTCTTCATGGTTAATCAATGACATCATAGCCAACGCTTTGGTGTCATTTTTTTAGGTTTGAATAGGTAAACGATGAAAAAGTTTGGGTATTTTTTAGCTGCATTGCTCTTAACCGGTTGTAGCCGCGAATTTATCGAAAACATCTATGACGTCAATTACCAACCGACCAACCGCTTTGCTAAAAATCTCGCAGAGCTGCCAGGACAATTTGAAAAAGACACGGCAGCACTGGATGCTTTGATCAACAGCTTCTCAGGCAATATTGAAAAACGCTGGGGGAGCCGAGAAATAAAAATGGCAGGCAAAAGTAACTATGTGAAATACATAGATAATTACCTCAGCCGAGCCGATGTCAACTTTAGCAATGGCACCATCCTCATTGAGACGGTTTCACCCACAGAACCCAAACAGCACCTGAAAAATGCCATTATCACTACCTTGCTAACTCCAGATGATCCGGCCAATGTCGATCTTTTCTCCTCCAAAGAAATCCGCTTGGAAGGGCAACCTTTTCTCTACAATCAAGTGTTGGATCAAGACAAACAAGCTATCCAGTGGAGTTGGCGCGCCAATCGCTTTGCCGATTATCTGATCGCCAATAAACTCAAGACACGTACGGTTGATTTTAAGAAAGCCTATTACGTTGAAATTCCCATGGTGGCAGACCACGTAGACAAACGCAGTTATAAATACGCCGATATCGTACGTCGCGCCTCAAGTAAGTACGATATTCCAGAAGATCTGATTTACGCCATCATCAAAACCGAAAGCAGCTTCAATCCCTATGCAGTGAGTTGGGCCAACGCCTATGGTTTGATGCAAGTGGTGCCCAAAACGGCAGGGCGCGATGTGTTCAACTTGGTTAAAAATCGCAGTGGCGAGCCCAGTCCGGAATATCTCTTTAACCCAGAAAACAATATCGACACCGGAACGGCCTATTTTTATCTGTTGAAAAACCGCTATCTAAAAGAGGTCAATCATCCAACATCTCTCGAATATTCGATGATTTCAGCCTACAACGGTGGTACAGGCGGTGTACTCAACACCTTTAATCGCAACGATCGCAAGCGCGCAATGCGCGATCTCAACGCATTGCAACCCAATCAAGTGTATTGGGCATTAACCAAAAAACACCCCAATGCAGAAGCTCGCCGTTATTTGGAAAAAGTAACCAAATTCAAGCAAGACTTTAATCAAGGACATTCTCTTTGATTACAAATGAATATTTTCTAAGCAAATGATCAATTTTTTACTTTTTTTGCAAAAAATCGGTTGACGAGGCAGGTAAAAATCCGTTTAATAGCGCTCCGTCGCCCGGATAGCTCAGTCGGTAGAGCAGAGGATTGAAAATCCTCGTGTCGGTGGTTCGATTCCGCCTCCGGGCACCACGAATTCAAATCGTTGGTGCAAATAGTACAAGCGATGATTAAAGAATATAGTGTGCCGACTTAGCTCAGTAGGTAGAGCAACTGACTTGTAATCAGTAGGTCACCAGTTCGATTCCGGTAGTCGGCACCATTCTTAAAAT
>NZ_SZTO01000028.1 GCF_013369385.1 Vibrio sp. 05-20-BW147 | reverse complement strand
TGTTGAAAACATCGCGTTGTTTAGACGTTTTGTCATGAATATGCTCAAGCAATGCGACTGTGGTGCTCCGAGCCAAAAAGTGAAGATGAAGAAAGCGGGTTGGAACGATGATTATAGGGCAAGAGTCTTCTTGGGGTTATAAATCCACCAAAGTATGCTCCCGCCCTGGAGTTAGTATCTGCTGGCTATTCATAGCGAGCAATAATAGTTACCATGCGTTTAACTTGTTGATTTTAATTGTTTTTAAATTTAATTGAGAAATTAATATCTATTATGTGTATATCGTGTATAGTGTCCGCAGCTCTGGTAGTGAGCTATTGATAACATATTTAGTTCAAGATCTTCTCAGTTTTTCGATTTAGTTTGTCATATCTATTCTGCGATACCTTTTTCTTCATTCATTATTTAGTAGCTTCCTCCTAATTTAATACATCAATCGAGATATATATATGTCAAATAAAACAACTGGCTTAGTAAAATGGTTTAATGAAACAAAAGGCTTTGGATTTATCACACCTGATAACGGTGGTGCGGATTTGTTCGTTCACTTTAGATCAATTGAAAGCGCTGGTTTTAAAACACTAGCTGAAGGCCAAAAGGTTTCCTTCAACACCGAGCAAGGTAACAAAGGCCCACAGGCATCAAACGTTACTGTACTGTAAGTATTCATGAAAAGATCTCGCCTCTGTGTGAGATCTTTTTATTTAAAATCGAGTACTGTTCTTTTGGCAGTTAATATTTATGCCTGCCATGTTTAATATTGCGTGTTAAAACTATGTCTAAATATTGGATTGTTTAGAATAATAAGCTGTTCAATAGAATCGTTAATATAAGAAACAACATAAGTTCCTCTTCGAGTTTGTGAAAAGTTTTAGCTATAAGATATAGGAAATAGAATATGAAAAAACCAACAAGAAAATCGAGCAAAAAAACGCAAAAAAATAACTTTGAAGAGCGCTTTGCGGCAATGGTAACAGAGTATCAAGAAGCTAAAGCGCTACTTGACGCGATGGAGCAAGGAACTTCAGAGTACACTAACCAGAAAAAATTATGTGATAAGCTGTTCGCTAACGCAGAAAAATATATCAATAGAAACTAGCGATTACCAAATTCAACTGCGAAGCACGACACTCTTCAGTATCAAGCAGCCAAGGTCATTTCTTCACATACAATGGCTAGCTGCTTGAAGCGGTTCTCCAGAGCGGCTACGAATCAATTCGGAGAATGCAACCCTATCCTATTTCCTTCAGAATCAAGGAAAATGGCAAAAAAGCCACTGTTATCGGCAAGCGCTGTTTTAGGGATAATCATTTCCCCGTGATTTTTCACTACTTCATCAAGAACAACCTGCAGGTTGTCTCCTCCGTTTAGATATATCGTTACGCCACTTGATGAAGGCTGGAAACCGTCTTCTTTTAAAAGAACGCCCGTAACGGTCTGATAATTCAAAAGCGCTTCTATTCCCTATGTCATGCCGCCTCCTTGGCAGCTTCTCTCAATCATCAAATCATATTGCCAAGGGAACAGATTCGTCTACTTTGCTTTCAATAAAGGAACTGACCCGAAAGCCAGGATCCATAAGTTGTTGAAAACTATCGACCACCTCACCATCAACGATCTTAACCGCACCGATTTCAATCGCGCGATCCCCCAAGTTTGGAGAGAGACCAGTGGTTTCAAAGTCGAGTACGACAACGGAATTGGCTTGAGGCATAAGGGTTTCCAACTAAACAATAACGCGCAGAGTCTCTGCGAAAGTGGTGAAAAAGGGGGCGAAGTAAGAGGATGGGTAAATCGGGTTTGCTCCAAAGTGAGCTAGAGCGGGATTGAACCTAATTTCAATCCACGCAATTTTACTTAACTTTTCGTTGTGCCTAGAACTTTAACTATGTAGCGTAGCCAAATTTGCAACTCATCTCTGCAAGTTAAAGCCATACTTCCTTTCACGTTGTTCGAAAGCATAGCCCCCACCTTCGAGGATTTCACACACACGAGACCTGACGAAGTTATCCTCGACTGCACCTGAATTATAGCTCAGAACTTCGCTTTCATTATTGGCAATAATGATTTGTTCTGCATCACTATTCACTACTAGGTTCGCATTGTGAGTGACAATGATCACTTGACGATATTTTTTGATTCTTCGGAATAGAGGTACCAACTGTTTCATGATGAAGTCATTGTCTAAATCATCTTCGGGTTGGTCAAAAATGAAAGGCGAGCCAAAAGGATCAGTGGCTAATTTGAGACATACATAGAATGTCCCCCGTTGTCCCACAGATAACTTGTCTACGGTTTTGCCTTTGTAGTTGAACTCAGCGTTAACATGTAGGTATGCCTGAATTCTGTGTGGTTTGTAAAGGTAGTCTAACAGCTCGAATCTACCTGCTTGATTGAAGTAGTCACTTTGCCAACAAAAGTCTTCTAAAGATATTGGATTAGTATTCTCTGGAACTACTATTATTTTTTCATTCTTTAGTAGTTTGAAGAAGTCATCAATAGCGTGAACGTTGAATGTCTGCTGTAGCTTTTGCACAGAGCTTTGGTTCGCTGTTCCCCTAAACTTTCCTCCATTTAGGCAGCCCAATAGACCACCGTAGAATGCTTCCAGATTAAATGACTGAGAACCATAGATGTTGATGTCAGTTAATATGTCTTTCACCAGCGCGTTCTGCTCCTGGTTCCAAGCCTCTTGTTCCTTACCTAGTCTAATGAAAGCATTATCTACAGCTAACTTTTGGTTACTTAGATAATTTTGATACTGTTGAGCAAACGCTTCACGTTCACTTACTAACGTAAAGTATTGAGCGTTTCTGTCTCCGATTTCTTTCAGCTTGTGGTTAGCTATATCAATTTGAGTCTGACACTCATTAACTTTGTTTAGAAGTGATGAAATATCTTGATTGATTCCTTGCTTCTTGAACTCTTCAGTTATTGATTCGTTCTCATTAGATAGACCAACTAAGCTCTGTTGAGACAAATCAATGTTGCTTTGAAGAGCCGAAGTCGTAGCAGAATAGTCGACGAACGGGACTTGGGTCATTAACAAGGCATTCCCGTTGATGATGCTTATAGAGCCATTTAAAGGATCAATAGATTGTTTGATGGTATTAAGCGAGTTCTGACACAGAACTATAAATTGATTTATCTGATTGATGCTTTGTATATTGCGCTGATACTTCTCTATCAACCCTTGGTTTTGAGGGTTGGTTAGAGTCTTCATTAGCTCATTATTGTATGTAATTACTTTTTGTTGATAACTCTCATCGTTGATCTTGTTTCCTTGAGAGTCGGTTGTGTTTCTGTAGTCAATGTAAGCTCTATAGCTTGCTAAGCAATTTTGAATTTGCTGTGTTTGAGCTTGATCAAACGTAACTTCACTTAGACCAAGCATTCGCTTTATCTCGTTACTCAACTCATCTGGTTTTTGGCTTACATGCTGAATGTCACCCTGACTAACATGTAAGTATGAGTATACATTTGCGGGCTGGTTGAAGTGTATCTCCGAGCCATCCCCTTGGTTTAGCGTTATTGCTAAACCACCAGCATCCACGGTTCTTAAACCCGGTGTCGCAGGGTTATTTGGGAACTTAGAGCGAATAGAGTCCAATAGGATACTTTTTCCTGTTCCTCGTCCTCCAATAATCGCAACCATGTTTTTGTTTAAAGGTAATGTTGCCGATTTAAACTGTAGGGGTTGGTTTGGGAAAAGAGCCCCGTTTAGTGTGATTGATTTGAAATGAGGCTTTTGGAAGCTCCTTTCTATAAAGTCATCTACTATTTGAATACGCTCTTTTGGTTCAATGAGAACTTGTCTGAGCCCCTCAAATGTTGGTCTTGCTTTAACCCAAGAATATTGAATTCCGATGCTTTGCATTGTATGCGCATCTGAACATGAAAAAACGGGTTTTGGTGGTAGGTTTGAGCCTCTACCAGATAGAAAAAAATCCCGATCCTTTATTGTTGAGCCAAAAATAAAGTCTCCAAACTTATCGATTTCTTTGGCTAAGGCGAGAGAACGACCTTCTGTAATGTCAGGCCGGAAACCACCATACCCATTAGGGCAAACAACCATGAGGTAATCGATACCTCGCTTGAAGTTCTGAGAAAGATGTTCTTCAAGCTCGGCATAATCAATCATGACTTCTTCTACCTTCACGCCGTGTTGTTGAAGGTTGGCTTGTTCACAGTAGATTGCACCATACGATAGGGTTGTATTTTTCACTTTGAGTTTAGACATAACACTATTTATCTGAGCGGTGCTTAGGTGCTCTGCGAAAACACAATGTATGTTGATGAACTCACTATCTTTGTTTGGTTGTGAGATTCGAAACTCCAAGTTTCCGAGTACCTTGATATCGAAGCCATTACGACGAATAGCGTTACGAACTTCTTCTAATTCATTGTCGGCAAAGTAGAAATAGTTAGTGATACCAACCAGTGACAAACCTGCTTCGTTTAGTTTGTGGGTATACTCATCGAGAGACGCGCTGCCAAATTGATTGTTTTGATGTGTGAATGGGCTGTGAATATGTAAGTCCCACTTGTTCCAAATAGAGCCTGTCATTTAAACCACTTCTTTTACTCTTGAAAGTTGGGGGGGTATTGTATAGAGAAACTCATGCCAATATTTTGATTTCATTTGCAATAAAACTTACTCAAGAAAAAATGGCAATATTATTGGGTTCTTCTTGATTTGTAACCGAGGTCCATTGTTTTAAAGCCTATTTAAACAACGTTCATCTGGTACTTAGAGATTACGGTTTTAACTTCGGTTCAAAACCAAGCCTCCTACTACACTCCGCAACCCACCCCTAGTGGTGATCAAGTAAATCAAAATCACAGACATGGTGATGGAAGTTGCCGCATTCCGAGCAGGTGTTTTTGTACTGTTTGTTTTTGATCACCAGATAAACTTGGGCGTCGACAAACAGCTTCACCAAATCGCCATTGAGTTGCCCTTTTTCTGCTTCGTTAAACAGAATTTTAAAGGCGATCTCATCGGGGAGGGCGTTTTTGTATGGCCGGTCGGAGGCGGTGAGCGCATCGTAAATGTCGCACACCGTCATGATCTGAGAGGCGAGGGGAATTTGTTGGCCTGCCAAGCCTCTTGGGTAGCCACTCCCGTCGATTTTTTCATGGTGGGCGCCCGCAATATGCGGGATGTCTTGCAGATCTTGTGTCCAGGGGATCTGCTTGAGAAAGGTTTCTGTGTGGACCACGTGAGAGCGTATTTCCGCCATCTCCTCAATCGTTAAGCTCCCTTTGGGGATAGACAAGGCCAGCAGTTCGTCTTTGTTGATGAGTGGCGTGAGTATGCCGTTGTCATCCATCGCTTGATAGGCGTGGATCTGATGTAGGTTTTCCGAGGCAGATTCCGGCAAAACAGAAGGTTCATTGGCTTGCAAAATATCGAGCCAAAACTGCTCAAGCTGGGCGATTTGCTGCTGAATGTTGTCGAGCTGTTGTAAGGCTGAAGGCGAGTTTGAGTGGGCAAATTGGCCAAACAGTTTGAGCTCAATTTCGGCTCGCTGACGAAGCAAGGACTGCTGCGTCAGACGGATGCGATATTTGATGATATCCAGTTGATGTTCAGTCAGTTTTTTGGCTTTGGTCAACACCGATTCCTTCACTCCCACCTTGCCAAAATCGTGCAGCAAGGCGGCGTATCTGAGCTGGCGCAGATCCTTTTTACTCAGGTGGTGCTGTTCATATTGTTTGAGGTTGGCGTGATTCAAACTGGTGGCGAGCGCAATGGAGAGATCCGCAACGCGAAATGAATGACCGCTGGTGGTGGGATCGCGCTGCTCAATGGCGGTGACGGAGGCTTGCACAAACCCTTCAAAAAGACGGTGAATGCTTTCAATCAAACGTCGATTTTCGATCGCAATCGCAGACTGGCTCGCTAACGCCCGCAATAACGGACGAATCTCGGGCTCAAACGGGATGACATTGTCTTTGGTCACCGCGTGGGAAGAAAGGCGCACCCCTGCTTGTTTGGTGTGGTTAATAAACTGCAATACCCCAATGATTTCCTGCTGATAATTGAATATCGGTAAGGCCAATAACGATTGGCAGCGATACCCCGTTGCGTGGTCAAAAACGGGGTTGAAGCGATAAGGCTGCGCTTGAATGTCATAGACATCGTCGATGTTCACTTCCTCGCCGTGCATCGCCACATAGCCTGAAATGCTGCTGTCGTTCAGCTCAAAACGGCGCTCTTCAAAAGCAAAGTCGATGGAAGCGTTTTGAGTTAACTTGAGCACTAAGTGCCGATTTTGCTTGTCATGGTCGTCCAATAAAAAGAGTGAGGCAGCGTCGCACACGGCGAGCTTTCTTCCCTCGTCGAGTATCCGATTTAACAGTGCGCTCAAGCTCTTTTCCGCAGAGAGTGCAATGCCAATCTCGGTGAGGCGAGTTAAGTTGCTCGATTTGTTGTGCAGCAGAGCGGCTAATGCTTGTTGCTGCTGGCGTTGAGTGTGCATCAAAAGGGCGGTTTCGATGTGTTTGAGCGTGACTTTTTTGCTAAATCCGCTGGGGACGTAAAGATCAGCGTCGACGTCGAGGTGCTGTTCGGCAATCACGACAAGAAACGATTGATCACGCCACTGACAAAGAGTGTCGCGGTTTAGAGCGTCAAGCAGCGGTTGATCTAAGATCAGTAAATTTGGAGCGTGTTGGCGGATCTCTTGCTCGCTCTGCACCTCAATACAGCGCAGTTGTCGCTGGTTCAACGCATGCGATAGCCTTGTCTGCGCAAAGGCGTGACCGTGCGCTATCAGTAGCTTGCCAAGTGAATGTTGATCGTCGGTTTGCTTCATGACCACTCCCTTGTGAACCTTTTTAGAATAGTTCAGTTTTGGCGCACAGGTGGCAGTCTAGATTGTCATCATGTTGAGGGAGTGCCCACCGTGAGCCGCGGGGAAGCGTGTGAGTGGCAAACTCAGAGAACCTGATACAGCTTGGTTGGCTCGTTGAATCCTTTAAAGGTCTTTTCTCCGCAATCACAAAATTGCAGCTGGTGGAGCGTGCAACTTTGTTTGACGAGTTCGACGACCAATATTTGGTCAGATTCCGTGGCATCACACACGCGCGACGCCATTTGAACGGCGCTGCCGAATAAGTCGTTGTTTTCTTGAACGGGCTCACCCGCGCTTAAGCCGATCCGTACGTGCATACTTTGTTCAGGATGGCTTTGGTTATGCTGTGCAAAGGCCTGTTGAATGCTCTTTGCGCACTGAACCGCATCATCTGCCGAGGTAAATGACACCATAAATCCGTCCCCCGTGTGCTTCACTTCGCGGCCATTGTGCATTTTTATCGCGTTGCGCGTCATTGCGTTGTGGATGTGCAGCAGGTGCATCGATTTTTGATCGCCCAAACGAGTGGTCATGGCGGTGGAACCTGCCAGATCGGTGAACATGATGATGCGAAATGCGCTGTCTATCTTTGCGGGTTCTTCGTGTGTTGGTGTAATTGGATCTGCAATGCGTCCTAAAAAGAGCTGCACGATATTGGGATCCACTGGGATGATTTCGCCCGGCATATCGCCATGCGCTTCTTGGTGGACTTGGCGAATGATCGCTTCACTTTCTGCTTCGACTAAGCAAAAGGTGGTGCCTCGAACTTCATCAAACCAATAAGTGACAAACTTCACGCCATATTTCTCTTGAATGTCGAGGTCTTTGAGATGCGCGGTTTCTATCGCCTCTCGCGTGGCATTTTCTGAAAAATGGCGATCCATGAATAAAGGCATGATGACGAGCTCCCGACGCAAACTGTTCCATTAAACATAGCACAAGCGAATCCGCTGCGAGCCGGGAGGCTTTAACCATGAATTTCCTTCATGTTCAATGTGAAACAATACCAATATTCTTCAAGTCGCGAAGCAAGTATAAAAACCGGACTGCTCTGGTGCTTGCCAAGGTGAGTGCGTTTTTGTGTCTAAGACGAAACGCAGCGCAAACTGGCGATTGGGAAAACCAAAAAACACAACCACCCCATGCCCAGAGAGGAAAAGTCAGCGTTATCTAAGGAAATAGGAGACCAACTCACCATGAACAACGATTTCACGTTTGCGATCAAACGCATTCGCTTTGACGAGAACTACCAGCCCTCGGACAACACGCGCATCACCACCAACTTTGCCAACTTGGCTCGTGGTCAGCGCCGTCAAGAGAACCTGCGCAATGCGCTTCGCATGATCGACAACCGTTTTAACGCCATGGCGAGTTGGGATAACCCAACCGGCGATCGTTACTCGGTGGAGTTGGACATCATCTCCGTGGATATCGATATTCACGGCAGTGGCGACGCTTTTCCCTCGATTGAAGTGCTCAAAACCAACATTCTTGACCGCAAAACCAATGAGCGCATTGAAGGCATTGTCGGCAACAACTTCTCGTCTTATGTGCGTGATTACGACTTCAGCGTGCTGTTGCTGGATCACAACAAAAATCAGCCTCAGTTCAGCATTCCAGCGAATTTTGGTGAGCTGCACGGCAAACTGTTTAAGGCGTTTGTCAGCTCGGCTGAGTATCAACAGCATTTCAAAAAGCTGCCCGTGATCTGCCTGAGCGTGTCGGACAACAAGATCTACCGCCGCACGGAAAACCAGCATCCGGTGTTGGGGTATGAGTATCTGCCCAACGACTCCTCGCTGACAGAGCAATATTTCCAGAAAATGGGCTTGCAGGTGCGCTACTTTATGCCGCCAAACAGCGTTGCGCCGCTGGCGTTTTATTTCTTTGGTGACTTGCTGAACGGTTACTCGAACCTTGAGCTCATCAGTACCATCAGCACCATGGAGACGTTCCAAAAGATTTACCGCCCAGAGATTTACAACGCCAATGCCGTGGCAGGACAACGCTACCAACCCAACTTGAAGAACCTTGACCACTCGTTAACTCAAATCGTCTACGACCGAGAAGAGCGCAGCCAATTGGCCATTGAACAAGGTCGCTTTGCCGAAGCGCATTTCATCAAACCGTACCAGTCGCTCCTTGAGCAATGGTCGGCCAATTACGCGTAAGCAATCAGTAGAATCGAGAAGGGAATGACGATGAAAACACTATTACCCACTTCAACCGCGGGCAGCTTACCGAAACCATCATGGCTGGCTGAGCCGGAAACACTGTGGTCGCCATGGAAACTGCAAGGCGATGAACTGACGGACGGCAAACGCGATGCGCTGCGCCTCTCTTTGCACGAGCAAGAGCGAGCGGGCGTGGATATTGTCAGTGACGGCGAACAGACTCGCCAACACTTTGTGACAACCTTTATTGAGCACCTGAGCGGGGTGGATTTTGAAAACCGCAAAACGGTGACCATTCGCAACCGTTATGAGGCGAGCGTGCCGACGGTCGTGGGGCCGGTGAGCCGCACTAAGCCAGTGTTTGTGGACGATGCCAAATACTTGCGCCAGCAAACCAAGCAGCCGATCAAGTGGGCGCTGCCGGGGCCGATGACGATGATCGACACGCTCTATGATGATTACTACGGCAGCCGTGAAAAACTGGCGTGGGAGTTCGCTAAAATCCTTAACCAAGAAGCGAAAGAGCTTGAAGCGGCGGGCGTCGACATCATCCAATTTGATGAACCCGCGTTTAACGTCTTTTTTGATGATGTCAACGATTGGGGCATTGCTTGTTTGGAGCGCGCTATCGAAGGGCTGAAATGCGAAACGGCGGTACACATCTGTTACGGCTACGGCATCAAAGCCAACACCGATTGGAAGAAAACGCTTGGCTCTGAGTGGCGACAATACGAAGAAGTGTTCCCGAAACTGCAGAAATCCAACATCGATATTATCTCGCTGGAATGCCACAACTCGCGCGTGCCGATTGAGCTGCTTGAGTTGATCCGCGGCAAGAAAGTGATGGTCGGTGCAATTGACGTCGCCACCAACGAGATTGAAACGCCAGAAGAAGTGGCCAACACCCTGCGTGAAGCGTTGAAATACGTCGATGCAGACAAGCTCTACCCATGCACCAACTGCGGCATGGCACCACTTGCTCGTGATGTTTCCACCGCCAAGCTCAACGCTTTAGCCGCCGGTGCTGCGATTGTGCGAAAAGAGCTGGCGAAATAACACGGGGCATTTTCCCCACTCCTTAGATAAAACAAAGCCAAGTGCTCAGCGCTTGGCTTTTGTTTTATCAGCATGTCACTCGCCAGAGTGGGAATCTCCGCAAGGTTCTTTTTTCCCAGTTTCTCTATACATTCTGAATGTCAGGATGCTTCAATAACAACGCGCGAATGCCATGATGCAGTACCCACATCAACATCGCTGTGGCGGTTACGGCGACAAAAATAGAGCTAAAACGGTATAAAATCGAAAAGAACGCGTCTTTGCCTTCGGGGACAATCGCAGTCAGCGGCACGGCCAGTGCCGACATCGCCGAAAACGCAATCGCGCCTTTGATTGGCCCCTTGGTGAGCAAATAACAAAATGGCCCCATGGCGATGGTCAGCGCGAGCCAAAACAGCAAGCCATTGCTATACCAACCGCTCAACACCAGTTGAACTGCCAAGCCAGCTAAGCAACCCAGCGCGGTGCCAATGACGCGGATTTTTGCCATCGCCATGGAGCCAGCCAAGGTCATTGGCGTAAGAATGATGATGATTGACGCTTGCGCTGAGAGTGAGTCGTAAAGATCGGCAAATTGAAACAGCAGAAAAGCGGCCATGGCGACCACCCAACCCATCGCTACTTGGCTGATGTAGTCCATATCGCTTTTGACGGGCGTGGTCATGGCATCCTGAATCTCATCGCGTTTGGGCTCGGGAAAGAGCCAAAAAGCCAGCGCACAAATGGCAATGTTTGCAAGGGAAATGACCCATAAGTTGAGGTTAAAATCTTCGATATCGATGAAATCATAGCTGGCAAAGTTCAGTACGATCGACCCGACCAACAGCCCCATATAGCCAAACAAGTAGGTGTTGGGATTCATCATCGCAATGCATTTGATTAGGAAAAACAGCCCCACCGCCACCGTCATGAGCACGGGATGGAACTGTAGATATTCCAACAAAAAGGTTGCTTGTACTGTGGTCCAGACGGCGGAAAACACCACCATCAGTAGCCGTGAAAGCTGAAAGCTATCGGTTCTGCTGAGAATAAACAGTGGCAGCATGATGGCGAAAAAACCGTAAGACCAACCAAAGAGCATGCTCAGGGCAAGGCCGCTGGCGCAGCCAAACCAAATTCGCTGAGTTTTCATCTCGCCCCTCTAGTACACGTAGTGGAACAGGCTGGCGAGCTTGATTTGCCAAGTGGCCATCCAACGCCAGAAGGTCTCCTCTGGTGGGTAGAGCACGATGGTGGCGCGAGAGCCAACAAACAGTGCCGCAGGCATGGCATCGTCAGTGGCGAGATTGACGCGTGTTCTCTGCGCATCGCGTACCCAGCGGTTGTTGATTTCCACGCTGGTTAATGAGCCGTTAGGCTTTTGCTGCGCGGCAGCAACACCGTAATCCCGGCTAGAGAGCGAGAAATTAAACACTTGGCCCGGATAGGCATCAAACGCCACCATGGCATGATAGCGATCATCCACGTTGGCGACGGATTTTTCGCGAAAATCCCCCGTTACCCACAGTGAACCGGTTGGAATGAAAGTCAGCAAGGGCTGGTTGGCGTTGGCCATGCTGCCCACTTCCAATTGCAAGTTGGTCACCACCCCATCGCTAGGGGCAAGCACCTGAGTATTGGCCAAATCCAACTGCGCTTTTTCAATGCCGTTTTGCGCCACGCGCACTGCGGTGCTTTGTCCTTCTCCTTGGCCCAGTTGCGCTTCAATCACGTTGAGGCTTTGCTGCTCGGCTTTTAAGTTGGCGTTGGCCACTTGGTTTTGCGCAAAGGCGTTATCGAGGCTAGAGCGGGAAATCACTTGCTGCGTCGAGAGCTTTTGCAGGCGCAGATACTCTCGATGGGCATTGTCATAAGTTGCTTGTGCTCGCGCAATATTCGCCAGTGCCGCTTCGCGTTGAGAATAGAGCGTCGCTTCTTTTTCTAAGGCAGATTGCAGCGAGAGCTTGGCTTGCTCTAAGGCAATGCGGTATTTACGTGCATCAATGCTAAACAGCACATCCCCTTGTTGAACATGCTGGTTATTGTGGATCTGCACTTGGGTCACTTTGCCCGACACTTCAGGGGCGACTTGCACAACATAACCTTGAACGCGACCTTCGGTGGTGATGGGAGCGTGTTGGTCAGCCAGGATGATGTAGAAAAATAGTGCGATGAATAGGACAATCAGGCTTCTCATCCAAACGCGAAATTTATGTTCTGCAGTCATAGAATCTATCAGTTTAAAAAGAAAGAGTGCGATTATAGAGAAGGGCGACGTTGTGCAGTAGAATGTGAAAAAAGACATTAGTGAGCTAAAAGTAGGACAATGAACGTCAGTCTCGATGATCTCTATCTGTTTACCCAAACGGTGATGCATGGCGGCATCAGTGCCGCAGCCAACGCGCAGAAAATGCAGCGCTCTAAAGTCAGCCGCCGTTTGCAAGAGCTGGAAAAGGCGCTGGGGTGCCAGTTGTTGATTCGCACCACGCGCTCAATTGAATTGACCGAGCAAGGTCAACGCTTGATTGAACTGGTGGGTCAGCCGATGACGCATTTGCAACAAGGGCTGGCTGTGATGTCTGAGCACAATCAGCCATCGGGGGGTAAAGTGCGTTTGGCGATCCCTTCGGCTTTGATGACCTCGGCGGCGTTTAACGCCATCATCAGCCAATTTAGCCAGCATTTTCCCTCGGTCTCCTTGGAGATTGAAAACCATCAGCAAAGTGTCGATCTGCGCCGTCAGGCGTTCGATCTTCAGCTCTTGCCTGATGGGGCGAAGGTCAGTGACGACAGCTATGTGCAGTTTAGCTTGCTGCCTTATCGCTCGCATTTGGTGGCCTCGAAAGCTTACTTAGAAACGCATCCCGCGATTCATTGCTTAGAAGATTTGCGCCAGCACCGCTTGCTGACCAACCGCTACAATGCTGACTTGCTGGATCCCAGTTTGCCGCTGGCACTGAAATCGGACGATCTGCATTTGCTGCGTTCCATGGCGATGGCAGGGCAAGGGATTGCGTTTATTCCGCAAGTGCATTCCAAACCCGCGTTGGAAGAGGGCAACTTAGTGGAAGTGTTGCCCCACCTCACCCACGCGAAACAACACCTTACCTTAATCTACCCGTCAGCACTTTACCTTCCGGAGAAAGTGAAAGTGCTGATTGAGTTGTTTCGCGAAAAATTTCAGTGAGCCGGATGGATAACCACATCACTCAAGGTGAGCGTAAAGGTGGTTAAGTCGTGCTTGGACTGGGCGTAAATATCGCCGCCATGCAATTTGGCTATGGAACGAGAAATGGGTAAGCCCAAGCCCGCGCCACCACTTTGTTGGTGAGTACGCGATTTGTCGGCGCGATAGAAACGCTCGAATAAGCGTGGTATTTGCGTGGATTCGATGGTCTCTCCGTGATTGGTCACGGCAATTTGGTAGCCGATCAAATGCGGGAAAATCTCGACGGTGATATTGCTCTCTGGGTAACTGTGGCGCACCGCGTTGGAGAGCAAATTGGCGAACGCGCGCTTCAGCATGTTTCTATCGCCGACCACTTGGCCTTCACCAAAACAGGTAATGGTGAGAGACTTTTCATCCCCCGCTAACTCGTAGTATTCCGCCAGATCCTCCAGCAGCAATTTGAGGTCGATCGGCTCGTTGTTTTTCATCAACAAGTTATGCTCCGATTTGGCCAAATAGAGCATATCGGAGATGGTTTTGGTGAGACGACTGAGCTCTTCGGCGTTGGATTCCAAAATATCGCGATATTCTTGCTCACTGCGCGGTTTGGCCAGCATCACTTGGGTTTGCGTCATCATATTGCCGATGGGGGTGCGCAGCTCGTGGGCGATGTCGGATGAAAATTCCGATAGGCGTTCAAAATCGCCCTGAAGGCGAGAAAGCATGCGGTTGAAACGTGCCACCAATGGCAATAATTCCTCCGGAAAGGGCTGCTGTGGGACGCGGACACTGAGCTCTTCCGTAGAAATGGCATCCACGTATTGTTCAAGTTTGGCCAAAGGTTTGAGTCCTTTGCGCGCAATGAACCAACTGAGAAAGCCACTGACGATGCTGGCGAAAAAGGTGATCCACAGCAGCACCTGTTTGAAGTTGGACAGAAAGGTAATGTGCAGGTCGATGTTCAGCCCCAACACTGCGTACCACTCTGGCGAGCTGCTCAGCGGGAAACGGATGGCTCGGTAATGGTGGCCATTTTCCTGCCAATCTATGCGTTCCATGCTGGCTTTGTTGATGAACCTTTTCGGCAAAGCGAGCGATTGAGACTGGTATTCCACCTGATTGCCATTGAGCAACCAGAGTTTGGTGTCGCCTTTTTCAAAGAAAGGGCCGTATTGGCTGATGAAATCGCCTCGCACTCTCAGTTCGTTAATCGTGTTGAACTTTTGCTGTAAGTTGTAGCGATCTTGCTCGTAAAGATGATGTTTGACCGCCCACAGTACTGCGGCACTCAGTGACACAAGTACCAACAGAGAGGCAAAAAAGTAGGAGAAAGTCAGCCGAGTGGTGATTGATCTAAATCCCATAACCAAGCTCTCGCTCCTCAAGCACGTAGCCCATGCCACGTTCAGTGTGAATCAATTTCGGCTCAAACGGTTTGTCGACTTTATTGCGCAGCCGCCGCACGGCCACGTCGATGACATTGGTGTCACTGTCGAAATTCATGTCCCAAACGGAAGAGGCTATTTGGCTGCGCGACATCACTTCCCCCGTTTTGCGCATAAACAGCTCCAACAAGGCAAACTCTTTGGCGGTGAGGGCAATGGGTTCTTTGTCGCGAAACACTTTGCGTCGCAACAGATCCAGATGGAGATTGGCGATGGAAAGCCGGGTGGTGCTTTGGGTAGTCGGTTGCTGGCGTTTGAGCACGGTGCGAATGCGCGCCAACAGTTCGACAAAGGCGAAGGGTTTAACGATGTAATCATCGGCGCCCAGCTCCAGTCCTTTGACTCGATCTTCGACTTGATCGCGTGCGGTGAGCAGAATCACTGGGGTGTCGACTTGGTTACTGCGCAGAGCGCGCAACACTTGCCAACCATTGAGGTGGGGCAACATCACGTCCAATACAATTAAATCATAGCGTTGGCTGGTGGCTTGATAGAGGCCATCAACCCCATCACAGGCGAGATTGACGAGATAGCCTGCTTCTGAAAGTCCTTTTCTTAAATACGTCCCGGTTTTCTTTTCGTCTTCAATGATCAGAAGTTTCATAACTGCCTTAACCGAGTGTCACAACGAGGCCAGCTAAAGCGTGGCAGGGCTAGGGGTGAGCCCTACCAAACGCGGTTTGATGGAGATTAGCTGTTCTCATCTCGTTTCAAATATTGATAACCCACGTTGACCACACCTTGGTAGCGGGTGTCACCTTGCTCATCGATGATCACTTTGGTGCTGATTTCTGCGCCATCTTTGAGCTCAATACTGTTGGTTTCCGTTGGGTCATAGGCTATGACATTGAATTTGGCCTTTAGTTCTTGTGGCGATGCGGCTTGCAAGTTGGCCAGCAGCACCACACCAGCATCGTAAGCTGCTTGCTGGCTGCCATACAACTCGGTGGTTTTGCTGTAGTGCTTAGTGGTAAACGTGTAGTTTGGCGGTGGCGTTTGCAGCGCCGCCCAACTGGTTGACGCGAAAATTAAGCCAGCAGAAGCAAGAAGAGTGGTGGTGACTTTTTTCATTGTTGTTTCCTTAACTCTAGTTATCTAGGGGTTAAGCAAAGTGTATCGATCGGCGCTGACGAGAAAGGGTCGTTGAGATGACAAATTTGTCATGTTGTTTTGTTGCGTGGATGCAACGGCTCTCATTCGCAAGATAAGTTTGATTCTGTGCCCGATATCTCAATGAAAAAACAGTAGAAAATGGCGAACGCGATGAGCGTGGTCTACGTTGTTGGAGTGCAGTTAGGTTCATAAAAGGAATGACAATGAAACCACTCTCTTTGTATATCGCGCTCGCGCTCACGTCAGGGGCCGTTCTGGCCGAACCCATCCCATCTAAACCGGCGACACAAGCCACGATTGAAGCCAATCAGGCGGTGTATCAAGCGTTAAATTTTAAGGATGAAACCGATTTTAAGAATGCCCAACGAGGTTTGATCGCCAAACAAGATGTGGTCACCATCAAAAACGCCAATGGCGATGTGGTGTGGGATCTGGAAGCGTACAAGCAGTTCATCTCGCTAGAAAATAAAGCGCCAGATAGCGTGAACCCCAGTTTATGGCGTAACGCGCAGCTCAATATGATCAATGGTCTGTTTGAGGTGACTGAGGGCATTTATCAGGTGCGCGCTTACGATCTTTCCAACATCACCTTTATTAAAGGGGACAAAGGGTGGATCGTCTTCGACCCGTTGATTTCCCAAGAAACCGCTAAAGCGGCGCTGGAGTTTGTTAATGCTCAGCTTGGTGAACGCCCAGTGACGGCGGTGGTTTATTCGCACAGTCACATTGACCACTTTGGTGGGGTTCGCGGCATCGTGAATGAAGAAGATGTGAAAGCGGGCAAGGTGGAGATCATTGCCTCACACGGCTTCACGGAACATGCAGTGTCAGAAAACGTGATTGCAGGCAATGCGATGGGCCGACGCGCGATCTATATGTATGGTGCTTTGCTGCCGCGCAATGAACGTGGCGGGGTCAACGGTGGCTTAGGCCAAACCACGTCAACGGGCTTACCAACCTTGATTGTCCCCACCCGTATTATTGAAAAAACCGGTGAAGAGCTGACGGTGGATGGCGTGCGCATGGTGTTCCAATACACCCCAGGCACGGAAGCACCAACCGAAATCAATACTTGGTTCCCAGACAAAAAAGCGTTGTGGATGGCAGAGAACTCCACCAACACCATGCACAACATCCTCACGTTGCGCGGAGCGCAGGTGCGTGATGCGCTCAAGTGGTCCTCTTACCTCAACGAAACCATTGAAATGTGGGGCGATGAGGTGGAAGTGAAATTCCAAAGTCACCACTGGCCAATGTGGGGCAGCAAAGAGATTGTTGCTTACTTTAAAGGCCAGCGCGATATGTACAAGTACACACACGACCAAACCGTGCGCTTAATGAACCAAGGGTACATCGGCTCTGAAATCTCGGAAGTGATTCAATTCCCTGAGGAGTTGGAGAAGAACTGGAGTACACGCGGTTACTACGGCACCTTACGCCACAACAGCCGAGCGGTCTATCAACGCTACATGGGTTGGTATTCTGGTAATCCTTCCGATCTCAACAACTTACCGCCAACCAACGCAGCGGTGAAATACGTTGAGTACATGGGCGGCGAAAGTGCGACCATCGACAAGGCGCAAGCGGATTTCGATAAAGGCAACTACCGCTGGGTGGCAGAAGTGCTCAAACATGTTGTTTTTGCTAACCCACAAAGTAAGCGTGGCAAAGCGTTGCTCGCCGATACTTACGAGCAGTTGGGGTATCAAGCGGAATCTGGCCCGTGGCGCTCGGTTTACTTGCAAGGGGCTTATGAGCTGAGAAACGGGACGCCCAAAGCGGGAGGCACCAATACGGCCTCGCCCGATATCATCAAAAACATGCCGCCAGAGATGTTGTTTGATTACCTAGCGGTGCGCATTTTGCCAGAAAAAGCCGCGGGTAAAACCTTCGCCATCAACATCAATTTCACCGACTTAGATGAGCAGTACACCTTGTATGTGGAAAACTCGGTGCTCAATCACACGCGTAAGCAAGCGAAAAAAGCCGACGTGACGTTGAATTTGACCAAGGCGACTTTAGACGATGTTCAGCTTGGCAACATTACCTTGGAGAAAGCGATTGCCGATGGTGATGTGCAACTCAAAGGCAATAAGCAGGTGTTTAAAGACTTTGTTGGCATGCTGGATAAGTTTGATTTCTGGTTCAACATCGTGACGCCATAGAGAGGGCATTGTTATGGTGCGAAGTAGGCACTTACCTCTCTTGGGTTTGTTGTCCTTAATGGCAAGCCAGCCTGTGCTGGCTTGTTCTTATGATGGTCAATTTAATAACCCGTTTGCGGAGAGTTATCCCGGCGCGTTAGACATTGCGATAGCCACTCGCGAAGCGATTGATGCGCAGCACATTACCAAACCGCAGAGATTGGCGGGCAGCAAAGGACTGGCGCGTGCGCAGTGGTGGTTAACCTTGCTCAACAAGCAATGGCCGGATGCGGTCGCAGCGGAAAGCTACATCTATCTGGTGGACAGCCAATTGTGGTCAAAGCGGCAAATGGATGGGCTCACCATTCATGTGCCTCCGCCTGAAAATGCGCAACAGGTGATGCTATTAAGTGAGGCGGCCCTGGGCGCGTTAATCAATAATGAGCTCAGCTACGAGCAGGCCCATGAGCTGCAGATTGTGCAGGCTGTGACGCAGTAATTTGCACGGTTTTTGGCACAGTCGTTCGCGCAGTCGCTTAACGGCCATGCAGCCTAGAAGTCTATTTAGGATATGGAAGGCTCTGCGAGTAAAAACGTCAGTGTAAAGGTGAGTCCGGCACTGGCGTTTTTGTTGACCGCAATCCGCCCTTGCATATCGCGCATGTTGTTGGCGGTAATCGACAGGCCCAAGCCTAGCCCTTCGCCAATTTTTTTGCTTGTCGCAAAGGGTTCAAACATCTGACTCAGTTGCTCCTCGCTGACGCCGCAGCCGTTGTCACTCAAGGTGAGCGTCAGCGCTGTTTCTGAAGTGGTGGCTGAGATCATCAATTGTGGCAGCGCGGTGTGTTTCATAGCGTCCACAGCGTTGGAAATCAGGTTACCCAGCACTTGTCGTAAGCGCTGTTCTTCTCCCAACACATTGGCCAGTGGATGCGGTAAACGCACTCGTACATCAATGGGGGCGAGCTCGGCTTGGTAAATGCGCAAGGTTTCTTGTAACGCATCCGGCAGGGAGACTGGGCAAAGTTGGTCGGGCTTTTGATAGGCGAAGGATTTAAGCTGGCTGGTCATTTTGCCCATGCGATCAATCAGGCGATGGATAAGTCGATTGTTGGCTTGCAACATCGCCATTTCACCCCGCTCAAGCAAAATCTCGTTACTGGTGAGCAGGGTTTTTAGCCCTGTCAGCGGTTGATTGAGTTCGTGAGTGATCGCGCTCGACATCCTACCCAGCGCCGCTAATTTGCTGCTTTCGATTAACTCTTGTTGCGCTGAACGCAGCGCCGCGGTGCGTTCCTCCACCCGTTCCGCCAGCTCTTGGTTGGCCTTTTGCAGAGCTTGTTCGGCTTTTTTGCGTTTGCTGATGTCGAGCACCGTGGCGAGGTAGTAAAGCTCGCCATGCCAGGGAAAAGCGGTGAGAGAAAACAGCAACGGAAATTGGCTGCCATCGCTGCGCCTACCCATGGTTTCCACCGCACTCACTTCCGCAAGATCGCGATGCTTGGGCAAGTTTCTCAGCAGTTGCAAGGTGGTGGAGGCGGCATTGCCGGTATCAAACAGTTGCCATGCAGGGGCGCGTTTACTCATCGAATCGGAGAGGCTGAAATAGCGTTTGGCCATCGGGTTGAGGTCTTCAATCTCACCATGACCATTGAGCAGCAATAGCCCGACATGGGTTTTGTTGATCATCTGACTCATCCTCTGGCGCGACTCATCCAATAAACGCTGGATGCGTTGGTTGCTGAGTGATTTTTGATGGCGTTGGTAGGCAATTACGCCAACCAACAGCAACACAAAGTTGGCCAACAGGATCGCCCAACCTGCACGGCTGCTCGCTTGCTGTATCGGCTGGTAATCCGTGAGGTAGGTGAGTTGCCATTGGAGGTCGTCCAGCACAATGGTTTGGGCAAGAAAGCGGCGTTGTTCCAGTTGCCAGAATTGCAAACGCGTGCCATCGCGCAATGTCGCCTCGCTTTGCTGGATCTCACTGAGGCGATCATTCAGCTCATCGGCGGTGAGCGTCGGGTGGCTGGAAAGAAAATAGTGACCACGCTGGTTTTGAAACAAAATGGCATCGCTACTGAGTAGCCATTGTTCGGTGAGTAGGCGCAAATTGATTTGCACCACGGCAATGCCTGCGATGCCAAAATCGAGGTACACCGGTGCCGCCAGATAGAAAAACGGTGACGCCCCCTTGGCTTTGCTGACCAGAGCGACCCCTTCCCCTTGTGCGTGAATTTGTTCCACAATGGCATCGAGATCTTGCTCGCTCAATGCTTCGTTTTCCAAGCTGGACACCAGCACATTGCCACTGGCAGAGAGCAGATACCAGCCTTTGGTATTGGCCGCTTTATCCAGCAGAGTCAACTCGCGTCTGAGTTCAGAATAGAGTGAGCGCTCACCATTGAGAAACCGCTCGCTGTGATTGTTGCTGGTGAGCAGATAGGGCAAGTGATAAAAACGCTGCAAGGCGCGACGCACATCGCCGATGTAATCGAGAAAATGTTGCTGCGCGTCAACCACTGAGCGCGAGGTTTGCCACTGGCGCACCAGCTCTTTCCCCGCCCATTGGCTGACAAATAACCACATGACGATAGCGATGAGCACTACCACTCGTTTTTTCATCGCGTTGCCTCCTTGCTTGTTTGGCCCAAGATTGCTCTGCTTGTTGGGTTTGTTAAAGCTTTGTTGTTGAGAAGTGAGATCCAGCTCCTTTTCCCTTCGGCGCTTTTTGCTAACGTAGCAGCAGGAAAATTTGACACGATGGACAAGTGGTATTTCTCGATGGATGCAGTTTCTTTCCCCCATATCGCCCTGATTGAAGACGATGAAATCGTCCGCCAAGCAACCGCCCAATGGTTGCAACTGGCTGGCTTCCACGTTGAGGCATTTAGTCATGGCCTCCCAGCCCTTGCTGCGATCAAAACCGGCGATTTTGACGGTATCGTCAGCGATGTGCGTTTGCCGGATTTGGATGGCATCACGCTGCTGGCCGAGTTGCAGCGAGAACAAGTAGGCTGCCCGATCATCTTGGTCACTGGGCATGGCGATGTCGATATGGCGGTGAAGGCGCTGCAAAGTGGCGCGTACGATTTCATTGAGAAACCGTTTAATCCTGACCGCCTCGCCTCGACACTGCAGCGCGCGGTGAGCGAATATCAGCAGCAAGCCGACTATGGCAACCGCAGCCACTATCTGCAGCAGCTCAGTGGCATTGAGCAGGTCTTGATTGGTCAAAGCGCGATCATGCGCCAGTTGCGTGAGCAAGTCGCCCGCGTTGCCAGTATGGACACCAATGTGATCATCTATGGCGAAACGGGAACCGGAAAGGAGTTGGTGGCGCGCAGCTTACATACTGAAAGCGCACGACGAGCCAACCCATTTGTTGCGATCAACTGTGGCGCGATTCCGGAAAATCTCTTTGAAAGCGAGCTGTTTGGTCATGAGGCTGGCGCGTTTACGGGCGCCAGTAAGCGTCGCATTGGCAAGCTTGAGTATGCCGATAAAGGCACCTTGTTTATGGACGAAATTGAAAGCATGCCGATGGCAATGCAAGTCAAAGTACTGCGCAGTTTGCAAGAAAATCAGGTGGAGCGTGTGGGTGCCAACCGGCCAGTAAATGTGGATTTACGCGTGGTGGCGGCAGCGAAGGAGAACTTGTTTAACCATCCCGCTTTTCGTCAGGATCTGTTTTATCGTCTCAATGTGGCGCAGTTACACTTGCCGCCATTGCGTGAGCGAGAGGAAGACGCATTGCTCTTGTTTGAGCATTTTGCTGCGCAAGCTAACCCGAATAAGCGTCGGCTCAGCGCTGCGGATTCGCGCGCGTTGTTAAGCTATGCGTGGCCGGGCAATGTGCGTGAGCTGCGCAATGTCGCGGTGCGCTTTGCGTTGGATGAGAGCTTGTCGGTGATGGAGATCCTTTCGAGCCGCGCGGCGATGGTGCAAGAGAGCTTGCCCGTCGGTGTGCCACTGGCCATCCAACTGCACAATTTTGAGCGCAAGGTGATTCACGATGCTTTAGTGCGCCACCAGGGCAGCATTTTGGAGGTGATGAACGAGCTTGATCTTCCTCGTCGCACCCTCAACCAAAAAATGCACAAGCTCGGTCTGAATCGCGCCGATTACACCAGCAGCTGATTTCTGCCAAACGAGCCGATCGCGTCTGTTCTTGATCAAACAAAGAGATGATCAGACAAAGAGATGCGTAGACAATCGATAAGCTGACGATCAAATGAGCAGATAATCAGAGGCAAGCAATGAGCAAGATTTTGCTCATTGCCATTGTTAACATTTTCATAACCTCGATCACGAAGTACGAATTCACAGGCGAATGGCTTACTCTCTATTTTGGTTAACCATTTGATTTAATGTTACTTTATGGTTTCTGGTTCTCATCTCCAATAAGCAAGATCTTGCTCATCTTCAGCAGAGTAAATCAGCCAAATGTTGCTCATTTTACTGATTTATTATCATTTATCGTTTATATATCAATCACTTAAAAACTGGCATTTTGTTTGCTTTAAGGCTGTAGGTAACAAAACCATAACAACTACCCTACAACGGAGTGTAACCATGAAAAAGAACCTATTGATGAAATCTATCGCTGTCGCCATGGTCTGTTTCTCGGCCAGCAATGTCGCTGCCGCAGATAACCGCAGCTATATTTTGGCCACAGCCTCGACGGGCGGGACGTATTATCCGGTAGGGGTGGCACTGGCAACGCTAAGCAAAGTGAAGCTTGAGCCACAATACAAGTTTTCTCTCTCTGCGATCAGCTCGGCGGGATCAGGCGAAAACATCAAGCTAATGAACGACAACGAAGCGCAGTTTGCCATCCTACAAGGTCTTTATGGCGCTTGGGCTTCAACAGGTGATGGCCCATACGCGCAAAGCGGCCCGCAAACCAAACTGCGTTCAGTCTCCATGCTGTGGCAAAACGTCGAACACTTTATTGTACGCAGCGACCTGACCAGCTCTGGCACAGTGGCCGATCTGAACAATATGAAAGATAAGAAGTTTTCTATTGGTACCAAAAACTCCGGGACAGAAAACTCGGGTCGCCAAATTATGTCGGGTTTAGGTGTGAACCCGGATGAGTTCAATCTGGCATACATGGGCTATGGCGCGAGTGCGAGTGCGATGCAAAATGGCACCATCGATGGTATGAATACCCCGGCTGGCGTGCCAGTGGGCGCGGTAACACAAGCATTTGCTGCATTGGGGAACGATATCCAGCTCCTTTCGTTTACCGATGAGCAAATCAAACAAGCCAACGGCAAATATGAGCTTTGGACTAAGTACGTCATCCCAGCCAACACTTACCCAGGTGTGGATAAACCAGTGACGACCATCGCTCAGCCTAACTTCCTTGCGGTACGCGATGACATTTCCGATGAAGACGTTTACCAGCTCACCAAAGCGATCTACGAAAACCTGATCTTCCTACAAGGCATCCATAAAGCAACCAAAGCGATGGCGATAGAAAAAGCGATTGCGGGTCTTCCGCTGCCGCTGCACCCAGGCGCGGCGCGTTACTACAAAGAAGTGGGCATCACCATTCCTGATGCTCTGATGAGCAAGTAACCGACTTTGCCCACCAATGAACGATGGTGGGCGTAAGGCTTGTTATTGTTTCTTGTTCCCTCGGAGTCTGACCATGAGTGATTCTTTACAACAACAGTTGCAGCAGTTTGAGTTACCGACACGAACGGATTTTCCGTGGGTAACCGCCGCCATCACCGGCATTGGTGTGGTGCTTTCTCTGCTGCATATTTGGTTCAATACTTTATCGACCTTGCCGGAACTGTGGATCTCCGCGACCCATTTCGCCGGCTTTGCGCTGATATGCTTGCTGTGGTACCCAGCGCACGCCAGTTTGAAGCGCAGCCGTATTGCGTTAGCGGTGGATGTGCTGATTGGCATCGCCGCACTGGCGTGTTTGATTTATATCCCCTTTGCGGAAGATGCCTTATACCAGCGTGGCGTGAAATTTGTCGCCTCGGATTGGGTGGTTTCTATTACCGCGATTTTGATTGCGATTGAGATCATTCGTCGCACCATGGGCTGGTTTATCCCGGTTTTGATCGTCATCTGTTTGAGCTACGTGGTGTGGTGGGGCAAATGGGCGGGTGGCATTTTCCATTTCCCCGGTTTGAGCATGGAAACCCTGCTCTACCGTAGTTTCTTCTCCTCAGAAGGGATGTTTGGTTCGATTTCACGCATCAGTTGGACCTTCGTATTCATGTTCATCCTCTTTGGCGCGTTTTTGGTGAAATCGGGCGTGGGGGATTACATCATCAACGTCTCACGTGCGGCGGCGGGCAAAATCATCGGTGGCCCCGGTTTTATTGCGGTGCTGGGTTCTGGATTGATGGGCTCGGTGTCGGGATCTAGTGTCGCCAATACCGTTTCGACTGGCGTGATCAGCATTCCGCTGATGCAAAAAGCGGGCTTTCCATCGCGCTTTGCCGCGGGGGTAGAAGCCGCAGCGTCAACGGGTGGGCAATTGATGCCTCCGGTGATGGGGGCGGGGGCGTTCATTATGGCCTCTTACACGCAGATACCTTATGTCGATATTGTCGCGGTGTCGTTTGTTCCGGCACTGATTTACTTTTTGTCGGTGGCGTTTTTCGTGCGCATCGAAGCCAAACGCAGCGGCGTGCAGAAGATCACCACCAGTGATGAGTCATTGGGCAAGGTACTGCTGTCTGGTTGGCATAATCTGATCCCACTGGTGGTACTGGTTACGCTACTGGTGCAGGGCTTTACTCCGACCTATGCGGCGGGTTTGTCTATCCTTTCGGTGGTAGTGGCGTCTTGGTTCTCAAAAGATCACAAAATGGGTCCCAAAGAGATCATCGAAGCACTTGCCCAAGGGGCTAAAAACATGGCGACCACCGCGGTCTTGCTGGTGGGCATTGGCTTGGTGATCAACGTGATCAGCACCACCGGGATTGGTAATACCTTCTCGTTGATGATCAACGGCTGGTCGCAGGGTGACTTGCTGATCATGTTAGTGCTGATAGCATTGGCTTCACTTGTGTTGGGCATGGGCTTGCCGGTTACCGCGGCTTACATTGTGCTGGGCACGCTTTCTGCCCCTGCGTTGTATCAATTGATTGCGGAAAACCAGTTGTTGAGCCTGATGTCTGCGGGGCAATTGCCGGAACAAGCGAAAGCGATTTTCATGCTCGCTGCGCCCGATAAGCTTGATTTGCTCAATGCCCCTATGGCCATCGAGACCGCGAAAGAGATGCTGGCTTTGGTGCCCGTCGATTTCAAAGAAACCTTGCTTCAGCAAAGTTTGGGTATAGAAGCCGTAGGTTTGGCACTTTTAGCCGCACATTTGATTATTTTCTGGCTTTCACAAGACAGCAACGTTACCCCACCTGTGTGCTTAACCGCATTTGCTGCTGCCACCATCGCCAAAACACCGCCGATGCGCACCGGGCTTACTGCGTGGAAAATCGCCAAAGGGCTCTATCTCGTGCCGCTGCTCATCGCCTATACCGGCTTGGTAAGTTGGGATGTGACCACGGTGCTGGTGACCGGATTCTTCGCCATTTTTGGCACCTATGCCTTGATTGGCGCACTGGAAGGCTATTTAGAAGGCCAAATCAATTGGCTGCTACGCCTCGCGCTCGCCGCTTCTGGCGCGTTGATGGTGTGGCATGATGTACCACTTTGGTTACGTGTGGCATCACTCATCATATTCGCCGTCATTTTCGTGTACAGTGGGCGCCAATATCAGGCGCAACAAGCGGCAGCGGTTTCTTAATTTTCCTGCGCTCATCGTTTGAGCGCAGTGCAAATACGCATCCTGAATGAAAAGGGAGTAGTGAAGTGTACGATTTTATTGTTGTGGGTGGCGGGATTGTTGGGGTTTCAACGGCTTGGCAATTGCAGCAGCGTTATCCAGAAAAATCGGTGTTGTTGGTCGAAAAGGAATCGGGCTTTGCTCGTCACCAAACGGGGCATAACAGCGGCGTGATTCACGCCGGGGTTTATTATGCGCCGGGCAGTCTAAAAGCGGATTTCTGTAAACGCGGCGTGGAAGCTACCAAGGAATTTTGCGCCAAGCATCAGATTCCGGTTGAAAACTGTGGCAAGTTGCTGGTGGCGACGACGGCCGCAGAAGTGGAAAGGATGAATGCGCTTTATGAGCGCTGCCATGTGAATGGCATCGAGGTCGAGCTGCTCGACGCTGCGCAATTGAAACTGGCGGAGCCCAATATTGTCGGTTTAGGGGCCATTTACGTGAAGTCCACCAGTATTGTCGATTACCGTTTGGTGACGGAAAAAATGGCGCAGGAGCTGGTGGATTTAGGAGGAGAGGTGCGCCTCAACGCTAAGGTGATCGCGCTTGAAGAGCATGCGGATGAAGTGCAAGTTACCTGCGAGTGCGCGGGAGAGACGTTGCAGCTTAATGGGCGCTTTTTGATTTCCTGCGGCGGGCTGATGGCGGACAGATTGACCAAGATGCTTGGTATTGAGACGGACTTTCAGATCATCCCTTATCGAGGTGAATACTACCGGTTACCTAGCAAGCACAACCAAGTGGTGAAACATCTCATCTACCCGATCCCTGATCCGGATTTGCCATTCTTGGGCGTGCATTTAACGCGCATGATTGACGGCTCTGTGACGGTGGGGCCGAATGCGGTGCAAGGCTGGAAACGCGAAGGCTATGGCCGAGTCAATTTCAGCATTCAAGACACTTGGCAAATGTTGCGCTTTGCTGGGTTTTGGAAGGTGACCAAACAGCACTTTGCCACTGGGGTGAAAGAGTTTATTAACTCTTGGTGGAAGGCGGGGTATCTCAAATTGGTGAACAAGTATTGTCCGATGATCCAAGTTGGAGACTTGCAGCCTTATCCCGCAGGGATTCGCGCCCAAGCGGTGCTCTCAGACGGTTCGTTGGTGCACGATTTTCTCTTTGCCGAAAGTCCACGCAGCTTACATGTGTGCAATGCTCCCTCACCTGCGGCGACATCGGCGATGCCAATTGGAGAGTACATCTGCAATAAAGTTGACGCGAAGCTTTAAGGCGGAAACTCAACACCAAGCTGAAAAGAAAAGGGGCACTCAAATGAGTGCCCGTTTGTTGGAATTAGGAACCTAGAACCTAGCTATTGCCGCTTTCGCGATATTGGTATTGGTAGTCAACATCGACAATCGCGCGGTAAGCCACTTTGCCGCTTTCTTTCGCAAACTCTTCCACTTTCACTTCTATGTCTGAAATTTTCAGTGAATCGTAAACAGGGCGTTGGCTAAATACGGAAAGCTCGTGCGTCAGTTCAGTGGGTGTCATGGCGCGCAGCTCTTGTGCTTTCATCAAACCTGCATCATAGGCAGCTTGTTTGTTTGCGAACGTATCCGTGTGAAGAGACGTTTCGCCGATTTGAGTTTCAACGGATGCAAAGACAGTAGAGCTTAGTGTTAACGCTGTAGCAAGCAGAATCATTTTTTTCATGATGTTCACCTCTATATGGGCTTGGTTGTGATTACCTGATCCATAGTAGAGATTTGTATGTAAAGAATCCGTCAAGCTACGTAAAGAGCTGTCTAGTTGGTGCAAAATATTTGTCAGGACGTCAAAAGCGCGTCATGGTATTGATTGCGTCAATTTCTCGAGCTATTTATCGAAACTCGAATAAATGATTAGTTATCAAACTCCAGTTGTTTTTCTCAATATTCGAGTCACTTGATCGCGTTAAAAACTGAACTTTTTAATCGTTTCAAAACCGAGCCAAATACATTTTTTATGAATCTAGATGATAAATCAGTCAATTTATGAACAATCTTGCCAGCGAATTTTAGCATATGTCCAAGTAACCCTTCGGTCTGCTCTCTAAATCGCTGAGATATATTGGCAATTTTTTCAATGGCTTGTGCAATTAGATCATAAAAAGTCAAACCACTCATTGCCATGTTCTGAAAAGACAATAACGCTACATAGCCAGCATCCCTTAGCAGTGTTCTAATTGCGGAAGCGATCTTATCAGCCCAGTAGTTATTGAATATTACTTTGTGGCTGTTTTGCAATTTTAATCGGGTAGACTTCAGGGCGGGATCGCACTTTGTTAACAAATATGATCTAATTGTGCCAAACCCTCAGCAGCACAGTCATTTTGAACCTTATTGAACACTTATCTGTTGTAGAAGATACTCGCTCGGACATCAACCAAAAACACGACCTTATCGATGTTATGTTCCTTGTTATTAGCGCTAT
>NZ_SZTO01000027.1 GCF_013369385.1 Vibrio sp. 05-20-BW147 | reverse complement strand
CCATTCCGAACTCACCATTCCGAACTCAGAAGTGAAACGAAATAGCGTCGATGGTAGTGTGGGGTTTCCCCATGTGAGAGTAGAACATCGCCAGGCTTACTTACCGCTTTTAGATTGTTAAAATCTAAGAGCAAAACTAAAACCTAGCATTATTTAAGTAAGACTAAGTTTTAGGACAATTTGTGGAGAGATGGCTGAGTGGTTGAAAGCACCGGTCTTGAAAACCGGCGTACGTTAATAGCGTACCTAGGGTTCAAATCCCTATCTCTCCGCCACTACATAGAAAGCCTGCAAAGTAATTTGCAGGCTTTCGTCATTTCTGGTGTTTGATAAATAATACTAATCTAAGAAAATATGATCTGATTGAGGCCATTCACGATAGGACTTAGTCGCTATGGACAGCCTCAATAATATCGATTTTAAAAAGCTCGCAAGCCAGCAGAAATCTATTTAGATGAAAATGAGGCTGCTGGCCTTTGCTCATTTCAAAGATAGACGCTTTCGCACCCAAATCGCCAAGTTTCTTAAGGTGAAACGAACCAGTGTTAATAATTGGGTTCAGACTTTTCTTGAAGAAGAATTAGAGGGCCTGAAGGAAAAACCAAGAGCTGGATGACCTACCGGTGCCTATATCGTGAAAGAATTTGCTCAACACTACCACCCTGACTTTATCTATTACCTGCTCGATCACATGGGCTTTTCATGGATAACTTCCCGCTCAAACCACGCTAAGCAATCTCAAACAATACAAGGCGATTGAAAAATTAAATTTCGAAACGATCCTTAAGGCCCCAGGACATATCGCTTTAGAGAATGTTGATGCTTGGTTTCGAGATGTAGCCAGATTTGGCTACAAAACAACACGGTTATGCTCCTGGAGTAGCAGAGTGTACTAAGATTTATTCGGCTATCTTAGGCAGTTTATTCAAGCTCCAACTCGCAAAATACTCTGACAGCGAGCGTATATCATAGTCTGTTTTAATAAAGAAAATGCCGCAAAAAGCGGCATTATTGGATGTTGAGTGAGTTGATTAGGCTGTAGCTGTTTCTAAATTGTCTCGTGCTCTGGTGATATATCCTTTCATCAACATCGCCACAGCTAATGCGATCACAAATGTATCGCCAAAGATGTAAAGCGTAAGCTCGTAGCTTCCTGTCACTGATCTTAGGTACGCAGCGATTTGCGGTCCTGCCAAGCCAGCAGCGGCCCATGCAGTAAGGATGTAACCGTGAATAGCACCAAGTTGTTTGGTACCAAATAGGTCGCCAATAAAGGCGGGCAGAGTAGCGAAACCGCCACCATAGCAAGTCATGATGGTGAACAGCACCACTTGGAAGAGTAGAACGCTACTGATATTTGGCAGAGTCGCAAACAAGACGATTTGCAGCAAAAAGAACGTGATATAAGTATTGGCACGTCCTAATGAATCAGACAGCGTTGCCCATCCCAAGCGCCCGATTCCATTAAATACCGCCATTAGACCAACAACAGCCGCCGCTTCAGTCGCACTTAGTCCAATCGTTTCCTGCGCTAGCGGGGATGCGGAATAGATCACCCCAATACCACAGGAAATATTAATAAACATCATTATCCACAACCAGTAAAAAGGGACTGTCTTAACGGCTTCATTCGCGGTTTGTTGAGTCAGATCTTGCACTACGCGTTTAGTTCCGGCTGCTACGGCTTCTTTCATACCTTCAGGCATCCAACCTACAGGTGGTCGCTCTAGGTAAAGAGCAGAAAGTGCCATCACTGCCATGTAAACGAGACCTGAAGAGTAAAAGGTAAACGGAATAGAAAAGTTTTCCATTAAGTAGCCAAATACCGGGCCACCGATCATTGCACCGAAGCCAAAGCCCATAATGGCGAGACCTGTCGCAAAACCACGTCTATCCGGGAACCATTTGACTAGGGTTGAGACCGGTGTGATATAACCGATCCCCAAGCCAATCCCTCCAAAGACGCCGTAGCCTAGCCAGAGCAAGTAAATATTGCCAATAGAGGTACCAAAGCCAGCGATCAACAACCCTATTCCCCAAAATGTTGCGGCTAGCAATCCTGCTTTTCTTGGGCCATGTCGCTCAACAAAATGTCCCATGATCGCTGCAGAAAGCCCTAAAAAGAAAATAGCGAGACTGAAAGTGCTTGCAACGGCGGAACGGTCCCAGTTAAAGGTCTGTTCCAAAGGGAGATTGAATACGCTCCATGCGTAGACAGAGCCAATAGAACCGTGAATACCCACGGCTGAAGCGGCAATTAACCACCTATTTTTCATATCGAAGTCCTGATTAGATTAATAAATCAGATAAATATGTTAGTTATATAAATGTTAGTATGGTTGATTTGCGTCAATTTCAATTGATGATATATATTGTTACACATTCTTTTTGCTTAGATCTTTAGAGAAAATAAACCATTGGTGGCTATGAAATACTAAAAAGAACGAATGTTTATTTTTTGGGGATTTGTATTATTTCATTAAAAACAAATAGATAATTTGCTTTTGGTTGATTGCTTTTAAGTTTGAAATTATTTTTTCAACTGTTGAATAGAAATTAATTTCATATTTAATTGTTAATGAGAAAAAACTCGAGCGACATTTGATTTATCTATTTTTTTAACATGAGGCTATAGAAGAACAGTACGATTTATGGTGTTGAAAATCTTATTTTTAGTATTTAATTCTGCTAGTGTCATATATTCGATGTGTTCATTTAAAATTAATCGTTGTTTTTTTATTATTGTTCTGTCTGTGCGATGTTTAATCTAAATACATTTAGTAACAGTTAGAATGTTGCAGTGTGAGTTGGCGGATTTTTGGTTACATCAGTTGCTCTCTCAGAAACGACAGAGCCTCACAGCTGGAGGCTCTTGTAGATGTTAACCTGTGTTTTAAAACGCTTGTGGCGCGAACCCCGTCATGGCTTCAAGACGAAGTTCTTTACCCATTTTTGTCATAGGGTGAACGATAACAAGCCCTTTCACTCGTTTTTTGAGTTTGCCAATGTCTGCCTGTTCTTCTTTTGTTATTTCACGTGAGAATGGGAGATCGAGGATGCTTTTACGCTCTTTATTCATTTCGTACTGTTGCTTGTGCTTTAACTGAGAAAGCTTTTTAGACAGCTGATCGACTTCATCGGTGAACTTTGTGATCATTTCCTGATCGCCGCGAGATCGAGCTGCATCAAGCTTACGTTGAAAGGTATCTAAGCGGTTGTGCAGTTGTTGGATGTCGGATTTAATACTCATGACGATAGTCTCAATGATAAATGGGCGTGAAGTATATCACAGTACAAAAAGTGGTATCTATAGCCAAATTTGCGCGGAAGATGTCGACACTTTCCATCGATTTAGCTTGGTAAAGAGCTTTAGCGGAACTGGGCGCGAAATTCGGAAGGGGTCATGGATTTTACCTTCTTAAACTGACGATTAAAATTTGAGAGATTGAGAAACCCTGTTTCTTCCGCGATCAACTGAATTGGCAGTTCGCTTCTCACCAACTGTTCGCATGCTTTACCAATACGATACTGTTTGAGATGTTCCGAGAAACTACACCCATAGTGCTTTTCAAATAAACGGTAAGCAGAACTCTCACTCATATGAAGTGTAAGGCACAGGTCGTCGATGCGGATTGATTTGGCAAAGTTGTTCTCAATAAATTGTTTCGCCAGTAGAAGGCGTTTGTTTGTCGATTCGTGCTCGCTGCTTGTTTTTAGTTGGTAAGGTGCATGAGAGACTCGCTTGAACAGCGTATCTTCAGCAAGCATTAGAAGAGCCTCGATGACGCCAAGTGCTTGAAATTTTCTGCTCTTTTGAGAGAGAGAACTTAGTAGTTGCGCTGCCATTAAAGAGCTTTGCTCACTAAAGCGTAAACCGTATTTTGATTCTCGTAGCATACGCAGTAAGGAGTGTGCTTCAGGTATGGTTTTAATCACGTCTTCGATCCATTGGTGACTAAACCAAATGATGATAGTTCTATGGGGGGAGTGATGTGCATGGTTGACCGTCCCTGTGACCATGTGTGGTAAGCCAGGTCCGTAAAGCAACAACGTGTTGTGTGTTGCTCTTTCAATGGCATCTCCAGCAAAGTACTTTCTATCGAAGATGTTCTCTGGATCTGAATATAAAACCAGCTCATATTCAGCGTGATAGTGCCATGGACAGGCAAAATCAGCGATTGGTCCATCACAACGATATTCTTTCACCAGCCAGGTAAAATTACTTTCGCTGAGGATGTTTTCTATAAAAGGTTTCATACTGAGTTCCGTAGATAAACACAATACGCTCAAATTCAGAGTCACAAATGACTGAAAAGTATTACTGATAGGCGGATTGACACCACTTTATTCAGCTTATAGTCGTTAGACTAGCCCTTAAAATGTATTCTTTGAAGTCAGCTGGAAAACCACATGTATCGTGATCGTACCGCAGTTTTATTTGTTCTCACCGCGACAATAATCGGGTTGTGTGGAGCGTTTTTCTACCCGTTAACGAGCTTGTTTCTCGTTGAAAAACTCAATGCGACACCTGTGATGCTGAGTTTGTATATGGTGGTAGCGGTAGTCAGTTCGGTCGTTGTATCGCAATTTATTGCCGTGAAATCTGATCGCGGTTGGAAGCGAAAAAGCATTCTTATTCTTTCGGTAAGTTGCCAATTGGTCACGATCAGCAGTTTTATCTTTATTGATGAATATTTTGTCGCCGTTGCGGTGGTCGCTTTGTTGGGGAGCATTAGTGGCGCTGCATTTGGTCAGCTTTTTGCCCTCGGTAGAGAATATGGCGATCGCCACGTGGCGGATAGTGCCAGTTTCGTCTCGACCATGCGGGCCGGTATTGCGATTGCGTGGGTGTTTGGTCCTCCGCTGGCATTTTTGCTCAAAGCGAGTTACGGTTTTGAAGCCTCCTTTTCCGTTGCCGCGATCATCATTGCGACATCAGTGTTCGTGATATCTATCGGTATACCTAATGTAGAGCGCAAACAAAGTCAGCCAATAGAGTCTACAAGGCCAAAGAAAAAAGGGATAAGTTCGCTCAATCCGTTGGTGGCTATTTATTGCCTTATTATTGTGCTGGCGTTTGCTGCCAACAATCTTTACATCGTTTCGATGCCGTTGTATCTATCTCAAGAGCTGAAAGTTGACGCAAACTGGCTTGGTGTTCTGTTTGGTGTCGCTGCGTTGTGCGAGATTCCGGTGATGCTGTGGGCTGGAAAGTTAGCCAAGAGATGGAGCGCATTAGCCGTTATGAAAGTGGGTATTGCTTCAGGTGTGCTTTTCTACGCCGTGATGTTAGTGGCTGCCGACTACACACATCTCATCGCTGCTCAGCTACTCAATGGTATTTTTATCGGTACGTGCGCAACGCTGGGGATGGTTGTCATGCAGGATATGATGAAAGACAAGTTAGGTACTGCTTCAACTTTGTTTTCCAACATGTTGCAGCTAAGTATGCTGGTGTCGAGTTTGTCGGTCGGCGTGGTTGGTGAACTATTTAATTACTACAGCAGTTTTTACGTGAGTTTGTTTGGTGTCTCTTTAGCACTGATTTTACTGATCTGCTGCCAAACTAGACTCTCTGCTTCGGCTAAGCTTGTACCCAACTCAAATTAGCCCGTAGAGAATCAATGGTAGTATTGCTGATAAATGGAGTCAGTGATGCCGGAGATTTTCATCTCCATCAGCTCTTTTTGAAAACGAAACGCGAGGCAATCCGAGGCGATCACTGTAGGGAAGTTGATAGCGCTTTGTGGCTGACGGCCATCAAAGCTTAGATTAGGCACTTCCGAATAGTGGGAAGAGTATCGGGAAAAACCCAAATAGATGGGTTGGATGCCTCCGCAACAGTCTGGATGTACTTTCACATCTTGAGGTTGTTCTTGTTTTAGATAGTAGAGCAGAGATTCTCGATTATAGATGTAAAAGTCCCCACGCTTTTTACGCAGTAGTTCGAAGGCGTCTGCAATGGTCATTTCCGGTGCGGAGTAGATAGAAACGCCTTTCAGCCCGCTAGCAAAGCCTGGAGACCCCAAAGCTTGTACAACGGTATAGCCATCAAGCTGTGATAATGCCGTTATGTCGGGAAAATCTGCGCGTGACACCCCTATTTCTCCCCCCGGAAAACCATTTTCAATGAAATAGGTATAACGTGCTCGTGTTTCGTTGTAATTGAAAGCGGGATAGAAGTCGATATCGCCAGCCTCTAGTAGTTTAAGAATGCGGTTTTTGGGGCCCCTAATGATCTTGAGCTTACAGCCTATGCGTTCTGCGGCTACCGAATAAAAGTCTAAATAAAGGCCACTGTTATCGGGTGACTCTGCAATGAGCGGTAAGCGTTCATTGGTTCTATATCCCATGGTTAGCGTGCAAGACAATGCGACCTGGGAAAACATCCATAAAACCATGGTGCAAACCAGCCAACGATATAAATTAAAGAAAACAAAGGAGTAGGGAAATGTGCGTTGGTGTGTCATTGGCATTTTCCAGCAAATCTCACTGACTATGCATAAAGCATAGCGCATACTTGATGTTTTCTACCACGCAGTTGTCCGTTCTTTTGCTCGTCCGGTATAGTGTTGGAAACGCTTTTCTTAAATGGTGAATGATGCGATTACTGTTGATGCTATTGATACTCTGCATTGGCTCTGGCTGCTTTGCAAGCGAGCAAGTTGACTGGGTAAAAGTGGATAAATCAAAACGGAGACTTTACCTCATGTCGGGTGAGGAAGTGATACGTGAGTATCGAATTGCGTTGGGTAAGCAGCCAAAGGGGCATAAGCTTCAAGAAGGGGATCAACGCACCCCAGAAGGGATTTACACGCTGGATTATGTGACAGAAGAGTCTGCCTTTTATCGATCTGTACACATCAGCTACCCGAATCCGTTTGATAGCTTGCAGGCAAAGGAAAAAGGGTTTTCTCCTGGTGGTGACATCAAGGTGCATGGCCTGCGTGATGGTGAACAGCGAGATCCACGATTTGTGCAAAGCTTTGATTGGACGAACGGCTGTATTGCGCTCACCAACCAAGAGATGGATGAGTTTATCCGTTTAGTTAAGATGGGCACCCCGATCCATATTGAGTGGTGATTTTTCTGGTTGTCTCATTTGCATTGCGAATGCCAGTGCTCCCGTCTTCAACCCCTATCGCCAACAATCTGATTTTCTTTGTGATTAATGGCCATTAAATTCTCATTTATTGGGAATTTATTGGCCTACTGTGTCGCGATATTGGCGGCGTTTTGGCATTATGTTTTTGCTCAATAAATATCCTGCTTATGCTGGGAAATAATAACCAACGAAGAGAACCTTCTTCAAACAAGTAAAAGAGTAAAACTTTTGAATTCTGAACGTAAAGCTGCCAGCATTTTAATTCTTGCAACGATCCTTTCTGCCTTTGGGTGGATATTTTCTAAAGAGACCATACAAGGGCTACCGCCATTTGGTTTTATTGGCCTGCGCTTTTTAATCGCTGCACTCTGCTTGCTCCCTTTTTGTTATCGCTCTCTGTTTAAAGCCAGTTGGGGGGATATTCGCTCCGCAGCGTTAGTGGGATTACTCTTAGCCACGGCCCTGATGAGTTGGATTCACGCTATTTCCATCAGCGACACCTTGGGGGAAGGGGCATTTATCCTCAGCCTCTCCATGTTGATGGTGCCATTTGTTGCTTGGGTGCTGTTTAAGCAAAGACCCAAACGCATTTTCTGGGTCTCTTTGCCGATTGCCGCGTCGGGGTTGGCTTTCCTCTCTTTGGCGGATGGTTGGCAGAGCTCGGTCAGTCAGTTGTGGTTTCTGTTTAATGCGGTCGTTTTGGCTTTGCACTTCAATATCAATAGCAAATATTCGCAAACACTCCCCATCTTGGTTTTAACCTGTATTCAACTGTTTGTGACGGGATTGATTGGTTTGTCGGCCAGTGTGCTCTTCGAAAGCGTGCCGACTCAGATAGATCCTACTATCTGGGCTTGGTTTGCGGCGAGTACTATTCTTGCTACTGCCTTGCGATACGTGATGCAGACAATGGCGCAAAAGCAGATCAATCCTGGTAATGCGGCGCTTATCATGATCCTCGAACCTGTTTGGACTGTGATACTGAGCGTACTGTGGTACAGCGAATCTCTATCCTCAAACAAGTTGATCGGCTGTGGTTTAATTCTATTCTCGCTCATCTTGTACCGAACCGATGGTAAGCTAAGCTTGTTAGTGAAGAGTCGAAAATCTGTATAGAGAGAGCGAAAATTCGCCAATTTATCGACTCATATGTCGCTAAGAGAATGGAAGCTAGATGTTTCAACTTAATTATGTCTTATTGGCCAAATAAAATGGAAGTTAGCGGCTTAATCAGCATAAAATTGTGATCTAAGTTGTACTATGTCAGGGAATGGATGATGAAAATCGGGGTAATTGGCGCTGGCTCAGTGGGTGTGGGCATTTGTAACTATCTTCTCACGATGGGAAGTGTCAGTGAATTGGTGCTACTGGACCAGAACTTAGAGCGTGCAGAAGGGGAAGTGTTCGATTTTCGCCATACGGCTGCGCTCACTTTTTCAAAAAATACGCATATTCTCCCTACAAAAAATTATCTCGATCTCTTGGCGGCAGATATCGTTGTGATTACCGCTGGAGCACAAATTAAGCAAGGACAAACTCGCATCGACATCGCAGAAATCAACGCGAAAATTGGCGTTGATATTGCTAAACAGGTGGAACGAGTTGCACCGAACGCCATCTTAATCGTGGTTTCTAACCCTTGTGATTTGGTCAGCCACTTCATCATAAAAAATACGACATTTAAACCAAGTAAGGTGATCAGTAGTGGTTGTGTGATTGATACAGCGCGTCTGATGACGATCGTTGCCAACCGAGTGCAGTTAGACCCTAAAAATGTTTTCGGTTACGTATTGGGTGAACATGGCAGCCACTGCTTTACACCAAAGAGTCTGATTTCCATCGCAGGGCAACCCGCAGACTACTATTGCGATACCAACCATATTAAACGTATCGATGCTGACGAACTGCTTGAGTCGGTAAAACAAGCGGGATACGAAATATTTAAACGCAAACACAACACCACACATGGCATTTCTGCCAGTGTCTTTCGCATCATCCAAGCGATTATGATCAACGAGAAGTCGGTCCTACCGGTTGGGACTATGCTCACTGGCCAGTATGGCCTTCATGATGTACTGATAAGTTTGCCGACGGTAATCGGCCGTCAAGGTGTAGAGAAAGTGCTGCTTCACCCGTTTAGCCCAGAAGAAGCGGCGAGACTGCATGAGATAGCCAATGCGGTAAGTGCCGTTGTTGATCAAGTAGCTGAAGCGACAGGTTTGAATGCCTAAGCTTTCTTAAAGCATGTTGGAGAACGCCAGCAAATTTGCTGGCGTTTTCGATCTTATGAAAAAGAAAGGAATTGGCAATTTGTATGTTTGGATTGCAGGACAAGTTGTGGATGAAATCTTCATTTTTTGCTCAACTTAACGAGTGTTTTTGAGCACAAAAAAGTCGTGCTAGCACAAGCATTTTCCTCTCAGCCCTTGGTTATCAACCCTGTTTTTTCCGATAACAAATTTTTATCTTAATGAATAATTAATTTTTCTTTCAAATCATTAACAATTGCCTAATTATGCGCGTGACCCCCAGCATGGTGCTGGTATTGTTTGGACAGCAAACTATGAAGTTATTAGTCAAAGGATTGGTTCTGAGCGCGCTCGCTTTTACCTCAGCTTCTCAAGCTGATAATGAGGTAATTAACGTTTATGCTTGGGGAAGTTACTTACCAGAAGCCTCTTTAAAAGCATTCGAAAAGCAAGAAGGTGTCACGATTAATTATTCAACATTTGAAAATAATGAATCGATGTATACCAAACTCAAACTATTGAAAGGCTCGGGTTACGACGTCGTTTTTGCTTCCGCCTATTTTATTGAAAAAATGGGGCGTGAAGGCTTACTTGCAAAATTGGATCACAGCAAAATTCCTAACATGCAAGACACAATGGACGGTCTGCTCGGTCAAGCTCACGATCCTAAGAATGACTACTCTCTTCCTTACATCTGGGGGATTACCGGAATCAGCTACAACGAAAGCATGGTTGACGCACCTGTCACCCGTTGGGCAGATTTGTGGGACAAGAAATACGCACAGCAAGTAATGTTGATTGACGATATTCGTGATGTGTTTGGCATGGCGCTAAAACTGAATGGTTACAGCATCAACACGAAGAATGAAGAAGAGATCAAAAAAGCATACGACTCTTTGGTGGCGTTAAAAGGCAACGTGTTGTTGTATAACTCAGATGCTCCGCAAGTACCGTACGTTTCAGGTGAAGCTTCAGTTGGTATGCAGTGGAATGGTAACGCTTACCAAGGACAGGTTGAGATGCCAGAGCTGAAGTTTGTGATGCCGGAAGAAGGCGCGGTGATGTGGATGGATAACTTTACCATTCCATCAGGTAGCAAACATAAAGAGATCGCGCATAAGTTTATCAACTTTATGTACCAGCCAGAGCATCAAGCAGAGATCGTAAATAGCTTGGGATATGCCTCTGCAACGAAAGCTGGACGTGCACTATTACCGGATGAACTGAGAAACAACCCAACGATTTTCCCAGCAGATGAGGATGTGAAGAAGGGTGAGTTCATTAACGACGTAGGCCCAGAAGCGTTGGCCATTTACGAGAAATACTGGCAGCGTTTAAGAGCACAATAAGCCATTATTTACTAAGGAGCGCAATGCGCTCCTTTATTATTGAGCACTATCCGCCTTGTTCTCACCCCCCTCATCAGCCAGATGAACTCTAGCACTTACCCTTTACCCAAATTTACATGCTGGCGACGTTGATTTACGTTAGGATTGTTACTCTAAAATAACCTTATAATTTAAGTGGATTTGGTTATGGACAGAGTAAAACAATCGATAGGGATAGCCGTCGTCATCGTGACGCTTTTGTGGTTGCAAGCCGAACCTTCGCTTTTCTCTTCACAAAATGTGTTTCAATGGCGCTCAGCCTTCGTTCAATACTCCGGCATCTTGGCACTTATGATGTTCTCTGCCGCTATGGTGCTTGCGTTGCGCCTTCCCACCATTGAGCGTTGGACTCAGGGAATCGACAAAGGGTATCGGATCCACAAATGGCTGGGTATTGCGGGTTTATCGCTCGGTGTGTTTCATTGGTTTACCTACCATTTACCTAAATGGTTAATCTCTCTCGAATTGCTGGAAAAACCGGTTCGCTTCGATGGCAGTGGCCCACATGGCCAGCTTTCTGAATGGGGCGTGTGGTTAAAACAAGCGAAACCTGTCGCTATGGCGATGGGGGAGTGGGGATTTTATCTGCTGATTGCGTTAGTCGTGGTGTCGTTATGGTCGGCCGTGAAGTACAAATCCTTCCGCTTGAGTCATCAATTGATGCCAGTCGCTTACCTATTCATTGCCGCGCATGCTTTTATTTTGCTGAAAAAAGCCTATCTGGGCACGCCTATTTATTGGGTCACGTTATTGTTTTTAAGCGTGGGAAGCTTGGCTGCGATCTACAGTTTATTTGGACTGATAGGCAAGAAAGTACGCTATGCAGCCCAAGTGACTCGAATCCATTATTGCCCGAATAGCCAAACGTTGGATCTGATTGTCGCGGTTGAAAACCGATGGAAAGGACACAAAGCGGGTCAGTTTGTTTATCTACGTTTTGCTGGTGAAGAGCCTCATCCCTTTACCATTGCCAGTGCGGCGCAAGGCAATCAACTGCGTTTTCTTATTAAAGAACTGGGCGATTTTACCACCGGTTTACGCGATCGAATCCGGGTTGGTGAGCGGCTTGAAATCGAAGGGCCTTACGGTCAGTTTGATTTCTCGGCAAATAAAGCGCAGATCTGGATTGGTGGTGGCGTTGGGATTGCCCCGTTTATGGCTGGTTTAGACGCCTTAGCGGCAATAGAATATTCCCGGCGCGTGCATCTTTTCTTCTGTTGCCAGAAAGTGGATCCGCAGATGTGTGAAGAACTTAAGCGTAAAGCGCACACCGCTCACGCTTCACTGACCATTATCGATGCGAGCGTGGACCCATTATTGACTGCGGAAGACATTGCTAAGCAATGCGGTGACCTGCGCGACTATGAGTTTTACTTCTGCGGGCCTGTGGCGTTCTCGCATGCCTTAAAGCAAGCGCTAAAACCCTATCGGGTCGATATCCATCAGCGCTTCCACGAAGAGTGGTTTGTGATGCGCTAACAAGAGAAAACGCAGCTTGAAATGGCTGCGTTTGTTGATTTAAACGATGCTGATATTGAAGAAACCACGCATCGTTTCCATTGAGATAAATAACGAAACGTCTAGGAAACGAGGGAAGAGAGCATCTCTTCCCTAAATGATACAGATTAACACCGATTTATTGGTGTAGATTTAGATGGGTTTTAGAATAAAACGGTAAGGTGAATATCGAAGCCACTGCCATCAAAAGTCTCACCTGTTGAGGAAACTTCATACTCGATATTGGTGTATTTTGCACCAACCGCGATTTGGCCAAGAGCCCCAGGCGCAAACGCGTATTCATATTGCACCACCAAGCCGGCTGCATCATCGAATTCTACTTCGCCGCTGCAGATCCCGCTTACATTACACTCATAGCTAACCGCGGTGTGATAGGTAAACCCGGCGCCCAATTTGTGGTTGCTTAAGCTCTTGAAAACTGTGAACTCAACAGGAACTCGGCTGAATGAGATATCACCGTTTGACGCATCAATGGTGTCAAATTTGTAACCTAGGGTGCCACGCAACAAGAAATCTTGTGGAAGCGCTAAATCCGCCCCGCCAAAAATAGAGATACCTTCGTTCGCTTTTATATCATCGCTATCGCCATTGACGAAAACGCCTTCACCCAGTTTATCGCCTCCAAAGCCATATCCAATGCCGACTACTCCTGTCAATACATTCGCACTTGCATACGAAGAGGCCAATAAGCCCAACAGAAAAACTTTAGATAATGCCAACTTTTTCACACAAATTTCCTTATTGATATTTAACGTATTTTTAATAACTATGCGATTGAAATAATAGGTATATTTTATGTGCATAGAGACAGGCGAAAATACCACAATACTCATTTGCTGCATTTATGATTTATCAAATACTTATCAATTGTCACAAAGATATTCTTATTGATTATTTTGTTTTTATTCATTGATTTAGAGCTTCATTATTTAGTTTTTTGTTGTGTGTTGATTCATGAGTTGCACTTGACATCTCGTTTGTTCAATTGTTAACCTCTCGCCATCCTTTCTTGCGGAGATAACGCCTAAATGAACATCTAACTTCCCTATATTCCGATGATCTTTATTCATTCGGCTCTTGGAGTTAGTCGGCGTTATTGCGTTTCTGTTGTACATCTTGTTTTCCTATGCTTCGATTTTCGTGTAGGTGCCTTTGAGGCATAACACGAGAGGACATTCGTAATTATGCTTACTGACTTCTTACCTTTCTTTGAATCGTAAGGGGGTCTCTATGCCCGTTATTCACGCTCAGCAACTGAGCTATCAATTAAACAGCGGTGAATGGTTATTTCACCATCTTGATTTTCAACTTGCCGAGGGACGAACGGCATTGGTGGGCCGAAATGGTGTGGGTAAGTCTGTTCTGCTGCAATTGCTGGTGGGGCAAAGAGCGCCCACGTCAGGGCACGTGGTTGCTCATGGACGAATTGGCTACTACTCGCAACAAGCATCCGATCAAAAGCCACAAGGCTCTATTGCACAATACCTTGGTATCAGCAAAAAACTGAATGCCCTCAAGCAAATAGAAAAGGGCAGTGTGGATCCACGTCATTTTGAACAGCTGGAAGAAGATTGGCAGATTGAGCACACCACGCAAGCTTTGCTTGATGAACTCAGGATCACGCAACCACTTGATGCCAGTTGCCAGCAACTTAGCGGTGGACAGCTTGCGATGCTTACTTTAAAGCGCTTGTTTTTGGGGGACAATGAGGTGTTGATCCTCGATGAGCCGAGCAACCATCTCGACCACATTGGTAAACAATGGTTGATTGAGCAAATTAGGCACGAGTCGCGGCCAATCTTGTTGGTGAGCCATGACCGCGCTTTGTTGATGGCGGTTGATCGAGTAGTGCGTTTGACGTCAGAAGGGTTGCACTGGTTTGATGGTCACTATGCACAATATCAGCAGCAATGGCAGGCGCAACAAGAGGCGGTGACTCGCAAGCTCAATCACCTTCAACGTGAACAAAAAGCGATACAACGCGAGATACAAAAGAGCAAAGAGAAAGCGCAGAAGCGAGAAAGCCAAGGTAAGAAAAAGCGTGCGTCTGGTAGCCAACCCAAAATATTGACAGACGGCATGAAAAACAGCGCTGAAAATCGCCGTGCGAGTGCCAATATCAAGGTGCAAAATCAACTTAAGCGAAATCAGCATCTGCAACACAATTTAAAGCAGAAGTTGGTGCTAGAAGAAGAGCCAAAGTTGTACTTGTCTGAAACGCATGAGCACAAAAAGAGGACGTTACTGAATGTGACGGATTATCGAACGCAAGGGCTCACGCACACACCTCTCTCGTTTCAGCTCAAACAAGGAGAGCGCTGCCGTTTGTTTGGTGCCAATGGCGTGGGGAAAAGTCGGCTACTGAAAGCGCTGACAGGTCTTCACGAGGAATACAGTGGTGAGATTTGCCGTTATGCGCCTGCGGTTTATCTTGACCAACATTACCAAATCATCAATCTTCAGCTCTCTTTGCTGGAAAATCTCACCCACTTTTGCTCAGGGATAACCAGCAATGAGGCTCGTCTGCTGCTTGCTGGGATCAGTTTTCGTCGAGATAGCGTTGATCGGCAAGCGGCACATCTAAGCGGCGGTGAGAAAATGAAATTGGCGATGTTGATGGTAAGCCATGTACCCAACCAGTCTCTGCTACTGTTGGATGAACCAGACAATCATCTCGATTTGGAATCCAAACAGGCATTGGCTCACGCGCTGGCCCACTACCAAGGCGCACTCATTTTGGTGAGTCACGACGATCATTTTGTCGCTGAGGCGCAAATTACGCGGAGTTGGCATTTGTAACAAAAAGCCAGCCACCTGAGGTGGCTGGCGTTATCTTTACCCCGTAAATGTGGCCAGCATATGGAAGATGGCGGTTAACACACCAAAACCCAGTACCAGAACGAGGACTGACATGCCTCCTGGTACCACAAAGCCTTGATAGCCATTCTCCATCGAACGAGATTTGTAGGCGAGCAGTACTGGGATAATACAAGCCCAGACGGTGGCCGCCGCGCCAGCATAACCAATGGCAATAATGAAGCCAAACGGGAACAGTAGCGACAAGATCAACGGTGGAAGAAACGTCACCAGCCAAGTTTTGCTTCTGCCACGTTTGCAGTTGCCAAACTTAAACAGATCAGCCAAGAAATCAAACACCCCTAATCCAACGCCAATGAAAGAGGAGAGAATCGCCGCCATCGAGAATGCGTTGATCGCTTGCGAGACCTTCTCTGATTCAATCACCGAACCCAGCGCTTTGAGCAACACATCGACATTGCCACCTTGTTCGATCACCGAGCCAAACTCTGAGCGAGGTAAGTTGCCGAAGATGCTCAGTAACCATAAGAAATAGAGGCTAAGCGCAATAATCGTTCCGCCAAGAATGGCGTATTTGGCTTTTCGTTCTTCGCCGTAATAAGAGCGCATAGAAGAGACGGAATGGTGATAACCAAAAGAGGTTAGAGCAACGGGAAGCATCGCCATGGCGTAGGGAGCGTAATCGGCATTCTCATTGATGGTATCGAATAAAACGGAGGTTTTGACGTTGATCGCTAACCCAGAAACGCCAAAGATAAAACTGAGAACCATAAAGACAATGAGAATGACCGAGATACGGTCAACCGCGCGTGTTGAATGCCAAACAAAGGCCGAAAATACCGCAACGAACAAGATAGAGGCCACTTTACTGTCTATTTGCAGAACATCTTGCAAGATAAGACCAGAAGAAGTGATGTAAGCGTACAGCAAAATGCCACCCACAAAGTAAACCATCAAATTGTTGAACCAGTTTACTTTGCTGCCGAGCATATCTTTGGTGACAGTATTGAAGGAGACCCGCAGTTCGTAGTGTTTAAACGCTTCGAGCAGTAGCCAACCAGATAGCGTCATGACGACCATGGTAAGAGTGAGAGCCAATAGAGACCAGAGCGTCCACGCGCCAGCCCCTGCACTGGGGAGGCCGAGCATTCCAGCGCCGACACAGACGCTGGCAATAATGCACGCTCCCCCAATTAACGAGGGTTGCTTTGACATGATAATAATCCTTGAGTTTCACGTTATTGTTTAATTTATCGTTATCTTTTTTTGGCCAAAAAAACGCAGCCACGGTAGGGCTGCGTTTTGGCGAGTGTTATGCGTCGATTTCTTTCAGTCGCGCGGTAAAGTGACGAAGGACCTGCGGCTCATAGGTGAACTCGAGTCCTTTGACGTTTGCCGCATTCGCTTTGACTTTACCAAATGCTTCGATGATGAAATCCATGTGCGTTTGAGTATACGTGGCGCGTGGAATGGTTAAGCGCAGTAACTCTGCAGGACACGGGTGCTGCTTGCCTGTCGCGGGATCGCGCCCGAGTAGCAGCGAGCCGATTTCGACCGCGCGGATACCAGCGACTTTATAAAGCTCGCACGCTAAAGCATGGGCAGGGAACTGATCGGCAGGAATATGAGGAAGCAGTTTACCCGCATCAACAAAGGCCGCGTGCCCACCAGCTTGCTGGCAAACCACACCAATGCTTTCGAGGCCATTGACCAAATATTCCACCTGGTTAATTCGGTAGGCTAGCCAGTCTTGGCGCATACCATCGTATAGACCCACCGCTAAGCGCTCCATCGCACCGCCTTCTAAGCCACCATAAGTGGGGAAGCCTTCTTGAACCACACACAAGGTGCGGCATTCAGTATAAACATCAAGGAAGCTTTCATCTTTGAAGCAAAGCAGACCGCCCATTTGTACCATGGCGTCTTTCTTCGCTGACATGGCCAAACCATCAGCGTATTTGTAGCTTTCGCGGGTGATTTCCTCGATGCTCCAGTTTTGATAATCCTTTTCGCGTTGCTGAATGAAATAGGCGTTTTCGGCAAAACGGGCAGAGTCCATGATCACTGGGATATCGTAACGTTTAGCAATTTCGTACACCGCTTTTAAGTTGGCAAGTGACACCGGTTGGCCGCCAGCAGAGTTACAGGTAATGGTGCTGACGATGTATGGCACATTGGCTGGGCCCGCTTCGAGAATCGCCTCTTCCAGCTTTTCTAAATCAAAATTGCCTTTAAAGTCGGCTTTCACGCCAGTATCAAAGGCTTCCTCGGTGTAGACGTTTTTCGCCACACAGCAGTTAATTTGCGTGTGACCTTGGGTGGTATCGAAGAAGTAGTTTGACAAGGCGACCATCTTAGAGCGATCCAATCCCTTTTCGATTTCACGTTTTTTGATCAACACAGGAATGTAGATCTGCTCTGCACCACGGCCTTGGTGTGTCGGAATGGTGAATTCGTAACCAAAAATGTCTTTTACGGCGTTGGCCAATGCATGATAACTGCGGCTGCCACTGTACGCTTCATCACCACGGAACATCGCCGCTTGCATATCTTGAGTGATGGCCCCTGTGCCACTGTCGGTCAGCAAGTCGATAAAGACATCTTCACTATCCAGTAGGAAAGGGTTCATGCCCGCTTTTAAAATTGCTTCTTCGCGATACTCGCGAGTGGTGCGTTTTACTGGCTCAATAACGCGAATACGAAAGGGTTCTGGAAGATGCTTAAAATTATCCATAATAGTTTCCTGAAATTTTAAATATACTTATTACCTCAAGAATAGTTTGTTAATTCTCGAGTGTTTTAAATTGATTGAAAATACCAGTGTATAAACGCGAAATATCATATTAAGCGCCAGGCTAATAACTGGTAAGAACAAGTGGATAAATTAAAATTCAATGACTAGAAAGTGTACTAATAAACTAGTATGCGAGTTTTATTGCATTAAGTAATATCTAATGTATTGAAAATTAATTTTATTGTAGGAATTAAGCAGGAAAGAAGAACGCGATTTTATAATCGAGTGTAAACCAGAGACTAGAAGTGTTGTGTGTGGTCATAATATTCACCTAATTGAAATGAACCATTTCAGACTCATAGTCATTATGTATGAAAAAATTCCCCCGTCATCATTGTGATTATAAAAGTGAGAGATCTTAGACAAAATAAAAGTAATAAAGGGGTTAGTTAAGATAAAATCTTTCGTTGCCTTACCTAATTTAGTCGGTAAATAAATGAAAAATATAAACAAGATCGCCAGACACTTAGTCTGGCAAACTGCTCAACCCAAGAGATCACTTTGGATGAGGTAAAGCAATCATGTGTTGTAATATGTAGGAATTCATCGCATAGGTTGCCAACTAAAGCTCTTTCCATTACTCAACGTAGCTAGTAGCGTGTGGGGCGTTATGGTGTGTCCGTGTGTTAACCTAAATGGTTGTGTGCTGAAATTGGCGATCAAGATTGACCCGTCACTAAAACGTGTTTGTTGCACTTGGCCTTGCTTATCCAGCCAGCGAAAATCAATCAAGGCTTTATCCCACAACTGCTCATGCAAGGGCAAAAACCCTTGTTGATAGTGCTTAAGTTGCTCGATACGCGCGGAGTTTTTACGCGTTTCATCACGGCTTAAATGCACCATCGCCGGAGTGTTAAACAGCATGGCACGCAAATCACGCACGGCTTTGACATTGGAAAACTTTAAACTATCGCTGTGCCAGTGGTGGCTACTGATCAGCTCATCATGAAACACCACTTGATAGAGCGGCACTTTGTACTCTGGGGCAAACAGTAAGCTGCGATAGGGCTCTTTAACTTGCGCTGATTTAAAGAAAAAATCCGGCTTTTCATCGGGATACCACTTGCCCAAATAATAGGGTGACTGTTTGTCACTCTTCATCGCTTTGTCTGTCCAGCCAAAGCCGACCGTTTCCATACCATGAGCAAACACCAGCCCTTGAGTGGTCAGGGCATTGCCATCTTCCGATCCCAAAATCAGCGTCGGCGTGTTTGCAATATCCTGCATTCGGGTGTTAAAGGCGGCTAGCATCGCGGTTTCGTTGCTGCGCGAGCGGTAATCTTCCCGCGCCATGGCGGTGCCATCCACATCGAGAAACAGGCTGTTAAAGCGCCCGAAATGGAGAATATCTTGCACGCGCTGTTTAACGTAACCGAGTTCACAGGCGGGATTGAGATAAAAGCCGTTACCGCGAAAGCCCAGTTGTAACGTGCCATCGGCTTTTTCAATCGCGCAGTTTTCGCGCATGCGATCCGGCAGCTGCGCGGTCAGCCAACTGTCGTTGATGCCTTTTTCAATCGCGGTGTTGTATGAGTCATACACGCCAATCAAATAGCCGGCTTGTTTGGCGCTATCGACCACTTGCGGCTGATAAAAGGCTGGCATCCAGTTATCAAGACCTAGCCAGAGTTTGCTTAATCCTGCTTGCTGAAGGGTGCTGATCATGGGTTGCGCTAACCCTTGTCCCCATTGATCGCTTGGTTTGAGGTATGCGCCAGCGTGTTCAGTCAGCCACGCTTTGCGCTGCTGCGCGGCTTGGTACTGCGCTTGAATCGACAATGGGTCGGCGTTGAGCTTTTGGTTTAAGGCTTGGCTTATCTCTCCGACCAGTAATTTTTTCTGATACTGATTAAGCCAGTCTGGGCCTTTTTTTAGGCTCGCCAATTCCTTTTGTAATTCTGGTGAAGGGGTAAACTCAGAGCGCCAAAACCAATCGCGCAGTCCCCACCAATCCACCACATCTTGCACTGCGATTAAATCACGCCCGAATAGATAGACGTGGCTTGCGCCAATCATTTTTTCGATCTGCGGATTTGCCTTGCGTTTTTCCGCAAGTGAAACACGCAGCCCCGCGGCTTCGCGCCAGTCGCGATACGCTTTGGCTCCGGCCAGCATCTCATCGCCCACGGTGATGCGCACGCTAAAAGGCTCACTTTGGTTCAGCAGGGTAAACCAGTGCTCCGCTTGTAAGTCCAACTTATTTTGCTGCTCACTAAAGTGCAGCTGGTTATTGGTGGCGTTGAGCAGTTGATAGCTGATGAAGCGTTCGCCCTGCTGCGCGCTCCAGAACGGCATTTTGAGATCTTGCGTGGTATTGGCGCCCGAATGATTGTCTATCAAATAGCGTGTCCAAGTCGGGTTATCGGTCGGCACTCGCATTCCTTCGTCAAACGGCAGTAACAGCGTTTGGGTCGATGCTTCACTGAGATCAAACCAGCGCAGTGCTTGAGGTGCTTGGCGTTCAATCCCACGAGCACTTGGCCAGCGAAAATCGATGTTCAACCCTTGTTGCAACTGCGCAGACACTTGCACGCCACTTGGCTTGAGTGTCCATGAGGCTTGCTCGGCGCTTTGGGTTACTTGCGTTGCCTGTTGCGTCTGCCCGTCAATCTGTAGGCTGCCTTGGTTGATGGCGAAAGTTTGCGAGTCTTGCTTGAGGCTGATGGCCAGTGTGTCGGGGTCAATCTGCCAGTGCTGATCGCCCTGTTCTAAGGTCAACGCAAAGCTCTGCGCGCTCACCAGCAGCAGTAGCCCCAGTGGGGAAAAGGTCAATTTCATATCGGTCTCCTATCGAGTAACCCAGATATTTAACCTTGTCTATCGATGAGTTTTGTCACCAGTATGTCTTTCCCACTTTGCCTGAACAAAGTGAAAGGTGGTTTAGTCAATCGGTATCGTCAGGCGCTGCATTTGCTCCACGCGAATGGTGCCTTGGTATTCACTTTGGATAACGCTGAGGCTACGCCAGCGCGCTTGAGAAGGGGCGGTGGGTGGGGCAGGAGGCTGATCACGGTTGACGGTTTGTGAGTGTAGCAGAGTAAAGTTTTGATCAAAAAATTGCCAACGAGCTAGTGACGATGCGCAGCCCGAAGGCGTGGCGGGGAAGCGGATAGTGAGATCGGCCGTGCTGGATTGTTCAATCCACGGTGTGTTGGAAGGAGCCGAAATCAACAGCGCCATGCGCTGCTCGCCCAGCGTGAGCCAATAGACACCTGCGGCATACGGCGAAAGCAGATCGCGACTTTCCACTTCGGCGTAATCGGCCGGCGCAAGCTCTGCCGCTAACAAGGTTGCACCTTGCGCAGAAGCCAGACGCACCGCCAGCGGCTGGGTGAGGTTTTCGGCGCTCAGCCTCACTTGGTAGCCTTGAAAGGTCTGATTGAACTTATGAATAAACGTCACCGCAATCGCGAGATCGTTAGGCGATGTGCTTGGAAGTGCTTGTCCGCATTGGGTTTGACTGAGAATGGCCTCTTTAATTAGTTGCCAAAAAGGCTCGGCTACGGGCGTGGTAGACAGTGTGTGGATGAGCTCGTGCCACGCTTGCGTGGGATGCCCATCAACCAATAGCTGGTAACTGCTTTGCAGCGGTGTGGTGCGAAACCAAGGATGGGTGGGGCTTGGCGGCGTTTCCGCTAGCGCGGCGCCGCTTACTAACGCGCTGAGCATACCAAGTCGCACAATGTGATTGCGAAAAGAGGCGCAGATCATACGGCGGCTCCTTTGAGGCGATAACCGACGCCGCGCAGTGTCTCGATATCCAGTTGCGGCAGTTTTTGTCGCAAATGCAAAATGTGGTTATCCACGGTGCGCGTGGTCGGGAATGATTGATAACCCCAAATAAGATTGAGCAGTTCATCACGGTGATAAACGCGCCCCGGATTTTGCAATAGCATCAACAGCAGTTGAAACTCTTTCGGTTTGAGCTCAACCGGCGTTTGGTTATGCAGCACAGATCGATTAGCCACATCGACCACAATATCCGCGTAGCTGAGTACGCTACTGCCGAGCGGGCGCAGTTGCGCTTCGATGCGTGCCAGCAACTCTTGGTGGGAAAAGGGCTTGAGCACATAATCTTTCGCGCCAGCTTTGAGCCCTTCAATCCGTTGTTCCACTTCAATTTTGGCGGTCAGTACGATCACCGGCAGGGCTTTGAGCATCAACCAGTGCGGCAGATGTTTCAGGCTGTCACCATCGTGCAATTGCCGATCCAAAATCACCAGATCGGTACTGAACCAGTGCTTTTCGACCTGTTGGCTCTGCGTTATCCATTCGCATGCATAACCATGGTCATGCAGATAATCGCGCAGACCTTGGCCGAGTAAGGTGTCATCTTCAATCAGCAAAATACGCTTCATAGCGGCAGCTCCAAAATACAACGGGTTGGATGACGACGGATAACCAGTTTGCCGCCCATTTGGGTGATGAGTTTTCGCACCAACTGTAAGCCAACGCCCATGTTATCTGTGTTTGGGCGAGAGTGAGTGTCTTGATGCCTCGAAAGTCGTTTGCACAGACGTTGGTAGAAAGAGGGAAATTCACCGCAATCTTCCACTTCAATGCGCAGTGTTTGTGCAACCACACTCACCGTCAGGCGAATGGGCGGCACGCCATGCTGCTTGGCATTGCTGAGTAAGTTGGTGACGCACAGCCCAAGCCAGTAATAAGGTAGTGCCAGTATTGAGTCGTGTTTGAGATGAAGCTCAACCTCAAAGCCCTCGATACAATGCTCGATGAAGTCACTCAACTGCGCTGGATGGCGCGCCATGCTGTCGTGGCTTGGGCTCAAGTAGTGGCGACTTGTCTCGCTCAACTGCGTCAGCCGTTGATGGTCGGCCATTAATCGCCATAAGCTCTCGTGCGCCTGAGGGGATAATTGATCAAATTGGTTGCGTAGTGATTCGACGGTCAACCCTAAACTGGTGATGGGCGTGCGCAGTTCGTGAGTCAGCAGTTGCAAAATAAAGCGCCGCTCGCGCCCTTCTTGATAGCGCAGCCAAAGTGAACGAAGCGCCGCGCCAAATGCAAGCAACACGCCGATAACCAAACCGCTATACAGCAGCGCATGATTGCTAACGCGCTGATTAAAGCAGAGGTTGCTGTAACGCTCATCACAACGCTTTTGTGCTTGATAAGGCTCCAGCGTGAATGGTAATGGTGCGGTGAGTGCGTGCCACTGCACGCTCGAAAGCACATGCCAGCCCGCTTCACTGCTTAGCCACAGCTCATCATTTGGCGCAAGATAGAGACGAAAACCATTGAGCAGTGCATCCACCCCTGCACCGCCCGGTCGTTGCCACAAGGCATGCAGCGGATGATAGCGGCTCGCCAAAGTAAAACGTGTTGGATGCGTCGAAGCAAAGCTTGCCTGTTCTGAATCCGGTAAGTGTTCAATATAGCGATCTGCGTAGCTGCCTCCCGCCGGATGTTGCCACGCAACACGTTGAAACCACTCTGCGCCGAGCGGCGTTTGGCGACATAACGCCAACTCAAATTCGACAGCCTTCGCCAAATACAGCGAAGAGGAGTTTCGCGGTTGGCACTGCTTGGCCATGGTGGCTAAATCCGCGATGTCTTGCCAAGTATATTGAGTAAAATCAGGATATTGACTGTGGCTGCTGAGCAGCGGAAATGGGTATTGATTGAGGGTTTGGCTAGTCACCAGTGGCGAGCTTTGCTGCTCAAGCGCCGCGCGATAAAAAATTGACCATCGCTGAGTCTCAGATAGATCAACATTGGCCAGTGCGGGCACAGTCCATAAGCCATACATTATGAGGGTTAACCAACGGTAAGTCAGCATCAAGGTCATGATCTAAACACTTAGAATTGGGTTCATGCCAATAGTAGTGTCTCAAGACGGATATTTGTAATCTCTATGTCAACAAATGTGTTGTTCAGAGCAAAACGAGCGGCAGATTTTTCGCTTTAGGTAGGAGGCCCACCGCTCGATTGGTTAAAAGTAAAACGATGCGCTTATAACTCGATGCTTTTCACCATACCCGCTTCGGCGTGACCAGGGATGTTACAGGCAAACTCGACTTTGTTATCGCCATGGAAGTGCCACAACAGCTGTTTGGCTTTGCCTGGTTGAACCGTCACAGTACTGCCGCTGTCATGTGCATGGCTACCCATTTGTTTCATCATTTCACGGTGTTTTAGCTGCTCTGCCGCGGAGCCAATTGAAAACTCATGGTCAATTTTGCCTGTGTTCATCACAACGAACTGCACCACGTCGTTTGGCTCAATCGTCACTTCTTTTTTGAAGGTGATTTTCATGTCATCACTCAACATCACGTGCACCACTTTATCAGGCTTCGCCCCTTTTGCTGGCATGCCAACGTCAGACATGCCTTCCATACCCATCATCGATGAGTGATCCATTTTCATGCTGCCTTCTTTCATGTTGCCGTGATCCATTTTGCTGTGGTCCACTTTTCCATGATCCATCTTAGAATGGTCCATCTTGGAGTGATCCATGGTATTGGCCAATACCGCGGTGGCAGAGAAAGTCAGTGCGGCTGCAATCAGTGTTTTTGTCATCTTGTTCATGGTGGTTTCCTTTTTAAGTCGTGTTCTTTTGTTTTCTGTTGTTGATTGTTTTGTTAAGGGGGCAGCCAGTACTGCCCCTGATTTTTTATTCGGTTTTGGTCAGTTCTTTGCTTTTCCATAACTTGAATATGGCAGGAAGAACCAACAGTGTCAGTAGGAGAGCGGAAGCCATGCCACCAATCATTGGGGCCGCGATGCGCTGCATCACTTCAGAGCCCGTGCCTTCACCGTACATGATTGGGATAAGGCCAATGATCACCGTTAGCACTGTCATCATGACTGGGCGCACACGTAAGCCAGCGCCTTCGCGGATCGCGTCGGTGAGATCTTGTGCAACGAGCGACAGTTTGTTTTCTTCAGCGTGAAGCTTTTTGTAATGCCACGCTTGGTTTAGGTAGACGAGCATGATGACGCCGATTTCCACCGCTACTCCGGCCAGTGCGATAAAGCCGACCCCCACCGCAATGGAGAAGTTGTAACCGAGGTAATGCATCAGCCACAGTCCGCCCACCATCGCCAGAGGGAGCGTCGCCATGATGATCAGTACTTCGCCAACGCGACGGAAGCTGAAGTACAACAGCAGCATGATGATGGCCAGCGTAATTGGCACCACGACACTGAGTCGCTCTTTGGCGCGTTCCATATATTCATACTGACCAGACCAAGCGAGTGAATAGCCTGCGGGAAGTTCAAGCTGCTCTGCCACCACGCTTTGCGCTTCTTGTACGTAAGAACCCAAATCGCGACCATCAATATCGACAAACACCCAGCCGTTTGGACGCGCGTTTTCGGTTTTGATCATCGGTGGGCCATCTTCATAGCGAATGTCTGCCACATCGGCGAGTGCAATGCGTGCTCCGTTGGGCGTTACCAGTGGTAGGTTTTGCAGTTTGACTACGGAGTCACGGTAGTCTTGCGGATAACGCACATTGATGGGGTAACGTTCCAGACCCTCAATGGTTTCTCCCACGTTCATGCCGCCAACCGCGGTAGAAATCACTTGTTGGACATCTTTAATGCTCAAACCGTAACGTGCTGCTGCTTTACGTTTGATGTCGATGGTGACATAACGTCCACCCGCAACACGTTCTGCGTAAACAGAGGCGGTGCCTTGCACGCCTTTGAGGATCGGTTCGAGTTGTGAGCCGATCTGCTCGATCACTTTCAAATCAGGACCGGCGATCTTAATGCCGATCGGTGTTTTGATGCCTGTGGCAAGCATGTCGATACGGGTTTTGATGGGCATTACCCATGCGTTGGTTAAGCCCGGGAACTGAACAAGGTTATCAAACTCCTTGCGAAGTGATTCTGTTGTTACGCCTTCACGCCATTGGTCGCGCGGTTTGAGCTGGATAACCGTCTCGATCATCGTCAGTGGCGCGGGATCGGTTGCGGTATCGGCACGGCCAATTTTGCCCCATACCGTTTCCACTTCCGGTACGGTTTTGATCAGCTTGTTGGTTTGTTGCAAGAGCTCACGCGCTTTACCGATGGAAATGCCCGGATAAGTGGTTGGCATGTACATCAAGTCGCCTTCATCCAATGGCGGGATAAATTCACTGCCCAATTGACTGGTTGGATAGTAAGCCGAGGCCATAAGTCCCAACGCCAGCACGATCATCGATTTTGGGTACTTAAGACTTAAGCTCAGCAGTGGGCGATAGAGCGAAACCAATCCTTTGTTGACTGGGTTTTTGTGTTCAGGCAGTACGTTACCACGAATAAAGTACCCCATGAGCACGGGTACAAGTGTAATCGCTAGACCCGCTGCCGCCGCCATTGCGTAGGTTTTGGTGAAGGCAAGTGGCGAGAACATCTTGCCTTCTTGGCCTTCCAGTGCGAACACGGGAACAAAGCTTAACGTAATGATAAGCAGTGAGAAGAACAGCGGTGCGCCGACTTCTTCGGCCGCTTTACCAATCACTTGCCAGCGGTTTTTATCCGTAAGCGGTGTGCGTTCAATGTGCTTGTGGACGTTTTCGATCATTACGATCGCCCCATCCACCATGGCCCCAATCGCAATAGCGATGCCACCGAGAGACATGATGTTGGCGTTAATTCCTTGCCAGTGCATGACAATAAAGGCGGAGAGAATACCGACAGGGAGGCTCAGTGCGATGACCAAGGATGAACGAATGTGGAACAAGAACAGCGCACAGACCACTGCCACCACAATGAACTCTTCGGCGAGTTTTTTCCAAAGATTCTCAACCGCCGCATTGATCAGCGTTGAACGGTCATAAGTCGACACGATTTCCACGCCTTCTGGTAGGCTGCGTTGCAAGTCTGCCAGCTTGGCTTTGACGTTGTCGATCACTTGGCTGGCGTTCTCACCAAAACGCATCACGATCACGCCACCCACGGCTTCCCCTTCACCATTAAATTCAGAGATGCCGCGGCGCATTTGTGGGCCAATATTGATATCGGCAATGTCGCCGAGGAGCAGTGGTGTGCCTTTATCGGTCACTTTAAGCGGTAGGGACTGAATATCCTCAACGCTGCTGAGATAGCCCGTGGTGCGCACCATGTGCTCGGCTTCTGCCACCTCAATCACTGAGGCGCCCGTTTCTTGGTTGCCGTTTTGAATCGCCATGTTGATTTGCTGCAACGTTAAGTTGTAAGCACGCAATTTCGCAGGATCGATCTGCACTTGGTATTGTTTGACCATGCCCCCAACGGTGGCGACTTCCGACACCCCTTCGACGGTTTGCAGCTCATACTTTAGGAACCAGTCTTGTAGGCTTCGTAGTTGAGCTAAATCATGCTTACCTGTTTTGTCTTGCAGCACGTAGCTGTAGATCCAGCCCACACCCGTCGCATCGGGGCCGAGTGTCGGCTTGGCATTGGGTGGCAATTTTGGCGCCACTTGGCTTAAATACTCCAAAACGCGAGAGCGAGCCCAATACATGTCGGTTTTATCGTTGAAGATGATGTAGACGTAGGAATCACCAAAAAACGAGTAACCGCGCACTGTTTCGGCACCCGGCACCGCTAACATGGCGGTGGTGAGTGGGTAGGTAACTTGATCTTCCACGACCTGCGGCGCTTGACCTGGGTAACTGGTTTTGATGATCACCTGCACATCAGAGAGATCGGGAAGCGCATCGACGGGCGTGTTTTTAACGCTGTACAGCCCGCCGAGGGTAAGAAATAGCGTGGCTATCAACACCAGAAAACGGTTGTTGAGAGACCAACGAATGATCGCTGCTATCATTATTGACCTCCCATCACTTCAAGTTGTTTCAACTGGTAGTCAGAGCCTTCTTTGGCGACTAGAAAGCGCACTTTTTGCCCCTCCTCAAACCCCGACAAGTTGATTTCATCACTCACTGAGAAGTTGATTTCGCCTGCTTGCCAGTTCCACTCTGTAACGGGAAGGTGACTCAGCGTGACCATGCCAAAATCCGCCATCAACATGGAGATATCCCCACTGAGCCAAACTTCAGACGCAATGACGCTGTTGTCTGCCTTGATAGCGACGATTTGGTATTGGCCGTCGTCGGTTTTTTGCATTTCGAATTCGATGGCTTCTCCTTTGGCAAGGCCCGTTAAATCGACCCCTTGCGCGGCGTTGAAATTCATCGTCATGCCGGGCCAGTTCCACTCTGGTACAGGCTGGTGGTTAATGGTTAACATGCCGTGATCGGCCATAAGATCGGTGATTTCACCTTTGGCCCACGCGGTTTCTGCTGGCGCCTCAACACCATTAATACGAGAGAGATCAGCGCTTTGGCTCGATTCCGAATCAAGCATAAAGTGCGCAGAGGTGACAATGCGATCCCCCTGGTTTAAGCCTTGGAGCACTTCCACTTTGTCATCGGCTTCTCGGCCGGTTTCGATGCGTGCTGAGCGGTATTTACCTTCACCTTCCGCCAAAACCACACGCGTCATACCACCTGAGCGGATCACCGAAGATTTTGGTACGGTGAGCACTTCGGAGTCGCTGACGGGCTGCAAGGTAATGTTGGCGAACATGTTTGGTTTGAGTTCGCCATTTGGGTTGGCAAACTTAAGACGCATGCGTAACGTGCGTGTTTTCGGATCAAGAATTGGGTAAACGTAGTCGACCTCACCTTGCCAAGCTTTGCCGGGCAGTGCATCCAACGTCATGCTCGCTTGGCTACCATTAGTTAACCAGTGTGCTTGTCGCTCGAACACTTCCGCATCTACCCACACTTCATTGAGAGGGCCAGCACTGATGACCGCTTGGGCGGGTGATAAATAGCCACCCTCGCGAATGTTGAGACTGGCGATAACACCATTGGCGAGCGCTTTGATCTCGATGGTTTGTGATGCTTTACCGCGACGAATCACTTGGTTGATCTGTTCGCGGTCGACGCCCAAAGAAAGTAATCGCTCTGTCGCGCCTTTAACCAGCCCATCACGGCCAGTGCGTTTGGCATTGAGCAGCTCTTCTTGCGCTTTGACCAGTTCAGGAGAGTAGAGGGTAAAGAGAACCTCGCCCTTTTTCACCTGCTCACCCACGGCGTTGATATACAGTTTTTCCACCCAACCGGACACGCGCACGTTGGTCTGCCACAGCTGACTTTCGTCAAACGCTATGTAACCTACGGTTTCGATGCGTGGTGATAGCTTGGCCAGTTCGACTGCGGCCGTTTTTACCCCTAGGTTGTTTTCAACTGAAGGGTCGATCTTCACCGTTCCGGGCTTGTCGTTTGCCCCAGCGAGATCGTCGGCATAGACGGGAATGAGATCCATACCCATAGGTGACTTGCCGGGTTTATCGCGTTTGTAATTTGGGTCCATTGGCGCAACCCAATACAGTGGCTCATTACTTGCTTTGCTGTCGGTAGCAGCCATGGCACTCATGTCATGCCCATTGAAATATTGGTTAGCCGTAAAACCGAGTGCACCGCCAATCAGTAGGGCAACCGTTGCGATTTGTAGTGATTTCATTCTGTAATTCCTTGGCAAATTAGCGACGGTTCACGTCAATATCAGCGAGTTCGGGTTGGGTGACGGCATAGGTGAAGCCGCCAAGCAACATCGCAAGATTACTGTTCACTTGATTGAGGTCGGTGAGAAGGCGCTGCGACTCCAACTCCACTGCCAATTCATCTCTGGTAGCAGCGATCACGTCGTTAAATTGTGCAGTGCTGTTTTGGTAGCCCCGCTCAACGGCTTTGGTGCGCGCTTTGGCTTGTTCAAGTAAGGTATTTTGGTAGCGTTCAAGGCGCTGTTCGAGATTGCTTCTATCCACCAATAACGCGTTCACTTTGGCGTTCATCTGTGCCAGGAGGAGATCTTTTTGCGATTGAGCCGCACCCACTTGATATTGGGCCGCAGCGTGCGCTCGGTCTTGACGATTTCCGGTAAACAGTGGGATATCCATCGTGAGATACGCGCTAACCAGATCGGAGGCGGGTTCCCCCTTCATATTGTTGGCTTGGCGATAGGCATACATCACTTCGACACCAAATTGAGGGGTATAAGATTGCTCGGCGAGCTCTACTTGCGTTTGGCTGACCGCAATATTGGCATTGGCCATTTGCACCATCGGATGTTGGGCCAATAGGGCGAAGTGCTGAGTCGTGGATGACGCCGACAATAAATGCTCTAACGTATCCCAATTGAGTTGGTTACTCGCTTTGAGATCGCGTTGTTGATACAGCCATTCGCTGCCGAGCCATTCAGACATTTGTGACAGAATGCGGCGTTGCATCTGCTGGTTGGCTTGCAGCTTTTCTTCTAATTGGCTGACTTGCAACTGTGCATTGAGCAGGTCCTGGGCTTCACTCTTACCAATCGAATAGTTGGTGCTAATGAAACTTTCTAGCTCACGCATTAAGCGCTGATTTTCAAGCAGAACGCGCTCTGCTTGCTGTTGATAGCCGAGCTCCAGCCAGAGTTGGGTGATGCCATTAGCTACTTCGCGCTCTCGCGCTGCCACTTGCAAAGCCATGCCATCTGCTTGTTGTGATGCCTTTTTACTTTGCAACTCAAGAGTAGAACCACGTTCAAATTGCTGCATTAGGCCGACAGAAATGTTGGTCATGGGGTCTTCGTCGAACTTAAAGCTATCGACAGGTAAACCACCAAAGCCCACTTTCAGTTTGGGATCCATCAAGGTAGAGGCTGCAACGCCGCTTTCTCGCATGGCTTGTGATTGGGCAAAAATCTGCTTGCGGCTGGCGTCATTCGCCAGAGCCTGTTCAATCAGCAGGGTTAAAGGATCGCTCTGTGAGAGCAACTGACCAGATGTAGCAGTTGAAGACTGCGCCATCACTGGAGTTGCAGCCAGAGCGGAAACGCTGATACACAGCGCCAATAAGCTTGGTTTCATTTTTATAATCCAATCTGCACGTCAAAAAGCGACGTGAAAATACACACCACAGCTCGTTAGAGCTTGTGATACGACATATTGATGATCGGATTACGCTATTGGGGGGCGATAGAGAGATTGCTGTCTTTCAATAGACCAAGCGGTTGATTCACGAGGGATCAGCGCCATGTGGTAAGAGACAGGTAAGGAGTGCGCAGTTTGAGGCAAAAACGCAAAGACACTGACACAAGCAGCAGTACAGCAACTGTGTATCGATGGGGCGTCTGTGGCGCAGTGGTTGGTTGGCGTCTTAGCCGATTGATGGCTTCCGGAGTGCATCGCGTGGGGATCGACCATCTTCACGCTCATATCGCAGCCGGATGTCATTGTGCTTGGAGACTGCACTGCGCTTAGCATTTGAAAAGTCATTAAAGGCGCGCTGGAGGCAAAACTTGAGCTCAGCATGGCGAACATGCTGATAAAGGTTATCCAGAATATGCGAAGAGAAGAGAAACGCATGTCGTGCCTTTAATGAAAAACTTAGCGTCACTCTAAAGCTTTACCCTAGGGTAAGGTCAAGCGTAGATTACTTAAAGTTTGATATCACAGGGTTTGTGAACCAGTGCAGACGTGCCACGGTTTTGCTGCTAACTTATTGGTCAGACCAGAAGCTTAAGGAAAGAGCCTTATCAGCGCTGTAAACAGGCGCGAATGCAACAAAAAGGATATTTTGTGCAATTACATACGATTAACGGCTATATCCAAATCATGTACTTGGCGGAGTACGCGGACAAACTGCTGCTGCTTGACGGTGCAAGTCGAGCGGATGTTCCTTATCTGCGCCGTTTCATTGAACAGGACTTAGGGCGCTCTTTTTGTGATTTGAAAGTGGTTGTGGTGACACACATGCATCCAGATCATGCTGGTGGTGCGCATCGATTACGTCAGTTGACGGGATGCCAAGTCGTGGCGGCAAATCGAGATCTCGATTGGTATCATGGTGTTGATGGCTGGTTGATGCATCTGACTGACTTGCTGTTGGCAGCGTGGATGGCAAATCGGTTAAAAAAACCGTGGCGCAATCTATGGTATTCACGAGCGTTAAATCCGGATTATAAGCTCAATGATGGTGAATGCATTCCGGAGTTTCCTGAGTGGGTTGTGCTTGAAACGCCCGGTCATACCGATCGAGATTTGTCGGTGTATCATGCAGAAAAGGGGATTCTGTATGTGGCGGATTTGATGGTTGAAGTGAAAAGAAAACTCATCGCGCCATTTCCCATTTTCCATCCCAACAAATATCGCGCTTCATTAGAACGAGTTTTTCACATGCAGCCGACAACCTTGCTGTTGGCGCATGGCGGAGAGCGTAAGTTTGATCTTGCCGCGTACCAGCATATTTTAGACACCACCCCTCAGCGTCCTGTGACTCACTGGCGAGTGACAAAAATCAAGCTACGTGGTTTGTGGCGTTCCCTTTGGAAAAAGAGCTAATAAAAACGGAGAGCCGAAGCTCTCCGTGGAATGAGATAACAAATCTCGTTAGTTGGCCAAAATGTGTGACTGGCTTGGGTCAACCAATACGCGATCAGCCATGCCTTGGCGGCCCAACAGCATCATGTAAGTCATGTCTTGGCGATTACTCAAGGTAATGTCAATTGGCCACTCTTGATCAGCGAGACGAAGAGTCGTTGTGATCACACAGCGATGTTCATACGTGCCGTTTGATGATTTGACCTTTCTATTGCCTTTCAATCTAGCGATACAGCGTACTGTTTTTGCTAGATTGTAAACATCTGGGTGAAGATCGAACTCAACGTACTGTTTGCCGTTCTTCTTTATACAGATCAAGTTATCCACGTGCAGAGAAGAAGTCTGCGCGCCAGTGTCAATACGTGTCTCTAGGTGAGTAATCCCTAACTCTGGTAAGCAGACAGCTTCAGTATTTCCGATGATCAGTTTCTGAGTCATAGTCATTATCCAAGCGTGCTTCGCAATTTTAAGAATAGTGGAAGTCTGGCTTCCACCGCGTCATTAACCTCTACCTTTGGTACGGTTTGAATTTGGTTTGGCGTTCTTCTCGATAAATTCGTAAATCATTCCAGCGATGTCTTTTTTCGTCGCTTGTTCAATGCCTTCTAAGCCAGGAGAAGAGTTGACTTCCATAACCACAGGGCCATTTTTAGATTGAAGAATATCAACACCACACAAGTTTAGCCCCATCACTTTCGCCGCATTAATGGCGGTTGCGCGCTCTTCTTTGCTTAAACGAATCAATTGCGCGCTGCCACCACGGTGTAAGTTAGAACGGAACTCGCCTTCTTTCGCTTGACGTTTCATCGCGGCAATCACTTTGTTGCCCACAACAAAACAGCGAATGTCTGCACCTTTGGCTTCTTCAATGAACTCTTGTACCATAATGTTAGCTTTTAAACCCATGAAGGCTTCAATGACACTTTCTGCCGCTTTATTGGTCTCAGCCAATACTACGCCAATGCCTTGCGTGCCTTCCAGTAACTTAATCACCAAAGGTGCGCCGCCCACATTGCGGATCACGTCTTGGATATTGTCTGGGTGGTGTGCAAAACCAGTACGCGGTAAGCCAATACCTTTGCGAGAGAGCAGCTGCAAAGAGCGCAGTTTGTCACGAGAGCGACTGATGGCGACCGATTCATTAATACAGAAGGTGCCCATCATTTCAAACTGACGTACGACCGCCGTGCCGTAAAACGTCACGGACGCACCGATACGAGGAATAATGGCATCATACTCTGGCAACTCTTCACCCTTATAGCGGATCTTAGGGTTGTTACTCGTAATATCCATATAGCAGTGCAATGTGTCGATTACATCGACCACATGTCCACGTGCTTCACCAGCCTGTTTGAGGCGCATGGTGGAATACAGATTCTCATTACGAGAAAGAATAGCAATACGCATGGCATTTCCTTAGTAAGTCAGTACCAGTTATAAATAATTGTAGGATAAAGCGAACAGGTTTAAATGATGTGACATGAGCCTAATAAATAGGTTAACCCGCCGCTAATACGATTCAGGAGTGTGGTAGAACACCACATCGTTTAGAGGTGCGCACCTTAGTTTTTTTTATTACTTGATGAAAACGAAAAAAAGTCATCGTCAAGACAAAAAAAATCTATCGCTATTACGCCCTTGCTGTATCGAAGTGTCAAGAGCTGAAATCAAAAACTTTGTTTAATGTCTAGGGTTTAGATTGAGGGAAATTTAGACATCCAGCCATCTATCTTGAGATCTGTGTCGCATAAATGGCGGTTGTTATTAATAAATGAGATTTTATTGGCGGGCTTATAAAATAAAACCCCGCCTGGTTTCCCAAGCGGGGTCTATTCTCTTTCGCAGCAATCCAGCTACTGATAGTGCTCCCTGCATCTATCCATGATATTGGTTAAATCCTTTAACCTAATCCTTTGTCCATCGCCTTCCTAGCGGTGTCCTTCCTGGCCTGTCATCCTGACGGGCGTAACTCTATCCCAGAGTGTCACTTCCTTGCTGATAACTCGTCCTAAGTCATCAAATCTTCATCCTGAAGATACCCAATCCGTTAGGCTTTGTTCCTGTTCCCGCCAACATCCTGTTGACGAAGACAGTATTGAATTTTTGCGGATGGACAGCAATTGGCTAACAAGGTTTTTTTTTCTGTAGTTTTAATGGATTAATTTATTAATTCAATAAATACATGCGCTTATGTATTTCCCTTCTCTTTTCTCTTGTCGATAAAAAGTAAAAGGCTTACATCCTTTGTAAGAGATCTCTCACAAGTGTGGTGGCAAATATCTCTATTCATTCAATGCGACCGCGAGGGATTTTTTAACCCAGGGCGGGATCGCACTTTGTTAACAAATATGATCTAATTGTGCCAAACCCTCAGCAGCACAGTCATTTTGAACCTTATTGAACACTTATCTGTTGTAGAAGATACTCGCTCGGACATCAACCAAAAACACGACCTTATCGATGTTATGTTCCTTGTTATTAGCGCTAT
>NZ_SZTO01000026.1 GCF_013369385.1 Vibrio sp. 05-20-BW147 | reverse complement strand
CGTGACGACCTTTTTCGGTCACCACGGAGAGCTGCTTCAGATGCTCAACCATAAGGTTCTTGTGAACTCAAGGAACGACCATTGCATCACCAATACCTCTAGTGGGGCATACTGAGCCAAACAAATACGCATATTCAAACTGCTGCTGTTTGACCACTCTTGGTCTTGAGCCACGCTCAGCCCAAAGTCGAGTTGTCGTGTTTTGCTGGCCAAATCTTGCTTCATCTTGAAACCAGACATCGACGTTATCAAGCCCCATGTGACCGGGGATCTTAAGGATCGTTTCAATTTTGATTTTTTTAAAATCGTCTTGGATTTGCTGGGATTGACGAGGGTGCTTGGAGCGTGAAGTTATCCAAGAAAAGCCCATATGGTTGAGTAAGTAGTCGATCGAATCTGGGTGGTAGTGTTTGCCAAATTCATTAACGATATAAGCATGAATATCGTTACCCGTTAATCGACCGCCAGACGAATCCATCGCTTGAGCTTTTATATACTGATTTAATTGTTCTCGCTGCTCCGCGTTAAGAAATGCTGGGCGACCCGTTCTTGGTTTCTCTTGCAGTCCTTCAAGCCCTTCTTCAAGGAATGTTTGTACCCATTTATTCACACTGGTTCTGCTTACCTTAAGGAACTTAGCAATTTGGGTTCGAGAGTGACCATCTTTAAAATGGGCCAATGCGAGCAATCGCATCTTCATTTGAATCGATTTTTGTTGGCTAGCAAGTTTTTTGAAATCAATGCTATTGAGACTGTCCATAGCGTCATTTATCACGAAGAAGTAACAGCCTTAATTAGATCATATTTTTAGTTAGGTTGGTATAATACATTTGCGTTTGACTCATCTGTCAGCATATCAACTAGTCTTTAGCATTACTTTGATAGATTGTTGAGAATGATTATTAATATTTATTTACACTTAGGCCAATCAATCAAATCAGTAGGCCACATATGGATATTTCTCGCCGCCGCTTTCTTCAAACTTCATTGGCGTTTTCCGCATTAACGCTTCTCCCTGCGTGTTCACTTTCGCGTAGAACATCGCTTCATCATGGGCGGTTTGTCTATGAGATGACTGCAGAACCGGCTACTGCTGAGGTGGTGCCTGGTTTTGCTACGGATGTGCTCGCCTTTAATGGTGCTATCCCTGCCCCTACGATTCGTTGTCGACAAGGAGAAGAGGTGATCATTCACTTCACCAACAAACTCAACGAGCCAACGACAATCCATTGGCATGGTTTGCGTGTACCTATTGAGATGGATGGTGTTCCCTTTTTGAGTCAAAAACCCGTTATGCCAGGGGAGAGCTTTACCTATCGCTTTACTCCACCTGACGCAGGGACATTTTGGTATCACCCGCATATGAACAGTGTCAAGCAGCTAGGTATGGGGCTAGTTGGGTTAATCATTGTTGATGAAGCAGAGCCAGTTTCTTTTGATGAAGACCATGCTCTAATGCTTAAGCATTGGCATCTCAATGAGAAAGGTGAGTGGAAATCGTTATTGGTCCCACGCTTGAGTGCCCGTATGGGAACTCCCGGTGAGTGGGGAACTGTGAATGGCGTCCATGAGCCCAGCTATCCGTTGAAAGCGAATGCGATGACGAGACTTAGAATCGCAAATGTGGACAATACCATCACTTATCCTATCGCTATTGAAGGTGTGGACGCATGGGTTATAGCAATAGATGGAAACCCAATAAAAACCCCTTATAAGCTCTCTGAGCACAAGATTGGGCCTGGAATGAGGGTTGATGTCGGGTTAATTGCTCCAGGTGTTGGAGAGCGTTTCTATGTGCGACAAATGAAAGGGAAGTTTCCGTTTCCTCTTTGTGCATTCGAATCGGTTGAATCGGACCTATTAAACCAGAATATATTGCCAACATTGCCGCTCAACCCTATTGCGCCGTTAGATTTAGATACGGCTGAACAAATTGATTTTGTCTTCGAGTGGGAAGGTGCTGTTACTCCGATGGATAAATCTGGCCAAGCTCTGCCGACGTTTTGGTTGGTGAATAAACGCGCTTGGGAGGGGATGAGCCAAGATTCAATTCCAGCACCGTTAGCGACGTTAGAACGAGGGCGGACCTACATATTTAATCTTAAGAACGTGACGCAATACCATCACCCCATTCATTTGCATGGGCACACATTTACCGTATTGGAATTAAATGGCCAGACGCTCGCAGAACCGTTTCATACGGATACTGTTTTGCTAGGTAAGAATGGCAGTGCCAAAGCGGCGTTTGTTGCGGACAACCCCGGTCGCTGGATGTATCACTGCCACGTGATTGAACATATGAAAACCGGATTAATGGGATATATTGAAGTAAAGTGACTCCTGTAACTTTTTTAAATCTTGGCGATTCACAGATACATTGTCTAAATGAAATTATTGTTTTTTGTACTCGATCTCTGTGTGGATGTGGCTACAATGTGGCCATTAGATTTGTGAGGTTGCTATGAGTCAATTTGCGATATTGGGTTTCATCGCTTTGGGCGGCGCATTTGGCGCTTGTTCTCGTTACTTAGTGTCAGAGCTCTGTGTTGTGCTGTTAGGCAGAGGTTTTCCTTATGGCACGTTAACCGTAAACGTGGTCGGTTCTTTTATTATGGGTCTCTTAATTGCCGCCTTTGAGAGTGAGTTGTTGGCGACAGAGCCATGGCGACAAATAATCGGTTTGGGCTTTTTGGGTGCACTAACAACGTTCTCGACATTCTCGATGGATAACGTATTGCTGATGCAGCAAGGCGCATTTTTCAAAATGGGCTTAAACGTAGTGTTAAACGTGACCTTGAGTATCACTGCTGCTTGGGTAGGCTTCCAATTACTTAAATCGTGAAGCAATGGGCGAAATTGAGTTAAATTTTAAACAGGTCGGCTTGGTTTAACCAAGCCGATTTCATATAATCGTTTCACTTGTCGGAGTGCCTTAGGGCTGAGACCGTTTATTCGGGATCCGTTGAACCTGATCAGGTTAGAACCTGCGAAGGGAACAAGAGAAGATACTTGTACCAGTGCGAACTGGTGTCTTATCAAAGCTTGAATCCACAAATTGAAACTCCAAATTGTGTGTTCAACGCCTCTTGTCACAACTTTCCGCCAAGCATTTTTGTCCAAAACCTTTTTATCCAGCATAACAAGAAAGGAAAAATGCTATGTCGAATCGCAAGCAAGCGAGACTGGAAGCTAAACAATTCATCGATACACTCTCTGTGCAGCCGTATCCCAATTCCACCAAAGTGTATGTCGAGGGCTCTCGCTCAGACATTAGAGTGCCAATGCGCGAAATCTCCTTGGCAGACAGCTTAGTTGGCGGGACCAAAGAGGCACCGATCTTTCAGCCAAACGAAGCGGTAAGAGTGTATGACACTTCGGGTGTCTACACGGATCCGACCCATCAAATCGATCTCTATAATGGCCTTCCTAAGTTAAGAGAAGAGTGGATTTCAGAGCGTGCTGATACCGAAGTGCTTGATGATGTCAGCTCGGTCTACACGAAAGAGCGCTTAGAAGATGAAACGCTGGACGAGTTGAGATATGGCAATCTGCCTCGCATCCGTCGTGCCAAAGCTGGGTATTGTGTCACTCAGTTGCATTATGCGCGTAAGGGAATCATCACCCCGGAGATGGAATACATCGCTTTGCGCGAGAACATGGGGCGCGCCAAATATCAAGATGAAGTTTTGACTCAGCAGCATGCAGGGCAAAGCTTTGGTGCGAATCTACCTAAGGAAATTACCCCTGAATTTGTGCGTCGTGAAGTGGCGGAAGGTCGCGCGATCATTCCTTCCAACATTAATCACCCAGAATCTGAGCCGATGATCATCGGCCGCAACTTCCTTGTGAAAGTTAACGCCAACATTGGTAACTCATCGGTGACCTCGTCGATTGAAGAAGAAGTCGAGAAGTTGGTGTGGTCGACTCGTTGGGGTGGTGATACGGTGATGGATCTGTCGACGGGGAGAAACATTCACGAAACTCGTGAATGGATTTTACGCAACAGCCCAGTACCGATTGGAACCGTGCCTATGTATCAAGCACTAGAGAAGGTCAATGGCGTTGCTGAGAACCTAACGTGGGAAGTGATGCGTGATACGTTGATCGAGCAGGCTGAGCAGGGGGTGGATTACTTCACGATTCATGCAGGTTTGCTGCTGCGCTATATCCCAATGACGGCGAAACGCGTGACGGGCATTGTCTCGCGTGGGGGGTCGATCATCGCTAAGTGGTGTTTGGCACATCATCAAGAGAGTTTCCTCTATACCCATTTCCGCGAGATCTGTGAGATTTGTGCGAAGTACGATGTAGCGCTCTCATTAGGTGATGGTTTGCGTCCTGGCTCGATTGCCGATGCCAATGATGAAGCGCAGTTTGCTGAGCTCAGAACATTGGGTGAACTGACCAAAATCGCGTGGGAGTACGATGTCCAAGTGATTATTGAAGGTCCTGGGCATGTACCGATGCACATGATTAAAGAGAACATGGACGAGCAGCTCAAGCATTGTCATGAGGCTCCATTCTATACCTTGGGTCCACTGACCACCGACATTGCCCCTGGCTATGACCACATTACTTCTGGGATTGGTGCAGCCATGATTGGTTGGTATGGCTGTGCCATGCTTTGCTACGTAACGCCAAAAGAACACTTAGGTCTACCTAATAAAGAAGACGTGAAAACCGGCTTGATAACCTACAAACTGGCTGCACACGCGGCGGATTTAGCTAAAGGGCATCCTGGTGCACAAGTACGTGACAATGCCTTGTCAAAAGCACGCTTTGAGTTCCGCTGGCAAGATCAGTTCAATCTCTCTCTTGACCCCGATACGGCGCGTGCATTCCACGATGAAACCTTACCTCAGGAATCAGGCAAGGTCGCACACTTTTGTTCGATGTGTGGTCCAAAATTCTGCTCGATGAAGATTTCGCAAGAGGTTCGTGAGTACGCTAAAGGGCAACAGGGTGAGGCAGGACAGGCGATAGAAGTGAAGCTGTTGGATGACCCATTGGAAGGAATGAAGCAAAAGTCCGCGGAATTCAAAGCGTCGGGTTCGGAGCTGTACCATCCTGCAGTGAGTCACGAAGAAGTGGCAGAGGGTTAAGTATGAGACTGCTGATTCCTTCTGCCATTATTGAGCTGACGGGAGAAATTCAGCAGTGTTTGCTCTTGGCAAAGCAGCAAGGTTTTGCCATTGACCATATAGAGTTGGGCGTTAGCCCAACTCGTACACTGCAACTGATTTCTTCAGCCAAAACAGTCGTATTCGAGACGGATCTTATCCATAACGATAGTCGTCATCTCGGAGCACATGACTTTGCGCTTCACTACCATCATTCGCTTGCTCTGACAGAGGTATCCAGTTATTTGGGCTCAGAGTGTAAGGCCAAGACGCTGTTGATCAATTTGCAAGGGGAGCAAGGTGAGGCGTTTGATGTTTGGCAACATCCTTTAGCCGATGAAACTCGCGCACTACGATTTTCAATACGCCAAAACCACTCTCAAAACGAGAGCGTAGAATCGATTTATCGGCATTTGGCGTGGGTGGTCACGCTCAGTGCACTTGATTTCCCAATCGAAGATTGCCTTACTTTGGCGCGTGCGATGTTGAATGTTTCACGTGAAACATGGGTGTCGGATTTTGCTTTGTTTCCTACCCCAGTATTGCATTTGAATGAGCTCGGCATCTTACCAAGCCACAATCTAGAAGGGCTAACAAAAGCGTTTCCGCGGGTTATCGCTCAACAGTTAGGGCTCTATCCGGTGGTTGATGATGTCAGTTGGATTGAGAAGTTATTGCCTTTGGGGATTAAAACGGTCCAATTGCGGATTAAAGATCCAAACCAAGTCGATTTGGAGCAACAGATTGTGCGTGCGATCCAGCTAGGTCGTGACTATGGCGCGCAAGTCTATATCAACGACTATTGGCAGTTAGCGATTCAGTATCAAGCCTATGGCGTACATCTAGGGCAGGAAGATTTGCAGGTGGCTGATTTGGCCGCCCTGACGAATGCAGGCATTGCGTTAGGGTTATCTACGCATGGTTATTATGAGCTGTTACGCATTGTTCAACTCCAGCCAAGTTACATCGCATTGGGGCACATTTTCCCGACCACCACAAAACAAATGCCTTCATTACCGCAAGGGCTGGTGAGATTAAAACTCTATCAGCAATTGATTGATACCATACCTTATGATGAGTCCATCACCGGCGTTCCCACGGTAGCCATTGGTGGTATTGATCAAAGTAATGCGGCGACGGTATGGCAATGTGGTGTCTCTTCATTAGCGGTAGTGAGAGCGATTACCTTGGCGAAAGATGTGAAAGCGGTAATAGAGTACTTCAAGCAAGTCATGACACCTAACACAACACAGGTGCATTTAGACTCAGTATCCACACATAGCCTTGAGCCAATAAGTGAGGCCAATCATGTTGGATGATCGGCTCTTTACTCGTTATCAAAGACAAATTGCATTGACGGAAATCGGTGAGTTGGGGCAAGCCAACTTACGTCAAGCACATGTGCTGATCATCGGTTGCGGTGGTTTGGGTAACGCAGCGGCGCTTTATTTGGCTGCTGCGGGCGTCGGCCATTTAGTGTTGGTTGACGATGATGTGGTTGAAGAGAGTAATTTGCAGCGTCAAATTGCCTTTCGTCAGCAACATCTCGCCAGCCCCAAAGTGGATGCACTCGCAGAGCAGTTGAAGCAGCTCAATGCAGAATTGCGCGTTCGCACCATTAGCCAACGTTTGGATGAGCAACGTCTCAACTTGGAAGTGATGTTGGCGGACATTGTGCTCGATTGTACGGACAACTTTCCATCGCGCCAACTGATCAACCAAGCCTGCCTGAATCAACGTACCCCATTAGTGTCGGCCTCAGCAATCGGCTGGAAAGGGCAATTCATTGCGTTTGATTTTAGTTCATACCACTCAATCCAATCCCAGCAAGATACCTCGTCGGCAACGAGTTCAGTAAACTCTCCGTGCTACCACTGCCTTTTTCCATTTGCAGAAAATGCCATGCAGACCAAGTGCAGTGATGCTGGGGTGATCGGCCCTGTCGTGGGGCTAATGGGAAATTATCAGGCAATCGCAACGATTCAAAAGCTGGCAACGGGCGCGTTTCAAACCACATGCCATCAGTTGCATCTGTTTGATGGGTTCACGTTAAGTTGGCAGCAATTGGCGGTAGTGAAAGATCCAAGTTGTCGCGTTTGTCAGGTTCAGAAACAGGAATCAAGCAATGAACACCATAGCAATTAGCATCAACGGCGAAAGCTACGAGGTGCCAACCAATGCGACTTTGGCATCCATTATTGAGCATCTTTCACTACCTAACTTGGGTTGTGTGTTTGCAATCAATAATCAAGTTGTCCCACACAGCGAATGGCAAACCAAAACGCTCAGTCGTGGTGATGCTATCTCACTATTTCAGGCGATTGCTGGAGGATAAGCACATGCTCAAAATCGCAGACAAACAATTTCATTCTCGCTTGTTCACGGGCACCGGTAAATTTGCCAACAGCCAATTGATGTCACAAGCCATCGAACAATCAGGTTCACAGCTCGCCACTATGGCGCTGAAAAGGGTGGATATCCACAATCAGCAAGATGACATCTTGTCACCACTGTTGTCAGCGGGTGTTAATTTGCTACCTAATACATCTGGTGCCAAAAACGCCAAAGACGCCATTTTTGCCGCGCATTTAGCGCGTGAAGCATTGGGCACTAATTGGCTGAAGTTGGAAATTCATCCCGATCCGAAATACCTGATGCCTGATCCGATTGAAACTTTGGCGGCAGCAGAGCAGCTAGTCAAAGATGGCTTTGTGGTGTTGCCTTATTGCCATGCAGACCCTGTGTTGTGTAAGCGATTGGAAGAAGTAGGTTGCGCTGCCGTCATGCCCTTGGGGGCGCCAATTGGCTCAAACAAAGGCTTGGTTTCGCAAGACTTCTTACAAATCATTATCGACCAAGCGAAGGTTCCTGTTGTGGTGGATGCGGGGATTGGCGCACCGTCTCATGCTGCCTATGCGATGGAACTGGGTGCTGATGCGGTGCTGGTGAATACCGCGATCGCCGCTGCACGCGATCCCATCGCCATGGCCCGTGCATTCAAATTGGCGGTTGAGGCTGGGCGTTTGGCGTATGAGTCGGGGCTTGCTGGCAAAGTGTCGCATGCGGTGGCATCCAGCCCATTGACCTCTTTTCTCGATGAGTGCCTTTCTTAGCAAAAGAAAGTGCCGTCTGTTGACCGGAGCAACACCATGAGTTTCGTCGAACATTTTAATCAGCTCAATTGGGACGATATTCGATTATCGATCTACGCTAAAACCGCGCTCGATGTTGAGCGAGCGCTGAGTAAAAACAAACTCGATTTAGAAGACTTTAAAGCGCTGATTTCGCCAGCCGCGGAGCACTATCTAGAAGCGATGGCGCAGCGTTCCTATGCGTTAACCCGTAAACGTTTTGGTAATACGTTATCGCTCTATATACCACTGTATCTTTCCAATCTCTGTGCCAATGCGTGTACGTATTGTGGCTTCTCGATGGAGAATCGCCTAAAGCGCCGCACACTCACGGTGCAAGAAATCGATGCAGAAATGGCGGCGATTAAGGCAATGAAGTTTGACAGCGTTTTGCTGGTGACGGGTGAGCATGAAGGCAAGGTTGGTATGAATTATTTCCGCCAAGTGCTGCCGCAAATCAAACGCGCTTTTAACTATCTAGCGATGGAAGTGCAGCCGCTTAGCCAAGAGCATTATCAAGAGTTGAAGCTTTTGGGTTTGGACGCTGTGATGGTTTATCAGGAAACGTATCACCCTGCGACTTACGCACAACATCACTTGCGTGGCAACAAAACTAATTTCAACTATCGTCTCGAAACGCCTGACCGTTTGGCGAGAGCGGGGATCGATAAAATTGGCATTGGTGCACTGATCGGCTTGGAGGAGTGGCGTACGGACTGCTTCTACGTTGCTGCGCATCTGGACTATTTGGAACGTACCTATTGGCAGACACGCTATTCAATTTCATTTCCTCGCTTGCGTCCTTGCGCAGGGGCGTTGCAGCCCAAATCGGTGATGAGTGATAAACAGCTGGTTCAACTGATTTGCGCCTATCGTTTGTTTAATCCAGAAGTCGAGTTGTCGTTGTCTACACGCGAGTCGGCGCTGTTTCGTGATAACGTTCTACCACTGGGTATCACGTCGATGTCAGCAGCATCGAAAACTCAGCCGGGCGGTTATGCCATGCCTGATGTTGAACTCGAGCAGTTTGAGATCAGTGATGAAAGGAGCGCGGCAGAAGTGGAGCAGATGATTCGTAGTAAAGGGTTCGATCCCGTATGGCGCGATTGGCATGCCGCCTATTCTGGGGCTCGGTTCTCTTAACCAAAACATAACCAAAACAGCTAATCTTATCTTAGGCAACACAGTCGTTATCTAGCGAGTCTGAGCGCGGTTCGATAATGTCAGCTAAGAGCAAAAGTGGCATGTGGATATGTTTCACGTGAAACAAAAAGGGTTAAGGCATTTTGCCTTAACCCTTTTTCTATTGTTTGCAAATGACAGTGTCTATTTGTTTGCAAATGACAGTGTCTATTGCTTATCAGTGGCTGAGTGGTAGCGTCGCTTCACGTAGCCAAACTTGCGCGTCACCTTCAACCAATGGGCTAATGTCATCCCACACTTTTTGGTGGTAGTCATTTAGCCAAGCGAGTTCAGGACGCGTGAGCATATCGACATTGATGTTACGTTTGTCGATTGGACAGCGAGTCAGAGATTCAAAGGTCAAGATAGGGAAGTCACCTTGGGTTTGCTTCTCAACCACCAGTTCCAAATTTTCGATACGAATACCAAACGCATCCGCGCGGTAGTAACCCGGTTCGTTAGAGAGCACCATCCCTTCGACAAGGGGTACGTCGATCTGACGTTTTGAAATGCTGGCTGGGCCTTCATGCACGCTCAGGAAGTGGCCTACACCGTGACCAGTACCATGATCATAATCATAGCCTTCCGCCCATAGGTGTTGACGAGCCAGGGTATCAATTTGATAGCCACGGGTGCCTTTCGGGAAACGAGCGCGAGCCACACCAATATGGCCTTTCAGTGCCAAAGTAAACTGCTTGATCATTTCTGATGAAGGTTGGCCGATAGCAACCGTACGAGTGATGTCGGTGGTGCCATCAAGATATTGGCCGCCAGAGTCAACTAAGTAGAGCGTATCCATGCTGAGTTGGCCTGGTTGAGGCTGGTTTTGATGATTGTAGTGACACATCGCAGCGTTGCTGCCGGCTGCCGAAATGGTATCGAAACTCAAATCCTTCAGAGTGGGATCTTCGCGGCGAATGGCTTCCAGTTTGTCGGCCAAAGTTGCTTCATCGTGCAAAATACCTTGTGCCACTTGTGCGTCAAGCCAACTTAGGAACTTGACCATCGCAGCACCATCGCGCAGGTGACATGCTTTCATGCCAGAAATTTCAACCGCATTTTTGGCGGCTTTCGGCATCAAACAAGGATCTGCACCTGGGACAACGACAGCGCCTGCATTTTGCAGAACCAGTTTAAACCATGCGTTACTGGTACTGGCATCAAGCAGGACTTTTTTGCCCGTCAAGCTTTCAAGGCGAGCTTGCAGCGTCTCAGGATGGAAAACGTGCACCCCTTGGCCGACATGAACATCAAACCCTTCAGGTAAGCGAGCAGGATCGAGGAAGAACTCCACTTGGCCATCTGCATGCAGAATCGCGTGTGACAGTAATACAGGTAAGCGAGAGACGTCCAAACCGCGGACGTTGAGCAACCAGCAAATCGAATCCAGTGCGGTGATAACGGCGCTATCAACGCCTTGCTTTGTGATCAGCTGTGCGATGTTCGCACGTTTATCGGCAGAGCTTTGGCCAACGGCCTCTGTCGACATCAATCGAACGTCAGAAACGACTGGCTGTGGGCGATCATGCCACAACTCATCAATCGGATTGCTGTCGAGAATACTAAGCTCAAGCACACCAGCCAATTTCGCTTGTGCCATGTTTAGCCAAGCGGCGTTGTGCATGCGTGGGTCAATGGCCACCGATGCACCACGAGCGAGGTTTTCTTGCAACCATTCAAGAGCTGGCTCTTCAATCAAATGGCGATACTCAAACAAATCGGCAGGAACTTGTTTGGTCACCTGAACAGTGTAGCGACCATCAACAAACATGGCGGCTTTTTCTTGGGTGATAACGGCAGCGCCGGCAGAACCGGTAAAGCCAGTTAGCCAATGTAAGCGTTCGTTATGGTCGGGAACATATTCGCCTAGGTATTCGTCTTCGTGTGGGACGAGTAGGGCGTCGATATTGTGCTGCTGCAACCAAGTGCGAATGGCAACAACACGCTCGTGAGTTGATTTGTGCATCTGTACGATTCCTTTGTTCTTTTTGCTCCGTTTGCTCAGGTTGGGAGCTGCTCCTTATCTTCCATGTAAGGACCACAGACCATAGATGAGCCCGGAGGACTATCGGCGGTTAAGCTACTCATTTTAGCCCAACAGCGCAATCAATTGGCGAAATTTTTACCTAAGATGCAGGGTTTTCTGTGTGATCATGTTGCGTAGCCAACTCAAGGCTGGGTCATTTTCTCTGTCTTTGTGCCAAAACAGAGTGTATGCCATCGGTGGAAATTCGATCGGCAAAGGCAGCACCTGTAAATCGAGTTGTTTAGCGGCCAGCAAGACAAAGTGGCTGGGTGCGGTGAAGACAAAGTCGGTGTAGGAACAGAGGTTCGCGGCGCTATTGAAGTCGGGTACGGTGATGGCGATATCGCGCTCACGGCCAATATCTGCGAGGCGATAATCTAACAGCCAGCGTTCATTGCCGTCACAGCGTACTTGCACGTGGCGCAGCGATAAGTAGTTTTCCAAATGCCAAGGCTGCTGCAGCGCTGGGTGGTTTTTTCGCACTACGCACATCTGATTGTCACGATAAATTTCTTGCTCACAAATATCAAACGGCGGCAGCATGGTGAGCTTGGCATCGTTGATGTCGATGTCTTTGCCTGTCATACCCAAATCCAGTTCACCGCGCTGCAACATTTTGAAGGTCTGTTCTGACCATGAATGAGTGCTGATGGTGACGTTGGGCGCTTGCTGGAAAATCGATGGCAGAAAGTGCGGCAAGATCAGGGGATACACACTTTCCACTGCGGCAATACGAAAGCGGTATTCGCTGCTTTCGGGGTGAAACTCTTCCGGCAAAGTAAGGTGCTCTAACTGGTTGATCAACAGATCCAGTTTCGGTTTGAGAAACAGCGCTCGCGCTGTCGGAGTGAGCCCGTGTGAATGTCGAACGAATAAGGGATCATCGAACTGTTGGCGCAGTTTTGCCAGCGCTTTACTCACCGCTGATTGACTTAAACAAAGTCGATGCGCAGTGCGAGTCACATTGAGTTCCTCGAACAGCACTTTCAAGCAGACCAGAAGATTAAGGTCGAGGCGGGAGAGTTTTTCGATGTTCATTCTGAATTTCCCAATAAGAATATCAGCGATGAATATACATCATTTCCGTTCATATCACGAGGCGGTTAAACTCTCATCAAAGTTCTTGTTCAATTTGGAGTGTTTTGTGTCAGGTCAGAGCCAAACCAGTAAATTACAAATGGCGTTGTTAACCTTGCTTGTGTTGTTCAGCCCGTTGGCAATTGATATTTATCTTCCCGCGTTGCCACTTATTTCCAATACCTTTTCGGTTGAACACGCATTAGCACAAGACACGATTACTTGGTTCCTATTTGCGATGGGCGTCGGTCAACTGTTTGCCGGTCCGTTAGCAGATAAACTCGGACGTCGAACTGTTGCATTGGGCGGTATCACCATCTATGCACTGAGCGCTTTATTGGCGTGGAGCGCGCAGAATATTGAATGGTTGTTGGTATCCCGTCTGCTACAAGGCTTAGGTGCGTGTGCGACATCGGTAGCAGCCTTTGCGACAGTTCGCGATATTTTCGGCCCAGAGAAAAGTGGCAAAATGATCAGCTATCTTAACGGGGCCATTTGTTTCATTCCGGCGCTTGCCCCCATTCTGGGGAGCTGGCTAACCCAGCAGTTTGGCTGGCGCGCTAATTTCAGTTTTATGGCGGGGTTTGCCGTTGTCGTCGGTACGCTGATGCTGTTTAACATGCGCGAGACCAACCCGGCAACGGAAAAACAAGCGGTGTTTAAACTTAGCCGCTACTGGGCCGTGTTGAGTACCCCTTCATTTGTTTTCCATGCCACGCTGTGTTTGCTGGCGATGGCGGTGATCCTTGCTTACGTGACCTCGGCACCTGTGGTGTTGATGGAAGGGCTTGGCCTAACCATGAACCAATTTACTTTCTGGTTTGGTATCAACGCGGCGATCAATATCGCGGCTTGTATGCTGGCACCTAAGTTCATGGATAAATGGGGCACCCACAATACACTGGTGGTGGGCGTGGTGACTCTGGCGATCGCTGGCGTTGTCATGTTGGTGATGGCAGAAACCGCGACGCCATTTGCCTTTATGTTGCCTATCTTCCTGTCATCCGTCGGCTTTGCTTGGATTCTCGGTGCCGCTGCAGGTAAAGCGTTAGAGCCATTTGGCGATAAAGCCGGCACGGCCGCCGCACTGCTGGGCCTATTCCAAATGAGTGGTGCGGGTCTGTTAGTGGGCACCATGCAGCGTTTTGCGTTGGAGCCTCAACTGATGATAACGATTCAAATGTGGCTGTTGGTTCCGGCATTAGGGATTCTGTTTTCAAAATTGGGCCGCCAGTGGCACAGCAAAGGCGTGGTGGCTTAACACGCAACGCCAATTTAGAGTTTTACTGTATAGCGAAGCCGTGTATATTTGTCGCTCACTCCACCATTCGACACTTAACGGAATTGATAGGTAATGTCGTTAACCACATATGAAATGGCTCGAATCCTTGAACAAATGGAAGAGTCACCAGAGAAAATTATGTTCGGCAAGTTGCTCGTTGAACTGGGCAATCAAAGTGAAGAGCGTATTCGCAGTGCAGCAAAACAGGTGCCACTGCATGTTCTCAGAGATATCGTTTATCAGTTTCAGCAGGTTATCAATTCTCGGAAAGGAGAGCAGGTTGAATCCATGGCGAAAGAGCTTGCCGAGCAAGGTATTTCCGCTGACGAGCTGCTTGCTTATCTACAGAACAAATAAAAGAATCCCCGCCAGTTTGAGCGGGGATTTTTCTTTCTAGCGTTTCTCTATTTCTTGGCGAAAACAGTGATCGAGCGAAATTCGCCCCGCGCCCCAAAGAAACGTCATCAGCAGCATCAGCCCCCATAGTTGATGATCGTAAAAGCCTTTCTCCCACAAAAGCGGGTAGGAGATCACAGCCATCGCGTTAAAGGCAAATAGCACTAGGCTGGTGATGCGGGTGAATACGCCGAGGGCGAGTAAGATCGGTAAGCTGAGCTCGGCCGCCGTGGCGAGATAAGCGGCCAACTCCCAGGGTAAAATAGGCACCTGATATTCCAACTCGAACAGATAGAGAGTGCTATCCCATGAGGCGATTTTGCTTAATCCAGCATTGAAGAAAACCCACGCCACCCAAAGGCGACAAAATAGTAATACTCCGGGCACCGCCCAAGATTGTAAGTGGGTAACGGTAGTGTCATAACGATTCAGCCATTCACGCATCGGAGCCTCCTTGTGGTGCGAGAGAAAAACCCGCGAAAATACCCAGTTCGAACAGAAAAGCCAGTTCAGCAAGCAAAGGTGCGGGTATCTGTGCGAGGGGAAGTGGTTGTTCAAGCAAACAGACTAACTCGTATTGTGCGGGCGTCATCGTTATGCAGCGCGGCGGCGTTGCTTGATGGCAGAGCAATATCCCTTGCTCGCTTTGCGCAATCTCAAGTTGATCGAATTGCTGTGTTTCAATCGCAGTAAAGAGTGAAAAAACGGCGTAGTGGGAACGAAAAGCCGTGCAACCGGGAAAAAGGTGCAGCACCAACGCCTGATGCTGTGCTGGTTCGAGTTGCGAAAGTTGCTCTAGGGATTGCCAGTATTGTGGCATCTGAAACTCATTTTGTTGCTGTTGGCTTTCATCGAGCTGATCTTCCAAGCGCGCAAACTCAACACAGTAGGGTACCGCTTGGCTCACATTGGGAAAACGTTCTAACGTCTTGGCAAATCCCCGCCCGTATTGCGACACATCTCCAGTGTGTAATGGCACAGAGAGTACATGTTGGCGCGCCATTTGTTCGAAGCATTCTTCTCCCAGCAACGCTAAGGTATTGGGGTAAGTAAGCGCTAACACTTCAATGAGACTCATGACAAAATTATTGCGGTAAATTTGTATCCGCTGCTCGGCAGTGAATTGGTCACTGACAATGCCGCAGGACTCAGCACTGGCTTGATAATGCAGTGCGTGGCGAAACTGATGTTGAAACTCGGCGAGTTGCATTTGGCCTCCTGTTAACCTAACGCGAATGAAGGGTGCATTGGGTTGGTATGAAGCAGAGACGCTCGCAACAGAGTGTCGGCTTTTTTCGCTTCGTTAAGCAGCACATCGACGGGGGGCAAATCCAAATCCCACTCAATCAAGGTGTGTCGGCTACCGTGCTGGGCAATCCACTGCTGATACAATTGCCAAACTTCGGCAGACACCGGCTGGCTATGGGTATCAATCCAGATCTCGCCTTGCTCTAATGGTTTGATGGTGAAGCCGGCAAGGTGAATTTCGTCAACGCACGCTGCTGGTATCGCTTCAAGGTAGGTTTGGCAATCAAAACCATGGTTAAACGCAGAAACATAGACATTGTTCAGATCGAGCAACAAGCGGCAGTCGGTACGACGCTGCACCTCAGTCAAAAACTGCCATTCACTGATGGTGGAATGTTGATACTTGAGATAGCTGGAAGGGTTCTCGATCAAGATCGGCCGTTTTAGTGCGTCTTGCACATGCAGCACGTTACGGCAAAAAACCTCGAGTGCTTCCTCTGTGTAGGGCAAAGGCAGCAAATCATTAAAGTAGTGGCCACCGTTTTCGCTCCAGCTGAGATGATCCGAAACCAAAAACGGTTGTAAGTCATCAACCAACTGTTTTAAGCGTAATAAATGTTGTGGATTAACCCCAGCCACAGAGCCGAGAGACAAACCAATCCCGTGGCAACTGATTTGGTAATGCTCCGCCATTTGGTTGAGTTGCTGGCGGTGGAAAGAATTGGGTTGGAAGTAATTTTCGCTGTGGATCTCCAACCAAGACAACGCAGGTCGATGGTGATGAAAATGATCATGATGGGGCAGTCTAAGCCCAACACCAATATGGGGATGAAACTCAGTGTTCGACATCGTTAGACTCCCTGCGGCAAAATTTGCGGACGGTGTGACATGAGGTGAGAAAGGAGGAGCACGGTTGAGCCTCTGTGCTCCTGCTGTTTTGCGGTGGTGTTCACCTCAATAAGGGGGTTAAGAAGATTGTGTATTACCACCGGCCAATTTGCCGCATAAGCCTTTAGGAACAACCACGAAAGCGTCTTTTTGGTTGTCTTCTTTTGCCGTACCAGCGCAAGAGCTGGTTTTGGTGGCGCAGTCATTTTTGCCCGCTTTAGCCACGCCGTAGCATTTCTCTTTTTCTGCCGCCATTGCAGGTGCCGCAGTCAGCATAGTGCCACCCATTGCGATTAAACCGGTAACAACAGCAGTAACAGCAAGATTTGATTTTTTCATGGTTCTTTCCTCAGACTGATTTTCCTTTACTTATTGAGCTCGTGCGTCCGAGTGGACTCACTTGCTTGGTTAAAAGGACAGCAAGTTGCAGGAAAAACTTTCAAAAAAATGGCGATTATTTTTAATAAATTCATCACATCTGTAACTATCTCCATGATTTGTAATTGGTTGATGCCTTTTTCTTAAATTGCAATTTAGTCTGAAAAGCGAGCACGGTTTAGGTTATAATCCTTATTTCTGTATAAATAACCAGTAGCTTCTTATCATGATCGATCCTTCACTTCTTCTCGATGGCTTGAACGACAAACAGCGTGAGGCTGTTGCTGCACCTTTGGAAAACTTGCTGGTGTTGGCAGGCGCAGGCAGTGGTAAAACGCGCGTTCTTGTGCATCGCATTGCTTGGCTAATGTCAGTAGAGCAGGCTTCACCGTTTTCTATTATGTCTGTGACCTTTACCAATAAGGCGGCGGCGGAGATGCGCGGTCGAATCGAAGAGTTGATGATGGGCAGCGCGTCGGGCATGTGGAATGGCACCTTCCACGGTATTTGCCACCGAATTCTCAGAGCGCACTATCTGGATGCCAAGCTGCCGGAAGATTTCCAAATTATTGATAGCGACGACCAACAACGTTTGCTTAAGCGACTGATCAAAGCGCAAAACCTGGATGACAAACAGTGGCCAGCGCGCCAAGTCGCTTGGTGGATCAATGGCAAAAAAGACGAAGGATTACGCCCTGCGCACATCGATGCCTACCACGATCCCGTGACCAAAACCTACCTACAGTTGTACACCGCCTACCAAGAAGCGTGCGATCGCGCAGGCTTGGTCGACTTTGCGGAAATCTTGTTGCGTGCGCATGAGCTACTGCGTGAAAACAAATTCATCCGCGAACACTATCAAGCGCGCTTTAAACACATCTTGGTGGATGAGTTCCAAGACACCAACAACATTCAATACGCTTGGCTGCGTATGATGGCAGGGCCTGAGTGTCATGTGATGATCGTCGGCGATGATGACCAGTCGATTTACGGTTGGCGTGGCGCGAAAGTGGAAAACATCGAAAAGTTCACCCTTGAGTTTCCGAGCGTCAACACCATTCGCCTCGAGCAAAACTACCGTTCGACCAAAACCATCCTAGAAGCCTCAAACGCGTTGATTGCCAACAATACCGAGCGCATGGGCAAAGAGCTGTGGACCGATGGCGTCGAAGGTGAACCGATCTCGATTTATTCTGCTTACAACGAATTGGATGAAGCGCGTTTTGCGGTGAACAAAATCAAAGAGTGGCAGGACAAAGGCGGCGTGTTGAACGACGCAGCGATGCTTTATCGCAATAACGCCCAGTCGCGTGTACTGGAAGAAGCGTTGATTCAAGCGGGTTTGCCTTATCGCATTTACGGCGGGATGCGATTCTTCGAGCGCCAAGAGATCAAAGATGCATTGAGCTATCTGCGCCTCATCGCCAACCGCAATGACGACGCGGCCTTTGAACGTGTGGTCAATACCCCAACGCGTGGCTTAGGGGACAAAACGTTGGAAACGGTGCGTTTTGCCGCGCGCGATCGTGGCTGTACCTTGTGGGAAGCCAGTATCGCTTTGATTGAAGAGAAAGTGTTAACGGGGCGTGCTGCTGGAGCGTTAAGTCGCTTTATCGAGCTGATCACGGCGCTGGAAGACGACAGCTTTGAAATGCCACTGCACATTCAAACCGACCATGTGATCAAATCCTCAGGCTTGTACACCATGTATGAGCAAGAGAAAGGCGAGAAGTCCAAGGCTCGCATTGAGAACTTGGAAGAGCTGGTCACGGCGACACGTCAGTTTGAAAAACCGGAAGAAGCCGAAGAGATGAGTTTGCTCACTGCTTTCTTAACCCATGCTGCTTTGGAAGCGGGTGAAGGTCAAGCGGACGATTTCGAAGACGCGGTACAACTGATGACCTTACACAGCGCCAAAGGATTGGAGTTCCCATTGGTGTTTATGGTGGGCGTGGAAGAAGGCATGTTCCCGAGTCAGATGTCTGCCGAAGAAGCGGGCCGCTTAGAAGAAGAGCGCCGTTTGTGCTACGTGGGCATGACTCGGGCAATGCAGAAGCTCTATATTACCTACGCTGAAATGCGTCGTTTGTACGGGCAAGACAAATATCATAAACCATCACGTTTTATCCGAGAGCTGCCAGAAAGCTGCTTGGACGAAGTGCGCATGAAAGCGCAAGTGAGTCGCCCAGCCAGCAGTGGTCGCTTTAGCCAAACGGTGGTCAAAGAGAGCTTCAATGAAACGGGCTTTTCGCTCGGCTCTCGTGTGCGTCACCCGAAGTTTGGTGAAGGGACGATCATCAACTTTGAAGGCAGTGGGCCACAAAGTCGCGTTCAAGTGGCCTTTAATGGGGAAGGCATTAAGTGGTTGGTGACCGCTTACGCGAGGTTGGAAAAACTGTGATGGTTTATCGATCCCCAATCTATCTGCAAACGGCGCTGAAGGCGCCGTTTTTTATGTCGCAGTGAGCGGAGACAAATAGCAAGCAAAGAAAAACCCCGAGGGCTTTCGCCCATCGGGGTTATGGTCTTACTTGCAGCAATCCAGCTACTAAAGTGCTCCCTGCATCAAATCCTTGATAGTATGCTGAATCCGTCAGCTTAATCCTTTCGTCGCCTTCCTAGCGGTGTCCTTGACCTATCCTGGTCTACCAACAATCCTCGTTGGCTCACATCACTTGTTCCCTGAGCGGTGTCCCTGACATCTTCCTGATGTTCAGTCCTTGCCTCATCCAGAGGTGTCCATTGCCTTCCTTAGTAGTAACTATCCTAGCTACTATTGCGTCCGTTCAATGTCCAATTTGCTTTCCATGCCGACTATTCATCCTGAATAACCGTATCTTCTTCCTGAAGATGACCTAATCCGTAGTCATTTCCTGTTCCGTGTCAGCATCCTTCCGACGTATTCATAGTAACTTTTTCCCCAGCACCAACAACGGATCCAGCGCACATTTCTACATGCATAACATGGCTAAAAAGCATGCGTATTCAATAAAATCATAAAGTTAGTGTTGTTTTCTCTCCGGTGTCTTACATAAAAAACGACATTGGCTTACTTGTTTGTGAGAGATCTCTTACACGGCGAAGAGCAAAAGACTATGCAACTTGGCTGATGACTTGATGAATCACCGTGTTGTAGAGGATGCCTGCGCCAATTAAGCAGAATAAAATGCCGCAAATGCCATCAATATAGACACTCGCTTTGTGTAAATGCTGTTGCATTCGGCGGCCAGAGAGCGCCCACGCTAAGCTGGCAAACCAAAGAAATGACAAGGCAAATAAAATCATCACCGCTGTGGCCTTGCCAGAGAGCGACATGGTTGCTGGGATTAAGCTCGATAGCAGGCTGACAAAAAACACTAACGCCTTGGGATTGAGAATGTTGGTGGCAAAGCCCTTGAGAAAGGCTTGGCGTTTCGTGTTCAGATCGTCCTGCCGTTGAGTGGCAGTGGGATTCACCGACGGCTGACGCCAATGACGTAATACGGAACGCAACGCGCCAATACCCAAATAGAGCAAATAGCTGCCACCCAGCAGTTGCAATAAGGCATACAACATCGGTTGCTGGTGGACCAAGTAACTCACGCCCGTCAGGCTTAATAGAGAATGCAGCAAAATGCCAACAGACAAACCGAGGGCAATAAAAAGGCCCGTTTGGCGGCCATAGCGGCTTGCGTTTTGCACGACCAGTGCCACATCGGGGCCAGGACTCATCAAAGCAATAAAGTGGACGCTTGCCAGCGTCAGTAAAATCGTCAGTTCGTTCATGAGTGTTTCTCGTGCATCATCAAAATCGAGCGTTGATTGTCTCGGGTTGCGCGGCTTTGCGCTTGTAAAAAACTGACACAGGCAGCACTAACGTACAATTTGCGAGGGGGTAATACCGTAGGTCTGTTTGAAGGCTTTGCTGAAATGCGCTTGATCGTAGTAGCCAATTTGGTGGGCCACCTCAGTGCCGGATTGGCCCGCTTGGAGCAACTTCATTGCTTGTTCTAAACGTAAGCGGCTCAGCCACGCATAGGGTGTCATGCCCATTCTGGTTTTGAACTGGCGCTGAAATTGAGTGGGGGAAAGTTGGCAGAGCTGTGCCAGTGTTTCTAAGCGCACAGGTTGATCGAGATTCGCCAGTAGAAACTCTTTGAGTGTCGCCTGCGATTGCAGACCCAGCGGTACGGCTTTTTGGCGGCCAGTGGATCCATAGCGATCAAAAAGGGTGCTAAATCCTTCAAATGGCAAACAATCTTGGGCGAGTTGGCTGATTTTTTTACTGCGCAACCAAGCGTGCAGGTTACGAAGTTGTGAAAAAACTACAGGATCGGAGATGATCAACTGATTAAAGCTGATAATTTGACCATTTTGCTTAAGATCGGCGAGATCGCTTAACAGATGAGGTTCGATCGCAAAGACATTCACCTGATAGCCTTCTTGTTGTTTGGAATGGCCATCGTGCAGCTCGTCAGGAGGCATGATGACAATCTGCCCATGACCAACGTGATGATGACAACCCTGTGAATGGAACTGCTGTTCGCCATGAGTAATCAGCCCGATATGGAAATCCAGATGATAGTGCCGTGAAAAGGCAAACTTCTGATACTTCGCATCAATCAGGCTGAGCTTGTCATCTTGTGTTGGGATGTAGTGGATCTGCTCCATAGAGTACAAAAAAGCTTGGTCAGTTTGTGACCAAGCTTAGCGAGCTCAATGGCATTTGTCTTGTAAAAAACGATCAGTGGCTGAGTGCGGTTTTTCGGCTATTGCGGCGATAGCGTAAGCCATCGAAACTAAATACCACGAGTGCCCCCCAGATAAAGGCGAAGGTGAGCGCTTTGTCACTGGTGAAGGCTTCACCGTAAATCAACACGGCCAGTAAGAACATCAAACTTGGGCCTATGTATTGGAAAAAGCCTAAGGTGGACAACTTGAGTCGAGTTGCGGCGCCAGTAAAGCAGAGCAAAGGCAGCGTCGTAACCACACCAGCAGCAATGAGCAGCAGATTGAGCTGGCTAGGGTTGGCCAACATATTAGAGGTGGGGGTGTCGGCAATAAACAACAGGTAAATCGCCGCAGCTGGCAGCATCACCAAGGTTTCAATGAACAGTCCGGTTTGGGCATCGACGCTGACTTTTTTACGCAGCAAACCGTAGAAGCCAAAGCTAAAGGCGAGGGCAATCGCGACGATTGGTACCGAACCAAAGACGACAAGCTGCACCAGCACACCACAAGCCGCTAAGGTGACCGCAAACCACTGCAATTTACGTAATCGCTCACCAAGAAACAGCATGCCGAGCAACACATTGATCAGTGGGTTGATGTAATAGCCAAGACTGGCGTCAAGCATGTGGTTGGCATTGACCGCCCAAATAAAAATTAACCAGTTAGCGCCGACTAAAATGGCGGTCGTGACCAGATAGAGCATTTTGCTCTTGCTGGTTAAAACGTCGCGCACGGTGCGCCAATGACGGCCAAAATGGAGCAGGGCAGCGAGCAGGAAAAAAGACCACACCACGCGATGGCTGAGTATCTCGAGTGGAGAGACCGCCGCGAGCGACTTAAAATAGATGGGCGCGATGCCCCACATGGTATAAGCACCTAAGGCGAGTAACACCCCTTGGCGTGCTTTTTGTTGTTCTTCTGCGGTCATTGAACGATAGCCAACTTAGTTATCAAGGATGGGTCAGTATAAGAGCGAGGTCCGGAATCACCTAGTATTTTGCGGTTTAATTCACCATCAAACGCCATTACAATGTGCCCTCATTATCTTGGGCATTTCGCAATATTGAGTGCTTTCGAGACCACCATCAAGACCAATACTGAGACTGTTCATGACTTCCACGCTGCTTGCCGACCCTTCCGATACCTCGATGACGCCCCAAAGCGTTTTATCACAGGTGTTCGGCTATCAGACCTTCCGTGAGGGGCAGCAGTCGGTGATCGAGGCGGCTGTTGAGGGAAAAGACAGTTTGGTGATCATGCCCACCGGTGGCGGCAAATCGCTGTGCTATCAAATTCCTGCTCTGGTACGCTCCGGCATTACCTTAGTGATCTCCCCTTTGATTTCGCTGATGAAAGATCAGGTTGACCAACTTAAAGCCAACGGTGTCGCGGCAGAATGTGTCAACTCGACCTTATCACGTGACGCTTTGCTCAGCGTCTACAACCGCATGCACGCGGGACAGCTCAAATTGGTGTACGTTTCGCCAGAGCGAGTGTTGATGCGCGACTTTATTGAGCGGCTGGAAAATTTGCCCTTGACGATGATTGCTGTCGATGAAGCGCACTGTATCTCTCAGTGGGGACATGATTTCCGTCCCGAGTACGCCGCGTTAGGGCAATTGAAGCATCATTTTCCTCACGTGCCGTTTATGGCGCTAACGGCCACGGCAGACGATGCGACGCGCAAAGACATTTTAGGTCGCTTGCATCTAAATGAGCCTCACGTTTATCTCGGCAGTTTTGATCGCCCCAACATTCGTTATGACCTAGTGGAGAAGCACAAGCCGGTCTCTCAAGTGATTCGCTATTTGGAAAGCCAAAAAGGCAATTGCGGCATTATTTATTGTGGTAGCCGTAAAAAAGTTGAAATGCTGACCGAGAAACTGTGCAATAACCATATTCGAGCGGCGGGTTATCACGCCGGTATGGACGCCGATGAGCGCGCTTACGTGCAAGAAGCGTTTCAACGAGATGACATCCAAATCGTCGTGGCGACAGTGGCCTTTGGTATGGGGATCAACAAACCCAATGTGCGCTTTGTGGTGCATTTCGATATTCCACGCAACATTGAATCGTACTATCAAGAGACGGGTCGAGCAGGGCGTGATGGCCTGCCCGCCGAAGCGATGATGCTCTACGACCCGGCAGACATCACTTGGTTGCGCCGCATGTTGGATGAGAAAGACGATGGCCCGCAAAAACAAGTGGAAAGTCATAAGCTCAATGCGATGAGTGCCTTTGCTGAGGCGCAAACCTGTCGTCGCCAAGTGCTGCTGAACTATTTTGGTGAATACCGCGAGAAGCCTTGCGGCAATTGCGATATTTGCTTAGATCCGCCGAAGCATTTTGATGCAACGGAAGAAGCACGCAAAGCGTTGTCGTGTGTTTATCGCGTTAATCAGAGTTTTGGCATGGGCTACGTAGTGGAAGTGTTGCGTGGGATGCAAAACATTCGTATCCGGGAACACGGCCACGATAAGATTTCGACCTACGGTTTAGGGCGTGATCACAGCCATGACTATTGGGTGAGCATTTTCCGCCAACTGATCCACAAAGGGCTGCTGTTTCAAAACATCACCCGCAATTCGACTTTACAGTTAACCGAAGAAGCAAGGCCATTGCTGCGTGGTGATATGACGTTGGAGCTGGCGGTGCCACGTTTGGATACTGCCGCGCGCAGTGCCAAAGCAGATAAGCTATCGAACAAACATTACGACAAAAAGCTGTTCGCCAAATTACGTAAGCTACGCAAATCGATTGCCGATGAGGAAGAGATCCCACCGTATGTGGTGTTCAGTGATGCCACGCTGATCGACATGGCTGAAATATTGCCGACCTCATATGGTGAAATGCTCGCGGTGAGCGGTGTCGGGCAGCGCAAACTAGAAAAATACGCGGATCCGTTTTTAGATTTGATTCAGGAGCACATCACTCATTATGGATGAGAACAACAAGGAATTTGGTTTAACGGAGTACATGGCGCAAGAAGGTCGATTGTTGATTCGCACGCCACGCTTTAATCTTGATACCTTTCCCGCGTTGGCTGAGCGGCTTCTTAAACTGTTGTCTGCTCAAGTGGTGGAAAAACAGTGGGATGGCGACGTGCACAGCTGGTTGGTCGATTTTGAAGAGACACATCTATTTCTGAAAGCGGAACATTACAGTGAGGCGGTCTGGTTTGAGTCGTTAACTGTGGATGATAGCCGAGAGGTAATGGACTACTTAGCGCAACTTTTTGCCAAAGGTTTTTAGGTGCGAAATCTTTCATTTTCAAAGGGATGTTTCACATGAAACATCCCTTTTTTATCGATGCATTTTGGCTCTGCTAGCGGCGAAATGGTGTTCAATCGTTTGCGTACCGCTCACTGCTTGTACTCGATATCGATTAATGTATAATCGCCCGCCGCTTCATCGGCAAAACGATGAACGGAAACATTTTCATTTTACATTGTTGGTAAGAGTGTTTTCCTGTTGGAGAAGACTCGATTTGGGTTCCCTCGCCCCCAAACCAAACTAAAAAGGTATCGCATGAGTAACTTTACCCCTGCGCAGCAGCGCAACGCCCTTATCTATTTGGCCCTGTTCCATTTGGTCATCATCGCATCGAGCAATTACCTTGTTCAGCTACCGTTTACCATTTTGGGTTTTCATACCACTTGGGGCGCTTTCACCTTTCCATTTATCTTTCTCGCGACCGATCTCACCGTCCGCATTTTTGGTGCTAAGTTGGCACGTAAAATCATATTCTTAGTGATGATGCCGGCGTTGATTGTCTCTTACGCGTTATCGGTATTGTTTTTTGAAGGGCAGTTCCAAGGCTTTGCTCATCTTGGTGAGTTCAACTTATTTGTTGCACGCATCGCGATCGCTAGCTTTATGGCGTATTTGCTAGGGCAGATCCTCGATGTGCACGTCTTCAACCGTCTACGCCAGATGAAACAGTGGTGGGTCGCACCGACTTGCTCGACGCTATTTGGTAATGCGCTGGATACGTTGGCGTTCTTTGCTATCGCGTTTTATCAAAGCCCAGACGCGTTTATGGCAGAACACTGGACGGAAATTGCGCTGGTGGATTATGGTTTTAAACTGGTGATCAGCTTGGGTCTGTTTGTCCCTATGTATGGCGTGCTGTTGAATTACTTGATTAAGAAGCTGACCGCGGTGAATCCTCACTTTACGGTTGCTTCCGCATCACGTTAACGGCCAGTTGCTCTCATTTCGAGTGGCACAAACAAAAAATCCCGAATCATCATGGTTCGGGATTTTATTATTCTCTGTGAGCTAGCGACTTTCTATAACCAAAGGCCAGCCAATATCGGTTTGGCGGTTGGCTTCCAGTTCCAGTTCTGCTGCAGTGAGTGGATTGTTTTCCAACCATTGCGCATCAATCGCTAAAGTGAGTTTGTCACCTTCAGCACTCAGGGTCACCTCAGGCTCTAAGGATGGCTGACGGCGATGCGACAAGATCACGGCCAAGCGTAATAAACGCAGCAGGCGCTTGCCGCTGTTGCCAGACAGTGCATGCTGTTCTGGGAGCGAGGTTAAGCCTTCACGATAACGACGGGCAATTTCACCCATTAAGAATTTCTGTGCGCGAGTAAACCCTGGAAGATCCAGATGCTGCATCAGATACGCACTGTGCTCACCACCTTTTTTGAAATCAATGGTCAACCCAATTTCATGCAGTTTGGCTGTGGTCTCTAGCAACATGGCCCCTTGTGGTTCAGGGATCCACATCACGTCGCCCACTTGTTGCAGCAGCTTTAAGGCCAAATTCGCGACTTGCTGACCATATTGACTGTCGAGCTGGTAACGACTCTGGATGCTACCAATCGTGCGTGCTCGAATATCATCTTGGCGTAACTCACTCATCATCTCGTATGCCAAGCCTTCACGCAAAGCGCCGCCAGCAAGCGTCATGGCGTCGATTTCCAGCAGTTCGAAAATAGCGATCAAAATCGATAAACCACTAGGGAAGACCAGTGCTCTTTCGAGGGTTAACCCTTCAATTTCAAGTTCTTCGAGATGATCCGCAAGCATGGCTTGTTTTTGTAAGCGCTTAAGCTTAGCGTGGGTAATGACCTCGTCCATGCCTTGCGCCAACATGATTTCCTGCAGCGCTTGTACGGTACCGGAAGCGCCCACACAAACATCCCAACCGAGTGATTTGTATTGCTCCAAGATCGGTAATAAGGTTTGCTTGGCCCCTTCAATGGCGGCCTCAAAGTTGCGTGCACTGAGTTGGCGATCTTTGAAAAAGTTTTCCAGCCAAGTTACGCAACCCATCTTGAGGCTCGTCAGCGCTTTGGCTTCAAACCCCTCACCGATGATCAGCTCGGTGCTCGCACCACCAATATCCACCACCAAGCGTCGGCCGCTTCCCCCAGAGGTGTGCGCCACGCCTTTGTAAATCGTCGCGGCTTCTTCTTCCCCAGAAATGACTTCAATCGGGTGGCCAAGGATTTGATTGGCCTTTTGCAGAAACAGATCGACGTTAGTGGCGGTGCGCAGTGTGGCTGTGCCAACAATACGAATGTGCTCTGCGGGGATATCTTGCAACCGTTCCGCAAATAAGCTCAGGCAATCCCATCCTCGCTGCATCGCTTCTTTACTGAGCGCATTGTGTTCATCAAGCCCGGCGGCAAGACGCACTTTGCGTTTGATTTTAGCCATAGTTTGAACGCTGCCATCGATATGACGCACTACGAGCATATGAAAACTATTCGACCCGAGATCGATGGCTGCATAAAGCGGAGAATTGCCTGCCTGACTCATAAACGGTTTACGCTTCCTTGTGTTGACGCGGTTGTCGTGGACGACGGTTGTTTGACTTACGATCACCTGAACGTGCACCGCCAGTGTTCGTGCGGCGCTGCTGATTGCGCGCAGAAGGTGTACGGACTGGCGCTGGTAGATCTTGGATCAAGGCACTTGAATCGTAATCCGAGACCGGAATGGTGTGCTCAATGTATTCTTCAATTGCTGGCAAGTTGATGGCGTAATCTTCGCAAGCAAAGCTGATCGAGTGGCCACTTGCCCCAGCACGGCCAGTACGGCCAATACGGTGAACGTAGTCTTCACAGTCATCAGGTAAATCGTAGTTAAAGACATGCGTTACTTGCGGTATGTGCAGGCCACGAGCTGCCACGTCGGTTGCCACGAGGAGATCTACAGAACCTTGAGTAAATTGCTCAAGAATCTTTTCGCGTTTCTTCTGTGGAACATCACCAGTGAGCAGGCCAACGCGGTGACCATCGGCAGCAAGATGAGCCCAGATGGATTCACACTTATATTTAGTGTTAGCGAAAATAATCGCGCGATCTGGCCATTCTTCTTCAATCAGTGTTTGTAGCAGCGCCATTTTGTCTTCATTAGAAGGGTAGAACAGCTCTTCTTGAATACGGTGGCCAGTTTTTTGTTCAGGCTCAACCACAACGTGCTCTGGGTTATGCATGTGCTCAAACGCCAATTCTTGCACGCGGTAAGAAAGCGTCGCCGAGAACAACATGTTCAGACGCTCTTGTGGTGCTGGCATACGGCGGAACAAGAAACGAATGTCTTTAATGAAACCCAAATCGAACATGCGATCGGCTTCATCAAGCACAACCGCTTGAATGTTATTGAGGTTAAACACACGCTGCTTGTAAAAATCGATAATGCGACCAGTGGTGCCGATCAGAACGTCAACGCCACCTTGTAGCTTGGCTAACTGCTTATCATAGCTTTCACCGCCGTAAGCGAGGGCTGCTTTGATGCCAGTACTTGCGATTAGAGGCTCAGCATCGTTGTAGATCTGAATCGCTAACTCACGTGTTGGCGCCATGATGATGGCACGTGGCTGGGTTGGCTGACGGCCTTCGTGTGCAGGTGTGGTCAACAAATGGTTAAAGGTAGCAGTAAGAAACGCGAGCGTTTTACCAGTCCCGGTTTGGGCCTGGCCTGCGATGTCTTGGCCGGAGAGCAGTACCGGCAACGCCAAGGCTTGGATAGGGGTACAAAACTCAAACCCTTTTTTTTCCAATCCTTCAACAACTTGGGGATTTAAACCCAAATCGGCGAACTTTTGCTCTGTGATATGCGTCTTTTTCATGGCTATAGAATATCAGCTAAAGCTTGCATTAAGAAAGCAAATACATTCCAATAGAGCATCAAATTACTGGTTATCATCCAACCAGTTTCGAAAAACACATTGGAGTGGAAGATGAGTGACAAGATTTTGCAGCTGTCTGACGAAGGTTTCGAAAACGACGTTATCAACGCTGCAGGCCCAGTACTAGTTGATTTTTGGGCAGAATGGTGTGGTCCTTGTAAGATGATTGCCCCAATCCTGGACGAAATCGCAGAAGAGTACGAAGGCAAACTCACTATCGGCAAACTGAATATTGACCACAACGCAGGCACACCACCTAAGTTTGGTATTCGTGGCATCCCAACCCTGCTGCTTTTCAAAAACGGCAGTGTAGCGGCAACGAAAGTGGGCGCACTGTCAAAAACTCAATTGAAAGAGTTTTTGGATGCGAACCTATAATCCATAAGTGATTAATAACAAAACCGTGCAATATCAAAATGCGCGGTTTTGTTTTTTTCAAACTCTGGACTAGAGTTTTATTTAGTGCTAATTTATCGCACGTTAATTAAACAACTTCTCTTCTTGGTCGATCCTGAGACCAAATCCATCTTAACTAGAAAACAGATCTTATTTTGACTAAACAAGAATCCACCACCATGAACCTTACCGAATTGAAAAACAAACCGGTATCAGACTTAGTCAAGCTCGGTGAGAGCTTGGGTCTGGAAAACCTGGCGCGTTTACGTAAACAAGACATTATCTTCGCAATCCTCAAAGCGCACGCAAAAGGCGGCGAAGACATCTTTGGCGATGGGGTTCTGGAAATTCTGCAAGACGGTTTTGGTTTCCTACGTAGTGCAGACAGTTCGTACCTAGCTGGTCCGGACGATATCTACGTATCACCAAGCCAAATTCGTCGTTTCAACCTACGTACTGGTGACTCGATTGCAGGGAAAATTCGCCCACCTAAAGATGGCGAACGTTACTTTGCACTGTTGAAAGTCAACACGGTTAACGATGATAGACCAGACAACGCTCGCAACAAGATCCTATTTGAGAACTTGACGCCGCTGCACGCGAATGAGCGTATGGTGATGGAGCGTGGTAATGGTTCGACAGAAGACATCACAGCACGTGTATTGGATTTGGCATCGCCGATCGGTAAAGGCCAACGTGGTTTGATTGTTGCTCCGCCAAAAGCGGGTAAAACCATGCTGCTACAAAACATCGCTCAGAGCATCACTTACAACCACCCAGAGTGTGTGTTGATGGTACTACTGATTGATGAACGTCCAGAAGAAGTGACCGAGATGCAGCGTCTAGTGAAAGGTGAAGTGGTTGCTTCTACTTTTGATGAGCCAGCATCTCGCCACGTTCAAGTTGCAGAAATGGTTATCGAGAAAGCGAAGCGTCTCGTTGAGCACAAGAAGGATGTGGTGATTCTACTTGACTCAATTACTCGTCTTGCTCGCGCATACAACACCGTTGTCCCTTCATCAGGTAAAGTACTGACAGGTGGTGTGGACGCAAACGCACTGCACCGTCCAAAACGTTTCTTCGGTGCGGCGCGTAATGTTGAGGAAGGCGGTAGCTTAACCATTATCGCGACTGCGTTGGTTGACACAGGTTCTAAGATGGACGAAGTGATCTACGAAGAGTTCAAGGGTACCGGTAACATGGAACTGCATTTGAACCGTAAGATCGCGGAAAAACGTGTATTCCCTGCGATTGACTTCAACCGCTCTGGTACTCGTCGTGAAGAGTTGCTGACGAAGCCAGATGAACTACAGAAAATGTGGATTCTGCGTAAGATTGTTCATCCTATGGGCGAAACAGACGCGATGGAATTCCTCATCGATAAGCTTGCGATGACGAAAACCAACGATGAATTTTTTGACGCAATGCGCCGTCAATAAAAGACTGACTTTAAGAAAACGCCACTCACTTCGAGTGGCGTTTTTGTTTGCATTTAGCTGAATAACTGTTCAGAGTGGATTTGAATGTTAACAGGAGGTTAATATGCAACATGGATTGTTGTCGTCGCTACTCCTCTCTTTATCACTGTCTTGGATGCCGCAGATTGCGTTGGCGAAGGAAGTGCCAGCCGACACGGTGCAGCAGTGGCTTCAAGATCAACAAGTCGAGAGCAAAGTCTCTGAACTTTTGGATTATGCACTTCGCGACAAAACAAATGAGCTGAAGTTTTCTTTAGAACGATTAGCACTCCCTCAACAAGAAGTGGTGCGTTATGTCTTGCTCGATAAGCTTGAGAAAAATCAAGTGATCTTAACGCCTCGGATGGCGCTTTTTGTCGAGTCACAAATCAAGCAAACACCAGCTTACCAAGTGGTTGAAAAAGGGGATGGTTACGAGTTTACTGTCCCTGCGTTTAACTATCCTGCCATTGCCAGTCGACTTATCAAGCGTTGGAAACAAGACCAATCCACGTTGGAGTTCATTTTATTAGCGGAGCAAGGAAAGCTTGATTTGCAGACGTGGCTCTCAGGCTCTACTCATCAAGTTCAATTGCGCGAATCTTTGCTACTCAAAGAGTTGGACAGTTTATCGCCAGAAGCGTTAGATCGATTAGTGAATCAATTAGTCGATAAGCCCATCACCACTTGGTTACCTTCTTCCGCCGTCGTCGTGCGTTTTGCTCAAGTGAGCGAGCGTCCAGATGTGTATCATCTATTGTGGCGGATGAAAGCGGATCACAACAGCCAAGCAGAGTTAACACGTTTGGCATCTATGGGAGATGAACAGGCGTTGCAACAAGTGATGGCGGCAGCGTTGAATCCAAGCCTGAAAGAACAAGCGATTCAGGCGCTGGCAAGTAAACATCCGCTCTCCCAAGACGTGAAGCAGTTTCTTATTACGAGAATGGTTCTGCCTGATGATGCTGTGCTGGTGGCGAAAGAGCTCAGTAAACAAGGCCATGAGGGATGGTTGCAAGAGGTATTATCGGGTGGCTACCCGGTTAAGCGTCATCTCATCGCACAAGCTTTAAAATAAAAGTTGCAAAATAGCCTCACAAAATTAGCGGATCCTATCGAAATGCGTTTTGTTATACTGCCTCAAGTTTCCCCACTTCATGTAGAAGGCCTATGAGTTTTAAGGATTTACGCGACTTCCTCAATCACCTAGAGAAGAAAGGGCAATTAAAGCGCATTACTCACCCCGTTGATCCCGCCTATGAAATGACCGAGATCAGTGACCGAACACTACGAGCGGGTGGTCCGGCTTTACTGTTCGAAAACCCAATTGGTTACGATATCCCAGTGTTGACAAACTTATTTGGTACCGCTGAGCGCGTTGCGATGGGGATGGGAAGAGAACAAGTTAAAGAACTGCGTGAGGTGGGTCAGTGGCTTGCTTATCTCAAAGAGCCTGAGCCACCTAAAGGTTTTAAAGACGCTTTAGATAAGTTGCCAGTGTTCAAACAAGTTTTAAACATGCCTGTGAAGCGTTTACGCAAAGCCGCATGCCAAGAAGTGGTTTGGCAAGGTGAAGAGGTTGATCTGGACAAGATCCCCGTGATGAGCTGCTGGCAAGATGATGTTGCGCCACTGCTAACTTGGGGATTAACCATTACGAGAGGTCCCCACAAGAAGCGCCAAAATTTGGGGATCTACCGTCAACAGAAAATCGCAAAAAACAAAATCATCATGCGCTGGCTAGCACACCGAGGTGGGGCTTTGGATTTACGTGACTGGATGGAAAAGTACCCCGGAAAACCTTTTCCTGTGTCGGTTGCATTCGGTGCGGATCCTGCCACGATTCTAGGGGCGGTGACACCAGTACCAGATACACTTTCGGAATATGCTTTTGCAGGTCTCTTGCGTGGGAGTAAAACCGAAGTGGTCAAGTCCGTCAGCAATGATCTCGAAATCCCCGCGAGTGCAGAGATTGTGCTCGAAGGCTATATCGACCCGAACGAGTATGCCGATGAGGGGCCTTATGGTGACCATACTGGCTATTACAATGAAAAGGAAAAGCACCACGTTTTTACCATCACGCATATTACGATGCGTAAAGAGCCTATCTATCATAGTACTTACACCGGTCGCCCACCAGATGAACCCGCGGTATTAGGGGTGGCCCTCAATGAAGTTTTCGTGCCAATCTTGCAAAAGCAGTTCCCTGAAATAGAAGATTTCTATCTGCCACCGGAAGGGTGCTCTTACCGAATGGCAGTCGTGACGATGAAAAAGCAATACCCAGGCCATGCGAAACGCGTGATGATGGGCGTTTGGTCTTTTTTACGTCAGTTCATGTACACCAAGTATGTAGTGGTGTGTGATGAATCAGTGAATGCGCGTGATTGGGATGATGTCGTTAAGGCGATGACGGAAAATATGAACCCAATACTTGACTCTCTATTTATTGAGAGCACGCCGATAGATTCTCTCGATTTTGCCTCACCTGTGGCTGGGTTAGGTTCAAAGATGGGCCTAGATGCCACCATAAAATGGGAGGCGGAGCTAGCATTGCAAGGGGCGACGGCGTCCACAGAGTTTGCATCGCAGATTGGTATCGATGTGAATGCACTTAAAGCGGTCCATCCTCTAATATCAGATATCTATGTGCCAGCGGTTGCGAGTGGTCAGTTTATAGTTGTTAAAATCAATAAAACCAATGCAGGGCAATGCAAAGAAGTGGTAGAAAGCTTATGGCAAGTCGGGAGCGTCAAACAGCGCAATAAATTTATCGTGGTGTGTGATGACGATGTCAAAGCCGATGATTGGCATGACATCATCTGGGCGATCACTACGCGGATGGATCCAGCACGCGATACGTTGAAGATAGACGGTAGTGAGAGTTGTAGCGCTAAATTGGTTTTTGATGCCACCAATAAGTACCCTGAAGAAATCACGAGAGAATGGGGAAAACCGATTAAAAAAGATCCTAAACTTGTGGCTAAAGTCGATGCGCTTTGGCAGGAGTTCGGTATTCTATGAGCCATATGGTACGCCTTCTTCCTATGGATATCTCTTTTGTCGTTAGAGAAGGTGAAACGGTTTTGGACGCTGCGCTCAACAATAACATTGCGTTTCCAAACCGTTGCCAAATGGGTTCATGTGCCATGTGCATGTGCCGAAAAGTCTCTGGAGAGATTCGTTATCAACTAGAGCCACTATTAACTGAACAAGAACAACGACAAGGCTGGATATTTCCTTGTCTGGCCTATACAGAAAGTAATTTAGAACTTACCTTCGCCGAAGAGTAAGTCAGAGGAATACCATGACAATTCAATGTAAAGTAAAGTCGATTAAGCCACTAGCCAGCAACACTTACCAGATCCTATTGCATCCTGAAAACCCAGTCTCCTTTAAAGCAGGTCAATATCTCATGGTGGTGATGGGTGAGAAAGACAAGCGTCCATTTTCCATTGCCAGTAGCCCTTGTCGTTACGCAGGGGAGTTAGAGTTACATATCGGTGCGGCCGAACATAATGCTTATGCTCTTGAAGTGGTGGAGGTGATGCAGAATGCATTGGATAACGATAGCTATATTGATATCGATGCACCACATGGCGATGCGTGGATCCGCGAAGAGAGCGAAAGACCGATGTTACTCATTGCTGGTGGAACGGGTTTTAGTTATGTACGTTCTATTCTCGATCACTGTATCGCGCAGAATAAGCCAAACTCAATTTATCTTTACTGGGGCGCTAGAGATTATTCACAACTTTACGCGAGCGAAGAGTTGGCTTTGATTGCCAGCCAAAATGCGAATGTGCATTTTATTCCCGTCGTGGAAGAGTCTCCTGCGAATTGGCAGGGCAAAGTGGGTAACGTATTACAAGCCATCCACGAGGATTTCAGTAGTTTGGAAAACTACGATATTTACATCGCAGGTCGATTTGAGATGGCTGGCTTAGCAAGAGAGCAATTTACACAGCAAAAACAAGCTAAGCGTGAAAGAATGTTTGCTGATGCATACGCCTTTATTTAAGTTTGTCCTATCATTTACCCCATCTTATTAGTCGCAAAAGGGGGTGTTTTGCTCTCTTTTGCGCCACATTGTTGGCTTTGTAATCAAACAAACGCTTTTGGTGACTTTTTTTCAAATTAGGGGTTGCCAATGAAACTGCCTTCCCTATAATGCGCATCCACCGACACGGCAGACAGCGTAAGGCTTCAGCAAGGTCGGGTGAGGCAAAAGCTTCTGAGAAAATAAATTTGAAAAAGTGTTTGACTCTTCAAATTAACTCGCTAGAATGCACCTCCGCTTTGAGAGAAAAACTTCTCGAAAAGCAAGCTCTTTAACAATATAAACCTATCAATCTGTGTGGGCACTCGTTGATGATAATCCAAAAGATTTATCAATGAACTGAGTGACCAAAACGATACTAAGTATCGGCACAGTCAATTTATTCAGTATTCATTGAGCCGAAGCGAAAGCTTCAAAAAA
>NZ_SZTO01000025.1 GCF_013369385.1 Vibrio sp. 05-20-BW147 | reverse complement strand
AACCGTGAACAAATATGTGGTTAATCCGAATGGAACGGTATACGACAAAGAAACCAACCTTACTTGGATGCGCTGTAGCCTAGGTCAAAGCTGGGATGGCAAAACCTGCACTGGTGAGGTGAAAAAATATACATGGTATGACGCAACCAAACTAACACACCAATTTGCGGGCTCAACGGCTTGGCGTTTACCCACATTTGATGAGCTGGATTCCTTGGTTTACTGCTCGAACGGGCGTAAGCATTCAGAGCGCCCCGAAGGCAAGGATGTAGAAGATACCAATGGAGTATGCCTTGGTGAAAACCACCAAAAACCTACCATCGATATCAGTGCATTTCCAAATACATCCGCTTATGCGTATTGGTCGTCTTCGCCCTATGCCGGCAATAGTTCCCGCGCGTGGTACGTCAGCTTCGGCAATGGTTACGTCAACGACTACTATAAGGACTTCTACCGCCCCATCCGTTTGGTGCGAGCGGGATCAAATCCAAGTACACCTAAACCAGCGCTCTCTTCTACTGAACAAAAAGAACCGCCTGCAACCGTGGACAAATACGTGGTTAATCCGAATGGAACGGTATACGACAAAGAAACCAACCTTACTTGGATGCGCTGTAGCCTAGGTCAAAGCTGGGATGGCAAAACCTGCACTGGTGAGGCGAAAGAATATACATGGCGTGACGCAATAAAGCTAAAGCACAATTTTGCAGGTTCAACCGCTTGGCGCTTACCCACAATTGATGAGCTGGATTCATTGGTTGACTGCTGGAACGGGCGCAAGCCTTCAGTGCGTCCCAATGGTAAGTATGTACATGATACCAATGGCGGATGCATTCCTGGCAAGCGTGAGAGGCCGACCATCGATATCAGTGCTTTTCCCAACACACCAACGAGTTTGTGGTATTGGTCGTCTTCGCCCTATGCCTACGATAGTCACTTCGCGTGGCACGTCTACTTCTTCAGTGGTTTAGTCTCCTACAACCAAGATAAGAGATCCAACGGCCATGTCCGTTTGGTGCGAGCCGGACAGTGATTGGGTTTTTGGCGTCTGCACACCGCACCATTTTTGTTGATTGCATCGAAATAGGGAGAAAATGCAATGAAACCTAACTTAAACCTACTCAAACCCTATTTGAGCACTGTGGTGTGCGCTTTGCTGCTGACGGCGTGCGCCAGTTACCCATTGGGCATGAGCGAAGCCCAATGGCTGGCATTAACCCCAGAGCAGCAGTATGACGCACAGCTAAAACAAGCTGAGTTGGATAGGCAACGTGAAGCGCGCCGTTTAGCTGAGCAACAAGCGCGCGAGCAAGCGTTGAAAGAGCAGCAAGCGCAGCTGGAGCTGGCGCGTGAAAACGCCAAATATGGCGAGCGGGTGCAATGCGTGCTGCAAAATAGCGAGCTGTACTTTAATAAAAAATGGCGTGCGAGCGAGCCCTTGGCGCTCGATCTCTTGGCGAAGCAACCGGCGCAAGCGGTGAAGCAAAGCACCGCAGATGGCCGTTATGGTTTCACCCTCTACGCGCAGTTTGATGGCCAAACCCTCAGCCTGTGCCGCCATGAAAACAGCCGCCGCCAAGAGTGCGCGCTGATGCTGGGCACCTTTAACGACTACCACCGAGGTTTGCGCCAAACCATCCAGCAAGATAACTGGCTACGCGGTCAACTGCGCTGCCAGTTTGTTCCGAAAGTGTGGTGATAAAGGCAAGGTTAAAGGTGGCATACTGAGGTAAGTGTAAGCAAGTAGGACAGATGATGAACTGGAACCCCGATGATTACTTAGCCGCGTGGTACTTTGCGGCGCGCGCCCATGCTGGGCACACCTTCAAAGGCCAACGGCCTGATGAGCACTTGCCTTATTGTGTGCATTTAGGCGCGGTGGCAATGGAGGTGATGCATGCACTTAAATCGCGCCCCGATCTTGATGGCCGTTTAGCACTGCAAGTGGCGCTGCTGCATGATGTGATTGAAGATACTTCAACCCGTTATCAGCAAGTCGAAGAGGCGTTTGGGGAGCAAGTGGCGCAAGGCGTGTTGGCGCTGAGCAAAAATAAGCAGGTAGGCGATAAGGCAGCGCAAATGGCCGATTCACTGGCGAGGATACAACAGCAGCCAGATGAAATATGGCTGGTGAAGCTGTGCGATCGCATCACCAACTTATCGCCACCGCCACACCACTGGAGCCGTGAAAAAATTGCTGCCTATCGCGATGAAGCGCAGCGTATTTTGGATGCCTTGGGCTGTGCCGATGCAGGCGCTGCGCAGCGATTAAGCGCACGCATTGCCGATTACGCGGCGTTTTGTTCACCGCAAGCTGAGTAGCAGTAAATGAAGGGAGTGAAAAGCGCATGAGCCAACTCTCGCTAAGTGAAGCGACACACAGAAATATTCAGGCGTTAAACCAAGCGCAAAGGGCTTCGCTGCTGCCTATTGTGCAGCAGGTACTGCACTATCGCGATTTAGTGGCTCGCCAAGGTTGGTTAGTACTGGAAGTGGCGCATCAACCCTTTGTCGAACCGGTTTTGAGCCAAGCTGCACAAAGTTATTGTGACAAAGTGATCGAACTTTTGCTGTGGGGGCATGATGCCAGCGCAGTGGCGCAAGTATGCCAGAGAGGGTTGTTGAATCAGCCTTTTTCGGCGTTTGAACAACTGGCGCTGCTGTTGTTTAGCGATGGTATGCTGGCACTGAGCGAGGGCAGGCCACGTGATTATCTGCGCGACATCATGCTCGCGTCACTCGGTTTTGAATGGCAAGCGGCTTTGGAAGAGGCAGAGCAGGCGCGCGAAAGAGAGTATCCGCTTGCACCATTAGTCTGGCAGCCATTCACTGACGCTCAGCTACAACAAGAGTTAGAGAACCACGCGCCCAGCGAGCAAACCCCGTGGCGCGCCGCTTTTTTGTTCGCCCATTTAAGCGATGCGCAGTTACAAGCATTACTGCGTGAGGCTGAGGCCAGCGACTGGATTAATCTGCTGTGGCTGCTGCAAAGTGAACCATTATGGCAACGGTTGGCGGATAACCTGACCCAGCGGACTCAACGCCATTTCCATGAAAGCTATCAACATCATTGGCAAGGTGTCAGACGCAGCCAACCGCTGGCGGCGTATTGGCGAGAGGCGTATCAATCATTCACCAATCTCTATCAGTTGCTGCATGTGCAGCTCGGTGATGAAGCAATGGCGCGCCTGCTTGGCATAACAGAGAGTGAAGCCCCCAATGGCAACGACAGCGACACCAATGGCCACTAAAAGAGTTCCGCTGCATAGTGCCAACCTACTCTTATTGCTAGCAATCAGCAGCTCGGCTTATGCCGTGCAAAACAACATCAAACAGTGGGATAAAAATTCCGCCACTTTTCAAAAGGCCTACACGCTATTGCAGCAACATGGCGCATCGCTGGATGTCGAGCTATTTGAAAAGCACCCAGCCGAATACCAAGCCTATTTGCTTGGCAGTTACAGTGCTCAAGCGTATGACTCTCTGCTGGCGATTGAATGGTTGAAACGCGCCTATGCGGACGTAGAGAAACTGAACGAGTTCACTCAGCAGAGTGTGCTTTATCAGTTAGGGTACAGCTATGCGCAGCTTGGTCAGCTGGCCGAGAGCGAAACTTGGTATCGCCGTGCGATAGCCAAAGGCAGTGCCGATGCTTGTGTTAACTTAGGGGTCATGTTTGAAACGAAAAAGCAGTTTCAACAAGCGGAACAACTCTACTTAAGCTGCTTACCCGATAACGAGAGTGCCTTGCTTTACCTCAATCTCGGTACGCTTTATTACAACGGACTCGTGAAGCAGGATCAACGATTAGGCGGGGAGTACTGGCAACGCTCGGCAAAACTTGAACCCTTCGACAGCGATATTCAGTACAACTTGGGGGTGTACTACCTCAATACTGAGCGCGACCTAGATAAAGCCCGCTACTACTTTAGCCAGTGCAGTTGGCAAGATGCCGAGTGTGCCAGCGTGTTATCGCATCCATTGCTGATTGGCCGCAGTGCGGAACAAGCACATTGGCAAGCGTTGCGCCAAGGCAGCGCAGTTGAGCAGCGTGATCTTTTGCAGGCCAGAGCGCAACACCTGTTGCCAGAGCCTACCTATTTTGACGATCAAAACGCGGAAATTGTGCTCACTACCCGCTGGGATAAAGGCGGCCAATGGCAGAGTATCACCGCAACAACAACTTCTCCAGCTCAGCTGGAAAAAGCGTGTGGTTGGCTGAATCGGCTCATTTGGGTCGATACCTTCTCAGGCGCAAACGCAGAAACCTATTTAAAACTCAACCAACCCCAAGTCATTTTGCCCATTTCTTGGCAATACCGTGAAATGAGGTATCAAGTGAGCGAGCAAAATGGCCGTTGGCAGTGTGAGATTCGTTCAAAAACATAGGCGTTGATAATAAGGGATTCAGGAGGGGATTGTACCTGCAAGGCCTTCCTTTAACGCAACATTAAGCCACACATCCTTTAGGGAGTTCTTCTTGATCGAGATACCTATCGCGAATGGCGAGGAACTGTTCCAAGTTGTCGATTAAGGCGCTAACGCATTCTGGGTCAAACAGTCGACCTGTGTTATCTCTTATATAGTCCATAACCGCATCCACCGACCAGGCGGGCTTATAGGCACGGCGGCTCAAAAGTGCGTCAAACACATCCGCCAGCGTGACAATTCGCGCTTCTAATGGGATGGATTGTTCTGCGAGTTGATCGGGCAACCCTTCACCATTAAAGGCTTCATGATGGTGACGAACAATGTGTTTGATGAAAGCCACTTCGTCATCGGAAACCAGTTCTGCGTTGGCCAAGCGAATGACCTCCTCAATCATCTCTTCCCCATAGATAGTGTGCATATTCATGATCTGGCGTTCTTCAGCAGTAAAGCGTTTATCGCTAAAGAGAATGTGATCGGGAATTTTATACTTACCAATATCGTGAAACGGCGCGTAGAGGCGAATGCGATGGATAAACTGGTGGGTAATTTCGGGTTTTTGATTGGCCAATAATCGGGCCAGCAATTCACTGATCTTGCCCATGCGAATGAGGTGCTCTTTGGTTTCGGGGTCGCGAGCATGGCCCATGTTCAGCGCAACAGAGAGTGCCGATTGAAAGTGCTTTTGGTTTTCATGCAAATGGATAAACAGGTGTGCGACAAGATTGGACAGAAAGGCAAAATCTTTCTGGATGTTGTCATCTGAAAAGAAGCTCGATACCGCTGCGTTATAAAAGATAAAGCCGAGAGTTTTATTGCGATAATTCAGTGGGACGGTGTAGCTGCTGCGGTGGCCGAGACCAAGCAAACGAGAAACTCGTTCGGTTTGCACCATGGTGCTTAGATTATCCACAATGCGAATGCTGTTGCTATACGCAAGACCAGTAAGGGCAGAGTCTATGCGCAACTCATGATCGACATAATCCAACTGCTGGGACGTTTGCTTAGAGAGCAGGCGATCCTGCACATAATAGTTGGAGGCTTTTTTGTCACCAAGGAGCGCCACAGAAAAACGGCTGAATGTGGGATAGCACTCGACGCAATGCTGGAATAGCTCATCGAGTATGGCAACGATCTCTTTATCTTGGGCAGCGATGTTGTTCATCGCGAGATAATCTAACATGGGGCCTCTGTTCCTATTAGAGGCTTTTCCGAACAAAATGGAACCTGCCTCGCAACTAATGGCTAAAAATGTATCAAAAATGCTACATGTTATTAACACTCAACATCGCGAATTTAGAATTTCATCATGAAAAATGTGGTTAATTTGAGCAGGGATTCAAAACGATGTGCGTTTATGCACAGTTTCTTTTAAATCAGGATATTAGAAAAAGCACCATCAAAGATGGTGCTTTAAGTAAACGGGAAGATTACGTGGATGGCTTACTGAACCCTAAATCGGCCTACCACGTCAGTTAAGGCATGAGAGGTGTTTTGCAACTCATCGCTGACCGAGGTCACTTGCGCCGCGTTGTTGTTAAGTTCGCGGACCATCTCTTGAATTGCCGCCATGTTTTTGCTCACTTCTTGCGTCACTTGGCGTTGCTCCATCGCTGAGGTTGCCATCAAGGTATTGAGATTGTTGATTTCTGCGACCGAATCGGTGACCACATTGAGCGAATCCATTACTTGGTTGGTGCGCTCAGCTGTCTCTTCACATCGGTTTCGAGTTGAATCCATCTCTTTCACCACGTTTTCGGTGGTGGTTTTCAGCTTGGCCAGCATCTCATTTATCTGGGTGGTGCTTTGTTGAGTGCGCGAGGCGAGGGCACGAACTTCATCGGCAACCACCGCGAAACCACGTCCTTGCTCACCAGCTCGAGCGGCTTCAATGGCGGCATTCAGCGCCAAAAGATTGGTTTGCTCCGCAATCGCGCCAATCACTTCCAACACAGAGGTAATCTGCTTGGTATCGTCATTCATGCGAGAGATGGTGTGCGACATGGATGATACTTGAGTCACCAGCCCACTCACACTGTCTACGGCACTGGTAACAGTTTGCTTAGACTCGTCCGCGTAACGATTGGTGCGTTCGGTCAGTAGCGCAGCATCATCGGCACTTTGCGCAATCGAGTTGGCGCTGGCGCTCATCTCTTCAATGGCGGTGATCGCTTGTTCGGTTTCTTGCGTGTGCTGGTTGAGCGTGCGCAGGTTTGAGCGAGATTGCGAGCTTAGCCCGACCACGGCATGGTCGATCTCTTTCGAAGAGTCGGCCACTTCGATAAACATCTGCTGAAGTTTTTCTATAAACAGGTTAATAGAGTGGGAGATTTGGCCAATTTCATCTTTCGATTCAATCGCTAAACGCTGGGTTAGATCACCGTTACCTTGCGAGAGGTCGGCCACCACGCTGTTCAAGCGGCTAAGTGGTTTAAAAGAAACATGCAGAAGAATCACGCTAGTGACAATGATAATCGCAGCGCACACCAGCAGCGCTAATGTAATCATCCAGTTGAGTTGGTCGGTGTTGGATTGGATATTATCCATATCGATGTAACCCACCAGATCCCAACGTTGCCCGGCAAACTCGACAGAACGAGAAATCGGCGTGAGGTTATTACCTTGCTTGTTAGTGAAAATCACGGTGCCATTTGCAGAAAGTTCTGCATAACTGCCATCGGCTGCATACTCTTCCACCACTTGGCGAAATTGGCCAAGATTCACAACAAAAAAGTCCACCGAGTCATCAATACGTTTCAACGAAAACGTAATCGAAGGCTCGCCATTGACCATAGTCACAGGGCTAACAATGGTGGTGTCGCCATGCGTCTCCGCAATCTCAATGTAACGCTGTGCTTCCTCTTCACCCATATTTCCACTGTCGTCAAAGGCATAGCCGTTGACGATTTTAATGATCTTATCGAAACCAGAGCTCTCTTTAGTGTCACTGATGTCCATCATGCTGAAGTTCAGGCTATTGGCGAGGGCGAGTCGGTTATTGAGCTCGTTCTCGAGCTTACGCTGAATCAGGTCTACATTGTGGGTAATGTTTTGACTGTCGGTTTTTTGAATGTAGTGGCTGATAAAATAGTTAACACTAAAGTAAGAAGTGATGATGGTGAGCGAGATAATGGCAATAATCAGCGCAATTATCTTGTTCTTAAAAGAAAGCGGAGTCATAACACTTTACATCCTTAAAAGTGACGAATGAAAACGCAGCATTCCTACCGCGCCGTACAGCTGTTCAATTTAACAATTGGCTCAATATTAAGTGAGCTGTGCCGTTGTTGCAAACAAGTTGCATTCGTTTGCAGAGATAACTTGGAGCTGCACAATAAGTTAGGTGTAGATTTTTACAAAGAAGTAACCCGTAATGGCAAAAGAAGTGACAGTCACAAAGCGATGAACCCAGATTTTATTCACGCCTCTTACCACGACGGCAGCGATATATCCGCCAGTGATGCTGCCCAACATCACAACAAAACCGTTCCACCAATCGATTAAACCATCGAAGGTGAAGATGATCACGGCGACCAATGAAACGCTAGTAGAAATCAACAGCTTTAACCCGTTCATCGTGATGATATCTCGATGACCAGAAAGGGTAAGGTAGCTCAGCGTCACAATGCCTAATCCCGCATTAAAGAAACCACCATAAGCAGACACTAGGATCAAAAACAGCGCTGGTAGGCAGAGCAGAATTGGATGAGGCTTGTTGCGTTTGCTTTTTCTTAACCGTTGATTGATGGCACCGCCAAACACAAACAGCAGGGTCGCAAAGAGCAAGAGCCAAGGGATGGCGGTCAAGAAATCGGCTTCATCGGTGTTCAAGAGAAGAAAAGCCCCCAACATACCACCGATCAGGCTAAAAACGATGGTTTTGGGTACGATCTTCTTTTGTTCATAGAGCTCACGACGATAACCCCATGCGCCGCTAATGTAACCCGCACAACTGGCAAAAGTATTGGTGGCATTGGCGACAACCGGTGGAATGCCGATCGCCATCAGTGCAGGGAAGGTGATAAAGCTGCCCCCTCCGGCGATGGAATTAAGCATTCCGCCGAAGACTCCAGCAAAGAACAGCAATGCAAAATCCATTTGATGTGGTTCGTCCTTTTTGGCGTCGAGTGACGCTGAGATTGATGATGATGCGTGCGCTTGGCCAGTTACAGATGGCTCACGCCTGAACGCTATCCTCAAGTTAACAATTTGGTTACATAACAAACAGTAAATTTGTGAAAAACAGTGATCTCGGCAGGCGATTTCGCTCACATTGTCTTATTCTTTTATGGGTTAGGGTGCATATGGAAGCGATGCGATGAAAATAATAGGGTCAGTTGGCGTGATAGCGCTATGTATGCCAATGATGGCACAAGCCATTGTGGGTGGTTCAAATTCGGTGGAAAGTTTTGTGGTGAGTGTGGACGCCAGCTCATTTGCAGAGCAGTCCAGATGTGGCGGCACCATTGTTAACTCTCGGTGGATCTTAACCGCTGCGCACTGTTTGATTAAATCGAGTTCGACCCAAGAAACGTCAACGGGGAACCCGGAATCATTTACCAACTATGACATTGTGGCGTTAAAAGAAGTGTCGGTCAGAGCGGGTATTCTCGATCTATTTCAATCAGAACTCAGTCATCGATATTCCGTCACGCACGTGGTGATTCACCCAGATTACATGCCTTTGCGTACCACTAAGCAAACTGCGCAAGGTGAAGAGTTGGTGAGTACGGCATATCAACACGATCTCGCGCTGCTCAGAGTTGATAGGGATTTACCTGCGACGCCAGTAACTTTAGTTGATTCGGTGAGCTACCAAGATTTCGTAACGAAAACCACGAAAGCTTGGGAAGATTGGGAAAACAGAGACCCCGCTAATACACCTCACGATGTGAAAGTACTGGGTTGGGGAAGTGATAGTCCCCTCTCTCCAATCATTGACAACACACCACCTATTTTGTTGAAGGAAACGGAAATCGTCTTGATGCCGATTTCAGACTGTTTTAATCACCTAGAAGCTGATCAAACTTTGCCAAGTTATATCGCTTCGAGCGGTGATTTGACCAAATTGTGCACATTGCCAAATCAAGAGTTTCATGCTGGAGACAAAAGTTATGGGAACGGTGCTTGTTTGGGGGATTCCGGTGGTCCGCTAGTGTGGACTGATGGTGTGGGAAATCAATTTCAAGTGGGTATTATCAGTGCATCACCTTTGATCAATACCGTTTGTAGCTCTGTCACTTACCCCACTTGGTATACCAATGTGGTGACTTATCTCGATTGGATTCGTTCTTACACCGATGCAGCGAATCCACCCACACAGCAGATTACCAAACCAATGTTTATGACCAGTGCGACCACAGAAACACCGAGCGAGGGCACTCAGCCAAGTGGGCAATGCAACAGCAATACATCCGCCAGTGTCGGTGGTGGAGAGGTCGCTTTGGGCTGTGCGGACAGTGAAAGCAGTGGCTCTTTGGGCTGGTTGAGTCTGTTGAGCTTGCTTTTTCTTTACTCAGGAAGAAAAAACCGCCTCGGTTGAGGCGGTAAAGCGTAGTGCAATATGGAGATGGTTATTGTTATTTGGTTGCTTGGGGGACGTTCGACTTTGCCGTGTTGGGTTTGATTTTCTGGTATATCGCACCTAATAGCGGGCTGCTAACCATCAAAATCGCAATCACGGTGAAGGCCAGTGTCAACGGACGTTCCCACAAGAAGCTGATCTGTCCATCCGAAATCATCAGCGCGCGGCGTAAGTTTTCTTCCATCAAGCCACCCAAAATAAAGCCAAGCAGCAGAGGGGCGAGTGGGAAGTTGGCAAGACGAAGCGCAATCGCTCCCATCGCCACCAGCAGCATCACAAACACATCCATGGTGTTAAATGAAACCAAATAAACGCCAGTGATGGAGAAGAACAAGATCATCGGTAGCAGTACGGTTCTAGGCACTGCCAGCAGGCGCGAGATGTACGGGATCAGCGGCAAGTTCAGGATCAGCAGTACGATGTTGCCGACGTACATGGAGATGATCACCGACCAAAACACATCCGGATGGTCAACAAATAAACGAGGACCCGGTTGAATACCATAAGCGATCAAGGCGCCAAGCATGATGGCTGTGGTGCCTGAGCCCGGAATACCTAGCGTTAGCAGTGGTACAAAGGAACCGCTTGAGGCTGCGTTGTTGGCCGACTCAGGCGCGACAAGGCCACGGATGCTGCCTTTACCAAACTCTTCGCGTTTCTCTTTCGGTGCCAAATTGCGCTCCATGCCGTAGCTGAGGAAAGCCGCGATGGTTGCGCCCGCGCCCGGTAGAACACCGGTAAAAAAGCCCAAAATAGAAGAACGAATGGAGACGGGAGCCGCTTCTTTAATCTCTTCACGAGTCACTTTCATCGAGCCAATGTTGCTCATGCGCTCTTGCTCTTCGGCGCTGTTGTCTTGATCCGGCTTGAGAATGCCCATCAATGTTTCGCCCAAAGCGAAGGTCGCCATCGCCAATAGCAAGAAGCTGAAACCATCCATTAAATCAGTCAGGCCGAACGTAAATCGTTCGACACCAACGCCTTTATCAATGCCGACGGTTGAGAGCATCAAGCCAAGAATGGTCATCATCCATGCTTTGATCACTTGTCCTTTACCCGCAAAAGCCGCTACCGCAGAAAGCCCAACCAGCATCAGTGCGAAATAGTCTGAGGATTGAAAACTGAGTGACACGGTGGCCAGTGCAGGTGCCGCCACTAACAGCATGATGGCCGATAGCGTACCACCAGTAAACGAGGCGTAAGCAGCCAAAGCAAGCGCCTTACCCGCTTGGCCTTTTTGCGCCATTGGGTAGCCATCAAACGCGGTGACTACGGTTGAAGAACAACCCGGAGCGTTGATCAAAATAGAAGAGGTTGAGCCGCCAAAAATTGCGCCATAGTAAACACCCGCCATCAAAATCATGCCCGAAGAGGGCTCTAGGCCGTAGGTGATTGGGATCATCAGCGCAATGGCCGAGATTGGGCCTAAACCCGGTAACATACCGATAAAGGTACCGACAAAACAACCAATGATCACCATCATCAGGTTCATTGGCATCACTGCGGTCGATAGACCTTGTAAAATTCCGTCTAACATAAAATCAGTTCCTTATGCCAATTACCAAAGGGTAAAAATCAGGCCCGGTTCGAGGTAAACATCCAACCCCTTGGTGAGCAGTAGATAGAACGCCAATACGAATGGGAAAGAAGCACCAAACAAGACGCTTTTGCGTCGTTCGCCAAGTAGGTAGAACCCCGCCAACAGGAAAAATCCGGTGGCTAAGACAAAACCAAGATAGGTCAAGCCGAGGCCATACAGTGCCATCAGCACCAAAAAAGCGATCAACAGCTTCCAGTCAAACTTAGTTACAGCACCACTTTTGCTATCGGGTTGCCCAGTGACGAGCAGCAATAGAGACAACACAATGCCGATGCCGGTGAGAATAAAGGGCAAAGTACGCGCGTTGAACGGTTCGTACTCATCGCCGGGAAACATAGGAATTTGATAGGTTTGATAGCCATAACCCAAACTGAGTAAAAGGAAAATCAGCGCGCCGACACGGTCGCGACTAAGGAGAAACTCTGTTGAGAGCAGCTTATTGCTTTTAAACGAACTGGTTGGTAAATCCGACATATCCAACTCCAATCATTGAGGCAAAGAAAAAGAGAAAAAAGCCGTTATTGAAGCGTCAATGAAAAGAGGGTCATCAACAAGGCGTGCTACTCGTGATAACAGGGACACAGTAGCAAGCAGGACTTTCAATCAACAAAGGAGTAGTGTTACTGCTCATGGCAGTACTTCAACAACGGCGAAATCGGTGTGGGGCAGTTTCGTTTCTACGATGACCACCCCAACAAAGTCATTGAGACATTACTTGAGGAAGCCGAGCTCACGCATCAGGTCACCCATCTGCTTTTCTTGCTCTTCTAGGAAGGCGTAGAACTCTTTATCGGCTTTGTAGTTGTCGATCCAACCATTACGGTCACGAACCACTTTCCACTCATCGGTGTTGTACATCTTGGTTAGAGCCGCGTTCCATTCGTTGATCTTCTCTTGGCTCGCCCCCGGTGCGGCAAAGAAACCACGCCAGTTAGCAAAGACGGTTGGGTTGCCGTATTCAGTTAGGGTAGGAATGTTTGGCGCTGCTTCGAGACGTTTTGGTGCCGTGATTGCCAATACTTTTACTTGACCCGCTTTCGACATCTCAAGCACTTCACCTAGGCCAGTAGAAAGCAACTGAGTTTCGCCAGAAAGCAGCGCAGCCATGGCTTTACCGCCTGCATCATAAGCGATGTAGCGAACTTGTTTGGCATCAAAACCTTGGCCTTTAAATGCGGCAGCGGCAACGAGGTGATCCATAGAACCACGCGCAGATCCACCAGCGATTTTCACTTTAAGTGGGTTCTCAGCGAAGTCTTTGGTGACCTCTTCCCAACTGTTGTATTTCGAGTCTCCTGCAACCACGATGGCACCGTAATCAGCCACGGTAGCTGCGACTGGTGTTAAATCGCGGAAGGATTGTGGGAAAACACCGCTTAGTGAACGCACAACGATCGGTGTTGAGTTGATCATCAACGTGTCTTCTTGACGTTTTGCCGTCTCGATCAGGTGTGCAATGGCTTTACCACCGCCACCACCAGATAGGTTTTGGTAAGAGACATTCTCCACCAAGTTGGTTTTTTGTAGAACATCACCCGTACCACGGGCGGTCATGTCCCAGCCACCACCGGCACCCCCAGGGATGAGAAAGTGGATTTTTTCGATCTCTGCCGCGAAAGCGTTAAAAGAAAAAGAGGCGGCGATGATCGATGCGGCCAGTGTAGGTTTGAGTGCCTTAAACATGTTTCACGTTCCTTATGTCGGCGCTTCGGTGATGAAGCGAACTTACTGTTATCTGTGGTTCTTGTTATCAGTGGTTCCTACTCGCTGTGGCGGGTTAGGAATGATGAAAGGTTAAAAAGGTGTTAACGAATTGTCTCTAATAGGCAGTTAAAAAAAATAACGGTCATAAAGTCGATTTTGTTCATAAAGTTCACGAAACGACGATAGAGATGGAGATAAGGGGGCACAAGGAAGGTATACCTTAGTCTAAATTGTCGACAATTCACTTGATTGTCGACAATTTGATCGACTATTTTATATTCAGAGACAGACATTGTTGACAGATTGCAGTCAGGAAACGTATTTGAATATGAATGTAGACACCAAAGCCATTGGCAAACTTGCGGGCAGCGACAAGGAAAATACCAAATCCGAATCGCTGACCGAATCCTTGGTTGAAGCGATTGTGAATGGGCAGATCGCACCGGGAAGCAAAATCTCGGAACCCGAGTTAGCCAAGCATTATCACGTGAGCCGAGGCCCACTGCGTGAGGCGATGATGCGACTAGAAGGGCTTGGCTTGATCGAACGTGTTCCTCATGTTGGGGCGCGTGTGATTACTCTTTCACCTGAAAAATTGGTGGAGCTGTATGCGGTGCGTGAAGCACTAGAAGGCATGGCTGCGAGGCTTGCCGCTCGCCACATCAGCCAAGAAGAGCTGTTGAGCCTTGAACTGCTATTGTCGACACATTCGAAACACATCGATGAAGTAGAAGGTTCCTCTTACTTCCATCAACACGGTGATTTCGACTTTCACTACCGCATTATCAAAGCCAGTCGCAACCGTGAATTGATCGCGCTGCTGTGTGACGAGCTGTACCACTTACTGCGCATGTATCGCTATCAATCACCGCGCGCCCAATCACGGCCCAAAGAAGCATTGGAAGAGCACAAATTCATTCTGCAAGCGATTCGCAATCGAGATGAAGAGTTGTCGGAAATGTTGATGAGAAGACACATCTCCGGCAGCCGTAAATTAATCGAACAACAGATCCTAAAGGATTAGAGGAAACGTGTTATGAGCTTAACTCCGGGGGCGAAGTTCAGACTCGCCGTACAACAAAACGATCCGCTGCAAATCGTCGGCACCATCAACCCTTATTGCGCCATGATGGCCAAATGCCTCGGCCATCAAGCCATTTACCTTTCTGGCGGCGGTATCGCTAATGCGTCTTACGGCTTGCCGGACTTAGGCATCACCACACTCAACGACGTGCTGGTGGACGTAGAGCGCATCACCAACGCTTGTGATTTGCCTTTGCTGGTGGACATTGATACCGGTTTTGGCGGCGCATTCAACATCGCGCGCACCATAAAATCGATGGAAAAAGCCGGCGCAGCCGCGGTTCACATGGAAGATCAAGTGGCGCAAAAACGTTGTGGTCACCGTCCAAATAAAGCGATTGTTTCTCAGCAAGAAATGGTCGATCGCGTCAAAGCAGCGGTGGATGCACGAGTCGATGACAACTTTGTGATCATGGCGCGTACCGATGCGCTGGCGGTGGAAGGGATTGATAGCGCAATTGAGCGTGCGATTGCCTGTGTAGAAGCGGGTGCAGACATGATTTTCCCCGAAGCAATGAACAAACTTGAGCAGTATCAGCAATTTTCCGCTGCTTTGGCGCAAGCCACGGGCAAACACGTGCCGATATTGGCCAACATCACCGAATTTGGTCAAACGCCTTTGTATGGTTGTGAAGAATTGGCCAAATCCAACGTGGATATGGTGCTGTATCCGTTGAGTGCCTTCCGCGCGATGAACAAAGCGGCGGAAATGGTCTATCGCCACTTGTTGGAAGTGGGCAATCAAGAGGCGTTAATCGACTCCATGCAGACGCGTAAAGAGCTCTATGACTATCTCAACTATCACGCGTACGAAGACAAGCTCGATCAGCTGTTTTCAGAAGGAAAATAATCCCAACGCGCTTTTTAGATGAGAGCAAAGTAGGGAAGCCCAAGATAAGAAAAACAAAAAACGGAAGTTCAAGAAGAATACCGTCGGAATTAACTTAATCCAATAACGTGAAACCGTCTGATGATAAACGTTCCGCTAGAGAGCAAAGTCAGACAGAAAAGGAGTTCAAAATGCCTAGTTCTTTAACGAAGAAAGGTGAGTTAGGTGGCGCAGGCCTACGTGGTCAAAGCGCTGGAAGCACCGCTTTATGTACTGTCGGTAAAACGGGGACAGGGTTAACCTATCGTGGCTATGACATCACTGACTTAGCCAACCATGCGCAATTTGAAGAAGTGGCGCACTTGCTGTTACGCGGTCACTTGCCAACACAGCAAGAGTTGGATGCTTACAAAACTCGCCTGATCGGCCTGCGTGGCTTACCGGCAGAGTTGAAGCAAGCGCTGGAGCTGATCCCGGCGTCTGCGCATCCCATGGACGTGATGCGTACAGGTTGCTCTGTGTTGGGAAATTTAGAACAAGAAACCGATTTTTCGCAGCAGCTTGACGCGACAGAGCGCATGTTGGCGCTGTTCCCTGCGATCATTTGTTACTGGTATCGCTTTAGCCACGATGGCGTGCGCATCGATACGCAAGACCAATCGCAAGATTGCATCGGTGGTTACTTCCTCAAAATGCTCACGGGCAAAGAGCCGAGTGAACTGCATAAGCAGGTGATGCATTGTTCGCTGATTTTGTATGCAGAGCACGAGTTTAATGCCTCTACCTTTGCCGCTCGTGTGTGCGCCTCAACGCTGTCTGATATTCATTCTTGTGTGACTGCGGCGATTGGCACTTTGCGTGGTCCTTTGCATGGTGGCGCTAATGAGGCCGCGATGGAGATGATCGAAAACTGGCAAACACCAGAAGAGGCCGAAAACAACATCCTGCGCATGTTGGCCAACAAAGAGAAAATCATGGGCTTTGGTCATGCGATTTATCGCGAAAGCGACCCACGTAATGCTCTGATCAAACGTTGGTCAAAAGCCTTGTCAGAAGCGGTGGGCGATACCCATCTTTACGCCGTCTCAGAACGTGTGGAAGCGGTGATGAAACGCGAGAAAGATCTGTTTTGTAACGCCGATTTCTTCCATGCCTCGGCCTATCACTTCATGGACATTCCCACCAAGCTGTTTACGCCGATTTTCGTCATGAGTCGCTTAACGGGCTGGACGGCGCATGTGTTTGAACAGCGAGCCAATAACCGAATCATCCGCCCAAGTGCTGACTATATTGGCCCAGATCACCAAGATTGGGTGCCGATTGAACAGCGCTAGCGCCTAGAGATTGACCTCTCTTCAATCACGAGGGGAGGTTTCCGACCTTTTGCATGGGAAGCAAGTCCATGAGCAATAAAAACAATACCTTATATCGCAAACCTCTACCGGGCAGTTCGCTGGATTACTTCGATGCGCGTGAAGCGGTCGAGGCGATATCTCCAGGCGCGTATGCGCGTTTGCCATACACTTCGCGCGTATTGGCAGAACAACTGGTGCGCCGCTGTGAACCTAGCACGCTCACCGACAGCCTGAAACAGTTGATTGAACGACGTCGCGATCTTGATTTTCCTTGGTATCCAGCACGCGTGGTTTGCCACGATATTTTGGGGCAAACCGCATTAGTCGACCTTGCTGGTCTGCGTGACGCGATCGCCGAGCAAGGTGGTAATCCAGCGAACGTCAATCCTGTGGTGGAAACCCAACTGATTGTCGATCACTCGTTGGCGGTGGAATATGGCGGTTTTGACCCAGAGGCGTTTGAGAAAAATCGCGCCATCGAAGAGCGTCGTAACGAAGACCGATTCCACTTCATCGAGTGGTGTAAAACCGCGTTTGAAAACGTCAGTGTGATTCCGGCGGGCAACGGCATCATGCACCAAATCAATTTGGAAAAAATGTCGCCAGTGGTGCAGGTAAAAGAGGGCATCGCCTTTCCTGATACTTGTGTTGGTACCGACAGCCATACGCCACATGTCGATGCCCTTGGCGTGATTGCCATTGGCGTCGGTGGTTTAGAAGCGGAAACCGTGATGCTCGGCCGCCCGTCAATGATGCGTTTGCCCGATATCGTTGGTGTGAAGCTGGTAGGTCAGCGTCAACCGGGCATTACCGCCACCGATATTGTGTTAGCCATTACTGAATTTCTGCGTCAAGAACGGGTGGTTTCCGCTTATCTTGAATTTTTTGGCGAAGGGGCGAAAGCACTAACGATTGGCGATCGCGCGACCATTTCTAACATGACGCCGGAATATGGCGCGACCGCGGGCATGTTCTACATCGACGAGCAGACAATCAACTATCTACGCTTAACAGGGCGCGAGCCAGAGCAAGTGGCTTTGGTGGAAAACTACGCTAAACACACCGGATTGTGGGCCGACGATTTGCATCAGGTCGACTATGAGCGTGTGCTGGAGTTTGATTTGTCTCAGGTCACGCGCAATCTTGCTGGGCCGTCTAACCCTCATCGCCGTTTGCCCACCTCTGAGTTGGCCAGCCGTGGCATTGCCGGGCAATATCAAGAAAAAGAAGGCCAACTGCCAGATGGCGCAGTGATCATCGCCGCCATTACCTCGTGCACCAACACCAGTAACCCTCGCAATGTTGTCGCGGCAGGGTTGTTGGCGAAGAAAGCCAACCAGTTGGGGCTCATCCGTAAACCTTGGGTGAAATCCTCCTTTGCACCCGGCTCAAAAGTGGCCAAGCTTTATCTTGAAGAAGCGGGGTTATTGCCCGAGCTCGAAAAGCTCGGATTTGGCATCGTCGCGTATGCTTGTACCACCTGTAATGGCATGAGTGGCGCGCTTGACCCTAAGATTCAGCAAGAGATCATCGACCGCGATCTCTACGCGACTGCGGTGTTGTCGGGTAACCGCAACTTTGACGGCCGTATTCACCCCTATGCCAAACAAGCGTTTCTCGCCTCTCCGCCTTTGGTGGTGGCGTATGCAATTGCTGGCACGATGCGTTTTGATATTGAGCGTGATGTTCTGGGGATGGATAGCAGCGGCAAAGCGATTTATCTGCGCGATATTTGGCCAAGCGACGAAGAGATCGACGCGGTCGTGGGCAGCTCAGTGAAGCCTGAACAGTTCCGCCAAGTCTACATTCAAATGTTCAAACTGGATGAAAGTGAACGTAGTGAATCGCCGCTTTACGATTGGCGTCCGATGAGCACTTATATTCGCCGGCCACCTTATTGGGAGGGCGCACTCGCTGGTGAGCGTACGCTTTCAGGCATGCGGCCTTTGGCCATTTTGGGGGACAACATCACCACCGATCACCTTTCGCCATCGAATGCGATTTTGGCCAGCTCTGCGGCGGGCGAATACTTGGCAAAAATGGGCGTGCCAGAGGAGGATTTTAACTCTTACGCGACCCATCGCGGCGATCACTTAACCGCGCAGCGTGCAACGTTTGCTAACCCGAAACTGTTTAATGAAATGGTGAAAGAAAAGGGCCAAGTGGTGCAAGGATCGCTCGCTCGAGTGGAGCCAGAGGGGAAAGTTACTCGCATGTGGGAAGCGATTGAAACCTACATGCAGCGCAAGCAGCCATTGATCATTGTCGCAGGGGCGGATTACGGACAAGGCTCCTCTCGCGATTGGGCGGCAAAAGGGGTTCGTCTTGCTGGGGTAGAAGCAATCGTTGCGGAAGGCTTTGAGCGCATTCACCGCACCAACCTTGTCGGCATGGGTGTGTTGCCGCTGCAATTTAAAGCGGGTGTGAATCGTAACAGCCTGCAACTGGATGGCACCGAGCTCTATGATGTGATGGGGGAAATCAAACCCGGAGCCGACCTCGCACTGGTCATCACTCGTACCAATGGGGAAAAACTTGATGTCGCGGTGACGTGTCGTCTTGATACCGAAGATGAAGTGCATGTCTATCAAGCTGGCGGCGTGTTGCAGCGATTCGCGCAAGATTTTCTCTCCCAGCAAGGAGCGTAACGATGAAATCTTCTAGACAATCCTCTACGCGTAACTCTGCACAGCGCGATACGCGGATGAGCCAAATGAAAGTGCCTGCCACGTATATACGAGGCGGCACCAGCAAGGGGGTGTTTTTCAACCTTGCGGATTTACCGCCAGAGGCACAAATTGCGGGGGAAAAACGTGACCAACTGCTTCTGCGCGTGATTGGTAGCCCAGATCCTTACGGCAAGCAGATTGACGGCATGGGCGGGGCGACATCCAGCACCAGCAAAACGGTGATTGTGAGCAAAAGTAGCCGCGCCGATCACGATGTCGATTACCTGTTTGGTCAAGTCTCTATCGACAAACCGTTTGTCGATTGGAGCGGTAACTGTGGCAACTTGTCTGCTGCGGTTGGCCCATTTGCCATCCATGCTGGCTTGATTGATGAACAACGCATCCCTCAAAACGGCGTGGTGACGGTGAAAGTGTGGCAAGCCAATATCGGCAAAACCATTGAAGTGCACGTGCCCATTCAACATGGTTTGGTGCAGGAAACGGGCGAGTTTTCTCTTGATGGCGTGACATTTCCTGCTGCAGAGATCCAAGTGGATTTCGTTGAGCCAGCCGACGGTGAAGGGAGCATGTTTCCCACTGGTAATTTGATGGATGACCTTGTCGTTCCGGGTGTTGGTACCTTTAATTCCACGCTCATTAATGCGGGCATTCCCACCATTTTCCTTGATGCTGAGGCGTTGGGGTATTCGGGCACGGAACTGCAGGAGCAGATCAATAACGATGAGCAAGCGTTAGCCAAGTTTGAAACCATTCGCGCTTATGGCGCGCTGAAAATGGGTTTGATTAGTTCGATTGAAGAAGCAGAAGGTCGCCAGCACACCCCTAAAGTGGCGTTTGTCGCGAAGCCGAAAAGTTACCAAGCCTCAAGTGGCAAAGTGGTAGAGGCAGGCGACGTTGATCTGCTGGTTCGCGCCCTTTCAATGGGCAAGTTGCACCACGCCATGATGGGAACTGCAGCGGTCGCGATTGGCGCAGCCGCTTGCGTGCCGGGCACTTTAGTGAACTTGGCTGCCGGTGGTGGTGAGAAACAAGCCGTCACCTTTGGTCACCCGTCTGGGACGCTCAAAGTCGGCGCTCAAGCAAAAGCCACTGAACAAGGTTGGGTGGTAGAAAAAGCCATTATGAGCCGCAGCGCTCGCATACTGATGGAGGGCTTTGTGCGTGTTCCCTCCGATCTCTTTGAATAAATTTTAGCTTACTTGTTCAAAGAGCAAGGTGAAAAGGACCGTTAAGACATACTGGAGGAAGCACTATGTCTGCTTATCAGAAAGAATATCAATGGGCGAAGCAGCAACCGGAAAGCTTTTGGCAAGCCCAAGCAAAGAATATCGATTGGTTTGAGTTCCCTAAAACCATTCTTGCCAATGATCCCAATGGCATTGAGCGTTGGTACCCCGATGGACTGCTCAATACTTCATGGTTGGCACTCGATTACCACTGTGAACAAGGCCGAGGCGATAAAGCGGCGCTGATCTATGATTCACCTGTAACCGACACTAAGCAGGTTTACAGCTATTTCGAAATGCGAGATCGCGTGGCTCGTATCGCTGGCATGTTGGCTGACCAAGGCGTGACGAAAGGCGATCGCGTGGTGATTTACATGCCGATGATCCCAGAAGCGGCGATGGCGATGCTTGCCTGTGCACGATTAGGGGCGATTCACTCCGTGGTGTTTGGTGGCTTTGCCCCAAATGAGCTGGCGGTGCGCATTGAAGATGCCGAGCCCAAAGTGGTGCTGACAGCGTCATGTGGTATCGAAATCAACAAAGTCATCGCCTATAAGCCTTTGGTGGATAAAGCGATCATGGATAGCCGCTGGAAACCGGAAAAAGTGGTGGTACTGCAACGTCCTCAGTGTGATGCCCAGCTCAACAGCGAACGCGATCTTGATTGGCATCAAGCGGTTGAAAACGCGCTACCACATGCTTGTGTTCCGGTATTGGCAACGGACCCTCTGTATATCCTCTACACCTCAGGCACGACGGGCAAACCGAAAGGGGTGGTGCGTGACAACGGTGGCCATGCCGTGGCCATGAAGTATTCAATGAATGCCATTTACAATATGCCGCAGGATGGCGTGTTTTGGGCCGCCTCTGACGTGGGTTGGGTTGTCGGGCACTCTTATATCGTCTATGCCCCTTTAATTCATGGTTGCACCACGATCTTGTTTGAAGGGAAGCCAGTGCGCACGCCGGATCCTGGCGCCTTTTGGCGCGTATGCGAAGAGTATGGAGTGAATGTTCTTTTCTCTGCGCCAACGGCGTTCCGAGCGATTAAAAAAGAAGATCCACAAGGCGAGCATCTAAAGAACTATGATCTTTCCAAGCTTGATACGATTTTTATGGCGGGAGAAAGGCTTGATCCGCCAACCTTGGAATGGGTTCAAAGCCAAACGGCCAAGCCCGTGATTGACCACTGGTGGCAAACAGAAACCGGCTGGGCGATTGCAGGCAACATGGTGGGTATTGAGTTAATGCCCGTCAAAGCGGGTTCGGCCACCATGCCTATTCCGGGTTATCAAGTGGACATTCTCGATGAAATGGGGTTAAGAGCTGGGCCGATGCAGCAAGGTTTTGTCGCATTGAAAAGACCTTTGCCGCCAAGCTGCTTGCCAACCGTGTGGCGCAATCATGATCGATTTGAATCGGGTTATCTGAGCCAGTTCCCAGGTTACTATGTGTCGGGTGATGGCGGTTATCTGGATGAAGAGGGTTATCTCTTTATCATGGGTCGCATTGATGATGTGATTAACGTGGCTGGGCATCGTCTCTCTACCGGAGAAATGGAAGAGATTGTTGGCGCGCATCCTGCCGTTGCGGAATGTGCGGTTGTCGGCGTGCACGATGAGCTCAAAGGGCAGTTGCCACTGGGGTTTGTGGTGCTTAAAGATGGGGTGAAAATCGACCCAACCGAGCTGGAGCAAGAACTCGTCGGCAAAGTGCGCAATGAAATAGGCGCCGTTGCCTGCTTTAAACAAGCCTTGGTGGTGGAGCGTTTACCTAAGACGCGCTCAGGTAAGATCTTGCGCCGTACCATCCGTCAAATTGCCGATGGTGAACAATACGCTGTGCCATCCACCATTGACGATCCGACCAGTCTTAATGAAATCGAAAAAGTACTGAGTCGCTAACGCTATCGCCAATCCATCATCAATAGTGATGGATTGGCAAATTCACTTGCTTTATGCACTGTCGCACCACACACTTAGGTCATTATTTCTCGTAAGTTGCTCTCTATGACCGCGTTTATTCTCTCTTCTGCACGTCCTTCAGACCTTGAAGCCCTTAACGATTTGATGTTCGATTTGCATGATGAGCATCATCTACAGTGCCCTGAATTTTTTAAAAGCGCAGAAGAGATCGAGCAAGAGAAAAGCATTGCTCGCTATCTCGATGACCCTGAATGTTTGGTGTTTGTCGCTAAAGTAGATGAGGAAGTGGTGGGGTTTGTGTCAGGGCATTTTTGCGAGCTGATTTCGACAGTGAGCCGCCCTTTACCTATGGGCAGTGTCGATGAGTTATACGTTGGTAAGCCGTTTCGCCAACAAGGGATTGCTGAGGCGCTATTAGCCAAAATCGAACAAACTTTCCGTGATTATGGTGTTGAACAAGTGTTTGTTGAAGTGTGGGATTTCAACCAAACCGCGATTGCCTTGTACGAGAAGAATGGCTTTCAGCCGCATATCCACTGGTTGAGAAAATCGTTACGTTAAATTTTGGAAGTGGCTTTAAGTCGCCATGTGGACAATAAGGCGAACAAATAGTGGCTATCGCAAACATTTACTTAATTTCAGTCGAAAAAAATCTATTTTCCTGCCATTATTGCCTCCAACTCATCGAGCACGGAGGCGGTGAAGCATATTGCTAGTTGTCACTGAGTTCGAGCAACAAATAACAAAAGTAAAGGTTGTCACCCGTGCATAAGCGATCATTTCTAATCGTATTAAGCTTCATTTTTTCACTGTTCTATTCTTCTTTTTCTGTCGCCAATAGTTCGACTGCTCTTCCTGAAGGGATCAAAGGCGCGCTTTGTTTGGTACGAGCGGACAACAAACTGGTGTTGGTCAACGAAATACTTACACATCAAATCTCTTTGCCAGGTGGCACCATCATCGAAGGGGAAGACCCAGCAATAACTGCGCAAAGAGAAACATGGGAAGAAACGGGGTTGGTTGTCACGGTTGGTCAAGCACTTGGCTTTAGTGAACAAGCGGTTTTCTACGATTGTGTTTCGGATTCTTCTATTGTTGCATTTAACTTTCACAATGCATTGGATGGTAATGAGCTGCCAGTTTGGTTTGCTCCTCACTACGGCGTTGAAGTTTCCTCTGCGATGTTGATTGCGCCAAACACCTTGCCTGCTAGCCAATATCGTTATCCTGAACAGTGGGAGATGGTGAAAGGGATGTTTGATAAAGCCAGTGAGCAGCCAGTGACCTATGTAAATGATCTTGTTAATGCTGCTCCGGCTTATCACCAAGTTGAATTGGGTTGGCTAATGCAGTTGCAAGCATGGGTTGCTTCATCGTCGTTTAATACCCTCGCAGCCCTGTTACTGGGACAGTTAGCGCTTTACTTAACATCACCTGAGTTGTTACTTGTGGTCTTACCGCTGGTCATGTGGCGCATGGGGCGTGATTTCACCTTTCAGTTGTTTTTTGCGCTCGCGACGACCTCGTTGTTGGTTTTGGTCGCACAGCAAGGCTTCTCGATGCCAAGGCCTCATGTTTATTGGCCAATGCTTGAAATGACGCAAAGTTATGGTTACGGCTTTCCAAGCTTACCAATTGCAGTTTGGGCTTGCTGTTCAGCATTGCTTTTAAGGCGCTCTGGATTATTACGAAATGGGCGCGCTTTGCGAATCGTTTCACTGGTGATTTCTTTAATAATGTTCGGCAAGTTCTATACGGGAGCCGCTTTTATTGCAGATATGTTGGTCGGTGGCATTGTTGGTGGGTTAGTCGCATGGCATATCATCCGATTGGAAGGTAAGCCAAATTTGAATGTTGCGCAGTTGCTTGCGTCGAAAAGTGTCTGGATTGCGCTTGCTGTGGCTGCGGCATTATTGACAGCGATGTGGCCTTTGCCGGTCTTTTCCGCATGGCTGGCAACACTGATTGTGGTTTCCGTTTTGGTGATGTTTTTCAAAACGACCCAAGTGGTGCTATCTCAATCGCACGCACTGATGGTGGTCGTCGCACTGCTTACGTTGAACTTGATTGTCACCTTGCTGCAAGGCGCTGTTTCTTACAGTGGCCTTTACTCATTTATCGTTGAAACCCTTCGTTATCCGATGTTAGCGCTGTCTATGGCCTTACTGATAAAACAGTTTGGTGCCCAAAACGCATAATCAAAACGCCTCGGATTGTCCGAGGCGTTTTGTTTTGCTCTTAGCAAATTAGCATTTGAATTGCGACACAAGGCGATCCAACTGGCCACATTGCTGTGATAGACGTTGGATAGCGGTCTCGGCATTTTGAACCACGCTCACGATCGCGCTGCTGTTGTCTGCAATGCGTTGAACGTTGGCGTTGACTTCTTCACTTACGCTGCTTTGCTGATTCGCTGCGGTGGCGATTTGTGTGTTCATCTCACTCATATTGGCGATAGCGCGCAGAATCTCTTGCAGAGAATGGGTTGCAGATTGCGCTGACTCAATCGTGGAGTCACTGCTGCGTTTGCTTGATTCCATTACCGATACCGCTTGGCGAGCGCCGCCTTGTAAGCGTTCAATCATGGTTTGGATTTCCCCCGTACTTTGCTGAGTGCGGCTCGCGAGTGAGCGCACTTCATCTGCGACGACGGCAAATCCACGGCCTTGCTCACCAGCACGCGCCGCTTCGATGGCTGCGTTGAGCGCCAGAAGGTTGGTTTGTTCTGCGATGCCACGAATCACGTCCAAAATAGAAGCGATGTTACTCACATCATCGTCAAGTGTGTGGATCACATGACTTGCGTTGTTGATATCGTCAGCAAGGCGGCGGATCGCGTCCACAGTGCTATCAACAATTTGGCTTGTCGTTTGAACTTCGTGATCCGCATTGTGGCTTTCAGTTGCTGCATCCGTAGCGTTATCACTCACGCTTTGACTGGTTGCTTGCATTTCATGCACGGCAGCGGCCACCACTTCACTTTCTTGCTGTTGGCGATAGGTCGAATCGGCAACAGAACGAGTGATTTCCGTTAGCTGGTTCATTTCACTACGTACATTATTGGTCGTGTTCACCACCTGCTCAATGGTCGCTTGGATTTTGCTGACAAACAGGTTAAACGCGCTAGCAAGCTGGCCGATTTCGTCTTGGCTTTCCACCTTGATGCGTTGACGCAAATCACCATCGCCAGAAGCGATTTCGTCCATGGCGGTACGAATGTGTTCGATCGGTGTGACGATGACTCTGATTAAGAACCAGCACATAACGGTGGCAAGCATAATGACAAGCAGAGTACCGAGTTCCAAAGTGCGTTCGGCTTGTGCGGAGGCATCATTAACTTGCTTTTGTAACTCTTGTTGTGATGCTTCAATCAGCTCTTTCACGACATTGAGTTGTTTACGAGTCGCTGAAAACTTCTTATCGAATGTGCCCTTGTTTTCATCGTAATACGTAAACCACTGATCCTCAGGTAGGCTGAGTAGCGTTTCGTAATCCTTTAGCCAGCTATTGGCCAGTGTGACTAACACGTCGAGCTCACGTTGCGCGCTGGAAGGCAAAAGCCCTGAATCAATTAACTTTTGCGCCGCTTTCATACGAGGAATAGCTTTGTGCGCATTATCGCTATACTCAAACTTTTCACGTTCAATTTCTTGTTTGGTATCAGAGAGAACAAGCCCCTGAATCGCAGATGTTGCTTGATACATATCACGATAAGCATCTTCTATCTTGAACAGAGTAGGTATGACTTGATCACGTAGTGTGATGGTTAATTCGGTTTGTTTTTGGGAGGCCAAAATGTTCAGCACAGAGCTGACGGCGAATAGAGAAATAATGAGAAAAACAGGGAAAATAATTTTTTGTTTTACGGATAAATTGACAAACATTTTCTGCTCACACTGTTGCTATTAAATTAATTGCACCAATGCTACCACCAGTAATGGCTATATGTACTGTAAAACAGAGCTAAAGAGGATAAAGTATTAACCCGCTCCCAGTTTGAAAGTGTTAGAGAGGGAGGAGAATCCCTCTCTAATCGTCATCAGGCTTGCAGAACAAATTTTTCAATCGCCGTTGCGACGCCATGGTCATTATTGCTGTCAGTGATGTAATCCGCGATTTGCTTGGTCTCTTCCATCGCGTTAGCCATGGCAATGCCAAGACCTGCGTATTTCAACATATGGTGATCGTTTTCTGCGTCTCCCATACAAATCACTTCTTCCGCGCGAATACCCAGATATTCCGCAATCGCAGCCACGCCAATTCCTTTATTACTGGCTGGGTTTAAAAACTCGAGGAAGAATGGTGCGCTTTGAACAATGGTGAACTCATCATGCAATGTGGCGGGTAGGGCGGCGATGGCTTTGGTGAGCTCTGAGGGCTCAGCCACAATCATGGTTTTGATGATTGGGTGGTCATCCGCTAAGGCATCAAAACTCATTTCGGTAATATTGAGACCATTGATGTTGGCTTCAATATCGGTGTAAGGATTGTTTTGCGGAGTAATCAGGCCAAATTCTTTGCTGAACGCGTGTACAAATACCCCCAGTTTATCAGCCAAACGAGCGATTTTTTTCGCCGCTTTGCCATCGATGATCTGCTCATGGATGATCTCACCCGTTGCCACGTTCTTAACCATCGAACCGTTGTAAAAAAGAACAAAGTCTTTGTCTGAATCGATCTGTAATTCTTCCAGTTTGCTTTGCATCCCCTCTAACGGGCGGCCTGAAGCAAGTACCACGGTCACGCCTGCAGCGCGAGCTTGGCGAATCGCTTCCTTATTGGGTTCAGAGATCTGTTTGTCACTATTGAGTAATGTGCCGTCCATATCCAGCGCAATCAACTTGTACATGCTTACCTACACTTAATGAAAATGAAAAAGAGAAAAGAATAATGAGGCGTATGAAACTATAAAATGAGTCAAATTAACAATGAATTTTTTCGTTGAGAAGAGATTCATTTGACCTCGGGGCGAGTCTCATTTAAGGTCTGCGCCTTGCAAAAATTTTTAGGGTTGTAGTGACGTTGTACAAAGTTAACGAGATGTTTGAAACCATTCAGGGCGAAGGTGTGTTTACTGGTGTTCCAGCGGTTTTCGTGCGCTTGCAGATTTGTCCTGTAGGGTGCTCTTGGTGTGATACCAAGCAAACGTGGGAAGCAGCAGAGCAAGATGAACAAAGCTTTGCGGAGATCATCGTTAAAACAGGGGACAGTCCGACTTGGTGTCAAGCGGATGCCGCAGCTATTGTTGAGCAGTACCAACGTCAAGGCTACAGCGCCAAGCACATCGTCATTACTGGTGGTGAACCTTGTTTTTACGATCTCACTGAGCTGACACAAGCATTTGAAGCCATTGGCTGCCAATGTCAGATAGAGACCAGTGGTACTTACGAAGTCAAAGCAAGCGAAAACACTTGGGTGACGGTATCGCCTAAAGTCGCGATGAAAGGTAAGTTGCCGATCTTAGACAGTGCATTACAACGAGCCAACGAGATCAAACATCCGGTCGGTACCCAGAAAGACATCGACCAGTTAGACGCTTTACTGCTTCGCGCTCAAGTGCCTACAACAACGGTGATCGCACTACAACCTATTAGTCAAAAAGAGAGAGCCACTCAGTTGTGTATCGACACCTGTATTAAGCGCAATTGGCGTTTGTCGATTCAAACACATAAGTATCTGAGTATCGCGTAAGAGGGATTGTTTATGAACAAAGCCGTTGTGGTTTTTAGTGGTGGTCAGGATTCGACGACCTGTTTAGTCAAAGCTCTCAATGAATTTGATGAAGTGCATGCCATCACGTTTGATTATGGCCAACGTCACCGTCTTGAAATCGAAGTGGCACAAAATCTAGCGAAAGAACTGGGTGTGGCTGCACACAAAGTGATGGATGTGACGCTGCTCAATGAGTTGGCCATCAGTTCACTGACTCGCGACGATATTCCTGTATCTCATGAACTGCAGGAGAATGGTTTACCTAACTCGTTCGTTCCCGGTCGTAACATTCTTTTTCTCACGCTGGCGGGTATTTACGCTTATCAAATTGGCGCAGAGACGATCATTACTGGGGTGTGTGAAACCGATTTTTCTGGCTATCCAGATTGTCGTGATGACTTTGTCAAAGCGATGAATAGTGCGCTTGTGAAGGGCATGGATAAGCCATTAGTGATCCAAACACCACTCATGTGGCTCAACAAAGCAGAGACGTGGGCGCTTGCGGATCAAAATAACGCTTTGCAATTGGTCAGAGAAAAAACCTTAACGTGTTACAACGGCATCATTGGTGATGGTTGTGGTGATTGTCCTTCTTGCCACTTACGTAAAGTGGGTCTCAATGACTATTTAGACAACCGTGAGGCGATCATGGCTTCTCTAGTTGAAAAGCAGCACGCCGAATCTTAATAAACGAAACAGAAGATGACGGCATTGCTGTTGAGTCGCGATAATTCTCTGGCACCTTTAGCGCACAGGAATTATCGCTTTTTCATTTTCTGTTCGGTCAAATATGGGTTTAAATCGCGGCGTTGTAGGCATCAATGATAGTGTTACGGCCGTTTTTCTTCGCCTGATAAAGAGCTTGATCCAAGATAGAGTAGAGCTCATCGAAATCTGAAAGCGCTCTAGGAGTAGCGAGAAAAGAGAAACTAGCGCTAGTAGACACCGCGGTATTTGATGGAGAAGCGACACGACACTCGCTAATCAGGTCATGTAACTTTTCAACGCGAAATTGCACATCGATATCTTCGACTTCTCGCAGCAACAAGATAAATTCCTCACCACCTAATCTGCCAAGAATATCGCCTCGTTGCAGCTCTCCAAGCAAAGTTTTGCAAATAGTGATTAACAGCTTATCTCCCGTTGGATGGCCAAACTGATCATTGACCCATTTGAAGTTATCGAGATCAAACAGAATCAAAACGTTTTTGCTGTGTGGACGCTTTGCTGAGCTGGCTTGCTTAATTGCTTTGATCGCTGAGCCACGATTCAATGCTCCCGTCATCATATCGAGCTGAGATTGCTTTCTTTTTTGCTGACTCGTGAGAAAAAATAACCCAACAACGATAAGCGCTGCCGCGATCAATAAGCTATACAGTGATTTTTTCTGTTGGTAGTTTTGTAGCTCAATCAGTTTTTTGTCGTTGTCACTTTGCAACTGTGCAATGCGCAGCTGGTACTCAAACTGCTGCTGAGCAAGATCCAACGCTTCAAGTGCACTGGTCGTGTCTTTGTCTCTTAATCGAAACTCGATCTCGGCATATCGATGGTAACACTCGTAGGCTCGGGGAAAATCAGCCAGTGCCTTATAAGTCTCAGAAAGTTGTAGTGATGCTTTTGCTTGAAGCGAAAGAAAATCCATTGAAACCGCAGATTGATATGCTTGGTCGGCATGAGAAAGTGACGCCTGAAGTTCCCCTACCTTTAAGTAGGCAAGGCTAAAGCGATAATGAATTTCCGCGCTTAAACGGTGATTTTGACCTAAGTTGGCTTCATTTAGCGCTTGATTAAGCAGTTCCTTCCCTTTAGCGAATTCCTCTTGTTCAATATACAGAGAGCCAAGTCCGGAGTAGGTCATCGCGAGACCGAAGGTATGCTGGTCTTTACGTAATAGGGCAAGTGCTTGTTGATAATAACTCTCCGCTTGCTCGTGTTTATGCCAATCAGCATAGAGTTGCGCGAGGCTGTGTAACACTTGAGCGAGCTCTGTTGGCGTGCTTGCATTTCGTCTAATTGCCAAAGCATCGAGAAGGTAGTTTTCTGATTGTTGAAATTGGCTGACTTCACGCAACTGGTTGCCAATATCATTAAAAGCGCCTGAACGATCGGCGTTATCGGGTAGGGTGCGCAGCATCTTCTGGTAGTTTGCTAGCGCAAGATGGGGCTCGCCTCGGTAGCTGAAATTGTTGGCGATGATACGATAGCTCAGGTATTTCGGCAGTAATGTACTGTCATTGTTATCTATCTGCTGTTGTAGCTTTGAACAGAAGTGTTTCGCTTTGTGGAGTTCACCTTGCTCATTCAGCGTGTAGCAAAGTTGGTAGAGAAAAAGCTCTTTTTTTTCAATGTAATTATTCGTGTTTTTGTCGCGCAGTAGCGTTGTGAACTTATCGATGGCTAAGTCATATTCACTGTTTTTTCTATTGAGAAGCGCATCGATATAAAGAGCCTCTTGCTGTGCAAATTCACTATCACTGCGTTGGCTTCCACCGTAATAAGGTTGGTTTCTTTGGGATAAGTATCCGAACAACAACCCACTGACATACAGTTTTTCACCACTCGGTGAAAGCGCAGAATAACGTTGATTCAAGAGATGCAATGCAGCTTCTTGATCAGTTTTGAGTTTTTGCTGATAAAACTCGTACCATTGATGTAAGCTACTGTTTTCTGCATATGAATCTGTCGAGAACGACAGCAATGCAATGAGTAAAAGAGACGAAATTCTTAGCATTGTGATCGTGAGAATGAGATGGTGTTCTAGCTTAACACTAGACGTTTTAGTGGTAATGTGATCAGTTCGATGATCAAGAAGGCCCGAGATGAGACAGCGTTGAATTTATATTTTTTATAAATGAGTTAGACAGTAAAAACAGACCAGCGCGCTGGTCTGTTTTATGAGAGATAGGGGCTGAAGGTTACAAATACAACTTAGCCAGTTCAGACGGTTCGATTTCTTTACCTTCAAGTTGAGCATTCCAGTTAATACCAACCAGCACACCGTCTTCATCTAAGGTGATCAACCAATCTTCGACAAAAATATCAAGGGGTATTTCCAGTACTTCAAAATCAGCCCATTCTTCAACGTTGTGGGCGAGAGCATCTTCTTTTGCAGACCAGAAAGGCATTACTTCACTGTTTTCAAACTCAGTAGAGTCACAAGCTAGCCATCCTTCTTCGTTGCGTAATCCCCAAACTAACTTAGTATTTTGAGTTTCTTCAATGAAAAGGTCTAAATTCGCTTGGATATCGGCAGTCAATTTGCTCATGATAAAATCTCGTTAAGAATAACTGGCGCCAAGAGTACCATTTAATAGGAAATTTACCAATGTGAGATTAAATGGCGACAAAAGAAAAGGGGCCAGTGGCCCCTTAAAGTGTTTATTTCTTCGCCTTGGGTAAGCGAGTGAATATATTCCACTCTTCTTTTACGTCACCTTTGTATCCGACAACGGATGCAACCACTCGGCGGTTAAGTGCATGACTAACTTCATCTGTCCCTTCATTGGCGACTGCACTGTCACCAAACCCGACGATACGGACTCGGTTTTGAGCGATACCGTACCCAATCAACATGTCACGTACATTATTTGCACGTCGCTTGGACAAATCTAAGTTGTGCTCGGCATTCCCTGTACGGCTTGCATAACCCTGGAGCTCGATCGAGGTTGATGGATAGAGCTTCAAAAACTCAGACATTTCCTTAATCTGCTTACGGAAAACAGGGTTGATTTTATCTGAGTCGTTCGCAAACAAAACTCGAATTTGCATTTGCTGAGAGGTCTTCACATAAGTACCACAACCATCATTATCGATTTCAGCAGTACTTGGCGTATCTGGGCACAAATCACGCGCATTAATCACACCATCTCGATCTTGATCTTGAAGGTCGGCGATTTGGTTAGCTCTTGGAGTCTGAATATATTCGTACTCATCTGATTTGTCAGACGCGTACGTTGCTTGAGACATGAGCATCAATAACGTTAGAGCTATCATTAACTTATTCATATTAATACTCCACCTTCTCTAACCACTCCTGTGGAATATCGACACGCAATGCAGTAAGCAGTTGACCAGTGGCGTTCATTACACGGAACTTTGCGTACTGTTCAGCATATTTTGCATCCAAATAGCCTTTGCGAGCTTCAAATAGTTCATTTTCGGTGTTCAGCAAGTCAAGTAATGTTCGCTTACCAATACGATACTGCTTTTCATACGCAATCACCGTATCTGAAGCAGAATCGACGTGATCAGATAAAAACTCTTTTTGTTGCAATGTTAAATCAAGCGCACTCCATGCTAGGCGAAGACCTTCCTCAACGCTGCGAAAAGTCCGTTCACGAAGATCTTTTGCTTTATTAAGCTGGTGTGCTGAACTTTCTGAGTTTGCTGAATCACTACCGCCGTTGTATAGGTTGTAACGCATTCTCAACATTGCTGTTAACTCATCGCTACTTCCTTCAATGCCACCTGCATCTTCACGCCATGTTTGTGCTGCTTCAAAAGAGAACGTAGGGTAGTTACGTCCTTTTGTTTGCTTGTATTGATAGCGCGCCGAATCCACATCGACTTGAGACACCTTAATTACAGGATGCTGTTCAAAAGCCTTGCTAATTGCTTCGTCGACGGTGTAGGGAATTTGTGTTTGATCTGCACGAGGAAATATCAAAGACTGGGGAGTTTGTCCGACCAAACGTGTAAACGTAGTATGAGAATCAAACAAGTTGTTTTGAGCCGCAGCGAGGTTGCCATGCGCTTTAGCAAGACGTGCTTCCACCTGAGATAAATCAGCCGTAGAACCAATCCCGGAGTTCACTCGTTTCTTAATGTCGCTGTAGATGCGCTTATGCGTGGCAAGATTACTCTCAGATAAGGTCAAAATTTCATAGGCTTTGACGGAGTCTAGATAAACTTTCGTTACTTCAAGCGCTTTGTCTTGAGCGTCTGCAAGTAGTTGATAACGCAATGACTCTGCTTCAGCGGCAGTACGGTCCATATCGTTTAAGGTTGATGAACCGTCCCAGATAAGTTGGGTAAATGTCAGAGACGCTTCTTTACGTGTGAGATCGGTCTCTTCACCAATTGCGGGGTCAATCGACTCGTATCCTATTCCAGCGTCTAGATCTATTCTGGGTAAGTAAGCACCAGAAGACGCCTCATTAGCATAACGCTTACTCACAAATTCATTAAATGCACTTTTGAGTTCAGGGTTAGTAGCTAGCGTTATTGATATCGCTTGCTCCAGCGTCTGTCCTGTAGCAGGAAGTGCCAACACTGCGCCTAAGGCGAATGTATTGATCGGTGTCCACTTCACTGTGTTTCTCCTACTAATCTGTTCGAAGTTTTGAGTCTAAGGTATAAGCCGTCTTAATTTTGAGATTGTTAAAAGAAAACGTCAATATTTTAACACTAACATCACCTTTGTGAATGGTAAGAATTCAAGAAGAGCTTGTACATTTGAGACATTGTAGTCGCTTGTTTGCCCAAATTCTAACTTATTGAAATTAAATTATATAGCAGTTTTATTTTTTTAATGACGCAAATTGCAGTGTGATTTTGGTTCAAAAATGAGACCGCGTGATCAAAGTCGCCATTAAGTGAAGTAAATGTTAGTTCATTAAGATTTGAAGGTGCTCATTCTATCGGTGTTTGGTATATTATTTGTTAGCAAAATAGAACTAGTCCGTCAGTCAAAAAATTGGCGAAAGTACTACAGTCATCTCAGAGGTTATTTATGGATTTCACAGCCTTCCTTGCCGGCGCGTCGCTTACTGCTGGACGTATCGTTGTTCTGGGTTTAGATGGTCAAATTAAAATTTTGGCGCCTGGACAAAAAATTGCGCCTGGAGAATTAGTTATTGAAACGTTGGAAGATACTGATGTCACTCAGATTCGCATCGCAACTGAAAGTGGTGAAAACAACATAACTGATGATATTCAACAAATCTTTGCTGCGTTAGAGCAAGGGCAAGATCCTACCCAACTTGGTGATGAGTTTGCAGCGGCAGCTGGTGAAGCTGGTGGTTCAAGCTTGGTCGCTGGTGTTTCGGTATCTCGCACTGGTGCAGAGTTGTTGGCAAGCACAGATTTTTCCACGCAAGGCTTGCAGGCACTGGGGTTAAGTAAAACGCAAAGTCTAACGTTGCTCGAGCTATATAAGAATCGCTTTAGCAGTACTGACGGTAGTACGGATAGTATAGAAACTCCAGATGCTAGTATCCCAGCGGTATCGAGCATCAGCAGCCCAATCGTGTCTGAAGGGGAGAGCGCTACGTTTGAGGTCAACTTGAGCAACGCCAGCACCACGGCGACCACGGTGACGTTGACCTTAGCGGGCGACAGCGCCACCGCAGGCACGGACTTCACTGACAGCGAAGTGACCGTGACCTACAAAGACGGCAGTACCCAAACGGTGGCGGTCAATGGCGATGGCACCTTCGTGGTCACTGTCCCAGCGGGTGACACCCACTTTAGCGTCTCCGTCCAAACCACCGACGATGGCGTGTACGAAGGCGACGAAACCTTCACGCTCAGCGGTTACACCGAGTCACAAACCAGCGCGAATGAAGTGACTGGCACAGCGACGATGTTGGCGGGCGACAGCGCGACGGCGGGCACGGACTTCACCAACACGAGTGTGACGATTACTTATGAAAACGGTACGACAGAGACAGTAGCGGTCAATGCCGATGGAACCTTCGAGGTGGATGTTCCAGCAGACGACACGACGTTCCGCGTCTCGGTGTCGACAACCGACGATGGCGTGTACGAAGGCGATGAAACCTTCACGCTCAGCGGTTACACCGAGTCACAAACCAGCGCTAATAACAAGGAACATAACATCGATAAGGTCGTGTTTTTGGTTGATGTCCGAGCGAGTATCTTCTACAACAGATAAGTGTTCAATAAGGTTCAAAATGACTGTGCTGCTGAGGGTTTGGCACAATTAGATCATATTTGTTAACAAAGTGCGATCCCGCCCTGGGTAAAAGTACGCAAACAATCGAAACAATGACAACGCCAGAACAGTTTTTCCAAAGAGCCGGAATTAGAGCTGGGGGAGACTTGAAAGCCGGTCAGCCGTATACTCCTTCGGGGTCAATAACAATAGATCCCGATGGAAAAATTATTATCTTACCTCCAGGAGGTTAAAAATGATTTCGCTTAAAGAAAATAAAAATAACATAGATTCTAATGCGATGACTTTTTGCCAGTTAAGCTTTGGAAAAGGGCAAGGCTTACAGACTTTATCCTACGAAATAAAAATAGTTAAAAGCGAATTATTAGAAAAATTGACCCCTTTGTACGATGACGGTGTTGAAGATCTTAAAGAAGATGACCAAATCACTGGTGAATTCGATCCTCCGTATCCTAGAGCAACAAATTATCCATCATTACTGGAGTTCATCGATATCGAGGGCTCATATCTCTATGACTATCTTTATGCTTACCATAAGTTCGATATTCTTGGTATTGTTTTTGATGAAGATAATGACGTAGCTAGTTATGTCGTCGACTCTTTAGAATCAATTGAGCAAATAGATGAGGAGATCATCATTAAAGGAACTGCTATAAAAAGGTAGATTACGTGGGTAACGGCTTGACGAAAGACCTTAACCCTAATAGTGCGAATAATTTCGGCGCAGTAGAAACGCTGAATTTCGAGCGTAAGACTATTAACTTAAAAGAATTACACGACGCTGGTGCTATTGTCATCATTAAGGATCTTAAACCGTTATGAGCTATTCCATACAAAAATACCCGGTACAAGCTGCTTTACCAACGATCACTCAGCATGATCAGTTGCCAACGGGCGCAATTGAAATAGGTCGTCTATTGGATACTACTGAGGCGGAAGACTTATATGTGCTTGTGAAACGGGATAATTATTTATCAATTTTGAAAGCGTATAGGAATTTAAAAACGGATCAATATTATTGCAAACAATTCGACTTCCCTCTCAGGGTTCTTAGCTGGTTCCCTAAAGCGCTAGAGGAGTTCCGCAAGCCGCCGGCGGCCGGCGGCTTACACGCGGGAGCGATGACCAGTGCCGATGAGAATGTCGACGGAGAAATGCTTTGTGTACAAGCGGCGACACAAGGTTATCATCTTGTTAATCGTTCACGTCAAAGTTCATTGGATGTTGGCAACTCTTATATGCCCACACGAATTTCGTTTAGTTACCATTTTCTTTATGATCTCGGTTTTTTGGACTTGTTGAAAAAACTGGGTGAGCAATATAAGTGAGATGAGCAGTAAAATTAGTTTGAGTTCGTTGCTTGAAGTAATTAACGAGCTAATGGGTGTTGGAAATACCTTCGTGCTAAGTCTGTCAAGCTAGGTTAAAAGGTTCAACTTTATTTTTCTATCCATTCAAATAATAGCTTAATGCTTATCTTTGCCTATGGTAGTTCAACAATAACACACGGGACAGCGCACATTACGACGAAGAGTGTTTGTAGCTACCTACATTTTCAAAGGCATATCATGGTTAATTGGAAACGATTATTTTCAACAATAAGCAAAGTATCTGCCGTATTAATGATTGTGCTTCTTAGCCTGTTAAGCGGCTGCAAGTTTGAAGGAAAAGATATGAAAGCGGATTTATTTTTTGATGCGAAGATGGTCATTTTATTACGTGCGATTCAACGGCATGATGCCGCAGCAGCTAAATCAATGTTAGCGCAAGGCGTTGAGCTGAACGTACGCGGAAAAGAAGGCATTACGCCATTACTGTGGCTTATCATGCAAAAAGACCTCAGTGCCGTTGAACTAGCATTGCAACTGGGGGCGGACCCTAATTTCCCCGCCATGATTGAGATCAACCGCACAGGGCCCAAGCCTGCGCAGCCGTTGGCAATTATTGCAGGTGATGGTGACAATAAGTTGTTTCGTTTGTTATTGGAGTATGGGGCTAGTCCCGATTCTCGCGATAATTCTACCGGGCATCCCGCGTTATTTCGTTGTATCGGGCATGACAATTGGCAACAGTTTAGTTGGTTACTGGAAAACGGTGTCGATATCAATGCTACGGATAATTCGAATAGGAATGCAGCGTTGTATGCCACAGGATTATTAAAATACGATTTTGTCGTTAAATTACTTGAACTTGGTATCGATTATACGAAACCAAATAATGCAGGGGTGACACTTGCTCACGCTATAGAGACTGTTTTCGCAAATAATCGCAAGAATCCTAGTTTTAGGTTGAGTGAAGATATGCATAAGGCGAAGGTCATGCTAGAAGAGAGAGGCGTTGTGTTTCCGCCACCCACTCCCCAAGAAGTACGAGAGGCGTTAAAGCAAGGGCAATAGGCTTTGTTGCGTAATTCGATGGAACTAAATCAGAAAGTTACGATCTGAACGGCTAAATCAGCTAATCCTCGTAGCCTTATGCCTAAACCTCGTTACAAAACAACCAACTGGAAACAGTACAATAAAGCCTTAATCAATCGTGGCTCACTTACCTTCTGGATTGATGAAGAAGCGATAAGAGAGTGGAAACAAAGCAAACAAAAAAGCGGGGAAGACCTCGTTTCTTTAGCAACCTGGCGATCACAACTGCGTTAATGATGAAGCGTATCTTCTCAATGCCGTTACGAACTCTGCAAGGATTCATTAACTCAGTATTTATGCTTGCTCGTGTTCCATTGCAGTGTCCACATTACACCTGTATCAGTCGCCGAGCTAAACAGGTTGAAGTATCATTCAAACCTCAAACGTCTGGTGTGATAAGACATTTGGCCATCGATGCTACTGGTCTCAAGGTTTACGGCGAAGGGGAATGGAAAGTCAAAAAGCATGACACAGACGGTAAACGCAGAGTTTGGCGAAAGCTCTATCTTGCCGTTGATACGAATACCCACGAAATTATCGCTGCGGAACTGAGTTTATCGAACGTGACTGATACTGAAGTGCTGCCAAATCTACTTAAGCAAACACGCAGAAAGATCGCTGAGATATCTGGTGACGGAGCTTATGACACCAAGGACTGCTACGAAGCTATCCGTATAAAACGAGCAGTCGCACTCATTCCTCCACGAGACGGAGCCGCATTCTGGGAGCGCGGTCACCCCCGAAATCTTAGTGTGGCCTGTCAGAAGTTGTATGGTTCAAATAAACACTGGAAACAGAAGTATGGTTACCACAAGCGTTCTCTCTCAGAAACGGCAATGTATAGAGTGAAGCAGTTACTAGGTTGAAAATTAAGCCTGAGAGACTACAACGCTCAGGTTGGTGAGACTTACGCCATGATCAAAGCGTTAAACAAGCTCACTGGGTTAGCTATGCCTAAAACTTGTCGTATTGGCTAACAATTAGCCGAAATGGGTCTAATCTACTTCGAAAATGAATTACGCAACAAAGCCGCGCTCTACGACACATACGGATGTGCGCACATTACGACGAAGTGTGTTTGTAGCTACCTACATTTTCAAAGGCATATCATGGTTAATTGGAAACAACTATTTTCAGCATCAAGCAAAGTATTGTCAGTGTTAATGATTGCGCTTCTTAGCTTGTTAAGCGGCTGCAAGTTTGAAGGAAACGATATGAAAGCGGATCTGTTTTTTGATGCGAAGATGGTCAGCCTGTTACGCGCTATACAGCGGAAGGATTCCGCAGCGGCAAAGGCAATGTTAGCACAAGGGGTTGAGCTGAACGTGCGTGGTGAAGAGGGCATTACACCATTACTGTGGCTGATTATGCAAAAAGACCTCAGTGCCGTTGAATTGGCATTGCAACTGGGGGCGAATCCTAATTTCCCTGCCATGATTGAGATTAACCGCACTGGGCCTAAACCCGCGCAGCCTTTGGCAATTATTGCGGGTGATGGAGACAATCAACTATTTAGTTTATTACTAAAATACGGCGCTAGCCCGGACTCCCGAGACGAATCTACTGGCAGACCCGCTATCTTTGGCACCATTGGACATGATAATTGGCAGCAATTCAGCCTACTTTTAGAGTACGGTGTCGATATCAATGCGAAAGATAGAAGCAACAGTAATAGCGCCCTGTATGCTGCCGATTTAGGTAAGTATGACTTTGTTTACAAACTTATTAACGAAGGTGCATTAGCAACAGAACCATCGACAACAGGCGCTTCAGTGGCATGGCGTGTACATTTAGCACTCGAAAAGAACGCTAAAAATCCAGCTTTTAGGGTGAATGAAGATACCCACAAAACGAAAGCCTTGCTCGAAGAGAGAGGCGTTGTGTTTCCGCCACCCACTCCCCAAGAAGTACGAGAGGCGTTAAAGCAAGGGCAGTAAAGAACAACCTCACCTCCACAATCATTGATACTGATGCTCCCAGCAGATCAACTCGCCGAACTTCTTATCGAGCTCCAGTTCGGTTAGGCGACAATAAAAGGTACTGCCCGGGCGATCTTCGTGGTGTCGGCAAGTACGGCAAATACCAAAGCTTTGTGTTTCATTTTTGGCCTGCATCTGAGCCAGCATTTTCTTCAAATAACCGACGCTGTCCGGAGAGGCAGCTTCCAATTCACTAAGTGGCTCCAAGTAACGCGCTGGCGGTGTCAGCTTTTCGATTAAGCGCTTTCCGACAAGCGTTAAGCCAAGATGAGACACCCGTTTGTCTACTGCATCCTTGGTTTTGGTCAGCATCCCTTTGTTCTCGAGCAAGGTAATGGATTGTGAGAGTGTGCCTTTGGTGATGCCAAGGAACTCTTTAAGTGCTGCTGGCGTATCGCTGAATTGATTGCATCTTGATAAGTAGCTCAAGATATCAAGATGGACAGGGTGCAATCCGTGTTCCGCCCCCAGTTGCCTGACTTCGGTTCTCAATAGATTGCTGATTCGATCAAGCAACTCATACACATCTTTACTCATGCGCGCTCCACATAAAGATAAAAGTTTTTAGTCGAAACTATATTGACAAAAAGAAATCCGTCTGTAAATTAATATTTAGTTTCGCATCGAAACTAAATATTAATACAATGGAGCTCAACATGAACAAACACAGACAGGTACTCACTCTAGCCACAGTGGCTTCCATTTTTGCACTGCAAGCATCTACGGTGTATGCGCATACCAAGGAGCACATACAAGCAAAACAAGACAAAAACATTCCCGCGAGTTTTGATTTGACTCATAGCAAAGTTGTTGACCAAAACGACCACTACATTTTTCAAGCACAAGTTCGTGGTCAACTTGGTGAATTAAAACCTGAGGCGAATGGCGCACTCGCTGGGGCAGAGGTCTACAGCTATGTGTGGCCAACCTCATTAGACTCTTCCGCTATTGGGTTTGACAAAGAAAAAGGCATCGTTGCGCTAGCTGTCACATCGCATCCAGATTTCGATGACACTCCGCTATACGATGAAAATAGCGATGGAAACAAAACAAACGATGGCGATCTTTGGCATGCGCACTGGGTAGTGCTCACGAAAGATGAAGCGTGTCCGGCGGGGTTAAAAGTACGTGACATTCCAGAAGGTGAAGCGCCAACCGTTCCGGTGACTTGACCAAACCTACCAATCTATATCGACAGTCCAGACTTCTCGCCTAAATTCACTAAAGAAGAGTTGCTCGTTAAAGTGCCCAAATCGGCGCTCGATACTCATGAGGGGTTCAACTTTGATGCCGTGACATCGGTACTAAAAGTGAACGCTAGCGTCCATTCGCCGCTACTTTGTGTCACCAATGTGTTTGATATTGCCTCTGGAGATCTCTCGTTACCGGGCCGAATTGGCCATAAATAGTGCGTCACGTATTGAACAAACGTATTTAAGAAATCAGATAGTAATAGTGGAGAAAGGGAAATGAGTTTACATGTTTTCGATACACATACCGTGACGCGTCAAGGTAAAAAACTGCACTTTGATGTGCTACTCAATGAACGAGATGGAGAGAAAGCGATAGCGGCGGCAAAAGCCTTCTTGGCAGAGCAGCAGATCGAAGTTGAAAGCCTGAGCTCGCAAGATTGCCGATTCTGTCATACCAGTGAACGGTTTTCTGAGTTAGACGTGCAAGTTGCAGAAAAGGGTTATGCGATCATCACCTTAGAGGGCTTTGAGCAATAAGTGGTCAGCCCAAGCATCATCCACCCTTCATTCGATAAGTGCAGGGTGGATGATATGAATGGATAACTAGGACGGTTTCATATTTAAGAGTTAAAAATGCCTATAATTTTTAATTCACTTTGCTACTTAAGAGCTTGTATTGCTGCGCGGTATAATCTTCCTACAGTTACATCGAAAACCCACTTTATGAATTTATAGGATAGGTCGGTAATTTCATGAACAGCTTTCCCTGCAAATACGAGCATATGTCCAAGTAACCCTTTGGTTTGTTTTTCCAATTTTTGCGATGACTTCGCTATTTTTTCTATTGATTTAGCTAGTAGATCATAGAAAGTTAAACCGGATACTATTAGTCCTTGTGCCGTAACTAGCGCACCATATCTTGCGTCTTTTAGAAGTGTGGCTATACCAGAAGCGATTTTGTCTGCCCAACGTTGTGTAAAAGTAACTTGATGTCTATTGTGGAAATTGAATCGTTCTGGTTTATTTAAATTGTGAATGGCAGCTCTATTTAAATGAGACCAACTATCAGAAGTTAATGTGTTTGCATAGCCTGTCTGTGAATACAGTTTGTGGCTTTCACCTTTTACTCCACTGGATGAGTCCAGTCGATATTCTGGCTTGTTTAAAGGAGCATGGATAAAAGGCCAAAGAGGGAGCATTGGTACCGGATCAGCTCCATTTGTACAACGATAGATTTTTACGTTTGCGTGAGAAGATTTTGCCGCATACGTATTCAAGCCTACTCTAGGTGCCCCAAATGTGTACAAATAGACTTGAATTTTGTAATTGGCTTTAATCCAGTCTGCACAAATTGATGCAACAGCACCCCCTAAGCTATGGCCGACACAATGAATAATCTTCGTCTTACCAACAGAGTTGCTTAGATAATTCGCTAGTTGAGTTTTTATGCTATTAAACACGTTTACAAATCCGGCATGTGCTAGCGAGCCATTAGGGCTTCCCTTTAATGCTGCATGCAAATCCGTAAGAATGTCAGCAGCAAAACCGAAATTAGTACCTCGAAAAGCTAGCACGAGGCTTCCATTATGCTTGCCATTACTTTTTCCTTCCGCAGTCAAAACGAAGTTAGAATTTCTCTTTTTTAAATGAACGCCTGTTTGACCTTGTAAAGGAGAATTCTTTCCATCGAAGTTGAAGTACTGTGTAAGTCTACTACTCGGTGTGAACATATGACTGGTAAACTCTATGTTATATGCCTCGCTTGCAAAATCTAACGCACATTTAGGTGATAATGGCTTCATTTAATATTCCCCCTTAAATTCAAGCAATTCTAGATCGCAAATAGTGTAGAGCTCTTGAGTTATAGAGTTATTCTCTCCGTGTTTTACATTGAAAGTTTTTAATGGTGCATTGACATCGCACACGAGATTTGAGAACGAATGAGTGACTTTTTCTATCGGAGATGTAGTACTTATTGGTGAGTAAAATATCTTAATGATTTGATCATTTAAGCTTGCCGATAGGTATCTAACTACACGAGTTTCTGTCAGTGGGTTGACTGGTTTTCTACTTTCATATTCGCTAGCAGCAAAGAAAAAATAGCCTTCATCGTCTGTTACCGTTGAATCCAGAAGTAGCTCTCCATAAGCTACGCCTCTTTCTAAAGTAACGCCTTGCAGTGGTGTTGCTCCGTCTAAAAGCCGACCTTTAATTTCGGGGCACAAGTGAATAAGTTTTTTTTCAAACATATTGTCAGAATCCGCTTTAGATAAACTAGATAGGAACACGCAAGCCAGTATGATTAATTTATACAATAACTTATGCATTCATATTTCTCTTTCTGAGATTAAATGCTGAATACGATAAAGGTCATTTTCTCAACAAAAAAGAGAAATTAAGACGTGGTTGATTAACCGTGGAGCGAGTTCAAAATATGGTGTAATTGATAAGTTTGTTATGTTTTTTGTTTGTTTTAGGGCAGTAAGAAATGACGAAATCATCCACCCTTCATTCGATAAGCGCAGGGTGGTTGATGTGAATGCAACACTTAATCTCATCACCATATGATTTGAAAAAAAGCACTAATCGAATCATAATGTGATTCGAATGTGTTGGATTTTCGAATCAAGGAGCCGTTATGTGGATCTGGCAACAGGCGTCATGGTCTGAATTTGAGTGGGACAGAAGTGTGATTGAGCCGCTTGTGAGAACCACTCGCCTTAATCAAGGTATCTTGTTAGGGAAAATGCTTTGTCAGCCACTTGATCAAACCCAAAATATGCTGGATACCTTGCTCGCCAACATTGTGCACTCTAGCGCGATAGAAGGGGAAAAACTCAACGCCTTTTCTGTGCGCTCTTCACTTGCCAACAAATTGGGCATCAGTGAAGAGAATCCGTTCCCAACAACGAAACAGACCGATGGTCTGGCAGAGATCATGCTCGATGCGGTCGATAACCTCGAGGTTCCACTCACTTTAGAGCGCGTCTTGCATTGGCATGCCTTGTTATTCCCCCAAGGCTACACGCTGTTCAATCCTGTTATTGGTGGGCAGTTAAGAAGCGAAACGCCCATGCAAGTGGTATCTGGACGGATAGACAAACCCGTTGTCCATTTTGAAGCACCAGGTAGAGCGTGCTTAGACGCAGAACTGAGCACGTTTATACAGTGGTTTAATGATTCAAAGACGGATACCTCACTCGATCCTCTATTAAGAGCGGCCATCACTCACCTTTGGTTTGTCACACTACACCCATTGGATGATGGCAATGGTCGCATTACTCGAGTGCTGACCGATCTCGCACTGGCACAAGCAGAGCACCAATCCGTGCGCTTTTACGCCATGTCGGTAGCGATTCTTGCTAATCGAAAAAGCTATTACGAGATCTTAGAGCAAACGCAAAAGGGGGATTTGGACATCACCGCGTGGCTACGTTGGTTTTTAGACACGCTGAATGAAACCTTTGATGTTGCATTAAAAGAGATTGAACAAACGGTAATTAAAACCAATTACTGGCGACACATCGACCAAACGCGGTTGTTGACTGAACAAACCAAAGTGCTTAATCGAATGCTCGATGGTGATTTCCCTGAGGGGATCAACACATCGCAATACCACAAGGTTGCGAAAGTGAGTAAACCCACCGCCACAAGGCATTTGGCCACGCTTGTTGAGCTTGGCTGCCTGATTAAATCTGACGCTGGTGGCCGGAGCACACGTTATCACTTGCCAAAGATTGGCGACCAAACGGCGTGATTCACGAAGAGATCGACCATAGCCGAAAAATCGTTCACACAGGGGTTAGCTTGAACTGAATGTTTCTTGCATCGGTTTAAGCTTCTCAAGCAAAAAGTCCAAAAACACACGCAGGTGAGGTTTGGGGTATTGTGTGTTTTTGTAGATAGCGAAGATCTCACCACTGCCTAACTCACCGTGTGTTGCCGTCCAGGATGGCAGCAATTCCACTAACTGCCCACTTTCCAGATAGGGTTTGAGCATCCACTTCGACAACAGAAGTACGCCAGTACCTTGCAGCGCTGCACATAAAAGAGGAGAGCCGCCTTTTGAAATCAAATTGCCAGCGACCATGACTTTTCTAGTGGTCGATTTTTGGCGGAAGTACCAATAATTCCGCTGCCGTTCGTGACTTATCAATAGACAATTGTGCTGCTGTAAATCTTCTGGTTGTGTTATGGGGGAGTGCGTATTTATATATGCAGGCGAAGCAACCAACGCGGTGTAATTGGTTAGCAAGTGCCGAGCTTTCAGTCGGCTGTCTTGTGGGGTGCCAATACGGATCGCCATATCGACATTGTCGCTGTTTAAATCCACAAGCTTATTATCCAGCTCAAGTTCAATTTGTATCTTGGGGTAGCGCTCGAGGAACTCTGGAATTAATGGAGTGAGGCATAAATTGCCGAAGCTTTCGAATACCGAGATTCTCAGTATGCCTTCAGGCACACCATGATTTCCTCTCATTTCCGCCAATAAGTTATCGCTGTCGCGCAGGATCTTGCTCGATTGCTGATAAAAATATTGCCCTTCCTCGGTCAAAATCAACTGACGCGTGCTGCGTTTAAACAGTGTCGTTTTGATTCTGTTTTCGAGGCTATCAATATTTCTTGCCACCGACGAGGGGGCCATATTTAGCGCTCTTCCTGCCTGAGAAAAACTGCCAGACTCGACCACCTGATCAAACACTTTGAGTAACTCTAGCACGTGTTTACCTTTGCGTTTTATGCATAACTGATTGAGATTTTATACTCATTCCACCGCAATATCGAATTCTGCACAATAACCCCATCGCACTAAGGCGGTATTTATCACTGAAATAAGGATGGGAAAATGGCCAAACGTATCAATCTTGCTCAAGTACAACCTCAAGCGTTAACGGCAATGTTAGGAATAGAAAACTACCTTGCGGATACCACATTATCTACTGAGCTTAAAGAGCTCATCAAAATTCGAGCGTCAATGATCAACGGGTGTGCTTACTGTATTCAGATGCACACCACCGAGGCTCTGAAAAACGGGATCGCTCAGCAAAAGCTGTTTGCATTGTCTGCATGGAAAGAGTCGCCACTGTTTGATGAGGCAGAGCGAGCAGTGCTTCACCTAACAGATGACATGACAAAAATTGCCGATGCTGGCGTATCAGATAGCGTCTATCAGACCTGCCTTGAGTTACTTGGAGAAGAGCGCTTAGCTCAAGCAATGATGCAGATCATCATGATCAACGCGTGGAATCGATTTGCGCTTGCCACCGCGATGATGCATGAATAACCCGTAAGTGCTTCATGGCCCAATGTATCAGCAACATTGGGCCGCTTTACCCTGTTACCTGCTGCTCTTATCTTGTACAAACCTACGAGCGATAAATCGAAAAACAACCTTTATTCTGTCGTGCTGCGCTCAATTTTAACGCCGAATAAAACCGTGTGTTTTCAGCGCTGATATACTCCTTGCAGGATGAAAAAGAATAGGTGAAAAGCATGTCCAAAACCGCGAAGCTGAATAACGAAGAAAAGTTAGTGAAAAAGGCCTTAGAGATAGGCGGTAAGATGGCCAAAATGCAGGGCTTCGATTTACCTCAATCACCTCAACCCGTGCGTGTAAAAGCCGTCTACCTATTCTTGGTGGATGCCAAGCAAATCGCTCCGTTACCAGACAGCAAGCTCGATGGCGCAAACATCAAGCACCGCCTAGCACTCTGGATTCACGCCGCGTTGCCGGATAACGATCCGCTGAAGTAACTCGTTACTAAAATCGCTGAGTATTGGCCATTTTTGGGGTCAATAGTAATAAACAGTGGTAATTGAAATTTGAGCACTTAGAATGCGCACACTAAAAGTGATAACTGATGTAGAGTGATTTTATGCTTCGTGATTACACCTTCGATTGTCTTGTCTCCATGCCTCGTCATGAACTGGAAGAGTTCAGCGTGCGCATGATCAGTAAAATGGTACCTGAAGACGTGATGAGCGAACTGTTTACTTTTGATCAAGAAGAAGTAGATAGTGAAGACCGCATGTTGTCGGCGCGCCTTGATGCCATGTTGCGTATGACGGCAATCGCACTGAGTGAAATTCAGCAAGCGTTTGATGATTCAGAAAACGCCAAACAAAACAGTGAGCGTATGACTCGCCTTGTGCTTTGGCATTTCTACGCCATCTCATTTCGTTTGGAAGAAGCGATCACGCTTGAAGCGCACTGCGAACAAGTGGAAAAACTGCTCGAAAACACACCCAACGATGTATTTGCTTGGGTGAAAACACTGACCGATCTGCTGCACACCTATGCGGACATCAACGCCAAAGAGAACCCAGAAGCGTAATAATGATTCGGTGTTAATTGGGTATAAAACAAAAGGCGAGCCATTGGGTTCGCCTTTTGTCTTTAATCCAGATGCTTAAACTGCAATGCGACCAAGCGCTGGTATAGCTCACAGCTTTGCATCAAGGCGTGATGATTACCGATATCGACCAACTCGCCATTGTCCAGCACGGCGATTTTATCGGCGTGTTGAATGGTGGAAAGGCGATGCGCGATGATCAACGTTGTGCGGCCTTTCATTAACGCTTCGAGTGCTTGCTGAACGTGGTGTTCACTTTCGCTGTCCAGTGCGCTGGTGGCTTCATCCAACAAGAGAATTTTGGGGTCTTTTAAAATCGCGCGAGCAATGGCAATGCGCTGTTTTTGCCCGCCAGAGAGCCTGACTCCGCGCTCACCCAAAAAGCTGCGATAACCTTCTGGCAGCTTTTCAATAAATTCGTGTGCGTGCGCTTTTTTCGCCGCCTCAATCACTTGCTCGTCAGTCGCGTCTGGGTTGCCGTAGCGAATGTTATGGAACACATCGTGGCTAAATAACGCTGGTTGCTGCGGCACGAGCGCCATTTGTTGGCGCAGCTCGTTAGGATCAAATTGGCGAATATCGATGCCACCCAACAGCACGTGCCCTTGTTGCGGGTCGTAAAAGCGTTGCAGTAGTTCAAACAACGTGGTTTTTCCCGCACCCGATGGACCGACTAAGGCCAACACTTTGCCTTGTTCCGCGGTGAGATTTAAGCCTTTGATCGCAGGCTGATTGGGGCGAGATGGGTAGTTGAAATTCACCGAATCAAAGCTTACTTCGGCAGGGATGTCTGCGGGGATAGATTGATGATGGCTAGGCGCTCGAATGTCGCTTTCCACTTGCAGAATTTCAATCAGCCTTTCGGTTGCGCCCGCCGCTCTTTGCAGCTCGCCCAGCACTTCAGAAATGGTGGCGGTGGAAGAGGCGACCATAATGGCATAAAAGACAAAAGCGCCGAGATCGCCTGCCGACATCTTTCCGTGGATCACATCACTACCACCAACCCAAAGCATGCCTGCAATGGCGCTAAAGACAATCACGATCACGCCAGAGATCAAAATCGCCCGCTGTTTTACGCGCTGTCTGCCGATTTCGTACGCCTTTTCAACTTCAACCGCGAAGGCGGCTTTTTCATGTTGTTCGGAACTAAAGCTTTGCACGGTTTTAATGTGTTCTATCGCTTCTCCGGCGTAGCTGCCCACATCGGCCATTGAATCTTGGCTTTGGCGAGAGAGGGCACGCACACGTCGGCCATAAAACAAAATAGGAACCAACACAAATGGCACGGAAGCCAGCACAATCAGCGTGAGTTTAAAGTTGGTGGCAAACAACATGATGATCGCCCCGACGCACATCAGCGCGCTACGCATCGCCATGGAAAACGACGAGCCAATGATGCTTTGCAGCAAAGTGGTGTCTGTGGTGAGCCGCGACATAATATCGCCGCTGCTGTTAGTCTCGAAGTAGCTCGGGTGCAAGGTTATCACATGGTTAAACACTGCAAGGCGAATGTCGGCGCTGACACGCTCCCCAACCGATGAGACCAAATAAAAGCGAAAGAAGGTGCCAATCGCAATGCACAGAGTCACGCCAACAATAAATTGAATCGCATTGGTGAGCTCATGCAACGATTGCTGGGCAAACCCTTGGTCGATAAGCATACGCACCCCATACCCAACAGAAAGGGTCAGGCTCGCCGTGGCCACAAGTGCCACCAAAGCGGCAGCAACCCGCCATCTATAAGGTGAAACAAAGGTACTGAGTTTAAGAAGAATGCCGAGATTTTTGTTGTTTTTGCTGCTCATGAATGACTCACAAAGCTATTGGGTACTTGGCATAGTAAGCGAGTTTGTGGAGTGAGGCTAGGGCTTAGATAGGATGAGGAGTGGCTTCATGTCTTAGATTGGAGCGATAGGAGAACACCAACAAGAGTTGAATCTTGTTGGTGTCTGAGGGTTAAAGATCCACCAAGCTGGTCAGAGAGTCAAAGTAGCTCATGATCCCATTGCTCGACCCACTATTCTGAGGAATTGGGAGACCGGCGCTATTATGGCACTGAGCAACAATATTGCTTTCCTTGACGCTTTTACATTGCGTGAGCAGCTCAGCAACTTGGGCGTCATTACCTAGAGCTTTGTGTGCGGCAATGTACTCCGGTAAGAAGGGGACTTGTGTTCCAATAACGCTTTCTCCCTTGGCTAATAATTTTAGTGAACTATTGGGTTTTTTCTGCTCTCGATAAGACTGTGCGGCTAACGTAAAGGTTTGTATCGAGGCATAGTCCCAGTTCTTAATCATTGAAAGATTTTGCAGTGCTTTCGAGTCCAAGTTTTGTGCTTTACGCACCCCATAAAAAGCTAATCTTGGGTATGCGTGGTATTGAGTAGGGCCGGAGACTGATTTTCTTGCGAGTTTTTCTGCCGTTTTGATATCACCAAACTCTAATGCTCTAAAGGCTTCGGAAGCGTACCAATAGTTTTGTTGAATTTGGTTGCCCTTGCCGTTTTTTACGATTTTTTCAAATGTGCTGGAAGAGAGCTGTCTTCCTCGCTCTTTGCGATACTCGCGTTTTATGTAAGCAGACAAATCCTTTTTACGTTCAATCGGCGAAGAATGTCGTGCAGAAAAGCTCTGTAGCAGACGGGTTCCCGCTTCATTTGCTGCTAAGTATCCCAAATTACTCAAGGTATTGTCGCTCGATAAGTGTTTGCCCGCATCGCTGGCTATGCTAACAAATTTTTGAACTTCAAGTTTTTTTTCCTTGAGCTGTTCTTCGGTGAACTTTTGACTGCTTTCTAGACGCTCCAATACGGGGGAGAAGGCTCGTGGGCTATATCCAGCCTTAACTAACAGATCCATACCAAGAAGGTCCGCCTCATCTTCGTCACTGCGGCTCATCGAAGAACTGATGACATCACGGCTTAAACGGTTGATCGTCAAACCGGTTCGATAGGAGTCTTCAATGACGTTACGCGTCGACGCCTTGTTTTGGCTCGTGACCTTATAGCCATTCGCGGTTTTTACTGTTTTCATATCAGTCAGTACGGCAGTGCTCATTGCGATGTTCGCCGTTTTACTCACTAGGGCACTTTGTTTGGCAAAGTACTCATTAGTCTCACTGTGTTTGAGCAAAATATGAGAGAGCTCATGAGCAATGATAAAGGCGAGTTCATCTTCAGATTCAGCATCTGCCAACACGCCTTGAGTAATCACAATCGTATCAGGTGTAGCGTAAGCAGAATAATTACGGTCAGATGCGACGACAATGGAAATGTTTTTCTCAGTGGAGTGAGGCCACTCCTTAAGTATTTTAGCTAAGATATTTTCAAGATACTTGTTGATGTATGGATTTGCGATCAGGTCTTTATCCGCCGCCGCACGAGTATTAATGATATTGGCAAACTCTTGGCTTGTTGAAGCATTTGTTTCAGGAGCATTCGTTTCAACCAAATTTTGGTCGATGAACTTTCCTTCGAAAGATTGATATTTGCTACCAACCAAGCTAGTGATACTGTCTATTGCACATCCGGTGATGATAAAGGGTACCGCCATCCAAAGCAGATTCTTCATTAATTGCACCCCTCACCTAGACCTAAGGTCGCATAAGTGCCGCTGTCACTCTTAGTACTGATTTTCTGAGTGCTGCACACTACACTAGCGACTGCTGTTTTATTTAACTGGACTTCAATCTGATCAAACCATTTCTCTTGACCGTCAATTTTCACCATCACCATCTGCTCTTTTGAGTCATAGTTTTCAACCACCAAAGCGCTTTTTTTGGGATCGGGAAGGGAACTACGTGGTACGTCGTTGCAGTCATTACTTTGGTCACAAACCCAAACGGTGTCGACAAGAAAATCGATAATTTTGACTTGTTCTTGTGCCATCGTCAGAGTAGAGGTACCACTCAAAACTAAGCTAAATAATAAAGTTAATGACGGTCTCATAAATGTTCCTTATTTTCTGAATGTTATGTGTTTCTTAATTTATTCTTAGAGTGTTTTACGAATAGACAGACCTTCTCCTTGTATCCCTGAAGTCTTGGTCTAACCGCTTCGAAAATGAAGAAGAAAAAGACAGGTAAGTCGATGAATATGATCAGTACTAACCCGTACCAGTTTGGGGCTCCGACGTGGAGTACAAAATGGGAAATGACGACTGAAACGAAGATCACCGCAATGATAATGACCATTGGAACAAACGCGGCCCATACCTTTTGTCTGGCATCAAATTGCTCGGACTGCCGTTGTTCGAGAAAGTTAAAGCGGAACCAAATAACAAGAAAGAGCACGATGGTTTGCACTGATATTTCGACGATATCTGCGATACTCAAATTGAAGAGCCCTATATCATCGGGAGATCGCCAATACTCCCCTTGCAAAGTAACTAGGTTATCGAGCGCCATCGCATGGAAGTAAACACCGGGTAGGGTTCCATGGACAGGGGATACGACAACATCCACACCACCAGTTAGGTGGTATCCAACCAGTACGATTTTCCCTTGAATGGCTTGCTTTAAATCCGCTGAACCTGCAGCCCCTGGTGCCCTTAGAGTGGAAGCGGCAATGGTCAGAAAGGGTGGGCAACGCTTTCTAAGCGTTTCATCAACATCATTTTTGTCTCTGATACCTTGAGTCAAACTGATGGCCAGTAACTCTTTAAACTGCTGCCATTGGCTTAAGCTTTCTTTGCCACAGCTGACGTCCAATGGAAAAAACTTGTCTTGATCCGGAGCATGCTTGTTACTCCACTGAACGATCAAGGCGTCATCCATATTGGCTAAATAATGGGATTTACATTGAGAAGATTGCTCGCACCAATTTTGATACATGGCGGCAGCTACTGTGGTCATGCCTGTGCCATTCCATGGCACAGATAATGGGTAGTAACGCCCTTCGTCACTCCAAGAAACGGCCGCGAGTTGAGCAACATTGGCAATTTTGTGTCTTAGCGAGTTGGGGTCACTTAATCGCTCTGGTGTATCGTAGGCAGCATTACTAGCCATAAAAATGGGAAACGGTTGACTAGCGAGTGTTGAAAGCCAGCGCTCAAGGCCATCAGAATGCTCATGATGCTGGAGGATGTCGTAGAAAACCGATTGAGGCTCAAATCGAGATATAGTCTTAAGCAAACGTGCTAGGTTGTTATAGCTCACAGGAAAGGTATTCGTTGATTCAATGTATTGGTCATCAATAAGCACTACAACGATTTGATCCGACACGCGATCACTGAAAAAGGGCGACCATAATCTAAGAATGTGGTCTTCATAATGGTTTGATGCTGAGTTTCGAATACCCAGTGGATCAACGATAAACACCAGTAAGATCAGACTTGTTGTGATCAATGCTTTAAGAAATATTTCTAAACTAAATGACATAACAAACGAATATCGATAGCCAATAAGAAAATGGTGGATAACCAATGGGTTGTATTATTTATGATCCAAAGTAACATTGTGAACAAATCATTTGTGTGAAGAATATCACGTGGTGTGGTGCTATTTTGAGCAGGTCCAATAAGTGAATAATCTGTCCCATTTTGAACAATAAATTATTGACTCATCTGTTAGTTAAAGAGTTTTGGATCGAAGTAGACAGTACTCACAATGACAGTGAATTTAGGCTAAAAAAGAGTGCGATAATGGGGGGGCCGGAAGGTAAATAGCACATTGCCAACCTTCACGATTGCTCGCTGTTTGAATGCTGGTGTTTTGAAGCAAGATCACATCGTTATGATTCATTAAACTGGTTGAGTATAAATTTAGAGTTAAAACTCAGAAATTTGTAAAGCGAAACGTATATTCTCAGTTATTCAACAATGTTTATAACTACAATGAGAGTCAACTATGCAATTTAGTTTGAAGAGGAAGATGGTTTCCTCGGTTGTTTTGGCTATTGCAATCACATCTGCCACTTTACTGTTCGTCGGATACAAAACGTTTAACACTCACAGCTGGCGTGCGATTGAAAGTGAGAGTCGCAACACGCTTGAAGCGCATGCCAAAGGCATTGCCGATTGGTTTCACGACAAGCAATTGGCGGTGAAAGGTTTAAGAGAAGAGATTGAACGTAACCCAAATCTGGATATTGTGCCTCACCTGCGCCAAACCCTTATCGCTGGCGGCTTTGGCTTAAGCTACTACGGTAACGAACAAGGTGAAATGTTCCGTCATGATCCTTCGCTAAACAAACCCGGTTACGACCCGCGTGCTCGTGGTTGGTACAAAGAAGCAAAAGCGGAAGATCGCGCCATTACCACTGCGCCTTATGTCAGTGTGACCATGCAAACCTTGGTGGTGACTCTAACGGATCCTGTGCGTCAAAACGGCAAGTTAATTGGTGTAGCGGCATCCAACCTTGCGTTGGATAAATTGATCAAAGACGTGCTAGCGATTCAAGTACCAGGGAATGGTCAGGCTATTCTGGTCAACCGTAAAGGGGCGATCGTGGCACACCCAAATAAAGATGTTCTGCTTAAACCCATCCATGAGATCGCTTCTGAGCTGAATATTACCCAACTGATTCAAGCTGCAGACAGCGATACCACCATCTACGCGACAGTGAATGGTGCTGAGAAAGTGATCATGGCGCAGCCGATCGAGTACACAGACTGGTTACTTGTGATGGAGATGGACAAAGCCACACTTGAAGAGCCGATTACGGACATGCTGTTTAGTCAGGCGTTAATCGGTTTGTTGGTCTTGGTGATCATGGCCGCTGCAACCTCTTGGTTTGTTGCAAGACAGTTGATTGAACTGGGGCGTGTTAGCGAAGCGTTGGCGGATATTGCCGAAGGTGATGGCGACTTAACCCGTCGCTTGCAAGTGACCAGCCAAGACGAAGTGGGCCAACTGGCTGAGAAGTTCAACAAGTTCGTCGACCGCTTGCATGTGATGGTGAAAAACGTGCGCGACGTTTCTGGCGCATTGAACCTCGGAGCTGACGAAGCAGCGCGTACCGCAACCCAGCGCAGCAACAGCATTCGCCAGCAGCAAGATGAAATTACGATGGTGGCCACAGCGGTAACGGAAATGGCGTCAGCGACGGCGGAAATTGCAGGCAACGCAGACAACACCGCGAAGAATGCCAACCAGTCGGTGGAACTGAGTCAGCATGGTTTTCAACAAATGACCAAGAGCCAAGATTCTATCCACTCATTGGCGAGTGAGCTCAATAGCGCAGTCGAAATTATTGGTGAGCTGGAAGCTCATGGTCAGCAAATCTCGACCATTCTTGCAACGATTAGAGACATTGCAGAACAGACCAACTTGTTGGCGTTGAATGCGGCGATTGAAGCGGCGCGTGCTGGTGAACAAGGCCGCGGTTTTGCGGTGGTTGCTGATGAAGTTCGTGTTCTGTCTCAACGTACTCATGCCTCAACAGAAGAGATCCAAAGCAAGATTCAAGGGCTGCAAAAAGCTACAAACGATGCGGTGTCTGTGATGAAGCAAAGCCATCAATTAGCCGAGACCAGTGTTGCGGATGTGAATCTAACGGGCGAGAGTTTGACTGCGATTGGTGAAGCAATTCAAACCATCAGCGATATGGCAACGCAAATTGCGTCGGCGGCTGAAGAGCAATCGCTGGTGACCGCCGATATCAATGGCAACACGGAGTCGGTGCGTGAGGTGAGTGATCGACTCGCACACGACGCCGTCGATGCGGTTGAACAAGCCAAACGTCTGCATGCGCTTGCCGGCGACTTGGATAGAGAGATTTCTCGCTTTAAGCTGTAACGTCGAGCTTCTAGAACCATTGATTGGAATAATAATCATAAAATCGGCACCTCAGGTGCCGATTTTTTGGTGTCATACTTGCTCTACGTTTAGAGCATGTACATGCGCGCGCTGCGAGCTGGAATTCGGAAGGTGTGGTAACGCGAACTCACGGTTTCAGTCACGCCAGTGAGTGTATCTGTGTAAGGCTGATACCAGTTGAACTCATGCTGATAGGTGTCAACAGTATGAGAGCGCTCTTCACCGCATTTATTAATGCCGACCACCCCTTGTTTACCGCGCTTAAACATCAGTAGACACTGGTCGCTGTACAGCATCGTCATCTCTTGCCCTTGCATTTGGTTATGGAAGCGCAACATGTTCTTCATTAGGTCACGGTTCCAAACACCTTCCCAACGGCGATTATCGCGATCTTCGTTATCAGGTAAGTTGTCGCTGTAAATCAGAGGTGTGCCGCCATCTTTACCGAGGATATAAGCGTAAGCCAGCTCTTCATCTTTCGGATCCATGATTTGATAACGGAAACCGTCGTTCGTTGGGATGTCGTGCGTGATGGTAAAGGTAATTGAACGTGCGTTTTCAAGCCCTTGACCATAGGCTTGTGGATCATGAAGCATGTTCATGCCACCGCTGTAGGAGAAGGCATTGCGAATAGAGGCGAACAGTGGGAAATCGTAAGCCGAATGGTTGGTGGCGTTGAGATAAGGCGCTAAGAAATTCTCATAGCTGGAGTCGCCTTTGCCACCACTAGTGATCACTTCACCAAATACGTGCATTCCGGCGGTAATCTCTGCAGTGAAAATCTGGTCGATTTGATATTGGCTCATGTGTTTAACCGCATCAATGCGGAAGCCTTTCACACCTAAACCTTTTAGCGCATTCAAATACAAACGTTGCTGTGACACCACCCAGTTGTTCGGATCTAAGTCTGGCAGCCCTCGGTCACCTGCGCCGCCACAAAGACGCCAGTACTGAACATTGCCGGCATCATTCCAATCGCTAATACAGCCTTCTGGGTGGAAGTCAAAGCCAGAGAATAGGTTTTCCGTTAAATTGCCAAAAAGCGTTTGGTCCGCATAATAACTGGTGTTAGCTGCGTATTGTTGCAGCACTTCACTGCCAGGGTAATTTAAGTCTTCACGCTTCCATGTTTCATTGGCCATATGGTTAAGCACCACATCGGCATACACATCAACGCCGACCGCCTTCAGAGCATCAATCATGGATTTTAAGTCACTTTTGTTGCCAAGTGGGGAATCGATTACGCGCAGATCTTGCGGTTGATAACGTGCCCACCATTCATTGCCACTCGATTTCAGTGCTGGCGAAATCAGCACTTTTTTATAACCCGCCGCCGCGATTTGCGAGGCGTTTTGCGTGACGTCGGAGTACTTCCAGTTAAATGCATGCAAAATGGCGTCAGCATTGGCGGTACTGGAGAGGCTGCAAGCGATGGCAGCAGAGAGAAAAACGAATTTTGACGGTTTCATAGGGTATGTCTCTTATTATCGGTATGACTTCAAAAGGGCTTGCCTGCGTGAAGTGTGGTCGCTTTAACGGAGTGACTTTAAGCAACAACGCTTAGTAGCTCGGCGTCATTAATGATAAAAAATCCATCAATAATATGAATGTCATTAATGGGGGGGCGGAAGCCAAATCACACTGTGCAGAGGTGGGATTTATAAAATTGTGCACTTGCATTTATTTTGCACACTTTGCCAAATGTACAATTTGTGTTAATGCAAGTTGTTGTATTTAAACGAATTGATCAGCATCACTTTTTGTATGCATCTAGAGCTAGTCATCACTTGCGCTCTCGGTTAAGGTTACGGCCATTAACCCTTTTTTGGCGAACGAGATGAGTCTTTCTTTTTCAAATATCCAACGTTCACAATTGCCCGATATTGAGGCGATGGAAAAACAGTTATTCGCTCAACACGGTTATCCTGCGTTCTTTTTACGCCAAGCTTATGATTGCTGGCGCAGTGGTTTTATGGTGGCTGAGTGTGGGCATCAGATTGCGGGGTATGTGCTGATTGTGCCTAAGGCAGACAACAGCAATGAAGCTTGGATGCTGTCGTTGGCAGTATCGCCCGCATACCAAGGGCAAGGAATTGCTAAACAATTGGTGAAGTATGCGCTAGCGCGTCAGTCGCATTACCAAAAAATCTATTTGACGGTTGCGCCAGACAATTTGCCAGCGCGCGCCATCTATCAATCCTGTGGCTTTGAAATCCTCACCGAGGAAGAGAACTATTTTGATGATGGTGAAAGCCGTTTGGTGATGTGTCGTACAGCGTTTAACCCTGTCTCTACAGATGCACAATAAGGCAACATTGTGCACCGCCATTGTGCATTATCAATATGAGTATCGCGATAACTGTGAGCTAATTGATTGAAATGATTACACTGTTTGGTTTGGCACTTGCTTTGCTATTACTTTTTACAGTCACGCGTCGCGCGCTGAACAATAAAACAAACTAAGCAACGTCACGGCAACGAAGCCTCTTCTGGAAACGGAAGGGGCTTTTTTCATTTTAAAGGAGTTATCTATGCATGGATGCAGCAAAACAACGTGTCCTTACTGTGGGGTAGGTTGTGGTGTGGAGGTGAAGCCAGATGAGCTGGTGGGAGACAAAGAACATCCTGCCAATCATGGCGCATTGTGCGTAAAAGGCGCGGCGTTGGCGGAGAGTTTAAACATGCCGAGCCGTTTGCTTTATCCCAAGCTCGCTGATGAGCAAATCAGTTGGGAGCAGGCGAGCGATTGGATTGCGCAGCGATTTCATCAGGCGATGGAAGAATACGGTCCGGATTCTGTGGCCATGTACGTATCAGGGCAATTGCTGACCGAAGATTACTACGTTGCCAATAAGTTGATGAAGGGTTATGTGGGCAGTGCAAACATCGACACCAACTCGCGCTTATGTATGTCCTCGGCGGTCGCCGCTCATGTGCGAGCGTTTGGTGAAGATGTCGTCCCCGTGAGTTATGACGATCTCGAACATGCGGAGCTGATCGTGATCAGTGGTGCCAACACAGCGTGGACCCATCCCGTGTTGTTTCGCCGTATTCAGCAGATCCGTGAGAGCAATCCAAGCGTCATGTTGGTGGTGATTGACCCACGTAAAACCGTCACCGCCGAGCAAGCGGACCTGCATTTGCCCATCGCCAATGACAGCGATGTCACCTTGTTTCATGGTTTGCTTGCTTATTTGCTTGAGCAGCAAGGCAGTGACAAAGGCATCGATACCGAGTTCATTGAGTTACATACCCAAGGGTTTGCCGCGCTACAGGCTTTGGTTTCGAGCGGGGCATATCAATTGGAGCAAGTGGCGTTTAACTGTGGCATCGAAGTTCAAGCGCTGCGCACTTTCTATCAATGGTTTTCACGCAGCAACGCGACGATGACGCTGTTTTGCCAAGGGGTCAATCAAGCGCAAAACGGGGTGGATAAAGCCAATGCCATCATCAATGCACATCTCGCCACGGGGCAAATTGGTAAGCGCGGCGCTGGGCCCTTTTCGTTGACGGGTCAGCCCAATGCCATGGGGGGAAGAGAAGTGGGTGGGCTCGCGAATCAGTTGGCGGCTCACCGAGGTTTTGATCCTGATTCCATCCGTGCTGTGCAGCAGTTTTGGCAATCGCCGCGCATTGCAGAACAACCCGGTTTAAAAGCGCTGGATCTGTTTAAGGCTGTCGAACGAGGGGAAATCAAAGTGTTGTGGATCATGGCCACCAATCCGGTGGTTTCAATGCCTGATAACCGATGGATACGCCAAGCGCTTGAACGATGCCCGTGTGTGATTGTGTCAGACATTACTGCCGATTCAGACGTTGCACACTACGCTGATTTACTGCTTCCCGCCGCTGGATGGGGAGAAAAGCAAGGCATGGTCACCAATTCTGAGCGGCGAATGTCGCGTCAGCGTCGATTTATCTCCCCTCCAGGAGAAGCCAAACCCGATTGGCAAGCCATCTGTGAAGTGGGCGCGCGTTTATCGCAAAAGTTGCAGGTGAAGAATGGCTTTGCGTTTGAATCTGAAGCGGCGATTTTCCGTGAGTTTGCAGGGCTTACTTCCATCAATAGTGGCAGTCATTACAAGTTGGATCTCGCTCAATATCGGAATCTCAGTGACGAAGCCTACGAGCAGTGGCGACCAACCCAATGGGGAGGAGAGTCACCCTACGCGGATGGTCGCTTCTCTCATCCCGATGGTAAAGCCAGATTCGTCGCCGTGACGGAGTTGGCAAACAGCAGCGATGAGTCAACTGGCCGTGGACTCTGGCGCTTAAATAGCGGACGTCAGCGTGATCAATGGCATACCATGACACGCACGGGCCACATTGAGAAACTGGCCGCAAGTGAGCTTGAGCCTTCCGTCTATCTAAATAGCCTGTCGGCTGAAAAGCTTGAATTGCAAGCAGGAGAGCTGGCAAACATTACCAATCCCGACACTCTGCAATCCCTGTTGGCTAAGGTGGTCATTGATGAGTCGATGGCCTTTGGTGAGCTGTTTATGTCCATGCATTGGGCTGGGCGCTATGGCGGTCAGAGCCAAGTCAACGCTGTGGTCAGTGCCACGGGCGACCCTATCTCGGGCCAGCCAGCGTTTAAATCCAGCCTTGTTGAGGTAGAAAAAGCACCGGTCGTCAGCTTTGGTGTGATGATCAGCGATTTCTCGCCTCCGATAGCAACAGACTATTGCGCATACCAACATCAGGACCAATCCGGAGTATGGCGCGTTGCAAGCTTAACGCTGCCACCACAGCAACTGGCGGAGATAAATCTGCCGGCGGTCAGTCAGGTTCGCCGCGTGAGTTGGCAGCATGAACTCGGTTGGATCACGCTACAACTGCAAAGTGACACAGACGAAGGAAACCAAGCCAAGTTACAAGCGATCTTCATCGCCTCGTCACAGCCACTCAACGCGGACTATCAACAGTTACAAAAGCTCATTGGTGAACCCATCAACTGGCAAGCACTCATGCAAGCGGGCTTCGCCACACGAGTTAGCCAGCTTGTGTGCAGTTGTCTGCGCGTGACGGACAGGCAAATAGAACAAGCGATTGAACAAGAGGGCGTGACCACGCTGACGCAATTGCAAAACCAGCTCCAGTGTGGCACCAATTGCGGGTCGTGCATTCCGCAGCTCAAACAATATTTTGCCCCTGCCATCGTGCAGCCAAGCCGTTAATCCACTCGGCAACGAAGGAAAGCATTATGGATACAAGTATCAGCACTCAATTACGCGATCGCAGCTACAGTGAGCATGCGATTTGTTACCACTCATCACGCGGTTTGCAAGCCAAGAGTCACCCAACGTCAACTGGGGCGGCGGCATCGGGTTTTGTCTACTTAGTCGGCGCAGGGCCGGGCGATCCTGAACTGCTGACGGTGAAGGCGGTCAATGCGCTGCAACAGTGCGATCTGTTGGTTTATGACCGCTTGGTCAGTAAAGAAATTCTGGCATTGGTACCAGAGCACGTGGACAAAATTTATGTGGGTAAACGCTGTGGCGAGCCGAGTCTAAAGCAAGATGAGATCAATCAGATCCTCGTCAGCTTTGCGCAACTTGGACGCAAAATCGTTCGGCTCAAAGGGGGTGACCCCTTCATCTTTGGCCGTGGCGGCGAAGAGGCGTTAGCGCTGGTAGAGCACAACATTCGTTACTGTGTGGTTCCCGGCATCACAGCCGCCATAGGCTGTGCGGCGAGCTGCGCCATTCCGCTCACGCACCGAGAAGTTGCTCGCAGTGTCACGCTAGTGACTGGCACTGTGGTGACGGGGTCACTTCCTGTTTGGTCTGCTATTGTTGAAGCGGGTCAAACATTGGTGTTTTACATGGGATTGGAATCAGCACGCGCGATCGAACAAGGTTTGCGTGGGCAGGGGGTTCGTGGAGATTTCCCGGTCGCTATCGTGACGCAAGGTTCGACACCTGAGCAGAAAACGTACGTGACAACCTTGGCCACGTTGGAAAAAACAGCAGTGGCGCTAAAAGGAGTGAGTCCGGCATTGATCATTATGGGGGAAGTCGTCAAACTGCGGGAAAGATTAAAGACCACCCTTGCGGCAGTCGCGCCCATGGCTAACGCCTCATTTGTTGATGAGTGATTGATGAATGAGTGTTAGCAGCCAGAAGGACGACCGCCGCTAAGCAGCAAAAGAACAACGAGGAAGTATGAGCACAATTTTGGAATGTATCCGCACGGTTGGACGCGGTGAGCGTGGGCGCAAACCCCTAACGTTTGAACAAGCCTATCAAGTCATGGATGAGTATCTCGATGGTCAAGTGGGGGATGACCAGATGGCGATGCTGCTGATGCTGATCCGCGTACAAAATGAGACTCGCCAAGAGATCGCGGGATTTGTTAAAGCTTTCCAAAGTCGAGTGCCTAACCTTGGTGCAGACGTAGACTGGCCTTGTTATGCGGGAAAACGCGCCTCGGCGGGTAAGCCTTGGCATCTTCTTGCGGCAAAAATTTTTGCCAATAATGGCTACAAAGTTCTGCTCCACGGATACAACGACAAACCCGCAGGGCGTGAACATGCAGAGCATTATTTAGAGGCGGTAGGTGTGCGTGAGGCGGGCTCTACGCAAGAAGCGAAAACAGTGCTTGAGCAAGATGGCATCGTTTATCTGCCGCTGCGCAATTTTGCGCCGATGGCGGAGAAAATGATTGGTTGGAAAAGCCGTTATGGTCTGAGAACTCCGATCAACACCGTGGTTCGGGCGCTTAACCCAGGCGGGGCGAAAATCGGCCTGCGTGGTAGTTTCCACCCCGGGTTCCAGCAGTTGCACGCGGAAGTGGAAGATGAAATTGGCTATACCGAGCACGGCGTGATCTCATTTAAAGGCCAGTCGGGAGAGTCGGAGTTTAATCCCAAAGTGAGCCAAACCGTGTGGTTCAGTGGTCCGGAAGGGGTCACCTCCCATTATTGGACTGAGCAAATGTGCTCAGACATCGCGATTGTGCAGAACTGTCCGTTTGCAACGCCGGACGACGAGAAGAACCTGATGGCCAACACCATCGTGGCAACCTTAGCCGCGCTGCTGTTTACCGAACTGCAAGATCGAGAAGCGGCATTGGAAAAGGCGCATGATTTTTGGCGTCAATACTGCGCGGCGGTCAATATCTCGGCTTAGTATTGCAGCCTAGTTCGCGGCAACTTACCGCGCGGGGATATTTGTCGAATACAAGGGTGTTAACTATCTTTAAAGCCAAACGGTGCCTATTTGCCCCGTTTGGCTTTTCTATTTTTAGGAGTGAACAGCATGGTTGGCAAAACATCGAATTCAGCAACAAAGCAACCCATCCCACAAGAAGCCTTTGATTGGTATGACGAGTATGCGCATGGCAAGATTGACCGCCGTGAGTTTTTAAATCGCCTAGCCGGGTTGGCGGTGCTTGGCTTTAGCGTTGCGACATTAACCGAGGCACTGCTGCCGGATTACGCAAAGGCGGAGCAAGTGTCGTTTAATGACCCCGATATCAAAGCCAGTTATCAAACGTTCCCCTCACCAAAAGGCCATGGCGAAGGCAAAGGCTATTTAGTGGTGCCAACGCAACTGACCACGCCGCTACCAGTGGTGCTCGTGGTGCATGAAAATCGTGGCCTCAACCCCTACATCCAAGATGTCGCACGTCGTTTAGCCAAGCAGGGGTTTGTCGCTTTTGCACCGGATGCATTAGCGCCTGTCGGCGGTTATCCCGGTAATGATGACCAAGGCCGTGAGCTGCAAAAGAACCTCGATAGAGCAAAAATAGAGCAAGATTTCATCGCCGCGGCGCAATACCTCAAAACGCATACTCTGAGCAATGGCAAGCTAGGAGCGGTTGGTTTTTGTTTTGGCGGCTATGTGGTGAACATGTTGGCGGCCGTTATGGGTGAGCAGTTAAATGCTGGGGCACCGTTTTATGGCACACCAGCAGACAAATCGTTACGGGTTGACATCAAAGCGCCCCTTCAACTCCATTTCGCCGAACTCGACCAACGAGTAAATGCCACTTGGCCTGATTATGAGCAAGATTTAAAAGCCATGAATGCTCGCTACAACGCCTTCATCTATCCGAAGGTCAATCATGGCTTTCATAACGACTCGACCGCCCGTTATGCGCCAGAAGAGGCAGAGTTGGCTTGGCAAAGAACCGTGGAGTTTTTCCGTCGCGAGCTCAAATCCTAGTGGCGCATTGCCACGAATCCCATAATCATTACAGCCAAGGTCAGTCTGCCTTGGCTGTTCTTTTTGCGCTATTTGTGCGCTATCGATGGACCCGTTCCCCAAGGTGGCACATTCCTTGTTATGTCATAGTGAAATAACGAAAACGACAAGGAATGTCTATGACGAAAAAGTCTTATCAAAGGACGATGATTGTTTGCTGCGATTCATTAACACAACAAGCGCATTTAGCCGAGCGATTGGCGAAAGAATATGACCAAGTGCTGGGGTGTCAGCTTGGGCAATTGGAACATATCCTGCGGCGAGAAACTGAAAGCTGCGTCGTCGTCGGATGGTCCGCCCCTTGTGCTGAAGTGCGGTTGATCATTGAGTATTGTCGTCAACAAAAGCGGCCGGTTCTGGTCTTGTTTCGTCAAGTATTTTTCCAACAATTCAATCAGTTAAAAGATTGTCACGACTGTGTGTTTTTACCAGAAGAAAACACTTTGCCCTTAGCGCCTTGGATCGACTACGCCGCGCAACTAAGAGAAAGTTACTTGCTGGTGGAGGAGAAAGTGGCGCTTTTAAATGACAAATTGCAAGAGCGAAAAGTGATTGAAAAAGCCAAAGGTCTACTGATGAAGTTTCAACAAGTGGACGAAGAAACCGCCTATCAAGCGATGCGTCGTTCCGCGATGCAAACCAGTCAACCCATGCTGCAAGTTGCGAAAAACGTGATTGCGACGTTAACCACACTGTAAGGCTGTTCTACTACTTTGGGGGTAAGAGAAAAAAGTGCAATTGGTGCGACGTGCACTAAATCAAAGCAGTGATGCAGGAAGCAGCAAAGAACGTGGCGATAACATACTGATTTTATTTAAATATATCGTTGGCACACTAATTGAATAGTTTTAGTTAGACACATTGTTGAATGGCGAATCTCAATTATCAACGGCGGTAATTGCAGAGAAAGCAACGGCGCTACGACTCCTCGGAGTCGTGGCGCTTTTTTTTGGAGAAAATCGATGAAAAAGAGATGGACAGTTGGCGTATTAACAAGTTGGTTGGCGTTTGCTCCACCGGTTGTACTCGCAGACGTTGGCGAGGCTGAAAAAGAGGACTTAAAGTTTGGCTTTATCAAATTGACCGACATGGCACCGTTGGCGATCGCTTATGAAAAAGGATTTTTTGAGGATGAAGGGCTGTATGTGACGTTAGAAGCGCAGGCCAACTGGAAGGTGCTGCTCGATCGCGTGATTGATGGTGAACTGGATGGCGCGCACATGCTGGCAGGCCAACCACTGGGTGCCACCATCGGCATTGGCACGCAAGCCAAAGTGATCACCGCATTCAGTATGGATCTCAATGGTAACGCGATCACTGTGTCGAACGATGTTTGGCAGCAAATGAAGCCCAATTTGGCCAAAGACAGTGACGGTAAACCCGTTCACCCCATCAAAGCCGATGCCCTTAAACCTGTCGTAACCAGTTATCGCGACCAAGGCAAAGCGTTCAATATGGGCATGGTGTTTCCCGTTTCAACACATAACTACGAACTGCGCTACTGGCTCGCGGCTGGAGGGATTCATCCTGGCTATTATGCGCCGCATAAAGGCGACAACAGTGGCCAAATTAATGCCGACGTGCTGCTCAGCGTCACGCCGCCACCACAAATGCCAGCCACCATGGAAGCGGGCACCATCAAAGGCTATTGCGTTGGCGAACCTTGGAACCAACAAGCGGTGTTTAAGGGCATTGGCGTGCCCGTGGTGACCGACTATGAGATCTGGAAAAACAACCCAGAGAAGGTATTTGGTGTTGCACAAGATTGGGCGGAAAAGTACCCCAATACCCATATCCGCGTGGTCAAAGCCCTGATCCGTGCGGCGCATTGGTTAGATGAAAACGATAACCGCAATCGCGCCGAAGCCGTGAAGCTACTTTCACGCAGTGAGTACGTGGGCGCCGATGCGGAAGTGATCGCCAATTCCATGACTGGCACGTTTGAATACGAAAAAGGCGATAAGCGACAAGTGCCCGATTTTAATGTGTTCTTTCGCTACAACGCCACCTATCCCTACTACAGCGACGCGATTTGGTACCTCACACAAATGCGCCGTTGGGGACAGATCGAACACCAGAAACCAGACTCATGGTACATGGACATCGCCAAGCAGGTGTATCGACCAGAGATTTATCAACGCGCGGCAGAAGCGCTAATCGAAGAAGGGACATTGAGCGCCAGCGATTTTCCTGACTTTGCCAAAGAAAGTGGTTTTCGCCCACCGCAAACCCACTTCATTGATCAGATCCGCTATGACGGCCGTAGCCCCAACGCTTATCTGCAGCAGTTCTCCATTGGCCTGAAAGGCTCTGAGTCACTTTAACGCATCAATGAATAGCAAGGAGTCGTTATGTCAGGAAATGTTATTTCACTTATTCCCAGTTCACAGGCGGTGGCGGACAAGAGTCGGCTGATTCTACTGCCCCTGATTGGCTTATTGGTGTTTTTGTTGGCGTGGCACTTAAGTGCACGCCAAGTCGAAACGTCGCTTGGCACATTGCCAGGTCCGGTGGATACCTTTCAACAGTTTTCTAATTTGCTCACAGAGCACCACAATGAGCGCGAAAAGGAGCAGCGCTTTATTGAGCGGCAGGAGCAACGCAACGCAGCCAAGCTGGCAAAAGATCCTACAGCGGAAGTGAAAATTCGCCCATATACCGGCAAACCGACCTTTTTCGACCAAATCATCACCAGTTTGGTGACGGTGGCTTGCGGGTTTATGTTGGCAAGTCTCATTGCTATTCCACTTGGCATTATTCTTGGGCTAAACCAAGGGCTCTACATGGCGTTCAACCCAATTATCCAATTGTTAAAGCCGGTTTCACCTTTGGCGTGGTTGCCGATTGTCACCATGGTGGTCAGTGCAACCTACGTCAGTGATGACCCGCTTTTTGCCAAGTCTTTCGTCAACTCGCTGTTTACCGTGGCGTTATGCAGCTTGTGGCCAACCTTGATCAACACGGCGGTTGGCGTGACCAGCGTCGATAAAGATCTCCTCAACGTGAGCAAAGTACTGAGGCTTTCATGGTGGCGACACATCCGCATCATCGTGCTTCCATCGGCCATCCCAATGATGTTTACCGGATTACGCCTTTCGTTGGGCATTGCATGGATGGTGTTGATCGCCGCAGAAATGTTGGCGCAAAACCCAGGGCTAGGAAAGTTTGTTTGGGATGAGTTTCAAAACGGCAGCTCTGATTCACTTGGCCGCATCATGGTGGCCGTGATTGTGATTGGCTTGATTGGTCTTCTGCTCGATCGCGGCATGTTGCAATGCCAGCGTTGGTTGTCGTGGAACAAACAGATGTCGTTAAGATAGGAGTCGGCACTATGTCTAAATCGTTTTTAGAACTGACGCAACTTGGGATGCGCTTTCCCACCCCTCAAGGGGAGTTTATCGCGCTGAAAAACGTCGATATGCAGATCCAAAAAGGGGAGTTTATTTCACTGATTGGCCATTCAGGCTGTGGAAAATCAACCGTGCTGAACTTGGTCGCTGGGCTGCATCTGCCGACCGATGGTGGTGTGATTGTCGATGGTAGAGAAGTGAGTGGCCCGGGGCCTGAGCGCGCCGTGGTGTTCCAAAACCATTCGCTGTTGCCTTGGTTAACCGTTTATCAAAACGTTGAGTTGGCGGTTAAGCAGATTGCCCAAGGTCAGAGCAAAGCGTGGGTGAAAGAGCAAGTGCACCACTATTTGGATTTGATTCAAATGGCGCACGCCGCCGATAAAAAGCCGGATGAAATCTCAGGTGGTATGAAACAGCGGGTGGGCATTGCCCGAGCGTTGGCCTTACAACCTAAAGTGCTGCTGATGGATGAGCCGTTTGGCGCGTTGGATGCGCTGACTCGCGCGCGATTGCAAGATGCACTGATGGCCATTCAAGCCGAGCTCAACAACACGGTGATCATGATTACGCACGATGTCGATGAAGCGGTTTTGCTTTCCGACAAAATTGTCATGATGACCAATGGCCCCGCGGCGACGATTGGTGAAATTCTCCCGATTGAGTTGCCAAGACCACGTGATCGCGTCGCTTTGGCGGACGACCCGCAATACCAACACTATCGCCAAGCCGTGTTGAGATTCTTATACGAGAAGCAAAGCAAAGGCGAAGCGGCAACGGCGCGCACCGCTCAACACTCGCAAGCAAAACCGATAAAAACAGCCTGAGGACAAACGCATGGAAAGCATAGTGATCATTGGCAATGGCATGGTAGGTCATCAACTGGTAGAGCAGCTCGTCGCCAGTGGCAGCCATTTAGAAAAAAGAATTATCGTGATAGGGGAAGAGCGATTCGTCGCCTATGACCGAGTTCACCTCTCGGCGATGTTTTCAGGACAAAGCCACCAAGACTTATTACTCAGCAGTGAAGAGTGGTATCAGAAGCATGGCATTGAGCTGATACTGGGTGTTGCGGTGGTGGGCATTGACCGACAAAGCAAAAGAGTCACATTGGAAGATGAAAGCCAACTGAGTTATGACCAATTGGTGTTTGCCACCGGCTCTTACCCATTTGTGCCCCCGATGGCAGGAAGTGAGCGCAGCAAGGTGTTTGTCTACCGAACCTTGGATGATCTGTCGCAGATTAAGCAAGCGTGTCTTGGTGCGAAGAAAGGCGCCGTGATTGGAGGAGGGTTACTCGGTTTGGAGGCGGCGAATGCCCTAAGGCTGCTTGGTTTAGAAACGCATGTTGTTGAATTTGCGCCACGCTTAATGCCAGTCCAACTTGATGAGGGTGCAGGCGCGGTGCTGAAAAGCAAAATTGAGCAACTTGGCTTAACGGTGCATACCTCAACCGCCACTGAAAAAATCATTGATGGTGAAACGGCTTACCATCGCATGGTGTTTAAAGATGCCCCGCCGCTGGAAGTGGATGTGATCGTGTTCTCGGCGGGCATTCGACCGAGAGACCAACTGGCTCGCGATTGTGGCCTTGAGCTGGGCGAGCGCGGTGGCATCGTGGTCAATAACGCGTGCCAAACCAGTGATAGCGAGATTTACGCCATTGGCGAGTGTGCACTGTGGCAAGGAAAAATCTTCGGCTTGGTGGCACCTGGATATGCGATGGCGCGAGTAGTGGCGCAGCAACTGAGAGGGGGCAGCGAGGCTGAGTTTAGCGGCGCAGACATGAGCACCAAGCTCAAATTATTGGGGGTAGATGTGGCGTCGATAGGTGATGCGCATAAAGCCACACCGAAGGCGACGGAAATGGTACTGCATGATGCGGCTGCGGGCATCTACAAAAAATTGGTGGTGGATCAAAGCGGCACCACCTTGCTAGGCGCGATCTTAATCGGCGACAACCAAGATTATGATGTGCTGCTGCAAAGCTACTTGAACAAAACCCCACTGCCGCAGCCTGCGGTCAGTTTGCTGTTTGACACCAGTGCGCTAAAAGGGGATGTCAGTGACAACACGGTGATCTGTTCATGTCACAACGTTACCAAAGGCGATCTGATCAGCGCGATTCAGGCGGGAGCGCATGAGCTTGGCGAGTTAAAAGCGCAGACCAAAGCCGGCAGCGGGTGTGGCGGGTGCAGTGCCATGGTCAAATCGGTGCTTGATCAGCAACTGAGCGTGATGGGCTTAGAAGTGAATACCCAGCTTTGTGAGCACTTTAGCCAAACGCGGCAGGCGCTTTATCACATTTGCCAAGTCGATAAAATTCGCGATTTCGATAGTTTGTTGGCGAAGCACGGTAAGGGGCATGGTTGCGACATATGCAAGCCCACTGCAGGGTCGATTTTCTCGTCATTATGGAATGAGCACATCATGGAGCCGGAACATTCACCTTTGCAGGATTCCAATGATGCGTTTATGGCCAATCTGCAAAAAGACGGTTCTTACTCAATTGTGCCCCGTATCCCTGGCGGCGAGATCACCCCAGAGAAGCTCATCGTGTTAGGGGAGGTGGCTCGCCAGTACGATCTCTACACAAAAATCACCGGTGGTCAACGCGTTGACCTGTTTGGTGCTCAGGTGGAGCAGTTACCGGAGATTTGGCAAACCCTGATCGATGCTGGATTTGAAACCGGCCATGCTTACGGCAAATCCGTGCGCACGGTGAAATCTTGTGTTGGTTCTACTTGGTGTCGTTATGGCGTGGATGACTCAGTGGGTCTAGCCATTGAACTTGAGAATCGTTACAAAGGGCTGCGAGCGCCGCATAAGCTGAAGTTTGCCGTATCAGGGTGTACGCGTGAATGTGCTGAAGCGCAAAGCAAAGACATAGGCGTGATCGCGACAGAAAAAGGCTGGAATTTGTATGTGTGTGGTAACGGTGGCATGCGTCCAAGACATGCCGACCTGTTAGCGGCTGATTTGAGTAAAGCAGAGCTGATTAGGCTGATCGACCGTGTGTTGATGTTTTACGTGCGCACGGCGGATCGTTTGCAACGCACCTCCGTGTGGTTGGAGAATCTTGATGGCGGATTGGATTATCTCAAAAGCGTCGTTCTGGACGATTCGCTCCATCTGTGTGAGCAACTTGAGCAGCAAATGGCGCATGTCGTGGACACGTATCACTGTGAGTGGAAGCAAACCTTAACCAACCCTGAAAAATTGATGCGTTTCAGACCGTTCATTAACTCAACCCAGCAGAGCACGCTATTGGGCTACCAACGTACGCGTGGCCAACGTATCCCTGTCAAACTGGAGGAATAAGCGATGCAAAGTAAACAATTTATCTGCCATCTCAATGAACTGAAAAGTGACCATGGCCATCCTGTGTTATTGAATGATGAGCAAGTGGCGATGTTCTATGTGCCTAAGGAGGGGGTGTTTGCGATACAAAACTGGGACCCGATTGGCAAAGCTTTTGTATTAAGCCGCGGCATTGTCGGGGATATCCAAGGTGAGCTCTGCGTTGCCTCTCCGTTGTATAAACAGCATTTTTGCTTAAAAACAGGTAAGTGCTTTGAAGATGAATCGGTCAAATTAACGACATGGCCAGTGCTGGTGGAAAACGAGGATGTCTATGTTCTCGTTTAGCCAAGCATTAGTGATAAATGATATTGGCAGTACTCTTGCGATATAAGTATTTATGGCAATATAAAACCGCCTTCTAAGAAGGCGGTTTTAATACAAGATAATTCTATTCTGCTAGTCAATCATTAACGATGAATGGCATGCCTAAAACATCAAAGCCCTGCAACTCCCGCACTGAGCCCTTCTGTATCGTCATCATTTTGGGCTCTTCCCTTCTTGAAATACTTGCTATAAACGAATTTCTGACTTCTTGCTCGCATTAGGAGATTCGAAGATGCGCTCAAAATTGCCGAAGATACGGGTATCTAAAGATGTGATTGATATAGTGCGTTTTGAAGAAGTTGATTAGCTAAAAGCTGCAAAACGATATAACGTGAAACTTACTTGTGTCTTTTTTGGGTACAGGTGATTTCTTTCCACTGGAGTAGATGAAATGGAACTTTCACCCGGAGAATTGGCTATTAAGATAAAGGCCTTAGAATTTGCTAAGAAAAACCGCACTAGGATTTGTCGCAGGTTGACCGACACCAGTATCTACGTTCCAGATCAGCAGCCAGTTTCTGTGTTTATGAGCGGATCTCCAGGTGCAGGAAAAACTGAATCTTCTAAGGAGTTGGTCGCAGCTTTAACGGAAGATGGTGGGCATGTCTTGCGCCTAGATCCCGATGACTTAAGGGAGCAGTTTGAAGATTACAATGGGAACAATTCATACTTATTCCAAGCGGCGGTGATTACACTTGTCGAACGTGCTATGGATATGATTTTTAAGAATAACCAGAGCTTTCTTCTGGATGGAACGTTGGCGAGTTTTCATGTCGCGGATAAAAACATCGAACGCTCACTAAAAAAGGACAGGATGGTATTAATTGTTTTTGTTTATCAACGACCGGAGTTGGCGTGGAACTTTGTAAAGGCAAGAGAGAAGGTCGAAGGAAGAAGAATCTTACCAGAGCATTTTGTTGAACAGTTCTTTGGTTCTCAGCAAGTTATCGAACAGCTTAAAGAAAAATATGGCTCTCAAATTCAGGTGGATTTGCTTCTTAAAGATAACGATGGAACGACCCCAGGGCGGGAGCATACTTTGGTGGATTTATAACCCCAAGAAGACTCTTGCCCTATAATCATCGTTCCAACCCGCTTTCTTCATCTTCACTTTTTGGCTCGGAGCACCACAGTCGCATTGCTTGAGCATATTCATGACAAAACGTCTAAACAACGCGATGTTTTCAACAG
>NZ_SZTO01000024.1 GCF_013369385.1 Vibrio sp. 05-20-BW147 | reverse complement strand
TCACGCCGGGGGTCGCGGGTTCGAGTCCCGTCCGCTCCGCCACTTATTCCAGACCTCAGCAGAAATGCTGAGGTTTTTTTGTATCGGTTGTATTATTTTGGTCTGCGACCAACGAGTCTCGCAAAAGGTTTGCCCGTTGACTGCAGCCCCAGCCGTCAGCAACACATTTATACCAATCTGGAAAATTAACTGGTCAGGTCTATCCATCTTCTCGAGCACATCTGTCCGACTCTGGCCGAGCGTTCCCAACAACTATTCCAAGCCCGACATACTGCGGAGACGATGTCTTCGTAATTCGCAAAGGGCTGGTTGGCAAGATCGCTTGATTTTAAACAACTCCACACTTGCTATCGTTGAATGACCTCAATTAGGCTATATTTATTTAGGCTGGTACTAAGAAGCTTGGCAATTTTTGCGGACTAGTGAGTTTCATACCGTCGATATGATCGAGGCTGTCCAAAGTATGTGAGTACATTCGCTACAGCCTCGTTGATATAAAATTCTAATGATTATTTTTAAAGTAATTAGCGCAGAAACGCGGGAATATCAGCTTCAAAAGCGGCGATCTTGTCCTCATGTTGTAGAGTCAAACCAATGTGGTCTAAACCATTCAACAAGCAGTGGCGACGAAAGTCATCGATCTCAAATGAGTATTCTTTGCCATTTGCGCGCACTTTCAACGCTTCAAGATCCACTTCGATTTGTGCCCCTTCCGTCGCTTGCACATATTGGAACAGTTCATCGACTTGTTGTTCGGTTAAACGAACAGGCACCATTTGGTTATTGATCGAGTTGCCGTAGAAAATATCGGCAAAACTCGGTGCAATCATCGCACGAATGCCATAGTCAGCCAGTGCCCAAGGGGCGTGCTCACGTGAAGAGCCACAACCGAAGTTCTCTCGTGCCAGCAGGATAGAGGCACCTTGGTAACGCGCGTGGTTCATGACAAATTCTGGATTGGGTTGTTCGCCCGCATCATCAAGAAAACGCCAATCATGGAAGAGGTGTTTGCCAAAACCTAAGCGAGAGACTTTTTGTAGAAACTGCTTGGGAATGATCGCATCGGTATCCACGTTCGCCGCATCAAGAGGAACCACCAAACCGATGTGTTGTTTAAAACCTTGCATGTGTGTTCCCCTTATTTCCAATCTCGAATATCAACAAAATGACCAGCAATTGCCGCCGCGGCAGCCATGGCTGGGCTCACTAGATGTGTACGACCATCACGACCTTGGCGGCCTTCAAAGTTACGGTTTGACGTTGACGCACAGCGCTCATGTGGCCCTAGACGATCATTGTTCATTGCCAGGCACATAGAGCAACCAGGTAGGCGCCATTCAAAACCCGCTTCTTTGAAAATGACATCCAAACCTTCGGCTTCGGCTTGCGCTTTGACTTGCTCAGACCCTGGAACAATCAGCGCTTGAACGTGTGATGCCACTTTGCGCCCTTTGGCGACGACAGCGGCGGCGCGCATATCTTCGATACGTGAGTTTGTGCAAGAGCCGACAAAGACTTTGTCGACTTTGTATTCGGACAGCGATTTACCGGCTTCCAGTCCCATGTACGCCAGTGCTTTTTCAGCGGACGCTTTTTCAACGGGATCGCTGAAGCTTTCTGGTGCTGGAATGGGCTCATCCACGGCAATCACTTGGCCTGGGTTCGTGCCCCACGTCACTTGAGGTTTGATATCAGCAGCGTTTAACGTCACCACTGCATCAAATTTAGCGTCTTCATCGGTTTTGAGTGTTTTCCAGTATTCAACCGCCGCATCCCAATCTGCGCCAGTTGGCGCGAATTTACGACCTTTGATGTAGTCGAAGGTGGTCTTGTCTGGTGCAATCAAGCCTGCTTTGGCACCTAACTCAATTGCCATATTGCACACGGTCATGCGGCCTTCCATGGAAAGGTCTGTAATTGCTTCACCACAAAACTCCACCACATAGCCCGTTCCACCCGCTGCGGTGGTTTTGCCAATGATGGCAAGGACGATGTCCTTGGCGGTGATACCGTCAGCGACTTTGCCTTGAACTTCTATTTTCATGGTTTTGGCGCGCGCTTGCTTAAGGGTTTGTGTTGCCAGCACGTGCTCGACTTCAGAAGTACCAATACCAAATGCCAGCGAACCAAACGCACCATGTGTTGCGGTGTGAGAATCACCACAGACAATTGTCATGCCTGGTAAAGTGATGCCCAATTCTGGCCCCATAACATGCACAATGCCTTGATATTTATGGTTGATGTCGTACAAGGTGACACCGAATTCCTGACAGTTTTTGATCAGGGTTTCCATCTGAATACGGGCCATTTCACCAGACGCATTAATGTCCTTGGTGGTGGTGGATACGTTATGATCCATGGTCGCGAACGTTTTGCTCACTTGACGCACTTGGCGCCCCTTTTCACGTAAGCCATCAAACGCTTGTGGAGAAGTCACTTCATGCACTAAATGACGGTCGATATATAGGATCGGCGTCTCACCTTCTGCGGCAACCGCGACGTGTGCTTCATAAACTTTTTCGTATAGTGTTTTGCCCATTGCTCGAACTTCCGTGTTTTTATGAATTTAGAATGTATTGTGCGATCTTATCGCCCATTTCAGCGGTCGATAGTGCTGGTTTGTCACCGGCAAGATCGGCAGTCAGTTCACCGGCCGCTAGCGCTTGAGAAACCGCGTTTTCAATGTCTTGTGCGGCGGCCTCTTCACCAAGGCTATAACGTAGCATGAGAGCGGCTGAAAGGATTTGCGCGACCGGGTTAGCGATGTTTTTCCCTGCGATGTCAGGCGCACTGCCACCAGCAGGTTCATACAGGCCGAATTTGCTTTCGTTTAGGCTGGCTGATGGCAACATGCCCATGGAACCCGTGATCATTGCACACTCGTCCGAAATAATGTCGCCAAAGATGTTAGAACAAAGCATGACGTCAAACTGCGAAGGATCTTTGATCAACTGCATCGTTGCGTTGTCGATGTACATATGCGATAGCTCAACATCTGGGTAGTCTTTAGCGATCTCTTCGACGACTTCACGCCATAAGATAGAACTTTGCAGTACATTGGCTTTATCGATAGAGCACACTTTCTTGCGGCGTAGGCGAGCCGACTCGAAGGCAATCTTCGCGATGCGTTCAATTTCAAAACGGTGGTAAATTTCCGTGTCGTACGCTTTTTCGTTGGCGCCTTCACCTTCACGGCCTTTGGGTTGACCGAAATAGATACCACCCGTTAGCTCACGCACAACGACAATATCAAAACCACGGCCCGAGATGTCGGCACGCAATGGTGAAAATGCTTCTAAGCCACTGTGAATTTGAGCAGGTCGAAGGTTGCAAAACAGCTGGAAGTGCTTACGTAGCGGTAAGAGCGCGCCACGCTCTGGTTGGTCGTTAGGTGGCAAATGTTCCCACTTAGGGCCGCCTACTGAACCAAACAGCACCGCGTCTGACTCTTCACATGCGGTCACCGTGCTTTGGGGGAGTGGACAGCTATGATTATCAATCGCAATACCGCCAACGTCGTGCTCTTCACGTTCGAAATGAATCGCGTGTTTTTTCTCAATCGCATCCAGCACCTTGTGTGCTTGAGCCATTACTTCTGGGCCAATACCATCGCCAGGTAAAACGGCGATTTTGTAAGTTTTGTCTGTCATGTTAATCCTTTAATTATTGAATTTTATTGTGCTGTGTTGGAGCAAATTATGGGTGTTCCAAGCACAATGAAGTGCTCGGAATACAGTTATACGGTTGCGATTTTTTTCTGTTTCATTTCGGCAATTTCGTTGGCACGATGAATGCTGTTGATAACGTGCAGCAACGCCTGACCTGATGCTTCAACGATATCCGTTGAGATACCCGTACCGTGGTACTTACGGCCTTTGTAATTGGCGATAATGTCTGCTTGGCCTAAGCCGTCTTCACCTTCCCCTTTGGCAGTGAGATCGAACTTGTCCAATACGATGTCGTAGCCCGTCAGACGGTAGATACATTGGTATAACGCATCGACAGGACCATTACCAACGGCTGCTTCGCATTTCTCTTCATCACCACACAACAGTTTAATGCTGGTGGTCGCCATCACGCTGCCTGATTGCACGCTTAGGTAGTTCAGCTTGTAATAATCATCTTCTTCGCGCAGGTTAGAGAAGTGCATCAGTGCTTCTAGGTCATAGTCGAAGACTTGTCCTTTGCGATCCGCCAGTTTTAGGAAATCTTGGTATAGCGCATCTAAGTTGTACTCATCTTCCTTATAGCCCATGGCATCCATGTGGCTCTTCACCGCAGCACGGCCACTGCGACTGGTCAGGTTCAGCGCTTGGTTCTTCAGGCCAATCGATTCAGGCGTCATGATTTCGTAAGTGTTCTTATTCTTTAGCATGCCATCTTGGTGGATACCGGAAGAGTGGCTAAAAGCATTCGCACCGACAATGGCTTTATTGGCTTGGATTGGCATGTTGCAAAGTTGGCTGACCAACTTACTGGTACGATGGATTTCTTCGTGGTTGATGCCTGTTCGGACCCCTAGTAACTCTTGACGAGTTTTGATGATCATGGCGATCTCTTCTAGAGAACAGTTACCCGCTCGTTCACCAATGCCATTGATTGTCCCTTCAACCTGACGAGCACCCGCTTGAACAGCAGCAATGGAGTTGGCGACAGACATGCCTAAGTCATCGTGACAGTGAACCGAAATGATCGCTTTGTCGATGTTCGGTACGCGGTTAAATAGGGTTTGGATAATGCCGCCAAATTCGCTTGGTACGGTGTAGCCCACGGTGTCTGGGATATTGATGGTACGCGCGCCCGCATTTATCGCGGCTTCTACCATGCGACAAAGATTGTCGATAGGAGTACGTCCGGCATCTTCGCAAGAAAATTCCACATCGTCCGTGTATTTGCGAGCATGTTTCACTGCTCTAACGCCCATTTCAACGACATCATCGTAGCTACGACGTAATTTGTCTTGCACGTGAATGGTCGAGGTGGAAATAAAAGTGTGGATACGAAAGGCTTCTGCCACTTTCAAGGCTTCAGCGGCGGCATCAATGTCCTTTTCTACGGCGCGAGAAAGGGCACATACGCGGCTGTTTTTAATATTACGAGCGATGGTTTGTACGGACTCAAAATCACCAGGAGAAGAAACCGGGAAACCTGCTTCGATCACATCAACGCCAAGTCGTTCAAGCGCATAAGCAATCTGCAACTTCTCTTTTACCGTTAGGCTCGCTGATAACGCTTGTTCGCCATCACGTAACGTGGTGTCGAATATAATTACCTGATCGTTCATGTTCGCTTCCTTTTCTCGACAGTTAATCGATTTCTTCTGGTCAATGTTGTGTTTGGATATAAAAAAGCCCGCATCGATGTGCGGGCTGTTTGTTATTCTGTGTGGTTTATTTTTCTTCCACAGCCTACCCGCGCGATCTTGTCACGATGAGGAGGAGGTTCAGTAGGAAAGAAAAATGTGCTGTCATCTTGTTAAGCGTTCCACAAAATTAAGTTAACAGATTAGTACCGCACTTCAGTGCTGCGCGTCAACCCTAAAGTTGATTTTTTACTCATATCGGATCAGTTTGTTAGAGTGACCTTGCAATGGTGGCGAGCTTGACGGAACTTTAACCTTGTATTGCTTCCTGAGGGCTCACAATCTCGCTGTAATGTGAGGTGACTGCTAAAGCGCTTTTTTTCATACTTTTCTAATACTTGCTCTGCCACTATTTGCCCATCACTATTGAGCCCAATTCAATAACAACGTATCAGTTTGGATGACTTACTCACTGTTAACCGCATTTGGCATACGAGACAGCGTGAGTGAGCGATGGAAAAAGTAAAGGGAGAAGACGATGCTTTACAAACTGGCTTGGTATGCGGCACTGACTTTAAGCTGTGTGACTATACTTGGCTGCCAGTCTACGAGCTCTGAACGTCGAGTGAGTAGTGTGTCATCAGCGCAGCTATCAGAAAATGCAGAAGTGCTTAACAAGCAGTTGGAATCTACACTGAGTTCAACTGAGAGGGATGTTTTCTTGACGGCAATGGCGACCTTGCTGGAAAGCCAAAGTTCTGAAATGGCTGGTGGAGAGGAAAAAGAAGGGCTGAAGGCGTCACAATGGCGCATTGCTTCTTCTGATCCGAAAACCAAAACGTTTCTTGTCGGGACAGAGGTTTACTCCGGGGTATCATTGACAGGAGAACTGTCTCTGCTGGATTTGCCATTCAGTGCCACCACGGTGGTTAACCTACGCTCAGGTCCATCTGCGAAATCAAATAAAGTAGGGCAGCTGCAAACGGGAGATGTCTTCATCGCATTGGCAAAAGTCCCTGGTGCACCTTGGTTGTTAGTCGAGAGACAGGGCATGATTGAAGGCTACGTGCATCAAGGTTATGTGCAAAGTCGTATCGAACCGCGTGACATTTTATCGGTGAAACCTAATGCAGCGTTAACACCGAAGTCCAGAGCCGCAAGCCAAAATACCTTGTGGACAGGCAGTTATCAATGTCGTGATTTACAGTATCAGCTCAATGGTGCCAATCAGGCTCGCTCAGGTAATTTGCTAGCGTGTCGAAAAGACAAAAACATTTGGTATATACAGTCGATCGATCCCAGTTAATTCTCGCGATGGCGCTTTCTTCTCTTTATTGATCGTAAAGAGAGCACTCTGTTCGTGCTCTCTTCGATCTTCTCCTCTTCCTTTGTCCCTCTCGCTATCTTCTTGATCGCCCAAGCCTTATCAAGGATTCAGGGCGTTGTCACTAAATCGCCAAATTCCTTTCATGGGATTGTCACTCTGGTTTCCTAGCTTAGTAGCAGGAGAACGACATTCAGGATGGCAACAATGAAATCGATCAACACGCTGCGTCTGCCGATACAACGTATTGCAGACTTTGACTTTGCGCTTTCTAGCTTTTGCTTAAAACATAGATTCAATTACCAAGTGGCAACCATCAGTAAAGCGATTTCCCACAGTGGTGATGGGCACCTTTACGCCTTGATTGGACTGGCCGCATGGCTGGCTATTCCTTCACTAGGAACGTGGTTTTTGATCTGTGGTTTGCTGGCCTTTATTATTGAGTTACCCATTTATTGGGGGCTCAAAAACAGTTTCAAGCGCCGTCGCCCAGAAGAGTACAGTGCCTATTTGCCCGCTTTTATCACCCCTTCAGATCGCTACAGCTTGCCCTCGGGTCACACCGCCGCAGGGTTTGTCATGGCCACCATCACAAGTTACTTCTTCCCAGAGTTGACATGGTTTGCGTTTAGCTGGGCAACCCTGATCGGGTTGTCACGCATTTTACTGGGCGTGCATTTTTTTAGTGATATTGTGATTGGTGCTCTGCTCGGTCATGCCTGTGCCACTTTGGCCTTGATTCTTGTAATGGAGTGAGCCTATGAAAATTCTGTATGGCGTACAAGGCACGGGGAATGGTCATATCGCCCGTGCTCGGGCAATGGCAAACGCTTTTGCGGCGCAGCATTGCCAAGTGGATTTTCTTTTTTCTGGTCGAGACCCGAAGCGCTATTTCTCCATGGAAGCCTTTGGCCAGTACAAAACGTGTCGAGGGCTCACCTTTGCGACGAAAAATGGCCGTGTGGATTATTGGCAAACTGCGCTCGAAAACAGTTTATTGACTCTGAAGCAAGAAGTGCAGCAGCAAGATCTTAGTCAGTATGATTTGGTGATCAGTGACTTCGAGCCGGTTTCGGCGTGGGCTGCTAAACGACAAAATAAGCCTTGCATTGGGCTTAGTCATCAAAATGCGTTTCGTTATTCTGTGCCATTGCGGGGAGCATCATGGCTCGATAAGCAAGTACTGCGTCATTTTGCTCCTGCTAACATTCATTTAGGTTTGCATTGGTACCATTTTGATCAACCGATCTTACCGCCGATTGTTCACACGCTTTGTTACCAAACCGAGCAAAGCGATGCGATTCTGGTTTATTTACCCTTTGAACAGTTGGAATCCATTTGCGAGCTGTTGTGGCGTTTTAAATCGCAGTCATTCATCTGTTATCACCCAGATGTGCTCGCGGAAGAAATGGAAGGCAATATTTCACTCCGTGCGCTCGATCATCATTCATTTCAATTAGATTTACATCGTTGTAAAGGGGTGATCGCGAATGGTGGTTTTGAGCTTCCTTCAGAAGCGTTGACCTTAGGTAAAAAATTATTAGTGAAACCACTTGAAGGGCAATTTGAGCAACAAAGCAACGTGGCGACCTTAGAAACTCTTGGCTTAGCGACGGTGATGGACACCTTGGACAGTCAGGTTGTGCGGCGTTGGTTGCAAGACGCGTTGGCGGAAAAAGTCATTTATCCTCAAGTGGCGCCGGCGATTGTCGAATGGATACTCAAAGGTGAGTGGTCATGTCATCAAACGCTGTGTGAGCAACTATGGCAACAAGTCGACTTTCCCAGTTACGTGTCAATTTCATAACGCTAATATTGACGAGATTGTTGGGTTTTGTGGTGAAACAATAGTTGGAGTAAATGCTTTAAGTGGGTCAAGAGATGAGACATCACTTAGGTCAATAATTGCTACTTATGAGGGTATTTCTGTTTTTTATAGTTTTTTAGGTTTTGCTTAAATATATGTTTTTAATCAACAAAAATGATAATTGGCTAAAATATTGTGATTAATTATCAATCTAGTTGCTAAACATCAATGAATTCAATGATAGTGAGCTGCGCCCTGAGAGTGATGGGGGCGATAAATATAAGAAATACAGGTTATCTATTCCTGACTATCAAATTCAAATTTGTTGACCGTTACACGAGAGGCGCACTAGATGTTAGATAAAAAAGATGCGATGAGCGCGATTGCCAGCTATCGAATGGAAAGTACTTTACGCGGAGTGGATCTCAACCTACTAACGGTATTTGATGCCGTTATGCAAGAGCAAAATATTACTCGCGCAGCACATAATTTAGGCATGTCACAGCCTGCAGTGAGCAACGCGGTTGCTCGCTTAAAAGTGATGTTTAATGATGAGCTTTTCATGCGTCAAGGCCGTGGTATTCAACCGACCCAGCGTGCTCGCCAATTATTTGGTCCAGTCCGCCAAGCGCTTCAATTGATCCGCAATGAATTACCAAGTTCTGTATTCCAGCCTGAGTCTTCAACTCGTCTGTTCAAACTAGCGATTTGCAGCCCATGTGATATGCGTTTTGCACCACGCATTATGGCAGACATTCATAACAAAGCGCCTAATGTACAATTGCATTTGGATGCAGAGTTTGATCGCATGCTCTCTGAGCGTATGCGCTATCAAGAAATCGACTTTGTGATTGATTACGCACGTTTTGACGAGCAAGGCTTCTCAAGCACAGAGATCTTCAAAGATGAACTCGTGGTTGTGACGTCTAAGCAGCATCCTCGTATTCAAGGTAAAGTGACAGAAGCGCAGTTGATGCAAGAGCGTCACGCGAAACTGTCTCGCATTCACGGCCAACGTAGCTTCTCTGAGCAAGCGTATCGCGATCTGGATGTAGCAGCGTATTTCGAGGGCACAAGCTTGAGCAACGTTCTGTATGTGGTTGGTCAATCTGAGCTTGTGACGATCGCTCCTCGCTGGATTGTGGAAAATGCGGCAAACAACGCGCAGCTACAGATTCTTGACTTCCCATTTGAAAATCGTGAAATCAGCGGTTTCTTAAGCTGGCACGAGTCATCAGAAAAAGACAAAGGCCACATTTGGCTGCGTGATCTGCTGATGGTGACATGTGGCGAAGTGGTTGCTGCGGTATAACCGACACGGCCTGTTACAAATTGGATGCCCTCATTGAGCCTTGGCCATGAGGGCATTTTTTTATCTTGTTATTGATGATTCTCTCTAATTGAGCATAAGTTTGACCCTCATCAGTTGCGTTTTTTGTTCCCACCGCTACACTGTGCCCGCAAATAGAGCTTACATGTGTAAGCCAAAGGTAAGAGACATGGCCAATTTAGATTTTCACATCGTAAAACGAATTCGTAAGCAGATTGCACAAGGTGCGGAGCGAGTTGCGCTCAAGCATAAAGTGGGTGCAGTTTGGCAAGGTATTAGCTGGAAGCAATTTGGTCAGCAAATTGATGAATTATCCCTAGCGTTGCTTGCGCAGGGCATTGAAGTCCAAGATAAGATCGCTATCTTTTCTAATAACATGCCGCAGTGGACGGTGGCCGATTTTGCGGCCCTACAATTACGTGCAGTCACGGTCCCGATTTATCCAACCAATACGGCAGCTCAAGCGGCTTATATTCTGCAAAATGCCGACGTTAAAGTTCTGTTTGTGGGTGAACAGCCACAATTTGACGCCGCAGTGAAAATCTTCGATGAGTGTGAGCAACTGAACCTGATTGTCGCCATGTCAGACGATATTGATTTAGGCGAACATCACTTTGCGATCCATTGGAAAGCATTCATTCAACAAGGTCAACAAGAGGCCCGTGCTGAGCTCGAACGACGTTTAGAACAGGCAAATTTTGAGGATTTGCTGACGCTAATCTATACCTCTGGCACCACGGGGCAGCCGAAAGGGGTGATGTTAGATTATTCCAACATTGCCGCTCAATTAGAGGGACATGATCGACGCTTAAGCCTGACAGAAAACGACGTTTCGCTTTGTTTCTTGCCGTTATCACACGTTTTTGAGCGCGCTTGGACCTTTTACGTTCTGTATAAAGGCGGTACGAACTGTTATTTACAAGATACCATGCAAGTTCGTGACGCTCTGAGTGATATCAAGCCAACGGTGATGTGTGCCGTACCGCGTTTTTACGAGAAAATCTTCTCTGCCATCCATGAGAAAGTCTCTCGCGCACCGCTGATGCGCAAAATCATGTTCACCTGGGCGGTGAACATGGGCGCGAAGATGTCCGTGTGCCACCAAGAAGGTCGCCAGCCTTCATTGATGCTGAAAAAAGCCCATGCGTTGGCGGATAAGCTGGTGTTGTCAAAACTGCGAGCCCTGCTAGGCGGCAACATCAACTTTATGCCATGTGGTGGTGCAAAACTGGATGAAACCATTGGCCGTTTCTTCCATGCGATTGGTATCAACGTGAAGCTGGGCTACGGCATGACCGAAACCACAGCAACGATTTCATGTTGGGATGACAAGTGCTTTAACCCCGACTCTATCGGCATGGCGATGCCGGGCGCACAAGTAAAGATTGGCGAAAACAACGAAATTTTGGTTCGTGGTCCGATGGTGATGCGTGGTTACTACAAGCTCCCAGAAGAAACGGAGAAAACGTTTGATGAACACGGTTTCCTTAAAACGGGCGACGCGGGTCACATTGATGAGTACGGCAACCTGTTCATTACCGATCGTATCAAAGAGCTGATGAAAACGTCTGGAGGCAAATACATTGCCCCGCAGATGATTGAAGGTGCGATTGGTAAAGATCATTTCATTGAGCAAATCGCGGTGATTGCCGATACACGCAAATTCGTTTCAGCTTTGATTGTGCCTTGTTTTGACTCCTTGGAAGAGTACGCCAAAGAGCTCAATATTAAGTATCACGATCGCGTTGAATTGATTAAGCATCACCAAGTCGTGGAAATGCTGGAGAAGCGCGTTAACGATCTGCAAAAAGAGCTGGCGAAATTTGAACAAGTGAAGAAGTTCAAGTTGCTGCCAAAAGCATTTTCTATGGATGAAGGTGAGTTGACGCCAACGCAGAAATTGCGCCGTAAGGTGATCAACGACAAGTATCAAGACGAAATCGAAGAAATGTATTCAGACAAGAAAGAGAAATAAGACTTTCTGTCGGACATTGACATCACATTGATCCTTGATGAACCTCACTGAGTGTGAAACGCCAGTGAGGTTTTTTCGTCTTTGACACCTGTAGGCAGGCGTTGCCTTGTATTGTCTAAAACAGCATTCTCGCCGTCAGAACTGAGTGAGGTGTGAATTTTTGTTCTTTTTTTAACGAAGCAATATAGTGATCATCCTGATTAACGGCTTCTAGCCGCGATCTATTCCTTATTAAGTGCTAATAAATAGCATCTTGTTTAAATTTCGATCTATCTCTCATTAGACCTGCTGATAATAAAAAGTTACATTTGTTGCGTTACCTTGCTCTTTGTTATGACAAAGGCAGGACATAGCAAAAAATGAAGTTTTTTCGAATTAGGCTACAAATAAGCCCTAAACTATGTAAAACCAGCCCATTAGATTGACCTTATTTAATGGAAACTGGCTAAGGAGAAGCACTATGACAGCAATGTTGTCAGGCGCAGAGATGGTTGTTCAATCTCTGATCGAAGAAAACGTAGAGCAAATTTTTGGTTATCCCGGTGGTTCAGTACTGGATATTTATGATGCTCTTCACGCCAAAACTGAACAAATCAAGCATGTATTAGTTCGTCATGAACAAGCCGCGACCCACATGGCTGATGGTTATGCTCGTGCCACAGGCAAACCTGGCGTTGTCCTAGTTTGTTCAGGACCAGGCGCAACGAACACCATCACCGGAATTGCCACGGCTTACATGGATTCCATCCCGATGATCGTTATTTCAGGAAACGTACCCAATAGCTTAATTGGTAATGATGCTTTCCAAGAGTGCGATATCGTTGGTGTTTCTCGCCCTGTGGTTAAACATAGTTTCCTCGTTAAGCGTGCGGAAGACATTCCTGAGACCATCAAGAAAGCATTTTACATTGCCACGACAGGCCGCCCTGGCCCTGTGGTGATCGACTTACCAAAAGATGTGATGAATCCGCTGATCAAACTGCCTTATGAATATCCTAAGTCAATCAGCATGCGGTCATACAAACCAACCACTTCGGGCCATAAAGGTCAAATAAAGAAAGCGCTAAAGGCATTACTTGAAGCGAAGAAGCCCGTTCTTTATATCGGTGGTGGTGCGATTATCTCAGGTGCGCATGAGTCGATCCTCAAGCTTGCTGAAACATTAAATTTGCCCGTTGTAAGCACACTAATGGGGCTCGGTGCTTTCCCGGGGACCCACAAAAACGCTCTAGGCATGCTTGGCATGCATGGTAAATATGAAGCCAATATGGCGATGCATAACGCCGATCTTATTTTTGGTGTCGGGGTACGTTTTGATGACCGTACCACCAACAACTTAGAAAAATACTGTCCTAATGCGAAGATCATGCACATCGACATCGACCCTTCTTCGATCTCGAAAAACGTCAAAGTTGACCTACCCATCGTGGGTTCAGCAGAGCAAGTGCTTGAGACCATGGTGACACTTCTTGAAGAGCAAGGTGCTGAAAACGATACGCAAGCCTTAGCGAGCTGGTGGGATGAAATTGAAGGCTGGAAAGCACGCGATTGCCTCGCCTACGATACCTCTTCGGAGCGCATCAAGCCACAACAAGTGATCGAGACACTGCATAAGCTGACCAATGGGGATGCTTACGTTGCGTCAGATGTAGGCCAGCATCAAATGTTTGCCGCGCTTTACTACCCGTTCAACAAACCGCGCCGTTGGATCAATTCTGGTGGTCTAGGCACCATGGGCTTTGGTCTGCCCGCTGGTATGGGGGTGAAATTCGCCATGCCAGAAGAAGAAGTGGTGGTGGTGACGGGGGATGGCAGTATCCAAATGAACATTCAAGAACTGTCGACTGCCATGCAATATGACATTCCGGTCAAAATTATTAACTTGAATAACCGTTTCCTAGGGATGGTGAAACAGTGGCAAGACATTATCTATCAAGGTCGCCACTCTAACTCATACATGAGTTCTGTTCCTGATTTTGCAGCCATTGCAGAAGCGTATGGCCATGTAGGTATTCGTATTGAAACCCCCGATCAACTCGAGTCAGAGCTTAAACGCGCCCTCGACATGAAAGATCGCTTGGTGTTTGTCGATATCAATGTGGATGAAACTGAGCACGTCTACCCAATGCAAATCAAAGGCGAAGGCATGGACAAAATGTGGCTAAGCAAAACGGAGAGAACTTAATATGAGACACATTATTTCGTTGTTAATGGAAAACCAACCGGGTGCCTTGTCTCGTGTGGTAGGGCTGTTCTCTCAGCGTGGCTATAACATTGAATCCTTGACCGTTTCACCCACGGACGATGAAACCTTGTCTCGTTTGAACATTACCACGATGACCGACGAGATGCAGTTAGAGCAGATTCAAAAGCAGTTACATAAACTGATTGATGTGCTGAAAGTACAAGAGGTGACGGAGTTCGATCATATCGAACGTGAACTGATGATGGTGAAAGTGAAAGCCAGTGGTTTTGCTCGTGCAGAAGTGAAACGTACTGCGGATATTTTCCGAGGTCAGATTGTCGACGTTACCGCCTCGCAGTACACGGTGCAACTTGCCGGTACCAGCGAAAAGCTGGATGCTTTCATTCAGGCCATTTCTGAAGTCACGGAAGTGATTGAAGTTGCTCGCAGCGGTGTGGTTGGCATTGCTCGCGGAGAAAGAGCGCTGAAAGCATAAGCTATCTCTCATCATGATGTAATGGCCACCGATGGGTGGTCATTATTATTGTGACTTCACAATCAATCTGTAGTGCCTGATGGCGATTAAATTGACTACTATCTATGCTATACTCCGGCGATATTCTTCTTCCTGATAGGTAAAACTTACGAGTGAAAATCAGAAAGTTACTCGGCATTCTCATTTTGACCAGCGCTTTTTTCGCTGCACTCATTGCCATCTACTATCAGGATAAATACCAAGATCTGCTCAACGCCAATATTGAAAACACTGCGAAAGAGGCTCTCAATCAGCTCTCCTATACCGAACGTGAATACAACAACCTGTATGATCAAGTTGCCTCGGTATTGCAACTACTGACCTATAACCAAACCTTGACGGATTTCATCGTCGATCCCAATCCTCAATCGGAGCGGGCATTAATGTCTTTGTGGGAATCTGTGGTGGTTAACCAAAAGTGGTATACCGAAATCCGTCTGTTGGACATGGAAGGGATGGAGCAGCTGCGCCTCAACTACGATGTCAGTCGCAATTATTTTTTCCCAGCGGTGAAGAAGCAACATGATGCAAAAGAAGCTTATTTTATCTATGCCAAAACACTTGAAAATAGCGAAATCGGGGCGTGGGGAATCACGTTAGATACGCGAGACGAGCAGTTAATTAAACCTTATGTGCCAGTTATTTCTATGTTTACTCCGGTCACGATACGCGGTGAGCGCAAAGGATATTTGGCGCTAAATCTGAATGTGGATTACATCGCCGATCGGCTGAATTACTCACCCGTGAAAGATTTTAATATTGAGATCGTCAACGACCGCGGTTACTTCGTCATTAGTGAGGAAGAAGAAAAGCAGTTCGGTGACCTTTTGCCAGAGCGCGCAGCCTTTCGTTTTAGCGATCAATATCCGCAAGCTTGGCTGCAGTTTAGACACCAGAAAGCAGGTTACAGCTACGATGAGCAGGATTTAGTGGTTCATAACGGTGTCAGCTTTGGCCAAGACAGGGATCTCTACTTGCTGATCGATATGGATCAACAGCAGTTAATGGAACGCTCGAAAATTGCCGTGAATGATCTTACGCGTGAAGCACTCTTTGTGTTGTGTTTGATCCTAGTTGTCGCGCTGCCCTCTCTGACGATTGTACTGCACTATCGCCAGCGCAATTTAGAAAGTAAATTGGCCAGAGCGGCGTTGAATGGCATGACCGCCGTGATGATTTCAGACACTTCTCACCGGATTATTCTCGTGAATCATGAGTTCGAAATGATGTTTGGTCATCAGGGGGATGAGATTGAAGGGAAAAGCGCTCAACAACTGATCTTTTTGAATGACGAATTAGAAACCGTTATCAAAGCATGGAGTGCGTTGCAGAAGAATGAAGTATGGGAAGGGGAAATTCGTTGCCAAACCAAGCTCAACCACATCATCACGGTGATCATGCGTATTCAAGCAGTGAAAAACTCTCTCAACCAAGTGAGTTATTACATCACCTCGCTGGTGGACATCAGTGCGCGCAAAGAGCTTGAGGAACGCTTGAGAAACTTAAGTGAGCGTGATGAACTGACACAAATCTGGAACCGACGTAAGTTTGAACAGCAACTTGCTCAACATACCAGCTTGATCGAGCGTTATCCAGCGACCCCTATGGCATGCTTAGCCTTAGTCGATATCGATTATTTTAAGCGGGTCAATGATGAGCAGGGCCACGATGAAGGCGATCGAGTGATACGCGAAGTGGCTAAGATTCTTCAAAATGGCTTGAGAAACACCGATCTTTTAGCGCGCGTTGGTGGAGAGGAGTTTGCCATCATCATGCCCCACACCACCGTTTCTGCCGCGGAGGTGGTGTTAAATCGCCTTCGTGTCGCGGTGTCGATTTCCAAACAAGTCGATGTCACGATTAGCGTAGGTTACACCGAACTTACCTCCAACAGTACTCTCAGTTACAAATGTGCCGATATTGCTTTGTACGACTCTAAGAGCTCAGGCCGCAACAAAGTCTCCCTCTGCTACAACGATGAAGATCTCGCTTAATCCGCTACGATGGAATTGTAATGAGATATATACAGTTAGACTAAAGTCTAATATGTGAGCAAAATTGAACTAAAATGGTTATTAAGTAAACTGTCACCCCTAAGTGGTTTTGCTGTGATTGTTGTCATGTTTTGTGATGATAAACAGCAAGATCGGTTCAGTGCAGTTTGCCCTTGTCTTGAACGGAAACGTCGCGCGTTGCGTGTTTATAAGGAAATACTCAGTTCGGGCGCTAGAGGCAGAGTATGTTAAACCATTTTTTAGTTAGATTGACCATTGGAACCCTAGTGGTACTTGGATTTAAATTGAGCGCAATTTACTTCTTATTGTTGATCCTTTTGCTCAACACGCATCACAAAGAGTTCTTCGGTTGGTAGATGCAAACACATCAACTTGAAGCCGCAACTTCAAGTTGTTGGGTATCACTCAAATAAAAAATCGGGGAAAATCCCCGATTTTTTGTTTCTGTAAAATGAAAATTAAGCGGCCTGGTGGATAGCGGATTCAACCATTTTCATCGAGCTATTAAGATGACTGTCTAAAAGACGTACCGCTTCTTCGGTGTTTTTTGCCAAAGCAAATTTCATGATCATTTCATGCTCTTCAAGATCAAACAGAGAGTGATGATTACCTTGGTGTTGAGAGAGGGCAAAATAGCGGTAGCGTTTGATTTGGTTTATCAAATCACTAAAGAAAGCATACATGTTTTTTGCTTCAGCACCCGCAAGCAAAGTGGTAAAGAAATGTTGTTGACGTTCTTCCCATTCGCTCCAGCTGTCTGGGATCTCAATGTTCTTTGCACGAGAAAGTTTATGATAGGCTGTCAGCAGGTCTAGCTCCCAGCCCTCGCTACTGCAAGCGATTGCTTTTTTTAATAATACTGGTGATACAACACGAAGGCTTTCGTATAAGTCTCTCAGTTCATGTTCGCAGAATGGGGAAACCCAACACCCTTTTTGCGGTTCGAGCTTAACGTACTTAATCCATGATAGTTGAACCAATGCTTCTCTGATTGGTGATGCGCCAACGCCATATGTTTCTTTAAGATCTGCAACAACTAGTTTTTGACCCGGTTTGAGTTTGCCTTGAAGAATATCTTGGCAGATCATTTTGGCTACTTTGTCTGTTAGGGTTGGGCTAGGCACAAATTACCTCATAGATAACAATATATTATGCTTATTTTTCAGTACGTTTATTTTAACGGTATGCAGTTCTGGTTGATAATATAGCGTACTGATTGTTATCGCAAGCCATTTCATAAAAAAAGAGGGCCGAAGCCCTCTATTTATTATTTACAAATTGTAACGACTTTTTATAGTACGTGTACTGAAGCCGTGTTAGTTGTACCAGAAGCAACAAGAGCACCAGATACCATCACAACGATGTCGCCTTTGCTACCTAGGCCAGACTCAAGAGCAAGCTCTTTACCTGCTACGTAGAATGCATCCGTGTTGTCGATTGAATCAACAACAACAGGTGTAACGCCTTTAGTCAGGACAAGTTGAGCTGCTGTTTTCTTGTTGGTCGTTAGCGCAAGAATGTTTGCAGTTGGGAAGTACTTACGTACAGAACGTGCAGACTTACCACCTTCAGTGGCAACGATGATCAGTGGTGCTGCGAGTTTCTCAGCGGTGTCTACTGCGCCTTTACATACCGCTTCAGTGATACGTAGGCGTGGGCTGTCTAGACGAGAACCTAGTTCTGCTTTTAGCACCGAATCAGTACGGTTAGCGATTTGCGCCATGATAGTTACCGCTTCTACAGGGTACTTACCTTTCGCTGTTTCACCAGAAAGCATAACTGCATCAGTACCGTCCATGATTGCGTTCGCAACGTCACCCGCTTCTGCACGAGTTGGACGTGGATTCTTGATCATAGAATCTAGCATTTGAGTTGCAGTGATAACCACTTTACGCGCACGGTTACATTTTTCGATCATCATCTTCTGTGCGAAGATGACTTCTTCTGCAGGGATTTCTACACCTAGGTCACCACGAGCAACCATGATACCGTCAGAAAGCTCTAGGATTTCGTCGAAGTTATCAACACCTTCTTGGTTTTCGATCTTAGAAATGATCTGGATGTTCGCGCCGCCGTTTGCTGCTAGAACTTCACGGATCTCTTTCACGTCAGATGCTTTACGGATGAAAGATGCTGCAACGAAGTCAACGCCTTGCTCACAACCAAATTTAAGGTCGTTTTTGTCTTTTTCAGATAGCGCAGGTAGGTTTACAGAAACACCTGGTAGGTTAACACCTTTGTTTTCGCCTAGAGCACCGTTGTTCAGTACTTTACACTTAACTTCAGTCGCAGTCGTTGCGATAACTTCCATCTCGATTAGACCATCATCAACAAGGATAGTGTTGCCAGCAGAAAGGTCAGCAGCGAAACCTTGGTAAGTTACCGCTACGATGTCTTTGTTACCAACCACAGAAGTATCAGTGGTGAAAGTGAACTCTTGACCAGCTACTAGTTCAACGTCATCGCCGTTTTCTAGTTTAATAGTACGGATTTCAGGACCTTTGGTGTCTAGAAGGATAGCAAGTTGCTTACCTGTGTTTTCCATTACTTGGCGGAAGTTCGCGATACGAGTGCCGTGCTCTACGTAGTCACCGTGAGAGAAGTTCAGGCGCATTACGTTCATACCTGAGTTGACTAGCTCAGTCAGTTTTTCTACAGACTCAGTTTTTGGGCCAATCGTACATACGATTTTGGTCTTTTTCATGGAAGATACTCTCCGGTCAATATAGTTACAATTTGAAAGTCGGTGTTTGTAGCCTAATGTCTTTATGTGTCCCACTTTTTAGCTTCAGTGCGGGCTTATCAACAACAACTTAATGACATCAGGGTTGAAAGTCTTTCATCAAGTTTAGTCATTTTATGACCAACTCAATAATTCAAAATTCTCTATTTTTGTGACTTTCTCCACTTTATATGAAAAAAGTTGCAAAAAAATAACGGTCAATTCTGTAATAAATTTTCTTTTCGGAGGCGAATTCTACCACTGAATTCAGTCAATATCACTGTCTAAGAATTGTCTTAGGACAAGGTTTCAGCGCTATTTATTAATTTTTTGGATCGAAATAAATGGACTAAAAAGTTTCACTTCAACTATAATTTCTTTCAAGTCGAAACTTAAAGCTAGAAGTTAAATGTCAAAACGAAACACTCAGCTAAGAAGACACAGTATTTCTAAACTGGTTAATGAGAAAGGTGAAGTCAGCGTTGACGAGCTTGCTCATAAGTTTAATACCTCAGAGGTCACGATTCGAAAGGATTTAGCGTCATTAGAAAAGAATGGTCAATTGTTGCGCCGTTACGGTGGCGCGATTGCTATTCCCAAAGAAGTGATTCATGAAGAAATGAATCAAAATATTTCGAAACGAAAGATAAGGCTGGCAGAGAAAGCTGCTGAACTGATTCGAGATCACAACCGCATCGTGATCGACAGCGGTAGCACGACCGGGGCGCTTATTCAGCAACTCAACAGCAAACGTGGTTTGGTGGTGATGACCAACTCTTTGCACGTAGCTAACGCGTTGAACGAACTGGAAAGTGAACCTACGCTTTTAATGACGGGCGGAACTTGGGACAACCATTCTGAATCTTTCCAAGGCAAAGTGGCCGAATCGGTGTTGCGATCATACGACTTTGATCAGCTATTCATCGGCGCAGATGGTGTCGACCTGACCCGTGGGACCACCACATTTAATGAACTGGTCGGCCTGAGCAAAGTGATGGCGGAAGTCTCGCGAGAAGTGATCGTCATGGTTGAGTCCGACAAGGTGGGGCGCAAAATCCCGAATCTCGAACTGGCGTGGGAAATGATCGATATTCTTATCACCAACAATGACTTGTTGCCAGAACACAAAGCCGAAATGGAAGCCAATGGCGTGCGCGTCATCTGTGCCTAATCTTTTTCCTCGTAACGACTTTTGCTTGCGAAGTACGAGGAAGCAAAAAAATAAAAATGGAGATAAAACATGTGTGGAATCGTTGGTGCCGTTGCACAGCGTGATGTTGCCGAGATCTTGGTTGAAGGTCTACGTCGTTTAGAATATCGCGGTTATGACTCTGCGGGTGTCGCAGTGGTTGATAGCCAATTCACTCTGACCCGAATTCGTCGCTTGGGTAAAGTACAAGAATTGGCGGATGCTTTGGATCAAGCCGAGGTTGTTGGCGGGACAGGGATCGCACACACGCGTTGGGCGACTCATGGAGAGCCTTCTGAGATAAACGCGCACCCACATCAGTCAGGCGACATTAGCGTGGTACACAACGGCATTATTGAAAACCATGAAACGCTACGCGAGTTGTTGCAATCTCGTGGCTATCTGTTTGAATCTCAAACGGATACCGAAGTGATTGCTCACTTGGTCGAGTGGGAATTGCGTACAGCAGCGTCATTACTTGAAGCCGTACAAAAAACCGTTAAACAGTTGGAAGGTGCTTACGGCACGGTTGTCTTGGATCGTAAAGATCCTTCTCGCTTAGTTGTTGCGCGTTCTGGTAGCCCGCTTGTGATTGGCTACGGTATGAAAGAGCACTTTATCGCCTCAGATCAACTTGCGCTGTTACCTGTTACCCGTCGCTTCGCCTTTTTAGAAGAGGGTGATGTGGCGGAAGTGACTCGTTTTGCGGTCTCTATCTTTGATGCTCAGGGCAACCCAGTTGAGCGTGAAATCAAAGAGTCGGAAGTTTCACACGACGCCGGTGATAAAGGCGAATACCGCCATTACATGTTGAAAGAGATTTACGAGCAGCCCGTGGCGATTCAGCGTACCCTTGAAGGGCGTTTAGCAAATGGTCAGGTGGTTTCTTCGGCATTTGGTGAGAATGCTGAAGCCTTGTTAAGTCAGGTTAAACATGTGCAAATCATAGCATGTGGTACCAGCTATCATGCTGGTTTAGTGGCTCGATACTGGCTTGAAGAGTGGGCCGGCGTGTCTTGCAATGTTGAGATCGCTTCGGAGTTTCGTTACCGCAAATCACACGTGTTTGAAAACTCGCTATTAGTGACAATTTCTCAGTCTGGTGAAACTGCAGATACCTTGGCAGCACTGCGTCTGGCGAAAGAAATGGGCTATATGGCGAGCTTAACCATTTGTAACGTACCTGGCTCATCATTGGTTCGCGAGTCGGATATGGCGTATATGATGAAGGCAGGTGCTGAGATCGGTGTCGCTTCAACCAAAGCTTTCACCGTGCAGTTGGCAGGGCTATTGATGCTGGCTGGGGCGATTGGCCGTCACAATGGTATGAGTAAAGAGCAACAAGCGAACTTGGTATCGTCTCTTCAGTCTCTCCCTGCCAAAATCGAACAGACACTTTCTATGGCTGAATCTATCGAAGAGCTTGCGGAAGATTTTGCCGATAAACACCACTCACTATTTTTAGGTCGTGGTGAGCAATCTCCGATTGCGATGGAAGGGGCGTTAAAGCTAAAAGAGATTTCTTATATCCACGCGGAGGCCTACGCCGCTGGAGAGCTAAAGCATGGTCCTCTTGCTCTTATTGATGCCGAGATGCCAGTTATTGTGGTCGCCCCTAACAATGAACTGCTAGAAAAACTCAAATCGAACGTCGAGGAAGTGCGTGCAAGAGGCGGATTGATGTACGTATTCGCGGACGTTAATGCTTCGTTTGAAAGTGATGAAACAATGAAAGTGCTTAATGTGCCACATTGTGATCCTTTCATTGCACCGATTGTTTACACCTTACCACTTCAGTTGCTTTCTTACTATGTCGCGCTCATCAAGGGTACGGATGTGGATCAGCCTAGAAACTTGGCGAAAAGTGTTACGGTGGAGTAAGTTAGAATGTAAGGGCTGCATTGGCAGCCCTTACTGTACGGTTTATGGTTATTGGTTGGTATCCAAATACGCTTTGGCGGAGATCGCCGTCCAAGCACGCACTTTCTTCAGGTAGTTTTCTTGTGAAGTGATGATCTCTTTCGCGAGCGGATCTTTGGCTGCCTCTTCCTCTAGCAACTCATTGGTTGCTTGTCGCATGGCTTGTAACACCGCAGGAGGAAAATCGCGCACCTTGATGTCTGGGTATTCGCTTTGCATGGTAGCCCAGCTATTGGCATTGGCATCGATCGCTTGGTTGTACATATCAAACGCCGCCACGCGAAAGGCGGTTTCTAAGATCACTTGCAGATCTTTGGGTAATGTCTCCCAGGTCTTCTTATTCACTAAAAACTGTGTTTCTGAGCCCGGCTCATGCCACGCGGTATAGTAGTAGGGTGCGATTTTGTGAAAACCCATACGCAAGTCAAACGCTGGACCCACCCACTCCAACGCGTCAATGGTACCACGTTCGAGTGATGTGTAGAGTTCTCCCGGCGCAATATTGGTCGGTTTAGCGCCAACACGTGCCAGTACTTCGCCGGCAAAACCGGGGATACGCATTTTTAGCCCTTTCAGATCTTCAACGGAATTGATCTCTTTCTTAAACCAGCCCCCCATTTGGATATCTGAGTTTCCGCCAGGAAATGAGAGCAAATTGTGCGGAGCATAAACTTTTTGCATCAGTTCCATGCCACCACCGTAATAGAACCACGCGTACTGCTCCGTGGTGATCATGCCAAAGGGCATCGAAGAGAAATAGAGCGTGTTGGGGACCTTCCCCTTCCAATAATAAGAGCTGGAGTGGCCAAGATCATATTGACCAGACTTGACCATATCAAACACACCCAATGGTGCTTTGTGCTTGTTGGCTGAATCGATGCGAATTTGTAGGCGACCGTTTGACATTTCTTCAGCGAGCTTGGCCATGTTTTTCGATGCGTCACCGAGGATCGGCGTATTCGGTCCCCAAGTTTCAGCCAGTTTTAAGCGATACACTTCTTCCGCAGCAAAAAGTGAAAAAGAGAGCAGGGCAGTGGAAGCGATAATCGCACGTTTCAGAAAAGAGCGGTTGGGCTTGATTGTTGGCATGACGTCCTCGTTTGTTTTGTTGTTTGCCAACAGATTCAAATTAGATGATTTTTTCGTCAATAGAATAAAAAATAGTCTAATGGACTGTGATAAGACGAATATCTGTCATATTAAACAAAATATGCACGGAGTATCGGTAATTTGACGGTTCTGCTCAGTTGTTTGGCCGCCTGGTACCCGTACTTTAAGAGGATTACTCTGATTGTAAAACTGCTGCTTAGGTCACGACATGGCAATGCATACGTGACCAAAAGCCATCAACTCATGCTTGATGAAGTGAGAGATAGTGCCGTGCTTTAGCTGGCGTCATGTATTTGCCTAGCGTTTTTTCGGGCACATCACGCAGATCCACCACAATCATGCCATCCAACGCATTGTTAAATGCAGGATCGACATTAAAGCACACCAATTTGCCATTCAGTCCTAAGTATTGTCTTAGCAAAACGGGCACCCCTTTGCCTTCATCAATACGAGAAATCACTCGAGACAGCAGTTGCAAATCACCAAGTGCCGTTAGCATGCTGGTGTTCCATTTGGGATGATGATCGGCAATGGGGTTAAGTGGTTTGACGAGCTCGGCGCTGGCAGCATCATAATGGTGCAGCGTCATGGATTGAGCGAGCAGTTGCCTTGCGGTGGGGCTGTAATCGTTGCTGATGCTGACCGGCCCAAACAAATGCGTGTATTGCGGATGTTGAGAGACAAAGGTAGCAATTCCCTTCCACAGGAGTAAAAGTGCATTCATGCTGCGCTGGTAGGGGGAGGTGATCACAGAGCGTCCCATCTCAATCGACTGGCCTAACTGGGTCAGAAAGGGTGCGTCATAGTCGAATAATGTGCGCGAATAGAGCCCATCCAATCCAGATTTTTCCAGCAGTTTGTCCACTAAACCGAGGCGATAAGCCCCAACCAGGTGCTGGTTTTCATTATCCCAGACAAACAGATGATGATAATGGTGATCAAAACGATCGATGTCGATCGCATAACCCGTCCCTTCCCCTACAGCGCGAAAATTGATCTCTCGCTGTCGGCCGATCTCATGCAGAATCGAAGGAATGTATTTGGCAGTGGTGCAATAGACACTAAAATTACCTTGGCGAAGCAATAAAGCATCTTCAGGGAGCATCGCCAGATCCAATAACCACTTTTGCTTTTCTAATGGCTCTGCAATCGGGGCGAGAGGGGGATTGGTGTCGTGATCCATTGGGTGGTGAAGTGGTGGTTCAGCGCTGAGTAAATACGTGTTTAAACGCAAATAACTGACTAGCTGCTCATCCGTCAAATGTTGTACTTCTTTGAATTTGATTGGCTGACCAATGGCAATCGGAATCGCTTGCTGCTTCTTATTGAGTAATTCACGCCCTAACATCAGCGTGCGCAAGAGAGGGTGAATCTTGCCTGCAAGATAAAAGCGTTGTGAGTTCTGCCCGTCGATAAACACAGGCAGCGCATGCGCTTTATGTCTGCGGATCAGAGCGCTGACAGAACGACTCCACTCTTTATCTTCTAAGCGTTTTTGTTTTCTATCAACAAGTTGCGATACCTCACCGGCAGGAAAAACTAAGAGTAACCCTCCTTGAGCGAGATGCTTGTTTGCATCGCGTAGCGCCTTCATGTTGGACTTTGCTGCCTGCTGGGAATCAAATACATCCACGCCAATAAAGAGCGTATCCAACTCAGGAACGGTTTTGAGATATTGGTTGGCAAGGATCTGAACATCCTCCCGCATCATCAGCAAGAGCTCAGCAAGAATCACCCCTTCAACGCAGCCTAACGGATGGTTGGCCACCACCACCGTTGGACCAATCTGTGGGACGTTCGCAAGCGAGCCTTTGACGAGCTGATAATCAATACCCAGAACTTCAAGGGTAAAGCGTAGAAAGGTTTGAGTATCGCATTGCAGTGGGCGCTGAGCATAAAACTTATCCAACTTGCTCAGCCCCGTCATCCACTCAGCAACATTCTCTCCAATGCCGAAAGGCGTTTTGCGTGGTAGACGAAAAGGACTGTTGATTGCCATAAAGACCTCGAATCTGGGTTTCTGACCGCCATGCTAATCATGAGAGATGACAGTCAGGCTTCAGCAAGGTTGGTTTTTAATGATGCTTTTGTGACGCTTTGGTTCACGGATGAGTCGAGAGGTGCGTGCAACAACAAGTAAAATGATGGAAATAAATTATCTGCTGCTCACAAAATATACTAATTTTGCATCAAAATGTAAGTTTGGATGTTAAGTTGATACTGCGGGACAAAATAATATAACGCAAACGTCAATAAACCTTTGTTATGCTGCTCTGGAAAGCGGGAACCGAATTCGGTTCCCGTTTCTTTATCTAATTAGTGTCATGTCTCAGTACTGAAGCACTGACTGCGCTAAGTTGTATGATTTGAGAGTTTTGGCAATTTTTAAAGGTTAGGGTGATGAGAGAAATGACAACCAAAGCCGCGTTGATTCTAGGTGCATCCCTGATCGTCGGTTTAGGCGTATTGGGTTATCTAGTTCAGCAAACGGCTATTCAATACAAAGCACTGGATCGCATTGTAACGGTCAAGGGATTATCGGAGAGAGAGTATCCTGCTGATACGGTCATTTGGCCGATTCGCTATACGGTTGCCAGCAATGATATTCAAGCACTGTTCGAGCAGGTAGATGCTCAAGCTGAGTTAATCACTGCATTTTTAGCTGAGCGCGAACTGTCTGATAGTGTGCAGTTTTCAGCACCATCGGTGATTGATAAGAAAGCTCAGCAATATGGGGGAGAAGCAAATGCGGAATATCGCTATCTCGCCATTCAAACCATCACGGTGTACAGCAATAAAGTTGATTCGGTACGTCAAGCCATCAGTCTCATTGGACAGCTGGGCAAGAAGGGGATTGTTTTCAACCAAGATGCTTACGACAACCCGATTGTCTACAGCTTCACTCGCTTAAACGAAATTAAGCCGGAAATGATAGAAGAAGCCACACATAACGCGAGAGAGGTGGCTGAGAAGTTTGCCAAAGATTCCAATAGTTCACTTGGAAAAATCCGCACGGCATCTCAAGGCCAGTTTTCTATCATGGATAGAGATAACAACACGCCACATATTAAACGCATTCGTGTAGTTTCGACGGTTCAATACTATCTTTCTGATTGACAGAGGGAAGTGGTCTAATGAACCAAAGCTTATCGGAAGTAATCGCAGAGCGGATATAGACAAGAACAGAAAAGACAAAGGCCCGTAGATTTCTCTACGAGCCTTCTAGAATTTGGTGGCCCCTCCCAGACTTGAACTGGGGACCAATCGATTATGAGCGAAGGTCTGACGCAATATCACTGCACAATCAACATAGAAACCCTGCCCTGAATCACGCCTAACTCCACCAGCAAAATCACATCACCTGATTACCCGCATGATTTTACTGACGTCGACGAAGGGAAATATTGGCCGTGATTAGTACGACGACGCCGACGAGAAAATGTAGAAAACTGTGTTGGAAAGACAGGAACAGTACCGGAAAAGACAGGAAAAAAAAGCCTAGGCGTAACAAGCAGCAAAACGAATTTATATTATTGAATTGTAAGAACTCTTACTGGATTCGTCCGGTAGGGGGCTTTCTTATTTCTAGCTCAATGAAATAAAGGAGTTTCTATGAACCAACCCAAAAACAGCAGGAAGAATGCAGAGGCTGATACATCTAAAACCACATCAGTAGACAATCCATTCTCTACCATTCTCAAGACAGGTGAAGCGCCAAAACTAGGATCAAAGTCCCAAGGAACGGTGCTCTACGAGATTGCTCAAAACAGCGAAGATGACCAACTCTACTTTCGAATTGCCGGACAAAGTGGCGGAGCAGGATTGCATTCAAAACAATGGATTCTTCTCAGTAGTCTACTAGACCTTATTGAATCGCAGGGCGATAAACCATGGAAAAGTCAGGTGTATAAATCTCTCTATTCTTCCGGTTCAGCCAACAATCAAGGTTTCTGTGCTGCAATTGCTCGGGGCCTTAATCTGGCAACAAAAGCAGAGTCATCTATTTATCTGCACATCAAATCGAAAGATTACGATGAGCGAAAAGCTGACCTATTAGCGCTCATACAGAAGTCATGATGGGTTTCTCGACGTAATGACGACGCCGACAATGCCCATTAAATAAATCTCACGAACAGGTCGAGAGATAGGCTTCGACTTCTCGCATCAACGCCTGTTTTACCCACAATGGGGAAATGATATCGATACTCGGTATCCAGGACTTTAGAACTGGCATCAGGGAATGTATGTCCGAGGTCTGAATGCTGATAAGCGTTGAACCATAGCCCAGTTCTTTCAGGGTTCGGATCGTCAGGTGATTTTCGGTTTCCTGATAATCGCGAATACGACCCGAATCAATCTGAGCTATGACTTCTATAACACCGTAAGCCTGCCAATGCAGCTCTTCTCTGGTCAGCTTCTCGGAGAGGATAGGCGAGGGAGTATAAATATCATCGTGCCGGATTATCTCAGCAATCTCGGCCACTCGAAACGAATGCGACTGTGTTCTCTGCGCGGCAATCAGATACCAGTAACCCCGCTCGTTAATGAGTTGGTAAGGCTCCATCTGATGATAACGCCGATTATGAAAAGTCAGCGTCAGCGTATTTCGTTGATGAATCGCATCCGCAATCAAAATTAAGGTATCCCGAAAGCGAGCTGAATCCTCGACAGGAATATGGCGGAACAGTATGGATTGTGTCTTATGGTTCAGCGCCTGAGTCATGGTTTTCCTATCTGGAAACAGCTTATCTATACCCATGTTCGATAGGGCATGAAGAGCTTTATGAGCTTTAGGGTTACGATGATCTAATTGCTTCAGGTAGTAATAACCCTCTTCTCTTTCGATAGGCAAAAACGCCAAGCGATTGAAGTCCCGAAGTACCGTTCTCTCATGCACTCCGAATTCCTGCTCTAAGTCGATAAGGCTCAACTTCTCTCCCGCATACAACCGGGAAAGAATCTGACTCAATCGGTAGGCTAACTTCTCGCTCTTATTCATGACTCAATAATGTAGTGACTCACTGACAGGTGGTGTCAGCCCTCATTATTTCGTGGTCGCTAAGAATAAGTGACCGATTTTGTTATAGGTTTCATAGCCCAAGAAACTTAAGCCCTGCCTTTCTTCCTCAACACCATTTAACTGACTGACACAACCTGTCAGTCCTAATCATCATACTAATTAACAACCGTGCTCTTACGCGGAGCATCGTCATTATTCAAGGAAACAACACAATGAAAAAATCAACCATCCTGCTAGGCCTAACGTGTCTATTCGCTACCACGTCATCATTCGCTGGCGGTACGTTCGGCGGTAATCCAGCCGACATTTCGAAGATAGAAAAATCCTGGAATGGGAAAGCAGGTAAACAAGTTTACTCTCAGTCTGGCCCACGTATTGAGTGGTATGCCGATGCCTGTGGAACCATGAATGGCAAAGTCATGGATGCAGCGAAATGCGGTCTAGATATCCCTAAAGGTAAAGCACAATAAGTTTCGTTGCGGAGCTTGGCTCAAGGTACATCGGTTTCGAATTGGACTCTCTAGGCCGAGGTATCAATGAGCTTCGCAACACCCCATTACTTCATCCAATAAACAATAAGGAGCCTTTATATGACGATTAAATCAATCACAACCCTAGTAACAACCTGTCCGGCATGCGGTGAGCGTGCTTATGATGATGGTAGCTGTCAGGTGTGTGGTCACTCTCACTAAGCAGTGTTACAGAAAATTAGAGGACCATGTTCTTTACTGAGCATGGTCCTTTTTCATATATAAAAGAGGCAAACATGCAAAGTAGAACCTTTTCACAATCATCATCCCAATCCAAAAAGAACACAGGTATTCGTGCTGCTAAAGTCGGTGCTGCTATTGGGGCTAGGTATGGTCCATATGGGGTATTAATCGGTGGTATAGCTGGCTTCGTAATTGGTGTCGTCGCCGACGAGGTTATAGATGATTGACGGGCAAGCTAGGTGAGCAGGGGATGACCTCTGCTTTTTTAGTTAAAGGGCAACGAGATATATCGAAGTGGACGCATTTCCTTATAAATAGCCCAGTAAGGTATGTTGTCCATTTTTGTTCACGTAATGGTTACACTTGATTTTTTTGAGTTCTAAGTGGTTTATTAGCGAGCCATTCACAAGTCGTATCTACTGTATCTGGCCCATATCTGTATCCGAGTGGCTCCAAATGATTTCTGGGCTGAAACTCCTTAGAACTGATGCTCTAGATCGTTCTGCCAGATTAGGCAAAGTATGTTGGAGCCCTGATCGTTTGTTAGATGGGTATTTTTAGCTTATTGCAGACTATGTCGTTGTACAGCGATCCAGTTAATGCGTTTCTTGGAGTTACTCACGCGCGATCCAGAACCCGACAATGTAACTAATTAGTGTGCCAATAGCATACCAATAATTTTCCGTAAGAAACCCTGTAACAGCGACAACAGAGCCAAAATTAAAGAATACAGAACTCCATTCTTGAAGAGCAAGATTCTGAAAATATCTTGCTCTTCCTAACTCCTCGGTTGTATTTAGCTTACGAAACGCGAAGCAGAGTAAACCGTATAATGTAAAACCTGACATTATGAGAAGTATGAACTGTTTGGTTTCTATAAGGTTTTCCAATTCTGGGAATACGGGTTTTTGAGCAAGTACAAAATCGACCTTTGCCCAGTTTGCAACCAAAATTACAATGCCAAAGCTAAACCAAAAGCTTAGATTTATAGCAATTTTATAAAAAAGAGATTTATTTTGTGAAACTTCCAAAAAACTTTCCTTGTAACTCTAACAACGTCTTGTCAGCAGACATTGTCTATAATATGTTCATAAAATACAAATACCATAGCAGCAACATACTGTTCTAACAGTCTTTATCATTCCTGAACTCACAATTGCAGAACATGTCTGTATAGTGGTAAATGCTCAACTAAGTTCACATTCTGCTATTAGGTTAAATGGGTCAAGAACTGATATGAGAAGGTGGTCAGGGAGATCGAGCTAAACGATTTTGAGCCACAAGTAAGCTAGAGCTTTTATGTCACTAAGATAACTGCTCAATCAACTAAGTATCGATTTGCCAGCCATGATTTGAGAACCAGAAAAAGTGGACACAAAACCTTAATAATAACTCTATCAGGCTTTGCGTCCAGCTCCGGTCATTTAGCCAGCCACACATCGAGAGTGTTCGGATCGCCATCTTTGGTCCAACAATCTGGTTGGCTTATGTTGATATCGGCTCTTATCTTCAACTGAGGGTACATTTCCTGCACTACTTGGGTCATGATCTGTGCAGTTAACTCGCTGACTGCGCTTAGGTGTTTTTTCGGTGCTTCGAAAACAAAGGCATCATGCATGGCAACGATCAATTTGGCGTTGTAACCTTTATACAATTGATGAAGTCGATTTCCAGCTGCTTTGAACAGCGCAGCAGCTGTACCTTGTACTGGCATGTTCACCATCCAGTTTTTCTCAGTATGGCCGCGCTTAGCATCCAATTGGCGGTATCGGTGCAATCCCGTTGCAGTGCTTACATGGCCTCGCAGAGCGCCATACTGGGGCATTCTCTCAATGGCTTTTTGCAGTTCGGGAAACATCGATAGAAACTTATCCATCAGTTCCGTGGCCTTGTTGACACTGATATTGAGTTTTTTCGCTATTCCGAAGCTGGTGATACCGTAAATTAGGCCTAGGGTGCATTGCTTCATGATGGTTCTTTTCTCAGGATATTTTTCTTTGAAGACCGCTGAATCGCAGGTGCTGTATTCCGGTTCTAACTCTTCACAGAAGAACTCTTGGGCCATGGCCGTGTATAGATCGCCTTGGTTATACATCTTGACTAAGTTTGAGTCGCCATACACACCAGCAGCAATGGCTACCTCAATCTGTGCAAGATCGACTTCTCCAATCACGTAACCGTCTTGTGCAACCACTAACGGACGAAGGACAGCAGGAAGCCCCAAGATATTTGGCGCAACGGTAGCCTGTCGGCCTGTGGCAGCCGTAAGTTGTTTTTGTTCTGAGTGAACCCGTCCGTCACTACCGACAATACCGGGCTGTAAAATGACGTCTTTGTAGACAGAATCGATATGCGTATATTTTGTCAAGAATGCCACCGCTGGGTGTAAAGCATAGTTCTTGCTTAGCATTTCACGTTGAAAACTATAGTCATCCCCGTCTTTGAAGTGATGCAGTAATCCGAGTGAGGCAAAAAGCACTTGCTTTTGGTGCTGGCTATTGGGGTTTGTCATCCCTAGTTGCGCTAGCCCTTGACTGTATAGACTTAGCTTACGCTCGCACGCTTCGAGAATTTGACGGCACTTATCTCTGCATACCTTAAAGCCATTCCACTCGATGGCGGCGTTAGTCACGACCCAAGGCATCTCAATACTGATAAGGTGTTGGTGGATGCCAAACATGAGGCAGGATTGGCTTTGCGTTAAGTACAACTTCGCCACAGTGATGCTGAGCTGTGACGTCTGTTCAATCTGGAGCGCAGAAAAAGACGGGCAGTCTTGCTCAGGGCCCATCAGTAACTTCGCACTGGAAGCGAGGCTATTTTGGACATTGTAACGTTGAGCTGTCTCAGCCAAGCCATAAAACACCGTGTTCTGTTCAGCCAATGTTTTTTGGATTTGTATTTTTTCGACGGTTGAAACATCTTGAGTGAGTTTAGCGTTATTGTGTTGACCAAGATATCTGGCTTTTTCTGCAATGCAGGTATCCCACCAATATCTGGGCTCGTTTAGGCCCAATGACCAAATACAGTGCAGGTCAGGCTTAGCTTCGTGGGTTACGTAGGTCACAGGCAAATTGAAAAGGCTTTGTAGCTTTGGACGAATCGAGGGACTAGCAATGTCAATAACGAACGAGTGCAGCGCTAGCGAGTTACTTGTGTTCTCCATCAGCGTCATGCTGAGTAAACGTGGAATAATGGACGAAATATCATATCTGTTATTGCCGTTCGGTAGCTTGACTACCGGAGTCGAGTAAATAAATTGAAAGCTGAGACTGACAGCAGATAGAGGCAATTGGTAAGCCAGCTCAATCATTTGATCGATCTCGGCTTCATGTTGAATGAACTGAGTTTTCCCGACGGAATGTGACGTGTCTTGAGGTAGAATCAAGGCACTTGATGGCGGGGCTGTTTTCTTTTTTAGATGCGCTTGGGTTCCAGGTAATAATTCCATTGCATGACCTTTTAAGTTGTAAGGAAAGCATTTCTGACTATGCCTTCCTTGCTGAGTTAGTGTTGGTTATCCGGCCTTATGGCGTCGAATGGTTCGAGTACTGATCCCTAGAGTTGAAGCAATCTCTTGCTGCTTAAACCCGTCGGCTATCATCTGATTAATCTGCTCTGACAGGGTTGCCGACGTTCGGGCTTGCTTGCTTTTTAAACCGAAGTGCTTTCGCAGTTGCTCTAGGTTGCTGTACTCATGGTCGTAACCCGACTTTGGTGCATCGTTATTTTGAAACGTGATGATTTCACGCGATTTTGTAAATGGGCGCACGCGTCCAATGGCTTGGATGACAACCCCCATTTCTAATGTTTGCAGCATTGGGTTTACGACTTTGGCGACATCAGAGTAGCGATACTTTTGATCTGTGATGACGCCATGACGCCGACGAGGGTTGTCAGTGGTTGCAATCGCCACGTCTATGCGCTCATCCTCGGCTCGCAGCTCCTGAATTGCGTTGTGAAGTATGTCTTGGGTTACGTAATAGCTGTTTAGGCAGTAGCAGCAATCGAACTCTTCGAATTGATTAATACCGATGACCCCGTAATGGATCATGGGTACTAAGGTCATATCGTCACACTCTGCATAGTCGCTTGCGGGAACCACACGAACGTCCTGAACTCCTTCCTCGGCCAGATATTGATTGAGCATGGAAACGCAGTGGTCGACGTGTTTCTGTTTAGAGACCAACAATACGCGTTTCCCTTCTCTTACTCGTTGGAGCGTCAATTGGGCGAAGGTATCTAGGATTTGCGGTGAGTTTTTCTTAAAGTTTGTCGCAGTCCCAATTGAGGATGCGATATTGTGCCAAACCGTCGATTCCCCCCGAAACTCAATGTGAGAATACGGGCTGTAAAAATCCATCCCGAGTTTCAGTTTCAGTATGTCCGGGTAGGTGGTGCCGCTGTATAGCACTGTGTCGAATCCCGCATTGACTGGCGGCGCAGGGAAGTGAATTGAACCATCTGCTAATTTTTCGCGTGATTCTGCCTCAGATGCTCCGAAGCTTTGGAGGTCATACAGAATATTGATGAAACGATCGCCAAACATGCGATCGCCAATACTGGTGATTTGAGTCATCTGATCTGGAAAAATTGCAGGGCAGCGCCACGCTGAAATATCGCGCAGTTCCTCCGTTGAGGCCTGTCGTAAACATTCCAGATAGTGCGTTAGAGCGCCTTTTACATAGTCTGATAGACGGCTCTCCTGCACGGCTTCTAGAGTTTGTTCAATCGATATGGGCGATATGGTTCGACTGTAATGGTTTAGGCTTACGTTAGCTTCATCGAAAATGACTAAGGCATTGCTTGCTTTAGCCATCGTTACGATGTGTTGGATGAAGTAGGGGTTACGCACGAAGTGTGATTGAGTTGCATATACGATTTTCGCCCCATCCAAATTCTTACCGTATTGGTCGGGCCAAAAACACTTATCTTTATTTGGACACAGGGCACAAATGTGCTTTTTGCCCAGCAGACCTAAGTTTCTACGTTCATAGTCTTTCCAACTCAGATCGCGAGTTTCACCACACAGCTTGCTGGGGCGAGGTTGTATGTTGACAACCTTAATATCGGCTGGAGGGCTTTGGAGAGGCTTTCTTTCTTCAAGAATTTTTCGAGTCGGCGCTGCGACAATCACGCAGTCATATGCGTTCGACTCCAACGCCAAAGTGGTCAACTGATCCAGTTGGTACGACTTGCCAACGCCCACCATCCAGTCGTTGAGCACGTAGTGGTGTTGCGCCAGCATCCCAAGCATAGCCTGAGCACTATTATTAAAACGAAATTCAGCGAGGCTTTCGGCCCCGCTGATGATGATTGGATTAACCACAATCAAGCCACACCTTTGAAGCGTAGGCGTCTCTCGATCTCTGGGATCTCTCGCAGTTCGTCGTCTGTCAGAATACGGTAGATATCAGACAAGCGTATTTCGCCAGAGTCGAATGCGTCGGAAAACGCAGTAATTTTATCTTGATCGATAGTAGCGTACTCGGGTAGGGCAGTCGCATAAACATCATAGTTGAAGCCATTTTTCTCAATTGACACGAGTTGACCGCCTTTGGTGACGTAAGGCTTGATCTGCGGAAACAAGGATTTTGGCTTCTCGGATGGTGGAACCGCCAGTACCTTCACCTCTCCCTCAATGTGATCGTAGACGGGGAATAGGTAACGGCTATCTAATTTAATTTGAGCGCGGCACATCGGGCAGTCGGGTCCATTGCACTGAAGGTATCCATGGCCATTCACGTAGTGAAAGAAGACTTTCTCTGCCGTGGGCGTAAAGAAGGTCAGCTCTGCGGACGAATTCTTTAGATCAACAGCCTGAAGTGCCAGAGGTGCAAAGTTAGGTTGGTTGCTTGATTCTGAATCAGAAAAATCGTTGAAATTCACCATAGAGTTGCGGCCATGTGTTTCGTAGTTTGCCGAAGTATGCGTGTTGTTCGTGTTGTTCGTGTTGTTTGAGTAGTTCATCGTATGCTCCAAAATTTATTCTTGATTCGGCAGCAATATATTGGCTGCCGAATTTGAGGTGTAAGAAGGCCGTCACCGAGAGGCTCGGCTAGTCAAAAATCAAAGTAAAAAAAGTGGTGTTGCTTAAGGGTTAGTGTTTTTCGACGGTTTTAATTGCTTCGGATAGTTGCTCAGCAGCTAGCTTGTATCCCCAATTCGACTTACTCGCTAAGCGTTGTTCAAACTCACGAGTGATGGCGTCTAGGTTGTCTATACGGCCAACTTGCGCCTGTACTTCCATTACGGATTCGACATATTCCGCCATTCGGACTTTTGGACCTTTACAGGCGTGTTGTTTGGCTTTATTGGTGTAAGTGTTCAGTAGAACTTGAGTATCAAATGACATGATATTTCCTCCTTGGGTGTTGTTGTTATATTGAATCAGTTTTTCGTTCAGATCGTGCTCAAGTGCCGATTTGACATTAAAGTCAAAATCATCAATTGAGTAAAAGCAGTCGATAGCCAGTGAATGGGTGGCAGCAGAAAAAAGTTCGAGTATTTCAACCTGAGTAATTTCAATATTCTCGATCACATATGTCATTGCATCGTAGACGGACTGAGGTAGCCCTTTTAGATCGCTTTTATTGTGGATACAACTGAACGAAGTTCTTTCCAGGTTGGGAAAGGCAACATTTGTAGTTACTTCAATATCTGCATCGTTGATGGCTTTTGCATGAGAACCAATCCATTCTTTCATTTCAAAAATATGTTCAATGGGATCACCAATGTCGCTCAAGTAATGGTTTTGAGCGATTGTGATTGCTGTGGATCCGTTTGAGTAATCGCATTCGCCGTTATAACACTCTTCTGAATCAATAATGTTATCGATGTCAGCAGGTAATTTTGATGGAGCGAACACCGAGTTGTACGCCAGCTTAGCGTAGTGGCCGACGTTAGATGGTGAAACAGAGTTAGTTAATGTGGTTAATTTAGTATTCATTCTTTAATTCCTATAGTATGATTTATTCAATTAAATCAGGAGTTAAGTTTTCCTGATGAACATAAATTTGCCCTACAAAATTGATTTTGAAAAGTGCCTATAAATGGCAGAAATTTTGTTCTTGATTTTTTTTAAACATGGCTGATAGCCCCTCAGAACGGTTCTCGCGAGGGTAGACGTTTTTTGAAAGGAAAATTGAGTTTATCCGCTTGTTTAAAGGCGTTCTGAGAGCGAGTGAACTTTTATTTTTGTGATGAAGGTCTGATTTTTTAGTTGTGGTGTTACCGAACGATACTACTAAATCCGGCTTAGAGCTTTATCTCATTGCTTTATATGAGCCTAAGATTTAACCAAATCAATACGTCCGGCATTGGTGGCTTTGGTCATCGGTGCCGGATTTTTTGTTTTAGCGCTGTCGTCGACTGTTGGCGATAGACGTCGACGACGACAATTGACAATTGTTAGATGTGGAACATTTGTCATTCCCTTATTGAAAATATAGCCTTATGAGCTAAGTTTTATATTGGTTTTTATTACTGATATTGAGGATAGTATGGCTAGGTATTATGTGAACAAGAATCAACAAGCTAATGGCGATCATGAAGTGCATAAGCAAGGTTGCTCTTACATGCCACTGGAACATAACCGAACGTATCTTGGTGAGTTTGCTAGTTGTGGGCCTGCAGTTGCTGCAGCGAAGAAAACCTATTCAAAGGCCAATGGGTGCTATTACTGCTCAGAAGCTTGCCATACGAGCTAGGGAATTGCTTGTCATAGCTCACCTGCTTGGCTAGTGGAACTATTCTTTGCAAGCTACGGATGTGATCACTATTTGGTTTTTCACTTAATAATTTTTGAACCGACTTCAAGTTATTGACGGTACTTAAATATGGTAATATTATATGCATGTAGGTGTTATTCGCCTATTTGTTGTTCTAGTGATTTACGTTTGTTGATTTACACAGAAAATCGATGCTCTCTAACGTGAGCGATCCGAAAGGATCATGACCGGACTCCTGGGGGTCTAAGGGAATCTCCCCCGTCCCCCGCCGCAGGCTAATTTATGATGGCCTTCTAGGCGACAGTTGTCTGGCGAAAGGTTAGGAGTCAGCTCAGTGGTCAATGTAATTATTTCTGTGGCTCTCTTTATTTTGGTCTGGCGAATTATTCACAGCCAACAATAGGAGGCACTTATGAAGCGCAAGCTGAAACTCAAATGTAGACATGTTACAAAGAACACAGAATCGTTATTCGAAGCCGAGTACGAGACTGAAAAACAAGTTGACCAGAGCTCACGGAAAACAGGATTGGTATCAGGCTGTATTCCCGTGATTGTTACTGTAGCTGGGTTCCTCAAGGAGCTTATCGACTACTTCTAACAATTGACTCCTTTCTTTTTTTAGGTTGCTTATGGATAAGCCATATTACCCACATGAAGCCATTGCTTCTGTCGACACCCTTGCCCGAACTTTGGGGATGCATCCCAAACGTCTATTGTCTATCGCGAACCGAGTTGACGAATCCTATACCGAGTACGAATTGGTTGAAAAAAACCGTACAGTTTTTGAGCCAAAGTATGAGTTAAAAAAGATTCAGAAACGAATCAACTCTCGAATATTTGAGAAAGTGGAATTTCCTAGTTATTTACAAGGTGGTATTCGGGCCGATGTAAAGAGAGACTATGTTGAAAATGCTAAAATCCACGCCAATGCTAATACATTGATTAGTTTGGATATAAAGAAATTTTACACTAACATTAAGGCAGAAAAAGTAGCGCTTATTTACAAGTACTTCTTTAAGTTTCCCGATGAGGTAGTGGATTTATTGACTAAGCTGACCACATATAAAGGGAAGGTTCCTCAAGGTGGTTGTACATCCAGCTATTTAGCTAACTTAGTTTTTTTTAACTCAGAATACCGTTTAGTTTCATCTTTTCGCGGTAAGGGGATTCACTATTCAAGGTTGTTGGATGATGTAACACTGTCATCCTCTAAGAACTTGGATAATAAGCAATGTTCTCAACTAATTAGTACGGTTGTGGGGTTGTTCACTAGATATGACTTAAAGCTAAATTCTAAAAAAACGAAAATAGAGTATAGAGGTAAGGCAAACAAAGGGTTTGAAGTGACGGGCCTTTGGGTTGAACATAAAAAACCTAAGCTTAGAAGAAAAGAAAGAAAGTATGTTAGGCAATTAGTGTATAACTGTGAACTCAAGTATGAGTCTGAAAAGACAAGCACCGATTACCATGATCTATGGAATAAAACATCAGGAAAAGTTGCTAAGTTAACGCGGTTGGAACATCCACAGGCTAAACAACTTAGAGAAAGGTTAAGAGCTATTCTTCCTGAATATGATGAATATACAGCAAGTAAGCTGAAGAGGTTGGCTTATAAGGCTTTAAATGTACCCAAAGAACACCACCAAAAAATTGGTAGGGTTAACGACTATAATCGGCTAATTTTCAAGCTTGGGGTATTAAAACGGTCTCATCCTGGCCTAGCTAAAGGGCTAATTAAAAAGCTAAAATTACATTATACGAATGTTCCGAGTAAAAAGGAGTATTGGCTTGAGTAAGGACGAAAACGTTCGTGAATCTGGTGTTATCCACGCATATGATGCTTTTAAAGGATATGGATTCATAAGAAGAACTAAAGGAAAAGATGTTTTTTTCTTTTATGATGAATTGCCAGATGGAGCCTCCGAGCCATCAGAAGGTGATATCGTTAGTTTTGAAATTGAGGTCAAACCCAAAGGACCCAGAGCCAAGAAAATACAAGTGGAAGGACATGTTGCTTCATAGTTCCTGTCTTTCCAACACAGTTTTCTACATTTTCTCGTCGGCGTCGTCGTACTAATCACGGCCAATATTTCCCTTCGTCGACGTCAGTAAAATCATGCGGGTAATCAGGTGATGTGATTTTGCTGGTGGAGTTAGGCGTGATTCAGGGCAGGGTTTCTATGTTGATTGT
>NZ_SZTO01000023.1 GCF_013369385.1 Vibrio sp. 05-20-BW147 | reverse complement strand
GCTGTTGAAAACATCGCGTTGTTTAGACGTTTTGTCATGAATATGCTCAAGCAATGCGACTGTGGTGCTCCGAGCCAAAAAGTGAAGATGAAGAAAGCGGGTTGGAACGATGATTATAGGGCAAGAGTCTTCTTGGGGTTATAAATCCACCAAAGTATGCTCCCGCCCTGTTTTTTAACCGACTTCACAATTCTGTTGGCATGGGTGTGAGCTCGTCCTAATCACAATGAAAAAAAGGGATGCTTGTTAAAGCATCCCAAACTAGCGGGCAGTGGTGCCCAGCTCTATGCCGCCGAGTTGGCGTTACTCAGCACATTTTGATGCCATCATGTTCAATGGCGCTCCTTGTTCGTTAAACTGTAAACTCCACACATAAAGACCTTCATCCATGATGGTAATGGTAGTGTCTTTGCCATAGCCACCGTAGCTGAGTGCACTCTCTTGGCCAAGCATCAAACTCTGTCCCGTTGCGGTAAACTGTGGTTCCCAAGTTTTTGTGGCATATTGCATGCGGTAGCTACCGGGTTTCTCCGTGGTCACGACTTGATAGACGCCGCTGCCTTTGTAGTCGAATTGACGATGCGTTTGGTGTTGCCAGCCGGAATCGCTGAAATCGCCGACCACATAAAGAGTTTGCTTCAATGGGCCTGATTCATTGACGCTAGGGTTGTCACATTGCGCCATAAACCCCTCACCCACGCCACTGGTTGAAGCCGCTGTTTTTTTCGTTGGGCCTGCAGCAGAAGGCAGATTGACTTTGAGGAAGCGTGCTTCTAATGGGGCCAAAGTAATCTGATATTGACCGTCGGTCAGTGTGATTTCTTCGTCATTGATGAGGTCTGTTAAGCTGCCCTCAGAGCCGGCTTGGATGGCATCGAGCGATACGTGTTGCAAGTTCTTACTGATGTTTGCCACGTAGATGATGGTTTCATCATCGGTGCTTTTGTGGTCTGAATAGGTTTTCGCATCCGCGAGCAGATTCACTCGTTTTCCTTTGGAGAGTGCAGGATGTGCCGCTCTCATCTCCATCAAACGTTTGACGTAGTGTTTGAGCTCTTGCTCGTTGGCATTCAGGGTCGCTGTCACACCTTCAATTTTGCCACTTGAGCGCGCAACGTGATCATCGCATAAGCCTTTGACCGCACAATCTAGTTCCACTTTTGTTGCGAAGTTATCGACTTGGTCACCGATTTCGTCACCGTAATAGAAAGTGATAGGGCCGGTATACGCGGCTTGAAAAGCAAACACCGCTTTGTGTCGTAGCCAATACTCTTCGTCTTGTGGCTGAGCAATATTGCCACGCTGTAGGAGGTCGCCAAAGCGAACCAGGTCGTGGTTGCCGATCATCAGATTCGGTTGGGCATGCTCAGGATAAAGCCCATGGAGATTCATGCCTTCTGCTAGCCATTGTCCCGATTTACCGCCAACACCCGCTTCATTCACACCAAAAGTCTCTACCAAACGGTAGCGGACCGGAAAATCAAACGCGGAGCAAAGGGCCGGACTTTCATTGCTGCCATAGCCGGTTTCAATGATGCGGTTTTCTCCCGCCCAGATTTCCGCCACCATGTATCCAAGCGGATTGACGGTTTCGCCTTTGCTGTTGGTGTACGTCACGGCTTTAGAAGCGTTATCTACCGTTTTGCGAATCTCCACCCAAGCCTCTTTTGGTACTTGATAGGCTTGGTCTAAACGCCAACCATCAATCTTCAACTCTTTGATCCAAAATTCGGCCACTTCTTGATAGAAGGCGAGGCTCTCTGGATAGTCGACCGGGTTGTTGCTTCCTGCAGGCAGCTTGCCTGTGGGGGATGCCGCTACATTGCCTTTGTGATGACCAAATACGCCATCAAAGAACACGTACAAGCCACGGGCATGCGCTTCTTCGACCAAACGTTTAGCGTCTTGCATCGTGCCAAAACGCGGATCGACCTCGAAGTAATTGGTGGCAAAGTAGCCAGTGGCATCAAGGCGATCTGCCCAATGGTCTTGCCCTGCTTTAGGCTCGGAATTGAAAATCGGCGTCAGCCAAATGCCATTCATACCCAAAGATTGAATGTAATCGAGCGAATCAATAATCCCTTGAATATCGCCTTGGTGATGACTGGTTCCATAACCAGTGCCATGGCCAATTTGATCATCGCCGTTGACAAAGCTCTCCACCATCACCTGATAGATACGTAAGTCATCGGCTTGCTCCGTTGCGAATATGTCGCAGCGGTATGGGTTGTCGATAACCGGTATCTCAATGTTAGAGGAAGTATTACAACCAATGAGTAAAGCGGTGGTTATAGCCAATGGGAGCGTTGTCAGTGCCAGTTTCACGTTGATTTCCTTGTTAGATTTTTATCCAAGTATTGATGAATAATTAATTAATATAATCAGCCTCTTAACGTGAAATTGAGGAGGAGATAAAAGGATGAGAGATCGGAATCACAACGATTGGCCACTTTTGTTATACAAAGCATCTAGCCGGTCACGAAATGGGCAGGTGTATAAAAAAACACCTTCTAAAAAAGAAGGTGTTTTTGTCGTCAGTGTCACAAAGGTGTTTTTTTGAGCACTGGCTGCAATCTTATTATCGGCTGCGGTTGTGGTATCGCGCAGCTTCCGCCACTTCGACCGGCACGATGGTTTGGCCAATCGGTGCCAGTGAGATCACCGCCAGTTTGAGATGTTGCAGCGCGAATGGAATACCAATGATGGTAATAAAACACGCTACAGCAGAGAGAATATGACCAATGGCCAGCCACACGCCTGCGACCAAGAACCAAATCACGTTGCCAATGAGCCCTAGTGGTCCTGTGCCAATATCGCGCTTATTGGTCAGTTCGTCACGATAGACCGCCTCTGAACCAAAAGGAAAGAAGGAGAAATTACCGATGACGAAGCACGCTCTTCCCCACGGGATCCCGATGATACTGATAAAAGCCAAAATGCCGAAAAACCACCAAGCGAGCCCCATAAAAACGCCGCCAAACAAAAACCAAATAATATTTCCGAGAGTTCGCATATGTGTTCCTAAACCCAGTGAAATGAAGCGTTGAGTATCCATAGACTAGATTAATCTGAGATGAACGAGAAGCGGGTAAGCCAAATAAAAACGTCATAAAACAAAGGGGGCCAATTTAGGCCCCTAGTATAATATTGCTCTTTATTTGTCCTTATTGAGCACGACACTGCATAAAGAGATCAAGGGTCGCATCGTACTCACTGGTACTCACATCCATCACGCCGAGCAGTGAATGGAAAATGTAATCATGCGAGTAGGTATCGGTTTGCTTGGCTTGCTGCTTAAGGCAGTCAGCATTGATCTGTTTTGCCTGGGCAAAACCCGGTGACATCCAAAGCATCAGCGGTACTTTTGTTTGGTATTCCGGGGCTAAACTGTAAGGCATGCCATGTAGGAACAAACCATTCTCGCCAAGAGATTCCCCGTGGTCAGAAACGTAAATCAGCGCCGTGTTGTAACGCTCCTCAAGTGCCTTGAGCTTATTGATAGTTTGGCTCAGTACATAATCGGTATAGAGAATGGTGTTGTCGTAAGTGTTGACGATCTGTTCTACCGAACAGTTTTCGATGTCGGCACGCGGACAATCGGGCATAAAGGCCGCTTTGTCTTTCGGATAACGTTGGAAATACGTTGGGCCGTGGCTGCCAATCAAATGGAGTGCCAACACACGGTTACCCTTTAGATTCTCGACATCCTGCTCGAAGTTTTCCAGTAACGCCATGTCATAGCAGGTGCTGCCATTACAAAGCGCATCTTTACGAGAGCGATCGACGGTAAACAGAGGAATGTTTTTCGCCACATCTTTGTCGCCACCGTCATTTTCTTTCCACAGAAGTGACACACCTGCACGGTTTAAGATGTCCAGTGCATTATCTTGATTGTCTGCTGTTGGGCGGTCAAAGTTTGAGCGTGTCATGTTAGAGAACATACATGGTACGGAGACTGCGGTTGCGGTACCACATGAGCTGACATCTTGGAATGAGATCATGCCCAATTCGTTGGTGTATTGGTTCGTAGGACGGGCATAACCGTTCGCTTGGTAGTTTTGCGAACGTGCCGTTTCACCGACGACAAAAACCAGCAAGGTCGGCTTTTGCTCCGCTTGTTGTAGAGCCTGTTCTGACTGTTTGGCATCAAGGCCCAATTGGCGGTAGGGCTGCGGTGTGGAAAAGTAGGTATCGCGAACATACTTTGTGGCACTGTACACATACTGAGTCGGGATGATCATCTTTTTCAGATGGGTATTGTTTCGCCCAATAGATGCGTAATCTTGGTAATAAAGGCCTGCAATCACCGCGATCACGGCCAAAGAAGCGAGCATACTCGCTGCTTTCTTCGCCACCATGTGCAGCGTAGAGCCTGATAGGCTCAAATTCAGTTTGCACACCAACAGCGCAGGTACTACGCCCATCAACAAGGTCCAGATGACAGAATATGTGCTGAGGTATGATCCTGCTTCGCTGCTGTCTGTTTCCATGATGTTGGCAATCATGCCGTAATCAAACAAAGTGCCATAGTTGTAGCCGGCATAGCTTACCATCGCAGAGAGCAGAAGCAGCACCGCAAAGAAAGGCTTACTTAGCCAAGGCCAACTGAATAAGTTGAACAAGAAGTTCAATGCCGCAAGGAAGAAGATAGGGACTGAAATTACAAAACCCACCTTGACAGAGTCAAGGTGGCTAATGATGCTGAACAGTTCTTTGTAAATCGGCAAATTAACGATGGTGGCGAAATAGATCGCCAGCACCAAAGTGAATGTGGTGTAAGAGCATTCACGATTAAACAAGGTTTTGATTCGATTCATTGTGGTCACAGCAATACACTCGCCCAAACAAACAGCGCCAGTGCTAAGGCGACGAAGACGGCAGCAGAGCCGATGTCTTTCGCTCGGCCGCTGAGTTCATGCCAATCGTCACTAATGCGGTCTACGACGGCTTCTACCGCAGAGTTGATCAGCTCAACAATAACCACCAACAATAAGCTAGAAACCATGAGAATTCGCTCAATGGTCGTCACTGGGAGGAAGAACGCGGTGATGGTTAGCGCGGCGGTCAGAAGAATTTCCTGACGAAAAGCAGCCTCGTTAATCCATGCGGCTTTCAAGCCTTTCATTGAATAGCCCGTTGCGTCGACAATACGACGAATACCTGTTTTTCCTGGTTTCAAAATATAACCCTACTACTTGTTATTAATGGGAAGCTCAAAGCTGGTTGTGGCAAATGAGTAGTTAGCGGTCGCTAAGCGACTTCAACGCTCGTCAAGCAAATGTGAAAAGAAGTGAAAATAGAGGCGTTGGGAAAGATTAAGCTCGTCAACTGCGCGTTTCGGCACCAGTAACGTAAGAATCACAACGTAAAGTTGTCCTTGTTATCACTTCTGTCAATGACTAGGTTGAAATGTACAGCGTTTTATTATGGAAATCAGTCACGCACGTGTAATGAATTGTCGCGCTTTGTAAGATTGGTAAGGTGAATGATGCCGAGGGCATCATTCTGTGTTAGAGGGAAAAACGAATGATGAAGCAGGCACCGCCCAGCGGGCTATGGGCAACGTGTGCACTGCCGTTGTGAATCTGGCAAATCTGTTTGACGATCGCCAATCCCAAGCCATAACCGCTGGTGGATTTGTTACGCGATTTGTCGGCGCTGTAAAAGGCATCGAACAGGTAAGGCCAATCTTGTTCGGCGACGCCTTTGCCATCATCGTGTACTTGAAATTCCAACTGCTCGGCAGTGTGTGTCACTTGAATGCGAACTTGTGTTTGGGTGTAGCGCATCGCATTACGCACCAAATTGTCGAGCGCTCTTTTCACAAGGTGAGGATCAACATTGACTTGATCACAACAGCTCTCGATCTGCAAATGGATGGGATGATAGGTTTCGCTCTGCCATTTTCTCACGAGGGTTTCACACCAAGGCTGGAGAGAAATCGCCTGTGTGTGCAACTGAGCTTCGGGCCTTTCCATTTTTGCGTAGTAGAGCATCTCTTCTACCATGGCTTCCATTTCATCAATGTCTTCCACCATGCTGGAAACCGATTTTTGTTGCTTCTCGTTGAGTGGCGAGTCGGCAAGTAAATCGGCTTGCCATTGCAGACGAAAAATGGGTGTGCGTAGCTCATGAGCCACAGCATTAGTCAAAACCTTGTTGCTGGTGATCAGATTGGCGATCTTATCCGCCATGACGTTGAAGCTTTTGTTCAAGGAGCCGACGGAATACCGGGCGGTGGTACGGGCTCGCGCGGACAAATCACCCGATGCAAAGGCCAATGTCACGCGTTCTAACTCACGAACTCGGCGACTTAGAAACCAAATCAAAATGACGCAATAGATAGCAAAGCCGATAATGAAGAACACCCAAACTAAATTACCGCTAAAATCGATGGCTTGCCTTAACGGTGATTGCAGATCTTCTTCTAAGTGATAGATGGTCGAGTTGGCGGAAAAGCGCATCCAAACATCAAAATCATCATCCAGATAAACCAGCATTGCAGGATCAACAAAAACCGCAGCAATCTCTTTTGGCAGCTGCTTTTGCTCGTAGATGGTTAAAATAGAACGCGTGGCTTCGGCGTAATTTTCCATCGCTTCGGTGAAATAGGCTTGGCCTTTTTCCTGATATAGCGGCGTTAGTAGATCATGAAACGCATTGATCTCGAATTCTGTCAGTAAACGATCGTAGTCGGTATTTAACTGATAGACGATAACCTCGTAGCCCCACAATGTGGCAAAAAACAAAAGAATCAGGCCAAAAAAGGCTTCCAGATAAATGCGCTTCATTTTCGGTGTTTATTCATTCCATGTGTCTGGCATAAACATATAGCCCTTGCCTCGAACCGTGAGAATTTTCTTTGGTGGTGTGGTGGTATCGTTGAGTTTTTTCCTCAATGTGACCACACGATTGTCAATGGTGCGATCCACGCCATCGTATTCGATGCCTCGCAAAGCCTTGGTCAAAGATTCGCGCGACAGCACTTGTTCTGCTGACGTGGCCAGCAGCCAGAGCAAATCAAACTCGCCATCGGTTAAATTGATGGTTTGATCGGCCAGTTGGCACTCTCGACGAATACGATTGAGTTTCAGCGCACCGTATCGGCAGTTGTTGGCGTCTTGGTTAACGGCCACATCTGGTCGTCTCAGTAGCATCCTCACCCGAGCCAGCAAAACGCGTGGTTTAATGGGTTTATTGACAAAGTCATCCGCGCCAATTTCCAACGCAGCCACGTGATCGAAATCGTCATCGCTGGCGGTTAACATCAGGATTTTTCCATTATAGGCGTCGCGAATTTGTCGACACGCGCTCAACCCATCTTGACCAGGTAACATCAGGTCAAGCAGGACGAGTGCAGGCTTTTCGTTGAGGATCATTTCAGGCGCATCCGTGCCATTATCAACGGTGATCACTGAAAATCCTTGTGACATAAAATAGTCACTTAACATCTGTTGGAGCTTGATGTCATCTTCAACAATGATCAACTTCTGGTCTTCTACCATGGTGTCATTCTATGCTTTGTTTTGTTGTTATATTGAGTACGTCATCAGAAGTACTGATATGAAACGAGAAGTTATACGACTCACTTCACCTTTTCAAATATAAATGACCACCAAGGAGATTGACAGCAGGAGGTTATCAGAATGGGCACAAAATCAATGTCGTCGTTTTGTATGACTTTGTCATGATCTTGAAGGGGCAACAGACAATGAGGCGCACACCTGAGCGCTTAATACGCTCAGGTGTGCTTGGTCAATTGAAGGGGCAACGGGCGGTGAGTTTAGTAAGCTACGCCAATACGCTGATTGAGGTACTGGTTCGTTTCTAATACATCGAGCATTGCCGCTGCGTAATCTGCCACGGAAATTTGGCTCTTACCTTCGTCGTCGCTGAGCAGTTGATCGCCTCCGACTCGGTAGTGATGGCGTTTCTCTCCCGGAAAAATTTCTGCCGCTGGACTGACAAAGGTCCAATCAACGTCGCTAGAGAGGGAACGAAATTGATCCAGTGCGTCTGATTGTGCTAACGCTTCTGCTTTATATTCTTCAGGAAACTCTGGCACGGTGACAAGTTTGACACCGGGTGCAACTTCCAAAGATCCTGCTCCACCTACCCATAAAAGACGCTTAACACCGACGTTGGCCAACTGCGTCAGTAACAATTGAGCGGTTTCAGCCACGATGCTGTGATCGTTGTTTGCTCTGCCACCAACGGCGGCAATAACGTAATCGGCATCTTGGAATGTTTGCGCCAGGTTGTGTGGCTGGCGAATATCAAATGGACGTCTCTCTACATCATCGCGTTCAATGGCATTGGGATTGCGAGCGATAGCAATCACATCATGACCGCGTTCGCGTGCTTCGTTGACAAGAGTACTGCCGATCCAACCTGTTGCGCCTAATATTGCTATTTTCATTTCTCTTCTCCGGTTCTACGAGGGTTCGTTATGGAGAGAGTCTACTCATGAGATATATCGGGATAAATAAACTTAAATGATATAGATTGTTTCAATAAATCGATCTAATAGAGATAGAAATGGACAGACTCGACGCCATCAAGAGCTTTATTGAAGTGGCTAATTGCCGCAGTTTTACCCAAGCAGCAGAAACTTTATCGCTAAGTCGGCTTCAGGTAACTCGGCATGTTCAAGAAGTAGAAAGCTGGCTTCAACAGCGTTTGCTGCATCGCACGACTCGAAAAGTCAGCCTGACGCACGCAGGCGAGCAAGCATTTATTCGATGCCAGCGAATTTTAGATGAAGCCGCGGCTTTGGAGTTGGATGCGGTTCAAAGCCGGGATTCGCTAACGGGGTCGATTCGCATTTCTGCTCCGATTGGTTTTTCGCAGCACCATCTTATTGATGCGGTCAGTGCATTTACCGAGTTGCATCCGCTTGTAATGGTTGACATCTTGGCCTCTGATCGCTTTTCGCAATTGGTTGATGAGCGCGTAGACGTCGCCTTGCGATATACCGATCAACCCGATGAGACGTTAATTGCGAGAAAACTGATGGATATCGATGCGGTCGTGTGTGCGACACAGGGGTATTTGGATGAACATGAGCCCATTGTCGTGCCGGAAGATTTAGCCAACCACAATTGCTTAGTCCATTTGAGTACCCACTTATGGCGATTCGTTGCCGATAATCAAATCTCAGAAGTATCCGTAAAAGGCAATATTCGGGCGAATGATCTCAGTACCTTATTAGGTGCGGCGCTGGCAGGGAAAGGTGTGATCCGTTTGCCATGTGATTTGGCCAATCCGCTTTTGCAACAGGGTAAGCTTGTCGCACTATTTACCCCCTATACTTTGCCTTCATCTTCCTTGTGGGCTGTTTATCTTTCTCGCAGTTATCAAACCCCGGTGGTGCGTCAGTTTATTGATTTTATTGCGCAGCGATGGGATCAGAATGTGCAATTGTGGCAAAGGCCTGCGTAGTTACAGGCCTTTGTGATGTGATAAGCATGAGCGGTTATGGCTGCTGCTTGGTCGGTGCTAGAGCGATTTCACGAATACAGACGTTTTGAGGTTGTTGGTAGGCAAACAACACAGTTCTCGCGACATCGTCTGCTGCCAACACGCCACCCATATCCACTTTCCATGCATCGTAACCGTCTTTGATTTGTTGCGATGTGGTGTGTGAAAGCAATTCGGTTTCGACCGCACCCGGTGCGATGGTCGTGACACGTACGTTAGAGGCCGCCACTTCTTCACGCACATTTTCAGAAATGGCATGCACAGCGAATTTGGTGCCACAGTATGCCGCGTGATCTGGGAAGGTTTTCTTACCTGCGATCGAGCTGATGTTAATAATGGTGCCGCTGTTGCGTGCTTTCATTGGCGCTAGCACCGCTTGCATACCATTTAGCAAACCAAGGACATTAACATCAAACATACGTTGCCATTCATTGGCTTCTTGAGTGTCAATCTGGCCAAGTAACATCACACCCGCGTTGTTTACTAATACGTCCGCCGGGCCATAGATTTCTTCTGCACGAGTAATCGCAGCATCAAAGGTGTTTTTATCGGTCACGTCCACTTGAGCACAAAGTGTGTTTGGCAAATTAAGCGCTTCTAGGCGCTCGACGCGACGTGCCAAGAGTAACAGTGGATGACCTTCTTCACTGAAACGACGCGCGATGGCTTCACCAATACCAGAGCTTGCACCTGTAATAACGACTAATTTTTTCATTTTGTGATCCTCTTTAAAAGCCGTTTTGGCTTGTTGATGCGTAGTTTATGAAAAGAATTTTTGTTGATATATATCGATCTAGTTGAAACTCTGTTGTTATATGGCAACAATAAAACATCAAAAGAAAAGAGAAACCGCCGATGCAAACACAGATCAATCTAGCGGATATCCGCTCCTTTGTGCTGATCGCACAACTTGGCAATTTCACCAAAGCCGCAGAAGCACTGGGAGTGTCACGCTCGCATGTGTCTCGCCAAATTAGCCAACTGGAGAAACAAATGGGGGTGACGTTGTTGATCAGAACCACGCGCACGCTCAAATTAACGGATGCGGGAAAAGCACTGTTTGCTCAGTGTGAGATGGCGCTGCATAGCATTGATCAAGCGGTATTGGCCGCGGTGGATGATATTGAAGCCGTTCGGGGTGAAATCCGGATTAACTGTGTGGGCGGTTACTTAGGGGAAGAGGTGATTGCGGAGGTCGTGGGTCAGTTTATGCAGCAATATCCGCAAGTACGAGTGGATTTGGATTTTAGCAGCCATCGTGTTGACCTGATTGAGGATGAATTTGATATCGCGTTTCGCATGGGCAAACTGGAAGATTCTGGTTTTGTCGCCCGCAAGCTGATTGATGTGGAAATGGGCACTTATGCCAGCCCGAACTACTTAGCGACGCACGGACGACCAGAACATCCGAAAGAACTGGATAAACACGCTTGTTTAACGGGCTCGGTGACGCGCTGGATCTTCCAACATCGGCAAACCAAGCAAACATCAGATTGCCAGGTGCGTGGGAAACTGCGTTGCAAAAATGGCCGAGTGATGCTGAAAGGGGCTTTGGCCGGAAACGGCATCATTCGTGTACCCACGCTTTACTGTATGCCAGAACTAGAACAAGGCTTACTGCAAGAAGTGTTTGAGGATTGGCATATTCCAAGTGTGGCGTTCTCTGCGCTGTATCATCGTGAACGTTATCAACCTAAGCGCATTCGAACGTTTATCGAGTTCACCAGCGATTATTTTCGTCAGTTACAAAAGAGCATTAAGTCAGTTTGATGCCAAAGTTTTTAACAATGAAAGCCACGCAGGCAAAGGAACTGATGGAAATCAGTGCGCAAAAGAATAAGGAAATCCAGAAGCTAAATCGTTCCATGAGATACGGAAAAATCAGAAACATGGGAAGCGTAGGGAGCACATACCAAAATGTGTAGTAGGCGTGATTCGTCAACTTATCATTACCTTGTCCTTCAAGGTGCATCCAAATCAGCGCGAGAATGGTCACGGTGGGGAGAGCGGCGATAAGCGCGCCCGCTTTGTCACTGCGTTTGGCGACCTCAGAAATAAACACCACGATCGCGGCGGTGATTAAGTATTTGGTGACAATCCAGTACATTGCATTTCCTTTGTTGTTTATTCGGCTCTCCTTACCGTGTTTTGCATAGTAGAGTGACTGAGCAAAAACTCAATGAAAAAAGGCGCATTTTGCGCCTTTCAACTCGATAGAGTGGCCATTGATTGGCCATTATTCGCTGGTCAAGACGAAACCATTGTCGCTACCAAAACTGTTGGCAACATAGCCATCAGCCTGCGGATCGTTACCCCATTGGTTTTGATTGAACAGATAGCGGAACTCCACTTTTTGTTCTTTCGGCAGGCGCGTCTTGAATTTAAATAAGCCACTTTTTTTCACCAAAGTCATAGGCTCTGGCTTCCAGTTGTTAAACTCCCCAACAACGTGCGCGCTTTCCCAGTTTTCTTGTTGAACCTCAAACGTCACTTCAACTTCGTCTTTGGTTTTGAAAAAGCGTTTTTTTAACATAACAATATCCTTATATTTCTCATAACAACGGCATAAGTATTACTCCTGTTTCATAGCGTTTGCAAGTTACCGAAGCTTGTTCGTAAAGATCGTGATAGGCATAGGGAACTGATAGGCAGAGAGAGAGTCTTACTGAGTTGTTTGCTGATAAGCTTTTGTTGTCTGGATTTTTGTTGTTACTCTAATGCCAACGCTGGAACCCAAGGAGAGATCACTTTTGTATTCGATTTTAAAAATGCCGTTTGTGATGGTGTTGGCTTTGATGCTGACGCTATTGGCATCGACAGAAATCGTCAAAAATACGGTGTTGCTCTCTTCTGAAGCGGTGGAACACGTGCAGGAGTCCAACTGCCCAGACGTTCATCATGAAATTCAGTTGGAAAGTCAGCAACCCTCTCATGGTTGCCATTCGGTTTGCATTGGTAAAATGCCCGCATCAAAAGGCAATCACGGGGCTTTTCAACAAGACTATTCCTTGGCATTGATGTCGAAAGATCAATCTGCCAAAGCAACTTCGATGCAAGAAGAGCGCTTTCGCCCTCCGATTTCTTCCCTTGTCTAATGTTCGGAAATTTATAACCACAATTCGATTATTCAAGGTATTAACATGATCAAAAAATTTGTTTTCATGCTCTCAGCGCTTTTGCTGAGTGTATCGGCTTATGCAGCGAAATTTGAGCAAGGCACTCATTACACGGTATTACCTACCGCCAAATCGCAGAAACCTGTCGTGACGGAATATTTCTCTTTCTACTGCCCACACTGTTACCGCTTTGAGGGTGTGGTGGAAAGCATGAAGAAATCTCTGCCTGAAGAGGCAAGATTTGAGAAAGTGCATGTTTCCTTTATGGGAGGCGAGATGGGGGTTCCTGTCGCCAAAGCGTACGCCACCATGGTGTCGCTGGATGCAGAAAAAACCATGGTTCCGGCGATGTTCACGCAAATCCACGAAAAACGCAAAGCACCACAAACGGAAGCTGAGTTGCGTCAACTCTTCATCGATAATGGTGTTGATGCCAAGAAATACGATGCGGCTTACAACAGCTTTGCTGTTAACTCGATGCAAAAGCGTTTTGATAAGCAGTTTAAGGAAAGTACCTTAACGGGTGTTCCGGGCGTGATCGTAAATAACAAGTACATCGTGAAAGCAGACAAAATCACGACAATTCAAGAATACAATGAATTGGTGAATTATCTGCTGACACTGTAAAGCAGAAAGAACCGCGAAGGCCAGCAACGCTGGCCTTATTCATACAGTATCTTTGAAGGTATTTTACGCCAATTTGAGATCGTACTGATTGCGGTACATCACCATGTCTTCAATGGTGAGCACTGGCATATTGTGCTGCTTGCCGAAGGCAATAATCTCGGGCGTTTTGGCCATGGTTCCGTCAGGATTGGTCAACTCGCACAATACACCCGCAGGTTGTAATCCAGCCATTTGCATCAGATCAACCGTGCCTTCGGTATGACCGCGACGAGCCAACACACCGCCTGGACGAGCACGCAACGGGAAGACATGACCCGGGCGCGCTAAGTCGTCTGCTTTTGCTAACGGGTTGGCCGCGGTTTTGATGGTGGTTACTCGGTCTTGTGCAGAAACACCTGTGGTGACACCTTGCTTTGCTTCAATGGAGACGGTAAACGCGGTTTGGTTGGCACTGTTGTTGTTAACGACCATGGGTGGCAGTTCCAACTTGTTGGCGTGCTCGTCGGTGAGGCACAAACACACAATGCCGCTGCATTCGCGAATCATCAACGCCATTTGTGCGTTAGTAAGGTGTTCAACGGAATAGATAATGTCGCCTTCGTTTTCACGATCTTCATCATCGAGCAGCAGTACGCCACGGCCCTCTTTGAGCGCAAGCAAAGCGTTTTCAACGCGAGTAATCGGATCGCCAAATTCGGCAAGTAGAGATGACTGATTCATGGTTAACTCCTAATAATCACCAGAATCAGGGCAGCATGAGGCTGGAAGTGTTTCTTCCAAAACGAAATGCACCAGAGCCAGAGGGCACTGGTGAAGTTTCATTCTCTCTCATCCGGACTATAACCGTCGGCTCTGGCCTCTCACCAGATCTGCTGACCTCGACGAATCGAGCGCTCGCGGGCTCACCTCATTCGGTATACCGCCGGTGGGGAATTTCGCCCCGCCCTGAGAATAAAAAATAATTTAGCTAAACGTCTGTCTCATACAGCACGTCAGCCGAAGTATGTTACTGCGGAAAAAGCATCAGGAAAAGTCACGCGTGTCTGTTTGTTTGATTTATGCACAGCTCTTATTGGCCTTTGGTCGTGATGTAGGCAACTGAAAAGCAAGCTATAGTGAAAGCAAACAGACGGGTTGGATGGATAGAGGTCAGCATGCTAGAGAAAGAAAAAACTGGGCTAATTGTAGTGGATGTGCAAGGGAAACTGGCGCAGATGGTGGATCAAAGTGAACAGATGATCACCAACATCACTAAGTTGATTGAAGGGGCAAAAATTTTGGGTCTGCCCATCATCTGGTTGGAACAAATCCCTGAAAACTTAGGTGCTACGGTTGCGCCTATCGCCAATGCGTTGCAGGGGCTTGAACCATTGCATAAATCGACTTTTTCTGGATGCGGTACAGCAGCTATCTGCAATGCCATCCAAGCGTGCAAAGTAGAGCAGTGGTTACTATGCGGCATTGAAGCGCACATTTGTGTCTATCAAACGGCAATGGACTTAAAGCAGCAAGGCTTTGAAGCCCATATTGTATGTGATGGGGTATCGTCTCGAGATCCGCAGAACAAAGCCTTAGCATTGAGAAAATTTGAAGCCAATGGCATCGCTTTGACGGGGGTGGAAATGTGCTTGTTCGAACTACTAAAAGATGGAAAAACGGCTGAATTTAAGCGCATGCTCCCTTTGTTTAGGTAGCGTCTATTCATTGAGTAAGACACTTTAGCAGTAAGCACGCTACCCTACGTGCTCTGTACATTTGAGCTAATTTCTGTTCACATGACAGCGTTTTTATCCATTTGAGCTTGAATGAAATGTCGTTACCAGAAATCAAATTTATTGCTGCCGATATGGACGGTACCTTGTTAGACGAATCGGGCCATTTAGACCCGATGTTTTTTGAACTTTTCCAGGCGCTTGATGAGCGAGGAATACTTTTCTCGGCCGCTTCTGGACGCCAATACTATAGTTTGCTTGAGACCTTCAAACCCATCAAAGATCAAATGATGTTTATTGCTGAAAATGGCACTTTGGTGATGCATCAAGACAAAGAGCTTTACAGTTGTGTGATTGATGATCATGACATCGTTGAGATTATTCAAGCTGCGCGTTCAGTCAAAGGCGCTCATATCGTTTTGTGTGGCAAAGATTCTGCTTACGTTGAAACAGACGATTCGCGTGCTTTGCAAGAGATCAGCAAATATTACCACCGTTGTCAGTCAGTGCCCGATTTGCTCGAGGTAAAAGGACCTTTTATCAAAGTCGCTATTTGTCATTTCGAAGGCTCACAAGAAAAGATTTTTCCAACAATGAATGCTGCATTTGGTCAAACGCATCAGGTGGTGATCAGCGCGAAGATTTGGCTCGACGTTATGAATGCCGAGGCGTCGAAAGGGTCGGCGATTAAGTACTTGCAACAATCGTTGGGTTTCACCTACGAGCAGACGATGAGTTTTGGTGACTATCTCAACGACGTTGAAATGCTAAAACAGAGCTACCATTCCTATGCGATGGCGAATGCTCACGAAACGGTCAAGCAAATAGCACGATTTGAAGCGCCAAGTAATCGTGAGGCTGGGGTTATGCACATCATTAAACAGCAAGTTTTAGGCTGATTTTCTCCTTACGGTGAGTTGCTATATCGAATAGCGCATTAGTTGGGGCTTTCTTAACTTGGATCAACATAAGGGGTGATTTCTCTTTGGGTTGTGTTTTTCTCTTCTACACTAACGTTGGGTTGCTACAAAAATGTTTGGAGGGAATCATGATTACGGTACATAGGGAATATCGGGTCAGCACCAAGCCAGAGCAATATGCGCACGTTGAAATCAATCCTGTTGGTCAGCTTGATGTTGAGATGATGGGAGAACAGAAACACTACGTTGCTGATTTTGAGCATTTGTCTTTCTCCAGTCATAGCCATGGTGTGGTCATCGAGTGCCAAAAGCTAAGTTCGCCTTGGAAAATGATGCTTGAGAAGGCAGACGCGCAAGAATTACGACATCTTGTTGAAGACGCTCAAGAAGAGTTTGAAATATTGATGCGAGATCTTTGACTAAGCAGTGCTGACAACTCAACATCATTGAACATTTGATATCTTCATTCAATCCTTCACCTTTTTGTGAGGGATTTTTTATATGTACTGATAAAGTTAGTATTCATTAAACAAATGGGTTGATCCTGGATGATTAATATAGGATGTTATCTTCTATTTTTGGGGTGGCGAGGTGGTTATAAAATGATATTGTCTAGATTTATTGGTATCAATAATTGATGCATATCGATTGTTTCTTGTGCTTTTTGAGCCTTATTGATAATAATAATAACGGATGATATGTGAAAGGATTCCGCTAAAGTCGGACCACTTTTTGTTGTTAGGACCTTGAGCCAACGTAAGGGAAGCGATAGGATTTGCCTGCTTTTAGCAGGAGGGGATTATGCCAAGAGTTAGTCAAGCTACGGCCAAAAAAACACGTCAAGCCATCGTTGATGCCTCATTTAAAATACTCCTGTTGGAAGGGTATGAGCATCTCACCTACAGCAGAATTGCAGAAAAAACAGGGGTGAGTCGTTCCTGCGTTAATGGCCATTTTAAGCGTAAAGAAGAATTATTAGGTGAGCTGAAGCCGAAAGCTGTTGAACAGATTGTTCAAGCACTTGAGTTCTCATCACCTGACGAGTTTTACAGCTCTTGGGTGAAGGCAGTGAACGAAGACCGTATGTTTAGAAATCTGATCCAAAATGTTGGTGAAATGATTTGCAGTGCAGAAGGGCGACAGTCGTTAATGAGCCGAATTTCAGGAGATCAAGAAGAAGTAGAGAAGGCGCTCTATATGGCGATAGGTTACGCAATCGTCCATATTAGCTGCCCGATATGCTGAGCTTTAAAGGAAAGTGTTCTTTGCAATAAATAGCCTATTATTCCTTATGTCAATATCACAAAAAAAACAGTAAATAACGGATGATAGGTTTTATTTCTTTCTTTTCCAATTCGTGTCGCTATAATGACCCCGTCTAAGTGAGTTGGTCCTCACAGACAACACTTTCTATGCTTTGGTTGTAAAACTAACTTAGCTTAAATAGCTTTTGGTCGCTTGGTTGTCCTACTTTTACCAATCGACCTTCTTTTCTCTCCCATTTTGAACACTATTCAGTTTTTGTCATTTTACCGCTTCATTATTGATCCCCATTTCTACCGTTTGCCTAATCTTGCCTCTTTGAGTTTTCGTCGGAAGCGATGATGCCCTTATCCAACAAAGTTTTCTCAATGTACTCAGGCAGTGGTAGCGAGTGGGGTAGAAGCAAGACCATCAAGAAGATAAATGCCAATGAGCCATAGAGATCGGCTGGGTGGTGCATACCCAACCACAAGCGGCTGTATGCCACAGCTATTGCCCAAGTGAGCGTCAACGTCAAAGCCAAATAGCGTTTTTGGTTAAGAAAAATACCACCAAAGAAAGCAACACAAAGGCTTGCAAATAGAGTGTGACCTGAAGGGAAAGAATAGTCAGTTTCTCCTAACCAATGTTGAAGTCGCCATTGACTCACTTCACCATCAAGGCGTTTTATGACCTCGTTTTGTTGCAGTCGGCTTAACTGATAGAAAGCACCGGGCGAATCAATCAGTTGGTGTGTGCTGATGACTTCCGTATAGGGGCGAGGTACTTCGGTCCCGAGTTTGAGAGCAGATTTACCGACAAAACTGAGTAAGAGCAATAGAACCAAAATAGGCATTTGTTTTACTACCGCAGCCCTTGTTATTGTTTTCGATAAGGCCAGTAGGGAAAAGGCGATAAGCGTAATGATGAAGCCTTTGCTGCCTGCTGAGTCGGTGAGCAGTGAAAAGAGTAATCCGTTTGCATCGGAGACACGAGAGAACAGGTCGATATGTTGTCCCAAGATAATGATCGGTACAAGGCCCAAACTCAAAACAGTCAGGGCCAGTAATCGTTGGCGTTTGGCAATCAGTAGCGTTTTCATTAAATGGCTTATGTGATGAAAAACGCTGATTATAGGCGACGGGGTCGTTCCTCTATATCAAGTTGCTGTCAAATCATGTGGATAAAAGAAAGATGAGTTTTCATAATTCAACGAACATGCATGTGCCCAGCAAAAAAGTGGTTAACAGGCCCTCTTCCTTTGCCGACAGAAAGTTCGTCAGCATGTGAAATGGCTTGCGATATATACTGTTTCGCAAGAAACACCGCTTTGTGCAGGCGATGTCCTTGGGCCAGATACGATGCGATGGCCGATGAAAGTGTGCATCCGGTGCCGTGTGTGTTGCGAGTCGCGTGTCTTTTACTGCGAATAAACTCACACACGTCAGGGGTGATCAAGAGATCACTGCTGTTTTCCCCATATTCTAAATGCCCTCCTTTGAGCAACACATTGCGACAGCCCAAATGCATTAACTCAGAGATCCCTTCGCTCATTTCGGTTTCACTATTGGGTAAAGGTTGGCCAGTCAGTTCCACATACTCAGGTAGGTTTGGCGTGATGATATCGGCCAACGGAATGAGTTCCTGCTTGAGTGCTGATACAGCTTTAGGTTCGAGTAAGGCGTGCCCGCTGGTGGATATCATCACAGGATCAAGAACGACATTTGAAGGGCGATAGTGACGAATTTTGTCTGCGACAAGTTGAATGATTTGGCTATCTGCCAGCATACCGATTTTTACGGCTTGGACATTTAAATCTGAAAACACCGCATCAAGTTGTGCAGCAATATGTTGTTCAGGAATAGGGAATACAGCGGTGACCCCTTGAGTATTTTGAGCGGTAATAGCGGTGATCACAGAGCACGCATAACCGCCAGTCGCGGAAATGGCCTTGATATCGGCTTGAATGCCAGCTCCTCCACTGCTATCTGAGCCTGCAATGGTTAAAACGGTGGGAATGGAAGGTCGATTGAGAGAAGTCAGTATCATCTTGCATCCTATGACAAGACGTACAGGAACTGTGTTTATCACGGTTTAGATGATAGAGCATGGACGAAAACGCCCCCGCTTCACAATAGTTCCCTACGTCAGTATTAACTGAATCAGGTTCTACGGGTCTCGCGCTGCGATCTCAGCCTCATGGCTCCCCGACTATATGGGCCGAATCATAGCAGCGAACAGAGAGGATGTAACTAGAGAATCTCAGGGAGAGAAAAATCTTTATCTGTGTCGTAAGGGAAGGCAGAAAGCAAGATCGCAAAGGAACTGAGCGATGATGAGGTGGATGGTTTTTAAATGAACGTTGGATAGAAAAGTAGAGATTTGGCTCATCCCATATAACGCATCAACTCATTCACAATGTTAACTATTTCTGGTCAGAAGGTGGAATAGGACGATAAAATTCAGTGGTGATTGCTAACCCAAATGGACGTGAAATGGTTTTAAATGCGCTTAAAGCAGCATTGCTTTGTCTCTGTTTTTTTTCCCCAATCGCAGTGGCGATTCCCAGTAGCTTATTACTTGGCATGACAGAAGAGCAAAATGTCAGTGCGACCACCGCCAGTGATGCGGAGCTCTCGTTGCCCTATCAGTATAAAGACAGCTTACAACGCGACACGCCTCGCGGCGCGTTGAATGGCTTTTTGGAATCTGCGTATGCGCAAAATTATGCCAAGGCGGCGAAATATCTTGATATGCGCTATTTGCCCTCTCATTTGAATCCAAATCAAGCCGAAGAGTACGCCCGTCAGCTGCACGCGATTATTGAGCGTAACGTTTGGATTAATTTGCAAGAGATCAATGACACGCCCGCTGGTGCACAAGAGGATTTTCTCCCGGAATATCGAGACTCGTTTGGTATCATCACCATCAAGGATGCCGATATTACCTTGTTGTTGCAGCAAGTACCGAGTAAAAGCCTAGGAAAAATTTGGAAAATCTCCAATGCCACGGTGTCGATGGTACCCAAACTTTATGAAGAACTGGGTTATGGGCCACTCAGCGAGTGGTTCATTGAGAACGTGCCACGTGGATATGTTTTCAAACTTAATTTGTGGGAGATCGCGTTACTGCTTTCCTATCTTGTTGCTTCATTCTTAGTGATTACCCCATTCGCTCTTTTGGTGAGTTGGTTGGTCCGGCGCAGCAAAATGAAGATGAAAGAGGATTTAGCCAATCTTTTTTCTGGCCCACTGCTTTTTTTCTTGGCGTTGGGGCTGGATCACTCATTGCTCTCCAACACGACGCTTACCGTAACGGCACGAGACTTTATTGATAACGGTTACCTGTTTTTCATTTCCAGCTTGTGGTTAGGGTGGGCGCTCATCGGTTTATTGCAGTATGCGATGCGTGAGCGTTTGATTGGCAAAGGCAATAAGCAAAGTGCCGCGATGGTGAGGCCATTTCTTACTTTCTTTCGCATTATCGTACTCGTGTTTGCTGTGCTTGCTTGGATGGAGTATCACGGTTTTAACGCAACTGCGTTGTTAGCGGGGATGGGGGTTGGTGGTGTTGCTTTAGCGTTGGCGTCGAAGCAGTCATTGGAGAACTTCATCGGTACCATGACGCTCTATTCTGCCGCTCCCGTTAAAGTAGGTAACTTCTGCAGTTTTGGCAGTATTCGTGGCACGGTAGAAGAGATTGGCCTGCGCTGTACTCGTGTGCGAACGATTGACCGCACCGTGATCCATGTGCCCAATGCCAAGTTGGCTGAGATGGAAATTGAGAACATTTCCGAACGAGAAAAAATCCGTTTTAAAACAGACATTCGTTTGGATTACAGCACCACCACGGCACAGTTAAAAAAGATCATCGAAGAGATCAAAGCGCTGCTGGAAAATCACGAAAAAGTAGATAAAAAACCGCTGCGCGTGACCTTTAGAGGATTCGGTGCCCATGGTTTAGAGATTAACGTGTTTGCCTACATTGGCAGCAAGAGCTTACCTGTCTATCAAGTGGCGGCGCAGGAGCTTCATTTAGGCATTATGGAAATTGTTGAAAACAATGGTTCTCGTATCGTGCCTGCCACGTTTGACGCACAAGCCTTGCCGTAGGGGTTTCGTGATACAACGCCGCGAATGACCACGATGCTCAAGCACACTGTTTGAGCTTTTCGTGACTTAACTCCCCAACTCGCACAATGAAAAAGCCCTATTCTTCGCAGGACAAGTCGTCTGCAAGAGAACAGGGCTTTGTTGTTGGGATAATGGCAACGCGCAGTGCTATTTTTTCTTGGTTCTGGTGTAAAGACGAGCGGTTGATTTGGCGCTTTGTGGCTGTTTTTGCCCTAACTTAAGCACCGCTTTTTGCAACATCAAGTTATTGGGGTAGGTGATCACATGGCCATTATCGTGCTTGATCAGCACATGGAACATGCTGATATCGAGAATTTCCCCGCTTATGTCTTCATCTTTGTCCACCACTTTGATTCGATCGCCCACTTTGTAAGGGAAGACGAAAAAGATCAAAAAACTGGCGGTGACATTGCTAAGAATTGACCACTGAGCAATGAAGGCGACCCCTAAGACCGCAAAGATAGAAGAGAGGAACAGCGACACATCACCGTATCCGATTCCCGCGATCACCGAAAAAATCGAGGCGAACAGGAAGAGTAACGCGGTGTTAAACGCCCGTTGAATAAAGCTTTGCCTTGCCTTATTCACACCCTTTGAGAGGGCTAAATTGGCCACCGCACGGTTGGTGATTTTTTTGACAACCTGATACGCGGCGAGCAGCACCAGCGCCATAAGGAGTTTAAAGAGGAAGGAGTCAGAAGGAATGTACTGACTCCACTGTTCAAAATTAGTCCACTGATTCATCAAGCTGTTACTCATTGGTTTGTTGAGCGTTTTTATAACCTATTTATGCTAAAGCACCAATAAAAAAGAGTGTTCATAATAAGTGTCAATGGCTTGGTTCGTATCTATTCTTTTTTAAGAGTAAATCCACCATAAAGATCCATTCGTCGATGACGTAAGTTGGTCACTGAGCCTTCCATGTTCAGTTGCTTGAGTTTATCCAAATCTACATCGGCAAAGATGATCATTTCCGTATTTGGGCTTGCTTCTGCAATGGTGGCGTCGTGTGGGAAGAACACGTCTGAAGGTGAGAACACTGCCGATTGAGCGTATTGGATATCGACGTTATCGACCCTAGGCAGGTTGCCAACACTACCACCAATGGCGACATAACATTCATTTTCAATCGCGCGCGCTTGGGAGCAAATTCTCACACGTTGATAACCATTTTTGGTATCCGTCCAGAACGGAACAAAAATGATCTGCACGCCTTGTTCAGCCAGCATACGTCCGAGCTCTGGAAACTCACTGTCGTAACAAATCAAAATCCCAATACGTCCCGCATCGGTGTCAAACACAGAAACTTTGTCGCCGCCATCGATAACCCAATCTCGTTGTTCATGCGGGGTAATGTGGATTTTATGCTGGGACTCGACCGTGCCATCACGACGAAGCAAGTAAGAAATGTTGTAAAGCTGGCCGTTTTCTAAAACAGGCATGCTGCCTGCGATGATATTAATGTTGTAGGTCACGGCAAGTTGAGACATGGTCAGTTTGACACGCTCAGAGAACGAGGCGAGGAAGCGAATCGCTTCAACAGAGTTTTGATCTTCTGCCAATCCCATTAAAGGCGCGTTAAAGAACTCCGGAAAGAGTGCGAAATCCGCTTTGTATTTTGACAGCGAATCAATAAAAAACTCCGCCTGATCCAACAAGTCTTCCAAATCGTTCACCATGCGCATTTGCCACTGCACAATGCCGATACGAACAATCGTTTTCTCGATGTCATGAACGGAATAGACGTCTTCTTCATAAAAGAAGTTGTCCCATTCCAGTAACGTTGCGTAACCGTGTGAGCTGTCATCTTCGGGAAGATAATGGCGCATGATGCGCTTCACATCGAAATCGTTTGAGAGCTGAAATGAGAGAATTGGGTCATGAAGCTCTTTGCGTGAGACTTTTTCTATGTACTCTGCCACAGGCAGTTTTCCACCGTATGGCTTGTATCCGGGAATTCGACCACCTGCCAAGATGGCTTTGAGGTTATTGCTTCGACACAGCTCTTTTCGCGCTTCATACAGTCTTCGACCTAAACGTAGCCCGCGATAATCCGGGTGAACAAATACGTCGAGGCCATACAAGGCATCGCCATTTGATTTGTGTTGTATTACGTTGTTTTCATTGATGATATCGGTATAGACATGGGGGAGAGAGAAGCGGTTATAATCCACTTTGATGGTGAGCGCTGCCGCAATGATTTTACCGGAATCCTCTATGCAGATTTGTCCATCAGGGAATTGATGAATGAGATCCATTATGGTCATTCTTGGCCAAGCGCCGCCGACGTCGTGAAAAACCAAATCCATTAAACTGGCCACTTGATCGTAATCACTTTTTTTCAATATGCGTAATGAAAGCTTTGGGGTGGGTGTCTTCATATATCCTTATCCTGAATAACCGTTTTTTATACTCTAACATTATCGCAACGGTTTTTTCAAAGCGGGGGCTTTGGCGAATTTTTCTACGCAGTCAACTCAGTGAGTGCGCTCATTGCCTCGTGAGCTTTTCCTTTTGGTACAAAAATATGATCGTGATAATAACCAGCAATCACGTTGGCGCTAATGCCATAACTGGCTAACTTGCTGGCAAAAGCGGCGGTTAGCCCGACGGCTTCTAAGCTTGAATGGACGGTGAGGGTAATCAAACAAAAACGGCTATCGGTAGTCAACCCTGCTTGTTCGGCTTGCTGAGCTTCGAGCACCAAAGTGAGCCCTTCTTGCTCACGAAATGTGGCGATGGGGTTAAGGTGTAGATAGTCCTTAAGTGGGCCGTCGACGGTGCAAAAAACATATTCGCCCTCAATCAATTTCGGGGACATTGATTGAAGTAAGCGCTGTAAATCGGTTATGCCGGCCATGATCTTTCCTTGTATTGCGTGACGGGATATGTGTTCACGCAGCATAGGAAGCAAGAGAGAATAAGTCCATTGAATCAAACTAATGGCGGATCAGTTTAGCTAATTTGAGTGAGCATTCAAAAAAAAAAGATCCGCCCTTTGAGCGGATCTTTCGGCAAAACAAGCATTAAAGAAGTGCAGGAATGCCCGGTAATTGACCCACCGCCGCTAATGCGCCAACACAAACCAATACGGTTGCGAGTGGAATGCCTAAACGGTCAGTACGGTTTAAGGTTTCGCTGCGTTCACGGTTGCCAATGAGGCCGGTATTATCAAGCAGCATGGTAATTGCCCAACCGAAAACGGGGTTAACCAGCGCACAAGCAAACATACAAATCCCCGCACTTTGCGAGTTACGAGCGTTACGTACCATCTGCATGCCCGCTTCCAGTAGCGGTAGGAATACGCCCACTAACAGCGCAACGCGCAGTACCGGTTCCCACATCGCCAGATCCATCGGATAGCCCAACACAGCAGCAACGATACAGAGAATACCCGTAAGCAGAGCACCTCCTGGGATGGGGCGTTTGGCAATCGCCGCAGGGATCATGTACGTTCCCCAAGAAGAGGCGAGGTTACCGCCACCAAGGCCAGCACCGATGATCTGACGAATAGAACAAACCGTCATGGTGTCGTCCACATCCATCAGTGCATCTTTGGCGGTTTTTGGGTAGTTCAGTTCTTGGAATACGCGGTGGCCAAGAAAATCGGGTGACCACATGGCAACCGCCAAAATCGCGAAAGGAATCACCGCAATGTAGTGCTCAAACTCAGGCCAGCCCAATTGCCACCCTGTCTCTTCGCCCCACCAGTAGAATGGGCTCATGTTTGGTAAGCCAGGCTCTGTGGTGAACTCAAAAGGCACGCCCATTAAGTAGGAAACCACGCCAGCAATTAACGAACACAGCGGGATCGCCAACCAGCGTTTTTCAATTTTTGCCAAATAGGCGTAGATCACGATAGTCGTAGAGATCACCACAAACGAAACGGATTCCATACCCGAAGCGATAGACCAGTTTTCAAAGCTGCTCAGTTGGCTAATCAGCCCCACCGCGCCCAAGTAGATTAGCAATCCACCGCGAACCCCTTCACCGGTTAAGCGAACCAGTTTTGAGCCGCCTTTGGTGGCGCTGAGGATCAAACCAAACACGCCAACCATGATGCCTAGAGCGAGTGGGTGTCCACCCGCTGCGGCAACAAGTGGAATCAATGGAATCATGGGCCCGTGCGTGCCGGCTAAGTTGGCTCTAGGGTTTAAAATCGCGGAAAAAAAGATAACAAACAAAAGACCTGCGATGATCAACTCATAGCGTACGTTTTCAGCAACAAATTCAGGTGAAAGGCCAAACTGGGCGGCGAAAGCGGCCACCATTGCGGTGACCATCACCACTTTACCAATAGTCGCGGCAATGGCAGGTACCCAGTCTTCGATCTCAATACCGAAGTCACGGAAAGGTAAGTGTACACGCCATTTTTTGAAAGAAAGAATATTCAGCTCATGCTCTAAGTATTCCGATCGAGTTGAAAACTCGTTCGCCTTGCGACGACGAGACTGATAGCTAGATGATTCGTGTTGGCTCATGGTAACTCCATAATAAATCCTTTTTGATTGATTTATTATTAGAGGTGGAAGGTGATTTATTTTTGACGTGAATCATTATTTGTTTTTCATTGATTGAACGAAGTTAATTAAGTCGAGCCAGTGCACGTTTTTAGTAAAATAGAATATAAAACCAAATGTATGCATGTGTTTTTACACTAAAAAAACATGATGTGTACATCATGTTTATTGGTGGTGTTTCATATGTGCCACAAGATTTTGTTTATTTAAGTTGTTGTTTTTAAGTGAAATTTAATTTTTTCTGGATGAGTTTGTAAACTTCTTATTGTTAGGGATTAATAAGAATATTCATCTGACTATCAATTTGTTGGAGATATTTAAATCGGTATGGCTATTATTAAATATATTCTTACACTTTTTAGGTTGAGTGACTATTTTAAACAAACGTGGATATGTGTTGGTTAATTGTTCTATTGGTTGCATATTTAATGAGGGATTAATAACAGCGATCAAATATTTAGGTACTATTATTTAATTAAGACTGTGTTTAACTGCCGTTGTTCATTCAGATCGAGTTTTTTGCTTTGCACCATAAACAACTCCGCACAAGCCAGGGCATCACTGGCGGCAGAATGAGAATGGTAATCGGGTAAGTGATAACAACGACGTAAATCATCAAGTTGAAAACTGCTGCGTTGGCCGCTTTTCCCTGCGTAGCTAAAGCGCTTTTCAATTTGCAGTGTATCCACGAAGTGGCAAGGCAATTTGGCAAGCTGAAAATGTTGTTGAGCAAAGGCTTGGAGAAAACCTTGTTCAATGATTGCGCTGTGCGCGAGCAGAACTTTGCCTTGCGCACGTTCAAATAAACGCATCATCCCTTGCTCTAGCGAGCAACCTTGCTCCAGCGCCTGTGGCGTTAAGCCATTAATGCGCGCAGATTCGGCTTTAATGTACGCGCCATGGTTGAGCAGGATCTCTTCTGCGCTTGAGAGGTTAATGCCTTCGAGCGTCAAATCCACCATGCCGATGGACAGTATTTTATCGCGTTTTGCGTCAAGCCCAGTGGTTTCAAAATCCAAAGCAAGAAACGAGACTTGATGAAGCGGCGTCACTTCAGCAATGAGCGGCGTATTCAGGTAGTTTTGCAGTGCTTCGGGCCACGCCGACTCAACGACGATCTGTTGGCGTATCTGTTCTTGGCTGGGCATGGTGTCCCAGCGCTTGAACCATTTCTTTATCATCATCTAGCCTTTAACAAACTTCAGTTTAGCGACATCTTGCAATTCGCTGATGATCTTAAAGGCATCTTTGAGGTGTTTGCGCTCAAAGCTGCTGATCTCATCCGGAGAGATATGATTGTCGGGTGTTTTTCCTGCCAAAATGGCATTCAACTGGTGACGAAAACGGACCTGAGTAATGAAACGATAAGCGCCAATGATGTTGTCGCAACTGCCTTTCGATAGGGTGCCGTGTTCGACCGCAAAACGGAACCGCTCTTCGGTGCCGGTTAGGGAACCACCTGCGGCCAAGCTGAAAATACGCGCCAGATCGATGATGAGATTAAGTGCGTATTTCTTGATGTTTAACGTGTTGCTGTTTTGGCCGCCTTTTTCCAGCACCAAATGGTTAAAAATGCCCAATGGCGGTTGAGTGTCGATCGCATCGCGCACCAAAACAGGAATAAAACTCGGACTTTGCTGAATACAATGGTGCAGATGCTGTTGGATCTGCTCTACCAATTCACGGCTGCCGTGAATTGAGCGAACTTCTAAGAACACGCTGATGGAGAGCAGTTTGTTGTATTCCGGGCTCGCCACCCACTTTTGGTAATACTCTTTCCAACGTGAGACAGGCTGGCACCATTTGGGAGACGCCGCCATGTATTTGCCATCGCAGAGCGGATAGCCACACGCAGCGAGCCCATTACACACGCGCATCGCCAAATGGGTAAAGTAGAGCTTGTGTTCTTCGGTTGCGTCGTCGGAAAGGACGATCGCACTGTCTTGATCTGAGAGCATGTGTACTTCGTTGCGCGCGTGCGATCCTGCCACCATCCAAGCGTAATCGCATGGGGGAGGGCCAAGTACCTCTTCGTTGAGTTGAATGAGACGACGGGTAAAGGCATCCATGATCATCGACATCACTTTGCCTTGGATCTCTGCGCTGACGCCGCTTTCGACCAATGCTTGGAAAATGGTTTGGCGCTCTTCTTTTAACGCCGCTAACGCGTTGATCGAGCTGGCGTATTTGATTTTCTCAATCAAAAACAGCGATTGGGTGCGGTGGTTGTGTACCAAATGTGTTGTGGTGAGTAAGCCCGACACCTTGCCATTGTTCACCACGGGTAAGCAGCGAATGTTGTATTGCAGCATGAGGGAGATCGCTTGGATCACTTTGGCATCACTTTCAATCAGCACGGGGTTGAGGGTCATGACCGTTTCAATGCTGTCGCTGACATCTCGCTCTAGTGCAACGACGAAAGCTGTCATATCGCGATCGGTCACCAAACCGACAATGTCATTGCCATCCATCACCACCGCACAAGAACTGCGCTGTTTGCCACACATGGTGCGCGCGACATCACGGATGGAATCCGTCACGCTGACAATGGCAATGTTTTCGCTCGCGATCTCACCAACCGTGCGGAAAAACAGCCCTTTTTCTTCTTTCTGACAGACGAAGTTGACCGCTGAACTCAAGCGCAGGTTAGCTTGCGCCGCGAAGTAATCGGCAAACTCAGGATGCGAGTCGCACACTTTCTTCAGTTCATGATGTGGGATCAAGTAAAGCAGGGCATCTTCAATGGCTTCGGCTTGATAACCGTTTTCGGCACTATCGAGAGGGGCGAGGAAGGTAAAACCAAACTGATCCTCGTGGCCAAGCCGAGCACGAAGTTCACCCGTTGGCGTGCGCTGTTCAATCGCACCCGTGCGAATGATGTAGAGATAACGCCTTTCGCAAAGTGAGCTAAAACTGATGGTTTCACCTTTCACCAGATATTTGATCTGTACTGAATTGGCTAGGGACTCAACCAAAGCCTTGGGTAACTTATCAAACGGATCAATGCGGATTAGGAAATCAACAATGTTTGGAGTAACGGATGTGCCCATCGCTCACCTCTAAATTAAAACGGCGTTTCATCATTTAATGTTGCGCCCAAAAAAAGCAGCCCGAGGGCTGCTCGTCAATCATTAAGCAGGGTAGCTGTGGTAGCCAAGCTGCTCAGAAACGTTTTTACCCGCTTGATGAAGCAGACCCACATAGTAATCTTTGCGCTCTTCATCAAAACGGATGGTTGGGAATGAAATCGACACCGCCGCAATGATATGACCAAAACGATCATAAATCGGAGCCGCGATACAACGTAAACCCGGTTCTTGCTCTTCGTTATCTTCAGCGAAATGTTGCTCACGCACTTTCGCCAGTTCTTCAAGCACTTGTTCCGTGTTTTCTAGTGTTTTTTCTGTGTGTTTGATGAACTCAACATCGGCAAGAGATTCACGGATAAAGCTCTCTTCACGTTCGGAAAGTAACACTTTGCCAATGGCAGTACTGTAAAGAGGGTTGCGACGGCCAATGCGCGATTGCATGCGCAGGTTGTAACCGGAATCTATCTTATGGATATAAATAATGGCATTGTCATCGAGTGCTCCCAAGTGAAGCGCTTCATTGGTCAGTTGAGAGATTTGGCGCATTTCTTTGTCGGCCAATTCAATCAGATCAACGTATTCCAGTGAGCGAGCACCCAGCTCAAACACTTTTAACGTGAGTGAATACTTATCCGCTTCGCCTTCTTGAGAAACATACCCAAGTGACTTCATGGTTTGTAAAAAGCGGTAAGTGGTTGCCTTAGACATCATAAGACGTTGCGACAATTCTGATACGCCAATCGCTTTCTGCTCACCCAGTGCTTGAAGGATGTGGAACACCTTCATCACTGACGAAACAGCTTCTGGCTGTGTCGACTTTTCCATTGTTTTCCCTTCTTTAGTTGTATTTTTTGCCATTATATCGTTGATTTTCTGTATCACCACTATTTTTAAAATACCTTTTCATAATTTTGAAACCGCTCACTTAGTTCGTTTTATTAAAATTCGATCTCTATCTATATTTTTGAAACGTCTTTTCAAAAATATTTGCAAGGGTTGCCGTTTTACTGTTATGTTTGCCCTACCACAGTGAACAACAACCAGAACGTCGGTTCACTTCTTTCAGTATTCTAGAGGATGCATTACATGATTCTTGATTCATTTAGCTTGCAAGGCAAAGTAGCAGTCGTCACGGGGTGTGATACCGGTTTAGGTCAAGGCATGGCGCTGGGTTTAGCAAAGGCAGGTTGCGATATCGTTGGTGTAAACATCAGTGAACCAACAGAAACCATGGAAAAAATCCAAGCAACAGGACGTAAGTTCGTCGATATCCGCGCTAACCTAATGAAACTAGATGATATTCCTTCAATTGTTGATCGCGCAGTGACTGAGCTTGGCCGCATCGACATTTTGGTGAACAACGCAGGCATCATTCGCCGCAACGACGCGATCGAGTTCTCTGAGCAAGATTGGGATGACGTCATGAACATCAACATCAAATCGGTGTTCTTTATGTCTCAAGCGGTGGCGAAACAATTTATTGCGCAAGGCGAAGGCGGCAAGATCATCAACATCGCATCCATGCTTTCTTTCCAAGGCGGTATCCGTGTTCCTTCATACACTGCGTCTAAGAGTGGTGTGATGGGTGTGACTCGCCTTATGGCAAACGAGTGGGCAAAACACGGCATCAATGTGAACGCGATTGCACCGGGCTACATGGCAACCAACAACACCGCGGCACTGCGAGCCGATGAGCAACGCAACCAAGAAATCCTAGAGCGTATTCCTGCAAACCGCTGGGGCACGCCAGAAGATTTGGCTGGCCCATGTGTGTTCCTAGCATCAAAAGCGTCTGACTACATTAACGGTTACACCGTTGCGGTAGATGGCGGCTGGCTATCACGCTAATCCAATTGTGAGAAGATGATGGCTGAGATTGATTTGGCACAAGCGTTAGGGTTTCTCAGTTTTGGTTTGGGAATCTCCACCTTTTACCAGAAAAATGACAGGCATTTGAAAATCCTAATGCTGGTGTTCAATCTCAATCATCTTCTCCATTTTTTGCTGCTTGGATCGATGCTTTCGGCGCTCAGCGCACTGCTTTCTGCGTTACGAACCACAACATCGATCTTCACCTCTTCCAAATGGGTGGCAGCCATTTTTATTCTTATCGGTATCGTTAGCGGCCTAGGAATGGCTGAGCACTGGTGGGAACTATGGCCAATTGTTGGGACGGTAATTGGTACATATTCACTGTTCGTATTGAGTGGCATCCGCATGCGGATTGGCTTTCTAGCAGGGGCAACCTGCTGGTTAATCAACAACATATTGGTGGGCTCTATCGGCGGTACCTTACTAGAGATGACGGTCATCATAATGAACCTCATCACGATTTATCGGCTCTATCGGCAACCATTATTGCCGGTGACCCAAAAAACAGGCTAATAGGTGAACCATGTTTGTATTGAATCACGACATCGCGCTGGAAGATCTTGGCCAAGGCATTTCGCGCAAAGTGCTGGCACACAGCGACAACATGATGTCAGTCGAAGTGCATTTTGAAACGGGTGCGATTGGTGCCATGCACTCACATCCTCACGAGCAACTGACTTACGTGCTGTCAGGTGAATTTGAGTTCACCATTGGCGATGAGAAAAAAATCGTCAAAACAGGCGATACTATGTACAAAGAGCCAAACATCGAACATGGCTGTGTTTGTCTGAAAGCGGGTGTACTGATTGATACCTTCACCCCTATGCGTAAAGATTTCGTTTAAGATTTATTTTTGAATTGCGGCTTAACCGCAGGAGTAACCGATGAAAATTGCACTAATGATGGAAAACAGCCAAGCACCGAAAAACGCGATGGTTGCAGCAGAGTTAAACAGCGTAGCGGGTGGCCTAGGCCACGACGTGTTCAACGTTGGCATGAAAGATGAAAATGACCACCATCTGACTTACATCCACCTAGGCATCATGGCAAGCATTCTACTGAACTCAAAAGCGGTAGACTTTGTGGTCACGGGTTGTGGTACTGGTCAAGGTGCAATGATGTCGAGCAACCTGCACCCAGGTGTGGTGTGTGGCTACTGCCTAGAGCCGTCAGATGCGTTTTTGTTCAACCAAATCAACAACGGCAATGCGATTTCTCTCGCGTTTGCCAAAGGTTTTGGCTGGGCAGGCGAGCTTAATGTCCGTTACATCTTCGAAAAAGCATTCACTGGTAACCGTGGTGAAGGCTACCCAATCGAGCGTGCGGCACCACAGCAAGCGAATGCGGCGATCCTAAACAACGTAAAAGCAGCGGTTGCGAAAGATGTGGTTGAAGGCCTACGCGCAATTGACCAAGAGTTGGTGAAAACAGCGGTTGGCGGTGCACAGTTCCAAGAGTGCTTCTTCGCAAACTGCCAAGTGCCAGAAATCGCCGAGTACGTACGCTCGCTGATCGACTAAGCACTCAGTTATCACTACTTTTTCGGGAACTAATACAAAGCCAGCACTCGCTGGCTTTTGTTTTATTTGGGAGCTTGGGGATGGTTTTTCTGAGGTATTTTTCCCCCCAACTTTGCTAGAGTCGGATCGAACTTGATATCAAATTGTGCGTTGTAGATTACTCTTCCTTACGCTTTAAAAGTCGAGCTAAATGGCCAAATGTGCTCATCCATTATAGACGGTGACGAAGGGCAAAATGGTATTTAATCTAAACTGCATCGTCGTAGTGTCTTCTTGCGCCACTACTATCGGCACAAGACATTATTACTTCTACAGTTGTAGGAACTCATCCTACATACACGATTAACGTACTTTCTTGAGTGCGATTAGCCTAGTTGGGTGTCAAACCCACTAAGGCAGATTTGTGGCTTCTCTCGTTCAAAAACTCGTTGGAATTTCTGTATTCGTCTTCATACCGTTTGGGGACGTATTGGCTGCCGAATTTACTATTCAAGGTTTATCCAAACCGCTTGAGCGGAATCTGGAATATCACCTCATGCCGTTAGCGAATACTTCAGCCAATGACATTCCCGTAAGTCAGCTCAGTAAGTTGGTTAGGTCAGCATTGAACCCTTATGGCTACTACCATTCTAAGCTCAGTGTTCAGAGAGAGCCGAACGATCTCATTGTATTAGATGTGGAGCTTGGTGAGGTCGTGTTGGTAGCAAAATCTAATATCGTCGTGTCTGGTGAAGCCTCAAACGATGAAGATTTCCTCGGGTTAGTCAATCAAGCCCAGCTTAAACAAGGGCAGCCGCTACTGCATTCTGAGTATGATACGCTAAAACGAAACTTGACTTCATTAGCCCAGAAAAAAGGTTACTTGGATGGGCGCTTTATCGAATCGTCTTTGGAAGTCATCCCGAGCATGAATCAAGCAAATGTGAACCTACATTTCTCGAGTGGTTCTCGTTACCAGTTTGGTTCGTTATCGGTACCAACGTCGGGTATTGAGCCAGCTCGAATAGAAATAATGCGAACGTTTGAGCGGGGTGACGATTTCGACACCTTGAAACTGAACCAATATCAAGCAAATCTCTCTGAGACCAATTGGTTTCGTAGTGTAATTGTGAAAGCGGATTTTGATGGGATATCCAATAACCTTGAGGTGCCGATAGAAGTGATTGCAGAGCCAAACGCACGAAATATCGTGCAAGTCGGTGGTGGATATTCGACAGACTTGGGATTACGCGCTTCGTTGAATTGGACCAAACCATGGTACAACACGCGAGGACATAGCTTTGAGACACAGGCGTACGCGTCAAAAGCGGAACAGTCGCTATTGCTTGGTTACAAAATTCCGACCCAAAATGTCCTGACGGATTACTACGGTATTCAGTTTGAATCTAAACATGTCGACTATCGTGATACGTCGAGTTTTTCCAATGATTTGTCGTTTGAAAAGCATTGGCAGCTAGACAGTGATTGGCAAAGCACTATGCACGTTCGTTATTTGCAAGAGCGTTATCAACAAGCGTCGGAAAATAACGACTCACAGATGCTATTGCCGGGAGTAACGTTTTCATTGCTTGATCGCAAGAATGATCAATTAGAAATAAAACACCGTCACGTTTACTCATTGGAATACTCGGATCCGAACTTTTTCTCGGATTCTCGTTTGCTGCGTATTGAAGGCAACAGTGTGCTGTCTTGGGATATCAGCGAAAAACATAAGTTTCACTTTCGTTCGAATGTCGGTATCAATGTCGCTGACGCTCTGAGCGATATCCCCTCATCATTACGCTTCTTTGCGGGCGGTGATGGCAACCTTCGTGGTTATGGTTATGAGTCAATCTCTCCGAGAGATGAAAATGGCGATTTAACGGGTGCCCGTTACATGTTTACTGCTGGTTTGGAATATCAATATCAGGTCTACCACCAACTATGGCTTGGTGCATTTTACGATGTTGGTGATGCCTTCAACGATAGCGTAGATTGGAAAAGTGGAACAGGGTTGAGTTTGATATGGAACTCAAAATACGTGCCCGTTAAAGTGGATTTTGCTTACGGTTTAGATGCTCCTCAAGGAGACCAATTCCGCGTTCACTTCTCACTAGGCACGCAGTTTTAGCGGGCATAAAAAAGGCTCTCATCCATGTAGATAGAGAGCCTTTTTTATGTTTGATGGCTCAGAGTTCGAACTCACCATTCAGTTGCTTGAATATCCAGTTAGGCGCTTTGTGCCATCCACCATAGTTTGGATTCTTAGTATGGGTTTCATTCATTGATTGCCACTGAGTTTGGCCTTGTTCATCTCGAGATACTCGCCAAAACAGTTCATCTTGTTGTCGAGTTAAGTAGTGCATGACATGTTCTGCAAAGGTTTCGCTTTGGATCAACACACCAAATTCCACATTGAGGAAGTCCGATCTCGGGTCGAAGTTTGATGAGCCTATATAAGTCAGCCGATCATCGAGTATCACGGTCTTGTTGTGATAATAAGTATCCGCATGGAAGTAGTGGTCGTCATTTTTCGCTTGTTTTTTGTACTCCAGTATATTTACGCCTTTATCCAACAACGTTTGACGATGTTCCTCGTAATAAGCCGGAATAAACCCAGAATCATTAGAAGCAGAGGAGTTCGTTATTAAAGTGATGTCCGTTTTTTGCTCCATTAAGGTATCAATAAAGGTAAACTCATGGTTGCTTGGTACCACGTAAGGGGTTGAAATCACCGCTTTGTTCGCTGTAGTTATTTGTTGCCAAACTTGGCGCTCTGCCCGCTTTCTAAAGTAAGGCTTGTTGTTCTCTAACTTTTTTAATGAATCGAAAACAGGGGTGACTTGCGCAGTGATGAAATTGGGGCTGGTCAGTTGTTTAACCTGTTTTTCAACTTCAGCCAGAATGATGTTTCTGTCTATCTCCTCTTTATTGACTGCTTTGGCAAACGCGGAATAGTTTGGGTTTACTTTAACGATATTTTCTATTGGTGTGACATGCTTGCTGTGCCAAAGCTGTTGGTAGTTTTGATCGAACGCTTGAATGATGCTGCCTTTAAACAACACATCCATATCAAAGAAGTTGGCTTTGCGGCTGTAACCAAAATAGTCGTTGCCAATGTTGCGTCCACCTAGAATCATCCATTGATGGTCGACGTTGAAATACTTCTCGTGTAGACGATTGTCCAAACGTTGTTGATGAGTAGAGAAGTTGATGGCGCGCCCAATCCAGCCTGACTTACGTGAATCAAACGGATTGAATAAACGGATTTGAATGTTGTTGTGAGCGCTGAGATCAGCAAGCCATTTCTCATTAAACACCAATAAATCATCGAGAGTGAGTCGAACTTGCACGCCTCGATCCGCTGCATGTTTGAGCTCATTGAGTAGCATCAAGCCAAGCGTATCACTTTCCCAAGAAAAGTAGGTCATATCGATGCTTTGTTGAGCATTTCTAACCAGTTCAACGCGACGAGCAAAGGCTTCTGGAGCGGTAGGAATTAAGTAAACATCGGCTTGATGCTGAGTAGTTTGCCAATTGGCTTCAAAATCCGGTTCAACTTCAGGGTAAGGCTGGGCACAGCCGACCAATAGCGTGCTGAAGGTAAAGATCAGCAGAGCACGAAGGGCGTTAGGAAACATGAGTAAACCTTCCTAATTATGTTCAAGGAATAAGGATGAAAAAAGCCAGCGAACTGGCTTTTAGACATTCGGTAATGAGTTTTTAGTGACTGAGGATGACGTTACATGTGACTAAGAATCAGCCCAAGTTCCTCGAGACCGTTGAGGCGGCCTTTGCGCAGTTTCGGATCGATGCCTGAGTGATGAGCATTGTCCCAGTCTTGTGTGGATTGAATACCGCCATCGTTATCGATCAGCAATACTCGGTCAGTCGCGGTGTTGTATTGGAAGTCCTCAAATAGACGTTCGCTAAACCACACGCGAGAGAGTTTGTTCATCATCGCTTTGTCTTTGCTGCTTGGTCGAACACTTGAGCCATCAAGCTTAAATGCTTTGTTAAATACAAATGGTAGTTCCGATGCATTGCAAGCGGCCACAATACAACTGATGCTCTTAAGTAAATCGCCAACATCGAGATCGCCATTTTCACCTTTGGTGTTGTAAGTCCATACGTTGAATCCAGGTGTGTAGTCAAAGTAGTAGAAGCTTGGTGTCGCTCCTGTTGCTTCTTCACGTGAGACCTTATGACGATTTGGACCCGTGAAGAGCAAATCATGCAACACAGTTTTGAATTGCTGCATGTTTTTGGCCGCACCATTCAGTTCGCGTTCATCGTTGGGGAAGAAGTCAGCCAGAGCAAGTAACTCAGTGGTCGAATCAGAGTTCCCCAAACCGAAGAACAACTTAGTCATCGCCTCATATGCTGTACTCGGCAGCAGTTCCAATAAGTCAGAAAGATCGAGTTCAACCGATGCCGAATCGCTGAGTAGTGAACGATATTCCGCGCGCAAGCGATTCAGATTTGTTTCCGATTCTAGCCACTCCACCATGGATTCGACAATTAAGGTCTCATCGCCACTTTCAATGATTTCTGGCGCTTCTTGGCTCAAGATTTCAAGGATAGTAGGGATCAAAAAAGTCAGGCTCGGCAGCATGCCCAGAGTATTGCTTTCTGCACTGTTTGAGCCAATTACAGTCGGTACGATCCAATCACTCTCAATGGCTTGTTCAATAAAGTGATGGCCTGGTACTTCTTTCACTAGAAACGCCGGTGGGCGGTGCTCGATGTAAGGAGCAAATGGCATCAACGTGGCTAATGGGCTGTTGTCTCGTGTTGGACTTATAACCGGAATATTCGCAGCGGTCAGTACCCAGTTCTTAAGGCGTTGAATAGGGTCAAGCATGTCGCTCTGAACTTTCATGACCTCATCAAGTGGTACTAATGCAAGATCTTCAACGCTTTGCTCTGGTCGTTGGCTCTTGGCAACATCGTAACTTTTGTACTCAAAGCCGTAAGCGTTGCTTTGCATGATGGCACGTTGAAAGTGCTCACCAGCGATTGCAGCATCGCCTTTTGATTGCTGCAAAATACCTACCGACATTGCACCTGCCCCTTGACCCATAAGTGTCACGTTTTGCGGATTACCGCCAAATGCCGCTATGTTTTGCTGAACCCATTCAAGCGCGTGTTTTTGATCGCCTAGACCAAAGTTACCACCTTCTGGGTTGTCCAAACCATCGACCCAAACACTGCCCAACAAGCCCAAACGATAGTTAAAAGTAACAGCAATAAACGGGTTACCATCGTCTGCACCTTGTGCAACAACCATATCACCATGAATGAGAGGTTCTGAGCCCGCGCCGTGTTCAAAGTCTCCACCGTGAATAAAGACGTAAACCGGTAAATCAGCGTACGCTTCTGTCCCGGCTGGTCGCCAAATGTTCAGGTTCAAGCAATCTTCTGATTGCGTTTGGGCCGTGGTTTTTAACTGCGGACACGCATCACCGAACTGAGTTGCATCAATGTTGCCTTCAAGCGGTGCGACAATACTGTGTTGAAAGCGGTCTGCTTGCGCAAACTGGATACCTTTGAACGCTTCTACTGCTGCCAGTTTTTCACCTGAATCAAGAGGCGTGATGACAAGAGACTCTTTGGTGGCTTGAATGGTCGCATCGCCAATTTCCAAAGAGATTTGCTCTGGTGGTGACGGTTGCAACGGCTGTGGATTGTAAGGAACGCTTGGTTTACTTGAATCATCACCACAGGCAGCTAAGGCAAGAGTGATAGTAATAGCTAAAGTTGAGCGATTGAGTAAAGTCATTGTTATGTCCAAAAAGTCATTTGGTGCGTGCACCGAAAATGTTAAACGGCATCGAACAAGCGACGTCCTAACGCTTTGGTATTAATCCGTGAATGATTGGATGGCTTGCTGTATTGATGGCTCAAATGGTAGGGCATTGATGACAAATTCAATAATCGCCTTTGTAGGATTCAGTCCTACCATCCAATGGCCTACCAATGTGTGTTGTTTCTTTGTGTGCTATTTCTTTGTGTGATTAGAAGCGATAACCCAAGTTCAAGGTCAGTGAGTCACGTGTTTCGCCTTTGTTGTAAAGCATGGTCAAGTTGTAGTTCTTACCTATTTGCTTATTGAAACCTGCCAGGAATGCCCACTCGTCAAGCTCGACACCGATGTCGTAATCGAACTCGATATCACCGGTTTTTACTCGGCCATCCATACGAGAGTCCAAACCTTGGTATTCAGCACCCACAAAGAACTGAGTCCGGTAATCCACTAACTGATAGCCAAGCATTGGTTGAACGGTATAAATGCCGTCACCCCAGTCGTCTAAGCCCTTTAAACGTGTTTGAGAGTACGTGCCGGTAACGGAAGCAAAAAACTCTCTGTAACCAACTGATAACGTTGTACCCACACCGCGCAAGTCGTACTCAAGATGAATCGGCACATTGACTCGTCCGCGATTACATAGAGCAGACAATCCATCGCAGAACTTATCCCCCAAGCCTGGTAGACGGTCATTGAGCTTGTCTTTGAGGTATTGGCCTCCTTCGCCTGTGTAAGCTGCATCCACATTGGCATCGACATTGATTTTGCCGACATAACCAAAAACATTCCAAAAGGGAAGAATGTTAACGTCACCACGAATACTGAAACTTTCTGCGTTTACAATACCAACAGTGTCTTCTGGATCGAATAGGTCGTTCAAACGTACGCCATCAATAACGAAATCGTTAAAAGGGATGTTCATATTCTGGTTACGGTAAGCCATCGACACGCCAAACGGCAGAGGCAAATCGATACCTTGACGGCGTACTATATCGCCCATTAACGGGAAAGTGCGGTCAAGCTTTACACCTGTTTCTTGCATGCGTGGGTCAGAAACTTCATTCAAGTGTTTCTCATCCAACACTTGCACACCAATGTCATCCTCATAGATGGCAACAGGCTTAAGAGTGCTGACCACTTTGAGCGGTTTCTTTTTGCTTGAGCCAACGATTTCAGTGTGTTTGCTCGCAATCACAAGCTTGCCAGAATCCAGCTTTTGAAAGCGGATCTCTTGGTGGTACGTATCCACGTTGTATATGTGGTGTGTGAATGGCTTATCGTTGGTAATGACCATGCGCTTTGGTTCGCCGTTGACGATTTGGATATCAACGCTTAAGAAACGAAAATAGGCGATATCTTGCGGAAGGCCGTATTTCGAGTAGTTGAAGCTGACAATGACATTGCCGTTTTTATCTTCTTTTGCTCGTACCGATGAAGGATCAAAGCTCTCTGCGTAGTTGCGTAGACGATATTCTGTACGCGTGAAGGCTTCGATTTCATCGAGCACTTTTTCGTTCTTATCGAGCTCCTTAGGGTTGTATTTGATGCGTAGATCGATATTGCCCTTGCTGTCCGTGTTCTTTACAAGAAACACCGAAGAGTCACGTGCCTCGTTGCCGATTTGAACGGTTCGGTGAACATGCTCAACCAAGTGTTCACCTTGTGCTAGAGAACTGATGGCCAGTTTCGGTAGATCACGGCTGATACCGTATTTGTCGAATAGCTCGCGACCTTGTTCCATAACTTCACGATAAGTTGTCTCTTCTGCGGCGAAGCTAAAAGTGGGGGTAGTAAGCATTAGTGCGCTCGCTAGCACAGTAAGAGAAGATGTCTTGCTAGCGCGTATTTCAAAAAAACTCATGACGATTTCCACTCTGAATAGCCTCAAACCTTTGAGACTCAGACAGTTAATGTGTCACTGAACATCTTGTTCAGTTAGATAGATGCGTTTGCTGTGATTGACATTGTGAATGCAGTGTTTTTAATTGCATTTCGTTAATCAATGAGAGGATTTTATGAGGAGCAGAGAAATCCCGTTAATCGCTTTTGATGGATAGTATCCTCGCTTTATGGGTGAGGTAGGAATCGAGCCCAGCGAAAAAACAAAACGCCCCGCAGAGCAGAAGCAATGCAGGGCTTTAGTGTTAAAAACAGAGACGATAGTTAGGCGATAACGCGAGCACGGAACAGATCAGTAAATACCTTGGCAATCATCAAAATGATCAGAATGTTTACCAGCATCAGCAAAGGTGTTTCGATACGATATACAGGGGTTAAGTTGAGTGCACCCGATGTCAAAACAACCAGTAAATTAACGCCTAAAATTCTGTGCACCATCAGCTTTGGTGTCGCAAAAATTTTCCAAATTACGATGATGTTGATGAAGTAGAACAGTCCAAGTTGCCATAGCTCGGTCATCATTGGCATTAAGAAAATGTATTGCAGAAGAATCACTGTGCCAGTACCTATTACACCAAAAAAAGCATCCTTAATAATGCTTGGTGGCATGGTAGGGACGAGTGACGAGAATATGCCAGCCATCATCGGGAATATGAACCCGCCGGGAACCGGAAGATAAATCCAAATCAATAATGACGTGATGAACATGGAGATACCTTGCAGTACCTTTCTGCCATCTTCATGCCAATGCTGTATGAAAGTACGGTGATCATGATGCCACATGGAGTCTTTATCTGTCTTTACCACAAAAGGTACTTGACCGATTAAGGACGTACTAGGCTTGGCCATATCAAAGCATTGAAGTTGCTGAGCAAGAGTTGGCCAATCGATCTTACTTCGTTGCTGTTTTTCCACTTGTTCAAGCAGTCTCTCTTGGATCTGAGCCATTTCACTTAAGCGTAGGCGCCATAATTGACGATGCTCTTTCAAGTAGTAGGCACCAGTAAGTGGTAAGCTGAGCAGTTGGAACAATTTCTCTATGTTAGCGGTGTTGGTTTCCAGTGCTTTGATATCAATTTGGTTGGGCGTTTTCATGGCGTTAAGCAAAATCTCACGGCTTGCCTCAAAGCGGTGAATGAAGTTCTGTTCGGTGTTAATTGGCCATACTAAACGGTACACCACAGAGAAGGAGATTACGCCAAGAATGGTTTCCTGCATGCGCAGTACAGCGAAGTGGAATGTTGCTTGGTTATCAAATCCCCCCATACAGGCGATGATCGAACACACTGAAAAACCGACGGTAAACACATCACCATATTTTTTGTCACTCGACATATAAATGCACACACCTAGAAACAAAGTGAAAAAGGTGAGAAACAAAAAACGGTCTTGAGAGAACATTGCGATTAGGAAAAAGGCATAACCGGTGCCCAATAGGGTTCCACGCAACCTGTTATGGCCTTTGTTTATCGAGTGAGCGAAGCTTTCATTCAACGCCATTACCCCGACAGCGATGGCTGCCCAATAAGGTTTCTCCCATTGAAACCAGAAGGCAAGGGAGATTGCGACAACAATGGATAGCGCAGCTTTGATCGCTTCTTTGGTTGAGGTGTTGAACATAACAATCACCTAATTACTTAATGATTTTAATGGAAGCGGTCATACCCACACGAAGCTGTAGATCGTCTGGCAGTTCATCCAGTTTTACTTTGATGGGAATACGTTGAGCTAAACGAATCCACTGGAAGTTCGGATTGACATTAGGCAGGAGGTCGTTGCCTGTGCTGCCATCTTGCTTCGCAATACCGTAGCCAATACTTTTGATTTCACCTTTCAGTTGCACATCGCTGTGCATCATCAAAGTTACATAAGCGGTGTCTTCAGGATTGACGCCAACCAGATCTGTCTCTTTGAAGTAACCTTCTACCCAGAAACTGTCTTCATCTATTAAAGCAACAATCGGAGAGTTGGCCACAACTTGAGAGCCTACTCGTAAGTTCAAATTAGTGATGTAACCGTTGGTTGGCGCATAAATTTTGGTGTAATCGAGGTTCAACTTCGCTTCTTCAATATTGGCTTTCGCGAGTTCTACGTTGGCGACCGCCGTTTCTACCGCATTGTTTAGGTTATTCAATGTCAGTACCGGAACAGCGCCTGGCGTGCGTTTTTCTAGCTCGAGTGCGCGCTTTTCTTCGTTATTTGCTTTTGCTAACAGAGCCACAGCTTGCTTTTGAGTCGCCAACGCTTTGTGGTATGCCGCTTTATAGATGCTAGGGTCGATCTCAAACAGTAAATCACCTTGCTTCACTTGCGAGTTGTCTTCGACATACACGTTAATGACTTGTCCTGTTACACGGGGTGTTATCGAAACGATGTGCGCGCTGACCTGACCATCTCTCGTCCAAGGGTTGTTTGTGTATGATTGGTAGTAGCTGAAAATAACAGTGCCAGCGGAACACAGTAATAACAGAGTGATGAGATAACGTTTAATCACGGGATTTGCCTCAAAAGATGGTAATGAATTGACCAATAACGCCAGTAAAAATCACAGTTAGGCTCAGCTCAGCGAGTGCAGGAAATGCAACGTATTTATGGAACCCCAGTTTTGTCGCAACGGTTCCAACCAAAATGGTGAGCATATAAGCCAATGTGATAACCAGCAACAAGGGTGGGAAGTAGACTTCGCCCCACACGAGTTCATGTGGCATTGAGTTCATGGTGCTTTTCTCTATTAACTTGATGAATGGAAAGATAAGGCAAATGATGATGGCGGTGATAATCGCATTTGTAGGGCCGAACCCATCAAACGAAAGGTGTTATGTGCTATATGGAGTGAATCAGGGCGGGATCGCACTTTGTTAACAAATATGATCTAATTGTGCCAAACCCTCAGCAGCACAGTCATTTTGAACCTTATTGAACACTTATCTGTTGTAGAAGATACTCGCTCGGACATCAACCAAAAACACGACCTTATCGATGTTATGTTCCTTGTTATTAGCGCTA
>NZ_SZTO01000022.1 GCF_013369385.1 Vibrio sp. 05-20-BW147 | reverse complement strand
CTGTTGAAAACATCGCGTTGTTTAGACGTTTTGTCATGAATATGCTCAAGCAATGCGACTGTGGTGCTCCGAGCCAAAAAGTGAAGATGAAGAAAGCGGGTTGGAACGATGATTATAGGGCAAGAGTCTTCTTGGGGTTATAAATCCACCAAAGTATGCTCCCGCCCTGTAGCCAACACCGCTGCAGCTTCAAGTAGGAGGGGTATATCGTAACCAAAAAATTCATATACCAAGACGTTAATTCCACAATAGTTTCCCAAACACCTCAATATTTGCTCATTTACCATACCAACTATATTCCAGTAGTTTTATATCCACTCCGAAAGCAAATATACAAAAATCACAAATCAATAAATCACAAATAAAACACCCTCAAAATTGTGGATATTATCTCTCATCAAAAATACCCACAAAAATAAAATGACAAACGTATTAAAATTAAACAACAAATATCCACAGATTAATAATGGATATATTAATAACCACTTTATCAAAGTGGACAATTCAATGTAAATTATAGCCACCCATAATAATTTAAACAAACAAAACAAATACTTATATCAATAAATGTCTAAAAATAAAATTCAATGTAAAATTTAGAAACAAAGAAAAAATAATTAAATGTCATTTTCCCAGATAAATACTTGCGTATTGAATCCATAGCATTTTAAATTCACACCCAAAACAACGAGGAAATAATTTTATTATTTCATTACAAAACACAATGTTACAAAAACAAATAATGCGTAACAAATGGGTTGATAAATTGTTAATTTGCAAAATTTTAACAACAATTCCTACGTAATATCCGTTCAAAAAACATTCAACTTACTTTTTAACTTTGTCTTTGGATTTATGTAAGAGTCTACGGTTTCTTGGGAGGAACAATGAAAATAGGATGTAACGTCAAGGTTACATTGATAGTGCTTACCGTCGCGGTCCTGAGCATGATTGGTTTAGTGTTTAGCACCGATATGGTGTTATTCGATCCTAAAGGGCCAATTGGAGAAGCACAAAAGGATTTGATCATCATTTCCGTACTGCTGATGGCCATTATCATCGTGCCTGTTCTATTTATGTCGGTCTACTTTCCCTATAAGTACCGCAAATCGAACACCAACGCCGAGTACAAGCCAAACTGGGAACACTCAACGAAGATTGAAATCATCGTTTGGGCCGTTCCTTGCCTCATCATCTTGGCACTCGGTTATGTCACTTATCTCACCTCATTCTCCCTAGACCCTAGGCAAGAACTGAAATCCGATAAGGAACCGCTGACCGTTCAAGTGGTGGCAATGAACTGGAAATGGTTGTTCATCTATCCCGAGCAACAAGTCGCCACGGTCAATGAGCTGGCGTTTCCGGTTGACCGACCCATCGAGTTCCTTGTGACCTCAGATACCACCATGAACTCTTTCTTCATTCCTCAATTGGGTAGCCAAATCTACGCGATGGCTGGCATGGAGAACCGTTTGAATCTGCTTGCATCTGAAGAAGGTGTTTACCGTGGTTTGTCGGCAAACTACAGCGGTTTCGGCTTCTCAAACATGCACTTCAAAGCGCACGTGGTTGACGATGCAGAGTTCGAGCAATGGATCGAGCAAGTAAGAAGTTCCGAGCAAGTTCTGAACGATGCGAGCTACCAAATCTTGGTAGAGAACGAGAAAGATCAAATCCGCGCACCGCATCCAGTGACCTACTACTCGACGGTCGATCCGTTGCAATTCAAAGACATTATTGAGAAACATTCAGGAGTCCAAAATGGCTTATAAAGGCGATGTGCATGCCGAGCCGGATCCAATTTTCGGTAAATTAAATTGGGATGTGATTCCCTACTACGATCCGGTCATTTTGCCGGTGATGATCGCCGCGACACTCGGTGGTCTGGCTCTGATGGGTTTTATTACCTACAAGAAGAAATGGGCCTACCTGTGGAACGAGTGGTTTACTTCGGTTGACCACAAGAAGATCGGTATCATGTACATCATCGTCGCTCTGGTGATGATGTTCCGTGGCTTCTCCGATGCCGTGCTGATGCGATCCCAGCAAGCGTTGGATACGCTGGGGGCTGGCTATTTGCCGCCGGAGCATTACGACCAGATCTTTACCGCTCATGGCGTGATTATGATCTTCTTTGTCGCGATGCCATTTGTCGTCGGTTTGATGAACGTGATTGTGCCACTGCAAATCGGCGCGCGTGACGTTGCTTTCCCGTTCCTCAACTCGTTGAGTTTTTGGCTGTTTGTGGTTGGCGCGCTGCTGATCAACATCTCGCTGTTTGTCGGTGAATTCGCAGCAACGGGGTGGCTCACCTATCCGCCATTATCTGGGATGCAATATAGCCCTTGGGTCGGGGTTGACTACTGGCTCTGGGCACTGCAGATCTCCGGTATCGGTACGCTACTGACGGGTGTCAACTTCGTGGTCACCATTCTGCGTATGCGAGCGCCGGGGATGACGCTGATGCAAATGCCTGCATTCACTTGGACAGCGTTGTGTTCAAACGCACTGATTGTAGTGGCTTTCCCTATTTTGACCGTCACCCTAACGCTGCTCACGCTGGATCGTTATATCGGCACTCATTTCTTCACGAGCGACATGGGCGGCAACGTCATGATGTACGTGAACTTGATTTGGGCTTGGGGCCACCCAGAAGTCTACATCTTGATACTTCCTGCCTTTGGCATCTTCTCAGAGGTCGTTGCAACCTTCTCGCGTAAGCGTCTGTTTGGTTACACATCGTTCGTTTGGGCAACAGCGACCATCATGGTGCTTTCGTTCATCGTATGGCTACACCACTTCTTTACCATGGGGGCCGGGGCCAGTGTGAATGCTTTCTTTGGCATCGCCACCATGATCATCTCGATACCCACTGGGGTGAAGATATTTAACTGGCTCTTTACCATGTACCGTGGCCGTGTTGAGTTCACCGCCAGCATGTGGTGGACCTGTGCTTTCCTGATCACCTTTACCATCGGTGGTATGACAGGCGTTATGTTGGCGGTACCCGCGGCAAACTTTGTGTTGCACAACAGTTTGTTCGTTATCGCGCACTTCCACAATGTGATCATCGGTGGTGCCTTGTTCGGCTATTTCGCAGGCTTCACGTATTGGTTCCCGAAAGCCACTGGCTTCAAGCTGAACGAGAAGTGGGGAAAGATCTCTTGCGTTCTTTGGACCGTGGGTTTCTTCGTTGCCTTCATGCCCGTTTACGTACTTGGCTTCAACGGTATGACACGTCGTCTCGCCACCGTTGATAACCCTGAATGGGCTCCTTTGCTCTGGATTGCCGCTGTGGGTGTCGGGATTATCGCCCTGGGTGTGGCGGCGCAAGCTTGGCAGATCTTCGTGAGTATCCGTGATCGCAAAGAGAACATGGACACCACAGGTGACCCATGGAATGGCCGTACGCTGGAGTGGGCAACCTCTTCACCACCAGCGTTCTATAACTTCGCGACACTGCCGACTATCCATGACCGCGATGAGCATCAATACCGCAAAGAGCACGGTTTGGCTTACCAAAAGCCAGAGCGTTACAAGAAGATCCACATGCCGAAGAACACTTGGGCTGGTGTGGTCATCAGTGCCTTTTCGCTGGTGTTTGGTTTTGCTTTTGTCTGGCACATCTGGTGGATGGTTGGCCTTGGCTTTGTTGGAATGATTGGCGCGTGGATAGCTTATAGTTTCGAGCGCAACAAAGACTACTACGTACAAATCGATGAAATCGAAGCGATTGAAGGGCCGTACCTCGCGCGCGTTCAACACGATCACCCGCATTTCAACGCTCACACCGAGCCGAAAAGCTCTGCACAAACGGTAGAGGCTTGAGGAGTAAAAATGAACACCAATACTCACATTCATGACCATCATGATGATCACGATCATCATGACACCGCCGGCGACGACATCTTTGGCTTTTGGGTTTATATCCTGAGCGACTGCTTGTTGTTCGGTACTCTGTTCGCTGTTTTTGCGGTCTACTCGAACAGCTTTGCTGGGATCATTGAACCCAGCGAACTGTTCAACCTGTGGTTTGTTGCAGGTGGCACTGCCCTGCTGCTACTCAGCAGTTTCACTTTCGGCATGGCGATGCTGAAAGAACACAACAAAGACATGAAAGGGATGTTTAAGTGGCTGTGGATCACTTTTGCCCTCGGTCTTGGCTTCTTGCTCATGGAACTCTACGAGTTCTATCACTTCAGCCAAGCCGGTGCGACGTTTGATTCTAGTGCCTACTGGTCTTCTTTCTATGCATTGGTCGCAACGCATGGTTTGCACGTGTTTGCCGGTTTGATTTGGATGTTGTTGCTGTTTGTCCACTTCAAGCGTGACGGTTTTACCACCGCAAACAAAACGCGCCTTGCACTGCTTAGCTTGTTCTGGCACTTCCTCGATATCATCTGGATCTGTGTCTTTAGTGTCGTTTACTTGATGGGGGTAATGTAATGTCTTCTGAACATACTCATGGCGGTCAAGCGCACGGCAGCGTAAAAGAATACGTTCTGGGCCTTATCTACTCTGTCGTGCTAACGATGATTCCGTTTGCCATGATCATGGCAGACATCGGTTCCCCGACAGCGAAAGTGGTGGTGATTTTAATCTGTGCGGTTGCACAGATCTTGGTTCAACTGGTGTTTTTCCTCCACATGAACACCTCGTCTGAGCAAGCGTGGAACATCATCACCGCAGTGTTTACCGTGGTCATTGTGGCCATCGTGCTCGTTGGTTCCTTGTGGATTATGCAGCACTTAAACCACAACATGCTGATGGGGCACTAAGTGGAAACCACCATGTTCAAGCACTATTTACGACTCACCAAACCCGGTATCATTCGCGGCAACCTCGTTGCCGCTGCCGGCGGATTCTTTCTGGCCTCCCAAGGCCAGATTGATTGGTTGCTTTTCTTAGCAGTTTGCGCGGGCACGTCGCTCATCGTCGCCTCAGGCTGTGTCTTTAACAATTTCATTGATAAGGATATCGATGCCGTCATGCAGCGCACCTGCAAACGTGAGTTGGTGCAGAAGCTGGTGCCGATTTCCCATGCATTGCTGTTTGCGTTTACGCTAGGGGTGGCAGGTTTCACTACCCTGTACTTGTTTACCTCTCAGATCGCATTCGCCTTTGGGGTGCTTGGCTTTGTAGTTTACGTGGGTTTCTACAGCCTCTACTACAAGCGTCAATCGGTTCACGGCACGTTAATCGGCGGACTTTCGGGCGCATGCCCACCGGTGATGGGTTACTTTGCCGTTACCCATCAGCTTGACGTTGGTGGGGCGATTCTCTTTGTCACCTTCTGCATTTGGCAGATCCCGCACTCCTACGCGATCGCGATCTATCGATTCAACGACTACAAAGCCGCCAACATTCCGGTTCTGCCTATCCAAGAAGGCCTCGCCAAAGCGCGTTCACACATCATTGGTTACATTGTTGCCTTTGCCGTGGCGTGTTGGGCACTGAGCTACCACGGTTACGCGGGCAGTTGGTTTGCACTGGGGATGGGTTTGGTCAGTTTGTACTGGTTGTACATTGCGAAAGTGGGTTTTGAAAAAATGCCGACGGAGCAATGGGGCAAACAACTGATGCTGCTCTCTATTGTATGCATCATGCTGTTTTGTGTATTGATCTCTGTCGATTTCACCCACATGCCGATGACGAGCCCTGACCATGCAAGTACCCATGCACAATGGCTGAGTGAGGGACTTTCATGAACATGAACCCGGTAAAAATGGTTCTGCTCGCTGGCGCACTGGCGATCGGTATCGTTATTGCGTTGTACGTTGATAATACCACCATACCGATTGGCGAACGCCCAAAACAGTTTAGTGAACTGGGCGGTAACTTTCAGTTGCAAAGCGAGCTTGGCGACATCAACTTGGCAGATTACCAAGGACAAGTGGTTGTCCTCTACTTTGGTTTCTTGAACTGTTCTGAAGTCTGCCCATCGTCGGTTGGTGTCATGTCGGTAGCATTTAAGATGCTCCCAGAATCGGTTGGCAAAGGCGTACAAGGATTTTTCATCAGTGTGGATCCAAGCCGAGATGATGTGACGTCGCTGCATGAGTTCACTCAATACTTCGACCCACGCATTTTGGGCTTAACAGGCACCAAAGAAGAGATTGACCAACTGACGTCAAACTATGGGGTTTACTACAGTTTGGTCGATATGGAGAAGTCGGTGTTAGATTACACGGTTGACCATATGTCACGCTTTTACATCATTGCGCCTAACGGACAACTGGTTGACTCAATGAGCCACAGCACCACACCGACCGAGCTGGCAGCTCGCATCACTCGAACCATTGAACAGTATGCACAACTGATGAAGGAAAACTTATGAACCGTTACGTCACCTTCGGTTTAGGTCTGGTCTTGGTCATGGCACTTGGATTTTTTCTGCGCCATTTCTACGCCACCTTTTCCCTTCATGCGGAGCCACATTTCATTGGCAAAGGCGAAGTTAAGCCACTTACCGAACAATTGTCGGTGGTTGATGCGCGAGTGCAAGCCACGATTCCGGGGATCAAGGTCAGCTCTGGCTATCTCACGCTGATCAACACTTCGGACCAAGAGATTGTGATTACCGGTGTCTCGACCGATGCGGCAAAACACACTGAACTGCATCGCATGTTTCTGCGCGACAACCGCATGGCGATGCGAAAAGTGGAGCAAGTTGTGGTGCCTGCCAACGGTCGATTTGAGTTCGCGCCTGATGGGTTTCATTTGATGTTAACTCACCTAAACCAGCGATTGGTGGAAGGTGACATCATTTCGGTTCAGCTGATGGAACAAAACGGCACCCTTCACACGGTTGAGTTTGCCGTGGTTGAGATGAAGCCGCACCACTAAGATCTTGGAGTGTGAAAATGACTAAGCCAACCCACCGTTCTGTCTTCATCTCTGCAGCGGCCTTGCTCATGGCATTCTCGCTCAACGCAGAAGAGGCACCTCGCCCAATCACTTCCATGGATAGCATAGCGCAACAATACGCTCTGCCCTGTGAGTCGCTGCTGATTGAACTGGCCTCCAATAGCTTAAAGCTCAACCCTCATCGTATGTTGGAGCAATCAACCCAGATCAGCGAGAACGAGCTATTTAGTGCCATCGCCGTCACTGATTACCGCGATCGCGCTAGTCACGTGACGTTTCACGGTGTGTCGAATAGATTGGGCCGTTGTCAAGCGACGGTCACCGAAAGCTATGTGCTGCAAACCAACTGTGCGGATGCTCGGCACGAAGCGTTCAGTAAATGGGATTTTCAAGGGAAACTGAGTCAAGAAACCATGGTGTTGAGTGCTAAGCGCATCTCGGGCAAGCAAGCATTTTTGACCGATCAAAAACCCGCTATTTGCCTCGTCACCACACGATACACGATCAACCAGCCTTAAGGCTCAGAGAACGGCAGACAAACCTCACCGCAAAGGTGAGGTTTATCCGTGTTACTTAAAAGCGCTGACTACATTCATTGAACGCTGAGCAGCGTCATCGCACTAGAGCGCGATCTCACCACCGTCTTCGCGACGAATCACCACCGTCGCTGCGCGCGGGCGCACTGTCATACCTGCTGGCGTTTCTTCGGCAGCATTGTCGCTGTATGGCCAATTGCTAGGGTGCTGGATATTCACAAACAGCGATTTGTAATCTGGGCTGATGGCAAAGCCGGTCACTTCACAACCATTCGGTCCAACAAAGAAGCGTTTCAACTGCGCTTGGTTAGACGCATTGACTTGGGTTTGCGCGCCCGTTTCATCCACCATGCGTGAAGGCACCACCGCCAACATTTGATCGTTGGTGTAACTGGTCACTTCACCCGCACCGTTATCCGTTTGAATCCACAAGATCCCGCGGCCGTCAAACGCCAATCCATCAGGGCTGGCGAACTGGTTCAAATCGGTTAAGCCAGAACGATTTGTCTCTGCATCACCGTTCGCTGGTGAGCCGAAGACAAAGATATCCCAGCTAAACTCGGTAGCGCTCGCCCCTTCATCCCAACGGATCACATGACCAAACTTGTTGTTTAGGCGTGGGTTGGCTGGGTTCGCTTCGGTACGTTTGCTGTTGTTGGTCAACGTGAGGTATACCGTACCCGTAAATGGGTCTACCGTGCACCACTCAGGTCTATCCATTGGCGTTGCACCAACGAGATCTGCCGCACCCGCGGTGTTTAAGATAATGTCAGCCAGCGTTGAAAAATGGTCGGCCAAAGTCCCCCCCGAGGTGGTCACGCTGTTTAAAGTGAGTGGCAACCACGAGCCACTGCCATCTTCATTAAAACGCGCGACATACAAGGTACCTTCGTCCATGTACTTGTCACCCGTCGCTAAACGGTGGCTTGGGTTAGCATCGTTCGCATCCCACAATGCTTTTGATTCAAACTTGTAGAGGTATTCAAAACGAGAATCGTGGCCGGAATAAAACACCACCGGTTTGCCCGCAACAAGCTTGCCAAAGGTACACCCTTCATGGCGAAAACGGCCTAGTGCCGTGCGTTTTTTCGCGCGTGAATTGGCCGTGTAAGGGTCAATTTCCACAATATAGCCGTGACCATTGGCTTCATTGCGATAATCATCTTGCGCAGAGGCGCCCGTTGGCAACAAGTTGAATCGAGTGAACTCGTCTAGACGTTCTTCTGTGTGGCCTGCCAACGTTTCCCATGCATAACGAGTGGTGCCTGAACCATCAATACCAATGCGATCTTGTTCTGCGGTACGCGTTCCTGTGTTGATGAAATAGCCCGGCCAGTTTTCTTCACACGTAAGGTACGTGCCCCAAGGGGTATAACCGTTGCCGCAGTTGTTCAGTGTGCCGCGCGCCTGACTGCCATCGGGTGAAAAACGGGTAACAAGGTGAGAGGAAAAAGCCATTGGGCCTGAGATGTCCATGACCGTTGCACCGGTATAACGGCGATTCAATGGATCACTGTCGACCATTTTCCACACATCGTTGTCGAGTTGAATGCGGACCACAGAGACACCGTGAGCGTTGATCTCTTTGCGCACCTCATCCACGACGGTGCGTAGGCCATTGGCCGAAGTCGGGCCTGCTGGGTGCAGCGCCATTTGATCAATGTACTCATGGTTCACGCACAGCAAACCATCGTTTGGATTGCCATTGATTGGGAAGAAATGCATGCCATCATGATGCATGCCTAATGCATTGAGTTGGTCGTCTGCGGTGTTGCTGCCATCCGCTTGCCACGCACTGGCGTTGCCGTTTAAAGGCGTCCCCCATGGCACCAACACTTGTGCTTTGTAACCATTAGGCACACTCACAGCATCGGTGAGTGACCCAGCAATAGAGTCAAAATTTAGAATTGCTCTCGATTGAGATGCTGAGCTCGCACCCGCACTCGTGCCGTTACTTGCGGTGCTGTTGCAACCAGCCAAACCGAAAGCACCAAATGCTGTCATCGCACTGATACCCAATCCACCTTTTAAAATGTTGCGGCGGGATAAACTCGCTTCCAGTACATCTTCAAAAGGCTTGTTTTTGCTTTTGTTGTAGCGGGTCGCGTCGAAGGTTTCCTTACTCATGCTGTTTTATCTCTTAGGTTTATGAATGTTGAGCGCGACCCAAGATAGGTGAAAAAAATGACAAAACAGGTTGTTCTTGATGAAGCTTTTATTTCCCTATACCCAAAACAGCGACACCACCGGTCAGCGGTATCGCATTGTGCTGCCTATTAAGGCAAATCAAACACCAGAGCAGTAACAGGATCGCTGCTGATATTTCGCAGTTCAAGGGAGGACACATCGCTTACTTTCGCCCCATCACCCGGATGCAGCGTGATGCTGTCGAGCATCAGCGTGCCGCTGATATGATGCACGTACACTTTGCGCGCGGGCGCAACAGCTAAGCGCTGAGATGCGCCCGGCGCTAAAATCAACTGTGAGAGCGTCGCATCTTGTTGGATCTGCAGCGTACCGTTTTTTCCATCTGGCGTAGCGACAGGCGTTAACCCTAACTCATGTCCAAAATCTTTCTGCTGATAATTGGGTTGGCCACCCATACGGTTTGGTTGAATCCAAATTTGCAAGAAACGCAGCGCTTCGGTTTTCGATGGATTAAATTCGCTGTGGTAAATACCTCGACCTGCCGACATCAATTGGAACTCTCCCGCTGGGAGCGTTTGCACGTTGCCTTCGCTGTCTTTGTGCGCAATGCTTCCGCTGAGCACATAGCTGATGATCTCCATGTCGCGATGACCATGGGTATCAAACCCCGCGCCAGGGATCACCGTGTCATCGTTAATCACACGCAGCGCAGAAAATCCCATATGCTGCGGGTCATAGTAACTGCCGAATGAAAAAGTGTGTTGGCTGTCGAGCCAGCCAAAGTTGGCGCGTCCACGTTCTTCTGCTCGCCTTACGCTGATCATAATCTCTCCCCTTAACACCATGAGCATTGATGAGTGGCCAGCCGAACATACCCATTAATTTTTGATATTGGTGTGTGTAAACACTGGCTGGCTCAAGTATTGAAAACAGTTTAGAAGTAAAAGGTTTGGGCGATAACGAGGGTTTAGCGATGAAGACGTTCAGTTATTTCGAATGAGATGGTACAAGTGCCACTTCGTTATCGCTGACCTAAAGTAACATCACTCATTTCTCCCCCTTAGTAAGAGTTAAGCGAAAGAAGGGTTAGCACCAATTGTGTGTCATCTTTGAGCCAATAGACTACCTTTACAGTAGACCACATATGTCTGCTCCTAATGATTGTTTATTACTGATGGGTCACTGACTAACATGCCGAAGAAATTGGCTCAAACGGCCGCTTCATTACTGCAACTTGAACATGTCGTAATAAGCCAATACGACATATTCCAACTCTTATGCCAGCATTTAAAGGCATTGCTGCCCGTAGAAGGTGTGCAGATCTGCCAACCTACCACACTGACGCTTTGTGCCTTGCATGAGGGTGTTTTTTTGACGGAAACTGACTTAGCCGATCAGCATGATGGTCCTTGGTGGCAATGGCTTTCTACCATCAGAAGAGACTCCGGATTTGTGCCGATTCCCCCAGCTTTATTGGACAACCAGCGGGGCGCGTTAGTCTGCCGCCTTTCCTATGAGGAAGAAAACTCGACCGTCCTTATTTTACTGCTAGAGGATGAGCAGTATTTTCAAGCCCACTCAGAGCAATGGCATATGCTCGGCACGGTTCTACAACAATTCTGGCTAACCCAATGCATTAAATTAGCCGCCGCAGAGAAACGACGAGACGTCGATAACCAGTATGGTCTGGTCCTCAATAAGCTAAAAACTCAAACCCGTCGTCATCAAGCCATGAGCAATGTGGCGCTGGGTGTTGCTGAGTTGACCTCGACCCGTAACGAATTTGATTTGCTCAAGCAAAGTGTCATTTTGTTGCGAGAGGAGTTGGGCTTGGATCGCGTCGGCGGCTTTTTGATTGATCATAAAGCGGGCCGATATCACGGCGTCTTCGGTACCGATGACCAAGGCCAGTATCGAGATGAATCGCAAGATTATTACCCTTACATTCAACTTGATCCACGTTTCTTGAGTTTTTTAAGCAAGCCGGACAACTGGTTTTATTTGGTATCAGACATCACGCTTTACCATCGAGACCAACCTGTTGGGCATGGCTGGAATGCCATGGTGGTACTGAGAAACGAATCTCAGGAGCCTCTTGGCTGGTTCGCCATCGACAATTTGCTCACCCAAACGCCGTTTGACTTTGATATCCAAGAAGCGTTGGAAGTGTTTGCGAAAACCGTGTCACGAATTTTGGTTGAAATCCACCACAACAGCCGAGTGCGTAAAATCAGCCAAGCACTTCAGCTTATGTCTCAGGCAAGAAATACACTGGAGATTTGCCAACAGGCGGTCGAATTTGCCGTCTCTAAGCTCGATATTGATCGGATTGGGATTTTTGTGACAAGCGATTCTGACCCTGGCATGTTGCAAGGAACTTATGGTGTGGACACGGACGGAGTGATCCGCGACGAAAGCTACTTTTCGATGCCTTACCCTGATTCCCCTCTATTTACGCAGGCCTCTGCCAAACCCAATACCTTGGTGATCCTCGATGATGTCCCTCTTTGGCATGACCTAAAAATGGTGGGTTACGGTTGGAATGCGGCCATCGCACTATCCGTGGATGAGCAGTTGATCGCTTTCATTTGCGCCGACAATTTGCTCCGGCAACGTTTACTCACCTCACATCAGCGTGAACTGATTCAATTATTTACTCGTAACTTTGGGGAAATGTTGGCCAGATTACGCGGACAAGAAAAGTTGGAAAAATTAAACAAAACGCTTGAAGAGCGAATTAGCGAACGCACCAAGGAGCTGCAAAGCGTTAATCATAAGTTGTCACAAATGGCTCGGACTGACAGCTTAACTCAGCTTTACAATCGGCGTGCTTATGAAGAGTTCATTCAAGAATATTGGCATACCTACCAAGCTCTGCAAAAAATCACCCTTGCCGTGATGGATTTGGATGGCTTTAAACTGGTTAATGATCAACTCGGCCACCAAGTGGGTGACGAACTGCTCAGGTTGTTTGCGGATTTATTGCGTGATGTGTTTAACGAGCCGACCGACCGCGTCACCCGACTTGGTGGCGATGAGTTTGCTTTGATTATGTGTGGCTTAGATCAACAAGCACAGTTGCGGCGGTTATCTCATCTTATCGAGGCGTTTGATCAACAAACTGCGCAACGTTTTAACCATGTTTCGGTTTCGATTGGTGCAGCGTGTGTCGTTCCCACTCCAGACCTAAGTACCGACGGCTTTTTTAGCCTTGCCGATCAAGCACTTTATCAAGCAAAAGCCAATGGTAAGCATCAGCTCGTGGTTTATTGTGAGCAATAGGGCAAGGCTTTATTGGCTGGCTTTTGTCGCCGCTTCACGCACCCAACATGGGAACGGAAGGAAACAAGCGAGAGTCGCCGCCAATCACTCTCGCTTTTCTTGTCCCCTAGCGACACGGCCTCTGTTTTCATTTCCCTGGCAGATCCAGCGCTTCTAACCATGAAGAAAGCGTGCCAAAAAAGTCTGGCGCGTAAAGGCTGTCGCCTAGCAGCCATAATTTGGCCAACAGCACGATGCCATTGGTTTGGCTGTCAACGTTGGGGTATTTGAGCAGCGCGTGGGTGGCGTTAGGAATCATTTTAATCGTGGCATTGCTCTGCCCACGATAGAGCGAGGTCAATGTGTTAAACGTCTGCTTGCCGTCAACATGCTCATCGTTTTCACCAAGCAAGATCAACATCGGCTGCGTCAGGCCTACGTAATCTTGTGTGGCATCCGACAACACATTCTTCTTGATGAACTCAAACCGCTCTTTGTCGATCGCCTGTTCATTATTTAAGAAAAGCCTCACGTACGCGTCGTAGTTGGGGTTGCTTTGCCAAAATGCACGTTCTTGCTGAAATTTCACCTGCTCTTGTTTCAACATTTCCGCGCTCGCACCCTGACGTTGCAGCCTCATCTCGGTCATAAACCAACTTTGCTCTAACCAGTTGATGGCATACCCCACTCCAACCATAAAGCTCACCTCTGGGTTGTTCTGCATTAACGCGGGCACAACCCAGCCAGCTTGACTAAAGCCCATTATCCCTATCGTCTTGGCTTCCTTTCGATAGTTGTGTTTCACAAAATCCATCGCGGCGCGAACCTCATTTTGTCGATCAAACATCGATTGTTCGCGCCAATTGCCACTCGACTCTCCCACCCCTGGCTTATCCCAACTGAACACTGCGTAACCCGCATCAAGAAACACCTGCCAGATGGCGTCATAGTAGCCATGCGCATCATAAGGCGTTGCGCCATCACCAGAGACAAACAGCACCACACCTTTCACACTGTCTTTATCATCTGGCGACTTGAAGTATGCGGCTAAACGGTGGCCATCGTGTTCAAAATAGGGGTACTGCTCCGTCGACTTAGCGAGTGCGCTCGAACTGCACACGCTGATGAGCCCAACCAATAACACTAAAGTTAAACGTCTTATTCTCAGAATAATAGTCACCATGCTTCCTCTTGGTTTGATTCGATTTAAAATCGATATAGCCCACCGATAAGAATGCCGAATTCTTCGCGGTGATAAAAAGTGAGATTGGAATGTGACTGCTCATAGCCGACTTGAGCGACCAGACTCATTTGTTCATACCCAAGGAACTCGGCTTCTTCAAACGAGAGACTCACGTTAATTTGCCCATCTTGCCGGATTTTACCCAGTAGCGGATGCTTGGCCTGATAGCTGCTGCCCGAAAGACGCGTGTCCAGAGCCAAGGTATAAGGGTAGAAAAAGTAGGTGGCGGTGATTCCTGTGCCAAGTTTCTCAAACGCATTGGCTTTTCCTTGCGCATAATCTCGTTGATAAAAGAGGCTCGGTTCAAGAAAGACATCATCAAAAAACGGTACAACAAGCGCAAAATGCGCGAAATAGCCGTCACCATTTCTGCGCAGCAGTTCGCTCGGCGCTCGGTCTTTCTCAACCGTTCGATCGTAGTAAGCCAGGTTTAACAGCGCGAACTGATTTTCGTAATGAAACCTCAGCACATCCCCTTCAACGTTGGTTTCCTCCCGTTTGCGATCAAGGAGGTACGGATTCTGCCACGTTTTTCCCGCGGCTAAGGTGGGCGCGATGGCAAAGGAGAATGAAGAGTCTTCATCCAATGAATACCGGTAACCCAGCTCCAAAGCCAGTAGACCTTTGACAAACGTGTCTTCACTTTGACCGAGAAACAGCTGATGTTGACCAAACTGGTAACGCAGCTGCCCCAGAGGGGCTAAAGTGCTGCCGGTGACATTCTCGCCTTCTCTGTTGAGTGATGTCAGAATCTTCTCCGCCCCGACATTCAAGTTGCTTTGCGTTTCGCTATAGATCGCGACAGCCCCTATGCTGCCCGAGAATCCTTGCTCTGCTGCAAACGCACACTGAGCGGCGAATGCCATGAATAGCGATGTAACCGTAACTAGGTCCGTTTTCACACTTTATCCCTTCTTGATTTAAGAATGTCTCCGTCCACTCATCACGAGCCTAACGGTTTGCTTCAATGACTTTGTGGTGGGATTGTTCCACAGTGCTGGGAATAAAAAGTGTCCGAGTTTGCTCAATTGCAAACAGGTTCAAGAGGGATGGAGGGTGAAAAACCGTTGCCTGCCGCCTAGACCAATACAGGTAACTGGAATGAGAAGGTTACCCCTTCCATATCCGATGTATCGACATGGCGAATCATCTCCACCAAGTAGCCATTGAGATCCAGCTGCAAACCCTGTTTTTCCGCCGCATCAAACAACGCCTCTAACGCCGTGCTGTACGCAACATCGGAAGCGAGATAAACCTCGCTACATAAGTAGTATCCTTCTGGGATCATTCTATCGTAACGCGCTTTGGCCACTTGCCAGTTACCAATTTCAGCGTCAATCGCATCCCACGCATTCTCCACTTGTTTGAGCGGTAACGTGCTCATCAAATGTGTCGACTTTTCACCATACAGCTCAAACACGCTGTCCCAATCTGCCGTCTCCAATTTGAGTTTTTGCATGCCCCGCTGCGGATACCAGACAAGTTCGGTTGGCATTGCTTGCACCAACTCTTTTTCCATCGACGCCTGCATCCCCGGATGCGCTAACTGTTGGATGAAATCCAACGTCTCCTTGGGAGTCGCTTGCGAACCCATTTTTCGAATGTGTTTGGCGGTCACCCCAAGCTCGCGTTTCAATGCCTTGGCCAACGACTGTGATGATGAAAAACCGCAGTACAGCGCGATGTCAATCACGCTCCACTGCTCGTCGTTCAGCAGCAGGCCAACCGCAACTTGCAACCGGACTCGACTGAGATACTGGCCAGGCGTTTCGTTAAACAACTCGGTAAATTGACGATGAAAATGATAGGGAGAAATCGCGCTTTTCGTAGCGATTTCTTCCCACGTTCGACGCTCGCTCCACTCTTGATGCATTAAGTGAAGCGCGTGCGTGAAGCGCTTTTTCAGGTGCTCTGGTAACGATTCGAGTAGGGCGATTTCAGGGACGAGCTGAAAAACGGGTTGGTTTTCGGGCATCATGACGTCGCTGCACTTGGGATAATTGAACTCACTATCGCCCGTGTGTTTTATAAAATCAATCACGAATGCTCCACAGACAGCGTTTCCAGTGATTCACGCTCAACGATGGGAGGCTTGCGGCAAAAAAGTCCCAACAGCACCGGAATCAGGATCAGCGTCACGGCAGTGGCAAACAGCTCACCAAACACTAAAGAGACCGCTGCGGGCTTTAAATACTGAGCCTGCTCTGCGGTTTCACTGAGCAAAGGCAACAAGCCACACACGGTGGTAATGGTGGTGAGAAAAATCGCTCTCAAACGGCTCGTCCCAGCCGTGACTAACGCCTGCTGCAACGGAACACCTTGGCGGTATTCCTGATTAAAACGGGTGATCAGGACCAACGAGTCATTGATCACAATGCCGGTCATGGCCATCATGCCAAACATGGACAAGATGCTGATGGGCAAGCCCATCAAGTAGTGGCCAAAAATCGACCCCGCAAAGCCAAACGGGATCACGGCCATGATGATCATCGGCTGCCAGTACGATTTCAACGGCACCGCCAATAAGATGTAGATCATCAGTAGCGTCAGTATCAACGCCGATTGAAAACCCGCTGAGACCTCCCCTATTTCTTCAAACTCACCGCCCGCTTTGATCGTCACGTTTGGGTATTGCTGATGAAGAGCATTGATCGTCTGCTGGAGCTGTTCTCGGGTTTGTTCAGGTGATTGCAGATTGCGATTTTGTTGCCAATAGAGATTGATGACTTGCTCTCGGTTGCGGCGATACAGCACTTGAGGCTCTTGCTCATGATGCAACTCCGCGATATCACCGAGCATCACACTGCCACCCGTCGGTAGCATGATGAGCGTTTGCTGCAACTGAGCCAAGGTTTTACGCTGATCACGAGGGTATTGCAGTAACACTTTGGTCTCTTGCCCATTTTCCAACAGGCGGTGAATTTCTCTTTCACCAAACGCTTCTCCGGCAAGCTGCGCCAGTTTCGCTTGTGTTAGCCCAAGTTGCTGACCATAGAGGTTCAATACCAAACGGACTTGTGGCACGCCATTTTGACCATCGTCGTACACATCCGAGACCCCTTGCAATGATGACAGCGCGTTCTTCAACTGCTTGCTCACTCGCGATGCAAGCTCACGGTCATCACTTGAGATAGTGAAGAATGTCCCTCCGGCTGGCTCCTCTGCCGCACTAAACTTGACGGAATACGCGCCCTCGATCTGCCCAGTGCTTTCTCGCCATCGTGTCAGTAACCCATTGCCTGGCAACACACTGAGCGATTCGCTGGTCAGTTCCGCCGTCACTTCGATGTCCCCCTGTCCGTCAGACCATGCCAGCAAGTTGACAACGGGCTTCTGTTGCAGCGGATAATCCACCATGACACTTTGCTCCACCTGTGACATCGCCTGCTCCACTTGCAGCAAAGCTTTACGCTGCAAAGGCAAAGGTGCCCCATCTTCCAGCTCAATCACTGCGCTGAGATAACGGCCCGGGATTTCAGGGAACAATGCACTGCGAATGGTGCCGTTGAACCACATCCCGTAAGCCAATATGAGAGTGGATACAAAACCAAGCAAGAACGCCACTTTGTAGCGCAGTGCAAATTCAAGCGTCGGTTGGTATAGCTTGATATTAAATCGCTGTAAGCCACCTTGAGCGAAGGCTTGGACCTTGCCAACAATGCCGAGTGATGGGGATTTGCTCGAGAGCTCGGCCAAGTGTGATGGCAGAATGAATTTGCTTTCGATAAGCGAGAAGATTAACGCCAAGATCACCACCGCCGAGAACCCAGCAAACACTTTGGCCAACTCGTTATTGATCCACAACATCGGCGAAAACGCCGCGATCGTCGTCAGCACACCAAAAACGGTGGCCACGGACACAGAGTGCACGCCCTGCCACGCCGCATTTTTACCACTGAGATGGCTCGCTCGTTTTTCGTGGATCGCTTCTCCCACCACCACCGCATCGTCCACCAGCACACCGAGTACTAAAATGAAGCCAAACAAGGTGATGTCATTGATGCTGTAGTTAAACCACTGCATGGCCGCAAGCGTGCCAGCAAGCGCAATTGGGATACCCATGGCCACCCAAAAGGCGAGTCGGATTTCGAGGAAAATCCCCAATAAAACGACGACAATCAGTAGACCTTGCCACGCATTTTCACTTAGACGAAACAACTGGTCTTCAATGTAGGGGGCCATATCCGCCATGGTGTTCAAGGTGATGTCCGACGGTATGATCGCTCGCTGAACATTGAGCGTTTCTTCTATGGCCTCACTCACTTTAAGCAGGTTGTCGGTTTGGCTGGTGCTCACCAAAAGCGCGATGGCATTAGCCCCGTTATTTCGTACAATGGCACCACTGTATTGATAGCCTCGGCTTATCTTGGCGATGTCACCTAAGCGTATTTTGCCACTGCTGCCTGACATCACCACCAGTTGCTTGAGCTTCTGCAAATCATCCGCATAACCATCGCCACGAATCACGATTCGCCCCACATCACTAATGAGTTCACCGCTGCGCGCCTCAAGTGAACTCTGTTCAACTAAACTGGCTAACGTTTCCAAGCTCAATCCTAATGCCTTAAGTTGTTCGGGATCAGGCTCGACGATGAGTTGTGAGGTTCGAGTTCCCCAATTTGAGACCTTTGAAATACGTGGGTGCTTTTTTAAGGCCTGCTCAAGCTGCTGGGCAATGGGTTGCAACTCGTCATCCGTTCTTGGCCCCGACACCACCACAAACGCCGCCAAATTGGTAAAATCGTTGCGCACCACTTGTGGCTTTTCCGCCTGCAGCGGAAAGCCATTAATCGCATTGACTTGGTTGCGAATGTCATCCAACAGCGAATCTAACTCCGTAGTGCTGGTTTTGCGCACAATCACTTGCGAAAGACCTGCACTCGACTGGCTGGTGATCTGCTTGATACCGGCAATGCCGCTGATCGACTCTTCAATTCGTTGTGTCACGCTCTCGTCTATCTGTTGCGCCGTGCCGCCAGGATACGCCACCGTGATGCTGATTGATGATGGGGCGATTTGTGGGAACGACTCAACGCGCAGTTGCCCGAACGCAAGCACACCGCTCACGACAATCGCCATCATCAATAAGTTGGCAGCAACAGGATTGGTAATAAACCATTTGGTCATCCAACTCATTCGTTTGACTCCTTACTTATCGTCTCTTCCGCGCTGAGTGACATTTGCTTCTCTAAGCTCAATGGCTCCGAAGCAACGCGCCCAACCATCATGGTGTCAGGGTCCTGCTCAGAAACCACTGGCGCGACTTGTTTGCCACTTAGCATCGACGCGAGCGGGTATTGCACCACTCGACGCACCTGCGCACTTTGCGCATCAAATCGAATGTTGAGCTGCTGATGACCTTGTCCGATGAATGTGACTGACTCTTTACGTAAACGATCGCTGCTGTCCAGAGTCCAGACATACCCGTCTCGAGTCATTGCGCTTAACGGAACGCTAACCACATTCTCACTCAAGCCTAAATCGATCTCCGCCTGAACTTGTTGGTTGGGATACAACTTCGCTTTGTTTTGATAGGGAGATTGAACCGCAAGCACCACCTGCCTTTGACGAGTGCTGGAATCCACCAACGGAGAAACATAGCGCACCTTAGCAGGCCAGCGATGGCCAGCACGGTTCACCACGCTAATACTCGGCTCCGTGAGTGCCACTTGAACTTGCTGCCAGTGCATTTCTGAAATGGGTAACTCAACGTCAATGGAGTCGCTGGCCGCGAGTTCAAACGTCACTTGTCCCGCTTCGATCCACTCTCTGGGGCTGATATGACGCTTGATGATCACCGCATCAAACGGCGCGGTGATCACCGACTCTTCCAATAATTTCTGCGCACTCACATAGGCTTGTTTTGCTTGAGTGAGGTTGGCTTGCGCCGCCAGCACTTGGGGTTCTCGACGAGCAAAGGAGGAACTGGTTTTGCTGTTCAACATTTTTAGCGCCACCGTTTGTTCATGCAGAGCCTGCTGCAACTCCAGTTCGGCTTGTTTCACAACACTCAACGATTGCGCTAGCGTTGCATTCACCGCGGCGGTATCTAGCCTTGCTAACACCTGCCCCTGTTTAACCAAACTCCCCGGTTCAATCCGCTCATCCAACCATTTTAATTGCGCACTGCTGGAGGCTTTCAACTGTACTGGCCAACGCGCTGCGGTTATCCCCAATAGCGTTAACCTCGATTGATGAAGTGACGGAGTCACTTCCAGTACCGACACTGGGCTAAGTAGTGTCTGTTTTTCTGCCGCTTTGTTCGGTTCCGGGGCCAGTTCGTCCACCACCACCAAGGCCATCAAAATCGCCGCCAAACCAACGAGCACTGAGAGCGGTTTTCTAAATTTCATAGGGCATCTCCTTTTGTGGCAGGGCGCTGTAATTGAGGCGCTGACTTATCTCCGTCAAACGCGAAAGGGTCTGCAAAGTGATGGGCAACATCACTGCGGTTTCGACAAACTCGAGTGAGTAAGTCACAATCGAGAACACTTGGCCTGCGGTCGGTTCAACCAGTAAGCTCACCATCCATAAGTTCGCGATGACCGCACCAAACAAGGTCATAAAGATCAGGCCGTACACCACCGCCTCGGTATCCGACAGCTTGATTTCGCACTGCTTTAAACGTTCAAAGTGCCCCCTGAGCGCAGACAGGCGAACCCCGCTGAGCAACTTAACCTGCTGCTCGACTTGATCATTAAATTGGCCGTTGAGTTGGGTAAAGGTGCGGTGGAACGCACCATAGATAACGAGCATCAGTAACCCAGAAAAGAGCATGCAAAGTGCCAAAGAAAAATGGAACGTAGAGAGAATCACCAGCGTCGCGACAAGCTGCACAACCGCCGTCAGTAAGGAGGGCAAATCTTTCTCAAGGAAATCCACCAGCTCGCGAGACATGGTCAAGCGTGCGTCTTTGGTCGAAATAGGCAAATCACGCAAATTGCGCTCAACAAGATTGGCCAGCTTTACCCGAATCGAACCATACACTCGAGTGTCGTAAAAACGCCGTGCAACACTAATGAGCACCAGCACCAAAAGCAGCAGCGCCAGCAGCATCAAAGGGTGATAGTGTTGGTTTAATACACCATCAATGGCGTAACCAATAAACAGTGGCAGCAAAACGAGCATGACGTTTTCCGCCAGCACCATGATCCAAGTCGCGGCAACCTTTAAGGGATGAAACCGAATCACTGTCAGCAAAGAGATGGGATGTTTGAGAGGCATGATAGGCACCATAAATGAACATGGCGCCAGTATGACCAATTCGTCTAGCTAAAAAGTGTCCCAAATTGCTCTCTAAGCGGATTAACATCTGTCGTGTCTTTAAGAGGCAAGCTTTCTGGAGACAAAAGCACTCAACTCTCTCCCGAGCCGTTTCTTGTCTGCCTGTCTATTTCGTCTTTTTCTTGTCATCCTCGCGCAGGCGGGGACCCATCCTAAAGCGTTCGCGAGAAGGACGGAGTGGCATTGGTTCAAGCCGTTTTATCGATATTTTTGTAAGACTTTCTCAACGTAATAAGGCCCCTTTCGGAGCCTTACTTCATAGCCTAGTTTTAGCGTTTTACCCTCGGATAAGATCGCCTTGAATAGACACGTTTAACGGACGAATACGACGAATATTCACCTTTTGCTTTTTCTTCAACTGAATGTGGCAAAGTTCTAATATCAAACCAAAAGCCATCGCGAAGTAGACATAGCCTTTATTCACGTGAACTGCGAAACCTTCGGCCATGAGCAACCCTCCCAATAGGATCAGGAAAAGTAACGCCAAGGTTTTGAAACCTGGGTACTTAATCACCACATGGTTGATCTTTTCAGCCGTTAGCACCATCACCACTGCCGAGGCTAAAATGGCGGCGACCATGATAGGCACTTCATTGGTCAAGCCAACCGCCGTGATAACGGAGTCCATAGAGAAAACGGCATCCACCGCGACAATCTGTAGCAATACCACAGCCAAACCCGTTCTGACGTGGGTGGAATGTGCATGCTCATGCTGCGTTAACCAAGACCACAACTCTTTGGCACTTTTAGCCAGTAAGAATGCGCCACCAGCAATCATGATCACATCACGGCCAGTGAATTCAACATCTTGAAATGACAAGATCGGCTGCGTTAGAGACATCACCCACGAGATCGAAAAAACCAACACAATGCGTGCAAGCACAGCAAGAGTGATACCCATATTGCGGGCGAATTTTCGTTGTTCTACTGGTAAGCGTTCACATAAAACAGAAATAAATACGACGTTGTCAACGCCAAGTACAATTTCCAAGGCAAAGAGAGTGGCAAAAATAACCCACGTTTCGGGTTGCATGAACAGTTCTAACATAGGGGAAACTCCACATCAGTGGAATTCAGAAGGGTGTTTCGTCGACTGGGGTCGTCCATTAAAAAAATATACCTCTATTGCTTAGGGACGAGTAGTTAATCAGCAACCACCTACCTTGGCAATGGGGCCAGTTGTAACAAAGCGTAACACGCCAAAACACAATCAAAGCAGTGCCGCTCAATAAGAATGGCACTGCTTCACACAACCCATCCGCTGCCGTTATTGCACTAGCTCATTGCCAGAGGTGTTGCCAGCAAAGAAAGCCTCGACATTGTTAAGCGTTACCGAGGCAATATTGTTCAACGCTTCATGCGTTAAAAAGGCCTGATGGCCAGTAAACAAAACGTTGTGGCACGCAGACAAACGGCGGAACACGTCATCGACAATCACATCATTCGATTTGTCTTGGAAGAACAGATCTTTCTCGTTGTCATAAACATCAAGGCCCAATGCGCCTATTTTGCCTTTTTTCAGCGCTTCAATCGCCGCTGCTGAATCAAGCAACTCACCGCGGCTCGTGTTGATGATCATCACGCCATCTTTCATCTGTTCAAACGAGTGTTCATTGAGTAAATGGAAATTTTCTTTGCTCATCGGACAATGCAGCGAAATCACATCGGTACTTTGGTAAATTTCTTGGAGAGTGGTGTAGCGCGCGCCCATTTCGATGGCCAGTGGATTCTCATAAGGATCGTAGCAAAGAATTTCCATCCCCAATCCTTTTAGAATCCGCATCGTCGCAAGGCCAATTTTCCCCGTACCAATGACCCCAACGGTCTTGCCGTAGAAATTAAAGCCAACTAACCCCTCAAGCGAGAAGTTGGCATCGCGAGTTCGCTGATAGGCTTTATGCAAGCGACGATTCAAACACATCATCATGCCAACCGCGTGTTCCGCGACCGCCTCTGGAGAGTACGCTGGCACTCGCACCACTTGCAACCCCAGTTCTTTGGCCGCCTGCAGATCGACTTTATCAAACCCGGCACAGCGCATCGCAATCAGCTTTGTGCCACCAAGCGCTAACTGCTCAAGGACAGGGGCAGATAGATCGTCATTGACGAATGCACAGACCACATCACAACCTTGAGCCATTTTGCTGGTTTTTAGCCGCAAGCGAAAATCATGGTAGTGAAACTCATACTCTTTGTTGCCATTCACTTTATTAAACGAGGCTTCGTCATAAGATTTCGCGCTAAAAAAAGCGATCTTGATCATGGTGTTCTCCTTCGTCGGCCAGTTCTCTCGCACTTGCCTTTTTATTACTGCTTACAGCAAACATTGCGCTATTTGCTTTGTTATTACCAACCCTGTTTTACCTATTGATTTTTGAGCCATTCCTGACTAATAACTGAACAAAAATTGAATAATATAGTTCGATAAAACATTGGGTTAACACCAACTATACTCCTTTCATCGGCAAAAAAAACACTGGAAAAATTGTGCTTAAAGAGGAGGGAGAGAATTGATAGGCCAGTCATGGCAACGATTGACATATCAAGTACAAGATATGTATGTGATAACGAATAATATCGCTCAACAAAAAGCGTCGTTGGCAAAAATATCTCCAAGATATTAGAAAGCATCCATACCCGTGTTGATGGCCACCACGTTACAACACCACCACTAACTTGGGCCAGCGCGCCAACCACCCTTTTGAAGTAACGCGCTGTTCAAATGTTGCCAAACAACGCTTTGGATTGTGCGTGATATGCCCACGAAATAGAGATTCAAGCGCAAACGCCGAAACACATTCATAGTGATCCGCCGCCACTTGCCGAACGGCCACCGCCGTTTCTTTCTCTGGCCAATAACGCATGGCATCTACCGCGTTTTGATATGGCTCATCACCGTTACGAAGATGCATTTTTGCTTGATTGCGAACCTGCCAATTGAACTGCGGCATACGCGCTTTTAAATGCGCTTCATATTGCAGATAAGCATCGGGGTTTGACTCTGTAGGATCAAAGTAGATCACATCAACATCATTCAAGGGAGTGACGAAACCGTGTAATGAATCCCACACCAAATTTCGCACAAAGCCTGCAGCAATATAACACTGAGGCAATGACAACTCGGCCACATGGCCTAACGCCTCTGTTCTCATTCGGTCTTCTTTGATGAGGGCGATGAGCTTATCCATTTTCTCCCAAAGGCATAGCGCCATACTAAAGATTAGGGTTTGAGGTTCTTTAAAATAAATTCCGCTCGCTCTCGAACGGAAACCATCGGCACTTCAAGCAAATCGTAACCAAACTGCGTGTAGGCACTCACTATCTCGCGATACGTAGCAACAGCTTCTTTAAAATCTTGCTTTCGCTCTCGATCATTTTTATAGATCGATTCCCACGGCGGGAAAATAAACACCTTACGGTCATACCTTAACTCGCAACATTTCGTGGATAAAAGCGTCGAAATGGGTAAGTTTTCAAGCTTACTGTAGCCATAGCAGTCAATAATGCTTCTATCATAAAAAGTGGTTACCGCATGTCCAAAGTCGTCATAGTTTTTGATTTCTTCAGCCACCATTTGGTCGCGAAAGGCCAATTTGTCCAACCAAGGTAACGCGCTACCTTGAGCTTGCATTTGTGCTTGGATGACTTTTCGCCCCACTTCGTGGGCACTTGGGTAGCCTAAATTATTGAGATATTCGATAACGGAGGTTTTGCCCGCCCCGGGCCCACCGGTAAACACAACTCGATGATTCAAATGAACCTCCTAGGTGGTCGTTTCTTTGTTGGAATGAAAGTGGGCGATTTAAAGCCTTTCCTATCTCTACAGGTTATAAATAGGCGGCGTAGTGTTGTTTTAACAAAGTCAGCATATTGCGCTTGCGTTTATAACTTTGTGCTAGTGAAGCTATTTCAACATAGAACTGCGCCAACTCCGCAGAGTGCGATTTAAGCAATCCTTCGATTTTTTGTAAAAGCGTTAACGCTGTGGCATAGGCTTCATTGTTAGTCTGCTCAATCTGCACCGTGACAACGCGAAGGTAGTAGCTGAGTGCATGGTTTGGCTTATCATGCACCACAAGATCAGCCAACGTTAGCAACGCATTGGTGGACACTCTATTGTTTGCCACCCATTCACACGCTCGGTCAAATTGCTGGTTGTCGATATAGAAGAGCACCAAGGCATCGGTTTGTTCAGACACACGGTTAAATTGGTCTGGCAGCCGATAGGAATTCTTAAACAACAGCTCAACGCGGGAAAGAAACTCTGCGTCATCCACTGAGTAATTCGCTTTAAACAGAACCATATCTTTATAGCGCTGAAAACTGGGCGATCGTTCTAATAGACTATTGGCCAGCGACCAAGCGGATTTAATTTCACCAAGCTCAACATAAAGGCGGAACTGCGCCTGATCACACGCTTGCCGTTCATACTCGCTCGCAATTTTGCGCGCTTTCGCCAACCAAAACTCGGCTTCTAATGGCGCTTGGTTGTCGATATACATCTCAACAATTTCTAAGAAGTCTCGGCACGTTCGCGCTATTTTTTGCTTAATGGCCACCACATCAAGCCAATTTGGGCTTTGTTTAATGAGTGGATTGGCCCATGTTCTTAAATTCCAACCACTCTCGTCTGGTGAAGCTTGTTCAATCGCTTGTCGACATAAATCAAGGAAGTACGTGTTGTTTTGCCACACCACGGCAAAATTCTCTTCAATCGACGGGAACACATCGAACTCATGCTGGGTCAAACGCTCAAACATCCAATGTGCTTTTTCTTGTTCACTCCAATTAAGTTTTGCCAGTATGTTAGGCATGTGCTCATTAATTAGGCTTTCAATGCCAAAACGATCGCCACTTGAATCATCGATCTGTTCGAGTACCTTATTCAACCTTTCCACAAGGTAGTTGATGAGCTTCCACTGCTGCTCTGTATCAAGGCTTTGCATCGACTCAATGATCATGCTCAACTGGTTTTCTGCTGAATGAAAATAGGCATGGCTCTCTCGCCAATCCCACAACTGTTCTCGTGGTAAGGCTTGGGTAACTAACTTTTTCAACTCGCCGTACACCGCTGGCTTTTCACGTATTTCGATTTTCGTGAGTAGCGCATTCCATGCGTATTCGTCTTCTTCCAGGTAATCAAGCAGCATCTCTAGCCTGGTCTCTTCACCGAGGCTTTGCAGGTGTTTTTTGATTGTCTCTCGCTCACTCTCTTGATTGAGCTGTGGCTGTTCGATAAGAGACATCGCCACAGCCACACTGTGCTTGCACAAGCGTTGATATTGCGCAGCTGGGCACGTGCACGTAGCGACCAAATCACCCGTAAAATCGAGACTCACTTGATAAACATTGCTGCCTTTCACCTGTGCAGTAGCAGTATTACCCATCATGGTAAGTTTGCGCACCGCGCCACTGTGCGAAAGCTGGATACCTTTTTGTAACGTGCTGTTTTCGCACAGCGCCATCAGCTCAACAATATCGATGTCACGAGTTGTGCTAGCGTTCATTGTGTTTGCTCCATCCGTGCTTTGGTTTGTTCTACTTCGGGTAAATTAAGACGTAGCTCGTGTGAGAGCAATGTTTCACACCAAACTCTCAATTCTTCGCACCATCTGCTCTTCGCTCGCAATAATATCACTCATACTCATCCCCTCATTCACATACACACCATCAACAATAAAGTGAGCCGTTGATTTCGGTACCTGCCCCATGACTTGATTGGCATAACATATATTGGGATCGATAGGCTGTTCACACGGATAGAGCAAGCCACCCACTTGCAGTTGCTGCTGGTAATACGCCATATAAGCATGAATTTGATAGAAATCTGCCCTATCGAGATCTCTGTAGTCCGAGCTCATCCGCTTAAATTTGGCATCAAAGACCATGATTTTGCCAGTTTCTATGTGTGTCAGTACTAAATCAGGATACATATTCCGCTCGAAGAAAGTGCCTTGATAAACCGTGAGTTTCTGCTGGCTCGACACTAGCCAATCAGGAAGATAGTGACTCAGGATCGATTCTAAATACATTTCAAACAGCTGTGCGATATCAAAGAGATAGCCTTTCACCTCAACGTATTCAGACTCCGTACTCAACTCTGCACTCTTTTCCGTCAGAATCAGTACGGCATAAGCCAACGTTTGTTTGTAGCCTTGGTACATTGGATGAATCAGGTTTGGATGTTGAGTCACTTGTTTTATGTCGTTGACCACTGGCCAGCGGCCAGAGAAGTGCATGGCAAGTTGTTGATAGATGCCCGACACTTTATTTAAGAAATGCCTACCCATTTTCTTCTCTAGGGTTCGGCAAGCCAAGTAGAGCACATCAACGATAATCTGCTCATATTGCTGCTCACGGTATGATGTGGTGATCTTGCCGGTAAATGGAACACAGCGTTTTAAATACTGGTTAACATCCACCTTGCCGCGCACTTTGTGGCTATGTTGGTGATGAAGTTGATAACGTTGAGGCAATCCCAACACCGCTGACCTTTCTAACGACTGCACAAACAAGTAAGCGATGATGTTTTCAAACTCATTGGGTTGATTCGACAACACGCCAGACAATTGTGTGTTGTCCAACATTACGTGAGACAGTGAGTTGAGCATCCTTTTTAGGAAGGTGTCACCGTAAGCACTGGTAATGCTAATTTCAACATTGTGAATATAGATCACCCCTGCATACAAACCCGTTTGGATAATGTACTTATCTTCACCATCGATTTGCTTGCTATACAGCTTTAGGATTAACTGCTCATCCTCTGGATCCGATTGCCTTTGAACGGTGTTTTTATGATTAAAGCCAAAGATTTGGACGTGCTCTAACGTCTCTTTCTTCGTGGTATATTCCGTTACACCGTTGAAAAGAGTTCTGATGAGCTCTTTGGCCTGACGCTTGTTTGCGCCAAACCATGCTCTAAGCTGCTCTTCATTCAGAGCAGCTTCCTCATAAAAATTATGATTGGTTTTAAATCGACCTTTCATAGTCTACTTACTTAAGAGGGTTTAAGAATTTCAAACGGGCGTCTTCAATTTGTTTATCAAGCTCATGTTCCGCAAACATCGCCCTTAGATACTCACGTAACGTTGGCTGTAGGTGCAGAGTGAACAGCGTAGAGGCATTTTTCTCAGTGATGGTACGCGTCTTTGCGATAGTGGCTATTTTCATAAAAAACGAGTGGCCAAACTCATACGACTTACCCAGACCAATGCCATCACTAATATAGCGATTTAGCTTCTCACAGGCTCCGGTGTACTGTTCGATATTATGGAACTCATCTTTGCCATTGAATTTCACTTCATTAGCGATAACGTCATAGTCACAATCTTTTCTGATCCACTGGAAACGACGGCGTAATGCTAAATCGAAGGCATCAATACTCTTATCAACATCGTTCATCATCCCGATGAAAAAGACGTTACTTGGCACACCGAAATAGGCACTGCCGTTCTCGTAGTGATATGCCAGTGATTGATTGGTCGCATCGTCCTTAATCATGTCTTCGATAAGTGATGAGTATTGTGTTTTGATCAGGTTCTTCGAACCTCCGTTCTGGTCGTGGAGATCATGTCGGTAGTCTTTTTCAAGGCACAGCAGGGTTTCACCAAACACAGATGACAAATTTGCACGGTTAATTTCATCGACGACAAAATAGTAAGGCTTGCTAGGGTTAGCTTTCGCTTTTTTACAAAAACGCTTAAACACACCATCAACCAATTCAAACTTGATGCTACCGTCTTTGGTTACACCTTTGGGTTTGATGCCTTCAATGAAGTCTTCATAAGAGAAAGATGGGTGAAACTGAACAAACTCGTAGCGTTCACGGTCACCTTGGCAGAGGAAATCAAGGCTATTTTTGACTGCGTAAGTTTTGCCTGTCCCCGGAGGGCCATACAAAATAACATTAGGTGTGTCTTCATCCACCAGTACTTGTGTCGTGGCATACTGCCATAAAAATTCCGAGAGCAATACATCGTCGAGCTCGTTGTTTTGGTCTAGGTTCAATAGCTGATTAAAAAACGCTCTGACTTCGAAGTTCTTTCTCAGGTTTGACGTCGCATCGCTGTTTACAAACTCATCATAGAGATCATCGATGACCGAGTCCGAATAGATAAACACAAAATGATAAGGATTATGGATAGCAATGAGCTTTCTTAGGATCTGCTTAGCCGCATACTCCGCGTGGTCAATATGATCCATTTTTTCAGCCAGCGCTTTATCACTAACAATAGCCTCAAAAATAGGGAGTATGTGCGCTTGAAAATAACGGTCTGCATCCTCTTTACTGTCTTCGGTTTGTGCTGCTGAGGTCTTCTTTAGATTCTTACGAATCGTATAGGTTTCGCCATCGCTATTCAGCTTTACTTCAAAATTCGTCGCATTACCTGGCTTAGACGAACCGTAAATTCCCTTGGTTGTGCGCTCCAAGAAGTTGCACAAATACCCACCTGGTACTTGATCTTTGTCACTCGTTTTACGATTTGTATACTCTGTTAGAGTAAACGTCTGCTGGTGCAGTTTATCGACATACACCTTCAAATCGGCAGACAATTGCTTTTGTTCGCGAGCAATGAAGACTAACTCACTTTGTTTGTCTTGCTTGAACTTGTCCCAAAGTAAAATGATTTCTTGTTGACGTTGTAATGAGAGTGGCAATGTGGTCATTGTGATAATAAAACCCTAGCTGATAAACAGATGAGTAAAAAAGATAAACAACAGTACCTCTATCTTATTTCATGATAAAGGCCTGTGCATGAATACAGATATGGATTGTACAATATGCTTTGCACGATTTTAGGTATTAGACTCTAGATACGTGCGAGAGTTAATTGGTTTTTCGACAAAATAGTACTTGAATCGCGCGTACTCTTTTGTGTACTTAAAGAAATGCATTGCTTTAGCGCAGGCCGGCTTTGTTGCTGAATTCATCTAAAGGGCGAACACTAAGCTAAATCGTTCGCCTTTTAAACGATATATCGAGTTTCAGTCATACCAAGCCCTGTAAGCTTGTTCAGTGCTGCCTCTGATAGAGAGCGCATGATAGCCATGCCGCCTTTTCAATTCTTGTTGGAGCCGTTGAGCTTCTGGTAATCCCTCCAAAGAGCCTTCCATCACTCCCCTCTAGAAGAGATTTTCCACAAACATCACAAGGTCCAAAAATAGTTACTTTACTAGACTTAAAGATACTTAATGTCACCAAAATGGAACACTAAAGGCAATCATTGACAGTACCAACATAAGGTCCTAAATTAAGGACATTACACAGACAAAACACAAACAATGAAACCGAAATAGGACTTTAGAGTGAAACATGTAACAGCCGCAGCATTAGCAGAAGAGATCGGCGATAGGTTGAAGCAAGCTCGACTAAATCGAGACCTAACACAATCTGAAGTTGCAGAAATTGCTGGCATTGCCCGCAAAACAGTTTTGAATGCAGAAAAAGGAAAAGTGCAGCTCGATATCATGATTGCGATATTAATGGCCTTAGACCTTACAGAACAAATTGATCTCTTTATCCCTAAACAAGAAATTTCTCCCATACAGCTGGCAAAACTGCAAGGAAAGAAAAGGCAGAGAGCCTCTGGCCGGCGCAGTAATAAAGATGAGGAAACACCAGAATGGTAATGGAAGCCATTACAATAACTTACCAAGACGATCTCGTTGGCGCTGTGAGTTTTGACACTGAAAAGGGACTTGGGTCATTTGAATATGATCCCAGCTTTGTAAAAAAGGGGGTCGAGCTGTCTCCAATCAAAATGCCATTATCGAATCGTATCTATCGCTTTCCCGAACTGGATTTCAATACCTTTAAAGGACTTCCAGGTTTAATTGCTGACTCCTTACCTGATGATTTTGGTAACGCGGTTCTCAACGCATGGGTTGCAAGTCAGGGCCGTTCACCGAGTGACATTACACCACTGCAACGCCTCCAATATACGGGAAAGCGAGGCATGGGCGCTCTTGAGTATGCGCCAGCGACAAAGTTACGAAGTTTAAATGCTTCACAACAGGTAGAAATCCAATCGCTCGTTTCAATTGCACAAGAAATCTTAGATTCACGAGGTAATTTTGAAGTAGAGCTCAAACAAAATGGCCAAGACGATAGAGAAGCAATGATGTCTTTATTATCTGTTGGCATGAGTGCGGGGGGAGCAAGACCGAAAGCCGTATTAGCATTTAATGAAGATTTTACTCAAGTACGCTCCGGCCAAACCAACGTGCCAAGTGGGTTTACTCATTATTTGATGAAGTTTGATGGTGTTAGTGAGCATAACAAAAATCAAGAAACCTTCGGTGACCCATTAGGCTATGGCGCGATGGAGTTTGTTTATCATTTAATGGCTAACAAATGCGGTGTCGATATGATGCCATGCCGCTTACTCCATGAAGGCAATCGACGACACTTTATTACACAACGGTTTGATCGAATTAAAAATAGCAAGGTACACGTACAAACGCTAAACGGTCTTGCCCACATTGATTATAAAAAGCCAGGGTCATTCTCTTACGCAGAGTTATTTGGCATTGCCAGACAGTTGAAGCTTTCCGCTGTTGACGCTGAGCAGCTATTCAAACGCATGACGTTCAATATCATTGCTCGAAATCATGACGACCACTCAAAGAACTTTGCCTTTATGTTGAAACAAGACAGGCTAAAAAAAGACAAATGGTCTCTCGCACCAGCTTATGATTTAGCCTATAGCTATAAACCCGGTAGTAAATGGGTGAACAGCCATTGGATAAGCTTGAATGGTAAAAGAGATAACTTTACACGAAGTGATTTCTATAGCTTAGAGAAACTAAGCCCTATTTTTAACAAGAGAAAGATCGACGATATTATTGATACAACAATTGAGCACGTATCAACTTGGCGTCAGCTTGCTGAGGAATGGGATGTACCAAAAACACTGATAGATGAAATACAAGAAAACTTGCGGCTCGATATTTAGTGAAGTGGCTGTATGCAAAAAGCATACAACTCACCTTTGTAGTTCAGCATCAAACTAAACCGACTCAGCAGTACTTCTAAATTGCTGCTGAGAAATTTGGCGATAATCACTGTACCATTTTACAAAAGCTGCAACGCCTTCGTGGAATGGGACTTGTGGCGTAAAACCAATCTCATCAAAAAGTTCTTTTACATCAGAGTATGTTGTATTCACTTCCCCTACCTGCATTGGCTTCAGTTGCTTTTTCGCAGATACTCCCAGTAGATATTCCAATAAATCAATCATTTTTGTGAGTTTGACCGGAGCCCCGCTACCGACATTAAAAATCTGATATGGCGCTGAGCTTTGAGCAATGGCCCCGTTAGCTTTTAGCCATTCTTGGTTCTTCTTTGGAATTCTCTTTGTTACTCGGACTACTGCTTCTACAACGTCATCGATGTAAGTAAAGTCTCGATATAGTTCCCCATTATTGAAAACATCAATCGGCCTTTTTTCAATCATTGCTTCTGCAAACTTATAGAACGCCATATCAGGTCGACTCCAGGGACCATATACGCTAAAAAAACGTAGCGCTGTCGTTGGTAAGCCATACATCTGAGAGTAGCTATGAGCCATTAACTCATTTGCCTTTTTAGTTGCAGCATAAAGAGAAACTGGATGATCGACATTGTCATTTTCTGAAAATGGAATTTTATCGTTTAGCCCATACACAGAGCTAGATGAAGCATAAACTAGGTGTTTGATTTTAAAATGACGACAGGCCTCTAGGACTGAAAGAAAACCCATTAAGTTGCTTTGTCCATAGGACATTGGCGCTTCCAAAGAGTAACGCACACCAGCCTGACCGGCTAAATGAATAACTTTATCAAATCGTTCCTCTTCAAATAAACAAATTAATTCATCTGAATTTTCAACACTCATACAATGAAATTGGAACCTTACATCTCCGACCCATTCCAGCCTCGCTTTTTTAAGGTTCACATCATAATAGTCATTGAGGTTATCAACGCCGACCACATCATATCCATCAGCACAAAGCCTGCGACAAATATGGCTACCGATAAAACCGGCAGCACCTGTTACAAGTGTTTTCATGGCCTTCCTATGCTTGAGAAAAACAAATCAAGAGTACAAATGTTGATCAAATACTCATAAATGTCAGATAGTTACATCATAAACTCATCAACTTGCTTATTATAATCAAGTTAATCATCAATCAAAATCCCAATAATGAACAATGTCATTGTGCTTATCGCTACAACGCCCAGGCTTTCACTACTTTCTGAGCATGCACTTCCTTCTGTCATCAATCAAACATGCCAACCTAAAGCTGTTGTGCTCGTATCAGATACACGCTCACTAAATGAGAATGAAGTAGAATCCCTTCGCTCTGAACTCAAAAGCATTCCTCTGCATGTGCTAGTCAACTCACGTGCATCCGGAGCCGCGGGCAGTTGGAATACTGGTATCAACTATATCTCAGATAACTTTCCAAATAGCTATATCGCTATCATCGATGATGATGATGTTTGGCAGCCAGAGCACCTATCTTCTTGCCTACTTAGCAGCGAAGAAGGAAAGGCAGATATCGTTCTGTCTGGTATCAATGTGAAGATTAATAACAAAACGGTCGCTACTAATATTCCCAAAGATCTTGAGGTCAGTGACTTTCTAGTTGGCAACCCAGGATGGCAAGGCTCAAATACCTTTATTAAAACTGTGCTTGCTACCAAAATTGGTGGTTTCACTGACGGCTTAACCAGTGGAAATGATAAGGATTTTGCGATTAGAGCTTTAGAGTCCGATTTGGCCACTATTCGCTATACCAATATGGCGACCGTTGATTGGGGGTGCAATCAATCACCCGATGCTCTTTCTGCCCCAGGTTCAAAACAGAAACTGCGCGGCTGTGCGCAGTTTCTAAAACTTCATGGAGAGAAAATGTCACGAGGTGAGATGGATATCTATTTCGAACGTGCCGCTACGCTGTTTACACTTTCCAAGAACGATATATTAAACGAAATGAAACTGCTGGAGAGTGTCAATGGCTAACTTTCACCCGCGCGCTCCCATTCAATACACTGAGATCTTGTGCGATCGTAATTTGCGCGTTGTACACACTTCTGCACCAGAGTTTGACTCTGCTGAAGTGATAATCACCATTGCCCACAAAAACCAACCACAAGATCTCATTCGAGCACTTAACAGTGCACTCAATCAGTGTCTCATCCAAAAGCAGGTTGCGCGCATCGTTGTACTGGATGATAGCTCAAATATAAGTTGGCCATCAGAAACGAGTGCTTTACTCCACCATCCAGCTGTTACCCTCTTGCAAGCAGAATGCGGGTCACCAGCTAGGGCACGCAACCTTCTCTTAGACTGGGCCGATACACAGCCATGTATACAATGGGTTGCAAGATTAGACGCTGATGATGAACTGTTTGCTAAAGATAGCCTACATGGATTATGGAGCGCTGTTCGCGATACAGATAAAGTTGCAGCTCTGGGCAGCAATAAACTAAGAAAAGGAGGCGTAATTCTCCAAAATGACAATATCGCAAATCCAAACGAGCTCTGTAATCATCTAAGCTTAGCGGGATTTATCAATAATTTTGCTTCTGCCAAGCAACAACGAGAGCTCCCTTCATGCAACCTATTACTGAAGACCAATCTGGGTATCAGGTACCCAAACATCAGAAGTGCAGAAGATCACTGGTTGGTCACTAAACTATTAATGCTAAATGCTTCCAAGGTAGCCGTTTGTTCTTATCCTATTTATGCCATCTACTCTCTTGATGGAGAAGATACAAAGACAAATAAGTCTAACGAAATTTGGCGAGAACAGAGAAATAGACTTGCCTATGTTGCGAGAACATGGAGCACTTTATTGTCTACCAATCGCCATCTGTTAGGTGTTGGTATGGAGGGGACGGTTTGGCTGCAGCATAATCAAGTGGTTAAGGAGTTCTACCCTTGGGCCATTTCAGATACCGAAGTCCGAAGCCTGAGATCCTTACTCGCCGAAAAAAACCTCCCAATTTCTACGGTGACTTGGAGAAAGTGTGATGGTCTTTGGCAGTACCGAACCCCCTTCCAAAGTAATGCATTAGCTAATGAGAAACTTTCCGAACAATCCATTGTAGATTACCTCAAAAGCCTCTATCACGCTGGAGTTTGCACTCTCAATATCAAGAGAGATAACTTAATTATCACTCAACAAGGAAAGCTGGAATACATTGATGTCGGAAAGGACATACAACCTCTCACGTCCTCACGTTTTCGGGATATGTGTGCCCGTCTCTACTCTATTGGAATACTGGCCAATGCTGACGAAGAACTCGTGCGTCGGCTAAGTTGGCGAAGACAAGATGATGCTTTAATGAGCCTTTCCGGCTTCGAGCAGTTTTACCGCAAGTTGATCACAGAGCTTCATCCACAATGCGTCGAACCTCGCCAAGCACTAACCCCAACGGCCTCGTTTAAGAGCGACGCTGTAACTCTAATGATTAAAGCCTGCGCACAAGATGCTGAAGTACTTACTGACCAAGTGCTGCATATCGTGACGCAGCTGCGCTACCCAGTTAATTTCGCAAAAACAATTCTTCTAATTGACCCTCACGAGGGGAAATTTTTACGCCAGTATTCGAACCCAAACCTAGCCTCCGTTATTGAACAGGCAGAGAAGCTGAGAGACGATGGACTAATTGACTCGGTGCTAGTTTCCCCTTCAGACGCAACAACCATAAATACAACGTATTATAAATGGTTTGCACAGTCTGATTGCGCAGAAACACATACCTGTCAAAATGCTCCGTTATTTCCTCAGATCTGGGGTTTTGACCAAGTTACGACTCGATATGTACTACAGTGCGATTTAGACGTGCTTATTGGTCGTCGTAATTGGAGCCATGATTATATCACTGACATGATTTACGCCTGTGAGCCTGAGGATGTGCTTACCGTTGGTTTCAATATCCCCAAAAGCAGTTCTAGTTTTAATCCTTATAAAGGAGAGCCAGGCGAGTTTGCTCCCGAAGTCCGTTTCGGACTTTTAGATCTTGCTAAGGTTCGCAATCAACTACCAATTGATAATCCTTTGGACGGGAGAAAGTTCACTCTCACCTGGCATCGTGCACTACAGCAAGCAATGAAACATAGAGGACTTCGCTCTGTACGCGGTGGCGATCCTCGAAGTTACTACGTTCATCCTAGAAACGAGCACAAACACCTTTCGGAACTTTTATTAGCGAGAGATCTAATTGCCCAGGGAAAAGAGCCTACAAAGCAACATGAGGAGTTTGATTGGGTACCCGGTAATCACTGGCAATATGCTCAAAGGCGCGAAAAAGTCGTTTTTTTATTGAAAGGTAGGTACACGGACTATGCCCTGCTAAGACGCTGCCTGGAGTCATTGCGGAATCAGACAAATCAAAATTTTGGTATTGTCCTTATTGACGATGCTAGTGGCGCCGCTCATAACTGGTATTATCCAATGCTGTTGGATGAGCTACAAACTAAAACCACCTTAGTAAGGCGTAACTCTAATGCTGGGAGAATGCCAAACTTCATATTGGCAATAAAAGAAATCTGCCAAGATCCTAGCACACTAGTTGCAGTGTTAGACCAAGATGACTGCTTAATGCAACCCAATGTTGTTGATGCTTTGTATGCGGCCAAGAAACGAGGAGCAGACTTAATTCAGATGCCTATGTTCCGCCCTAATAAACCACTGCATTTATACCAACCGGATTACACTAATCCTAGGTTTGCTGCCGGTGCGAATGTATGGAGCCACCTAAGAGTCTTCACCAAAGCGTTGTTTGAACAAGTTCCTGAGGAATATTACAAACATAAAGACAACTCTGAGTGGTTCGATTCGGCTACAGATTATTTAACCATGTTACCCATGGCAGAACTCGCGAAAGCCCCTATTTACTTAGATACGGGCTACACCTACTGGCACATGCGTAAAAAGCTGGGCCGAGATGAAAAAGAGCGCAATAACCAAATGGTTCAAGAACTTATGTCTATGCCTTCACTTTCTCGGAGAAAAGTAGAGCTTGTTGAGCCAAAGCCAGATTTTTTTGAAGACGGTTTACCACAATAGACAATTCGTTGTCGTAAAGCCACCAGTTTGGGGAGGTATTCCTCCCCCTTAAAACAAAAAATAGTGGCTCTATAGTTTTTAAGCTCGAATAATCAATATGCTCCAACCATGTCACAGGCTTAACCTCGGATAGCTGTTTCAATAATTGAGTCGCTTCTTCTTTTGGTAAGCTTGGCAACGACTGGAGCTTTGACAAAATACGACTGCTTGTTGCGTCATTGGCAGGCTCATGATGTGCTAACTTCATTACGTAGCCTGGCCAATTTAATTTGTCGATCCAACCAGAAGCGAGACGCCGTTCTCCCAGCCAATTATGATATGCCGCTGGCAGCGCTTTCCGTTGATTATAATCTTGGGGCCTCTCCAGTGAAGGCAGCAAAGTCATCCTACTAACATTTATCGTGACACCAAAATTCAGCATTGTCTTTAGAGTGAGCAGACCAATTGAAGGTTTACACCCCAATGAATCCTCTAGTTCCTTACCATATGCTTCTAGCTTTTCGTAAAACAGTTTACTTGGTACTTCACCTTGGACAAGAACACCTGCTTTAATGCCTGCCAACTTACCATTAGTCATCACCAGATCAGCGCTTGAAGCGGTGGTCAATGGTTGATTAAATCGGATAACTTTTTCATGTTGTTTGATGACTAAGTCCCCCGGACCATTGCCAACAATATGCCATTCAGCCACTTTCTATTCCTTTGCAATCAAGCCAGAACTAACGCATTTTGTTGCTTTCCCACTCTTGATAAATCTTCTTCCATGTTGCTGAAGTGCGCTGCTCAAATATTCTAGGGCGTAGTTTTGGTGGAACATAATGTCCATCTCGAAATCGTCCACATAAACCACAATTACGCCTCATTAGATCGCGCATTTCATCATCACTAGACGGTAAACGCCGACGTCCACCTTTTAAATTTAGTATTCGGTCAATACCACCAGCAACTGCACAAGGATAATAACCCTGAGGCGTTAGACCTAAACCGCAAGTCTTTGCGATATCACAGCCGTTCGAGAAATCACTAAACTTGTGGTACCAGCTATCAACCGGAGCTAAGTTAAATGGGCCAAAATCTGGTTGAACGGAGTCCGTTTTCGATGAGTTTTCAATACACAACCACTCTGGCAGCATCGATATTACTTTGTTGACGCGACGACCATAGCCGTTAGTCACAAGCTGAATAGTCAGAGCAGGATGAGCATGCTTCAGGCGATATAACTCCGAAAGGATCTCGCTGATCTCGGGATGTAGCGTTGGCTCTCCACCTAATACACGTATTTTTCTCCAGTGCTTATTTTGGCTTAGACTATCGTCAACAAACTGGGTTATTTCATCTAGTCCAATATGTTTTTTCGATGGGGCTTGGGCTGAAGAGCGATTACAGTTATTGCACTTCAAGTTACACTGGTAAGTGATATCTATTTCAATCAAGTCATCAGCAACCTGATATTGGTAACCCATCAACTTAGTCATTGGCTTCTGGACGCGGACCCATCGCCAAAAAGCTTTTAGCTTGAACCAAAACTTGACAACATAAAGCCACTTCTGAGGGTAGCCACGCGAGTACTTAAATGGTTCTTCATTACGACGCAGAGCCACAATGACCTCTCTTTTAATTTTGTTGTAAATGTCGCCGCCAAACGATATGCCAACCTAACATAATGATATATCTTTCATTATCACCGCAAGATAAGGCACATGTTGCATATAAGCAATTGTTACACGGCCTAATAAAAATAATCAGGTATTTACCTTGTAGTGGCCAATTTTAGTTGGCCACTACATAAATCAGACCTCTTAGAATGTGGCGAGTGAGACAGCAGGATTAAGCCATCAATTTTTTGATTTTAATAATAATTATTAAATCGAAGATCAAAAAGTATTACTTCTGGTATTACTTTTAGAAAACCATGAAAAATAGAACCTAAATCACATTAATTACTGTGAAAAAATCGTCATAAAAACCATGATGTTAGATAGATATCTGGAATCTTTTTGCTTTTTTAACCGCTACTTTCCGCTCTTTAATCGTCTTTCAAACGAGTTTATCGAATAATAGGCTATTTTCTTGAACCCATGCATAATACTCAAACCTTTATCTGCTCCAGGAGCAGATCGGAATTACATTATTTGAGTAACAAATCAAGGGGGAGAGCACTCCCCCTTAACGGCTATTGCCCTATAGATGTACAAATGTAACGGCCACTTTTCAAAAAAGTCTCATGCGAATTTGGCGAATAGACAGCCAACAAACCTTGCTCGTTTGCTGCCATGTGTTGCCAATGCCCCTCTCCAAGAGCAAGTTCTTCAAAGCTTTCTGCTGTCTGGCTAACATACAAAGTGTCGTGGCCTCGATGCCTCAAAAATAGGCTAACATCATTCAGATGGGCACAAGCATCAATGCAAAAATTGTTATTTTGAAGTTTCCATTCGTAGCCATTCTTGTCAGATAACATGACTTTATTTGAGTAAAAGCACATCAATTTTTGACTCATAGACACGATGATTGGCGTATTGTATCGGTCATCTTCGCTTTCCCATGTGCAGTTACGCCAACCCTTCCCATCAATATAGTATCGGACGAATGAAGTAGCATTGTTCTTCTTTTTCGACCTAGTGTAGGAGGAATCGTACTTGCAGAACGCAAGCACAGTGTTTCCACCAGGCAATGGCAACAAACTGTCAACCACCATGCCTTCGGAAAGGCTTGGTTCCTCTTGCCAGCGTTTCCATTTATCGTCGAGGTTAGCGGCACAAAAAACAGCGACCTTGTCATAATAGCCCGTCTTATTTGAATCAAAAATAAGACCTTTCTCAACGTATTTATACTCACGTCGCTCTATAAAGCGCCAGAGCCATAAGCCATTAAAGTAAAAGACATTTTCTGTACTGGTAAAATCGTAACCAAGACCTTCTGGGAAATGGCTTTGTTTCCAGTTTTGTGCATCTTGAGAATAATAAAAGCCCTCGTTATGCCCGACAAAGGCTATCCACATACCGCTAACACAAACAAGTTGGCGAATGTACGGTGTTCTTTCACTCAGGTTAATCTTATACCAGTTTTCACGATCTAGGCTGCGGTACAACTGTTTGCCATTAGCAACGATTAGCCATGCTGTGCCGTCTGTTTTTATGTCAGTGATCGTTTCTGGATCACAAGGCGGATGCTCTATTTCATTCCACTCAATGTGGAATAAGTGTTTCATACCTTGCTTTTCGATAGTAACTGACTGTTTAGCAAGTTTTTCCTGACGCTGCCGTTCAAGCTGGTCAGCACGTTGTTTTTCTTTCAACTCAATGACTGACTTCCCAAACTGGCCTTTTATGAAAAGCCCTAATTGTTCAGATACCTCAGTACAAGCGTATGAAAAAGATGTGAGGGTATTGTCTAATTGACGCTCAAAATGACAAAACTGCTCGTGCCATTCTTCATTGGAAAAAGAGTTATCCAATTCGAAATCACCATGGCCTAATTCATTTTCGAACGAAATCGCAGGGAGTTCCCATCGCACCAGCTCACGATTCCCTTGTTGCAAAACACTCGAATGTTCAGAGACAAATTTGCTGACCTTCTTACGCACATCATTGAGCAAAGATAAACAGGAGCTACGACCAAGCGTATATGCTGCACTCCCAACTTTACTTCCTATCCTGCCCATCAAAGAGTCATCTAGCATATCCATAAAATGCGCGTATTCTCCGGATTTCATTGTCGTGGTGGTCAGGTCTATAGAGATATCTATTGCCTCAGAACTTGCTCGAAGCAGCTTAGATCTTAAGTCGGAGAACACTTTTTCGAAGTTAAACTTGCGATAACCAATAACATTTCTCCAACCATTGGTTTTATGCTGAAGTTTTTCAGCAGCCGCAAGTACCTTCTCTTCATCTTGTTCAGAAATCACCGCCAACATATAGGGAAAGTGCTCCCTGAAGTGAGCGGGGTTCAGTGAGTTCAAGATGCGTAACATATTAGGTGACTCAATTGGCGTATTGCACAAAGTCAATAAATAAAATGCATCAAGCAACCAGGTATAAGCACATTCGTCATTTTTCAGCAGTTCTTGCAGGATGGCTAAGTTGTCTTGCACTTTATATGGACTGCTCGCCAGTGCCGCAACTTCTGTCATCACCTGCGGGCACCCAGCTTTATTTGCCAACAACTCAATAAACGCCTGACCTTCTTTATTCAACGATCCGAAGCCATCGATACATAGTGAGAAAAGCCGCAAATAGTTGTAATGAGCTTCTTTATCTTCAGTGTTGTCAAAGAAAGTATGATCGTTGATATCGGGTAATTGAGATATCAGTGCCACAGGCTCAGTGTCTTCGATAGAACTATTAGCCAAGGCATCCACGCCGTTTTCTGCCTTGTAGATTTCCAAAGTCAGTAAACTGCCCCCGATGATTTCCTCAATCAGATCCCGCATGCGATATTGCGTTTCTAAACCAGAAAACTCTCTACCAAAAAATCGGGAGACAATACGCTCTCGTTTCTCGTCTGTGTCGCAAACCTCAATGTCTGAAAGGAGGTCAATAACTCGGTCATACTCATCAGAAAGATAATAGAGCGAATTGAACGCCAATCCCGAAATGTTTTTCTGAATAAAGTAGGAATCTGCTAGGTGTTCGTTGTATGACAGTTTAATGAGAGAGCGATAGCTATCAATACTGCTTGCTTCAATTTGATCTATCAAATCGAGAATAAAATCGAGTAACTTGACTTCTTGATCGCAGTCGACTTCCAGCTTTTCTAGGGTAACGATAAGGTGGTTGATGTCCTGTGATGTAAGCATGACACCAGGATGACTTCGCATAAAATCATAGGTTAGGTTCAGGACCAACAACACCTTAGGCATAGACCTAAACCGACGCTTGTTTGCTTCAATGTTCAATGACCATTGATTGAAACTGGCATTATTCTCTACACGGATAAGGCGACGATTGATTTTATCAACCGCTTGGAATAGAAACTCGCGGGTCTCACTGATGTACTCATTCATCGTTCCCAAGTTGTTGCGGATGACGGCAATACCTTGGGCGTTAATAAGATTTTGTTGCTGCAGCTGCTTAAGGTAATGCCAAGCGAATTTCTGCATTTGTAGCGCATCAACCTGATTCTGCAACTGGTTCTCACGATTTTGACCACTCAACGCTCCGGAAAAACGCTTGAAAAACCCACTTTCGACCTGTTGTTTCAAGCGCTCTTCGCTACATGTGAAAAGCCGTGAGGCATCCATTGCGAGTTGTTGGGTCACTACTACGTTATTTTTATGTTGCGCAACAAGCGCCTCAACCATTTCCTGCTCTACGTTATTCAATGGTTGTTGAAAAATTTCTTGTGGTACAGCTTCAATCATTTCACTCATTGAAAATATGCCTTAAAGATTATCGATTAGGTTCTTTAGTTGTGTACTTTGGTCCGCCAGCATTTTAACTTGGCTAGCAAAGTGGCGCTCAGACAGATACAACCCCTTGTGGAACTCGGCATAGAAAGCTTGTGACACCTGCAGATACTCCAACGCCTCATGCATGATCATTGCGTTACTTGCAACACTCTCTGTCGCCTCAAGTGTCAGGCGAAAGTTTTTTTCAATATGGTTGTCGATGGCTATGCTCATCGCCATTGTCATAATTAGGCCTCCAATGATCGCACCAACCAATGCGCCAGCCGGTCCACCGAGGGATCCAACAGCTGCACCAACGGAGCTACCAGCAACGCCCGCACCAGATTGCAATAAGTTTTTACCAGATCGAGTCTCTAGCTCTTCTCGGGTAATTTTTCCGGCCGCAAATAGGACGACGTTCTGAACCACATCCACTGCACAGACAGCCACTGCTGCGACACCATTGTTAGCAAAAGTTCGCTTGAATGCGGAACCAGCAAACAAGGTCGGTAAGTTTCTTGCTGTTATGCTGACCGTAGCTGTGGCAGCACCGGCTTTCAATGCGCTATCACCAGCAGCGATGGCTGTATTCTGCAGAATCTCGAAAGTGGCTTGCTCAGCCGTAATTTCCCCATCCCGCACACGTTTAATCGATTGAAACGTGTTAATGCTACCAGCAATGACAGTGGTAATTACCGCAGCCGATTTCGCAGCGCGCAAGCTCTGTTGAACAGTCGATTTATTGAGATAATCCTGTTGCAGGCTTTCATGCAGTTCCTTGCCTTCCTTATTTCCTTGACCTAAAAGCTCTGCATCACGTTTGCTAAGTGGGGTTGACTGGACGCCATCGACATCAAGATTTCCAGTTGCCTTATCGCGCACTGCTTTAGCCGCTTCAGCCACCTCCGGACGTGTTTGACTATTTCTGTGCATATCTCGTTCTGCAGCAGCTTTGATCGGGTCAATTTGGTCTGAAGGGCCAATAAACGCATCGCTGTCTTTATATTTGGCGATGTTATCTTTTGTCGCTCTGAACGCCTTTTGAGTCGATTCGCCATCTTTGAAGTATTTAAGTTGTGCACCAAGTACTTGCTCGTCCCCTTTCATCACAACGATATCGTGGGTTGAATGGTTTTTGGCAAGGGGAGAGTTGGCAAAGTTATCAGTGAAGGCTCGAACCTCCTTATCTTTTAGAATAGCGTCCAAATTAAATGATTCAGCATGCCAAGTCTCTGCAGCGAAACCGCCTTTAATTGCGCTGTTCTGGGCTGTACTCGCAATTTTATTAATAATCGCGTTAGCCTGATTTATCTCTTGTAGCATTTTGCCAATTTGCTCTGATGCCTGATGAGGCCAAATTGGGCAAAGGCTAATAGCATTGTTTAATGCCCTTTTGCGTTCATTATTCATAGTTATTCCCTAACCAAAAACCATATCGCCCTATAGAAATAGAGCGACATAAAGTTACGTCATTCCAGTAAAGATCGAGACTCTGGTTTCTCTGGCCCTTTCAAAGTAAATTTTAAAAGCCAGCCACCAAGTGGCTGGCCCAAATTGTTCTCAGTAACTAAATCAAGTAAGGGCTTAGTTGTCCTGACGATGTAACGACGAGACCCTTTATTGCTCTTGTTGCAGCAACGTGTAATAGCGCTCTTTCGTTGAAATCGTAATCGCGTTTTTCAACAGGATCTTCGGTAATAGCCATTTGCAATGGGATGACACCTTCGTTTGCTCCTGCAATGAAAATATATTGAAACTCGAGTCCTTTAACTCGGTGCATCGTAGCAAAACGAAGCCCTGGTTTATCGTTGTCAGAACTCTCTGAAGATAGCGAGTAAGAATCGAATCCAGCTTGTTCAAAAGCGCTTTTGTAGTTGTCACGAAGTGCGTTCGTTCGCGATACAATACAAATATTCTTCAACGGCACACCACATTCAATAAGCGATTCTATCTGCTTGCGTATGAAGCCACACTCCTCATCGAAACTGGTACACGCTTGCACAATTGGCAAATCACCATGGAAAAGAGATAAATAGTCACTCGATTTATCAAAGTCACCATCAAGATCATCGACTGGCACATTTTCTAAAATAGCTGTGGCAAATCGACGGGTTTCCTCAGTAGTACGATAGTTAATCTTTAACTTTTGAGAACGACGTCCACGAACATTGATGCCGCAACGGCCAAGTACCACCTTATTGCGATAAATGCGCTGGTGGCCATCACCAACAATAAATAGGTCATTCTCTTTTTCTGGCACGATACTTCTCAGTAGCGTGAAAGCTTGACTCCCCATATCCTGAGCTTCATCGACGATGATCGAACTATATGGAAGAACGAGTTGTTGCTCATTAATGAGCGCCATCGCGTCTAACATCGCATCATTAATTTCTCGAATTTGATTTCGGTTAAGTTGGTTTCGATATTCTTCGAAAACAGGCCAAACGAGAGAGCGCTGCAAACGGCTCAATGAGGTACCTCGCCCAACACGGCTTACCTTTAAATACTCTTGCTTGGTTTTAATCCCATTTGCTTGAACAATCAGGCGCCATTCTTCTTGATAAAAAGAATCAGGGAAATACGGCTCGGCAGGCGCTTGGCTAACAGCGATATCCCAACATTTTTTTCGTTTAGCATCACCCTCATACACTACTTTGTAGTCATATTTAAACTGCTTCAACAGACGAGAAACCCAGCCATCAATGTTGACGACGTCAATTCGTGCCAATTGTTCATCTGTCGCTATTTTCTTGATGTTTGCTTTAATATCAGAGGCTAAATTTTTGGTAAAAGTCGTTAATAAGATCTTACGATTACTCTGTTCTAAAATAAGCTTCTTCGCCAAATGGACAGCGCGATGCATCGCCACTACAGTTTTCCCTGTCCCTGCACCGCCGAGCACTCGGGTTGGACCTTTAGCCTCTAGTGCAACCAACTTTCGTTGGCTTGGGTGCAAGAATACTCGCCATTGTTCCAACGGTGCATTAAGCATCTTTTGGAGTTCTAGGTCATCGGTAACCACTTTGAAAGAGCGCAGAGTAACGGCTCGTTGCAACGCCGCATCAAAGTCTTCTACATCAATCTCAACATCGCCATTAATTTGGTCGTTATAGGTGTTATAAACAGATTCATAGTCGTCTCCAGCGGCCAACATAAACAATGCCTCAAAGGCTTCAGTTGGCAAACTCTCTTCCAACTGTTCAAGTTGTTTCTCAGTCGCAATTGACATCACACGTTGGATAAAACTTTCTGGTACACCAAGCGCGAGAATTTGCTTTTCTTTAAACTGTGCAAAAAGTGGGGAGTTTTGCGAAGAAATCCCTTGTGTCGGCTCAACAATCTCAGCTTCCACATTAGAAACATCAATAATCTGAATGGCGCCTGTTGACGGGTGAATTTCACAGCGATGGGTACGAGCCCAATCATAAGCATCATCATGCAAAGCAACAAACATCAACATGTAAACGTTGCCTTTTTCTGGTTTAAGAACAATGCCTCGATAAGCTTGATCGATTCTTACCGAATGCACATTCTTACTTTTCGCATCACGGATTTTTTCATAATTAATCGCAGAGCTTGTGGGGTTTTCACGAAACTTGCTCAAAAACTCTTGCACCTTCTTTTGTTGTGCTTTGGGAATCGCAGCAAAAGAGAGCAAAAAATCGGATGCAATTGCAATTTTTGGAGTATCCATACCTGACATTGTGGTTACCTATCATTATGTTTTAATTTTAAATTTAGCTGCTCAAAGACGGTTTCATTTAATGCGCCAACAATGACGAACCACCCCTTTGATTCAAATAGATCTACCGCCTCTTGCTGCTCAGGCAACAACAAGGCAACTTGACTACTCGGCCAAGCCAATTCTGCCTCAGCCAAAATTTCGCCTTCTTCGCTTGTTAACTCATAGCCAACCTCAGGAGCACTGAGGGATTTTGCCATCATCGCTTCAATAACCTCCGGCTCTAGCAGTTGATGCTCAATAATAAGCTGCCATTCTTCATCCGCTCCGCCCACCGAAGATGGCGAATTTACGGTAACAGAGGCGGTTTGATTCGGCATCAGTGTACCGTCATTCACGTCGTCTTGGAGCAGTACACGGGAAGTGCAAGAAAAATCACGCATAAACTGGCCGATATTCACCAGCTTCCAAAAGCCCGCGAGGTACGCTTCAAAGTGCTCATCGTGAATGTCACGATCATCAAAGCAAATGTGCAAACGTATATTTGATTCAACATACTCGAAAGGTGTTTGACCTTTCACTGCACCTTTCAGCACATAAGCATATGACTCAACAGGGAAAACAGTTGCAATTTCCACTAACCTTTGCGACGTGCCAACTGAATCAAGTAAACCACCGAACAGATATGGCGTATCCATACAGAGTTCGCTAAAGCGACTCACGGCGCTATTTTCACGCATTTCGTATTCAAATTTCGCTTTCACCGATAAGTCTCGTGACTTATTGAACGCTAGCCAATAGAAGCAGTTCGCCGTCGAAGCTTGACGGAAAAATACGGATGTTTCGATAGGTTGATGTAACCATTTTTTCAGCAAACTAAAGTTATTTTCACCTTCATAGACGCTGCGCAATGTTTGGTAATTACGCTCGATGAACTTAGGATACAGCGCTTCTTTAGGTTGAATTTCTTGGCGATGCAAACCAAAAAACTCTTTCAATTTACTCTTATCACTTTGAACAATATCATGCCAGCCTAGTGTCCACGTGTTATAGCGCCCGCTATCACGCACTGCATTACGCTTAGCTACATCGTCAAACACTATTTTTTTGTGGAACGCAAAACCATCAAGATAAATGGCTAAAGGTTTCACACCAGCCATCTGAGATGCGGGATACAAAACAAAATCAGGACGAGTTTCTATATAAACGCCGTCGTTTGCACCGAGTTCGACTTGCGGAACCAAATGCCAAGAGACATCAGAGTTAATTTTTGACGCGATAAACCAAGACGACCGGTTATGGAAAAACTCTTTGGTTACCACAAACTCTTTGGCAAGCCCTTTCAAGGTTTCAATAAATAGCCGTTCAAGTTCAGACTCCACTACGCCATCAATTTCAATATCTGAAACGCTCTTAATACTGATCAGCTTGTCTTTATTATCGATGATAGCTCTGAGCAACTTACGCGCATGTTCACGGGAAATTGAGCGCATTTTGTTGCGATCACGGTAGGCATAAACACAGTGGTAACAACCATCCTTACCTTTCGAGGCGCAGGCACAATGTTCAATGACCTCCAGCGCCATCGATAGCAGGGCGATTAGGTTGTCAGGCTCCTGCATTAATTCTTTAAGAGCCCCTGTACCTCCAGGAACTGAATCATAAATGACTAAGTAATAACGATAGCTTTCACCTGCATCTGCCGGTTCTTTATAAATCGTGCCTTTTAGATGATCGACACTGCCCTTAAAGTATTTTTTCATCCCCAATTGCAACGCAGCAGCCAAAGAAGACTCTGTGACGTCTCCTAACCCATAGTTACTCACTGGCAACAAAATTCGAATGGCCTCAGACTCAAGCTCGCGATAAAGATACAAAACATCCTCATAACGCGCCTCTTCAGGAGAATTTCGGTATTTACAGGCGATTTCGTGCGTTGGTTGGCCATAGTTTTTTTGTACAAAGCCACAGTCACTGCACACCTTAAAGCCTGTTTTCTTTTTCTTCTCTCCTGCAACGTAGAACTCTTCCCCTTCATCAGATGCACTACCAAAGTTAATATCTCGCAGCGTCACTCGGTTTAAGAATTCAAAACCAAAAGGCATTTCTTTATTAGGAATGTGGTAAGCGTAAGCGACATCTTGCGGCATGAAGTTCACCAACATTTGTCGTTGGAAAAACGCTGGAGTACGAGTGTCAGCATCGTCAGCAATTTTTGAGTCACGCGAGCTAGAACGCGCATAAACCTGTCTGAGTTTCAGCATGCGAATTTTCTGCTCTGCATCCCCCCAACCGGAATGGCCACATTTGGGACAGAAGGAATGCTGATCGGCCTCAATGCGTTCACTGTAGTTACAGTGGCTACACACGCGCCATGTCTCAGGCTCGGATACCTTCATGTCGATTTGTTCGATTTCAACTTTATGCCCACCAGCATAAAAATGGCTCGTTGGCGCAAGCTCAGAAAGCGCAGCCGCTGCCGGACGCTCGTACTCAAAAGTACGTGTCACGTATTGGCTTGAGCCATCTTCCGTTTCAATGGTGTCCTTTTTACGCCAAAGCACTGAGCGAAGCGTAACGCCCGCTTCAGGGAATGCATAGTTCGGCAGTAAGCCCTCATCCGTCATAAAGTTGAGAGTATTTTTCCCGTTAATCTCTCGAATCAGCGCCAACAGCGCATTGCGCTCGTTTTCTAACTCATTGAGTTCAGATTCAAAATTGAGGTCTTTAACTGGCGACAACTTCAATTTATCAATACTACGTTTGAGTTTTTCGGCGCGACTGCGCAACGATTTACGGTCAGTCGCCAAATGGCTCAATGACTGCTCAATTTTGCTTTCTAAGCTGTAAGCGACATTACTGCCAAACATAAAGGCACGTAACTTATCGACTGAGTTTGGCGATAGGCTGTGGAAAATAGAGATGAAGAGATCAAACAACTCCTGCTGTTTACCTTTAACAAAAGTGAGGAAATTGTATGGATATAGATCGCGCTGGCCACTTTCTGTCGCGTCCAACATCTGTTTTACTCGCTTAGGAATCGCACTACTGGTCACACCTGTTTTAATCCAACGGTCCATACAAAACGCCGTTAACTGACGTTCCAAAATGGCCGAAGCATCAAGATAGACACCCGGTGCAGTGACACTGCCCGCCATCATTTCCAATGGTTCTTGATAATAAAACAGATCGTGCGGATTACCTTCTGCGACGGTCATGTTAAAGGCATTACCGTCCTTTCGCCCTGCGCGGCCGATACGTTGTAAATAGTTGGCTTGGGCTGGTGGCACGGAGCAAAGCAGCACTGATGACAAACCACCAATATCGATACCCATTTCAAGCGTCGGCGTCGAGGAGAGCAAGTTTACAGCCCAGCTTGATTGCCCTTTGATAAATGAGTTTTCAACTTGTTCACGCACATCACGCTCAAGTAAGCCGGTGTGTTCACTGGCATTGACACGGTGTGTCTGTGCAAAATGCCACTCTTTTTCCGCAAGCGGCAGATCGCGCGTATAACGCCCTTGACAGCAATCATTATGACAAGGTTGAGCATACCAACTGGCATAGGCAGTTTTAGCCACCACCAAACGTTCGGTACAACGGTCACAACCGATGGCTTGTAGATTAGTCGTCAGCTTTAGACTTTCAGGTTGCAAGCCCCAGACTTCACAGCCTTTGACATCAAATTGAGCAACGATGCCCGCTTTGCGTAGCGCATGCATTAATCGGCTATAAATCGTCTGGGTATGCGAGGAAATCATCACGTTGTGCTGATTACCCAAACATTTGTTAAGCCAGGTTTGGTACCAACTGTGGTGATGTTTAGAACCAAACAAATTATCGAAGTGTTTAATCTTACCAAACGACAAAAATTGAGGGGTGCGCGTTCTGTCACTCCAGTTGGGCATAAATTTCGAAGTTAGGCGGTCAATTTTAGTTAGATAGTAGGTTTCGCCAGCGTCTTGAATGTAGTGTTGTAAGGCTGAGTGATTTATCGCCCCTTTCAAACGCATGCGGTGTAGTACGCCCAAACAGAAATGCAGCAGATGTTGATCGTTCACTCCGCTGAACTCATTCCCCAGTTCATCAACCAGTTCAGCATGCAGCTTTGAACAAAGTGCGACCAATTCATCACTGCACACATCGACACTCACCTCGCCAGTGCGCTCAAGGGTTCGGCCAATCGCTGCTCGCAAGCCAAATTCTGAATGCACTTCCCAGTTAAGTCGTTTCGCCACTAAATCTGGCAAATTGCTTTTGGCGGGTAATGTGGCGGCATCGTTTCCTTCCACCAGCTCGCGATAATCGTTTAACCATTCCATATTCGGTGCCGTAAACGTTGCGACAAACGATTCAGGAGTCACAAGTTTAGCTTGGGCTTCTTGTGTCACTTTCGTGGCGAAGCTCGCCAGATCAAGCCCTTCAAATTGCTGCGCAACGGTGGCGATATGTCCTCGCACCATTAACGGCCAAGTACGTGCAGCAAAGAAACCCGCTCGATGGGCAGCGTCTTGGACCGAGTCAGAAAAGGTGATGAGTTTTTTATTGTCGTTGAAACGGCTAGCATAAAGCTGATTGATAGCAACACTCGACAGTGTCGCGGATTGCGCACCAATAATGCTCAGGCCATTTTTGCTATGACAATAAGGGCACTGATTGTCAAAGTGTGGGCCTTTAGTTTCGGTTGTTTTTACCAAATCTGGGATAAATACACGGATCAGTGCGTCTTGCTCATGACCACAGTGGATCGGGGCGCTGTCCGAATTTAAGGTTAGGCAGGTTGGGCAAACGCGTCGAATAAGCCCTTTGGCCGGAATATCTTCACCTTCGTTGATGGGGAATAACACGCGCACGCCTTGATGACGAGCGAAGAACAAGCGGTAGAATACCTCCAAATCGTTCTCGAGCTGATCGCTGTAGCCATCGCCATAACTACCCCATCCTGTTGCATGACAGTCACGACAGTGGATCACTGGCATATGTTGCTCGCCTTCGTGAAACGCCAAATCATCACTAAAACGCAGCACCGGCTTCGGATGAATTTTCGCCACCAAACGGCGTAGCTCGCGCAGCCAAATTTGGTAACGCACTTGCAAAAATGGCAACACGGGGCGCGCTTTGCCCAGTGCGATTCGTTCTTGCTCGGCCTCTGGCGATTCGTCTATCCCTCGGCGCGCTATCGACACCAAAGCAATAAAGCTCTGCAACAACTGCAACGTGGCTTGATATCCGAGTGACAAACTTCGGTCGAGTTCATTCACCAGCACATCCAGCGCGCGAATTTTGCCATCCAGCAATCCCAGTAGTGAATGGAAAAACTGATGTGTAAGCAGAGCCTCCCCTAATGCGATGCGCACGGCTCGCCCTTCGTCCGAATCGAGATCGTCTGGCAAGGCTAAGTTATGCTCGGGAAACCATAGCGCTAACTGCTGATTTAAATAGGCGACTTCATCGGCGAACTGCGAGGCGTCAAGCAACGAGAGCTGCTCATAACCCGGTGAGTTAAACACTTGTGCTTGATGAGCCTGTAAATATTCATCGTGGCGATAACGGTCTTCTCGTACCACGGCGCTTTCATCAAACGGTGCATCAAAAATGGTGCTGGCGTATTCCAGCAATGGGGCTAAATCATCACCGACGGTCGCTGAGGTGCCAACACACGCAAAGCCTTGGTTATCCACGCTTAAGTGGAACTTTAAACGGCGGATCAAACAAGCCAAGTCCGAACCTTGCGCGCCATCAAAGGTGTGCAATTCATCCACCACCAAGTACTTTAATGTGCCCGGTTGGTTATGTAGCCACAGCGATTGATCTTCAGGGCGCATCAGCAGATAGTCGAGCATTTTGTAGTTGGTGAGCAAAATATCGGGGGGGTTATTACGCAAATGCTCTTTGCTGGTGATCACGCCATCTTTACTCATGACAACGCTGCCTTGACCATCGCCACCGCCAACAAACAAGCCGACCGTGACTTTGCCTTTTAAGCCCGCATTATTGTACACCGTTTCTGCAAAACGTTTAGCTTGGTCGGTTGCCAGCGCATTCATCGGGTATATGACGATCGCTTTCACCCCCGGCTGGTTGCTTGCTGCACAGTGATTCAAAATAGGGTAAAGAAAACATTCCGTTTTACCTGAACCCGTGCCGGTTGCGACCAAGGTAGCCAGTGGGTTGTCACCACCAAGGCGCTGATAAGCAACCGCTTGGTGTGCGTAGGGTGGAAAAGGTAAGTGTACTTGCGAAAAAAAATTCAGCGCCAGCGCGCTTTGCCGAAAAGGCAACTGAATGGATAAATAAGGGCCTTTGACCAGATTATCGCGATCGTTTAAAAAGCTATCGATCATCGAATAGTCTTCGCTTTCAAAACATGGACTGTTCATGGTAAAGGCGGATTTTACGTATTTTTTGACGCTGCTTGCGATTTGGTCACTCACCACTGACGGTAACATGGTTTCACTGTCCTTTTTGCATTGTTTTTTTGCATTCTTTTCTCGCGCTGTTTTCTCGCGGCGCGGTTTTCTCGCGAATATTTATTTCGTTGTTCTATTGGCTAAATGCAAGTGATTCGGCGGTTCGAGCGCCGTGGTCCAAGCCTCGGCGCTCTTGCCTACATTATTCAGCGAATGTCTAACTGAGCTTCAACTAGGCAAAACGCTCACTAAACACCGCCCATGCGGTCTCGTAGTCTTGCTCACGATCACACTTGTCGAATGGGGCGATGTATTCAATAGTGCGCTCGACCGGCCCACCGGGTTGCGTGTCATCCATGTAGGTTTTGTAAACCTTGCCTGATTTCAGCTCGCGAATGTCTTCCCAACCGAGCGCTACATTGCTCTCCGTCCACGGCTCGGCTGCACTGCCCTGCCCGCTGGTTTTATCGGCAAACACGCCATCTTCAATCGAGAGGGTAAACCCGTTTTTCTTATTAAACTTACGGTCCAAACCCACGCCTACCAAACCTTTTGAGGCGGTAAACACAATACGGCCAGTTTGGTCGTACCAAGTATCGGCTTCATATTGGCGCATCACTGGGAACTGAACACGGTAGATGGTTTTGAGCTCTTCCAAAGTCATACCCAGCGCCATTGCTACCAACACATCAATTTCGACTAACGCCTGGCGACGAGCGTAATCGGTACGTAGCGCACAATCACGATGCCATTCTGGAGTTAGGTTTAGGAAGAAATTATGATCTAGCCGGCTGTCTGATTTTAACCACATTTGCTTACAACTATCTCGATTGAATAACTTCATCCATAAAGAACTGTATTCGTCCGAAATACAATTCAGAGCTAGCACTAATGTTGTTAATCTTGTCATCGGTGTTAACAAAGGAAAAGCATACCAGGTCGACATTAAATTACTTCTACCTGTACTTTTAATAAAAAAGTCACCAACAATTGAACTAGAGATAGCTGACACTGAAATTAAATCAAGTGGTGATTTGAAAATTGTTGATTGAACCCCATTAATGTGAGAATAACCTGGTGGATATATTGAACCAATTAATGTTCGTTCATTATTAGAATTCAGCATTGCTCGGAAGAAAATTCTGTAATCACTAGTTATTTTATCTTTTAATAGACCATTAGACCATGGAATATCTAAAAGTACTGACTCATAGTCACTCAACGACATTTTTGGCACATAGTTAACTCTTGGAAAATACGAGTCAGGTATATAATTCAAGTCAATAATACTATAGTCGCTATTCAACTTACATACTTCTCTAGGAGTTTTGTACATAGGTAAAGAAATATGGAAATGTGGACCTGACAATACAGCATGTTTATTACTTTCAGGATAACACGTATGCCTTTCTATAATGTTAGCTTTTTGCGCAGCCGTTTCATCAAACATCACTGTTGTTAGAATTTGATCTTTCTTATCGTAAACCTTTTGGAATTTTGATTTTGCGATTTTCATTAATACAGAATATAGTTGAGCATTATGTAGAAGAGGCAATCTAGCTTCTAATGGCTGCGTGCCTGACTCATCATACAAAAATGCAAAAAGCTCTAGTTGTTTAATTGTTACAACTGCAACTCTGTCTTTATGAGGTTGAGTGCTCCAATTCATAGAAGAGCTATCCCTTCCCCCTTGGAGCTCTTTAATACCAGGAGCAACCCCTGTACCATCATGGGAATAACTTTCATCTATAGTCTTCGGAATTAGCAAGTTTGACATGTTATCAAACACAATTTCCTTAAGTTTCTTACCATATATATTAATAGAATACATTGTTGTATGATGTACATCAGCAAACAAACTTAACTCATTTCTAAAATGAAAATGCCGTCTAAGTCTCGGATACAATTCCTTTCTTAATATCCCGCCCATCGGATCATCGTAGACACCATCAGGATGTAGTAACCCGCATATAGCCTTCTGTGGTATTAGTTCCCAGGACTTGGA
>NZ_SZTO01000021.1 GCF_013369385.1 Vibrio sp. 05-20-BW147 | reverse complement strand
CTGCCATCAGACGTAACGGCACGTATCGCTATCGAAGCGGGCATTGCGGATTTCTGGTACAAGTACGTTGGCTTCGACGGTCGCATCATCGGTATGACGACTTTCGGTGAATCTGCGCCTGCTGACCAATTGTTCGAAATGTTCGGTTTCACGGTAGAAAACGTGGTGAACACAGCGAAAGAGCTTCTCGCGTAATCACGATTTCTGACCAAATCAAACTCAAAGCCCTGCTTTATTCAGCGGGGCTTTTTATTATCCTTACTATACCGAACTAGGCTAACTCTCCAGTCTATTTCGCCCTCGTTTCCGCAGGCCAAAAAGCGCACAAGTTTCTTTCTACTTGCATCAAACATTCTGTTTGCCATCTTTCATCTATAGTTAAAACATCACCGCTATCAAGCCGTCACGACAAGCGATGCACAGATCCAAAAACACAAATGAGCTATTGAGGAAGTACCATCGTGAGCAAACGAACTATTCATTTATTGTGGCTGTCTCTAGTTTCCTTGCCCGGCTTCGCCGCGGATTTGACAGTACGGGTATTCACTCAGCAAGGGGAACCTCTTGAAAACGCGGTCGTGTTTCTCAAGTCAGACGCGCTTCTTCAGTCACTCCAGCCGATGCCTGTCACCGAATTAAGCCAAAACAACCGAACTTTTACCCCGAATGTATTGGTGATCACCAAAGGCAGTGCCGTTGAGTTTCCTAATCGTGATAGAGTTCGGCACCACGTTTACTCATTCTCAAACGCAAAAACATTTGAACTCAAACTCTATTCAGGTCGTCCAGAAAAACCCGTTGTGTTTGATAAGGCGGGGGTTGTCGAGATTGGCTGCAATATTCACGATAGCATGCTGGCATGGATTTTAGTCTCCGACACACCACTCTTCGCCACAACAGACAATCAAGGCGAAGTGCACTTCACTCAGCAACCAGCCGATACGTATCAGATTGAAGTGTGGCATTCTGCGTTACCCATTGGTTCTCCCCTCGTCACTCAAAGCAAACGCTTAACGGCAAACAATGCTGCTGTCGAAATCGTGATGCCCGCGTTAGGAGGGGATCTGTGAATTCGCTATTTGGTCACTACCTACGCACCAGCCTTGCTCGTCGCTTTGTTTCTCTGGTGATCGTGTTTCTTGCTGCTATCCAGCTGGTCAGCTTCGCTCTCGTCCAAACCACAGTCGAAACTCATGTAAGAGATGAGATTCAGAACACACTGGATGTTTCAAAACGCGTTTGGGAACAATTGCTAATCGAAACAAACTCCCGCTTACAACAGAGCGCAGACCTTCTCGCATCAGACTTTGGTTTTCGCACCGCCGTTGCAACACAAGATCAGCAGACAATCACTTCAGCATTGCAAAACAACGCTGCCCGAGTGGATGCGTCCGTTGCTGTACTTATCGATACTCAATGGCGTTTGAGAGCACTTTCAGAAGAAAATATTTCCGATGCCTCACGTGGTGAACTGGTTGTTGCAGTGCAACAGTTTTCCACCGAAACACCTTATCATTTAATGGTTTACCAAGGTAAACCGACACAATTTGTCTTAGCCCCTATTCGAGCACCACGCATTATTGGCTATGTGTTGTTTGGCTTTGAAATCACCGAACAGCGCATTGCGCTGGCTAGTCAACTGGCGAAGGTTGATATCGCACTCATATCATCACTCAACCATTCACCTAAGCGTTATGTGGTGTCTAACCAATCCATGATTAAAAACTATTTTTCCTTATTGAGCGATTCTCAAGCGATCTCCGATTCTCGAGAACAAGACCGTACCATAGCGGACAAAGTTTACGTAACGGATACATTGACTGAAAAGCTCGCCGGTCAAAATTGGATTTCCGTCGTTTTCCTTGAATCTTTGGATGCGGCAAGCCTTCGCTTTGACAAGCTCGCCTCTCAATATTTGTGGGTATCTGGATTGGCGATTGTGCTCTTTACTCTTGCCGTTCTTGCCTTATCTCATCGCGTTATCCGCCCTTTAATCACACTCACCAAAGCAACCGAAGCGCTGGCCGATGGCAACTACACGGCAACGATTGAAGGTACACAGCGTCCTGATGAAATTGGTCAACTGACAAGGGGATTTGATCAAATGCGCGGACGTCTTCAGGAGCAAAAACAGACCATCACCCAACTCGCTTACTTCGATACTTTGACGCATCTTCCGAACCGGGAACACTTCCGACAACACTTAAAACAAGAGCTGGCCCATCCATCGCTCAAATCAATTTCGGTCATCACCATCAACCTAGACCGCTTTAAACACATCAACGATGTATTGGGTTACCATGTCGGCGATGCGGTGTTACAAGAAATGGCGCAAAGACTCACGTTAACCTCGGAAAGCATCCCTCTTTTTGCTGCTCGAATCAGTGGTGACGAGTTTGTGGGTGAAATAAAAACCAACCGTGATGAGCTGGTTGACAGTGTTATAAGGATCAAACAACGTCTTGATGCCCCTTTCTATGTCAACGATACCCCAATTGATATCAGTGTCTCTATCGGGGTCGCCACTTGGCCAAGCGATGGCGGGGACGTTGATAGCTTACTTAACGCATCACAGATCGCCATGTACAGTGCCAAACGCAAAAAAGCACAGGTTGTTTTCTACGACAGTGCCTTGGTCACCGCCAATCCCGAAAATCTTTCTCTATTGTCAGAGTTGAGGCGGGCGATATTACAAAATGAGTTACGCGTCTATCTTCAACCCAAAGTCATGGCCACGACCAAAGTGGTGTCGTCGGCAGAGGCGCTGATTCGCTGGCAACATCCTGAAAGAGGCCTGCTTGCCCCCTTCTTCTTTGTCCCTTTTGCTGAACAAACGGGTTATGTAAGGGAACTGACACGCTGGATGATACAACAAGTGATTCAGCATTGGCGGGAGTTACAGCCACTCTCCGGTCAACTGACTATTTCGGTCAATCTCTCGACATGGGATTTGATTAACCCTCAGCTTCTCGATGACTTACAACACTGGCTCAGCGAATACCATGTCCCTGCCAGTGGCCTCTGTTTAGAAATCACAGAAAGCGCCATCATGGAGGATCCAGAAACATCAGAACTGACCTTGCTGAAGTTGTCTCAAATGGGCTTTCATCTCTCTATCGATGACTTTGGTACCGGCTATTCTTCCCTTGGCTATCTACAGCGGCTACCCGTCAATGAATTGAAAGTCGACAAATCATTTGTTTTAAACATGCTGGAAAACCCAAATGATAAGGTGATCGTGAGTTCCACCCTCCACCTTGCACACAATCTAGGGTTACAGGTGGTGGCAGAAGGCGTGGAATCCTACGCCCTATTTGAATCACTTAGAGAGCTAGGCTGTGATGAAATACAAGGCTATTGTGTTAGCAAACCAATAGCCTTGGAAGAATTTATTGCATGGCGAGAAGAGTGGATGCAATCCAGCTCGATGCTGTAGCCTTTTGTTCGCTCTTTCTTAATTTATCCAGCCAGTTGCTGATCGAGTAACAAAGCGCAAAACAGCAGCAACAAAAAGTAGATAGAGAAACGAAACATCTCGATTGCGGTGCGCTCTTCGGCTCGAAACTTGAGTTTTATTGCATACAGAACAAAACAGACATTCAGCACCAGGGCACTGAATAAATAGAGATAGCTGGCCATTCCAACCAACACGGGAAGCATACAAACCAACGCCAGCAGAATGGCATAGAGAAGAATCGACGTTTTGGTGTATTCAACGCCATGCGTCACTGGCAGCATGGGGATATTCACCTTGGCATAATCCTCTTTTCTGTGAATCGCCAACGCCCAAAAATGCGGAGGGGTCCAAATGAAAATGATCATCACCAACAACCATGCATGAGGATGTAACTCCCCCGTTATCGATGTCCAGCCTAGTAAGGGCGGCATCGCGCCAGCAATACCTGCAATCACGATATTTTGAGGGGTCGCTCGTTTTAAATAGAGTGTATAAACCACCGCATAGCCCAACAAACTGGCAAAGGTGAGATAGGCAGTGAGGCTATTTACCCAGAGCATTAGTGATAGAAACCCTAACGAACCGATGAGAAGCGCGAACAACAGCACATTGAAAGGGCTGACATCCCCTTTAGGAAGCGGCCGACGATACGTTCTTGCCATTTTGGCATCGATTCTTCTATCAATCAGATGATTAAACGCCGCCGCCGATCCCGCCATGAGCGCAATGCCGACCAAAGCGATCAGTGCCTGATGCCAAGTAAAGTGCTCATGAGGCGCCAAGCTCATACCAACCACCGACGTCAATAACATCAACGCGACCACTTTGGGCTTGGTGAGGGTCCAGTAAGTACTCCATGAAGATCGTGTTTGTGGCTTGTCGACGGATAACGTTTTACTCATATTTAAATCCCTCGAAATTGAGTTCTATACCCGGCTGTTCCTGCCAAAGCACATAGCTGCTCACACTCACCAACATAATCAGTAATGCGGCACCTAAATTGTGAGCCACCGCGACAGACAGTGGTAACTGATAGAGAACATTACTTATGCCCAACCCCACCTGTGCCAGCAAAACCAACCCAATCGCAATGGCCAGTTGCTGAACGATAGGTTCGCTTTGTTGATAGAGCCAAAAGCAGTAGGTCATAACACAGAAAAACGTGACCATGGCGCCGATACGATGCGTGACGTGAATGGTCATTCTGGCTGGATATTCCAAAACGCCAAACTCGTAGGTGTGGTGGCCTAAATTCCAAAAATCGAACGCGTTCTTCCAATCTAGGTAGCTTACCCAATCCCCTTCACAAATCGGCAGTTCACTGCACATTAGTGCCGCGTAATTGGATGACGTCCATCCACCTAAAAGGATTTGCAAAACCACCACAGCGATTACAAAAAATGAGAAAAACCTTAGCCTTGGATCGACAAACTGCCAATCCACCATAAATTCAGTTGGTTTGAGTTGGCAATAGAGTATCGCAAGCAACACAAACAGTAAGAAGCCGCCGAGCAAATGCGCCATCACCACCACTGGCATGAGTTTCATGGTCACCGTCCACATGCCTAGCAGCGCCTGAGCGACAACCAACAATGAAAGCACAATTGGCACCACCTTCGGAGCTTTGGCTTTAAACAGACAGAGTAAGGTAATGGCGAAAATGAGAACGCCTAAGCTACCAGCAAAATAGCGATGAATCATTTCCAGCCACGCTTTGTTTGGTTCAACCAACATGCCTGGAAAATTAGCCTCCACAACGCTCAGTTCCGCCGCGCTATTCGGCACCGTGAGATGGCCGTAACAGCCGGGCCAGTCAGGGCATCCCAACCCCGCATCCGAAAGCCGCGTGTAAGCACCAAGTAGTATCACCACCGAGGTTAACACCAACGCAATTTGTACCATAATCCGATGAAGATTCATGGCTCCCTCCCCTTCAACCAACTCGCGAAAGTTTAAGCAGCTTCCTCAGATCTGAGAGTATTTCTTTATTTTGCTCTATGAGTGACTTGGTGGCGTTCAGTGGGTAGCGCATCACCAACTGACCTAGTGGATCGACGATCACCATATCCCCCGGTTTCAAAACGCTTTCAATCTGTTTTGTTATCACAACCTGCTCATATTTAAGATTAGTTGTTGTTGGAGAAAATGCCCAAACTACTGCTTCGACTCTCTCTTGATATTTGCCCAAAGCGAGATGATTTTGGCCTAAAAGATGCAGTTGCTGCTGGCAAAGGGCTTCACAAGAGGTGGGCAGCAAATACGCCAGTTGCCACCCTTTTCCCTGAAATGGATTCACCTGCCCGAGACTTTGTAAGGTGGTGTAGGGTTCTATCAACTCCCCTTTGTTTGAGACCCCGGATTGATACCAATGTTGTTCCAATACCACTTTCGCGACAATGGCGGGCAAAGCAAAGGTGAGAACCAACAGCAGCAGAATGAAACGGCCTCTATTTTGTGTGGAAATCATGCGATACCTCCTTGCGGCGAATGCGTAGGTAGCGAACAAAAATCATCGAAGAGATCAGCAATAACACCAACGCCATCGCAAACCACTGCATCGCATAGGCAAAATGCTTTTGACTCCCCATGCTCAGTGGCTGCCAAGGTTGAGGATAGGGCCAATGGGTGAGGTTATCAGGTTGAAACAATGTCGGTATGAGACTGACGTTGAGTTGCTTGCTGAGATCCGCTATCACCATGTTTTGCACTCGTATTGGATCACTCGGTTCTAAATGGAGTTGGTCACTCAATGGGTTAACGGATTTTTGATACAACCTCCCAGTTAAAAACAGAGGTTCGCGAAAGCCTTGCACTTTGGGGAGAGATTGGCGTTGTAAACCACCGTCGACAAAACCGATCTCCACCAGCAGATAACTTCCCGGTTCATCCATCAATGCCATCACCTGATAAGCGAGATAACCCACTTTCCCGTTCCACGTTTGGTTGTCGAGCAGCACAATGGGCAACGCACTTGGCGCGACATTGGTTTCCACTCTCACTCCCGTCACCGAAAACGCGGCTGCGTGTTCCACATTGAGCACATCAAGCAAGGGCTGCGGTGCTTGCAAAGCACGCTGTTGTAACTCTATTTCAAGTTGCGACTTTTCCTCTGCACGCGAGAGCTGCCATAAACCCAGTTTGACCAACAGGGTAAATACGACCAAAGTTAACAATGCGGCGACAATGGCGCCGGGCGATCGGATCAACGCAGCTTTCGGAGTCACTATGCCGATATTTCTATTCAAATTGATACTGGTTCTTCTGCTATTGTTCATTATTGCCAACTTGGGTTTAGCCCTATTCCATATGGTGCGTGCCGACTCTTCTCCCAATGGGAAATCCATGAGCCACTATTTGGGGCGCAGAGTGATGCTCTCCGCATTGGTGGTGCTGTTTCTGCTGATCGCGTTAACAACGGGTTGGGTAGAACCCAACCCAAGACCATACTAAATTGATTGCATTACAGAACGTAGACAAAAACAAACAAACAGAGCCAAACCACGTCAACAAAATGCCAATACCAACTACCCGCTTGAAAGGCAAAATGATCTTTCGGCGTGAAATGATCTTTGGCGATGCGTCCGAGTAACACGATCAAAAACGTCGTACCTAAGAACACATGCATGCCGTGAAAACCCGTCAAGAGAAAGAAGGTATTGCCATAAATGCCCGATTGCAGTGTCAGCCCCATTTCCTGATAAGCATGGGCATATTCCTCGACTTGATAGAAAAGGAAGAAGCCCGCGAGGACGATGGTGATCTCCAACCAAACAATCAACGCCATACGTTGATTTTTCTCTAAGCTGGTATGCGCCAAATGCAGGGTAATCGATGAGGTCAACAAAATGATGGTATTAACCAAAGGGATCCCTTGCCATGGCATTGCTTGTGTTTCTTGACCAGATGGTGTGGTGGTCAGAGGCCAAAGGGCTTCAAAGCTTGGCCACAAAATCTCATGCGTCATGGCATTGTTGTCTGCCCCACCAAGCCATGGCACTGCCACCATTCTTGCGTAGAAAAGCGCACCAAAAAACGCGCCGAAAAACATCACCTCAGAAAAAATAAACCAACTCATTCCTTGTCGAAACGAGCGGGCAATCTGCTCGCTGTATTTTCCGGTGAGTGATTCGGTGATCACGTTGCTAAACCACCCTGCCAGCATATACAGCAAGGTGACAAAACCGACGATTAAAATCACATTACCAATTGGCCCCACGGGTCCTTCGATTTGCGTTCCCTGAACGGTCATGCCAGCCCCAACGGCAATCATAAAGAGCGCAAAAGCCCCAAGAATCGGCCAATTGCTTTGGGCAGGAACATAATATGACGGATGTTTGTTACTCATAGCTCAGCTCCCTGAGGCAGTGGATTGGTTGCCTCCTTGAGTCCAGATAATTGCGCAAGTTTCTCTCTATCGACTTGTTCAACGGGTAAGCGATACAAGGTGTAAGAGAGCGTTAATGTGTGAATTTCGGCGGGTAAGTCAGGTTCGATGTAAAAAATCAGCGGCATCTGTGCCAACTGATTTCCTTCAATGGGTTGGCGATTAAAACAAAAACACTCAATCTTGTTGAAAAATGCCGCGCCCTGCCCCGGAGACACCGAAGGCACCGCCTGACCAACTAAGATCTCTTGGCTGAGGTTTTGCGCCAGATACGCCGTTTGAATCACTTCTCCCGGATGCACATTGAGCGTGACCGATTGCGGTTTGAAGCTCCACGGCATATCTGGTGAAACATGCGCCATAAACTCGACGCGAATGGTTCGGCTGGTATCAATTTGCAACCCTACCGGAGCCGTCACGGCAACATTATCGGTTTTACCATTGATGCCAAGCACATCGCACATCACGTCATACAGAGGCACCAACGCAAAACCGAAACCAAACATCGCCAAAGCCGCCATCGTCAGCTTAAGTGTAAGAACGCGGTTCGATCTTCCCCCAGTCATCATGTCACCTCAATCCACTTTGGGTGGTGTCGAGAAGGTGTGATGTGGGGCTGGGCTAGGTACTGTCCACTCCAACCCTTCCGCTCTTTCCCACGGTTTGGCTGCGGCTTTGTCGCCTCCTTTGACGCATTTAATCACCAGCCAGAGGAAGATAAGCTGCGATAAGCCAAAGGCAAATCCGCCAATCGAGACAATCTGATTCACATCAGCAAACTGAATCGCGTAGTCTGGAATACGTCGTGGCATCCCCGCCAAGCCAAGGAAATGCATTGGGAAGAAAAGGATATTGACCGAAATCACCGAGCACCAAAAATGCCACAAACTAAGCCGCTGGTCGTACATATGCCCCGTCCACTTGGGCAGCCAATAATAGGCCGCCGCCATGATGGAGAACACCGCACCAGAAACCAGCACATAGTGGAAATGGGCCACTACAAAATAGGTATCGTGATATTGAAAATCCGCAGGAACAATCGCCAACATCAGGCCGGAGAAACCACCAATGGTGAACAACACAATAAAGGCGATCGCAAACAACATCGGCGTTTCAAACGTCAACGAGCCACGCCACATAGTCGCAACCCAGTTAAACACTTTAACCCCAGTCGGAACCGCAATCAGCATGGTGCAATACATAAAGAACAGCTCGGCAAATACCGGCATGCCAGTGGTGAACATATGGTGTGCCCACACCACAAACGAGAGCAGTGCAATACTGCAAGTGGCGTAAACCATTGAGTGATAGCCAAAAAGCTTTTTGCCACTAAAAGCAGGGATGATGGCGGAGACAATACCGAAGGACGGCAAAATCATGATGTAAACTTCAGGGTGGCCGAAAAACCAAAAGATGTGTTGGAACATCACAGGGTCACCACCACCTGCCGCGTCAAAGAAACTGGTGCCGAAATACTTATCTGTCAGCACCATGGTCACAGCCCCTGCCAACACGGGCATCACAGCAATCAACAAGAACGCCGTAATCAACCAAGTCCAAACGAACATCGGTAGCTTAAACCAGGTCATACCCGGTGCACGCATATTAACGATGGTCACTATCACATTGATCGCGCCCATGATGGAACTGATCCCCATAATGTGCACAGAGAACACAAACAGTGCCGTGCTATCGGGGCCATACTTGGTCGAAAGCGGCGCATAGAAAGTCCAACCAAAATCAGGGCCGCCGCCGGGCAAAAACAGCGAACCGATGAGGATTAAAAAGGCAAAAGGCAAAATCCAAAAGCTCAAGTTATTCATTCTTGGCAACGCCATATCCGGCGCACCAATCATCATCGGGATCATCCAGTTGGCGAGGCCAGTGAAGGCTGGCATGACCGCACCAAACACCATCACCAAACCGTGAACTGTGGTCATTTGATTAAAGAATTGCGGATCCACCAATTGCAAACCCGGTTGAAAGAGTTCCGCGCGAATAACCATCGCCATCGCACCACCGGTTAAAAACATGATGAAGCTAAACCAAAGGTAGAGCGTGCCAATGTCTTTGTGATTGGTGGAGTAGATCCAACGGCCTATGCCAGAAGGTTGATGATGTTCATGAGCGTCGCTTTCCACCGCCACCGCACTAGACAGTTCACTTTCTGCCGACGCAGATTTGACCGGTTTTTCAAATTGACTCATTGTCCCTCCCCGCGACTCTGCGCTTTATGGGCGTTGATGTCAGCCGCTTGCACCGCATCACCTGTGTCATTACCAAAGGCATTGCGTTGATACGTGACCACCGAAGCAATCTCTTGCTCGGAAAGCTGATTGGCAAAAGCTTGCATTGCGGTTCCTGCTTTACCATTAAGAACAATGTCGATGTGCTTGTCGCGATCCCCAGTGGCAATCGCACTGCCTTTAATGGCGGGAAAGGCTCCAGGGATCCCCATGCCATTGGCTTGATGGCAAACCGCGCATCGCGCGCTGTAAATCGCTTCACCTTGAGCCATCAACTCATCCAGCGACAGTGTTTGCGTTAGTGCCGATGCTGCCGCTTGCTTCGCTTCGGCTAACTCGGTTTTCTTATTGGCAAGCCATTGTTCAAAATCGTTCTCCTCCATGGCATGCACCACCACGGGCATAAAACCATGCGCTCGACCACACAACTCAGCACACTGGCCACGGTATACCCCGGGCTGGTCGATGCGTGTCCATGCTTCATTGATGAAACCGGGAATGGTATCTTTCTTCACCGCAAAATCGGGCACCCACCACGAGTGAATGACATCATCAGAAGTGAGAAGAAAACGGATCTTACGATTGATGGGGACAACCAGAGGATTATCCACTTCCAACAAATAATTGGCCCCTTTGACTTCAAGACCATCGATCTGCTTTTGCGAGGTCGCCAGTAAACTGAAGAACTCAACATCTTCCCCGAAATAGCTGTAGTGCCATTTCCACTGAGAACCGGTAATTTTAACCGTCAGATCAGATTGAGATGTGTCCTCCATCGCCACCAACGTTTTGGTGGCTGGAATCGCCATCGCGACGAGGATCAAAATCGGAATCACCGTCCATATCACCTCCACTTTGGTGCTTTCATGAAAATGCGCAGCGACGGCCCCTTTCGATTTTCGGTGTTTAAAAATGGCATAGAACATGGCCCCAAACACAATCAGTGCTATGGCACAGCAGATATAAAAAATCAGCATGTGCAACTCATACACCTGCTGACTGATCTGTGTGACCCCTTGGGTCATATTGAAGTCTGTTTGCGATGCAATGGCTGGCGCACCGAAGCCGACTAGCATCAGGTCAAACAGCCCCATCAGTGTGAGAAATCGTTTCTTCAAAAGCTATCTCCTCTGACTCACCGCGCCAACGTTGAGATTGATAAAGTCGAATCTAAACGACACATGCTTTTGTTATATTTATGTTAAAAAGCTAGACTCGGTTATGACTTTGTTCAAGAAAATATCTGAAAACAACGAACAATATTGTCAGCAGCATGACGCTAAACAGAGCGGTGTGTCGTCATTAAAACCTTGCTAGCAGGGGTTGAAGCGGTGCTGAGGATCCGCATTAGTGAGGCTGTTTGGCTTAATATACAGGCACAGCTGTCGCTCTTTGAGGAGTCTCACCGAGTAACAGATGACAACGAAGCGCCTTCGTTTACCCGAAGACAATTGGTAGGGGTAGATTCTTAGTCAAAGGTAGAAGCATCCCAAACAGATGACTAGCCAAAAGCCATCTGTAGGTTGGGATTTCAACTGGCCACAGCGATGACCACTTATGGCCCAAAGAGCTAATTAAACCACTTGAGTTTGTCATGCAGCGAGGTCACGCTGCCGACCACGATCAAAGCGGGACTGATTGCTTGAGTGGCCAATTCAGGGAGTTGTGTCAAACTGCCCGTCAATACGCGCTGCTCGCGACGGGTGCCATTTTCAATAATCGCGCACGACGTTGACGCATCCAACCCGTTTTCAAGCAATTTCTCCGCGATATAGCGGCACTGCTTTAACCCCATATAAAACACCAAAGTGTTGTTAGCCTGCGCCAATGATGGCCACTCTATCTCTTTGCCATCTTTTTGAATGTGCCCAGTAATAAACTGCACGCTTTGCGCGTGATCTCTGTGGGTAAGTGGAATACCTGCATAGGCCGTTGCCCCCGCCGCCGCGGTGATGCCCGGCACCACTTCGAAACGCACATCATGTTCCGCTAACTCTTCAAGCTCTTCTCCACCACGGCCGAAGATGAACGAGTCGCCCCCTTTCAAGCGAACCACACGTTTTCCTTCCAATGCTTTTCTCACCAGAATTTGGTTGATCTCTTCTTGCGGAACACAATGAAAATCAAGCTTCTTACCCACGTAGATCATTTCCGCCTTTTCGTTGGCTAACGCGAGAATTTCCGGTGAAACCAAACGGTCGTATACCACCACTTCCGCTTGTTGAATCACTCGGTAGCCCTTGACCGTGAGCAAATCCGGATCGCCAGGGCCCGCACCGACAAGAGAAACAAAACCTTGATTTTGCAATGAGGATAAAGAAGTTAGCGTCATGGTTGAGCCTATTGAATAAATTTGATGATAAAGAGTACCACTCTGCGCCTCTCTGTGAGGGAAATGTTTACTTTTTATCAGCAAAACGAGTGAATGGTGGTTGCTGTGTTGGCGATTTTCTCAGTGTTGAATCAGTTGAATCGTCGCCCTGAGGGAACACCTCAGGGCGATCTGGTTTATTTGATGCTCAGCGCAGGCTCTGCCTTGATTTCAGATTGCTTTTCAGTCACATCAATTGCTGGTGCCGTTTTCGCGTGAGTCAGATACAGAGGAATACAGGTGAACAGCAAGCCGCCTACGATGTTACCAAGAATGGTTGGGATCAGGTTGAAGTTCAACCAAGTCGCGATACCAAAATCCGCACCCAGCATCATACCTAGCGGGAATAGGAACATGTTCACCACCGCGTGTTCGAAAACCAACGCAAAGAAGATAAAGATAGGTAGCCACATTGCCGCAATTTTACCTGCAACGGTACGCGCAGACAGGTTACCAATCACGCCTAGACACACCATCAAGTTACACAGAATACCGCGCACGAAACAGGTGATCCAACCGTCAGCACCTAGGTTTTCAAAACCAACAGTACGAGCAGTCGCTGCCTTGATAAAGGTTTGACCGACAGCATTTGGTTCAACACTGAAGTTCATGGTTAGCGAAAGCGCAATCAAAAACGCCACAAGCAGTGAACCAATCAAGTTACCCAGACCAACAAGGCCCCAACAACGTAAGATACGGCCCCAAGTAATGCCAGGACGATTTTCAAATTTCGCTAACGGTGCCAAACCAAAAACACCTGTCACCAAGTCGTAACCCATTAGGCTGAGGATACAAAAACCCACAGGGAACACTAACGCACCCACAATGCCAATGCCTGTTTGCGTAATGGTGGTAATCGCCACCACAACCGCCAACGACAGAATGATACCTGCCATCATACCGCGCAGTAACAAATCACGCGTCGAGGTTTTTACTTTCGCTTCACCAACATCAATCATGGTTTGTACGAACTCTGCAGGTCTTAAGTCAGACATAATGCGTCCCTTTATAAAAGTTAAAATTAAAAGTGAAAGATTGAATAGAGAAAGGCTTCCTGTTCATTTTCGTCTTTTCCCTACAAAAATCCGTTAAGGGAACAAGAAACCTTTGTGCTATTGAATCTCTTACCAGCTTAGCTAACGCTTAGTTAAGCAGAGATTTCGACAATGCCGTTATTGACGCGCGCTTGGTATGCTTTGATGTTAAAACGTTCATCTTCCATACACGCACCCGTTGCCAAGTTAAAGCGCTGCTTTTTCAGTGGACTCGCAACCCAAAGCTCGCCTTTGTGCTCGGCGATCAAACCGCGAGATAACACGTTTGAGCGCGCAAATGGGTCCATGTTACTGATAGCAAATACCTGCTCTTCTTCACTTGGTCTAAACAGCGCAATTTGCTGCCCATTGACCAAGGCACAAACACCCGTACCTGGAATAATGTCGTTAATGTCGCATACTTGTTCGAAAGCCATGTTTGCTTCTCCTATTATTCCGTTACCGCTACGTGCAAGATGTCACCTTTCAACTCCGGGTGTTTCTCTGCAAACGTTGCTGGGCGATGTTGTTGACGCTCTGAAACAAACACAACGTTTTCATCACGCTTGTCTGAGTTAATAAAGTGCGCAAAGCGTGTTAGCTGAGCTTCATCGTTAATGGTTTCATTCCATTCACAGCGATACGCTTCCACCAATTTCGCGATGTCCGCTTCCAACTGTTCATTGATGCCTAATTTGTCTTCAACAATCACTTGGCGTAGGTAGTCCACCCCCCCTTCCATGTTGCCTAGCCACACAGAGGTGCGCTGCAGTGGCGCAGAAGTGCGGATGTAGAACATCATGAAACGGTCGATGTATTTGATCAGCGTTTCTTGGTCTAAGTCGCTAGCCAGCAAATCAGCGTGGCGAGGCTTCATACCGCCATTACCACACACGTACATGTTCCAGCCTGCGTCTGTGGCGATAATGCCGAGGTCTTTACCCTGCGCTTCAGCACATTCACGCGTACAGCCTGACACACCAAATTTCATCTTGTGCGGAGTGCGGATGCCTTTGTAGCGGTTCTCGATAAACACGCCAAGACCTACCGAATCCTGAACACCGTAACGACACCAGGTTGAACCCACACAGGTCTTCGCCATGCGCAGTGCTTTGGCATACGCTTGGCCAGTCTCATAGCCAGCGGCAATCAGTTTTTTCCAGATGGCTGGAAGATCGTCTTTTTGTGCACCAAACAGACCAATACGCTGAGCACCCGTTACTTTGGTGTAGAGGTTGTACTCAGCCGCGACTTCCGCCAACACTTTCAGTGCTTGCGGTGTCACTTCACCACCTGCCATACGTGGGATCACAGAATAAGTGCCGTCTTTTTGCATGTTGCCGAGGAAGTTGTCGTTGGTGTCGTGCAACTTCACTAACTGAGGCTTCAGGATGTGCTCACCCCAGCATGACGCCAAAATTGAACCCACCGCTGGCTTACACACTTCACAGCCATAGCCTTTGCCGTGTTTTGCCAACAGTTCGTCGAAGGTTTTGATCTCTTCGATACGAATAAGGTGGAACAGCTCTTGGCGAGAGTACGCGAAGTGCTCACAGATATCGCTTTTCACTTCCACACCCGCTTTTGCAAGCTCAGCGTTTAGTACCGAAGTAACCAGTGGAATACAACCACCACAGCCAGTGCCTGCACCGGTAACCGCTTTGATATCGCCGATGGTGTGATGACCGTCAGCCACCGCTTGTGCGATTTTGCCTTTAGTCACATCGAAACACGAACAGATCACCGCAGAATCTGGCAGTGAATCTGCGCCGAGTTTTGGCTTCTCAGCACCAGCGTGCGCCGGCAGGATCAAGGTATCTGGATGCTGTGGCAGCTCAATTTCATTCAACATCAGTTGCAGTAAGTCACCGTAATCCGACGTGTCACCTACCATTACTGCGCCGAGTAATTTCTTGTTGTCTGCTGAAACGATCAAACGCTTGTAGACTTCAAGCTCTTCGTTTTGATAAACGTAGCTCTTACAACCAGGAGTGCGACCATTAGCGTCGCCAATCGAGCCTACTTTGACACCCAGCAGTTTGAGCTTGGCAGACATATCCGCCCCTTCAAACTTACTGTCAACGTTGCCGAGTAGGTGATCCACGGCAACGGTGGCCATTTTGTAACCCGGCGCAACCAGCCCATAGAACATCTTATTCCATGACGCACATTCACCAATGGCGTAGATATTGCTGTCTGTGGTTTGACAGTGGTCGTTAATTTCAATACCGCCACGAGGTGCGATACCAAGGCCCATTTGGCGAGCCAGTTTGTCTTGAGGACGGATACCCGCAGAGAACACGATGAAGTCAGTCTCAAGCTCAGTGCCATCGGCAAAGCGCATCACATTGCGTGCTTGTTTGCCTTCTGCTGCGATTTCCAAGGTGTTTTTGCTGGTATGAACTTTCACGCCCATACGTTCGATTTTTTGACGAAGTTGGTCACCACCCGCTTGATCCAGCTGTTCAGCCATCAGTTTAGGGGCAAACTCGACCACGTGTGTTTCCATACCAAGGGCTTTTAGTGCACCCGCCGCTTCCAAACCAAGCAAACCACCGCCAATCACTACACCGCTTTTACTCTTCTTCGCGCAGAGCTCGATAGCTTTAAGATCTTCTATGGTGCGGTAAACAAAACAATCTTTGCTCTCATTACCTTTGATTGGTGGAACAAATGGGTAAGAACCTGTCGCAAGAATCAGCTTATCGTATTGAATTTCACGGCCCGAACTCGAATACACCGTTTGTTTTTCACGGTTGATATTGATCGCGCGTTCACCTAGCAGCACTTTGATCGCGTGCTTTTCATAAAAGCCCGTTTTAACCAGTGAAAGTTCATCTGCGGTGTGATGTGAAAAGTATGAAGAAAGGTGAACACGATCGTACGCGACGCGTGGTTCTTCACAAAATACGGTGATGTCGTACTGAGAAACATCCGTTTTATCAACCAGATCTTCGATATAACGGTGGCCGACCATCCCGTTACCGACAATCACTAGCTTCAACTTGCTCATAATACTTCCTAAGGGTTAGGTTCTTATCTGAGCGCATTGTTAATTATGAAAGAAAATGAAAATATGATGTAAATCAATTACGAAATTAAACTACCCTAAAGGGGTAGACACTTTAGGGTTAGATGGATAAACCCTTAAAAATGTGGGGTTGGACACTTTCCATACCAACATGAACAGCGACATTTGGAAAAGAAGATCGTTCTAAAGCAAAATTGTTGTAATATTTTTTCACACTTTATCCCATCTTAACGACCGTCAATGATCGAAAACGAACAATTGATACGATCGATGTCACGATACCAATGTAACAATTTGTTTTAAGTGTTTTATTTTCCACACCAAGTTGAAGCGAATCACCTTTTAATAACCAGTTTATTAATATCCCTAAAGCTTTGATTCAGGTCATAAATGTGATGATTATTCAAGCTGTATCATAGCCACCGGTGTACTCAAAAGCACCTTTCCGCGACTTGCTCTATCACACATTCTAAGAGAAATAATATTCAAAATGACCACCCAATCTACGCTCAACAAAGACTATTCAGAACGTGCCAATCTAATCTCAACCACTAACCCAGACAGCATCATTACTTACGCGAACAACGAGTTTTGTGATATTGCCGGGTTCTCACAGCAGGAGTTAGTTGGCAATCCTCATAACATGGTTCGTCACCCTGATATGCCAAAGCAAGCTTTTGCTCAGCTGTGGCAATACTTACGCTCAGGAAAAAGCTGGATGGGGTTAGTAAAAAACCGATGCAGCGATGGGAAACATTACTGGGTGTCGGCGTTCGTTACACCGATCAAAAGTGCTGATGGAGACATCATTGAATTTCAATCCGTCCGTTCTAGACCAAGCGCAGAACAAGTAGCACGAGCACAGGCGCTTTACGATCAGCTGCGAGCGAATAAATATCGTGCAAAACCAAGGCTCACTTTCCACCACCTTTCTACTCTTGGTTCTTTTGCAACTGCGGGCTTAATTTTGGCTGGCACATTCACCGCTTCTAGCGCCTTACTCACTCTTAGCAGTGGTTGCGCTTTGCTTTTGGGGGTTAACGCTCTCTACCAAGCGAAACGATTTGGCAATCTTCGAACCCTAGCTCATGATGCCTACCATAATCCCCTCATGGAGAAGCCTTATACCAATCATTTTGACGATTACTCACAAATCGAGTTGGCGTTAATGATGAAAAAGGCGGAATTGCGCGCGGTGACGGCTCGTGCCACTGAAACTACCGGCGGAATTCTGATCTCAGCAGAAGAGGAATTTGCCACCATTCAGTCCATCGGTGCCAGCTTAGATCAACAATGCCACGAAACGCAGCAAGTGGCCGCCGCCGTTGAGGAGCTGACTCACTCAATCAATGAGGTGGCGAATGCGGCGTCTGCCGCGTCCATGCTAACAGAAGAAGCCAATGAGGCGTCTCAAACCGGCTTGGAGAGCATTGGAACCACCATACGAGTGGTGGATGCCATGGCCAAAGAGCTGGCACACTCTAAAGCCGTGATTGAGCAGTTATCGAACCATACTCAGAAAATCGACAGTATTTTAGAAGTGATCACCACCATCTCTGAACAGACCAATCTATTGGCGTTAAACGCTGCAATTGAAGCCGCGCGTGCTGGGGAGGCGGGCCGTGGCTTTGCCGTGGTGGCCGATGAAGTCCGGAATTTGGCCTCAAAAACGGGCAGCAGTGCCAATGAGATCCATGCGATGATCAGTCAGCTTCAAACAACGGCCAAACAAGCGGTGGAAGCAATGAACACGGGGGTGGGTTTGTCTCAGGATTGTAAGAAACAAGCCGATGCAACAGGCGATGTTCTTTCCGTTATTCGCAATAAGCTGGATGCGGTAACAGACAGCAGCCATCAAATCGCCACTGCGGTAGAGCAACAAGCCAGTGTAACGCAAGAGATCAATCGCAACATCGTCAACATTAAGCAGCTCGCCGATGAGACATCTCAGTCGTCTCAAAGCTCTGTGCAACGTACCAGCCACTTAGTGGACAGTATTGAAGACTTACAGCGACTAATGAAGCAGTTTGTTTAACGCCAGAAATTATCTATCGACCAACATATTCTCCCAATAATCAACGGAAGTATTTTTCATATTGAGTTTTCTCAGCGCCTTACCACAGGCGCTGATTGTTTCTCTCGATACTTTTCTATTCGCAGGTTTCCTTTCCTATACTTGAGAAAAGCGGCTCCTGAAGGAAATCATATCGTATGAATGAAAAAGTACTGGAATCCATTATCGAAATCACCGAGCAAAAAAATTCTCTTGCCCTCAGTTACAGCATTTTGGTGACTTTATCAGAGCTTTTACCGATTTCTTCCGCCCTCTTGCTGCATCACAAAGGCCCTTCAACCCTTTTGGTCGCACGGTTGGACATCACGCTTGACTCTAAAGGCACAAAGAAATATCAGTGGGTATATAACGAAGCCTATCCCAACAAGGAATATCAGTACGCTCAAACCGAGATCGTTTTTAGCCAGCAACAGGATGGTCAGTACCAATGCCGTTGCCCTATTCCCATTGAAGAAAACTTCTCAGCAGAACTCTGTTTGATTTTACGTGAACCCGCTGAACCTTATCGTTTGCTGATTAGTGGCTTTGCGCGAATTTATCGTAATTACACCGCCATTTTGCATGAAAGTGAACGCGATAAACTCACTGGCTTACTCAATCGCCGCACGTTAGAAGATAGACTTCACCAAACCTTATCTTTACATCCATCGGCAAAAGAGGAAGAGAGCAAACTGTGGATTGCGATGCTCGATATTGACCATTTTAAATCAATCAACGATCGCTTTGGGCACATGATTGGTGATGAAGTCCTACTGATGTTTGCTCAACAAATGCAGCACTATTTCGGGCCCTCTTCTCTGTTGTTTCGCTTTGGTGGTGAAGAGTTTGTGATTGTTTTCTCGACCGGAGATGAACAACACGTTTACGAGCAATTAGAGGCCTTTAGGGTTGCAATTCAAAACCGTCATTTCCCTCAAGTGGGCGCTCTCACTTTTAGTGCAGGTTTTTGCTCACTCAGCCTAGGAGATTATTTCCCCACCATGCTCGACAACGCAGATAAAGCACTCTACTTCGCCAAAGAACATGGCCGCAATCAAGTGCATTGCTATGAGCATTTATGTCGAGAAGGAAGAATTGCCTCGCCTCTGCGTCCATTCATCGATGATGTTGAACTGTTTTAATCTCGATGTCATTCTACTTTCAATGCACCAAATCCAGCTCTTAAATGGCGAAACGCTAAGTTGTGGATATACTTTTAAAGTAGCCCAAAGAGGATTCAAGGAGCTCAGTTTGGTTCATATTTTAACGTCACAAGCGGATTTTGAATCACACCTGCAGACTTGCGAAAATGGTGTTACTTGCGCTTACTATGGAAACTTATTCCTCTGCACGGCCTACCACCCACTTTTCGACAAAAGATTCAACATAATGGGCTTAGAAGCTCTGTTGAGAGTACGAACCATTGACGGAGAATGGGTTAACCCTGGCGATTTGTTTGCAAAGAGAGCCTTTGGCACTGATGAGTACTATCACCAAATTAATCTTGATCGCCTCGCACGCGTTTTACATTTTCGGAATTTTTCTTTACTCCATCTCTCTATCAATTTGTTCGTCAACCTACTACCCGCGACGGCGTTATCGAACTTAAAGTCACATGGACAAGCCTTGGTTTTGAATAGATTAAAAGAACTTGGCATCAAGAGAGAACAAATCGTCAATGAGATACTTGAGCACGAGGTAGACAGCACCCAAGAAATCATCGAATTGCGAAAGGCCATTATTGAATGTCGCCAAAATGGATTGCGTGTGGCCGTTGATGACTATGGAGCTGATGGTTCGGATGATTTTAGAGTTCAGAGCTTGCAGCCCGATATCATCAAGATAGACAGAAACATACTTTTGCAATATTTAAGCGGCCAACAAAATAGCTTGTTGCGGGGCATTGAACTGGCAAAACAGTTGAAATGCATGGTCGTCATTGAGGGTATAGAAACAAGAGAACAGCTATTGGCGATGCAGGCATTGGACACGCATTTCTATCAAGGTTTCTATTTGGCCAAACCTAAATTGTTAGATAAGAGTACAGACATCGATAACTTCTACTCGCAACTCCAATCACACCCTAATGTTCGACTGGCAACGACTCTTCTGACAAAACTCAACACTCGGTAAGACAGACCGATGAGAGCTCTTTTTACTAACGTTCAAACAACCCAATACAATATCGCTTGATGGAGACACTGAGCAATGAAATAGAGATAGTGTTAGGGTTTAGTTTTAGAAAATAATGAGGGAAGAATTGGAGCGGGCAGCGGGAATCGAACCCGCATCATCAGCTTGGAAGGCTGAGGTAATAGCCATTATACGATGCCCGCGCATCGTGAAGACGAAGCTACTATGCCACAACTTAAGTAAAAGAAAAGCCCCAACAAGTTCAATTGGTTACTTTACCAACAACATCCCGTTCAAACGTCTTATTTCTGTGCAACTTATCAAATAACAGAGAGATGTAGGCTTACTCTAGTGCCACAACGTACCTCAGCTAGAGATGAAAAAAAAACCGACGAGAACGTCGGCTTTTAAATAACTGATTAGACTTAACGGTACATACCGATGTCTTTTTGTAGATGGACTGGCAGTTCATCCGCGTAGTAGTTGCTCTGAGTTGAGCTGTCTACAAAAAGAATATCCAATAGGTGAGCAATCAATCCTTTGAAGTTAACCGAATAGGTTTTTTTATCCATAGAGGTTGGTAAAGCGATTGTATTCATTTGCATTGCTTGAGCCATGATTGCCTCTCTTAAATTTTTTCAACGTACTTCGTTTCGATAGTTGAATATTAGTGCTTTTTTTTGTGCTCAAAAAATGACGTTTTTTCCATATTCGGATTACATTTTCTAATGACACAAGGCCATAACAAATTAAAATAGTAAACAATACGCAATGATGAATAATTATGCACAATCAACCCATTCTGTCTGCATACTCATCATTTCAAAGCACTCAGTCAAGACCTTTGCTCACAATTCGTTTACATTATTTATTTTCATTGGCGGTAGTGGCTTTATAAATCCGCATTATTTGTATTAGATATTTTCAGGCTTTTCTCATTCATTTCGATGTCCTTTTTGTTGGCAATAACAGAGGCAACAACGGCCGTTGTCATCACAACAAGTAAGAATGAGAGCGACCAGATGGTCGGAATTTCATACGCCGTGCCCACCAGCAGCATCTTGACCCCAATAAACATCATAATCACAGCCAAAGCTGGCTTTAAATAGATGAACTTATCGATCATTGCTTGCAGTACAAAATAGAGTGAACGTAAGCCCAACAGCGCAAATACATTGGCAGCTAACACCAAAAACGGCTCACGAGTGACCGCAAAAATTGCGGGAATGGAGTCTAGCGCAAACATCACATCCATAACGGCTATCACTCCGATTACAATCAACATCGGGGTTGCCCACCACTGACCGTTTTCCCGGGCGAATAGCGCGTTGCCGTGGTAATCGTTTGTGACGTTGAAAAAGCGTCTGATCAGCTTTTCTGGCATTGGACTTAGTTCGTCTTCTTCCTCTTTATCTCGTGCAAGCTGAATCCCTGTCCAGATGAGGAAAGCAGCAAACAAGTAAAGAATCCAATGGTATTGAGCCAGCAACTGTGCGCCGACCGCAATCATTATCGCACGCAACACTAACGCGCCAATCACCCCCCAGAGCAAAGCGCGAGGTCTAAGTGATTCGGGGACTTTGTATTGGGCAAAGATGATGGCAAACACGAACAAGTTATCAACACTCAGCGATTTTTCGAGCAAATAACCAGTAATGAACGCCGTCGTTGCTTCTTGGTGGGTGTACAAACTGTCTGGCGCGTAGAAATCCCAGAAATGGAAGATGGTGGCCGCAAACAGAAACGCGAGCAAAAACCAGAATAGGCTCCAGCCCACCGCTTTTTTCATTGAAATGGCACCACCACGCGTTTGCCAAATATCGAGGCAAACCATCGCAATGGTGAGCAGCGCAAAACTGCCATACATGAGATCAGTATTGGACATTAAAGATGACGAGGTGTCGAATAGGGACATAATTTCCTCCAATGCGGAAGAAAACCCAATCGTCCGAGCCCTTCCGCATACATGACAAATCGGCACAGAATCGTTCCTAATTCTGTACTGTGTATGAATGCGTTGGTCTCGTTGAAGTGAACTGGAATGCTTTCTCTGTTTCTGTTGATGACAAAGAAACAAAGAGAGGATAACTCACCTTTATTTGCCGGAAAGGCTTTGGCCTAACGAGATGACGACAAATAAACTTACGCTAACTACTCCCCAAACGTTCGATATTGTAATCCCATATAACTTTCAAGGCTAATGCCAAGCACAAGTTTGGGTAATTTTGACATTATCCTGACAAAAGAAAGGAGCGCAAAAGCGCTCCTTGATTCTTTCTTAGGCGGCTCACACACCATTTAGCGGCACGAGATAAACAAGTGTTGACCAAATTGCGATCCACCCAACCACCACCGCTGTATCCATCCAATCTTTCCACATAAGCGCTCCCCCGCTGTTAAGCCAAAGAAGCTGAGCAAACTTTATACCAAGTTTGCTTTTATCATCAGCAACCCAGTGCAACTGTGCGATTAGGGTTCAGTACATAGGGGATCTCAGACAGATATTCGATAAAGCAGTCGGCCATAGAGAGATTACTCACCCAACCTTCACCTTTCATCTGGCGGATGGCTTCATAGCCTTCTTTGCCTTTCATCGTATACGCAGATGAAGCGCCACGATACCAGCGTTCTTCTTCTATGGGATGCCACTCATCTGCCAACTGTATTTCAAGTTGCTCAATGCGTTCCCCTTTTGGCTTTTCCGCACAATAATGAAATCGTAGCCCATAGGTATACGGATAGCTTCCAGAACCAGTCCCTTCCACGCCATTATTGGTCGCGTTGTTGATCGCCCCTTCCAACGCAGCGGCAATGGTTTTCCCTTGAACGTCATAACATCCGATCGGCACGGCAAAAGGCAGTAACTTGCCAGCGACATCGGCCACGGAGACATTACCTGGGTTCAGCGAATTTCGAACGCCACCAGCGTTATGAATAGCAAACTGAACCTGACGTTGACGTTTGTTTAACGCGTGAACAAATGACGCCGCGACCATTGGCGCCAGTTCACTGGGACCGACTTCATCGGGAATACGAACGTGGCGAAGTGCGCGATCGGTATGCGCGATAATCGTCTTTTGCAGTTCGCGCACTCTCGGAATGTACTTATTTTGCATGATGTGTTGAATGCCTGGGTCTTTCTTGCATACCACCACATTCACTTGGCTATCAATGAAGTCTGCAGCCTGCAGATACCAATCTTCATCACTTTGTTGATTTAAGCCTGGGTCTAAAAACATACGACGCCCAATAAGCAGCTCATTACGGCCACTAAAGTGTGTAACTAACCCGTCTGCTGCAAACCTAATCTCACAGTGGCCCATGGTCAGAGCATGGAAGCCCGCTTGGACGATGTAAGTATCCCTCACACGCAGGCCATAATCATCGTCTTTCCCAAGACCAACCGCGCTAAAGTCCCCCTGTAATCGGTGGCTGTGCCCGCCGATAATTAGCGCAATGCCGGAAACTTCGTTAGCCAATTCAATATCACCGTCATAACCTAAATGGCTAAGCAAAATAATCTTATTAATGCCTTCTTGGTTTAATCGCGCCACCGTTGCTTTTGCTGTTTCGATGGCGTTTTCAAATGGCGTATCCAGATCTGGGTTGGCAATATCCGCCATTTTGTCTAAAGACAAACCAAAAATGGCAACAGGTTCTCCGTCGATGAGTTTAACAATGTACTGTGCAGTACTCGTTTGAACATCGAAACTGCGGATATTTTTGCATCCTTTTATCGTTAACGACTTATTTGGGTTCTCATTGCTGAGGTTCCAGTTTCCTGCCAATAGAGGAAACTGAATACGGCGGACAAACTGGGCAACAGGTTCATTGCCCATATCGAGCTCATGATTTCCCAAAGCCATAGCATCAATGCCCATGGTATTAAGCAGATCGGCGTTTGCCTTGCCTTTGAACAGCGAAAAATAAAGCGTACCTTGGAAACAGTCGCCAGCATGCAAGAATAGAAACCCTTTTTTCTGTCTTTCAGCCTCTTGTTGAATTTGCTGAGCGCGTGTTGCGATGCGCGCAAATCCACCCGCACTCACGTAAGGTTCAATCTGGTTCCCTGATAAGGAAATTCTTAGTTGTAATGACGTTGGCTCAAAGTAGGAATGAGTGTCATTGATGTGCGCCAGTTTCAAAGTGACTGGCTTATTTGTTTTTATCATCGTCATCTTCTCTCTCTTCATCCCTTTATACTTAGAGCAGAATGATGACAGAATCGTGAATTTTATGAAACCATTCTGCAAATAAACACCACTTACTGACGATAAAATCACATCTATTTCGCTCTATTTGTTCAACAAACCATCAACACAATGAAAACTGTGACACCATAACAAACAGCCAGTTCGAATTTGTCATATGCTTTGTAGAAGCGCCTTTCACTTTACATTCAAATAATTAGGGTGCACATGGAGGAGAGTTATGCTTTTAGAACGAATTGAAATCTCCGGTTTTCGAGGAATAAGACGGTTATCGCTTTCTTTTGATGAACTCACCACCTTAATTGGTGAAAACACGTGGGGAAAATCCTCGCTTTTAGATGCCTTGTCTGTTGCTCTTCCTCCGGGCGCTGAGCTTTATCAATTTTTGATGTCAGATTTTCATGTCGATTACTCCATTTCGCACCCACAGACTCAACACCTACAAATCATTTTGTGTTTCCGCTCGAGCGACAAGCATGAAATCAAAGCAGGGCGTTATCGACGCCTTAAGCCGATTTGGTGTAAAGACGAAAATGGTGATCATCGAATCTTCTATCGCATTAGTGCGACACGAGACGGTTACGACATCACCACGCATTATGCATTTCTGAACGATGATGGCTCCACCAAATCTCTCCATCATTCAGAGAAAATTGCTCAAGAGCTCATGTCTTTGCATCCCGTGATTCGCCTGCGAGATTCACGTCGCTTCCCCGAAATTATTAATGGCGTGAACGGCAAAAATGCCCGTATTGAAAAGCGTATTGATAATACCTGTCGTCGCTTGTTAGCGATTCCGGGTCATGTAAATAAAGGCGAGATGCGCAGCAGTTTAAACTCCATGCATTCGTTGGTAGATCACTACTTTTCTTTCAAAAGTCCTAACCGAAATGACCCACGTAAGCCGCGCGATGGTCTGTTTTATAACGCGACGTCTGCAGACAAAAATCTTAGCCAGTTCATTAAAGAAACCAACAACAAGCAAACACGTCTGCTGCTAATGGGGTTACTCAATGCCTATTTACAAGCCAAAGGGCCTGCCGACCTCAGACGTTGCGCACGCCCTATCTTGATCATCGAAGATCCCGAAGGCCGCCTTCATCCAACACACTTGGCCCGCGCATGGAGCTTGTTGCAAATGTTACCCATGCAAAAAATCCTCACCACCAACAGTGGCGCATTGCTGGGTTCTGTTCCACTCTACTCCATTCGCCGGCTTATCCGACAGTCCGATAAAACGGTTGCCAAAAGTATCCAACCACAACGTTTCAGCGTGGATGAACTACGTCGAATCGGCTTCCATATTCGTTTCCATCGTTCTGGAGCACTTTTCGCTCGTTGCTGGCTGTTGGTTGAGGGTGAAACAGAAGTTTGGCTCTTCAACGAACTGGCCAATCAATGTGGATACAACTTGGCTGCAGAAGGTGTGCAAATTATCGAATTTGCTCAATCCGGTTTACGTTCACTGATCAAAGTGGCGAAAGCGATGGGAATTGATTGGCACGTAGTGACGGATGGCGATGCTGCGGGTAAGAAATACGCAGCAACGGTAAAAAGTATGCTCGGGCACGATCAAGAACGTCACCGGCTCACCGAGTTGCCCGATCATGACATCGAACACTTTCTATACAATCATGGCTTCGATAAATTCTTTAAGGATCTCATCAAAATTCCTTATGAACATCCTATTCCTGCCAAAAAGGTAGTGAACAAGGTACTTAAGAAACACGCTAAACCCGATCTCGCTCTCTCAATCGTCTCACATTGTGAAGAACACGGCATTGAGTGCATTCCTGTGTTACTTCGTTGGACGTTAAAACGTATTGTCACCATGGCCAATGGCAATACCTAGGAGCCATTGACAAAACAACAAATAGAAAAAAGCGCATCAAAAGATGCGCTTGTACCAAATATCATAAATATTGATGTTGTATACAAAGCGGGATTCAGACTCTGTATACCGGATACAAAAAGATCGGGGATTACTTTATGCTTGACGTGCAAGCTGAGCAGCGGCTGATTTCTGATGCAACCAAAGGCCCGTTGTTTTCATGAGATACCCAAACACTCCACCTAACAGGAGAGATGGCACAACAAGCTGCCAATTACCGTCCGCGGCAAAAGTGGCGCAGGAACCAATAAAAGTACCAGGGATATATGCCAACCAAGTTTGTTTCGCTTGAATACACATGACAAATGCGACGATTGCAGTAATCACGTAACCTAGAATGTCTAGACCCGCATACGTCGAACCGTGAATGATCACCATGGCCCAAAAAACACCAGACATATTTGTCAGCAAACTCTCAGCTAACCCTTTCAACCCCGAGTTGGGTGAAGCGAAATAGCTTGTACAGCCAAGAAATCCCGCCCACGAAAGTAGGCCTAGTGAGATGGCAATCCATCCCCATATTCCTGACAAAATACCTGTTGTTAAAGAAATAGCGACCAATGTACTCATAGTGCGACTCATACTCATTTGGAGCGGCGAATGCCAACTCGCATATCAATCAAGCAATGAATACTAAGAGAAAAACCACCAAACAAACGTGCACAAGATCACACCGAAAAATTTCATTTTCATTTGTTTACACAAAAAGTATGAGGTAAACGATAAATCAACAGATTTCGAAAATAACCCTGCGCACGTTGTTCTCTCATCTGCGCGAGTGAAGTTGAGATGGTTATAACACCGATGGTTTTCCTTTCATCATTCGTAGGCCTTCTCGCTTGATACATTCGACCAATGGATTTTCTGACATATCCGCGCGCCATATAAAAGAGAGTGTTCTTTCCATATGTAAATCAGGCACATTCAATGCAACCAAACGACCGGCTTCGATATGTCGCTCTACATCTAAATAAGGCAAACAAGTCAGGTAAGAACCGTTTTCGACCAAGCTTCTTAACACCGGAACATGCTCATACTCACGCCACACATCAAGATCTTCGACGAGATGATGAATCGAACTATCAAAAATTTTGCGCGTACCCGAACCATGTTCACGTAATACCCACCTCGCCTGCTCAAGCTGCGCCAAACTAACGGTATCTCGACGAGCGAAAGGATGGTTTGCAGAAGCAACCACCGTAAGGTGATCACGGCACCACACCTCTTGATGTAGACGGTTATCATCACATCGACCTTCGATAATCCCAAGGTCATACCGGTAATCCAGCACCCCTTCAATGACGCCACTGGTACTTTTGACGCCAAGTGATATCCGCATCTCTGGAAAGTCATTATCAATGATACTGATAAGCTCTGGTACGAGATGCTCTGCTGGAGTTTGGCTTGCCCCTAAGCGGATCTCACCACTCAGTAAATGTTGCTCATAGAAGCCCATCTCAATTTGCTGTGCATCTTGAAGCAGGCGCTTTGCTTTTGGCCTCAACCACATCCCCCAGTGGGTTAAAGCCATCTGTTTCCCTTGGCGCTCAAACAACGGCCTACCAAGCATTTTCTCCAGTTGAGCTAGTGACATGCTTGTGGCTGATTGAGTTAACGCCAATTTGTCAGCCGCTTGGCTAACACTCCCTGTATCAGCGACCGCATCAAAAACGGCCAACTGTTTTAACGAATAACGCAAGATTTCACCCTCTACTTACGGCAGCAATAGATCAAATTGATCAGCAATGGGTTTCATTTTACGCCTCTGTTTTTGCATATCAAATAATTTGATGAGGATTCTAAAAATTATCAATTTTACCTGTAGTTGCTCCGCCCCTTAATCTGTTGGTGCGGTTTGGGAACACCGCAATCACTAACAACGTCAGCGCTAATGCGAATAACCATAAATTAAGGAGTATCAATGAATTCAGATAAAAGGAGTCAACATGTCAGTGGCTGCCTCTGAAAACACTCAGTACTTTTCTCCTAAGGAGATGATGGCCGAAGCCGAAAAGTTTGCACTGAGTAAGGCAAACAAAACCAGCGCGATGACATTAGGTCTTGCGATTATGGCCGGGGCATTTATTGGGCTTGCTTTCTTGTTCTACATCACGGTGACAACCGGTAGCGCAAATGCAGGTTGGGGATTGAGCCGATTTGCAGGCGGTTTAGCCTTCAGTATGGGATTAATCCTCATCGTCATCTGTGGAGGAGAACTGTTTACCAGTTCTGTGCTTTCCAGCATTTCTTGGGCAAACAAACAGATCAGCTTTACCAAAATGCTGTCGATTTGGGGAAAAGTCTACATCGGTAACTTTATCGGTGCCATGTTCTTGCTTTTGTTGGTCACTGGTGCGGGTTTGTACCAGATGGACGGTGGGCAATGGGGATTGAATGCACTCAACATTGCCCAACACAAATTACACCATACGGCGATTCAAGCATTTTCGTTGGGTGTTCTTTGTAACTTACTGGTTTGTTTGGCAATTTGGCTAACTTTCAGTTCTGCCAATGCGATGACTAAAGCCGTAATGACCATGTTGCCTGTCGCCATGTTTGTTAGCAGCGGGTTTGAGCACTGTGTGGCCAACATGTTTATGGTGCCACTCGGGATCGTGATTGCCAACTTTGCACCAGACACGTTTTGGGTACAAGTCGGTGCCAATGCAAGCCAATATGCAGATCTCAATGTCGGTCACTTTATTACTGCCAACCTTATACCCGTGACCCTGGGCAATATCGTCGGCGGCGCTGTGTTAGTCGGCTTAGCGAACTGGTGTATCTACCGTCGCCCAGAATTAAAAGCAGCAAAAATCAGCACAATTACACAAACAACGCAAATTACGTCAGTTAAGGAATTTACTATGAAAAACGCAGCAGTTGTAAAAGAAATCATGAATCCAAAACCAATCGTTCTTGGTGTGGAAATGCCAATTGCCACAGCACTGGATACTCTTCTAGATAACCACATTGTCAGTGCACCCGTTGTGGATATTGAAGGTCGCTTGGTCGGTTTTCTTTCAGCGCACGATGTGATGGTTGATCTTTGGTGTCAAGATTACCTACCAAGCTCAGGTCAAAAAGTCGTGGATTTGATGAGCCGTGATGTGGTAGCGATTGATGTCAATGATCGTTTGGTCGATGTGGTTGAGTTCCTTTGCATCGACAAAGAGCAGTTATACCCAACCTCTAGTATGGGCATCGCTACACGTATGACGTCACTGTCACTTGAAGAACGTGCGAAAAGCATGAAAGTGAACAAGCCTCATGTTCTGCCTGTTCTAGAAAATGGCAAGTTTGCCGGTGTTGTGTCGCGTCAAGAAGTGCTGAACGCGTTGCGTCCAATTTATGGTGAGCGTTTGAATCTCGTAGAAACGCGTCAGTTAGAAACGGCGTAACGAAAACAGTAAACAACATGGCTTAAATAAGCAGAAAGCCTCCATTGGAGGCTTTCTTATTGTGCACAGCAACGTAATCTCATGCGAAGAAATTACTTCTTAATGCCTTCTACGTGCAATTCCATATCAACGTAGCTTGAAGTACCCATCACTGGAATGTTGAAATCAGCAAGCTCAAGACGAGTCATACCAACAAAGCCTACACGTTGGCCACCCCATGGGTCTTGACCTGCACCAACAAACTCAGCAGCAATAGTAATAGGCTTTGTTACGCCGTGCAGCGTCAAATCACCCATCACATCCAGTTTACCATCGCCCTTGTCCATCACTTTGGTGCTAGTAAACGTGGCGGTATTGAATTTGCCTGCATCAATAAAATCGCCGCTACGAATGTGCTTATCACGCTCTGCATGGTTAGAATCTAAGCTACGGGTATCAACGACTACGTTTACTTTAGACGCAGCAATGTTGCTTTGATCGTAAGAAAAATCACCAGAGAAGGTATTGAAACGACCTTTAATAAAGCTATAACCAAGATGGCTCACTTTAAAGTTAATAGACGCGTGTGCCCCTTTGGTATCAATAACGTAATCGGCAGCGTTTGCAGCAAACGGCACTGCCATCATCAACGCTAAACCTGTCGCAATAACTGACTTTCTCATGTTCGAGCTCCTATCATTTTTCTTAATGTATTGTCCTTGTCGACAAAGTGATGTTTTAAAGCGGCAAGTGCATGGAGTGCAGCAAGGCCGATTAATGCCCAAGCAACATAAAAGTGAATCGCTCCCGCTATATCAGACTGATTAGCAAACAACTCACCGGCTGCTGGAACAGTAAACCAATTAAGTACTTCTATTCCGCGTCCATCAGACGTCGAAATTAAATAACCCGAGATAAACAGCACCATCAGTAATAAATAGATTGTATGGTGCGCTGCTTTTGCGGCTGCTACTTCGGTTTTTGTGCCTTCGATGTTTGGTGACGGCTTCACCAATTTCCAAACCAAACGAAATAGAGTCAGAGCAAGTAGCAAGACACCGACAGACTTATGCCAGTTTGGCGCAATACGATACCACTCGCTGTAATAAGACAAATCAACCATCCACAAACCGACGGCAAACATACCAACAATGACCGCAGCCGATACCCAATGAATCAGCCGAGCAATGGCGTTGTAGTGCGTCACATGATTTTCCATCGTGTTATCCAACCTTATAGAGAATGAGAATAGGTAGCAGTACGCAATATAACCTTTCCCCTACAATGTGAGTGAGATTATTTACCAAGTTTTACAAACGGGCTACCTGTGGCGGTGGAACAACTTGTTCGAAAAAACTGAAGGAACTTTTAATACGCGCGCTAGCCCTGTCTTCTTAGGTCGCAGTTTGTTCAAACCTAGCTCAAGTTGTCCAAATCACCTAGTGGAGCAAACCATCAAAACTGAAAATATGATGTTTTGATCAAGAACTTGTAAGCGAATATTAGTTGGCCTTTTTTAAACATGCTAACCTCAATCGGCTTAGTATGTTTTGCATTTCATAAGGACACCTCTTGCTACTCGACCTTGTCATAAAAAGTGTTAACAATTTTCAGGATGATTGCCTAAAACTGTGTGAAAAACACTATCCCGCGGTTCACAACCAAGGGATGAGTGAGCACCACCTCGCGCTCGCTTTTGCCCGACGAATGCAGAATACCTTCAAACAATTTCAACATGAGAGCGTGATTGAACCTTTGGAGACATTAGAAGCAAGCGAACTGCCCCATCAGTATAGGGTGACCTCGGATGTTGGGACTGTTTGGGTGTTATCTCATCATATGGTAAGCCCTGGCAAAACGTGTCGTGATAACTTACTCACCGATGTCACCGAATGGCAAAGTGAATATGGCTTTGCCATCCAACCCAATGACTTGCTGTTTTTGATTGGCGATCATTGGATAAGTCGCAGCAAAACCAGCCGTGAGCTACTTCATTGGTGGATGGGTGAGTTACCTGACCAAATCAACGCGTACAGTGAACAGGGAATCTCTCTGTATACATGTGATACCCAACTCACCCAGGCGCTTGAAAGCCGCTTCAACATTTCCCCTTGTTACTTGAAATATGGCCATCCACTGAGACGTACCAGCACGAAACAGATGGTTCGTAAGTACATTCAGTTTTATGCCGTACTCCAATGGTAAAGCTGGACCTTACATCCGCTATTCACCTAACAAAAAAGCTAACTTCTCTACAAAGTTTGAGCTGCTTCGACAATTCACAATATTATAATTATCTTTACTTGCTCACTAATCTCTACGTGGGTTAGATAGTGACTCTGGTAATAGATTTTTTATGGTTCTATGAACCAAAGTCGGTGACTGTGCACTGATTAGAAAGTTGAGCAAATAAGACTTAACCCCGCACAGTACACATTTTTTCGCATGGGCTTGAGCATAGAGTCGCTCTGGTCATAATTTCGAGCCGTAAGATGAACACGTTAACTGCAGAGAAGCTGAACGAGTATATTTATTCTGAACGAGGCGAACAGTTTATCGCCCAATACAAAAGCATGACTCTTCGCAGTGTTTTTCAACCTATCTATAAAAAGGATTTTTCTTTAGTGGGCTTGGAAGCACTGGTGAGAATCCAATGCGCTGATGGGACTTTTGTCCGTCCAGATCATTTTTTTCACTCTGAGGAAATATCACCCATCGATCAACTTAACGTAGAACGTTTAAGTCGCATTATGCACATTCGCAATTTTGCTCGTTCTAGTTATCGCAACAAGAAGCTTTTTCTAAATGTGCTGCCCCATGCCGTTGAACGACTGGCCTTAGAGGAACTCAGTTACCACTTCCTGTTAAAAACGATCCGTGAAGCCAATCTTTCTCCAGAGCAGATTGTGATGGAACTTATCGAAGTTAAAGTGAACTGTGAACAAGAATTGAGAACCGCAACTCATTCTTTGAGACGAAATGGATTTTGGTGGGCAATTGATGATTTTGGTATTGCCGCGTCCACACAAGAACGAACACGTAACGTACTACCCAATATCATCAAGTTAGACCGTTCATTGCTTCAGCAGTATGAGCAGGGCGACACACAGCCCTTGATCTCAGCATTGGCGTTTGCGCGAGAGATGCAATCATTGACCGTGATCGAAGGCATTGAGACCGAACAACAACTCGCACAGATGAAGTTGCTCAATCTCGACATGTACCAAGGTTATTTTTTATCGATGCCTCACTCATTAGAGCAAGAACACACCTTTGCTTCGGTCTCTATTGCCTAAACGCGAGTTCAGCGCTTCTTGCCACGACCTTGGTGAATTTTCAGCTTTTGCTTTAGTTTGCGCTTTTCTGCAGAACGACTAGTGCGTTTTGCAGGATTATCGTCCAAACGAGTTTCATTTTCACTCGGTTCGAATCCTGCGAGCCATTCTTGCGGCAATCGTTTATCCAGCAAGTTTTCGATTGCTTTTAGCAAGTACTCCTCGTCACGAGACATAAACGATACCGCTAAGCCAGATTGACCAGCACGCCCTGTTCGGCCAATACGGTGTACATAGTCTTCTGCTTTGTACGGCATGTCGTAGTTCACCACTTGCTCTAACTGGGCAATATCAAGGCCACGAGCAGCAACGTCCGTTGCGATCAACGCGCGCACCTTGCCCGATTTAAAATCATCCAATGCTTTTTGCCGAGCGCCTTGAGATTTATCACCATTGATCGAAGCCGCTTTGATGCCGTCTAGCTTGAGCTCGCTCACCAGCGCATCACTGCCCTGCTTGGTTTTGGTAAACACCAATACTTGCTGCCAATTACGAGAACCAATCAAATAGGCCAAAAGTTCACTTTTGCGCTTTTTATCAACCGGATAGACCATTTGCTCAACATTGTCTGCCGTGCTATTGGCTGGTGCCACTTGCACTTCAATCGGCTCGTTCATTAAGCGATACGCCAGTGCTTTGATGCGCGTATCAAACGTGGCAGAGAATAGCAGAGTTTGACGCTGCTCAGGCATTCGTTTCATCAAACGCTGAATATCAGGTAGGAATCCCATATCCAACATGCGATCGGCTTCATCCAACACCAGCATTTGTAAATGGTTCAGTGATGTCTTCTTAGTAAACAGATGATCCAATAAACGGCCGGGGGTTGCGATAAGAATATCCACCCCTTTTGCCAGCTGTTCTTGTTGAACGCGAATGCTGGTTCCACCGTATACGGTAACGATATCAAGGCCACTTTCCTGAGCATATTGCTGCATGTTATCAAACACTTGCTGAGCGAGTTCACGCGTTGGTGTCAAAACCAGTGCGCGTGGCAATTTGCGTTCTGCTTCTAGGCGAGGCAACTGCATTAATAACTGGATGATAGGCAAACCATATGCTGCGGTTTTTCCAGTACCGGTTTGAGCTGCGGCAAGTAAATCTTTGCCATCGAGTACATGTGGAATCGCTTGCTGCTGGATAGGTGTTGGTGTCGTAAAACCCAGCGCCGACACGTGCTCACTTAATGATTTGTCTAATCCAAGTTGCGTAAAGTGGTTTGTCATCATTGCCCCCAAAAAATGAGCGCGGATTGTAGCAGAGCCAGATAAATATCTCTATCTACAAGCCAAACTCTTTCTGTTGGTTGCAGCTAAATTGCAATGTGTCGGCATAAAGCGTTTCGAAGGCGCTAGAAAAATGCTCATATTCGTCTTGCAATGTGGCGTGACATTCAGACAGTGGCGACAATCTGGGTCGACGCTGTGACATTCTGTGCAGCGCAAACTCGATATTGTCCATCTCACGATATGACTGCAACCACTTGCCTTGCCACATGCGTTGATTCAACAGTAAAAAAGAGGGAGGCAGATCTTTGGTGTCGTGTTTTGCCACTTCTCGTTGCGCGTGATGCACAAATGAATCTAAAGAGATATCGCTGTATCGATGCCAATGCATCGCAAGGCAATGATCCCAAAACATGTCTAAAGCGATTAACGCAAAACGTCGCTGCTGTTCTGGGAAACGTTTTTTGCACGCTTGCACGATACCGTGTGTATCAACAAACTTATCGACGGCGCGATGCAAACGAATCCCTTGCACGATTTCCAGTGAATATTGTTTGCTTGGGTCACCCTTGGCGAAGTCGCCCAGTAAGTTACCTAACATGTCACTGTTGGCAACATCCGCTAAATGTAGGTGGGCAAGGTAGTTCATGATTGTGTGTCAGGGGTGAATCAACAGACATCGCTGTCTGCGTCATTCTCTTCATTTGGGTATTGCGACAAATCGATTCCAATTTCCATCGCGTCCAGCCACTCCAGTGTCTCATCATTTTTCAGTTCAAATTCTGACATGACCACTCCTTAGTATGTGTGGGGAAATAGTGTGTAACAGGTTGCATCACACAAACCTTCTTTATACATCCTGTTATATGTGGTTATACAGCAGCGATCACAATATTAAAATGTTACATATCATTAATTGCATACAACCTTGAGCTTCCTCTCATAAAATCTTTCGGTATCACTATAACTTTAGCGACGAATTGATCTCAATATGGAGCAGATATGAGAGAAGTTGAATTTAGGACCATCGACCGCTTGTTTATCAAAATGTCGATCAATGACAAAATCTGGGTCATCGTCACCCTGTTTATCCTCGCCCTATCCTGTGTTTCAGGTGCCCGTTATGTTAACCAACTCGAGCAGATAGAGGTGCAGGCTAAAATCGCCGCGCAAAATCGCTTACAAGGGATCGTCAGCCATCCTAACAGTGACGCCATTTTGGCCATCAGTGGCGTATCTAAAGCCGCAAGTGCAACTGAAGCAAAGTACAAAGATGGCATGACTACCGTGTCATTAAAAGGAGCCGATGGCCAGTTTTATCAGCTCACTGCGAACACGAAACAATCTGATGAGAAAGCAAGATCCTCTGCCCTCACTACCTTTTTGCTTAGCTATTTGTGGCTCGCTCCTTTTGGTTTGTTTTGTTATTGGGTCGCAACTTTCCTTGGTGGCGCACTGTGGGTCCTCTACACCACAACACAGAAGATTGGTGAAGGCGATTTAACTTCTCGTCTCGGCTTCCATCCTGGTCGTGATGAATTTGGTACCATAGGCTGTGCGCTAGACAAAGCCATGGACACTCTGACCGATCTAGTAAAAAGTGTAAAAGAGAATGCAAACACGATGGGCGAAACCAGTGCTTCGTTTGAAAAAGAGATGAAGCTCAGCGAAACGCAAATCCAAAATCAGTATTCCTCATTAGACTCCGTGGCGACCGCTATGGAGCAAATGACTGCTTCAGCAAAAGAAGTCTCTTCGATTTCTCAGCAAGCGACGCATCAAACAGAGCGCGATACCCATCATATTGAAGGCAGTCATAAACGTGTTGTATCCGCGATTGCAGAGATTGATAAGCTTTCTAGCTACATTGAGCGAGCATCGACATCAGTATCCACGTTGAATGACAACACGACACAAATCAATGATGTGATCACCACCATCAATGCCATCTCTGAACAAACAAACCTGCTGGCACTTAACGCAGCGATTGAAGCGGCGAGAGCGGGTGAACAAGGGCGTGGTTTCGCCGTAGTTGCCGACGAAGTTCGAACCTTGGCAAGCCGCACTCAGGCGGCCACCGTTGAAATTCAAGCCATGATAGAGAAGCTACAAACAGAGAGTCAAAACATCGCTTCGATTACCGCTCAAACGGTCAGTCAAGCGAAAACCAGCAGTGATTTGATTGCAGAAATCGGCACAGACGTCAAATCGATTGCCGACTCAGCGAAAGTACTGATGGACATGAGTATTCAAATTTCCACCTCTGCTGAAGAGCAAAGTGCGGTCGCTAACGACATTGCCTCAGAGCTCAGCGATATTCGCAGCCAATCAAATACGATACGCAACGTCGCACAGCAGTCGTCATCGGGAGTAGCGAATCTCACCAAGGCCACCTTCTCACTGTCACAAATCCTTAAACAATATCGAACTCAATAAGCGAAGTCTCGACATCAACATAAAAGCTCCCAAAGGAGCTTTTATGTTGTGTTAAGTTTGATCACAACTCTATCCAGCGACGAGCAATCGAAATAGGCGGGTATGCGATCGTCACCTTTTCGGTCTACAGAGCAATCTGATATGAAAACAGGTTAGTTCTCACCTAATACTGAGATGTTACTCTCAATAACTTGTTTATCGGAGTGAAAGAATGCACCAAAAGTAAACATTTCGCTATTCTAACTGAGTCTACTTTGCTGCTGGTGATAAACATGAATATTTATAAAAAAATTGAACTGAACGAAGACACTCGATGCCCACTTTGCCAACATGATGAATATTTTATTTCATCCGATGGTGAAAAGTTCACTTGCGCTTCATGCGGCTTCCATACTAAGAGCCTTAGCGCAATTCGTTGTTTACAGATGGCACCGATCTATAAAAGCCGTCCGGTTTATGTCCATTCCGCAACCAATGCCTATCACTAAAATGTGCGTTTGCGCAAAATATCAACCAACTCTTCAAGGTGCCCGATTTGAGTCACTCGGGCATCTGAGCACTGCGTTATCTCGTATCCGTTGAAAAGCTGAAAGGTTTCAATATCGGCATTAAGCCCTGCTTCGACTCCTTTTGGGGTGTCATCAATATAAACACACTCATCAGATGAGAATCCCATGTGGAAAGCGCAGTACATAAGGAGATCGGGATCAGGTTTCCAGCTGTTGGCATCAAAGGCCGAATAAATTCGTCCCTTAAATCGTTCTAATAAGCCTGTCAGTTCCAGCGACATTTCAATTTTGTCTCTCGGACCATTAGAGACCACACAATACTCAATGCCATTCTCTTCCAAATAATTGAGCAGCAGTTCTACTCCAGGCATCACCTCCAACTGCTCACTAAACAGCCGACGGACTTCATCACGATAGGCGGGTTCTAACAAATCCAGCGAAATATTGAGCTTCGCCAACACCATCGCATCCGTCAATACATCAGCTAGCTTGCCGCCTTTGAATTGAGCTAGACACTGTTCTAGTGAAATATGAGCACCAAATTGTTCAAACACATTCACTAAGGCATGACAACAGAGCGTCTCGCTATTTACCAAGGTTCCATCACAGTCGAAAATCACACACTTTACAGTTTTGGTAATCATGGCTAACCCCGGATTCAAACGAAAAATAAAAGAATTGCGAACCAAGCAACTATAAGAAGCAAAGTTGTCAGAAAACCGGAGTTCATCGGCAAAAATGGCAATTTAACTTAACCAATGATCATAATTGCGCAGGAAGTAGCGCTTTTATATAGCCTGACGAAGTGATTCGTTGACGTCTGGATAGCAAAGACGAATCGCAACAAAATCTTCAATGTTCTTTAAAAGCAAATCCGTCAACTGAGGATCAAACTGTTTCCCTTTTTGTTGCTCAAAGAAAGCGACCACACGCAACAGCTCCCAAGGCGCTTTATAGCAGCGTTCACTTAGTAAAGCGTCAAATACATCAGCAATGGCGGTGATGCGTGAGAAAATATGAATCTGCTCACCTCGTATGCCGTTGGGGTAACCATTACCATCCCAGTGTTCATGGTGTTCGTAGGCAACAATAGCGGCCAGTTTCATCACTTTCGCCTTATTGTTGTTGAGTAAACGATGTCCCGCGTCACAGTGGGTTTGCATAATCGCTCTTTCATCTTGAGTTAGCCTTCCTGGTTTATCGAGGATGGCTTCTGGAACAGCGATTTTACCCACATCATGCATAGGGCTAACGATTTCAAGCATTTCAAGTTCTCGATGGCTTAGACCACATAGACGCCCAATCGCTACGGAAAGCTGTGCTACTCGTTTTACGTGATTTCCAGTTTCACCAGATCGTGTTTCAATGGCCTCTCCCAACACGTGTATCATCTCTTTTTGTACGGATAGCGTACGTTTTTGTAGCATGACAATTTTCCGATTTTTGAGGTTCAGTAACTTCTTCTGCTGAATTGTCATGAACTGCATGGCGATAACCAGTGACAATGAAACAATGATCACACCAGAAATCAAGAGAACATGAAGATGACGGCTGATATACGAGACAGGTTGGTTAACTATGACAGCGTTTTTGGGTAGTTGCCTCACTTCAATGCCATATTTTTCTAAAGCATCGTACTGAAATATCGGCGTTTGAGCAGCATTCATCGATTGAGAATTCGTTACATCAAACCCCATTTTTTTTGCTAGGAGAAGCATGCCATTTAAACCAAATTTTTCGGAGCGGTTAACGTAGCCTCCCACGATACCGGTTTGCCCCAAATAGAGTTCCCAAAGGACAAAAACAGGAGCCTGACTGTGACTACCCACCGTATTGGCGATCTTTTTGTATGAGTGGAAGATTCCTTGCTCCAATTCTGTGTTGTAGTGTGTCAGCAATACGCCATCATCTCGCTCAACCGTAGTAAGAAACTCCGCTGCCTGGTCGAGTGTTTTGTCAGAAATGTCCACCAACTCGATATCGGGATACTTTTCCATCGCTTTTCGCACATCTAGACGAATGAAATCCGAGGTAATGCTTTTGTCCGCCAGATAGTAGAGTTTTTTAATGTTAGGGCGCAGCTGGTGAATCACATCAAGGTTTTCGTCAAGGAGATCACGTTCGTAAGTGACACTGATGTTGTCGAAGGGCAGACGATGTTGCAAGTCCAAGTCATTAATAGCAACCGCAACAATCGGGTATTTCACTAACTCTGCAGGGAAGTAAGATTGAACAAACCGAAAGGCATTGTCATCAGTAACTAGAATTCCATCCCAATGATAATTCTTATATTTTTCGCTCAGATAAGCGGCCGTTTTTTGCAAGTATTCAGGTGAAGAAATTCGCTTTGTGTCGAGGTATTCCACGGATAAGCGAACGTCACCATCAAGGTTATCAATCGCTTTCTCGACACCTCTTTGCATATCTTGAGTCCATTGATAGGACGCATCGTAAGAGTGCAATATGAGAACTTGCCGTGTTTGCCACTGTGTCTCAGCCAAGGCGGAATTGAACCCTACCCCAATCAGCGATACCCAAAAAAGCACAAAAGTTCTCATATGAATCCCACACTCCAAATCGTGGGGATATGATAGTGGTTCAATAATAGAAAATTACGACATTGATCAAATTTCGATTAAAATTTTCTCAACATTTTGCATTTCTGACGTCAACTTACCAATTAGTGCGGATAAATAAACTTCTAGACCTGGAAGTTCGAAGTGTTGATTAAAGACGACATCGGAAAGCAGTAACTGCTCATCGCGATGGGTGACGATAGCAGCCCCAACAGGCTCGCCTGCAACAAAGCTAACGTACAGATCGTGCTCAGCAGAAAGGATAATTTGTGTTAGAAACTCGATCAACAAAGCTTGATCCGCTTCACAATGCCAGCGCTTACTTTGCAGAATGGCGAACATGATGGTTAGGCGATGGAAGTCAACCAGATAATGCTCCATCGTTACTTCCTCGGTTGCCAACGCTTTCACATCAAGCTCAATGGTGGATCTCTTCTCTACGGAGTCGCGGTAGAGTTTTAATCCAGCAAGGCTTTCCTTGGTGGGAAACTCACAATCTACCTGACTGTATAGCCACTGATTTTTCTTACTCACCATCGGCAATTGATTTGACATGTTTAATTCCAGATATCACAAATTTTGGGCGTACAGATCGTCGACTTAGGGGGTGCAGCGCACCCTGCAAGCAGGCCTAACGAAATCAGCAGCACAACGAATGTCTTTTTCATACTGTTAACCTCTTTTTTCTCATTTTCCTGCAAGGCTCATACCATACCATGTGGTTACGTTTGGTTCTAATCAATTTGCTAATCAGAAACTTGCGTGACGTGAGAATAACCAATCTAGCTAGAGACATTCAACATAGAAAGCTGGTAAGGTAACTTCCATCGTTCGCGAGGGTTATCAAGGATAAGGTCATGAAAACAAAAATTCTTACAGCGGTTTTGTCGACCACTGCGCTGCTGTCTGGCTGTGGTGGCAACGAAGTAGGCGACGTAGGTTTAGGCTGGTTTACTTTAAAAGACATCAAAATCACCTCTTTACAAGATGAAGTGGTCACCGGGGTCACTTGCCATATTGCGTCTATCGAAGCCAATTTGAGCCTGTCCGACCCAAGTGACAGCTCTATTTCTTGCCGCCAAACTGGCAGTATTACGCCAGAGATGATCGCTAAGATCGATAAAAGCTCATCGGGAGAAGTGGTTTTCAAACAATCAAAAAGTATCTTCTTTAAAACGATGAAGGTGCGTCGTATTTACGATCAAAAAAACCAAACGCTTCTCTATCTCTCCTACACCACCAAAGAGACAGAAGGCAGTTTCAAACACAGTCTGTCGTCTGTTCCTTTGTGGGGCACAGAAGCCTATCAGCAGGGTGAGACGAATCTCGCGACAACACAGTAGTTTCCTTTTGAACTTCGCTTGGCCGAGCAAAACTTACTCGGCCAGCTTTTGAAGCAACAAAATAGCCTTGTTTCAAAAAATCTGTGATATCATGCGCCTCCTTTTTCCTCAAGCAATCACTAGTATGAAGTTTCCTGGTCAGCGAAAATCTAAACATTACTTCCCTACCAACACTCGAGATCCACTTGTTTCTGAGCTCAAAGTAGCACCAAAACTTTACCGTCCAACCATTGTTGGCGTAGGCCAGACCATTGTCGATATCGAAGCTCGTGTGGACGATGAATTCTTAGCAAAATATGATTTAAGCAAAGGACACTCGCTAGTTCTTGAAGAAAGCAAAGCGGACGCATTATATGAAGAACTCGTAGAACGCGGTTTGATCACTCACCAATACCCAGGTGATACGATTGGTAATACGCTTCACAATTACTCGGTACTTGCCGACAGCAAATCCGTGTTGCTGGGTGTGATGTCGAAAAACATCCAAGTTGGTTCATACGCCTACCGTTATTTATGCCGCACATCTTCGCGTATGAATCTCAACCACCTGCAAACCGTTGATGGGCCAATTGGTCGCTGTTACACACTGATTTCAGAAGATGGTGAGCGTACCTTCGCCATCAACGAAGGTCACATGAATAAACTGGCACCAGAGAGCATTCCGGAGGAAGTCTTCGAGAAAGCCGCCGCTCTGGTTGTTTCATCGTACTTAATGCGTGGAAAGCCAGAAGATCCGATGCCTCAAGCGGTGCAACGCGCCATTGAATATGCCAAAAAGCATCAAGTCCCTGTTGTGTTGACCTTAGGCACAAAGTACGTCATTGAAGGGAATCCTGAGTGGTGGCAAGAGTACATTCGTGAAAACATCACGGTTGTGGCAATGAATGAAGAGGAAGGTCAAGCACTGACAGGTGAATCAGATCCTCTCAAAGCCGCTGATAAAGCATTGGATTGGGTTGATTTAGTACTGTGTACTGCCGGCCCTGATGGCCTTTACATGGCAGGCTATACAGACGAAGATGCAAAACGCGAAACCACTCACGATCTTTATCAAGGCGAGATTGAAGGGTTTAACTTGTATGAGTTTAGCCGTGCGATGCGTCGTAGCGATTGCAAAGACCCAATTCGAGTGTATTCACACATCGGCCCTTACCTTGGTGGCCCTGCAGAAATTAAAAATACCAATGGCGCTGGCGATGGTGCGCTTTCAGCCCTACTGCATGATATGGCCTCAAACGCATTCCATATTAAAAATGTACCTAACTCAGAAAAGCACCAGCATATTTGCCTTACTTATTCGTCCTTGTCGCAAATTTGTAAATATGCAAACCGAGTGAGCTATGAAGTCTTGACCCAGCACTCCCCTCGCCTATCTCGTGCATTACCTGAGCGCGAAGACAGCTTGGAAGAAGCTTACTGGGATAGATAATTCCGTACTAAATACTATTAAGGCTGCAAATTTGCAGCCTTTTCTTTTTGATCTAAACCAATATTTATCAAATTAGACTACGTTGTAGCACAGCTCGGACTATATAATACTTTACTCAGTTAAGCATTTGAGTATCATGCCAGCGCAAACGTTTGCGTGATTGTTTAATAAGGGTTTTGCATGCTTTCCGATATCGATATTTGCCGTACAACACCACTTCAAGCCATAGCAGAAATAGCGACAAAAGCGGGGCTTCGTGCTGAAGAGTTCGAAACCCACGGTTTATATAAAGCAAAAGTATCAGCGAAGTGCGTACAACGTCTAAGAGACAAAGCAGATGGCAAGCTGGTTTTAGTCACCGCGATCACCCCAACCCCATTAGGGGAAGGAAAAACCGTTACCACGATAGGACTTGCTCAAGGACTGCATGCACTGAATCAGTCAGTCATGGCTTGTATTCGTCAACCATCAATGGGTCCTGTATTCGGTGTGAAAGGGGGTGCTGCTGGTGGTGGCTACTCGCAAGTTGCACCGATGGACGAACTCAATTTGCACCTTACCGGGGACATTCATGCGGTCACCGCAGCTCATAACTTGGCTGCTGCGGCCATTGACGCTCGTATTTATCATGAGCAACGCGCAGGTTACGAAGCCTTTGAAGCTCGCACTGGCCTAAAAGCACTCAAAATAGATCCTAGTCGCGTAGTTTGGAAACGCGTGATGGACCATAACGACCGAGCTCTGCGTAAAGTTATGGTGGGTTTGAATGAGGCAGGCAAGACCATCAATGGCTTTGAGCGTGAAGAAGGTTTCGATATTTCAGCGGCCTCCGAACTGATGGCGATTTTAGCGCTTTCGAAAAATCTGCAGGATATGCGCTTACGCATTGGCCAAGTCGTGCTGGCTTACAATGTTCAAGGTGAGCCTGTCACCGCAGAGCAGTTGCAGGTCGCTGGGGCGATGACGGTAACGTTAAAAGACGCAATTAAACCCACGTTAATGCAAACACTTGAAGGTGTCCCAACCCTTATCCATGCTGGTCCGTTTGCTAACATCGCGCATGGAAACTCCTCAATTATCGCCGATGAAATCGCGCTAAAACTATCCAGTTACGTTGTCACCGAAGCGGGTTTCGGATCTGACATGGGGCTAGAGAAAGCGTGTAACATAAAATCCTCCACATCGGGCAAGTCTCCAGATTGTGTGGTGCTTGTTGCAACACTAAGAGGGTTAAAAGCCAATTCTGGCCTTTATGACCTCAAACCAGGCATGCCTCTGCCCGACGCTCTGTTTTCTGTTGACTCTCCAGCCCTGGTTGCCGGTTTTAGTAATTTGCAGTGGCACATTGAAAACGCAAAAAAATATGGCTTGCCTGTCGTGGTAGCCATTAACCGTTTCCCACAGGACTCGAATGAAGAATTGATGCAACTCGAATCGATGATTCATCAGTTTGACACCACCGTGCGTGTCGCCATTAGCGAAGGCTTCGCCAAAGGCGGAAAAGGGATGGAAGCAGTTGCCAGAGAAGTGATCGAAGCGTGCGCTGAGCCTGTGAACTTTATGCCGCTGTATCAACCCGAGCAAACTCTACGCGAAAAAATTAACGCGGTTTGTAAAAAGGGCTATGGTTGTGGCGAAGTTGAGTTCACTACCGAAGCAGAACAGCAACTGGACCTTTATCAGCAATTAGGGTTTGGGCATTTGGCAGTTTGTATGGCCAAAACACCATTGTCTATCTCATCCGACTCTTCACTCAAAGGGGCACCAAAAGGATTCTCTATCACAGTACGAGAAGTGCGTTTATGCGCCGGCGCAGGGTTTGTCTATGCCCTGACAGGAAGTGTGATGACCATGCCTGGCTTACCGGATAAGCCGGCGTTCATGGCCTTAGATATCGATAAAGACGGCAATATCATCGGTCTAAGCTAACCACTTTCCGGATTAAGCAGCCCATCAATCCTTCACAAATGATGGGCTACTATTTACAGTGTAAAAATCTCAAAGTTTTATTATTTTTAACCTGCATTCCACTTCTCGCTTAATGTAAACTCCAACCACCTTTTATGCACTTTACTGGTGCAAAACCCATACCTAATTGCGTATTTTTTGTGCACACCAATCAATTCTCCAATGAAATGTGCTGAATTTCTCAAGATTTAACTCTTGGCTTAATTCTTGTACTAATCTCAATGAGATTGCACATTGTCAGGGAGAACATAAATGCAGGACATCTTAACGGTGATACTCGCCGGAGGCATGGGATCACGGCTCAGCCCATTGACCGATGATCGCGCGAAGCCAGCAGTTCCATTTGGCGGTAAATATAGAATCATTGATTTTACGTTAACGAACTGTCTTCACTCAGGCTTACGAAAAATACTCGTTTTAACGCAATACAAGTCCCACTCCCTACAAAAACATCTTCGTGATGGTTGGTCGATATTTAATCCGGAACTGGGGGAATACATCACCTCTGTACCGCCTCAGATGCGCAAAGGTGGAAAATGGTATGAAGGTACTGCCGATGCTATTTTTCACAACCTTTGGCTACTTGAACGGAGTGAAGCGAAATATGTGGTTGTTCTTTCTGGTGACCATATTTATCGCATGGATTACGCTCCTATGCTTGAAGAGCACATAGCAAACAATGCAACCTTGACCGTGGCATGTATGGATGTCAACTGCAAGGAAGCGAAAGCATTCGGCGTGATGGGTATTGAGGAAAACAATCGCGTCCACTCGTTTATCGAGAAACCGGAGAACCCGCCACACATACCCAATAACCCTGAGCGCAGCCTCGTCTCGATGGGTATTTATATCTTTAGTATGGATGTATTGAAAAATGCCTTGGTAAAAGATGCAGACGACAACGACTCTTCGCATGATTTTGGCAAAGACATCATTCCGAAACTCATTGATGGTGGCTCGGTATACGCCTACAAGTTTTGTGGCAGCAAAGGCCGTGTCGATAGAGATTGCTATTGGCGTGACGTAGGTACTATTGATTCATTTTATCAGGCCAACATGGATCTTTTGGAACCAGTCCCCCCAATGAATTTATATCAAAAAGATTGGGGTATCCGCACCTACGAACCACAATATCCCCCGGCACGAACGGTTTCATCGGGAGCGGGAAATGAAGGGATCTTCATTAACTCTATGATTGCTAACGGGGTTATCAATTCTGGAGGTTCTGTGCAACATTCCATTATTTCTTCCAATGTCAGAATCAACGACAGTGCTACGATCGTTGATAGCATCATTTTTGATGATGTTGAAATTGGCGAAGGGTGTCAGCTAGTGAACTGCATTATCGACAAGCATGTGAAAGTACCTCCGTACACCCAGATTGGTTTGAATCGATTAGAGGACGCACAACGCTTCAAAATCTCTGATAATGGTGTTGTGGTTGTTCCAGAAAGTTACCAGTTCTGAAAATGTAAAATGCCAGCGAAAATCGCTGGCATTTTTGTATAAATTATTCAGCCTTACGCAGCTACGTGTCGTTGCCCTGGCGCTTTGGTTTTTTTCTGGCGGTAACTGAACCAAAGGTATGTCACCACAATTGAGAAGAACAAATACGAAAGCGAGAAGATGAATGGCGAACCGATCAAATCTTGCGACAATCCCCAAAATACGCCGATAACCGTCACTGCTAACTTAGACAGCATGCCGCAAAGCAACAGGAAAACCGCCAGTTGAGGGAAACGCGAGCTGCGGAATGCGAACCAGTAACAGCTGCCTACCGCCAGAGATGAAATATAGAGACCAAACAAGAAAGAGTGGATGTGGTCAGCAGAGGCATAACCCGCCGTAACAGATATCAGTAGAATCAGGAAAATCTTCATATACACCTCGCTATAAAAGCCTAAAAAGCATCCTTTCAATATTGCAATCTCAGTTTCCGCTATATTTTGCCAAACTAGTTTCAGAGATCAAGAGGTCAAAACTGTACAAAATGTGTACAAATATTAATTGAACAGACTGATTTTACATATGGTTAACACAATGAATTTTAAGAATCCTTTGTCTACGGCATTTCGAGAGTAAAGTGTAAATTTAGAAAAGCATTGTTACATTCACTTAACATTGGAAAATATTTTGTCTTTTTTTTAGCAATGTGAACTCAGTACCATATCGGTTCTCTTCTGCATATCTAAGCCCCGTCAGATAAGCGCCCAACAAGCAAAGATCACAGAATTTTCACAAATAAGCGTTAATTCGGAAAACTCTGTAACAACACTTTTTTAACGTATCAAAATATTTTCAAATCTGACCTTAAAAAGAGATTCCAATCACAAAAGGATTGGTTATAATCCGCGCTCATTGCGTTATCTGTTGAAAAACGCAAACTAATTTTGAGTTTAATCACCTTTTTATTCGCCCCCTTTTGGTACGACCAGAAGCAACACTGAGAACAAAAATGAGCAAGATTGATAAAGCAATGCGCATCCTGCTTGCAGGATTCTGTATCAACCTTTGTCTTGGCATCCTGTATGCTTGGAGTGTATTCAACAAAGCACTAGTGACTGAGTCAGGCTGGAGCGCTGCAGAAGCGTCTGCCCCTTACGCAACCGCAACGATCACGTTCTCTATTTGTCTTCTTGTTGCAGGAATTCTTCAAGACCGTATGGGTCCACGTATGATCCTTATCCTAGGGACTGTTCTTACAGGTCTAGGTATGATTGCATCTGGTTTTGTTGACTCTCCACTGATGCTCAACATCACGTTTGGTGTGATCACTGGTGCGGGTATCGGTTTTGGTTATGCTTGTCTATCTCCATCGGCGATGAAGTGGTTCCACGCATCGAAGAAAGGCATGGTTAACGGCATCATCGCAGCAGGTTTTGGTCTTGCAGCCATCTACCTAGCGCCACTGACTTCTGCATTGATTACCAACATGGGCATTCAGACCAGCTTTATGATTCTTGGTGTTGGTGTTCTTGCTATCGCGGTACCTCTAGCGGCAACCATCAATAACCCGCCAGCAGATTACACCCCAGCAGAGCCGAAAGTAAAAGAAGGCCAAGCACCTAAGGCGGTGAAGAAATCTGAAGACCTAACGTGGAAAGCAATGCTAAAAACGCCACAGTTTTATTCTCTTTGGATCATGTACGCGTTTGCAGCGTCAGTTGGCCTGATGATCATCGGTAACATCACCACCATCGCAAGCGTTCAAGCAAACCTACCTAACGCGGTTTACTTAGCGTCCATCCTTGCCATATTTAACTCTGGCGGCCGTGTCGCTGCGGGTATGCTTGCAGATAAGATCGGTGGCGTTCGTACGCTTCTTCTAGCGTGTGTTCTGCAAGGTATCAACATGGCATTGTTCGCTACCTTCAAATCGGAATTCACGCTGATCATTGGTACGGCTATCGCAGCAGTTGGTTACGGCACTCTTCTTGCGGTATTCCCTACCCTAACCGCAGAATTCTACGGTCTGAAAAACTACGGCACTAACTATGGCGTGCTTTACACAGCATGGGGTATTGGTGGCGCGATTGGTGCAGCAGTGGTTGGTTTCTCTATGACCAACGGCACAGGCTACACCTTGGCTTACACAATTTCAGCGGTGATGATGGGCGTTTGTATTGTGCTTGCACTGGTAACGAAACCACTTTCAGAAGCGAAAGTCGCAGAGCTGAAAAAGGCGTAATTACGCGTTGATTTGAACATGAAAAGGCTTAACCTACGGGTTAAGCCTTTTTTATGGTCGGTCGTTTATGGAAAACAACGCAGAACTCGCCCCGGATTACTATCTCGAGAACTTTTTGAAGCTTACGCGCCACGCACTGCAGTGGTATCAGGACTTGCTGACAACAGACGAACAGCAATGGCTTTTGGCGTTCACTGAGCTTGATAAGCGTGCGCAATGCCTGTTGGTGCGTTTGTACAGTCGCAAAGGCTGTTGGTTTCGCAGTGATAAACTGCATTACGCTGAAATTCCCCAAATTGATCACGCCCTAGACATACTCAGCCAAGGCGAGTTTGTCGAACTCTCTCCTGTACTTTCTCATCAAGAGCTTGCTCTCTACTTACTGACAAAGCCAGAGCTGCTTTCGCTCTACCCTCATCTCACCAAAACGCAAAAGAAAGAGGTACTGGTCAGTTGTCTAAGTGACGACACCTTCACTCAGTTTGAGGAGCTGTCATTCACCGTCATCAAGCTTAACTCCGCTCACATGATCGACCTGCTACTGACGTTGTTTTTCGCAAACACCCATCAAGATCTGAGCCAATTCGTTTTGGATGATCTTGGTCTGCATCAATTCGAGTCTTACCAGTTAAGTAAAGAGCGGCGATTCTTCGATAGTCGAGAACAGATTGACCGCTTAATCGACCTTAGCGGACTTTCGAAGCGTTACTGGCTTTGTGATAGAAAACAAAAGGAGAATCTGGAACAACTGCTGGCAGCACTGCCTGGCCCTGTGGCACATCCCTATGTCGACCGTAAACGCGGACACCTGCTTAATGACCTTGCCCGAGATTTTGAACGCCTTGGCGAGTTCACCACGGCGCTCAAACTGTTTGAACAAACCACGCTGACGCCGAGCCGAGAACGCCGTGCGCGCATCTACGATAAGCTTGGCCAAGATGATCGATTCTCTGAAATCATCAACCAAATGCTCACGCTTCCAATCGATGTTTCAGAACTCGAAGTGGCACAAAAACTCGATCAACGGCTCAAAAGAAAGCTAGGAGTGAAAACAACCAGAACGGCTAAACCAAAATGTCGGGAGCATTATGTTGAGCTGGACTTATCACAACAGCGGGTTGAACTCGCCACGAAATCCTACTTTGAATCGTTAGGCTGGTACGTCTACTACACCGAGAATGCGCTACTTAATGGCCTACTCGGCTTGACACTATGGGACGCAATTTTTGCCCCCATCGAAGGTGCCTTTATCAACGCTTACCAACAACGCCCATTGGATCTCTATCATCACGATTTTGTTAAACAGCGAGCGGACTTGGTGTCTGATGCTATCGACAAAATAAAGCGTGGGCAGACCGAAATCCTTATCACCACCTACCGGGCAAAACAAGGCATCAGTAATCCCTTTGTACATTGGCCCAGTTTGGATGAAACATTAATCCAGCTTGCTCTTAGCCATATACCTAGCGAGACTCTGGCCTCTCTATTTACGGTTCAGTTGAGCGACCTAAAGCTTTATCGAAATGGTATGCCCGACTTGATTGCGTTTAAAGATGGAAAGTTTGAATGGATTGAGGTTAAAGGCCCTGGAGATAAACTCCAAGACAACCAGTGGCGCTGGATAAATCAGTTTCATCGACTCAACGTTCCGTTCTCGGTTTGCTATGTCAATGCATCAAACTCAGGTGTCCAGTCTCCGAGCTAATTCGATTCGCCGAAACAGCAACAACAAGGGGCAGAAGACTGCCCCTTGTCATCGATAAAATATGTCACTTGAAAGGCTTATAGCGGCCTTGCCGGCTTAATGCCAAACAAAATAGCAAACATAACGGGCACGACGACTAAGGTTAGTACCGTCGCGAAACCCAAGCCTGCCATGATGGTAATGGCCATAGAGCCAAAGAACGCATCAAACACCAACGGAATCATGCCAAGTATGGTAGTCAATGCCGCCATGCTGACAGGGCGAACACGGCTCACCGCGCTATCGATGATGGCAAGATACGGATCTTTCCCTGAATCGAGTTCCAGATTGATCTGATCCAGCAACACAATGCCATTTTTCAGAATCATACCGCTAAGGCTCAACAGGCCAAGAAAAGCGGTGAAACTGAACGGCATGTTGGTGACCAACAATCCAAGTGCCACACCAATGATAGAAAGCGGCACCGTGAACCAAATCACCAGCGGCTTTTTGAACGAATTGAAAAGCAACATGGTGATAATGAACATCGATAAGTAACCCATCGGCAAGGAACCAAACAACGCGTCCTGTGCATCTTTCGATGATTCGTATTCCCCACCCCATGTGATTTCATAGCCATTTGGAATAGGCAGCGCCATCACTTTAGGTTGCACGCGGGCAAATAAACTTGCTGCCGTGTCCTCGCTTAGCACGTCGTGGTCAGCCAACACGGTCAACGTGCGTTTACGGTCGCGGCGTTGTATTAACGGCTCTTCCCAATCTAAAGTCACACCATCGATGATTTGATCAACCGGAATGTAGCTTTGCAACGATGGGCTCCAGATGCTGACGTTTTGTAGCGATTCAAAGTCCACTCGTTCTGTTTCTGGCAATCGCACCATAATCGGCAAAATATGTGTGCCATCTCTGAGTAGACCCAATGTGCTGCCACCAAAGCTCATCTGCAAGGTGCTCGACAAATCTTCTTTTGAGATACCTAAACGGCGCGCTTTCGATTCGTTGAAAATTGGCACGATTTGCTTCGTTCGCTCACGCCAATCGTGGCGTATATTACGAGCACCCGGATCGGTATGGAGAATGTCTTCCACTTGAACCGCCAACGCTCTAAGCACTTGTGGATCTGGGCCAGTAATGCGCGCTTCAATCTTAGATGCCGGCGATGGGCCAAACTCCATCAGCTTTAATTGGAAGGTTGGCTTATCAAAAGTTTTGGCTAAGCGGCTATCCAGTTCGTTAAGCAGCACAAACATGGTGTCGCGATCCGTTGTTCGCACTTGAAATTGCGCATACGCTTCGTAGTTCTTGGCCGGCTCATAGGTTAATGCAAATCGCTGCAAGCCCTGACCAATCGATGCTGATACAAAGTCGATGTTTGCTTGTTGGCGAATGTAACTTTCCACTTCACTGGCTTGCTTCATGGTTTCACGAATGTCCGTCCCTTCTGGCATCCACATATCCACGTAAAACATCGGCGTGTTCGATGGCGGGAAGAACTGCTGCTTAACATGACCAAACGCCACTACCGCGCCAACGAGCAAGGCCACCATGCCTGCGACCGTCAGCCAACGAAAACGTAACGCCCACTTTAGCGACGCACCAAATGCGACAAACAACCAACCTTTGTATGGGTCTTCTTCATCGGCAGCGAGCGTCTTGTCTTGCTCTTTCAAGAGCAGATCCGCCAGAAACGGGGTCAGCGTGATGGCGGTGATCCAGCTTAAGAACAGCGAGAAACATAAAACCCAGAACAGCGACCCCATGAACTCGCCGGTTGCGTCCTGTGATAAGCCAATCGGCGCAAACGCAGTGATGGCAATCACGGTCGCCCCCAACAATGGCCACTGAGTTTGTTTCACAATGTCGGTCGCGGCTTGGATTTTTGTGCGCCCTTTCTTTAGGCCCACCAAGATCCCTTCCACCACCACAATGGCGTTATCCACCAGCATACCTAGGGCGATAATCAACGCCCCTAGCGAGATTCGGTGCAGTTCAATGTCGTAATGATTCATCAAGATAAAGGTGCCGAATACCGTCAGCAGCAACACCAAGCCGATGATCACCCCACTACGAAGCCCCATAGTGAACAGCAAAACTATAATCACGATTGCCACCGCTTCCGCTAGGCTAATCACAAAGGCTTTCACTGAATCATCCACTTCTTGTGCCTGATTGTAGAAGTAGCTCATGTCGATGCCTGCTGGTTTGATGCTTTCTAGGCTGGCCAGTTCCGTTTCAATACGCTGGCCCACTTCCACCACATTCACGCCTGAAGCAAATGAAACGCCGATATTGATCGCTTTCTTGCCGTTAAACAACAGCACATTGTCGGGCTTTTCTTGAATGCCACGAGTAATGGTCGCCACATCTTTTAAGCGAATAAGATTCCCGGTATCGCGGCCATGAATGATCAGATTTTCAAGCGCGTCGACGGTGTTCAACGTGCCGCTTGGGCGAATCATCAAACTCTCGCCATTAACCATCACTTCACCGGCAGAAACCACGTTGTTCTGCTTATTGAGTAAACCGGAAATGACGTTCATATCAAGGTTGAGCGCGGCAAGACGATCGAGGGAGATTTCAACAAAGAGTTGCTCTTGTTGATCGCCTGCGATGTCCACTTTGCCCACACCATCAATCAGTTCAAGCTCACGAGTCAGTTGGTCTGCGTAGCGTTTCAGTTCCACATAATCGTAATCGTCGCCCGTGAGCATCAGCATCACGCCGTATACGTCACCAAAATCATCAATAATTTGCAGAGATTGAACACCTTGCGGTAACGAGGGTTGCAGATCATTGATTTTACGGCGCATCTCATCCCAGATTTGTGGTAGCTCGTCTGGGCCGTAATCCATCTTCATGCTCACCATGATTTGCGACAAACCATTCGATGAGGTGGACGTGATCTTATCGATGTAAGGCAGCTTGCGGATCTCTTTCTCGAGTGGATAAGTCAGCTCTTCTTCAACCTCTTTCGACGTCGCGCCCGGGTACGTAGCAATGACCATCGCATCTTTAATGGTGAACGCAGGGTCTTCCAAACGCCCCAATTCTAAGAATGACGTGACCCCGCCAATGGCGAGAATAACGATAAACAGCCAGCTGATGACTTTGTTCTTGATAGAATATTCCGCAATGCTCATTCTTGTTCCTTCTCTACCACATCCACGTGTTTGCCTTCGCGCAACTTGCGTAAATTCGAATTCACCAACACATCACCTTGTGCCACTCCCGATGAGACAATCGCCCCATCGCCGTGGATTTGTTCAATGACCACGGGCACTTTAGTGACCGCGTCACCATTTAATTTCCAAACAAAGAACTCCCCTTCCTGACTTCCCGCTTGCAGTGCTGTCATCGGAATGGTGTAGCCATCAATGGCTGTAATGCCCGCTGCCGCCATATCAACCAGCACGCTGACACTGGTACCAGGCAGGATCTCACTTTGCTGCAACGGCTGTGGCATCGATAAGTACATTTGGTAAGTTTGGGTTTGCGCATTCGGTTCACTGGTGTGTTCCAAATAATTGAGTGCGAACGTTTTCTGCACGCCAGAAAACGTCGCTTGGGGCTGGTAATCCATACTTTGTGTGTTCGGGTTGACCAAAGCTAACACGTTGTCGGACAACTCAATTCGCACGTACACCTTGTCGTTTTGATACAAACTGACGATCGGTTCACCAATCGCGACGCGCTCAAAACGTTCTTTGTACACGTCCGAGATCTTACCGGTGAACGGGGCAAACAATCGGGTGTAGTTGAGTTGGTTTGTTGCGTTGTAAAAATTGGCTTCAGCCAACTCTTTGCTCGCCGTGAGCGCATCTAACTCCGCGTTAGAAATCATCCGTTTGGCGTAGAGCTCGTTACCACGTTTCAGCTGACGAATCGCCAAGTTGTATTGCGCTTGTGCATCGTTCACTGCTTGTTTTTCTTTGCTGTCATCAAGCTTAGCGATCATCTGACCTTGCTTGACGAGATCGCCCGCGTTGACCAAAACATGCTGAATTTCTCCTGCGCGGCGAAAGGCGATCGGTGTTTGCTCTGCGGGCACAACTTGGCCCTTAAAGGTGCGATACTGGCTCTTCACAGGCGCATCAACAGAAACGGTTGAAACGTACAATGGCGGCTCATTAAACGACTGTGGCTGGGAATCACACCCTGTCAGCACGGCCAGCGCTATTGCTGAAAGTAGTAATAAAGGACGTTTCATTAAATACCCTCCTCGCGTACCCACGCTTTGACGACTTGGCCTTCCACCAAACGCTCGACACCCGCAATGACCACGTAGTCATTGCTGTCGAGGCCAGATTCCACGCCACCATGATCATTTAAAGAGAGCGTCACTTTGTTGACTTGCTGCGTCTCACTGTCCATCACCCACACCTCTCCTTGCGAGGCTTGTTTTGTCACCCACGCGGTGTTTGGCAGCATCACCGCGTTGGAGAGGTTTTGCTTAGCAATGTGGACTTGCCCCGTCATCCCCGTTAACAAATTGCGATCTTCCGGTCTATCGATGGTGACGATCACTTGGTAGCTATTGGTGTCTGGGTTTGGTCGAGTTGAGATCTCTTTAAACTGACCAGAAATGCGCTTATTGGGTTCGCTGTCCATCGTCACCCACATCTCAGCATGTTTGAGCGCCGCCAGAGAAAGCGATTCAACATAGGTCACAGGCAATGCAAACGACACATCCAACACACTGTTGTCGATAAGATTGAGGATCTCTTGTTTTTCCGCCACCATTTGATGAGGTTTGACATAGGTGTAAGAAACCACGCCATCAAAAGGCGCGTGAATTTTGGTGTAACTGAGATCGGTTTTGGCTTGCTCCCAATTGGCTAGCGCCGCTTTGTATTGGGTTTCTTGCTGATCATAGCTATCGGCGCTGACGAGTTTTTTCTCATACAGTTGCTTAGCTCGTTGCCATTCCGTCTTCGCCAGTGAGTATTGCGCCTGAGCGGCGTTAAGTGCCAATTGCAAATCTTTCGGGTCAAGCGTCACCAAAACATCACCTTGGCTCACCTCTTCCCCCATCTTGACCAATAATTGCTTAATTTCACCGCCCACTTGGAAAGAGAGCTGAGCGCGATACGTTGCGTCGATTCGCGCTAAAAAGGCATCCGATTCAGCAACGCTCAGATCGTCCACCGCCAGTAACTTAACGGGTTTGATCAGAGGATCGGCAGGCTCCGATATGGCTTTGTCACAGCCCGTCAGCAGTGTTGATAGACCAAGCATCACCACAACAGCGACAGACGTGCGTGTTATCTGGGGTTTGCGCACTGAGATTCTCCATTTCTTTATTTTGCTATACAGGTGTGCAGTATATGAAGAATCAAAAAATGATCAATATATTTTCCACATGGACAATATAAGAATTGGTCAAATTGTCTCGTTTCTGGTAAAAATAGGCGCGTTGATGGATATCTGAGAAAACTCGAACGATGACTGAAAGAAAGCAAGGTCGAAGAAGTGCCGAAGCGGCCGAGCAAACTAAGTGCATGATCCTTAAAGTAGCAGCCGATATGTTCTGCGAGTTGGGTTACGAGCGCATCTCTCTGCGAAACATCAGTGAAAAGGCAGGCGTGTCGCACAGTTTGATTCGCCACCACTTCGGTAGCAAAGAGAAGATTTGGCAAGCCGTCAGTGATGGTATGGACGAGTTTTTGCAACTCTACATGGCAGAGCTCATCAACCAAATGCCAAAAGAGATGCCATCAAACCGAAAAATTTATCTGTTTATGGTTCGTATGCTCGCGTTCGCTTTGGTCAATCCTCACCCGATTCAAATGATTGCCGATGCGATCCGCCAAGCGGATGACGCCCTACTGCAATACTTCCTCAGATCAAAAGACGAGTTCGCTGAAATCTTTACCAAGCTATTTGCCGACTACAATGTGGAATACCCAGAAACACCCATCGATCAATGGGAATCCAAATGGCAGATGCTGATCTTTGCTCATGGAGCCATCACACTGGCCCCGATGATGAAAGAGACGTGGCCCGACGATGCGGAAAACCGTGACCAAATACTGCTCAATCATTGGGAGCTGTTTAATACCATCATGGCGAACCAATTTGGTGTGGAAAAAGCACAAATGATTCACCCTGCGAAGTTGAACGATATCGTCATCGATATGTTCTGCCCAATTGAAGATCTCACTCCTTAGGGCGTTTCAGCGAAAAAATAGACACCCAAACTCGAGGCAAACAGGCATGCAGTAGGTAGTACATCAACAGCCATAGCCCTACTGCCCCGCCCCCCGAAGAATTGCCAAAACTTATTGGGACCTCTTCATTGCTAGCAGATGAACCGGTGTCATCGACACTGCCACTATCGCCATTAATGTAGTCTAAGCGCATCTGCTCCGTCACCGCGACTTTCGCGCTTTCATTGCCTGCCAAAACACTGTCTATCCACGCCGCATAGTCGGAAATTTCAGTGAACACTGAAGTCACCGCCCAGTTAGGGTCGCCACACACTGACGGACCAAAACTCGTCAAACCCACTTGGATCATTTCACCATTATTAAGCCAATAGACTGGGCCACCAGAATCCCCGTTACAGGTACTATTTTTAAGCTGGCTCTGTTGACTGAACTTGCCATCGAAACAAATTTGTTTGTTGGTCAGATAAACCCCATCCGAAAAGATATTGGCACATTGAGTATTACTGATATAGGTCAACTGTGTTTCTTGTAGCTGAGATTCGTTGTCGTACCCAGTACTCGTATTGCCGTGACCAACAGCAAAAAACGTTTCGGATGGACTTCGATACACCTCGCTCTGTGGTCTTTTTACCACATCATTGACCGAATCAATGTTCATTGGGTTTTCGAGTTTTAGAATAGCGATATCATTTGGAAAGAGCGTATAAGGACTGTTTGAGAAATTATCGGGATAAAAGATTTTCGCCACGCGGTGACGTTGAATATTGCCAAATGGGTAGTCGTTTTCATCTTGAAGCTGTGGCACCACCACCAGAAAGAGCGCCATAGAACCCAAATCTTCCACACAGTGCGCGGCGGTCAGCACATGCGAAGTGTCTAAAATGGTTGCTCCACAACTTGCCCAAGGGAAGTAGACACCGTCGTATTCGAGTGAATCAAAAAAAAGACTGGCAAAAGAAGAATACCGGTTAACATCAATCACCGTTCCGTTGACGATACGGCTTTCGACTTCGTTAGCGGCAAAAGAAAAGCCTGAGAAAAGCAGCGCCACACACAAGGTGATTTTGGCATGAGAATGAATAGAAAACATAACACCGCGCCCCTATGTTAGAAGCGCGGTGCCAATTATTCGCAAAAATAAACGTCGTATTTGCGGTAACTTAGCTCAACGCCTCATTAACCACGGTAGTAGCGTTGTGGTACAAACGGCATTTTCTCTACCGTCATTGGTAGCAGTTTGCCACGAACTTCAGCAAACACTTCAGTGCCGATTTCCGTTAGGTCTGAACGTAGATAAGCCATGGAAACTGGCTTGCCCGCATTTGGACCTGCGGTACCACTGGTTACTACACCCACTTTATTACCTTCTCCATCAAACAGCTCTGCACCTTCACGGACTGGTGCTTTGGTTTGACCAACCAGACCAACACGCTTGCGAGATACATCCTTGGTTTCAATCTGCTTAAGGATGATGTCTGCCCCTGGGAAGCCACCTTCACGCTCACCACCTGCGCGGCGAATTTTCTGAATGCCCCACAATAGGCTGGCTTCTACTGGCGTGGTGGTTTCATCAAGATCATGACCGTACAAACACAAACCACACTCTAGACGTAACGAATCACGTGCACCAAGACCGATCCATTCGACTTCTTCTTCCGCGGTCAATGCACGAGCAAGCGCTTCTGCTTTGTCTGCTGGTACAGAAATTTCGTAGCCGTCTTCTCCAGTATAGCCGCTGCGAGAGATGATGCATTCTACGCCAAGCAATTCAAGCTTTTGCACGTCCATAAACAGCATCTCAGCCACTGCAGGTTGGAAGCGGCTCAACACCTCAACCGCTTTGGGACCTTGAATAGCAAGCAGTGCGCGATCATCAATGATTTCAAGTTCAACGTCTGATGGAATATGTGCTTGCAGATGGTTGATGTCTTGCTCTTTACATGCAGCATTGACGACAACAAACAGATGATCACCCAGGTTAGCCACCATGAGGTCATCCATAATGCCGCCCTGCTCGTTGGTGAAAAACGCGTAACGCTGTTTGCCTTCACCCAAATCAACGATATCCACTGGAACCAGTGACTCAAGAAACGCCGCTGCGCCCGCACCGTGCAGTCTTAGCTGCCCCATGTGAGACACATCAAACAGGCCTGCCGCTTCACGCGTGTGCAAGTGTTCTTTCTTCACACCTAACGGGTATTGAACTGGCATGTCGTAACCAGCGAATGGCACCATTTTCGCACCCACTTCAATGTGCAATGCGTGAAGTGGTGTTTTAAGTAGTACTTGGTCTGAGTGTTCTTGAGTCATTTTCGTCTCCATTAGCTAGACCCATCACAGCGATCTATCAGCAATTAATTGTCCAGATTTCCACTCAAAGGAAACTGTGTTTCCAATAATAAACATGTGTTGTGCTAATTTGCACGTTCAACCTACTGGGTCCTGTTCAAAATGTGACTTTTAACAATTTAATCACATTAAGCAGCCACAAAAAAAGCGCCGCATTGAGGGAATTATCATCAGAGCGGCGCTATTCTAATCTTGTTTCAAACAAAAGCAAACGTTTGCTTTCACTATAGGAAATTTACATCTTTTTAAAACTATTTTGCTGTCACCCACAAAATATGCGCATCTTCCTCGCTAACGGAGACCAACATATGCCCCATGTTCGCATCGTAATAGACGCTGTCTCCTTCGCTCAGCACCACAGGCTCATAGAACTCAGAATAGAATTGCACCGCACCAGATAAGATCAGCAAGAACTCTTCGCCATCGTGACGAACCCAATCGCCATACTCTTCAAACGTGCGCGCATGCACCACACTTTTGAACGGCATCATCTTTTTATTCGACAGCTGAGTGGCCAACAGTTCGTGCTCGTAAGTTTGTGTTGGGTGCGGTTTCCCTTGCCCCGCCAACGTAATATCACGACGGCCAGTCGCAACCTTTTTCCTTGGTGGTTCAAAGAGTTGTGGCATATCAATTTTCAAACCGTGCGCGAGTTTCTGCATTGCTTGAAAGGTAGGAGAAATCTGTTCGTTCTCGATTTTGCTCAGTGTTGAACGCGCCAAACCGGTTCGTTGGCTGGCTTCTTCAAGCGTAATACCGAGGCGTGAGCGCACTTCTTTAATGCGTTGGCCAAGCTTCAATGGCTCGATATTTTGCTCTTGCGATTCTTTCGCTAATGTCAGGGACGGGTACTCGTCATACAATTCTTCCGACATAAATCCCTCATGTTTCTTATACGCTTCCTGTTTACAAAACATTGTGCATGAAGCGTAAAGTGGAGAAAAGTCCACCAAGTTAAATAAAGCGTGCTCCTGTTAACAAAATCCGAATCTCTGTTTCCTATAGGAAATTTTTGTTGATTGTTCACTGAACAACGGGTATGTTACCGACTTGTTAGATGAAGAGATGCTTTTTCCGCTTGAAATAGACAATGGATTTGATGCTATTCAGCGGCCTTTTGAACCCATTTGGGACGGAATTCACTCTGTTTGGTGTGTGAAAACAAATCACAAAAACAGCGCCAAACGGTTGTTATAAAGGACGGTCGGATCGTAAAGCAAAGACGCCGATTCGACGGATGATTGAAAGGTTATCTACCATGAATAGTCATTACCAAAATCACAGCTTGGAAAACTTTTTCTCGACTAACTTGTCTGCAACGGATGATGCCGTTTTTGCTGGTATTCAAGCCGAATTTACTCGTCAAAATGAACAAATCGAATTGATCGCTTCTGAGAACATCGTGTCTAAAGCGGTCATGCAAGCGCAAGGTACCTGCCTCACCAATAAATACGCAGAAGGTTACCCCGGCCGTCGTTACTACGGTGGTTGTGAACACGTTGATACCGTGGAAGCCATCGCTATCGAACGCGCGAAAAAACTTTTTAATTGCGAATACGCAAACGTTCAACCGCACTCTGGCGCTCAAGCCAACGGCGCGGTGAAACTGGCGCTATTGCAACCTGGCGACACCATTATGGGCATGTCGCTCGATGCAGGCGGCCACTTAACTCACGGTGCGCGCCCTGCACTTTCGGGCAAATGGTTTAACGCCGTTCAATACGGTGTTGATAAAGAGACGCTCGAAATCAACTACGATGATGTTCGCGCACTGGCGGTAGAACACAAACCCAAAATGATTATTGCGGGTGGCAGCGCGATTCCTCGTGTGATTGATTTTGCCAAGTTCCGTGAAATCGCTGACGAAGTTGGCGCGATTTTAATGGTTGATATGGCGCACATCGCTGGTTTGATCGCCACAGGCGCACACCCTAGCCCACTGCCTCATGCACACGTGGTGACCACCACCACACACAAAACGCTACGCGGACCACGCGGCGGCATGATCCTCACCAATCACGAAGAAATCATTAAGAAAATCAACTCTGCGGTATTCCCTGGCCTACAAGGCGGCCCGCTGATGCACGTGATTGCAGCGAAAGCAGTAGCGTTTGGCGAAGCACTCGGCCCTGAGTTCAAAACTTATATCGATTCGGTGATCAATAACGCAAAAGTTCTTGCTGAAGTGTTGCAAACTCGCGGTTGTGACATTGTGACTGGCGGAACGGACACGCACCTAATGCTGGTTGATCTTCGTCCTAAGGGATTGAAAGGTAACAAAGCAGAAGAAGCACTAGAGCGTGCGGGGATCACATGTAACAAAAATGGCATCCCATTCGACACAGAAAAACCTATGATTACATCGGGTGTTCGTTTGGGCACGCCAGCGGGTACAAGCCGAGGCTTTGGCGCAGAAGAATTCAAATTAATAGGTCACTGGATTGGTGACGTTCTCGACGGGTTAGTTGAAAACCCAGAGGGCAACGCAGAAGTAGAACAACGCGTGCGTAAAGAAGTAAAAGCACTCTGTTCACGCTTCCCACTTTACCAGTAACCACAAATTTAAATCTTAATACGATATTTTGGAGATTATGCAATGGACAAAACACTGAAGTTTACAGAAAGCCACGAGTGGGTTCGCGACAACGGTGACGGCACTGTAACTATCGGTATCTCTGAGCACGCTCAAGAAATGCTGGGTGATGTGGTATTCGTCGAGCTACCTGAGCTTGAAGCGGAAATCGAAGCGGGTGAAAGCTTTTCACTGGTTGAATCCGTAAAAGCGGCGTCAGACATCTATGCACCAGTAACCGGTGAAGTCGTTGAAGTGAATGAAGAGCTTTCTGATAGCCCAGAGCTAATCAACGAGGAACCGTACGAAGGCGGTTGGATTGTTAAGGTGAAACTGTCTGATCCTTCAGAGCTTGATAATCTGAAAGATGCAGAAGAGTACCTAAACTCAATCGAAGAAGATTAATAAAGGAATTTTGATATAAAGCTGCCTCCTCCCGTGGGCAGCTTTTTTTCAAGGCTGTGTTTTTAGCGCTCGCGCTTTCTCAGCTCTCTTGAAGGTAAAGGACCATGACTGAATTACTTCAAAGCCTCAACACACAACACGAGTTCGTTGGTCGCCACAACGGACCAAACCACGCCGATCAACAAAAAATGCTTTCTACCATTAACGCAGAAAGCCTAGATGCCTTGATCGCACAAACCGTTCCAGCACAAATTCGCCTAGAAAAGCCAATGCAACTGGCAGAAGCGCAAAGCGAAGCAGACATGCTGGCATCGATCAAAAAGTTCGCTGATTTAAACCAAGTTAAGCGCACTTTCATTGGCCAAGGTTACTACAACACCTTCACGCCAAACGTTATTTTGCGTAACGTACTGGAAAACCCAGGCTGGTACACCGCTTACACGCCATACCAACCAGAAATTTCTCAAGGTCGATTAGAATCATTGTTGAACTATCAACAAATGGTGATGGACCTAACGGGCATGGACATCGCAAACGCCTCTCTACTCGATGAAGCCACCGCAGCCGCAGAAGCGATGACGCTTTGCCAGCGCGCTGGTAAGAGCAAGAGCAAAGTCTTCTTCGTAGCAGACGATGTTCACCCACAAACCATTGAAGTGATCAAAACTCGCGCGAAATACTTCGGCTTTGACGTAGTGATCGGCAATGTAGATGCACTACCACAAACAGAAGCGTTCGGTGCCCTACTTCAATACCCAAGCACAACGGGCGAAGTTCGCGATCTCACCGATGTCATCGCACAAGCACAAGCCAACAAAACACTGGTTTCAGTTGCTACCGATCTCCTCGCTTCTGCACTTGTGAAGCCAGCTGGTGAAATGGGCGCAGATGTTGTCATTGGCTCAGCACAACGCTTTGGCGTACCTATGGGTTACGGTGGCCCGCACGCAGCATTCATGGCAACGCGCGAACAGCACAAACGCACCATGCCAGGCCGTGTGATCGGTGTTTCTATCGACGCCAAAGGCAACCAAGCACTGCGCATGGCAATGCAAACACGTGAGCAGCATATCCGCCGCGAGAAAGCGACCTCGAACATCTGTACGGCGCAAGCACTGCTTGCCAACATGGCATCGTTCTTTGCCGTGTACCACGGTGAAGAAGGCATCCGTACCATCGCGCGCCGCACTCACCACATGACGGCCATTCTTGCTGCTGGCCTAACCAAATCCGGTTACGAGCTTGCGCATAACGCGTTCTTCGACACCATCACCATTAACACTGGTGACAACACTCAAGCGCTTTACGCCAAAGCACAAGCGGCAGACATCAATCTGCGTCTGCTTGACGGCCAAATCGGCATCAGCTTTGACGAAACCACCACCGTGGCCGACATCGACGCCCTGTTCGCGATTTTCGATGCGAAAGAGAGCGTAAACGCACTTTCAACCGACATCGCAGGCAACGAATTTGCCGCGATTCCAGAAGCGTGTCGTCGTACTAGCCGTTTCCTAACTCACCCTGTGTTCAACACTCACCACAGTGAAACACAGATGATGCGTTACCTAAAACAGCTAGAAAACAAAGACTTCTCGCTCACTCACGGCATGATCCCACTGGGCAGCTGTACGATGAAGCTCAACGCCGCCGCAGAGATGATCCCTGTAACTTGGCCTGAGTTTGGTGCGCTTCACCCATTCGCGCCTATCGAGCAAGCTGCGGGTTACACTGCATTGGCTGAAGATCTCAAAGCGAAGCTGTGTGAAATCACTGGCTACGATGCGTTCTCACTACAACCAAACTCAGGCGCTTCTGGCGAATACGCTGGCCTTATCGCGATTCAGCGTTACCACGAGAGCCGTGGCGAAGGTCACCGCAACGTGTGTTTGATCCCAAGCTCCGCGCACGGCACCAACCCAGCAACGGCTGCGATGGTTTCGATGAAAGTGGTGGTGGTGAAATGTGATGAAAACGGCAACATCGACCTTGTCGACCTTGCTGCGAAAATCGAAAAACACCAAGAAAACCTATCAAGCATCATGATCACGTACCCTTCAACGCACGGCGTTTACGAAGAGCAAGTGAAAGAAGTGTGCGAAATGGTTCACGCGGCTGGCGGTCAGGTTTATCTTGATGGCGCAAACATGAACGCGCAGGTTGGCCTAACGTCTCCGGGCTTTATCGGTTCAGATGTTTCGCACCTTAACCTACACAAAACCTTCTGTATCCCACACGGTGGCGGCGGTCCGGGTATGGGTCCTATCGGTGTGAAATCGCACCTAGCGCCTTTCCTGCCTGGTCACATCGAAAACGGTGTGGAAGGCAAAGAGTTCGCAGTTTCCGCAGCGGATCTCGGCAGTGCATCAATTCTGCCAATCTCTTGGGCTTACATTGCAATGATGGGCGCAGACGGCCTAACAGAAGCAACCAAAGTGGCGATTTTGAATGCGAACTACGTGATGGAGCGTCTACGCCCGCACTACCCTGTTCTTTACCGTGGCACCAATGGCCGCGTGGCGCACGAATGTATTATCGATATTCGTCCGCTGAAAGAAGAAACAGGCATCAGCGAAGAAGACATTGCAAAACGTTTGATGGACTACGGTTTCCACGCGCCAACCATGTCGTTCCCTGTAGCAGGCACACTGATGGTAGAGCCAACGGAATCGGAAGATCTGGAAGAGCTAGACCGTTTCTGTGACGCGATGATCGCCATCCGCGAAGAGATGACCAAAGTGAAGAACGGTGAATGGCCACTGGAAAACAACCCTTTGGTTAACGCGCCACACACGCAAGTAGACCTAATGGAAGAGCAATGGGATCGCCCATACCCACGTGAAATCGCGTGCTTCCCATCTGCTGCGACTAAGCGTTCTAAATACTGGCCAACCGTGAACCGTGTAGACAACGTCTACGGTGACCGTAACCTAGTCTGCTCATGCCCAGGCATTGAGAACTACGAAGAGTAATTTTGTAGTAACTGAAATAGCAAAGGCGAACCGATGGGTTCGCCTTTTTGTTTGGGTTGTTTGTTGAATGAGGTGCTAGATTGTTTTTGGACATAAACGTGTCAGTGAACTTTCTAAATTAGCACCTCACGGATAACTTCAGGTATTGCACACCTCGAATCAAGTGGCCAAATTTACTCAGCCACTACAACCAAGGCTGAAACAAAAGTTCATATTGTCGGAGATAAGTCGGTATTTGAATCGGTGACTAAAGAGTTAAGTCATACCACTTTGCGCAACAGTTACCCTTCTGTCTTATTAAACAAATATTATGATATTTTAACTATCACTTGATCAGATTTGAGTCTAGCAGGTACTTTTTCGGGTAATTCTTATCTGCTAATGCCAAAAAACACTGTAGTTCAGCAAACTTATCATATCCAACTTTTAATGAGCTAGAGTTTTTAAAGAAGATATCAAAGTGATATCTAGGATGAACATCTCCATTCTGGCGGTCAGGGTCATCATCGAATCGAAAATACCCATGATCATCAGAGAGTAGCGATGCAAACGTATCTGAATACTTCGCTGCCTCAGTCCATTCCATTCCAAAGTTTTCATGCAGCGAAAGAACAATATCATCATGGGAATAAATGTTTCCGTGAACTGTTTGAATCGCATTCCTAATGATTGAAATAAACCTACCACTTACCGCTTCTTCAAGCACATCACAGTTGAATGATATTTCATTGTTACCCAAGTGGACTTGAAATGGATTTGACATAGAAAAATATCCATCATCTTTTCTAACCAAAAATCGATGAAAATCTTTGGTGAACACAGCCACATCAAACCCATCTTCACCAGTTTCTATTTGTTTTTCTGGGTGAGAATTAATCGCTTCAACTAGAACTAGTACGTTCCATAAGTTGTCAACAGGGTCTCTGACGGATCGCAGCCGCTGCATAAAATGTGTAGGAAAATTTTTATAGTAAAATATGCTCATAACTTTTCAAAACGCTTGTATTCTGCATTGATAAGAACGTTAAAATAGTCTTCCTCATATTCAACATCGCCCATCACTTCCAGGGCGGGAGCATACTTTGGTGGATTTATAACCCCAAGAAGACTCTTGCCCTATAATCATCGTTCCAACCCGCTTTCTTCATCTTCACTTTTTGGCTCGGAGCACCACAGTCGCATTGCTTGAGCATATTCATGACAAAACGTCTAAACAACGCGATGTTTTCAACAGC
>NZ_SZTO01000020.1 GCF_013369385.1 Vibrio sp. 05-20-BW147 | reverse complement strand
CTGATGGGCTCTGGTTTCTTTCGAAGCCTTGCCGTGTCAGCGAGGTGGCATTATAGAGATCGGCGTCACGTTGGCAAGCCCTTTTTCACGTTTTTTTTGATTTTTCTATCGTTCGTTTAAAAAAGAGTCAAAACAAGCAAAAAGTGCAGGTTATTTCTACAAACAAGCAAACTTCTCAGAGAATTGGCGTACTTTCTTCCAGTTGGTGTACTCCACTTCTTTACTGGTGTCCGTCTCTCCGCCAGTTAATGTCATGATGAGTTTGATCATATTTCTATCAAACCAGTTATATCTGGGGTAATAGAGCGCGCCAGCGAAAACACCGATTAGGTTAGGCTGCCAAGGAGACTTTTTAAGAAATGTTCGAATATAAGCGCTTCCCTCTGGCGTATCTTTCCCTTGCTCTTCTTTTCTTGCGGTTAGGTTGACGCAAAAGAACGCCACTTTATGTTCATTCAACTGAGTTAGGTTATGCTGGATAAATTGATAGAGCTTTTGATTCAAATGACCATAGCGAATCGACGCGCCAATCAGCACTTTGTCATAAACAGAAAAATCCACCGTATCGATGTCATGTAGATTCTTCACATCACATTGATAGCTCGGTAACTGTTCTTCTATATATTGAAGGATTTTCTTGGTCTGCCCCTCACGGGAAGAATAAAGAAATAGGGCTTTCACTATCATTTCTCCTTAACTGCGCCAAAACGTAGGGGTTAGCAATATAAGTAAGGTAAAGATTTCTAAACGACCAAAGAGCATAGACACCACCAAAACCCATTTGGCTTTATCGTTCACATCCGCAAAATGCACTGCAACTTCCCCCAAGCCTGGACCTAGGTTGTTTAGCGTCGCTGCGACGGCCGAAAAAGCGGTAAGTTCGTCCATTCCTGTCGCAATAAGTGCGAGCATACAAACGACGAACACCAATGCATAAGCGGAGAAGAATCCCCACACCGCATCCACCACACGTTGCGACAGAGCATTGCCACCCACTTTGATGGTGTAGACCGCTCTAGGGTGAACCAAGCGCTTAAGTTCACGCGCACCTTGCAACGTGAGCAATAAAATCCGAATAACTTTCATACCACCACCGGTTGAGCCTGCACATCCGCCAATAAAAGAGGAGAACAGCAGTAACACGGGTAGAAATAGTGGCCAATCTGAAAATCCCGTGGTGGTGAAACCCGCAGTCGTTGAGATGGAGACTGTTTGGAACAACGCTTGGTCGAAGGCATCGTAAATGGAGTCGTAAGAATGGTGTGCCAACAATAATAAGAAGCAAATGACAAACAGCAGTGCTTGAATAAAGATAAACGCTCTAAACTCTGGGTCTTTCCAATAGTATTTGGGATGAACACCGCCAGAGGCAAAGGCGGCAAAGTGAAGTGAGTAGTTACATGCCGAGATCAGCAGGAAGATAACCGTGATTAAGTTAATCGCATAGCTATCGAAATACCCCATACTGGCGTCGTGGGTAGAAAAGCCACCAATCGCGATGGTAGAGAAACTATGGCTAATCGCATCAAACGGCGTCATTCCCGCCAGCCAGAAAGCCCCCGCACAAGCGATAGTCAGACTCAAATAGATATACCAAAGTGCTTTAGCCGTTTCAGCAATACGCGGGGTCATTTTACTGTCTTTGACTGGACCAGGAATTTCTGCACGATACAACTGCATGCCACCGATGCCTAGAACCGGCAAAATCGCGACCGCCAGCACGATGATCCCCATACCGCCAAACCATTGCAGTATCTGGCGATAGAACAAAATCGCTTTGGGCAGTTCATCTAAACCGACGATAACCGTCGCACCCGTGGTGGTCAGCGCGGAGAAGGATTCGAAAAACGCATCGGTGATCGAAATACTGGGGTTATCAGCGATCAGAAAGGGCAACGCACCAGCACTGCCGAGTACGGTCCAAAACAGCACCACAATTAAAAAGCCATCGCGCGCTTTGAGTTCGTGTTTATGCCTACGGTTTGGAAACCAACACACGGTGCCGCAAAACAGCAGCACAAAAAAGGTCGTAACAAAAGGAACACCCGCACCATCGCGATAAATAAGCGCCACCAACGCGGGCGCAAGCATAGTGACACTGAAGAGTGCGAGCAACAGCCCGACAATACGAATAATTGAACGAAATTGCATGGGTGATTGAATCAATAAAGTCGATAGACTTCCTAGTTGTTATTGTTATTTCCCGATATAAGGCGTCACGAGCGCTTTTGCACTGCTTTTGTTGATCATGGTTTGAGTAAACATCTCCACGTTTCTCACTTCCAGTTCAACCACCAGCACGACGCTCTCACTGTATTGAGCGTCAACCTCAACAGCGTCGAATTGCTGCATTATAGATTGCGCAATTGGTACGAACGCATAGTCTAACTCCAGTCTGAGTTTTGTGGTTATTTTTTTCTCAATTGTTTGAAGCAGCTTGAGCGCCTGCTGCACACCACCGCCATACGCTTTCACTAATCCACCAGTGCCAAGGCGAATACCACCATAATATCGTGTTACGACTGCGGTGATCTCACCAACACCCGACCCAGAGAGCTGCGCCAAAATCGGCTTTCCTGCTGTACCGGATGGTTCGCCATCATCACTAAAACCCCACTTCATTGAATCCTCTGGTCGCCCAGCAACAAACGCCCAACAGTTATGACGCGCATCGGCATGTTGCGTTTTAATCCTCTCTACAAAAGCTTTTGCCGCCTCTATCGTCGGGGTATGAGCAAGATAAGTAATAAAGAGACTCTTTTTGATTTCTTCTTCAAATTGAATCGCTTGGGCTGGGATGAGGTATGGATTTTCGTTCATGACATTCGCACTATCAACAAGAGCGGCAAGTGTAGCATGCCCCTATTCAGAGTGCATAAGATCTGCTTTAACGCACAATGTTAAACACTTGTTTAAAAAATGTATTGAAATTAGACAATCCGAGGTCCACACTAAGCAAACTGGTCTAACCAGAATATAAATACAACACTTTCCACTATACCTACATCGGCGAATGTGCGCCTTAGGTATACAGACAATCCAAGATTGTATGTCATGGAGATAGACAATGATTTACCAAGCCGAAACCCTACAGGTAAAGGAAGTACAAGATGGAGTGGCAGAAATCCTTTTCTGCGCGCCAAATTCCGTCAATAAGCTCGATCTAGCAACCCTTGCTTCACTCGACAAAGCGCTTGATGCGCTCACCGCTCACTACGGTCTGAAAGGCGTGATGCTTACATCAGACAAAGAAGCCTTTATTGTCGGAGCAGATATCACTGAGTTTTTAGGACTGTTTGCCAAGCCAGAAGAAGAACTCGACCAATGGCTTCAATTTGCCAATAGCATCTTCAATAAACTGGAAGATTTGCCCGTTCCGACTGTCGCGGTTGTCAAAGGGCATACCTTAGGCGGTGGATGTGAGTGTGTACTTGCTACCGACTTACGCATTGGTGATAAAACCACCAGCATTGGTCTTCCTGAAACCAAACTCGGCATTATGCCTGGTTTTGGCGGTTGTGTGCGTTTGCCGCGCGTGATCGGCGCAGACAGCGCCATGGAAATCATCACCCAAGGCAAAGCTTGCCGTGCAGAGGAAGCTCTAAAAATTGGTTTGCTTGATGCTGTCGTCGATTCCGATCGCCTCTACGCATCCGCCCTGCAAACACTCACCGATGCCATCAATGAAAAAATTGACTGGAAAGCACGTCGCCAGCAAAAAACCTCAGCGTTAACGCTAAGCAAACTCGAAGCGATGATGAGTTTCACCATGGCCAAAGGCTTGGTAGCTCAAGTGGCAGGGCCACACTACCCTGCACCGATGACCGCCGTTGTCACGATTGAAGAAGGTGCCCGTTTTGCGCGCAATCAAGCGTTAGACATCGAAAGAAAACATTTCGTTAAACTGGCGAAGTCAGAAGAAGCCAAGGCCTTGGTGGGTCTTTTCCTCAATGACCAATACATCAAAGGCATAGCGAAGAAAGCAGCAAAATCCGCCAATAAAGAGACCCAACGTGCAGCAGTGCTGGGCGCAGGTATTATGGGGGGCGGCATAGCCTACCAATCTGCTCTCAAAGGTGTGCCCGTGATCATGAAAGACATCGCGCAAGCATCACTGGATCTGGGCATGACGGAAGCGTCAAAGCTACTCAACAAACAGCTTGAACGTGGCAAGATTGATGGCTTTAAAATGGCCGGTATTCTCGCTTCTATTACGCCAAGCCTTCACTACGCGGGCATCGATAACGCCGATATCATCGTAGAAGCCGTGGTCGAAAACCCGAAAGTGAAAGCAGCCGTATTAAGCGAAGTGGAAGAGCAAGTTAGCGAAGAGACCGTTCTCACTTCGAACACCTCGACCATTCCAATTAACTTGCTGGCCAAATCACTCAAACGACCAGAGAATTTCTGTGGTATGCACTTCTTCAACCCAGTGCATCGCATGCCTTTAGTCGAAATCATTCGTGGTGAACACACCTCCGATGAAACCATCAACCGTGTCGTTGCTTACGCAGCCAAAATGGGCAAATCCCCAATTGTGGTCAATGACTGCCCAGGGTTCTTTGTTAACCGCGTGCTGTTCCCATACTTTGGTGGTTTTAGCATGTTGCTGCGCGATGGTGCCGACTTTACTCAAATCGATAAAGTGATGGAACGTAAGTTTGGTTGGCCAATGGGCCCTGCTTACTTATTGGATGTGGTCGGTATTGATACCGCACACCACGCTCAAGCCGTCATGGCGCAAGGGTTCCCTGAGCGCATGGGTAAACAAGGTCGCGATGCAATTGATGCCTTGTTTGAAGCCAACAAGTATGGCCAGAAAAACGGCAGCGGTTTCTACACGTACACCATGGACAAGAAAGGTAAACCGAAGAAAGCATTCAGTGATGAGATCGTACCGATTCTTGCTCCTGTTTGTGCCGCTCAACAAGCCTTTGACGATCAGACCATTATCCAACGCATGATGATTCCGATGATCAACGAAGTGGTGCTTTGCTTGCAAGAAGGCATCATCGCCTCAGCGCAAGAAGCGGATATGGCGCTGGTGTATGGCCTTGGTTTCCCTCCTTTCCGTGGTGGTGTATTCCGCTACTTAGATAGTGTTGGTATTGCAAACTTTGTCGCAATGGCACAGCAGCATGTTGAACTTGGCACTATGTATCAGGTTCCACAAATGCTTATTGATATGGCTGAAAAAGGGCAAACCTTTTACGGCGCGCAACAGCAAGGTTCTATCTAAGGAGTTCCCACAATGAAAAATGTCGTAATTGTCGATTGTCTACGTACGCCAATGGGTCGCTCTAAAGGTGGCGCCTTCCGCCACACTCGAGCAGAAGATCTTTCTGCCCATTTGATGAAAGGGATTCTGGCGCGTAACCCACAAGTTAACCCAAGTGAGATTGAAGATATCTATTGGGGATGTGTTCAACAAACCCTAGAACAAGGCTTTAACGTAGCGCGAAACGCAGCGCTGCTGGCAGGTTTGCCAATTGAAATTGGCGCTGTGACGGTCAACCGTCTCTGTGGTTCATCGATGCAAGCGCTGCACGATGGTGCGCGCGCCATCATGACTGGCGATGCAGAGATCTGTTTGATCGGCGGTGTTGAGCATATGGGTCACGTGCCAATGAACCACGGCGTGGATTTTCACCCAGGCATGTCGAAACACGTTGCCAAAGCGGCGGGCATGATGGGCTTAACCGCTGAAATGCTTGGCAAGCTGCACGGCATTAGCCGTGAGCAACAAGATGAGTTTGCCGCACGCTCTCACGCTCGTGCCCATGCTGCAACGCTGGAAGGTCGATTCAAAAACGAAATTCTGCCTACCGAAGGGCATGCCGCGGATGGCACCTTGTTCACCTTGGATCATGACGAAGTGATTCGCCCAGAAACCACAGTGGAAGGGCTTTCTCAACTTCGCCCTGTGTTTGATCCAGCCAATGGCACCGTCACGGCTGGCACATCCTCTGCTTTGTCGGATGGTGCGTCTGCGATGTTGATCATGAGTGAAGAGAAAGCCAATGAGCTTGGCGTGACGATTCGTGCTCGTATTAAAGGCATGGCGATCGCCGGTTGCGATCCTTCCATCATGGGTTACGGCCCTGTACCTGCGACGCAAAAAGCACTCAAACGTGCCGGTCTATCGATTGAAGACATGGATGTGATTGAGCTCAATGAAGCGTTTGCAGCGCAATCTCTACCGTGTGCGAAAGACCTAGGTCTGCTGGATGTGATGGATGAGAAGGTCAACCTTAACGGTGGCGCGATCGCTCTTGGCCACCCACTGGGTTGCTCGGGGGCTCGTATTTCAACCACTCTGATTAACCTGATGGAAGCCAAAGACGCCAAATACGGCCTTGCGACCATGTGCATTGGTTTAGGCCAAGGCATTGCAACGGTATTTGAACGTCCTTAACCTCGTCGGTTAAACGCCTTCACTCACTAAGAGCGGCTTGAGCCGCTCTTAATTTATGCGTAAAACGCATTACTATAATGCTAAAGTTTCATTTTATTCATAGTTCACTTGCGCCTACACTTATCCCGTTTGACCTATCTGCAATCGCTGGAGAAATCTCATGTTTCACGCTTTAGTTCTTAATCAGGAAGAAAAACGCACCATCGCCACTATTGAACAAATGGATGAGTCTCAGCTACCCGAAGGCAACGTGCTGGTGGCCGTTGACTATTCATCTCTCAACTTCAAAGATGGCTTAGCGATCACGGGGAAAGGCAAAATCATCCGCAACTTTCCGATGATTCCAGGTATCGACTTAGCAGGTACTGTCATCGAATCACAAGACGGGCGCTACCAAGCAGGGGATCAGGTTGTGCTCACGGGCTGGGGTGTTGGGGAAAATCATTGGGGCGGAATGGCGCAGCGTGCGCGTCTTAACGCTGATTGGTTAGTGCCGCTACCAACAGAAATAGACAGCAAAAAAGCAATGATGATTGGTACTGCGGGTTTCACCGCCATGCTGTGTGTTCAAGCACTGCTCGATGCTGACATCAAACCAGAAGCGGGAGAAATCCTTGTCACCGGCGCAAGTGGCGGTGTCGGCTCTGTGGCCGTGACACTCTTGGCTCAACTCGGTTACCAAGTGGCAGCGGTGACTGGTCGTGTTGAACAAAACGGCCCACTACTCAAACAACTTGGCGCCAGCCGCATTATTGATCGGGTTGAATTTGAAGAGCCCGCTCGCCCACTAGAAAAACAAATTTGGGCTGGCGCAGTCGACACCGTTGGCAGCAAAGTACTGGCAAAAGTGCTAGCGCAAATGGACTACAACAGTGCGGTCGCCGCATGTGGCCTCGCGGGCGGCTTTGATCTGCCGACCACCGTCATGCCATTCATTCTACGTAACGTTCGCCTACAAGGTATCGACTCAGTAATGTGCCCAACGGAAAAACGCATCGCAGCGTGGGAAAAACTGGTAGCGCTATTGCCAGAAAGCTACTTTGAACAAGCGTGTACCGAAGTTGAACTCAGAGAAGCGACAAAATACGCGGAAGACATCACCAATGGCCAAGTGACCGGTCGCGTGGTCATCAAGCTGTAGCTCTTGCCGTACAAATAGCGAAAAAAAGCCGAGTCACACTCGGCTTTTTGCTGTTCTTTCTCCAGCTCGCATTAATCGAGCCCCATATCTTCAATACGTTTGGCAATCAGCCGGCTGCACTCTTCACGCACGACGGACCGCAACCATTCTTGAGCCGGAGAATGTTCACATCGCGGATGCCAAATCATCGAGTAATCAAAGGGGGTAAACTGAAACGGCAACGCTTTCACCACCAAATCGTAGCGCTCGGCAACCAAATAGGCTAAATCGGCGGGGACGGTAATGATCAAGGGCATGGTGTCCACTATCGCCAGTGCCGCTTCAAGATGATAGGCACGCAGCACCATCTTTCGTTGCGGCTGATCGACTAACGCTTGCTCGATCAGCGCTTTCACGCCATCACTGATGGCAATCATGGCATGGGGATAATACAGATAGTCTGTCAGACTCATCTCTTTTCCCGCGAGCGGATGCTGCTTGGAAAGCAAACACAGCACCCCCACTCGGCCCAAGACTTCGCTACGCAGCGGTTCAACCGGACCCGTGGGACGGCAAATAGCCAGATCGGCCCCTTCATACGTCAACTGATCCGCCAAGCGATCGTGTTGCAAAGGAAGAAAATGAAACGACACATTAGGCGCTTCTTGGTAGATCCTCGGCAGAGCAAACGGCAAGATCGTCTGCATCGCGTAATCAGTGGTGGCGATGGTAAACGTTTGAGTGCAGAGATGAGGATCAAACTCAGATGGAGAGAGCAATTGACGTAACGATTCCAGTGGCTCGCCAAGAGCTCGGTCGATCTCTAATGCTTTTTCAGTCGGCAATAAATGTTGCCCTTCACGCGTAAACAGCGGGTCACCAAGCAAATCGCGCAAGCGCCCCAACACTCGACTCATCGCAGATTGACTGAGATTCAAACGCACTGCGGCTTTGCTAACACTGCTTTCTTCAATTAACACTCGCAGTGCCACCAGCAAATTCAGATCTCGACGGTAAATCTCTTCCAACTCCACGTTGAAGCTCCTATCCACGCTCAATGCCTGTGACAATTGTACTCTTCAGGCAAAAAAAATCCCGCCTTTCAGCGGGGAAGCCCAAGAAAAATGGGGATAGTGTCGGAATGAAGTGTCGTTAAATTGGTGAGCGTAGGTTTGTTAACAAAAGCGCTAATTCTCTTGTTCTTCAGATGCACCGGACCATCGATGCATCTCAATCCAAATCCCGATGATGGTTGCGCTCATACCTAAAATAGGCATCAATGAGGTTTCTGCTGGCGTTCTGAACACGAGTGCACAAAACGAGATGAAGCACAAAACCGAATAAATGGTCAATCTATCTAATGCTGTTAGCATCGCTCCCTCCGCCAGTTGTTACCAAATTGTTAACTAAAGTTAAAACAAAATGATCGCTTTGCCAAGTGGTTATTGAATATTTTTTCTACGAAAGTAGAATTCACCGCTAAGTAAGTTAAGAGAATCACATTATGAGCTTTAATCCTGAACTGGCGACCAAGACCTTAGAGGCGGAAGGACTACGCTGCCCAGAGCCAGTAATGATGGTCAGGAAGACAATTCGAACCATGCAAGACGGTGAGGTTTTACTGGTAAAAGCCGATGATCCATCCACCACCAGAGACATTCCAAGCTTTTGTCGCTTTATGGATCATCAACTCATTGCGGCACAAACCGACGAGCTACCCTATCAGTATCTGATTAAGAAAGGCTTATAACGCGAGATAAAAAAACGGCAGCCACACGGCTGCCATTTCTTTATTGATCGAATTCGATAGAACGAATTTCCGATTGCAGCTTATTCAACTGCTTTTTCATCGATCGCATCTCTTCATGCATTGGAATGATGTGAGCAACGCGGATCCACGCTTCTACAGTTAAACCGGTGAGAATGAAAGATCCCGCGACTATCGGGAGCCACATGTCTGTTAAAACCATCGCCAACAAACAGAGTGCTAAACCAAAAGTGAACAGATAACTCTGACTTTTCGCAGTCATACCCATATATCGTGTCAGCATAATGCAACCCTCTCGTCCTCTTTGATAACACTAAAGTATCATGACCATGATGACGTTGATATGTACAGGATCACGCATTTTATCTATTGAAATGTCACATGATGAAACGAGGTGATGCAAAAAAGCCCTAATAACGTAGGGCTTGTAGGAAAAAGCTGAGCAATGAACTAACTGCGTGGTTTTAGATCCAGAACGTGCAGTAATCGCTCGGGCGTGCCTTCCCAAATCATAGGACGACCTTTCGGATTGTCTTTGTTCCACCAGCCAGTAAAACGCTTGGTATTGTATTGGTAGAAATTCGGGCCAGATAACACAGGCACGGTAACCTGATTTTCTGCAATGATAGCCTGAATGCCATGGGCTATTTTTTTCTGCTCTTGAAGGTTTGCCGTTGTGTAGAAGCTATCCAGTAATGCATCTAACTTGTCATTTTTCCAGTGATGCATAGCAAAACGCGGCATCCCTTCTGAAGCTTGCAAACGAGAGTGATAACCACTGTCCCAATACTTATGAGGCGTAGAGCCATGGAAATAGTTGGTATAAGCAATATCATAATCTGCAGAAATCATTCCATTATTGTAAATCGAAAAATCTGGCGTACGTGCTTTCACGTTAATGCCAACCTCGACCAACTGCTCCACTGCGAGCATCACGGTGTTATTAAAATCCGTCCAGCCTTGCGGAGATTGGATCAGCAACTCAAACTTCTTACCCGCTGGTGATTCAACAAAGCCATCGTTATCGAGATCTTTATAGCCCGCTTTCGCTAGCAGAGCTTTGGCCTGCTCCGGTGAGTAGGTCATAAACGGTTTGTATTTTTCATGGGTTGTTTTGTCCGACCAAGCTTCAAATGCGTAGCCAAGGCCAGAGGCAAAATCGTTCAATACCGCATTTCCATAGTTAGCAATATCAATCAACGTTTGGCGATCCAATGCCATCGAGAAGGCACGGCGGAATTGGATATCGTTGAGCACTGGGTGCTTCACTGGATCTTTAGACGCGAAATTGAACACAAACGCTTGGGTTCCCGCCGGTGGGAACCAGTAGCCATGATCGCTCGATGCTTGCATGTAGGTTTGATCAATATCAGGAACAAATGAACCAGCCCAATCGATGCTCGAACGCATCAGCTCCGCCAACACCTGATCATTATGGTTCATTTGCGGCACACGCAAACAGTCCACCTCTAAGTTAGCGTTATCCCAATAATTGGGGTTACGGCATTGCAGGAACAGAGTGCTGGTAAACTGTGGTAATTCGGTAAACGGTCCCGTACCAACTGGGTTTGGGTTCATAAATGCTGCTGGATCAGCCACCTCTTTCCACTGATGCTCGGGCACAATAGGAACTTGAACAATTTCATAGCTGATGTTGGTATTAACTTCATTAAGATGGAAACGTACTTGATAAGGGCTCAGCTTCTCAACCAATTTAATCTTACTATTGATACCGCGATCATCGATGCTGGTATGCGCTTTAACCAGTTCAAAAGTGAAAACCACATCGTCTGCATCAAAAGTCTCACCATCCGACCATTTAACCCCTTTGCGTAAATCAAAGGTGATACTGAGTAAGTCTTCACTTAGAACATATCCTGTCGCCAAACGAAACTCTGGCACGTTGCCATGGAGTTCATTGAAGATGACCAGCGGTTCGAAAATAAAATCACGAGCCGTATGTAAGCGTGATACTGCATACGGGTTAAAGTTGCGAATCAACGAGGCGTTGTGATTGGGAATAATGGTCAGTTGCGACAAATCAGCAACATCCGTCTTGGCTGATGAAGAAGCACTAAACATCAGTGCAGATACGATAGCTGTAGACAACAATGTGTTTTTCATGGTGATCCCTTGTGAACATGACTGCACACAAAATAACCAACCACAATTAAATCATCAATAGAACTAAAAACTATAAAAAACAAATAGTTGAGCCTTTAGTCAATAAAAATAACCATTTGATGATTTAACAACGTACCTCCACGTCACCCCAAAGGAGATTATGTGTTTCACCTCAAGGTTACTGGATAATAATGTCGTAAGAAAACAACAATTTACCTAAAAAATTCAATATGAGCTTGTGCTCAAATTGCGAGGAGGTTAAAAGTTCCCCTCGCATTTGAACCCGAACTCATATGAATTATGAATAAAACGCTGCGCCAATCGCTAATGCAACAAACAGAGCTGCTGTGACTTTGCGGATTAACGCCAATGGCAGTTTATCCGCAGACAGTTTCCCAATCAGCACCACAGGGGCATTGGCCAGCAACATGCCAATGGTGGTTCCTAACACAACCCAGGTCAGTGCATCCGCATACTGTGCCCCTAGAATGGACGTTGCGATCTGCGTTTTATCGCCAATCTCAGCGATAAAGAAAGCAATAAAGCTGGCCACAAAAGGGCCACGGTTTGAGATCTCTTCTTCGTCATCCAACTTATCGGGAATCAACACCCATCCCGCCATGGCTAAGAAACTAGCCACCACCACCCACTTCAACACGTCGGGAGAAAGATAATCGGCAACAACGACACCCAGCCAAGCAGCCAAGGCATGGTTAGCAATCGTCGCGAAAAAGATCGCAGCAATGATTGGGATCGGTTTGCGGTAACGGCTGGCTAACAGCAGAGACAACAATTGGGTTTTATCGCCAATTTCGGCTAAGGCGACAGTAGTAATTGAAATAGCTAAAACGCTCACGACATGCTCATTGGGGCGGGATAATTATAGTAACCATAGACAAACCCCACGCCCCACCCCGGTTCGTGATGTTTGTCTAAGGTCTTGCTAAACTTGAAAGGCTTCAAGTCTCGAACGCCATGGTGATTTGGCACCAATTATGTTGACGGACGAACTCGATGAAAATGGCTTTTCATCCAGTAAGCTACTCCCCAAAGACAGGCGCAATTCTAGCCAGCTTATCCGAACATCTCAAGTAAGAAATCCGTCAAAAACTCCCTTTTAGGAAAAATTCAGTCGATAACGCGGTAAAAATCCATTAAACGAGAAAATTGCCCACGAATTAATCAAGATTAGCTCTACTCCCATGCTGAATATCTGGGTATACTTGATCGTTATTTTATTCAACCGTCATTACCTTCATTCACCCCTGTTGGCAGCAGAAAGCCCAACAAATTCGATGAATGAATCCGTAATAAGAGAATCGCGCGAACCTGACTTATGCAAAAATACGATATCAAAACCTTCCAGGGAATGATCCTCGCGCTGCAGGATTATTGGGCTCAAAATGGTTGTACCATTGTTCAACCGCTGGATATGGAAGTGGGTGCGGGTACCTCTCACCCAATGACTTGTCTACGAGCGCTTGGCCCAGAGCCAATGTCGACAGCTTACGTACAACCTTCTCGTCGTCCGACCGATGGCCGTTACGGTGAAAACCCTAACCGTCTACAGCACTACTACCAATTCCAAGTTGCGCTAAAACCGTCGCCAGACAATATTCAAGAGTTGTACCTAGGCTCTCTAGAAGTTCTTGGTATTGACCCACTGGTTCACGACATTCGCTTCGTGGAAGACAACTGGGAAAACCCAACGCTAGGCGCTTGGGGTTTAGGCTGGGAAGTTTGGCTAAACGGTATGGAAGTGACTCAGTTTACTTACTTCCAACAAGTCGGCGGCCTTGAGTGTAAACCAGTTACTGGTGAGATCACTTACGGTATCGAACGTCTTGCTATGTACATCCAAGAAGTTGACTCGGTTTACGATCTGACTTGGAACATCGCACCTGATGGCAGCAAAGTGACTTACGGTGATATCTTCCACCAAAACGAAGTAGAACAATCAACTTACAACTTCGAGCACGCTGATGTGGATTTCCTGTTCAGCTTCTTCGAACAATGTGAGAAAGAGTGTCAACAACTGCTTGAGCTAGAAAAACCACTTCCTCTACCTGCCTACGAGCGCATTCTAAAAGCGGCTCACGCGTTCAACCTACTCGATGCTCGCAAAGCGATCTCAGTCACTGAACGTCAACGCTACATCCTGCGCATCCGTAACCTGACTAAATCAGTGGCAGAAGCATACTACGCATCACGCGAAGCACTGGGCTTCCCAATGTGTAAGAAAGAACAAGCGTAAGAGGTAGAGTAACATGGCAAAAGAATTTTTAATCGAGCTAGGTACTGAAGAACTGCCACCAACGCAACTTCGTACTCTGGCTGAAGCATTTACAGCAAACTTTGAAGCAGAGCTAAAAGGTGCTGAGCTAACGCACGAAGGTGTGAAATGGTACGCAGCGCCTCGTCGCCTTGCACTGAAAGTCACCGCATTAGCCGAACACCAAGCAGACAAAATCGTTGAAAAGCGTGGTCCTGCCGTTTCTGCCGCTTTTGATGCAGAAGGTAATGCAACCAAAGCCGCTCAGGGTTGGGCACGTGGTTGTGGCATCACGGTTGATCAAGCAGAGCGCATGATCACCGACAAAGGCGAATGGCTGCTGTTCAAACAAGAAGTCAAAGGCCAACCAACGGCTGATATCGTGGTTGAGCTGGCAGCCAAAGCGCTAGCAGGTCTACCTATCGCAAAACCTATGCGTTGGGGTAACAAAACCACTCAATTTATCCGTCCAGTAAAAACGCTGACTATGCTAATGGGTAGTGACCTTATTCAAGGTGAAATCCTAGGCGTAGCTTCTGATCGCGTTATCCGTGGTCACCGCTTTATGGGTGAGCGCGAGTTCACTATCGAGTCTGCAGAGCAATACCCTGCACTTCTAGAAGAGCGCGGTAAAGTGATGGCAGATTACGAAATGCGTAAAGCCATCATTCTTGCTGACGCACAAAAAGCAGCAGCGGCAATCGGCGGTATCGCTGATCTCGAAGATGACCTAGTCGAAGAAGTCACCTCTCTGGTTGAATGGCCAGTGGTACTGACCGCTAAGTTCGAAGAAGAGTTCCTAAAAGTCCCAGCAGAAGCATTGGTTTACACCATGAAAGGTGACCAAAAGTACTTCCCTGTCTACACCGAAGACAAGCAGCTACTGCCTAACTTCATCTTCGTGTCTAACATCGAATCGAAAGAGCCTCGTTATGTGATTGAAGGTAACGAGAAAGTGGTTCGCCCACGTCTTGCGGATGCGGAGTTCTTCTTCAACACGGACCGTAAGAGCAAGCTCATCGATCGTCTGCCAATGCTAGAAAACGCGATTTTCCAACAGCAACTTGGCACCATCAAAGACAAAACCGATCGCATCACGGAACTGGCTGGCTACATTGCTGAGCAAATCGGTGCTGACGTTGAGAAATCAAAACGCGCTGGTCTTCTAGCAAAATGTGACCTCATGACCTCGATGGTATTCGAGTTTACCGATACTCAAGGTGTGATGGGCATGCACTACGCTCGCCATGACGGTGAAGCGGAAGAAGTAGCCGTGGCACTCAACGAGCAATACATGCCTCGTTTCGCTGGTGATGACCTACCATCAAATGGTGTATCTGCAGCAATTGCGATGGCAGACAAGCTAGACACTATCGTCGGTATCTTCGGTATCGGTCAAGCGCCAAAAGGTTCTGACCCATTTGCACTGCGCCGCGCATCTCTCGGTGTACTGCGTATCATCGTTGAATACGGTTACAACCTAGACCTAGTAGACCTAGTGGCGAAAGCGAAGTCACTGTTCGCCCAACAAGATGGTACTAGCCGTTTAACTAACGATAACGTTGAGCAAGAAGTGATTGAGTTTATGCTGGGTCGTTTCCGCGCTTGGTACCAAGACGAAGGCTTCAGTGTCGACATCATCCAAGCGGTATTGGCACGTCGTCCAACGAAACCTGCTGACTTTGACCAACGTGTTAAAGCGGTTTCTCACTTCCGTGAACTGGAAGCGGCAGAAGCACTGGCGGCAGCGAACAAGCGTGTTGGTAACATCCTCGCGAAATTCGATGGCGAGCTAGCAGCAGAAATCGACCTTGCGCTACTGCAAGAAGACGCAGAGAAAGTACTGGCTGAAAACGTGGAAGTGATGACAGAAGCGCTTGAGCCAGCATTTGCCACTGGTAACTACCAAGAAGCGCTAAGTAAACTCGCAGACCTTCGTGAGCCTGTGGATGCGTTCTTCGATAACGTAATGGTTATGGCTGATGATGAAGCACTGAAGACCAACCGTCTAACGCTCCTGAACAACCTACGTAACCTGTTCCTACAGATCGCTGACATTTCTTTGCTTCAGAAGTAATGTATTGCGCTTTGAAGTGATTAAGAGATAAGTAAAAGGGAAGCATCAGCTTCCCTTTTTTGTTTCTTGGCATCCAAACGGCTTAGTTGGTGGCTTCTTGTTCACAGCGAGCAAAGTCATAATGCTCTTCACGACCACCTTTTCCTTTGAAGCCCATACGAACAACAAAGCCTTGGCTCAACAAATCAAGCATATCTTCACATGCCCATTCGTATCCACCTTTCTTAATCGCATGAGTATCCCATTGATAACCGTCAGGTACCCAAACGTAGTAATCAATATAGCCTTCATCGGTGACTTTTAAATCCTGGATCTCTTTCAATTCATCTTGTAATGCTGCCACTACCTCTGGGGCCGCTGTTGGCACACTGGCTTGATAGCTCGTCGTACTACACGCGGCTAAACCTGCCACCAACATGGTCGATAATAAACACTTTCTCATTTTCATTGTAATTCCATTTAGTTATGTAATGCGCACGCATAATACATTCACAACAAGAATAACCACAAAGCCATATGGCGTTCTAATTTATCAAAATGTTATATGGATCATCCGCTCTGACATTTGCTGAATTTTTCTTCTTTATTAAGAAGAATTTCGTGGGAAAAAGTTTCAGCTTACGAGCAATTTCACGCTTTTACTCTCTGTTACATTCAGGTATGTTCAACTATTACTCTATCAGCCAGCAACGTACTGGCCATTTAGGCACACAAAAGCAATCACAATGAATTAGGTATAACAACAAATGCAGTTTTCAAAATTTGGCGAAAAATTTAATCAGTATTCTGGAATAACCCAATTAATGGACGATTTGAATGATGGCCTGCGCACACCGGGTGCCATCATGCTCGGAGGAGGCAACCCAGCCGCTATCCCAGCCATGCTCGAATACTTTCACCAAGCCAGCGAAAACATGCTCTCTAACGGCGAATTGCTTGCAGCACTGGCAAACTACGATGGTCCTCAAGGTAAAGATGTCTTTGTTAAAGCACTGGCACGCTTACTCAAGGAGACCTATGGTTGGAATATCAGTGAAAAGAACATCAGTTTGACCAATGGCAGCCAAAGCGGCTTTTTCTACCTGTTTAATCTTTTTGCTGGTCAACAACCCGACGGCTCACATAAAAAAATCTTGCTACCGCTGGCGCCAGAATACATTGGCTATGCCGATGCGGGGATTGATGAAGACATTTTTGTCTCTTACCGTCCTGAGATTGAGCTGCTCGATAATGGCTTGTTCAAATACCACGTGGATTTCGAACAACTCAAAGTGGATGAATCTGTCGCTGCGATTTGTGCCTCTCGCCCAACCAATCCAACCGGTAACGTACTGACAGATGAAGAAATTCGCAAACTGGATCAGTTGGCCAGAGACAACCAGATTCCCCTCATCATTGATAACGCCTACGGTTTACCCTTCCCAAACATGATCTTTGAAGATGTCGAACCATTTTGGAATGAAAACACCATTCTGTGCATGAGTTTGTCCAAACTGGGGCTCCCTGGGGTTCGCTGCGGCATCGTGATTGCGAATGAAACCGTGACCCAAGCCCTGACCAATATGAATGGCATTATTAGCCTAGCTCCTGGCAGCGTTGGCCCCGCTCTCGGTCACTACATGATAGAGAAGAAAGATCTACTGCACCTCAGTTCAGAGGTGATTAAACCGTTCTACCAACAAAAATCTCAACGCGCAGTTGAACTGCTCCAAGCCGCCATGCCCGATGATCGCTTTCGTATCCATAAACCGGAAGGCGCAATTTTCTTATGGTTGTGGTTTGACGCACTTCCTATCACCACCATGGAACTGTACCAACGCTTAAAGGCTCGAGGCGTGTTGATCGTGCCAGGGGAATACTTCTTTATTGGCCAAGAAGATAATTGGGAGCATGCCCATCAGTGTTTACGCATGAACTATGTACAAGATGATGAGCTCATGCAAAAAGGCATTGCAATCATTGCTGAAGAGGTCAATCGCGCCTATTCTGAAAGATATTCATAATTCTAAAACCATTAAATGATGAAAGCCGCTTTGCTTATCTAAATGGGTAAACTGGTATTCATCTTTGTTTATCTGTCATTTGGTGTACATGGATGAATACCTTTCTCAATATAAAGCATCCTCTCATTGCGACGTTGCTCTTATTTGCATCGATACTCTCAATTACTTTGTGGATTATCCATTTAGTGACCGCCACCAATTTGCGCGAAAAAGAGCTGTTGGTGAGCCAAGTCGCGATGACTCAAGCAAAAAACTTAGAGAAAGAGCTGCACACTGCATTGATCGCCTCCACGCAAATTCTTGCCGTCGAAGTGATTCAAAACAACGGTAACATGGATAATTTTGAAGAGTACGCTCAAGAGGTCCTTTCCTTAAGTAAAGTGATCACCAACGTTCAATTGGCACCGAATGGCATCATTCAATCCATTTACCCTCTCGCTGGCAACGAAAAAGCCATTGGCCACAACTTACTCAAAGACGATGCAAGAAAGAAAGAGGCGCTGAGTGCCGTGGAGTCAGGCAAGCTCACCCTCGCTGGCCCCTTTACCCTAAAACAAGGGGGCGTAGGCATGGTTGCTCGTCGGCCCGTGTTTCTTAAACAGCAAGATAAAAGCGAGTTTTGGGGATTTGTCTCCGCGCTGATTTTGTTAGAAAACTTAATTGCCAGTAGCGATCTGCAGGAACTACAGAAAGATAATCTGCATTTTCAACTCTCGCGCACCCACCCCGACACTAACCAAATGGATGTCTTTTATGGTGAGTCGATATCTCAAGACTGGATCAGCAGCCAGGTCACCATTGACGTGCCCAACAACCAATGGACGCTCATCGTTGGTCTACCACAAAGCCAGCAACTGTATGGCTCTGCGTTAATTCAATTGGCCATTGCTTTCATAGTCAGTGGCTTCGCCAGTTTTTGCTTTTTTTACTACGTCACACTACCGAAGAAGCTGCAACACGCCGTCGAACAAAAGACATTTCAGCTCAAAAAGCTGGCCAATACTGACATGCTTACTGGATTGGACAATCGGCGAAAATTCACGGATGTGCTTAACCAGATTCTACAAAAACCAGACGCACTGGCGCATTGCCACGCCCTGCTATATCTCGATATCGATAACTTCAAGCAGATCAATGACCAACTGGGCCACTATGTAGGAGATCAAGTACTAAAAGTCGTGGCCCAACGCTTGTGCCACCACGTTTCCGATGCGCAATCGATCACACGAATCAGTGGTGATGAGTTCGCCGTTATCCTTGAATATCAAGAGATCGACAGCCTCAAAGCGCGTCTTTCTGCACTGATTGTCGCACTATCACAACCGTGTGAACACATTCCGAACTCTCATCGCCTAACCGTCTCCATCGGCGTCGTGCTTATTCCACAAGATGGCCAAGACCTCACGCTACTGATGCAACACGTGGATTTTGCGATGTATCAAGCCAAGAGCCAAGGTCGCAACCAATATTGTTTCTTTGATAAGTTCATGAAACTCAGAGACGATGAAAAAATCCAACTCGTTGAAAGTTTGAAGATCGCTATTGAGCAAAATCAGTTTGTGCTTCATTACCAACCTATCTATGACATTCGATCGCACCAGATACATTGCTATGAAGCTCTCGTCCGTTGGCTGCACCCAACGAAAGGTTTACTCTATCCCGCAAGCTTTATTGAGCTTGCAGAGCAAAGCGGCTTGATCAATGAGATTGGTGATTGTGTCCTTGCTCAAGCCTGCCAATTTATTGCACAAGCAGCACCAGAGAAACCGATCGTGTCGATCAACATTTCCGCCAGCCAACTGTCCGATCCTCAACTCTTTGAACGGTTTATCGGCATTATCCAGCAGTATGGCGTAGATGCGCATTCGCTGAAGTTTGAGCTGACCGAAACCACCTTGATGCAGAACATTCAGTCCTGTACCAATATCTTGCTCAAATTTAAACAACTGGGTATACAGATAGCGATTGATGATTTTGGTACGGGTTACTCGTCATTAGCTGTGTTGAAAGACGTGCCAGCCAACTATTTAAAAATTGATAAGTCGTTTATCGACCAAATCAATTCCAATACTGGCGATCAGAAAGTCGCGCAAAGCATCATTACTTTGGCGCATCATCTTGATATGCAGGTGATAGCGGAAGGGGTTGAACAGATTGAGCAAGAAGAGTTACTTGCTCAATTTCAATGTGATTTTGGGCAAGGCTACCTGTTTGGTCGCCCTGCCCCAGTCGACTCGCTGCTATTTAACAGCACAGACATCAGTTCTCGAGCAGTTTAGTGCCACCAATGGCAATTTTACGTGGTTGCATCGCTTCTGGAACTTCACGCACCAAATCGATGTGCAGTAAACCATTTTCCATCGATGCGCCCACCACTTTGACGTAATCCGCTAGCTGGAATTTACGCTCAAAGTCGCGCTCGGCAATGCCTTGATAAACGTAGTTTTTGCCGTCTTCGGCTTTGCGTTCACCCTTCACGATCAACATGTTTTCGTTTTGCGTCAAATCGAGTTGATCTTCAGCAAAACCTGCAACGGCCATCGTGATGCGGTAGTTGTGCTCATCTTTTTGCTCAATGTTGTATGGAGGGTAACCGCCAGAACTGTTTTTGGCTGCGCTGGCTTCCATCAGGTTGAACAGACGGTCAAAACCAATCGCATTACGGTATAGTGGTGAGAAATCTACATTACGCATAATCCTATCCTCTTTTAAGCAATAGTCTTAGCCCAGATAAACCTATCTTGTTGGCGTGTTTATGCAAGAAAACGCCGAGCTAAGGGATTCGATAATCCACTCCACAGCCCAACTTTTGGGGACGGGGACATGGTGTCGAATCTAGAGTCAAATTGAGTACTAAACTTCAGTATCCTCTCTTGAGCGATCTGGTTTAGCGATGCCAGAGGCGCTGTTCTTCTCTTGTTGAGCAAGCTAGCCATCCCTCTTCTTAACTAGATATAAGGTCTGGAAATGGGGATTCAAGGGATCAGAAAAAGAATTTTCAGTCTTCGTTTCTAGGGTCTAGGGTCTAGGGTCTAGGGTCTAGGGTCTAGGGTCTAGGGTCTAGGGTCTAGGGTCTAGGGTCTAGGGTCTAGGGTCTAGGGCAGTTTTTCCTAGCCTATGTAAAAATGCCACCTCTTGCGAGGTGGCATTTCATTAATTTTGATCGCGTCTTATCGACTACACGTCTAGGTTTGCTACCTTCAAGGCGTTTTCTTCGATGAAGTTACGACGTGGTTCAACTTGATCACCCATCAAGGTCGTGAACAGCTCATCAGCACCAACGGCATCTTCAATGGTCACACGCATCATGCGACGAGTTTCTGGATCCATGGTGGTTTCCCAAAGCTGATCTGGGTTCATCTCACCCAAACCTTTGTAGCGTTGTAGGCTCAAACCACGACGAGATTCCTTAATCAACCACTCAAGCGCACTTGCAAAGCTGTTCACGGTTTGAGTACGTTCACCACGCTGAATATACGCACCTTCTTCGATCAAACCATCCAGCGCATCCGCCAGCTCTGCCAGCTTCTGGTATTCTTTCGAGTTGATCAGATCCACGCTCAGTGGGTACTCGTGCATCACACCGTGGGTACGAACCACAATCTTCGGTGAGAACAGTCCGCGCTCTGCATCGTGTTCGATTTCAAAGCTGTATTGGCTTGCGCCCACTTCTTTGGCGTTCAACTGAGTAACCAGTTGCTCTGTCCATGCTGCCATTGCTGCTTGATCGGCAAATTGTGTTTCGCTGAGGCGCGGAACATAAATCAGTTCATGAATCAGTGCACGTGGGTAACGACGGCTCATGCGATCCACCAGCTTGATCGCTGCATTGTATTGCTGAACCAGTTTCTCCAGTGCTTCACCGGCCAATGCTGGTGCGTCTGGGTTCACGTGCAGTGCTGCGTTATCCAATGCCAAGGAAATTTGGTACTGGTTCATCGCATCTTCATCTTTAATGTACTGCTCTTGTTTGCCTTTCTTCACTTTGTACAATGGTGGCTGAGCGATATACACGTAGCCACGCTCGATAAGCTCAGGCATTTGACGGTAGAAGAAGGTCAACAGTAGCGTACGGATGTGCGAACCATCGACGTCCGCATCGGTCATGATGATGATGTTGTGGTAACGCAGTTTGTCTGGGTTGTACTCGTCACGACCGATACCACAACCTAGTGCAGTGATCAGCGTTGCGACTTCTTGAGAAGAAAGCATCTTGTCGAAACGCGCTTTTTCTACGTTTAGAATCTTACCTTTTAGCGGTAGGATTGCTTGGTTCTTACGGTTACGGCCTTGTTTTGCGGAGCCGCCTGCCGAATCACCCTCCACTATGTAAAGTTCAGACAGCGCAGGATCTTTTTCCTGACAGTCAGCCAGTTTACCTGGAAGGCCAGCAAGGTCTAACGCCCCTTTACGGCGTGTCATTTCGCGCGCTTTACGTGCGGCTTCACGCGCACGTGCGGCGTCGATAATCTTAGAACAAACGGTTTTCGCTTCGCTTGGGTGTTCGGCCAAGAAGTCGTTCAGTTTGTCTGCCATGAAGGATTCCACTGCGGACTTCACTTCACTAGAAACCAGTTTGTCTTTGGTTTGGCTTGAGAATTTTGGATCCGGCACTTTTACTGAAACAACAGCGGTCAAACCTTCACGCGCATCGTCACCAGAAGTCGCGGTTTTCGCTTTCTTCGAGTAGCCTTCTTTGTCCATGTAGCTGTTCAGTGTGCGCGTCAATGCCGCGCGGAAACCCGCTAAGTGGGTACCACCGTCACGCTGTGGGATGTTGTTGGTAAAACAGTAGATGTTTTCTTGGAAGCCATCGTTCCACTGCATCGCCACTTCCACCGCAATACCGTCTTCACGCTCGGCGTTGAAATGGAATACTTTTTCATGGATGGGGGTTTTGTTGCGGTTCAAGTGAGTGACGAACGCTTGAATACCCCCTTCATACATGAAGTGATCTTTCTTATCTTCTTCGCGCTCATCAAACAGTTTGATCGACACGCCAGAGTTCAGGAAAGAGAGTTCACGTAGACGCTTCGCTAGGATGTCATAATGAAATTCGATGTTGGTGAAGGTTTGTGCACTTGGCCAGAAACGTACCGTGGTACCGGTTTTTTCAGTATCGCCGATAACAGCAAGCGGTGCATCAGGTACACCATGACGATAGGTTTGGCTATGAACATGACCACCACGATAAATCGTCAACAGCACTTTTTCAGACAGTGCGTTTACCACCGAAACACCTACACCGTGAAGACCGCCAGACACTTTGTAAGAGTTGTCGTCAAACTTACCGCCAGCGTGCAATACCGTCATGATAACTTCGGCAGCAGACACGTTCTCTTCTGGGTGCATTTCGGTCGGGATACCACGGCCATCATCGCTAACAGAAACTGAGTTATCCTCATGAATCGTGACTACGATATCTTTACAGTGGCCTGCTAAGGCTTCATCAATTGAGTTATCCACCACCTCAAAAACCATGTGGTGCAGACCGGTGCCATCATCTGTGTCCCCGATGTACATACCCGGACGCTTACGTACCGCATCCAGACCCTTCAGTACCTTAATACTCGATGAATCGTAATTGTTCGACATGAGTTACTCTCTCATTATTTATCCTTGCTCGATTACACCCTGCTCCACATGAAACAGTCGGCCAGAGTCATCGCGCATGTCGCTGATCTGGTTTTCCGTAATCGAACTTACAAAAACTTGAGCCCCCGTCTGTTTCAAGCAATCAGCAAGACGCTTGCGACGTTGACTGTCTAATTCAGAGGCAAAGTCATCTATGAGATAGACGCATTGCTTACCGGTTTTTTCCGTTAGGTGCTGGCCTTGTGCCAAGCGGAGCGCACACACCATTAATTTCAATTGGCCACGCGATAACACATCTTCCACCGGGGTGTTGTTCACTTTTATCCGTAAATCGGCCTTGTTTGGCCCGCTAACGGTATAGCCTAGCGTTTGATCGCGCTCGAAATTCTCTTCCAGTATTTGTTGGTATGGGGTTTCTTTTTCCCAGCCACGATAATACTTCAATTGGATATGAAATTCTGGCAAAAATTCTTGGCACAATTGTTCCGCTTTGTTTTGCATTTGGGCAACGTAATCGGCGCGCCATTGGCTAATCAACTCGGCCAAACGTGCCATTTCCTTATCCCAATAACTCAGCTCTTGATAGCTCTTTGCCGACTTCAACAACGCATTACGTTGTTTGTTGAGGCGCTTAAAACGCCCCCATGCATCGTAAAACGCGGGCTCGGTATGAAACACGCCCCAATCAATAAACGCTCGACGATGCTTGGGCCCATCCGTTAATAAATCGAAGCCTTCGGGATGAATCAATTGCAATGGCAACACTTGTGCTAGCTGCGCTAACTTTTGCCCAGATTGACCGCCTATTTTAACCTCTGTTGTGCCATCGCGCTGCTTATTAATGCCGATCGGTAGCTCAAATTGATCCGAGTTCAAAAAACGACCATGGACAAACAGTTGATCACACTCATTTTGAATCACGCGTCCGGTCAAAGCACTTTTAAATGAGCGCCCATGACCGAGCAAATAGATGGCTTCCAAGACACTGGTTTTGCCACTGCCATTCGGACCAATAAGAAAGTTAAAGCCTGGCGACAGTGCAATGTCGCAGGCTTTGATATTACGAAACTGCTGAATAATCAGACGAGAAAGCGGCATTCAATCAGCTTATAGACGAATTGGCATAACCACGTACATGGCGCTGTCATCATCGACATTTTCAACCAGTGCACTGGCGTTGGCATCCGACATTGAGATTCGCACTTGTTCACAACGCAAGGTGTTCAGCACATCCAATACGTAGCTAACGTTGAAGCCAATCTCAATCGCTTCACCCTCGAAGCTCACGTCCAACATCTCTTCCGCTTCTTCTTGCTCTGGGTTGTTGGCGGTAATGCGCATTTCAGTGCCTGCCAAGTTAACACGAACGCCACGGAATTTTTCATTCGACAAAATCGCCGCACGAGAAAACGCTTGGCGTAATTCATCACAACTTGCTTCCAGTGTTTTGGTTGTGTGTTGTGGCAATACGCGACGGTAATCCGGGAAACGACCGTCCACCAGTTTAGAAGTAAAGACAAAATCGTTTACTTCGGCGCGCAGATTTGAGCTACCAATTTGCAGCGTGACGGGTTGCTCTGGTGTATCCAGCAGTTTAACCAGCTCTTGCACACCTTTACGCGGTACGATGATCTGCTTTTGTGCGAAATCAGCACTCAATGGCGCCTGCGCCACAGCCATACGGTGACCATCGGTCGCGACACTGCGCAGTGTGCTGCCCTCAATTTCAAACAACATGCCATTGAGGTAGTAGCGTACGTCTTGGTTGGCCATCGAGAATTGTGTTTTCTCAATCAGTGCGCGCAATTCGCCCTGAGTGAGAGAGACTTCCACTTCACTTTGCCAATCTTCAATATTCGGAAAATCATTGGCAGGTAATGTGGCCAACGAAAAACGGCTACGCCCAGAGCGCACTTGCACGCGATCGCCTTCCAATACAAACGTGATCACTGCATCGTCGGGTAATCCACGGCAGATATCAAGAAACTTGCGCGAAGGAACCGTAATGCTGCCCGCTTCAAACTCCCCTTCCAAGGTCACTTTACTGATCAGCTCCACTTCTAAGTCCGTGGCGGTCATTGACAGTTGACCATTTTCAACGTTGATCAGCAAATTCCCGAGGATCGGTAGCGTTGGTCGCCCACCGAGTGCACCGGAAACCTGTTGAAGGGGTTTAATAAAATGACTACGTGCGATAGTAAATTTCATGCTTGGCTCTTTACGCTGTCCGCTTCAATAAAGTGTTTAGAATTGTGTCATTCTAACCGATTAAGACGACAGGGTGCGAATCAAGTTAGAGTAATCTTCTTTAATATCGTGGCTCTCTTCACGCAGCTGCTCAATCTTACGACACGCGTGCAGCACGGTGGTGTGGTCACGGCCACCAAACGCATCGCCGATTTCCGGCAAGCTGTGGTTGGTAAGCTCTTTGGCCAATGCCATGGCTAATTGGCGAGGACGCGCAACCGAGCGAGAACGTCGCTTAGAGAGCAGATCGGCCACTTTAATCTTGTAGTATTCCGCCACCGTCTTTTGAATGTTGTCGATGGTCACCAGCTTCTCTTGCAGTGCCAATAGGTCACGCAGTGCTTCACGCACAAAATCAATGGTAATTGGGCGGCCAGTAAAGTTGGCATTGGCGATCACGCGGTTTAATGCCCCTTCTAGCTCACGAACATTAGAACGCAGACGCTTAGCAATAAAGAACGCCACTTCATCGGCAAGGTGAATTTGGTGATCTTCCGCTTTCTTCATCAAGATCGCCACGCGGGTTTCCAGTTCTGGCGGCTCAATTGCCACCGTCAACCCCCAACCAAAGCGTGATTTCAGGCGATCTTCTACCCCATTGATCTCTTTTGGATAACGGTCCGAAGTCAGAATGATCTGTTGGTTACCTTCCAATAGCGCATTAAAGGTATGGAAGAACTCTTCCTGCGAACGCTCTTTGTTGGCAAAGAATTGAATGTCATCGATAAGTAAGGCATCCACACTGCGATAGTAGCGTTTGAACTCTTCAATTGCGTTATTTTGCAGGGCTTTAACCATGTCTTGCACAAAACGCTCAGAGTGCATGTAAACCACTTTGGCGTTGGGCTTGTTATCAACAATGGCGTTGCCAACGGCGTGCAACAAGTGAGTTTTACCTAAACCGGTGCCGCCGTATAAGAACAGTGGGTTGTACGCCCCACCTGGGTTATCCGCCACCTGACGTGCCGCCGCCAAACCCAACTGGTTCGACTTACCTTCCACAAAATTATTGAACTTATGCTTTGGGTTCACATTTGAGCGGTGATTGATGTCAGCGATCGCTTGAGCATCATCATCCCAAGTTTTGTGTACTGGCTTACGTGCTTGCAATTGTGCGGGTGCCGACGATTCGGCCGCCACATCCGCTGGCGTACGCGTTGGCGCAGGTTTTGCCGCTGCAATAGGACGGCTCCCCACTTCAAAACGCAAACTCGGAACATCGTTACCACAATACTCTTGCAGTAAACGATTAATGCTATTGAGGTATTTGTCTCGCACCCAATCCAAAACAAAGCGATTTGGGGCAAACAGAGTGAGCGTATTGTCATTGAGCTCCGCTTGTAACGGGCGAACCCACATACTGAATTCTGTAGCTGGTAGCTCTTCTTGAAGCCGTTGCATACACTGCAACCAAAGCGAAGATGACACGGTGCCCCCACTGAGTACGAAATTAATCTGAAAAGATTGGCAATTTTACCTGTTGATAACCAAGATCGCCAGTGATTGATCGACGATCCAGTGAATAAGATCCAAGTTATTCACAATAATTTCGCTTGATTTTTGCGGATCAACACACCTTGCCCAATGATTACCCACAAGACGATCCACTTTTCCACGGATCTTGGCATTTTATCCCCAAGACCCTCTATTCATCTGGTTATGGTTAATAACAACTAGTTATTTATTCTATTGAGATAAATCACATTAACATCACCTCCCATAAAGATAAGGAGTCACAAGATGAATAACTGGATTAAAGCGAGTATTGCTGCCATCGCGCTTTCTGCAGCAACTTTTCAGGCGGTTGCCGAAGAAGTGGTTAAAGTGGGCATGTCTGGCCGCTACTTTCCTTTCACCTTTGTAAAGCAAGACCAACTGCAAGGTTTTGAAGTGGATATGTGGGATGAAATTGGTAAACGTAACGGCTACAAAGTTGAATACGTGACCGCAAACTTCTCAGGTCTGTTTGGTTTACTTGAAACGGGTCGCATCGATACCATCTCCAACCAAATCACCATGACGGATGCGCGCAAAGCCAAATACCTTTTTGCTGACCCTTATGTGGTAGACGGCGCTCAGATCACCGTACGCAAGGGCAATGACAGCATCAAAGGCGTTGCAGACCTCGCTGGTAAAACCGTTGCGGTCAACCTAGGCTCAAACTTTGAACAGCTATTACGCGATTACGATAAAGACGGCAAGATCAATATCAAGACTTACGATACCGGTATCGAGCATGATGTTGCGTTAGGACGTGCCGATGCCTTTGTGATGGATCGCCTATCAGCACTAGAACTGATCAAGAAAACCGGTTTGCCACTACAATTGGCTGGTGAACCATTTGAAACCATCGCTAACGCATGGCCATTTGTGAACAACGAACGTGGCGTGAAGCTGCAAGGTGAAGTAAACAAAGCCCTTGCTGAGATGCGTGCCGATGGCACAGTTGAGAAAATCTCAATCAAATGGTTTGGTGCCGACATTACTAAGTAACCTGATATACTGCTCGTCACAGCTTTTGTTCTTTAAGGTGGAATTCGCATTCCACCTTTTGTTTTCTTTAAAGGTAACTGGTATGGGATTTGATTTTAACTACATGCTAGAGCTGCTGCCGATACTGCTCAAATACCTCGGCACCACCATGGAAATGGCTTTTCTAGGTCTTATTTTCTCTCTGGCCTTAGCCATTATGCTCGCTAATATTCGCGTATTTCGCATACCGATTCTGGATCCACTGAGCCAACTTTATATCAGTTTTTTCCGCGGCACACCGCTGCTGGTACAACTGTTCCTACTTTACTATGGCTTACCTCAGATCTTCCCAATCATGGTTGGACTCGACGCGTTCAGTGCCGCTGTTATCGGTTTAACACTGCATTTTGCTGCCTACATGGCCGAAAGCATTCGCGCCGCGATTATTGGCATTGACCGTAGCCAGATGGAAGCCAGCTTGTCGGTAGGCATGACCACCTCTCAAGCGATGCGTCGCATTATTTTGCCACAAGCGACTCGCGTTGCTTTACCGTCGTTGATGAACTACTTCATCGACATGATCAAATCCACCTCTTTGGCTTTTACACTAGGCGTGGCGGAAATCATGGCCAAGGCGCAAATGGAAGCCTCCTCAAGCTTCCGCTTCTTTGAAGCCTTTTTGGCCGTCGCACTCATCTATTGGGGTGTCGTACTGGTGCTAACCCGAGTGCAAATTTGGGCCGAGAACAAACTGAATAAGGCGTATGCGAGATGATCAAATTAGACAATATCCACAAACGCTTTGGCGACACAGAAGTACTCAAAGGCATTGATCTGACCATCAACCAAGGTGAAATCATCGTCATAATTGGTTCAAGCGGTACTGGCAAGTCGACCTTGCTGCGCTGTGTTAACTTTCTAGAGCAAGCGGACCAAGGCAAAATCACCATTGATGACATCAGTGTCGATAGCCAACAACACACCAAAGCCGAAGTGCTTGCGCTGCGCCGCCGCACTGGTTTCGTGTTTCAAAACTACGCGTTATTTGCCCACATGACGGCGCGACAAAATATTGCCGAGGGTTTGGTCACCGTTCGCGGCTGGAAAAAAGAAGACGCTCTGAAACGCGCGCAGCAAATCTTGGACGACATTGGTCTGGGAGAAAAAGGCGACAGCTACCCAGCAGCCCTTTCGGGTGGCCAGCAACAGCGCGTCGGAATTGGCCGCGCCATGGCGCTACAGCCCGAACTGTTGCTTTTTGATGAGCCAACCTCAGCATTGGATCCAGAATGGGTTGGAGAAGTCCTCTCATTAATGAAGAAGTTAGCCAACCAACACCAAACGATGCTGGTGGTCACCCATGAGATGCAATTTGCCCGAGAAGTGGCGGATCGCGTGATCTTTATGGCAGAAGGCAAGATTGTTGAGCAGGGATCTCCACAGGATATCTTTGGAAATCCACAGGATCCTCGCTTACAAAAATTCCTACGCCAAGTAGGAATGGAGTAAAGATCCCGACAAAGATCGCGAGATCCTTGAGATTTTACTCACACTCCGTATAATCGCCCGACGGATTTGTTGATACACCACAAAGATTGACACTTTGTGTGACTGTGATTACAATTCCGCCTCTTTGTTGAGAGGCGTCGGTGAACTCTTCTTTATATAGAGAAGAAAACAGACCCACGCCGGGTTAACTTAGAACCTAAAACTACTGATCAGTAAAGGTAATAACAATGGCTACTAAACGCACTTTTCAACCTTCAGTTCTAAAGCGCAAGCGTACTCACGGTTTCCGTGCACGCATGGCGACTAAGAACGGTCGTAAAGTAATCAATGCACGTCGTGCGAAAGGCCGTGCGCGCCTGTCAAAATAATCATTAGCTTATTTTGAATACGTACGCGTTCAATCGGGAGTTACGTTTGTTAACTCCCGAGCATTATCAAAACGTCTTTCAGCAAGCTCATCGAGCTGGCTCTCCTCATTTCACTATCATTGCTCGCAATAATAACCTTTCTCATCCTCGTTTAGGCTTGGCTGTACCCAAGAAGCAAATCAAAACTGCCGTTGGTCGCAACCGATTCAAACGCCTAGCCCGTGAAAGCTTTCGTAACACACAACATCAACTTCCCAATAAAGATTTTGTTGTGATCGCCAAGAAAAGCGCGCAAGATTTGAGCAATGAGGAACTGTTTAAGTTGTTTGATAAGCTATGGCATCGCCTGTCTCGCCCCTCGCGTGGTTAACAATCGGACTTGTCCGTCTTTATCAAGGTCTTATCAGTCCTCTCCTTGGACCGCGCTGTCGTTTTACTCCAACCTGTTCTACATATGCCATAGAAGCGTTGAAAGCTCACGGTTTTGTAAAAGGGTGTTGGTTATCAGGCAAACGTCTATTAAAATGCCACCCTTTGAATGAAGGGGGCTTTGACCCCGTTCCACCAGTCCAAAAACAAGACAGAGATAAATAACGATGGATTCTCAACGTACTCTCCTGGTCCTGCTTCTGGCGCTGGTTTCTTTCTTGCTGTTCCAACAGTGGCAAGTCGCAAAGAACCCAGCCCCTCAAGCCGTTGAACAGGCTCAAACAAGCAACACTTTACCTGCACCATCTTTTGCTGATGAACTGGACCCAGCGCCAGCGCAACAAGCGTCAGCAAAACTCATCACGGTAACAACGGATGTGTTGACTCTGTCAATCGACACTGTTGGTGGTGATGTTGTGGCTGCGGATTTGAACCAATATTCTGCAGAGATGAATTCTGCGAATGCCTTCGAGCTTCTTAAAGATACTCAAGGTCATCAATTCATCGCACAAAGTGGTTTGGTTGGCCCACAAGGCATCGACCTTAGCAGTGCAAATCGCCCAAGTTACCAAGTGGGCGCAGACAGCTTTACTCTGGCTGACGATCAAAACGAATTGCGTATTCCAATGACCTACCAAGCGAATGGTTTGGAATACACCAAAACCTTTATCCTTAAGCGTGGCAGCTACGCGATTGACGTTGAGTTCGATGTGGTCAACAAATCTGGCAACAACGCAACGTTAGGCATGTACGCCCACCTTCGTCAAAACCTGATGGACGCGGGCGGCAGCATCACCATGCCAACCTACCGTGGTGGCGCTTACTCAACCGAAGATACTCGTTATAAGAAATACAGCTTCGAAGATATGCAAGATCGCAATCTGTCTCTTACTCTGACCAATGGTCAAGGTTGGGCTGCGATGATCCAGCACTACTTCGCTGCGGCGTGGATCCCTCGCAACGAGCCAGGTGCAAACCTATACACTCGCGTGATTGGTAACATGGGTGACATCGGTGTTCGCATGCCAAACAAAACCATTGCGGATGGCGATAGCGCTCACTTCCAAGCAACCCTTTGGGCAGGTCCTAAACTGCAAGACCAAATGGCAGAAGTCGCACCAAATCTTGACTTGGTTGTCGATTACGGCTGGTTGTGGTTCATCGCGAAGCCACTGCATTGGCTACTGTCTGTTATCCAAAGCTTTGTGGGTAACTGGGGTGTGGCGATCATCTGTCTAACCTTCATCGTTCGTGGTGCAATGTACCCACTAACGAAAGCACAGTACACCTCAATGGCGAAGATGCGCATGCTACAGCCTAAGCTGCAAGCAATGCGTGAGCGCATCGGTGATGACCGTCAGCGTATGAGCCAAGAGATGATGGAACTGTACAAAAAAGAGAAAGTAAACCCACTTGGTGGCTGTCTTCCTCTCATTTTGCAGATGCCTATCTTTATCGCACTGTACTGGGCATTGATGGAATCAGTTGAGCTGCGTCACTCGCCATTCTTCCTATGGATTCACGACCTTTCAGCGCAGGACCCATACTACATCCTACCGCTATTGATGGGTGGTTCGATGTTCCTAATCCAGAAGATGAGCCCAACGACCGTGACCGATCCTATGCAGCAGAAGATCATGACCTTTATGCCGGTGATGTTTACCTTCTTCTTCCTATGGTTCCCATCAGGTCTGGTTCTATACTGGCTAGTATCGAACATCGTAACTCTGATCCAGCAGTCTTTGATTTACAAAGCACTGGAGAAAAAAGGCTTACACACCAAGTAAGTAATAAAAACAGAGTAAAGAAAGGCGGCCAAAAGGTCGCCTTTTTGTTTTGAGCTGATTACAATTCATCTCATTGATTCATCGACCAAACCATGGGTCGGAAATAAATAGGCTCTTATATGACCACAGATACAATTGTTGCTCAGGCTACCGCGCCGGGCCGAGGTGGTGTTGGTATTATCCGTGTTTCAGGCCCACAAGCCGCGCAAGTGGCATTAGAGGTCACCGGAAGAACACTGAAATCCCGTTATGCCGAATATCTCCCTTTTAAAGCGGTAGACGGCAGCGAACTCGACCAAGGGATCGCCCTGTTCTTCCCAAATCCTCATTCCTTCACCGGCGAAGATGTCCTTGAGTTGCAAGGCCACGGTGGCCCTGTGGTGATGGACATGCTGATTAAACGCATCCTGACCATCCCAGGAGTTCGCCCAGCAAGGCCTGGAGAATTTTCTGAGCGTGCCTTCCTTAACGATAAGATGGACCTCACACAAGCAGAGGCGATCGCAGACCTGATTGATGCCAGCTCCGAAGAAGCGGCCAAATCGGCCCTCCAATCGCTGCAAGGGCAATTTTCTAAGCGTATTCATACGCTGGTGGAATCTCTCATCCATCTGCGCATCTACGTGGAAGCAGCCATCGATTTTCCTGAAGAGGAAATCGACTTTTTAGCCGACGGCAAAGTAGCGGGCGATCTGCAAGCCATCATCGACAACTTAGACGCGGTACGCAAAGAAGCCAACCAAGGCGCCATCATGCGTGAAGGGATGAAAGTGGTGATTGCCGGCCGTCCAAACGCCGGTAAATCGAGCCTGTTGAATGCGCTCTCAGGCAAAGAGTCTGCGATTGTTACCGACATTGCTGGCACCACACGTGATGTCCTCCGTGAGCACATCCATATCGATGGCATGCCATTGCACATCATCGATACCGCTGGTCTGCGTGATGCTTCAGACGAAGTAGAAAAAATCGGTATCGAGCGCGCTTGGGATGAAATCCGTCAAGCCGATCGCGTACTCTTCATGGTCGATGGCACCACCACCGACGCCACCGACCCTAAAGAAATCTGGCCAGACTTTATTGATCGTTTGCCAGAACAAATCGGCATTACCGTGATCCGCAACAAAGCCGATCAAACCCAAGAATCACTGGGGATCTGCCATGTCAGTCAGCCGACGTTGATCCGTTTGTCGGCCAAAACGGGTCAAGGGGTTGATGCATTGCGTAATCACCTTAAAGCTTGTATGGGTTTCTCAGGCAACACCGAAGGCGGCTTTATGGCAAGACGCCGACATCTGGATGCGCTTCAACGCGCTGCAGAACACTTACAGATAGGCCAAGAGCAGCTTGAGGGTTATATGGCTGGAGAAATCCTCGCTGAGGAGCTCCGCATTGCTCAGCAGCATCTCAACGAGATCACGGGCGAGTTTAGCTCTGATGATTTGCTCGGACGTATTTTCTCTTCATTCTGTATCGGTAAATAACCTTAAAGCGTAGCCATTGGCTGCGCTTTTTTTTCGACTCAAGGACACACTATGATTCACATCATCACTGGCAGCACACTGGGTGGCGCAGAATACGTTGGCGATCATCTTAACGATCTGCTGCAAGCTGCTGGGTTTGAAACTCACATTCACAATCAGCCTCAACTGTCTGAAATCCCAAATAGCGATACATGGTTGATCATTACCTCTACCCATGGCGCTGGAGAGTATCCAGACAACATCCAACCATTTATTCACGCTCTGCAAGCCACTCCTCCTAAAATGGGAGATGTTCGCTATGCTGTCATTGCCATCGGAGATTCAAGCTACGATACCTTCTGCGCGGCAGGCCTACACGCCTACTCCTTGCTAGAAGACATCGGCGCGACGCCTATTACAGATTGCTTAACCATTGATGTCTTAAACCACACTGTTCCAGAAGATGCTGCAGAAGAGTGGTTCAATGCGCATATCCAACAATTTTAATTGTGCTAGATGACAAGCGGAGTGACACTCCGCTTTTCTCTGTGAATAACCCACCAAGCTTCCCTCCCTTCAATCTGAACAAAAAACCAACAAACCATCTGTGGATAAAATAGAGAAGATCCCGTGTTTTTCCTATAGTTATCAAAATAATAACTTTCATCCAAACCATGCCCTGTGTATAACCACCATTTTTGATCCCAGGAAATACAAGAGTAGATCAAATCATGATCACATCATTTGATCCGAATAAGATCCATGATCTTGTTGATCATTTATGGGTTATCCACAGGAGAGGTGGATCCTAATAATAGATCCAATAAAAGATCATATATAAAGATCTTTATATATATTTAGAGAGACGATCCTATGATCGAGTGTACGAAAACAATTTTCACTCATAGTTAAAAACAGGTAGAATATCGCTCTTTTTCTTTCACTGTTGAATCCTTTGAATACCTGAGGTCAGTTCATGCTTTATCACGAAACATTTGACGTCATTGTTGTCGGTGGCGGACACGCAGGAACGGAAGCCGCACTCGCATCAGCACGTACAGGTCAGAAGACCTTATTACTTACTCACAATATCGATACTTTAGGACAAATGTCTTGTAACCCTGCGATTGGCGGGATCGGTAAGGGACACTTAGTCAAAGAAGTGGATGCAATGGGCGGTTTGATGGCACAAGCCATCGATCACGCGGGTATTCAATTTAGAACGCTTAATGCGTCAAAAGGCCCAGCTGTACGTGCCACTCGTGCACAAGCCGACCGAGCGCTTTATAAAGCGTACGTGCGTGACTTTTTAGAAAACGCGCCAAACTTGACTCTTTTCCAACAAGCCGTGGATGATTTGATTGTTGAAAACGATCAAGTTCGCGGTGTGGTTACGCAAATGGGTCTGAAGTTTCATGCTAAAGCGGTCGTTTTGACGGTAGGTACTTTCCTTGGTGGTAAGATCCATATTGGCTTAGAAAGCTCCTCAGGTGGGCGCGCAGGGGATCCTCCATCGATCGCGCTTGCACAGCGTCTTCGTGAACTGCCTTTCCGTGTTGATCGTCTGAAAACAGGAACACCTCCACGTATTGATGCACGTAGTGTCGATTTTTCAGTGCTGGAAGCGCAGCACGGTGATAACCCAACGCCTGTGTTCTCTTTTATGGGCGATCGCACTCATCACCCACGTCAAATTCCTTGTTTCATTACCCATACCAATGAGCAGACGCATGAGGTGATTCGCAACAACCTCGATCGTAGCCCAATGTATGCTGGCATCATCGAAGGTATTGGCCCTCGTTACTGCCCTTCTATCGAAGACAAAGTGATGCGCTTTGCCGATAAGAACAGCCACCAAATCTTCATTGAACCAGAAGGTTTAACGACTCACGAACTGTATCCAAACGGCATCTCCACCAGCTTGCCATTTGATGTACAGGTGCAGATTGTTCGTTCGATGAAAGGTTTTGAAAACGCGCACATTGTTCGCCCTGGTTACGCAATTGAATACGATTTCTTCGATCCGCGTGACTTGAAACAGACTTACGAAACCAAGTTTATCCAAGGTTTGTTCTTTGCTGGTCAAATTAACGGCACCACTGGTTACGAAGAAGCGGCCGCACAAGGCTTGATGGCAGGTCTCAATGCCAGCTTGTTCAGTCAAGAGAAAGAAGGTTGGAGCCCGCGTCGCGATCAAGCCTACATGGGCGTATTGATCGACGATCTCTCAACCATGGGTACCAAAGAACCGTACCGTATGTTCACATCGCGTGCAGAACATCGCTTGTTACTGCGTGAAGACAACGCGGATCTGCGTTTGACAGAAAAAGCACGTGAACTTGGTTTGATTGATGATGCTCGTTGGGCTCGTTTCAACCAGAAGATCGACAATATGGAGCAAGAGCGTCAACGTCTGAAATCGACATGGATGAACCCAAGCTCTGTCGGTATTGACGAGCTTAACCAATTATTGAAAGCACCAATGATCCGTGAAGCCAGTGGTGAAGATCTTCTTCGTCGCCCTGAGATGACTTATGAGCAGCTCACGTCATTGGCCGCTTTTGCACCTGCACTCGACGATCTTGAAGCCGCAGAGCAAGTGGAAATTCAAGTGAAATACGAAGGTTACATTAAGCGTCAGCAAGATGAGATTGAAAAATCCCTGCGTCATGAACATACCAAATTGCCAGTGGATCTCAATTACAGCGAAGTGAAAGGCCTATCCAACGAGGTAGTACTTAAACTCAACACCGCCAAACCCGAAACATTGGGGATTGCATCACGCATCTCTGGTATTACGCCAGCGGCCATTTCGATTTTGCTGGTTCACTTAAAGAAAATTGGCATGTTGAAAGTGGGAGAAGAAAACGCATGAGTGCTCTTCGCCAAAAACTGGACGCATTAATCGCGCAAACCGACTTACAGGTCAATGAACGTCAACGTGAACAGCTGTTAGGTTATGTGGAACTGCTCAATAAGTGGAACAAAGCCTACAACCTGACATCTGTGCGTGATCCGCAAGACATGCTGGTGAAACATATCCTCGATAGCATCGTAGTCGCGCCTCACCTTGACGGTGAGCGTTTTATCGATGTCGGTACTGGACCTGGATTGCCTGGTATTCCGTTGGCGATCATGCATCCAGAGAAAACGTTCTTTTTGTTGGACAGCTTGGGTAAGCGCATTCGCTTTATCAAACAAGTTCTCCATGAACTAAAGATTGAAAATGTGACCACGGTGCAAAGTCGTGTCGAAGAGTTCCAACCAGAAGAAAAATTTGATGGTGTTCTAAGTCGCGCATTTGCTTCAATGACAGACATGGTGGAGTGGTGTCATCATCTACCAAAATGCGGTCAAGGTGTCTTTCTTGCTCTTAAGGGATTGCACCCTAAAGATGAAATTGATCAGCTTCCGGAGTGGTGTAGTGTGACAGAGGTCATATCTTTGACTGTTCCTGAGTTGGAAGGGGATCGCCATCTTGTAATCTTATCGCGCAAGGAAAATTAGCGAGGTCATCGTGGGTAGAATAGTAGCAATCGCCAACCAGAAAGGTGGTGTGGGTAAGACAACAACGTGTGTCAATTTGGCGGCCTCAATGGCAGCCACCAAACGTAAAGTGTTGGTCGTTGATCTGGACCCGCAAGGTAACGCTACGATGGCAAGTGGCGTCGACAAGTATATGGTCGACGCTACCGCGTATGATTTACTCGTCGAAGAAACCCCATTTGATCAAGTGGTATGTAAAACCACCACTGGCAAATATGACCTGATAGCGGCGAATGGTGACGTCACCGCCGCTGAAATCAAATTGATGGAAGTGTTCGCGCGCGAAGTTCGCTTGAAGAACGCGTTAGCCTCAGTTCGCGATAACTATGATTTCATCTTTATTGATTGTCCTCCTTCTTTAAACCTTCTTACAATCAATGCCATGGCTGCGGCGGATTCCGTGCTGGTGCCAATGCAATGTGAATATTTTGCGTTAGAAGGTTTAACGGCTCTTATGGATACCATTAGTAAGCTGGCGGCTGTGGTAAACGACAAACTCAAAATCGAGGGATTGTTGCGCACCATGTATGATCCTCGCAATCGCCTATCTAATGAAGTCTCCGATCAACTCAAAAAGCATTTCGGCAGTAAAGTTTACCGCACAGTGATCCCTCGCAATGTACGTTTAGCAGAAGCGCCAAGTCATGGAAAACCAGCGATGTATTACGACAAACACTCTGCGGGTTCAAAAGCGTATTTGGCGCTTGCCGGAGAAATGCTGCGCCGAGAAGAAATCCCAGTTTAACCTTTACCAAAGGAATTGATCCCAATGTCTAAGCGTGGCCTAGGAAAGGGACTGGATGCACTATTGTCCACCAGTTCATTAGCTCGTGAGAAACAACATATCGCAACACACAGCCAAGCTCTGTCTGCTGAAGGTGAGTTAACCGATATTGCGGTCGGTCAGTTGCAACCTGGTGTTTATCAGCCGCGAAAAGATATGTCGCCACAGGCACTCGAAGAGTTAGCTGCGTCCATCCAGTCACAAGGTATTATTCAACCTATTATTGTGCGTGCATTGCAAGATGGTCATTTTGAGATCATCGCTGGAGAGCGGCGCTGGCGTGCCGCTAAGCAAGCGGGTCTTAAGCGTGTTCCTTGTTTGATCAAACAGGTTGAAGATCGTGCTGCGATCGCCATGGCGCTGATCGAAAATATCCAGCGTGAAGATCTTAATGTGATCGAAGAAGCACAAGCGCTCGAGCGATTGCAAGACGAGTTTTCTCTGACTCATCAGCAAGTGGCGGATGTGATTGGTAAGTCACGCACCGCGGTGAGCAACCTGCTTCGATTGAATGGCTTGGAGCTAGAAGTGAAACAGTTTGTTGCACAGAAACTGCTCGATATGGGGCATGCTCGCGCATTATTAGCGTTGGAAGGTGAGCAACAAGTGGAAGTGGCTCAGCAGGTTGCTAGTAAAGCTCTTACGGTTCGTCAAACCGAACAATTGGTAAAAAAGTGTCTCACGCCAAAGGTTGAAGATAAAAATCAGCCAAAAGATGAAGAAATACAGCAAATATCACAAAAATTAAGTGAAAGATTGGGGGCTAAGGTTTCTTTAGTGAAAAGCACCAATGGAAAAGCGAAATTGACGATAAGTATTGATGAGCCTCACAAATTAGAGCAACTAATTGCCAAGCTTGAGAGCTAAATGAGATAATTGATTTAGGTCAATTATGTAAAAAAGCAATTTTTGTACGAAAGTTGTCGGTTTGTAAACAAAACTGTAAGTTTTTGCTGCGTTTTAATTGCAATCAGTTGGACTCACCGTATAATTTTCCGCAACTTCCCAGACCCACAACAAGAGTGGGGGATTGATGGGATTTACTAGAGGTACGAATACATGGTAGCTGCGTTGGCTAGGCCAGGACGAGAGCTTGTAAAGCAATTGTTAATGATCGAGACCGGCGTGGTTATTTTTGTGGCAGCAGGAATAGCTTTAGCTGTGAATGCTGAGTGGGGAGTTTCCTCGCTAATCGGTGGTGGCATTTTTGTCGTCGCCAATGCAGTATTTTCAATATGTGCATTTCTGTTTGTAGGGGCTAGGGCATCAAAATACGTTGCCATTTCCTTCTACACAGGTGAAGCGTTGAAGATTCTCATTACAGTAGTGCTGTTTTCTGTAGCCTACATGTATATGCAGGTGGAACTTGTTCCCCTGAAACTAACCTATTTGCTGGTACTCGGAATTAATATCTTTGCACCAGCGCTATTCATTAACAACAAAAAATAGGATGAGTTATGGCTGCGCCAGGTGAAGCGCTAACACCTTCTGGTTACATTACTCACCACCTAACTAACCTTTCAACTTACAAGTTGGGGTTGGTGGCGGAAGAGTCTAGTTTCTGGAACGTACATATCGATAGTCTGTTTTTTTCTTGGCTTACAGGTCTAATTTTCCTCGGAATTTTTTACTCTGTTGCTCGAAAAACAACAGCCGGTGTACCAGGTAAGCTTCAGTGTGCTGTTGAAATGATCGTAGAATTTGTCGCGACAAACGTCAAAGATACGTTCCATGGACGCAACCCGCTGATTGCACCTCTAGCACTGACTATCTTTTGTTGGGTATTTTTGATGAACTTGATGGACTTGGTTCCTATCGATTTCCTTCCATACCCGGCAGAGCATTGGCTCGGTATTCCTTACTTAAAAGTAGTACCTTCAGCTGATGTGAACATCACCATGGCTATGGCACTAGGCGTATTCGCTCTGATGATCTATTACAGCATCAAAGTGAAAGGTCTAGGTGGCTTTGCAAAAGAATTGGCTTTGCACCCATTCAACCACTGGACAATGATCCCGTTCAACCTACTAATCGAAGTGGTATCGCTACTGGCGAAACCTCTCTCTCTTGGTATGCGTCTATTCGGTAACATGTTCGCGGGTGAGGTTGTATTTATTCTTTGTGCGGCAATGCTACCATGGTATCTACAATGGATGGGCTCGCTACCATGGGCGATCTTCCATATTCTGGTAATCCTGATTCAGGCCTTCGTGTTTATGATGTTGACAATCGTTTATATGTCAATGGCTCACGAAGACAGTGATCATTAATTTTGTTTATTCTTATTAGACTTTTAGTTAATCGCTATAATTGGAGATAGTAATGGAAACTGTACTAAGCTTTTCTGCAATCGCAGTAGCAATCATCGTTGGTCTGTGTGCACTAGGCACTGCAGTAGGCTTCGCGGTTCTAGGTGGTAAATTCCTAGAAGGTGCTGCTCGTCAACCAGAAATGGCTCCTATGCTTCAAGTTAAGATGTTCATCATCGCTGGTCTACTTGATGCGGTTCCAATGATCGGTATCGTAATCGCACTTCTATTCACGTTTGCAAACCCATTCGTAGGTCAATTAGCTGGTTAATCATCGGTATTGAGCGGCATGCATTAGCGTGTCCTTGATGAACACTAATTCCGAATAGAGGGGTAGCTGTTGTGAATATGAACGCAACTCTGCTAGGCCAAGCATTCTCGTTTGCACTGTTTGTGTGGTTCTGTATGAAGTACGTATGGCCACCAATCATGCAAGCGATTGAAGAGCGTCAGAAGAAAATCGCTGACGGTCTACAAGCGGCAGAACGTGCTGCAAAAGACTTGGATCTAGCACAAGCTAATGCTTCTTCTCAAATGAAAGAAGCAAAGCGCACAGCAACTGAGATCATCGAACAAGCGAATAAGCGTAAAGCACAAATTTTGGATGAAGCTCGCGAGGATGCACAGACTGAACGTCAAAAAATCCTAGCGCAAGCAGAAGCTCAAATTGAAGCGGAACGTAATCGTGCACGCGATGAACTGCGCAAACAAGTTGCAACTCTGGCTGTAGCTGGTGCAGAGAAAATCCTTGAGCGTTCAATCGATAAAGATGCGCACAAAGATATTCTCGATAACATTACTGCAAAACTTTAAGTTTGGGGGCGAACATGGCTGATTTTACAACAATCGCGCGCCCCTATGCTAAAGCAGCCTTTGACTTTGCGGTAGAGAAAGGCCAACTAGACCAATGGGGTCAAATGTTGTCTTTCGCTGCTGAAGTAGCCCAAAACGAACAAATTAGTGAGCTGTTATCTGGCTCTATGTCAGCCGATAAACTGGCTGAACTGTTTATTGCGATTTGTGGCGAACAAGTGGATGAATTCGGTCAAAACCTTCTTAAGGTGATGGCGGAGAATGGTCGTCTTGCGGCCCTTCCTGATGTATGCACTCAATTCTTCATTTTGAAGAAAGAGCATGAGAAAGAGATTGATGTAGAAGTGATTTCTGCAACCGAACTTTCTGATGAACAATGTGCAAATATCAGTCAGAAACTTGAACTGCGTCTTGAGCGCAAAGTTAAGCTGAATTGCAGTGTAGATGAGGCCCTACTAGGTGGGGTGATAATTCGAGCCGGAGACTTAGTCATCGATAACTCAGCTCGCGGTCGTCTGAATCGCCTGAGCGATGCATTGCAGTCTTAATGGGGATTGGAGCATGCAACTTAATTCCACGGAAATTAGCGATCTAATTAAACAGCGTATTGAATCTTTCAACGTTGTTAGTGAAGCTCGCAATGAAGGTACTATCGTATCGGTAAGCGACGGTATCATTCGCATTCACGGCCTAGCGGACGTGATGCAAGGTGAAATGATTGAATTACCGGGTGGCCGTTATGCACTAGCACTTAACCTTGAGCGTGACTCGGTTGGTGCGGTAGTAATGGGCCCATATGCTGACCTTAAGGAAGGCATGAAAGTAACAGGTACTGGTCGTATTCTTGAAGTGCCAGTTGGTCCTGAACTGTTAGGTCGCGTAGTGAACACACTAGGTGAACCAATTGATGGTAAAGGTCCGATTGAAGCGAAGTTGACCTCGCCTGTTGAAGTGATTGCACCGGGTGTAATCGACCGTCAATCGGTTGATCAACCTGTACAAACTGGTTATAAGTCTGTCGACTCAATGATCCCAATCGGTCGTGGTCAGCGTGAACTTATCATCGGTGACCGTCAGACTGGTAAAACAGCGATGGCGATCGACGCGATCATCAACCAGAAAAACTCTGGTATTTTCTCTATCTACGTAGCGATTGGTCAGAAAGCTTCTACTATCGCCAACGTAGTGCGTAAACTGGAAGAGCACGGTGCTCTGAAGAACACAATTGTTGTTGTGGCTTCAGCATCTGAATCTGCTGCACTGCAATACCTAGCGCCTTACGCGGGTTGTGCAATGGGTGAATACTTCCGTGATCGCGGCGAAGATGCTCTGATTGTTTACGATGATCTATCTAAGCAAGCGGTAGCGTACCGTCAGATCTCTCTACTGCTAAAACGCCCACCAGGCCGTGAAGCATTCCCAGGTGACGTATTCTACCTCCACTCTCGTCTACTAGAGCGTGCTGCTCGTGTAAACGCAGAGTACGTAGAGCGTTTCACTAACGGTGAAGTGAAAGGCAAAACGGGTTCATTGACGGCTCTGCCAATCATTGAAACCCAAGCAGGTGACGTTTCTGCATTCGTACCAACCAACGTAATCTCGATTACCGATGGTCAGATCTTCCTACAAACTGAACTGTTCAACGCGGGTGTACGCCCAGCCGTTGACCCAGGTATTTCAGTATCTCGTGTAGGTGGTTCAGCTCAGACGAAAATCATCAAGAAGCTATCAGGTGGTATCCGTACAGCACTTGCTGCTTACCGTGAACTAGCAGCGTTTGCTCAGTTCTCTTCGGATCTTGATGAAGCAACAAAGAGACAGTTGAACCATGGTCAAAAAGTAACTGAACTGATGAAGCAGAAGCAGTACGCTCCGATGTCAGTGTTTGACCAAGCTCTAACTATCTTTGCGGCAGAGCGTGGCTATCTAAGCGATATCGAACTATCTAAAGTTCTTGATTTCGAAGCAGCTCTACTATCGTACGCTCGCGGTCAATACGCTGAACTTGCAGCTGAGATCGACAAGACGGGTGCTTACAACGATGAAATCGAAGCTCAGTTCAAGAAACTGGTTGACGATTTCAAAGCAACCCAAACTTGGTAATAGGTCGGTGGCAGTGGCTGCCACCAACTAATGGAGAGTAACGATGGCCGGCGCAAAAGAGATACGTAGTAAAATCGGGAGTGTTAAAAGCACTCAGAAGATTACGAAAGCGATGGAAATGGTAGCAGCTTCAAAAATGCGTCGTTCGCAAGACGCAATGGAAGCTTCTCGTCCATACGCGGAAACAATGCGTAAAGTGATCGGTCATGTGGCAAATGCAAGTCTAGAGTATCGTCATCCGTACCTAGATGAGCGTGAAGCCAAGCGTGTTGGTTACATCATCATTTCAACGGACCGTGGTCTGTGTGGCGGCTTGAACATCAACGTGTTCAAAAAAGCGGTTACAGATATGCAGGCATGGAAAGAGAAAGGTGCTGAGGTTGAGCTTGCGGTAATTGGCTCAAAAGCGACAGCTTTCTTTAAACATGGCGGCGCGAAAGTAGCGGCTCAGGTTTCAGGTTTGGGTGATAGCCCAAGTTTGGAAGACCTGATCGGTTCGGTTAGCGTGATGCTAGAAAAATATGATGAAGGTGAATTGGACCGTTTGTACCTTGTATTTAACAAGTTCGTAAACACCATGGTTCAACAACCAACGATCGATCAATTGCTACCTTTGCCTAAATCGGACAGCAAAGATATGCAGCGTGAGCATTCATGGGATTACATCTATGAGCCAGAACCTCAGTCTCTACTTGATGCATTATTAGTGCGTTATGTGGAATCTCAGGTTTATCAAGGTGTAGTTGAGAACCTTGCTTGTGAGCAAGCGGCTCGAATGGTTGCGATGAAGGCTGCAACTGATAACGCGACCAACTTGATTGACGACTTAGAACTTGTGTACAACAAAGCCCGTCAGGCTGCGATTACACAAGAACTATCGGAAATCGTTGGTGGTGCAGCAGCGGTTTAAGCTTAGGTTAAACGAAACAGTTTAGAGGATTAACGATGGCTACAGGTAAGATCGTACAGATCATCGGTGCGGTAGTCGACGTAGAGTTCCCACAGAGCGATGTACCAAGTGTATACGACGCTCTAAACGTAAAGGACTCAAAAGAGCGTCTTGTTCTTGAAGTTCAACAACAGCTAGGCGGTGGCGTAGTTCGTTGTATCGTAATGGGTAGCTCTGATGGTTTACGTCGTGGAGTTGAAGTAGTAAATACAGGCGCTCCAATTTCAGTACCAGTAGGTACTAAGACCCTAGGTCGTATCATGAACGTGCTTGGTGATGCGATTGACGAGCGTGGTGAGATCGGTGCAGAAGAACTGTACTCAATTCACCGTCCAGCGCCAAGCTACGAAGAACAGTCAAACGCGACTGAGCTTCTAGAAACAGGCGTTAAAGTAATCGACTTGATTTGTCCTTTCGCTAAGGGTGGTAAAATCGGTCTATTCGGTGGTGCAGGTGTAGGTAAGACCGTTAACATGATGGAACTTATCAACAACATCGCACTGCAACACTCTGGTCTATCTGTATTCGCAGGTGTCGGTGAGCGTACTCGTGAGGGTAATGACTTCTACCACGAGATGCAGGAAGCGGGTGTTGTAAACATCGAGAAGCCTGAAGAATCAAAAGTAGCGATGGTTTACGGTCAGATGAACGAGCCTCCAGGTAACCGTCTACGTGTTGCACTGACTGGCCTGACAATGGCAGAGCGTTTCCGTGACGAAGGTCGTGACGTTCTACTGTTTGTCGATAACATCTACCGTTACACACTTGCTGGTACAGAGGTATCTGCACTGCTAGGCCGTATGCCTTCAGCGGTAGGTTACCAGCCAACTCTTGCAGAAGAGATGGGTGTACTTCAGGAGCGTATCACGTCAACGAAGCAAGGTTCTATCACGTCTGTACAGGCGGTATACGTACCTGCGGATGACTTGACTGACCCGTCTCCAGCAACAACGTTTGCGCACTTGGATGCAACGGTTGTACTTAACCGTAACATCGCAGCGATGGGTCTATACCCAGCGATCGACCCACTGGATTCGACGTCTCGTCAGCTAGACCCACTTGTTGTAGGTCAAGAGCACTATGACACTGCTCGTGGTGTTCAGCAGACACTTCAGCGCTACAAAGAGCTGAAAGACATCATCGCAATCCTAGGTATGGACGAGCTATCTGAATCAGATAAGCAAGTGGTTGCGCGTGCACGTAAGATTGAGCGTTTCCTAACTCAGCCTTACCACGTAGCGGAAGTATTTACAGGCGACCCAGGTGTTTACGTACCTCTTAAAGAGACTCTACGTGGCTTCAAAGGTCTACTAGCTGGTGAATACGATGACATTCCAGAGCAAGCGTTTATGTACTGCGGTACTATCGACGAAGCTATTGAGAATGCTAAGAAGCTATAAGGCTAACTAGGAGGCGATATGGCAGCAATAACCTTTCATCTGGATGTGGTAAGCGCGGAGAAGAAAATCTTTTCTGGTCGCGTTGAAACGTTTCAGGTGACCGGTAGCGAGGGTGAGCTGGGTATTTTCCATGGCCACACACCGCTGCTGACCGCTATCAAGCCTGGTATGGTGCGTATTGTTAAACTTCACGGCGAAGAAGAGTTCATTTATGTCTCTGGTGGTATCGTAGAAGTTCAGCCTGGTACTGCAACAGTACTGGCTGATACTGCGATTCGTGGTGAAGAACTAGACGCAGCGAAGGCAGAAGAAGCAAAACGTCGTGCGAAAGAGAACATTCTCAACCAGCATGGCGATATGGACTTCGCACAAGCGGCCAGTGAACTGGCTAAAGCCATTGCTCAGCTTCGTGTTATCGAGCTGACAAAGAAACGTCGTTAATTTTAGCGGTGTTTTAATAGTGATAAAGGCGGTCAATTTGACCGCCTTTTTGCTTAATTTTTATTAGAAATTTTTATCCATAAGTTAACTATTCGTCATTAGCTGGGTAAAATAGCCGACAGAATTTTTGGCAACGTCAATAGGTTATAAATAATGAAATTTAGCGCGGTGATTCTCGCGGCGGGGAAAGGAACCCGTATGTACTCAAACATGCCCAAGGTGCTGCACACGCTTGCAGGTAAGCCAATGGTGAAGCATGTGATTGATACTTGCACAGGCTTAGGTGCTCAGAACATTCATTTGGTGTACGGTCATGGTGGCGACCAAATGCAAGCTGCTTTGGCAGAAGAGCCGGTTAATTGGGTGCTGCAAGCCGAACAATTGGGTACTGGTCACGCGGTGGATCAAGCCTCTCCTCAGTTTCAAGATGATGAAAAAATCTTGGTTCTTTACGGCGATGTTCCGCTTATTTCCTCTGAAACCATTGAAAGCTTGCTTGATGCCCAGCCTAAAGGCGGCATCGCGCTGCTCACTGTCGTCTTGGATAACCCAACGGGTTACGGACGTATCGTGCGTAAAAACGGTCCGGTAGTGGCGATCGTTGAGCAAAAAGACGCGAATGAAGAGCAAAAATTAATCAAAGAGATCAACACGGGCGTAATGGTGGCGACCGGTGGTGATCTGAAGCGTTGGCTTGCAGGCTTAAACAATAACAACTCGCAAGGTGAGTACTACCTAACAGACGTCATTGCGGCGGCGCATGATGAAGGCAATGCGGTTGAAGCGGTTCACCCAGTTAGCCCAATCGAAGTGGAAGGGGTGAATGATCGCGCTCAGTTGGCTCGTCTAGAACGTGCATTCCAAGCAGCCCAAGCGAAAAAGCTGCTAGAGCAAGGTGTGATGTTGCGTGATCCTGCACGCTTTGACCTACGTGGTGAGCTGCAGTGTGGCCTTGATGTTGAAATCGATGTGAATGTGATCATTGAAGGTAACGTCTCCCTTGGTGATAACGTCGTTATCGGTGCTGGCTGTGTGCTAAAAGACTGTGAAATCGATGATAACACCATCGTTCGTCCATACAGTGTTATTGAAGGTGCAACGGTGGGTGAGCAATGTACCGTTGGTCCGTTTACTCGTCTGCGTCCTGGTGCTGAGATGCGTAACGACTCTCACGTGGGCAACTTTGTCGAAGTAAAAAATGCACGTATTGGTGAGGGTTCTAAAGCCAACCACCTGACTTATCTTGGCGATGCTGAAATCGGTCAACGCACCAATATCGGCGCTGGTACTATTACCTGCAACTACGATGGTGCAAACAAATTCAAAACCATTATCGGTAATGACGTGTTTGTTGGTTCAGATAGCCAACTGGTCGCTCCGGTGACGATTGCTGATGGTGCAACAATTGGTGCCGGTACCACCTTGACCAAAGACGTTGCAGAAGGTGAGTTAGTGATTACTCGCGCCAAAGAACGCAAAATTACAGGCTGGCAACGCCCAGTTAAGAAAAAGTAATTATCGCTGGATAATAAAAACGCCGCTGTAATAGCGGCGTTTTTTTATGATGATGACGAACTAATGGCTCGGAATAGCACTGCGCTTTTCTAGCCAACGTACTGCTTGAGATACCATCAAGATCAACAGCAAATATTCCAACACTAAGAAAGTATAAATCTCTAGTGGTAAGTACTCATTCACCACCAACTCATTGGCACGTCTCGTCAAATCACTCAGACCAATGACACTGACCAATGAGCTCATCTTTAGAATATAAACAAACTGGTTGCCGAGCGCGGGCAGCATCTGACGAAATGCTTGCGGCAAAATCACCAGACGCATTTTTTGCCAATAGTTGAGACCAAGCGACTTTGCTGCTTCATGTTGGCCGCGACCGATAGATTGAATGCCACCGCGAAACACTTCTGCCATAAACGCACTTTCCGCGATCGTCAGTGCAATAATTCCTGCCCAATAATGGTCTAGTGAAACATCGAGTAATGTGGGTAGGCCGTAATACACCCACAACAGCAGAACCAATACAGGAATGGCACGTATTACTTCAACGTAAATCCGGTTCAAGCGTTGTAGGGATTTGCGGGGAGAAAGAGCCGGTAGGGCAACCATTAAACCTAGGGTCATGGCAAACAACATACTGAGTAGCGACACGCTGATGGTGTCAGTAAAGCCAGCGATAAGAAATTTCACGTTTGTTAGGCCTTGCTCGGTCGTCGGATCAAGCACATACCAGCCCCATTGATAGTCAGAACATCCAGTGAGTGGCAGTAACATCATTAAACATAAATATCGACAGGTCACACTACACCTTATATCAACTAAAAAAATGGTTGTGTTGCTGCTATGTTATCAATGATGTAACGCGAAATCTCAACTATTTACGGAACAATAAGTTAAAGGAAAATAAAATGAAAAAAACTTGGTTAGCGTTGGGGCTTGGTTTGCTTGCTGCGTCCACTCTGGCTAATGCACAAAGTCGTTTGAATGAGATTCTCGACAACGGGGTATTAAGAGTCGGCACGACCGGGGATTGGAACCCGATGACGATGAAAGATCCAGCTAGTAACAGTTATCGTGGTTTTGATATCGATGTCACGACTGAGCTGGCGAAAGACCTCGGCGTCAAAGTTGAATACGTGGCGACGGATTGGAAAACGTTAGTTAATGGCATCACCGCGGATAAGTATGACATTACAGGCAGCGCATCGCTGAGTATGTCTCGCGCGAAAGTGGCTGGTTACAGTCAGCCTTACTTTTATCTTGCGTTTGTGCCTGTAGTGCAGAAAAAAGATCTCGGTAAGTACTCTGATTGGAGCGATTTTGATAAAGCGGATGTAAAAGTGGCGGCGACTCTGGGGACCGTACAAGAAAAAATGGTGAAGGCGTTTTTCCCTTCCGCACAGCACATTGTGGTTGAAGCCCCAGCCCGTGATTTCCAAGAACTGTTGGCCAAACGAGCGGATGTCTCTGTGACCTCAAATGTGGAAGCGGCGACGCTGGTGGAGAAATTTCAGCAATTGGCGATTGTACCCGTCAAAGAGCCGCGCAAGCCGACACCGATCGCCATGCTATTGCCACAGGATGATCAAGTTTGGATTAATTACGTTAACCATTGGGTTGAACTGAAAAAGACACAAGGTTTCTTTAAACAGACCGCAGAAAAATGGGGACTAAAAGGGTTATAACTGGCTGTTAGCTTCGCCTCGAAATATAAAGCCGCATACTTATTATGCGGCTCTTGTGTTGCTAGAGATTAGATCTCTTCATCACTCACCACGCGTGCATTGTCTGGTGTCGTGAAGTGCTGCGCCAACTCTTTGTTGGAGACGATATAGCCGATCCAAAGTCCGCCCATACAGAGAACAATCGCAATACCGGTGACCGCTTGCGCTTGGCTAGCAAGGGCGGCGACCAGCGCGCTAGATAAACTGCTGACGGTGATTTGTAAACTGTTTTGCAAACCTGCGGCCGTGGCTGGGCTTTGCTTGGCACTGGCAAGTGCACGGTTAACCACGATAGGGTAAAGGGCACCATTCGCCACGGCAATCAAACAGAATGGCGCTAAGATTGGCCAAATAGACGTTAACTGCCATTGTGATGCGATGAAAATCAGCAGTGCCGCGACGCTGAACAGACCAATCAGTTGACGCAGGACTTTTTCATCACCAAATTTACGCACGCCAACTTTACCTAAGTATCCGCCGACCATAAACGCGATGGTTTGCGGCACAAAGCTCATGCCAATGTCTTTGGAATCGTAGCCAAGCTGCGCCATGATTTCAGGCATGCCGGTCAAGTAAGCAAAGAAAGCGGCAGACGCGGTGGCGAACATCAGCACGTTGCCCAAATAGGTTTTTGAGCTGAGCAGATGCTTGATATCCGATGTTACACTGCTTTGCTTTGGCTCATTGGCGACACTAGGCTGTGCCATGGTCGCCGCAACCAAGACCAAACCGAGTACCGTTAACGCGACAAAAATACTGTGCCAACCAAAACTATCAGCCAACACAACACCCAACTGAGGGGCGAGCGCAGGAGAAAGCGCCACCAGCGGCATAATGGTAGCAAAAATTTGTTGGCTACTGCTGGAGTAACGTTTGATGACCATGGCTTGCCAAATCACCGCCGGTGCACACACACCGATTGCTTGCACAAAACGCAAGCTGAGCAGTTGCCAAACTTGATCACTGAACGCCAAACCCAATGAGGCCAGCGTAAACAGAGCAAGGCCTGCTGCTAAGGTATTTCGGTGACCAAACTTATCAGAGGCAAGGCCCCAAAGCAGTTGACCGACCGCCATGCCGACCAAAAAGACCGTTAAGGAAAGCGCGATCTGTTCTGGTCCGGTCATAAAGTCGATTTCCATCGCTTTAAACGCAGGGAGATACATGTCTGTTGCGACAAAGCCGAGCATCGAGAGGGCTGCAAGATACACAAGCTGTAATTTTGAAATGTTCATAGTTATTCCATTCAATTTTTTTCACTACAAATGTTTTGTGATCAGTTGGCGCCAACCCTGATTTATATGCCCTGCTATTCTATTTTTCGCTTTTGAGAAAATAAAACGCTAAAATTCATGGTTATCAATCAAAATTTTTGAAAGGTAAGCTGTGTTTTCAAAGCCATCGCTAGAAATGTTGGATACCGTCGCTCGTTTAGGCAGTTTTACTGCCGCCGCTGAGGTGTTGCACAAAGTGCCCTCGGCCATCAGTTATGGTGTGCGTCAGGTGGAACAAGAACTAGGCGTGTTGCTGTTCCGCCGTTTACCGAGAAAAGTAGAACTGACCCCAGCAGGTGAGCTGTTCATCGCCGAAGCGAGAATGCTGCTAAGGCAGATGGAAGAAGTGAAATCGCAGACGCGGCGCGCGGCGCAAGGCTGGCAATCCACGCTGAAGTTGACGCTGGATAACGTGGTCAAGCTCGACAAACTCAAGCCTTTGGTTGAGGATTTCTATCGCGAATTCGATTTTGCAGAACTGCAAATCAATATGGAAGTGTTCAATGGTTCTTGGGAGGCGATTGCCCAAGGGCGCGCGGATATCGTCATCGGCGCCACCTCGGCCATTCCTGTTGGGGGCGATTTTGAAGTGCGCGATATGGGACGATTGGATTGGGCGTTTGTCATGTCTCCAGCGCATCCTTGCGTGCGTCAGCAAGTGCTGACAGAAGCGTTTGTCAGTCAGTTTCCCGCGATCTGTTTGGATGATACCTCCAGTGTGCTACCCAAGCGCCATACTGGGCATTATCCGCAGCAGCGTCGTCTGTTGTTGCCCAATTGGTACAGTGCTATCGAGTGTTTAAAAAATGGCGTAGGCGTGGGTTATATGCCGCGTCATATTGCCATGCCACTGATCAACGACGGTGTGCTGGTGGAAAAGGTGCTACCGGACGACAAACCGCTGAGTCAATGTTGTCTGGTGTGGCGAAAAGATGACAACCACAAGTTGATTCAGTGGATGGTGGACTACTTAGGAAACTCACATCAACTGCATCAAGATTGGTTGCTGAGCGAAACAAAACGCCCTGTATGACAGGGCGTTTTTAACAGCATTAGGAAAGAAAGAAACGGTAGGATGGGTTATCCGTGACATCTTTGCATTGGTAGCCAAGTTCGCGCAAATGCGCCGAAAAGCGGGATAAATCACTCTCATCAAGCTCAAAACCACACAGTACGCGGCCATAATCGGCCCCATGGTTGCGGTAGTTAAATAGGCTAATGTTCCAGTGTGTTCCCAGTGTGCTCAGGAACTTAAGCAGTGCGCCTGGGTATTCTGGAAACTCAAAGCTGTATAAGCGCTCTTTGAGTGGTTTGGAGGGTTTACCGCCAATCATGTAGCGTACGTGCAGCTTGGCCATTTCATCCTCAGAAAGGTCCACCACTGGGTAGCCGCCTTCGCGTAAGTCGCGAATGATACCATCCAACTCCTCTTGACCATTTTGCAGACGAACACCGACAAAAATATTGGCCAGAGAGTCGTCGTTGTAACGGTAGTTGAACTCCGTCACCGCACGGCCACCAATCAAATGGCAGAACTCAAAAAATGCCCCTTTACGCTCTGGGATGGTCACCGCAAGCAAGCCTTCGCGTTTTTCACCCAGCTCACAACGCTCAGAAACATAACGCAAACCGTGGAAGTTGGTATTGGCACCCGAAAGCACGGTACCCAAGTTGCGCCCTTTGAGTTTGTGCTTCTCGGCATACTTTTTCAGCCCCGCCAGCGCCAGTGCACCGGAAGGCTCAGCAATCGCACGGGTGTCTTCGAAAATGTCTTTGACCGCCGCGCAGATTTCATCACTGGAGACGGTGACGTGATCGTCAATGTAGTGCTGGCATAGACGGAAAGTTTCATCGCCAATGCGTTTTACCGCCACACCATCAGCAAACATACTGACTTGATCCAGTACCACAGGCTCACCGGCATCCAATGCCGCCTTAAGGCAGGCTGAATCTTCAGGTTCCACCGCAATGACTTTGATCTCTGGCATCAGTTGTTTCACCAACACCGCCACACCAGCGGCTAAACCACCGCCCCCTACAGGGACGAAAATGTGGTCGAGATGGCCGTTTTGCTGCAGCATTTCCATGCCGATGGTGCCTTGCCCAGCAATCACTAAAGGATGATCGAAAGGCGGGACAAAAGTGTAGCCTTTCTCTTGAGAAAGGCGTTCGGCCTCGGCTTTGGCTTCATCGAAGTTGCTACCGTGCAAGACGACTTTGCCGCCAAAGCCGCGCACTGCGTCGACTTTGATATCCGGCGTCGTGCGAGGCATCACGATGGTGGTTTCAATGCCAAGGCGCGTGCCTGACAGAGCCATGCCTTGCGCATGGTTGCCCGCAGAAGCGGCAATCACCCCCGCGTCCTTCTGCGCTTGAGACAGATTGGCCACCATATTGTAAGCACCACGCAATTTAAACGAATGCACCGGCTGGCGGTCTTCACGTTTGATCTGCACATTGTTGCCAATACGTGCCGATAAACGCGGCATCTCTTGCAAGGGGGTGACGGTCGCCACTTCATACACAGGAGCGCGTAGTATCTGGCGCAGGTAGTCTGCGCCAGTTTGTTGGGTTAATGACATTGCTTAGCCCTCAAGCTTTGACTTGTCTCTTACCGCGCCTTTATCGGCACTGGTTGCCATGCTGGCGTAGGCTTTCAGCGCGAACGACACTTCGCGTTGGCGAGAGACGGGTTTCCAGCCAAGCGCGTCTTGTTCTGCTCGGCGCTCTGCCATTTCTTGATCGGAAACTTGCAGAGAAATCGTGCGATTTGGAATGTCGATGGCAATCAAGTCGCCCTGTTTGACCAAACCGATCGCGCCACCGTTGGCCGCTTCAGGTGAGGCGTGGCCGATAGAAAGACCCGATGTGCCGCCAGAGAAACGTCCGTCGGTCAGTAGTGCACACGCTTTGCCTAGACCCATCGATTTCAAATACGTGGTAGGGTAGAGCATCTCTTGCATGCCTGGGCCGCCTTTCGGACCTTCGTAGCGAATCACCACCACATCGCCCGCTTTGACTTTGCCCCCCAAGATACCTTCCACCGCGTCTTCTTGGCTTTCAAAAACCACAGCAGGGCCAGTGAATTTAAGAATGCTCTCATCCACACCCGCCGTCTTAACGATACAGCCATCCAGCGCAATATTGCCTTTGAGGACAGCGAGGCCACCATCTTGGCTAAAGGCGTTTTCTTTGGTGCGAATACAGCCTTGGGCACGATCGTCATCCAAGGTATCCCAGCGGCAATCTTGCGAGAACGCTTGAGTGGTACGAATACCCGCAGGGCCTGCACGGTAGAAGCGTTTCACTTCTTCCGAATCGGTCAGCATGATGTCGTATTGGGCAAGCTGTTCTTCCCAAGTGAGGCCAAGCACCGTTTTCGATTGATTGTGCAGTAGGCCCGCTCGGTTAAGTTCGCCCAAAATACCGACCACGCCACCTGCGCGGTGCACATCTTCCATGTGGTATTTCTGGGTTGATGGCGCCACTTTACATAGGTGAGGCACCATGCGTGACATGCGATCGATGTCTGTCATGTCAAAATCCACCTCACCTTCTTGCGCTGCAGCTAAGAGGTGTAAAACGGTGTTGGTTGAACCGCCCATGGCGATGTCTAGCGCCATGGCGTTTTCAAACGCGGCTTTGGTCGCAATGTTGCGTGGCAGTGCGCTTTCATCATCTTGTTCGTAGTAACGCTTGGTCAGTTCAACGATACGTTGGCCTGCACTGATAAACAGTTGTTTACGATCGGCATGCGTTGCGAGCAAAGAGCCGTTACCTGGCTGAGAAAGGCCAAGCGCTTCGGTGAGACAGTTCATCGAGTTGGCGGTGAACATGCCTGAGCAGGATCCACAGGTAGGGCAAGCACTGCGCTCGATCTGTTCGCTCTGCTCATCCGAGACTTTAGGATCCGCGCCTTGGATCATGGCGTCGACCAGATCCAGCTTGATGATCTGATCCGAAAGCTTGGTTTTGCCCGCTTCCATTGGTCCACCCGAGACAAAGATCACCGGGATATTAAGGCGCATTGACGCCATCAGCATTCCCGGGGTGATTTTGTCACAGTTGGAGATACACACCATGGCATCGGCACAGTGCGCGTTGACCATGTACTCCACCGAGTCGGCAATCAATTCACGAGAAGGCAGTGAATAAAGCATGCCTCCGTGGCCCATAGCGATACCATCATCCACCGCGATGGTGTTGAATTCTTTGGCAATACCGCCTGCTGCTTCAATTTCTCTCGCCACCAATTGACCCAGGTCTTTCAGGTGCACGTGGCCCGGTACGAACTGGGTAAAGGAGTTGACCACGGCAATAATCGGTTTGCCGAAGTCTTCATCTTTTACGCCCGTAGCACGCCATAGTGCGCGCGCACCGGCCATATTGCGACCATGAGTGGTGGTGGCTGATCTGTATTTAGGCATTCTGTTGTCTCCCTACTTCTTCTCTGGGTACACGTAATCTAACCAGCCCCACTTATCTTCGGTGGTGCCATTGAATAAGCCAAAGTACGCTTCTTGAACCGCTTTGGTGATTGGGCCGCGTTTGCCTGCGCCCACTTGAATTTGATCGACACTACGCACCGGAACCACTTCTGCAGCTGTGCCCGTCATAAAGACTTCGTCTGCCAAGTAGAGGGCTTCACGTGCGATGTTGGCTTCACGGACTTCATAACCCATCTCTCGCGCGAGTGTCATGATTGAGTCACGAGTGATGCCAGGGAGAATCGCAGCCGTCGCTGGTGGTGTGGTGATGACGCCATTTTTGATCACGAAAATGTTTTCACCGGCACCTTCTGAAAGGTAACCATCAACACTTAATGCAATCCCTTCGGCATAGCCATGTCGACGTGCTTCACCACCAACCAGTAGAGAAGAGAGGTAGTTACCGCCTGCTTTCGCTGCGGTTGGAATTGTGTTTGGCGCAGCGCGGTTCCAGCTGGATACCATGGCATCAACGCCATTTTCCAACGCCTCTTCCCCTAAGTAAGAGCCCCAAGGGAAGGCGGCAATGATCAGATCCATTTCGGTATCAGTGGGAGGACAAACGCCCAAGCCTACGTTGCCAACAAACGCTAGTGGGCGAATGTAGGCATTATCCAGCTTGTTTTGACGCAGAGTTTCGCGAGTCGCTTCCATGATCTCTTCCACCGAAAAGGGGATTGGGAAGCGGTAAATTTTGGCAGAATCTTTCAGACGCTGCGCATGTTCTTGGTGACGGAAGACAATCGGCCCTTTTGGCGTGTTGTAACAGCGAACCCCTTCAAATACCGAGGTGCCGTAGTGCATGGCGTGAGTCAGAACGTGTACATTCGCTTCTGCCCAGGGAACCATCTTGCCATTAAACCAGATATAATCTGCTGTTTTCGTTGCCATTATTGCCTTCCTTATGCACTTACGTGTTGTTGTAGATTGTTGTTAGGGAGTTCGTCGTTACGAATCTTCATCACCTCAACACTACGAATATCCCATAATTTTTCAATTTGATTGGTGAGAAATGAGATAGGGCGATCGCTGTCTACGATGATTTCGACACTGGCGACCTTGCTCTCATGGTTTTGCGTCGCAGCAACTTGTTTGATGACAAAGCCGCGGTGGCGAATGACACGGAGAACACGCTCTAACAGCACGGGTTTGTCATCGGCTTTGATGTCTAATAAATAACGTTCCATCAGTGGCTCTCCTAGGTGTTTTCCAACATATCACTGTTTGACGCACCTGGCGGTACCAGCGGCCACACATTTTCTTCTTCATCAATCAACACATGCAGCAAGTAAGATGTTTTGCTTGCGAGCATCTCTTTAAGTGCTGGTTCCACTTCTTCTTTCTTGGTAATGGTTTTGCCCGGAATATCGAAGGCTTTCGCCAACATGACGAAATCAGGGTTGTCATCAAGGATGGTTTCACTGTGACGACCATCGAAGAACAGCGATTGCCACTGACGCACCATGCCAAGACGTTGGTTGTTCAACAACACGATTTTGACTGGGATTTGGCGGCGCTTCAGCGTGCCTAATTCTTGGATGTTCATCATGATTGAGCCATCACCAGAGATCAGCACTGATTGTGCATCCGGTCTTGCTACCGCTGCGCCCATCGCCGCTGGCAAGCCAAAACCCATGGTGCCAAGGCCCGCTGAGGTAATGAAATTTTGTGGCTCGCGTGGCTGAATGTGCTGCGCTGCCCACATCTGATGTTGGCCTACGTCGGTGGAGACGATGGTGTTGTCCGGCATCAGATCGGAAAGTTGCTTGAGCAGCCCCGGCGCGTAGATGAGCTCTCCCGGGTGGTCGTAACGCCATTTGAAGCCGCTGCGTAAGCTTTCACAGTGATGAACCCAAGGAGAAATATCACGTGTCAGTTCTAACTGAGGCAGGATGACATTGATATCGCCGCGCAACGGAGCGTTGGCATGACGCAGTTTATTGATTTCTGCCGCGTCGATATCAATGTGGATCACTTTGGCGTGAGGGGCGAAGGTTTCTAATTTGCCCGTCACACGGTCATCAAAACGTGCACCTACCACCAGCAAAAGATCCGCTTCTTGCACCACGAGGTTGGCCGCTTTGGTGCCATGCATGCCGAGCATGCCCAAATAGTGAGGGTCGTGACGTTCGATGGTGCCTAACCCTTTTAAGGTGCTGACGGCAGGCATTGGGTTGAGGCGTAAAAATTCGCGTACCGTGTGGGTCGCTTTAGCCAGTTGCACACCACCACCGACGTATAACACCGGGCGGGTGGATTGATCGAGAAGCGTTTGGGCTCGAGCCACATCAACTTGGCTGACTTGGGGTAATGCTGGAGGCGTAAAAGGAGGAAGCAATTCAACAGGCGCTTTTGCAAGCTGGACGTCTTTGGCGATATCGACAATCACTGGGCCCGGTCGTCCGGTTTTGGCCACTTCAAAGGCTTCTGCCAAGGTTGGGGCCAGCTCGTTGATGTCGGTCACTAGGTAACTGTGTTTAGTACACGATAGCGACATACCAATCACATCCATTTCTTGGAATGCATCGGTGCCGATATGAGAACTGGCAACCTGACCGGTGATGGCAACTAACGGCACTGAATCAAGAAAGGCATCGGCTAAACCGGTGACAAGGTTGGTGGCTCCGGGACCCGATGTGGCCATACACACTGCAACATCCTGCGTGGCTCGCGCCATCCCAATCGCTGCCATCGCAGCCCCTTGTTCATGACGACACAAAATGTGTTCAACACCACCGTCATACAAGGCATCGTAGATTGGCATGATGGCACCACCAGGGTAACCAAACACGGTTTTGATGCCTTGCTGTTTTAATGCGGCAACGACTAACTCTGCTCCTGTCATCGTTGGCCTCCTTGGCTACTCTTTTGGTTGTAGCCGTTTCCATACATCTTGCACATAGCGTGCGCTCCCATACTTCCCGTCATTTCTGAACTGTCTAAAAGTGATTCAATCAGTTTAGAACTTCACCAACCCATGGCTGAAAAAAAACCCCCGAACTTTTCAGTGCGGGGGTTTGTAAATCTAGTGGTTATTTTGCGCCCACTCTCCCCCGCGCGGTGCTAATGAGGACCACGATAATCAGGTTAATCAGAGAGTTAATTTGAGCGGCAAAGTTCATCTGTCTGTCGTTAAAATGTTGTGTAATGTTCTACGAAATTGTTTGCGTCACTAGTGGTAACACACAAAACTGTTTCGTGACAAGCAAAAAGTCATTCTTTTTTCACATTTAAGCCTCATCGCTTCACGCTATATAACAGTTCTGTATAAAAAAGCTTGTATTTATAGAACAACTAAAATTGAAGAGGCAGTGATGGGGTTGGCGATTATTCATAGCCGCGCCAGTGTGGGCGTAGAAGCGCCTTCAGTGAGCGTGGAAGTGCACATCAGTAACGGCTTACCGGGATTTACCTTGGTGGGGTTGCCGGAAACCACCGTGAAGGAGTCAAAAGATCGCGTACGCAGTGCGATCGTCAACAGTAACTTCCAATTTCCTGCCAAGCGGATCACCGTCAACTTGGCACCTGCCGATCTGCCCAAAGAAGGGGGACGTTTTGACTTGCCGATCGCACTTGGCATTTTGGCCGCTTCCGAGCAGATCTCAGTTCAGTTTCTCCAGCAACATGAATTTATCGGTGAGTTAGCCTTAAGTGGTGAGCTGCGAGCGGTGAAAGGGGTCCTGCCAGCCGCACTTGCCGCCAAAGGGGTCTCCCGCAGTTTGGTGGTGCCTCATGCTAATGGGGATCAAGCCGCCTTGGTTGGCAAAAACATGCATAAATCGGCGTGCTCACTGATTGAAGTTTGTGCTTACTTATGTGGTCAGCAAGCGCTGGCTTTGCATCAGGCGCCTCAGCGAGAAAAACCCGCGCAACATCATCGTGACTTACAAGACATCATAGGCCAGCAGCAAGGTAAGCGTGCGTTGGAGATTGCCGCTGCGGGCAATCACAATTTACTGTTTTTAGGGCCTCCAGGGACGGGTAAAACCATGCTGGCGTCACGTTTGCGAGATTTGTTGCCTGAAATGAGTGAGGAAGAAGCGATGGAAACGGCGGCGGTGGCTTCTTTAACACAAAGTGATATCAACGAGCACAATTGGAAGCAGCGGCCATTTCGTGCGCCGCATCACTCGAGTTCTATGGCGGCGTTGGTGGGCGGTGGAACCATTCCACGTCCTGGAGAAATCTCACTCGCACACAACGGCTTACTGTTTTTGGATGAGATGCCGGAATTTGAGCGTAAAGTGCTCGATTCAATGCGCGAGCCGCTAGAGTCGGGGGAAATCATCATTTCACGAGCGCAAGGTAAAACCCGTTTTCCCGCTCGCTTTCAGTTGGTCGGAGCGCTGAATCCGAGCCCCACGGGCTATTACGAAGGGAACCAAGCTCGCGCCAATCCTCAGGCGATTTTGCGTTATTTAGGCCGTTTATCGGGTCCACTTTTGGATCGTTTTGATATGTCACTCGAGATCCCCGCATTACCCAAAGGCACATTGGCGGAAGGGGGGGAGCGAGGTGAACCAACGGCGGTGGTGAAGGCGCGAGTGGCGCAGGCGAGAGAGCGAATGCAGCATCGTAATGGCAAGGTGAATGCCCTATTGGGCAGCCGAGAAATCGAAGCGTTTTGTCCACTAAGTAAGCAGGATGCCGAGTTTCTTGAAACTGCGTTGCACCGTTTGGGGTTATCGATTCGCGCTTATCACCGCATCATTAAAGTGGCGCGAACCATTGCCGATTTAGAAGGCGCACCTCAGATAACGCGTGCGCACTTAGCCGAAGCACTCGGTTATCGGGCGATGGATCGCTTGCTCAAACAGCTCACTCTGCAAGCGGTTTAATTGTGGTAAACCCTAGATTAAACCGCATTGGCGATGAGTTAAAACTTGTAGTTTACGCCGACCGAAAGTAAGTAATCACTCTGCTCGTAAAACTCAATATTGGAGTCGGTTTGGTTGTACCCAGCCAGAGCAACGAAAGACCAATCGGAGGAAGAGAAAAGTTGGGCATACTCATAAGCAAGAAATAGACTGAGCTGTTGGTCTTCACGCGTTTTGCCAAACAGTTGACTGGCGGCTTGATAATCTTGCACTTTATAACCTGCGGTTAGAACTAAGCGGTGTTTAGCAAACAGATTAAACCAACTCACTTCAGCCCCGAGTGAATCATAAGAGGCCGCTTTGCCATCCGCTTGATGCTTTAAGTAAACCACAGCGGGCTGAACAAAGCTGGTGGGTTTGAGTCGGTAGCGGTAATCCAGTTTGGCGTAATAACTCTCTCCATCACGTTTGAGGCTTGGATCGGTGATGGTGTCTTTCTCCAGTTCTTTGGTGCCATATGCGGTGTCGAGGTTAACATTGCCACCCCAGAGGTTGTGAAACTGCAGTCGGTACGCAATACCACTTTCATCGGTGACCGTGCGTTTTTGGTTGAGCAGATAAGGATCTTGCCAAGTTTCTCCTGACATCACGGTTGGCAACAATGAAAAATCAATCACCACGCCAGAGCTCAATTGGTATTGATAACCTAACTCAAAGGCCAGGGTACCAACAGCAATGTCCTCTCTTGCGGTACCGAGGTAAAACTGCTGTTCGAGCTGCTGACCAAAGGTGTAAGCGATGTTCCCCAATGGAGCAAACAGAGCGGCACCTTCGCGGCTGGCGCTGTTTGAGTAGTTGCTGATGGTTGCATCCGTTTCCGTATTAAAGTGTGACTGAGAGGCGCCATAGCCAGTCAGTAGTGAGATTTCCCCACTAAACCCTGCGGTGTCACTCAGTCCTGCTTGCGCCATATGACTGAATATCAGTGCGGTGGTGATTAAGATTCGGTTTTTCATTGCAGATCCTTGAGCCATTCATCCTGACGAGGGTGGTTTGCCACAGTTTCGGTCACAAACTAATCTGACCATTTTGACAAAGATTCCAAACTGGGCCGGGAGCAGTATAATTACACGCTGTTTTTTTCTTCATCGAATATAAGAGTTTTCGAACATCACTATGTTGGCATATCTGTTACTTTTTATTAACGTTTTTTTGGTCATTCTTAATTCTGCAATGTGCTCGATGACGATCTGCTTGATTGCGATCGTCAAACTGGTCTTGCCGACTCAAGGGCTGAAAGCGAAAGCAACCGATGCGGCCAACAAAATGATGTGGTTGTGGGCGACGATAAACGCGGTGATTCTCGCTCTGTTTAACCGCATAGAATGGGATATCGAAGGCGGCGAAGGGCTGAAAAAAGAGGGATGGTATCTGATGATCAGTAATCATCTGAGCTGGACTGATATTGTGGTGTTGTGTTGCGTGTTTAAGGATCGTATTCCCATGCCCAAGTTCTTCCTCAAGCAACAACTGCTGTACGTGCCCTTTATTGGTATGGCTTGTTGGGCATTGGACATGCCGTTTATGCGCCGTTATTCCCGGGAATACTTGATCCGTCACCCAGAAAAGCGCGGACAGGATTTAGCAACGACACGTCGTTCTTGTGAGAAGTTTCGCCATACGCCCACCACCGTAGTCAACTATGTGGAAGGCACTCGCTTTACGACTGAAAAGCGTAAAAAAAGTAACGCGGGGTATGATTATTTGCTGCAGCCGAAATCCGGCGGTATCGCTTATACACTCGCGGCGATGGGTGAGCAGTTTGATCATATTATCGATGTGACGTTAGCCTACCCGCAAAATACCGATAAACCTTTCCAAGATATGTTAATGGGTCGGATGCGCAAAGTGGTTGTAAAGATTCGTTTGCTGCCGGTGGATGATCAGGTTAAAGGGGATTACTTCAACGATAAGCCGTATAAACGCCAATTTCAGCTCTGGTTAGGAGATGTTTGGCAAGAAAAAGATCAGTTGTTGAAAGAGATCCACAAAGGATAAACATCAGGGAGCACAACGGCTCCCTGTTTTGTTGGTGAGTTTTTGTTGGGTGTTTACTGTTTTTTCAGCAGGAAGTTCACCAGTTCGAAATACTCATCCATGGTTTTGATGCCTTGAGCCTGCACCAGGTATTTGTTGTTTACAATCACCGCAGGTACACCAGAAAGGCCACTGTCTTTAAACTGCTTGTCAAAACGGCGCACCATCGAATCCACAGCGAAACCGTTAAAGGCGGCATCGAATTTATTCGCATCAACGCCTTCATCAAGGAAGATCTGGCGCAGTTCCGCGTCATCTTTTGGCGCTTTACGCATGTTGTGGATGCGGTTGAACATCACTGGCACCATTTTGTCTTCGACTTTAAGTGCGATCATGGTGGCGTACGCTTTGCTCATTGACGGCCCCATCGCACCACCCATAAAGGAAACGTGGTTTTTTTGCAGTTTTACCCCTTCCGGCAACTGTGCTTTGAGTTGCTGGATGATAGGTTCGAACGTATTACAGTGCGGGCAGTAGAAAGAGAAAAACTCACTTACCATGGGCTTTTTAGAAACTTGCGTATCCAGCACCTTGTAGTGTTCACCTTCTTTAAATTGGGTTGCTGCGTTGGCTGTCAGGCTGAGTAACAGCATCGAAAAAAACGCGAACAGTTTCTTCATCTATTTATTTCTCCGTTATGTTATTGAGGCAGTTACCATTGTGGCATCAATGAAAGAGGGGGTTCTTCCAATGCGGCGATTTGTTCTTTAAACGCCAATACCTGACCTTCCCAGTATTTTGGCTCATTAAACCAAGGAAAAGCGAGTGGGAACGCAGGGTCTTGCCATCGTTTTGCTAACCATGCCATATAATGCACCATTCGTAGACCACGCAAAGGCTCGATCAGTTTCAACTCTTGGTGCGAAAAATCACTAAATTCGCCATACGACTCCAGTAAAATGTCGAGTTGCATGAGCTTTTCTTGGCGATCACCATTGAGCAACATCCAGAGATCTTGAACCGCTGGCCCATTGCGTGCGTCATCTAAATCAACAAACATCGGTCCATCACGCCATAAAATATTGCCGGGATGACAATCACCGTGCAAGCGGATGGATTGAGTGTTTTTTGGCCACTGCGCTTCGATGGCGGCGATGAGTCGGTCGAGATCCTGAAAGAAGCTGTTCTCTAAATGCATCGGGATCATGTTGCATTGTTGCAGGAGTGCGCGTGGCTGATAGAGGTACTCATCTAGCCCTATGCTAGGTCGGTGCTGGAATCTCTGTTTTGCACCCACTTGGTGAATTCGACCGAGGAAGCGGCCAACCCACTCGAGTTGATCGAGATTATCCACTTCAAATTGACGGCCACCGACGCTGTTGAACAAGGCAAATTGGTAGCCTTGATAATGATGTAGGGTAGCACCGTTGATGTTGACCGGCGCGGCGACAGGAATGTCATTTTCCACCAGCTCTTGAGTGAACTGATGTTCTTCAACAATTTGTGCCGGCGTCCAACGCTCTGGGCGATAAAACTTCACCACAAAACGGCGACGCTCTTCATCGGTAAACTGGTATACGCGGTTTTCATAGCTGTTGAGAGGCAATAAGCCTGATTCAGCGCGAATGCCGATGCTCTCAAGGGCATACCACATAAAATCGGGCGTTAATGCGTCAAAATTGAATGCGCCTAGCGACATAGTAAATAAAAAGGCTCATTGCTGAGCCTTTGTCCATGAATTGGGTTGAAGTTACAGTTTCTTGATGAAACGGCTTTCTACTTCAATGGTGAAGTCGTTGCTCTTGTCGTCCAGTATAAACTGAATCGTGCTAATTGGAGAGGAGAGCTTCTCGGGATCCACGCCAAGACTTAATGGTAAATTGAGAACTTCGCCTGGGTTGACCTGAATGGTTTGCTTACCATACCAAGTTGCCTCACTGAGCCCCTTAACATCCAAGTGATATTCTTGCACTTGTTGTGTTTTGTTGATGATTTTGAGGGTGTAGGTGTTTTCCACTTCACCGGCGCTGTTGACGCGGAACAACTGGTTGCGATCGCGAATCACGCTGAGACCAGCAGGGTCAACGGCAGCAATTTGTGCGAAGAACAAACCCAACATCACCAGCAATACCAAGCCATAACCGATCAACTTGGGTCGCATGACTTTGGTGTGTTTCCCAGACAGACGATGCTCGGTGGTGTAGTTGATCAGCCCTTTTTCATAGCCCATTTTATCCATGGTGGTATTACAGGCATCGATACACGCACCACAGTTAATACACTCGTATTGCAGGCCATCACGAATATCAATCCCCGTTGGGCACACTTGCACACACAGATCGCAGTCAATACAGTCACCTAACCCGAGCTGCTTCGGATCGGCTTTGCGTGAACGTGGGCCACGCTGCTCGCCGCGCTGACTGTCATAACCGACGATAAAGGTGTCTTTATCAAACATCGCTGATTGGAAGCGCGCGTAAGGACACATGTGCAAACAAACGATAGAGCGCATCCAACCTGCGTTGGCGTAAGTACAGATGGCAAAGAACATCACCCAGAAAACAGGCCAGAAGCTGGCGTTAAAGGTAAAGAAATCCACCACCAGTTCACGCACCGGGACAAAATAACCGACGAAGGTGAAGCCTGTCGCGAGCGCGATGGCAAACCACGCGACATGCTTTGCGCTTTTTCGCATGGCGAGATTGGGCGTCAGTTTGCCGGAATCTTGCTTGCGGCGTTTGTTGGCGCTGCCCTCGAGTTTCTCTTCAAACCAGATGTACATAAAGGTCCAAACGGTTTGTGGGCATAAGTAGCCACACCACACTCGGCCCAAAAACGTAGTGATGAAAAACAGACCAAAGGCGGCAATCATAAACAGCAAGGCCAGCAAGGTCAGGTCTTGTGGGTAGAGCGTGGTGCCGAAGAAGTTGAACTGTTGGCTACCGATATCCAACAGAATCGCTTGACGATCGCCGTAGGAAATCCATGGAGTTAAGGTAAATAGCAGCAGCAAAAACCAGCCACCATATCGGCGCAGTTTTTGGAATGTGCCTTTACTCTCACGTACGTAAATGCGGTTATTTGGGTTAAACCGATCCCCCTTACCTTTGTGGGTCTTGGGATTAAAGGTTTTCGGAGTCACATCTTTGATATCGATTTTATCCTGACTCATGGATTGATCCTTCTTAGGCTTTAATGGCGCAATTTCTCTTGGTTTGCGCTCACTGACTTTGCTCACAAATGCCGATGTGTTTATACACAATAAGGCTTTGCTAATATTTTAGTAAAAACTGATGGACGACGATTATACAATCAATAACATTTGTATTTCTTTAAGGCTATCAACCTTTAACAACAAAAAGCAGGACAATTAACGCAATTTTTCGCTGAACAGTGGCAGAAAATAAAAAAGCGACCAGAAGGTCGCTTAGTGAATGAGTTGTTAACTTATTTAATGATACCGCGTGCGCGTAGAATCGCTGTTTTGAAATCATCTTCTTGGTCTTTTTTCAGGCCTGGAATCATTTCATCTTTCGCACTGTTACGCATTTTTAGGTGGTAGATCAGAACATCGTCAGTCAGCTCTTCTAGCTTGCCGTGATAACCCGCTTCGCCCGCTAGCTTGACGATAAACTGCAGTAAATTCATCTCTTGGTCTTTTTGCCATTCAGGCTCAAGCAACTCGAGCAGCTCTTCAATACGGTGACACTTCATTTCTTTCTCCACAAATTTTATAGGTCTTTGGTGTAAAGGTATCAAATTGCTTGGCGAAGCAAAATAACAAACCGAGTGGAGAGAAAGAAAAAAGCGCAGCGATGGCTGCGCTTTTTAATTAAGCGGCTTGAACGACTTTAGCCGGAGTCTGCGGCATAAGTGCATTTTTCTCGACCAAGGTCATACCTGAAGCCGTTTTTTTGCTTGTCGGAGCTGCTGCAAAGCCGCTACGACGACGCATCGCACTGCGATTGGTGTGCGAGAACCTGACTGTTGTTGGGCGCATTAAGTTACCTAACTGTCAGGCATATCCATTGCCAATGTAATGGCCTACATTTTTATGAGTTGAGCTTCAGTTGAGTGAAGGTTGGCTCTTTCTGGCTTTCGCCAATCCAAATAAAAGTGTAGGAATAATGATATGCATGCATATCGAACATAGAGTAGCACCGTTATGGTGATCGATCGATAGTTGAGCAGTGGCAGCGATAAAAAAATGTCTGCAAAACGTTACAGTATTGATAAATATCCGATGAGATGTGAGCTAGATAGTAGTACTCAATCAGACATTATCAGTACTATCAGAACAGCAGCAGGAGGTGCGTATGTCATTTTTGAAGAAAACCCTCGCCAGTTTTGGTATTGGAAGCGCGAAAGTCGATTCCATCTTACAGCAAGAAGTGCTTTACCCTGGTCAAGCGGCCAATATTAAGGTGCATGTTTATGGCGGTTCGAGCGAGCAAGAGATCGACAATATTCATTTGAAGCTGTGTTGTCGTTACATTGCGGAAGTGAAAGAAGATCGCGGCAGCAGCTCTCAAGGGCAGCAAACTCGCCGTGTGCCACAAAGTCATGTGCTGGCCAGCTGGAGTCTGCCATACGCGTTTGTCATCAAACCGAGTGAAGAGCGGGTGTTTGATGTCGCATTAGACATTCCGTTCAACACCCCGATTACCATTGGTGATGCCAAAGTGTGGTTGGAAACTGGTTTGGATATCGCTTTGGCGATTGACCCAACAGACAAAGACATTCTCACCGTACGGCCTGATCCTATGATGGACGGCATTTTTACCGCTTTGGAAGAGCAAGGGCTGCGTATTCGCCAAGTGGAGTGTGAGGAAGTGAAAGGCTTTGAACTGCCCTTTGTGCAAGAGTTCGAGTTTGTCCCAACTACAGGGCCATTTCATGGTCGTTGGCGTGAGCTGGAAGTGGTGGCTTATCGTTCCCCAAATGAGCTGAAGTTGTGGTTTGAAATTGATCGCCATCGTGAAGGGGGAAGAGGCATGCTGGCCAGCTTGTTGGGGTTAGGAAAACTACAGCGTGAGTTGGTGTTACCACTGAACTTATCGGCAAAACAGGCGGGAGAGACAGTGCTGGGTTATTTAGAAGAAACGACCTAGCATTCACTAACATGATGATGGTAAAGCGAAAAAGACGCCCTCATTTTAAGCAGACATCAAATAACCAAAATTTAACCTTTTTAGCTTACACGTGTAAGCTAATTGTGACATACTAGAGCAACTATTCCATTAGAGGTTTCAGTGTATTTGCTATGTCAGTCAGTCAATATAGTGTGCGTGAAGAAGTGGCGAATGCAGTCACACACGGGTTAGGCATGATTTTTGGTATTGTTGGCTTGGTGATGCTGTTGGTGAAAGCCACGGAGCACCATGCAGACGGGCTGACCATTGCCAGCATGGCGATTTACGGGTCGAGCATCATTGTGCTGTTTTTGGCCTCGACGCTTTACCATGCCATTCCTCATCCTAAGGCGAAACGTTGGCTCAAAACCTTTGACCACAGTGCGATTTATCTGCTCATTGCGGGCAGTTATACCCCATTCCTGTTGGTGAGTTTACGCACGCCTTTGGCGATCGGCTTAATGATTGTGATTTGGTCGATAGCCTTGTTGGGCATCATTATGAAAGTGGCGTTTGTCTATCGCTTTAAGCGCTTCTCTTTGGTGAGTTATCTGTTGATGGGTTGGTTGTCACTGATTGTGATCTACCAACTGGCGATCTCATTAGACATTGGAGGCTTGACACTGCTCGCCGCGGGTGGATTGATTTATTCGCTTGGGGTTATTTTCTATGTAGCCAAGAAGATCCCCTACAATCATGCCATTTGGCACTGTTTTGTATTGGCTGGTTGTGTGTGTCACTTCCTAGCGATTTATCTTTATGTGAGCCCGGTTTAAACCGGGTTCTTTGTTTTGGGGCTGTAGAAATTGCCGTTTCAACAACACCTAACGGCGCCAGAAAGCAGGAAAAAACAGCACCAATAAGGTGAGAATTTCTAAACGTCCCATCAACATGCCGAAACTGAGTAGCCACTTAGCGGCATCAGGCAGCGGAGCAAAGTTACCCGTTGGTCCAATGATGCTGCCCATGCCTGGGCCGACGTTGGCCACCGCGGTAATTGAGCCAGAAATACTGGTGACGGGATCAAGCCCCATCGCGCTTAAGCCGCCCGCAATGGCGATGATGGTAATGAAGAACATTAAACCAAACGCCACCACAGAGCGCACAATATCATCATTCACTGGTCGTTGATTGTAGCGTTGGACAAAAATGCCTGATGGGTGAATCAGTTTCATGATCTGTTTATTCAGCAGTGTCATGGCGATCTGGAAGCGGAAGATCTTAATACCGCCAGAAGTGGAGCCTGAACACGCGCCAGCCATCATCAAAAACGCAAATAAGGTCGTAGGGAGTGCGCCCCAAGCGGTGAAATCTTCTAGGCCGAAGCCCGTCGTCGTCACCACAGAAACAATGTTAAACATCGCCACGCGCAGTGCATCGGCAATAGTGTAACCGTCACGAATCACCAACCAAGCTGAAATAACCAAGCTGGTGCCTAAAAACAGGTAGGTAAAACCGCGTACTTGAGCGTCTTTGATCAAAGCATCAAGGCGGCGCTTGCGCATCGCAGAAACAAACAACAAAAATGGCAAACCACCCAAGAACATAAATAAGGTGGCGATCCAGTGTGCGCCGTTAGAAAAATGGTTCATGGAACCGTCAGAGGTGGAGTAGCCGCCCGTTGAAAGCGTGGTGAAGGAGTGGTTGATGGCATCAAACAGGTTCATGCCGGTCAGCAGGTAACCAATCAAACAGAGCCCGGTGAGTACCAGGTACACCACCACAATGTTTTTCGCCACGGTTTTGGCTCTTGGGCTGCTTTTGTCTGACCAATCGGAAGATTCCGTTTGGAACAGCTTCATCCCGCCGACGTTTAGCATCGGCAACACCGCAACGGCCATCACAATAAAGCCAATTCCTCCAAGCCATTGCAAGATCGAACGCCATAGCAAAATACTCGGAGCCATGTTATCCAAACCACTCAGCACGGTGGAACCGGTGGTGGTGATGCCAGACATGGTTTCGAAGTAGGCGTCAGTAAAGCTGATGTGGTTGATGAACATAAACGGTAGCGCGGCAAACGCGCTGGCGATGGTCCACACCAAACTGGTGATGAGGAACATATCGCGCACACTGAGTTTAAAGTGTGCGGTGCGGCCAATGCTCAGGCAGACAAACGCGGCAAAATGGGTGATCAACACCGCTTGGCCGAAATCAAGAAAGCCGCCTGTGCCCGTAAAAAAGGCCACAAGGGTAGGGACGTACATGAAAAGGGCGAGCTTGGAAAGCACTAGCCCAATCACAAACAGTACGGGACGAAAGTTCACCATAGGAAAATCCTAGAGGAAGAATGGGCTCGGCTGGAACAGAGCTTCGACGTCTGGCACGTATTTCTTATCGACCAAGAACATCACCACGTGATCATCTTGTTCAATCACGGTGCGGTCATGGGCGATGAGCACTTCTTCGCCACGCACAATCGCACCAATGGTGGTACCCGGTGGCAGTTTGATGTCGCCAACGGCGCGTCCCACTACTTTCGAGTTGCTTTCATCGCCGTGTGCAACCGCTTCAATTGCTTCTGCAGCGCCGCGGCGTAGAGAGGAGACGTTAACGATGTCGGCACGTCGAACGTGGGTCAATAGTGCTGAAATGGTCGCTTGTTGAGGTGAAATGGCCACATCAATGACGCCGCCTTGCACTAGGTCGACGTAAGCACCACGCTGGATCAGCACCATCACTTTTTTGGCACCCATGCGTTTGGCCAACATCGCCGACATGATGTTGGTTTCGTCCTCGTTGGTCAGGGCGATAAAGACGTCGACTTGATCAATGTTTTCTTCCGTCAGTAGCTCTTGATCGGCGGCATCACCACAAAACACGATGGTGTTTTCCAACTCTTCTGACAGCTTTTCTGCTCGCTGTAGGTTGCGCTCAATCAGCTTCACGCTATAGGTTTGTTCTAAACGCTTGGCTAAGCTGGCGCCGATGTTACCACCGCCGACGATCATGATACGGCGATAAGGTTTTTCCAGTCGCTGTAACTCGCTCATCACAGAGCGAATGTGGTTACTGGCGGCAACGAAAAAGACTTCATCATCGGCTTCAATGATGGTGGTGCCTTGAGGACGAATCGGACGGCCTTGGCGGAAAATCGCGGCAACACGGGTATCAATGTGAGGCATGTGTTCGCGTAAGGCAGAAAGTGCGTTACCCACCAACGGGCCGCCATAGTAAGCTTTTACGGCAACGAGGCTGACTTTTTCTTCCGCAAAGCTCACCACTTGCAATGCACCAGGGTATTGAATCAAACGTTCAATGTAGCTGGTCACCAGCTCCTCGGGGGCAATCAAATGATCGACAGGAATCGCGCCGGATTTAAACAGCGCTTCTTTTTGCATTAAGTATTGCGGTGAGCGAATGCGAGCAATTCGGTTGGGGGTGTTGAACAGAGTAAAAGCCACCTGACAAGCAGCCATGTTGGTTTCATCAGTATTGGTCACGGCTACCAGCATGTCGGCATCTTGTGCGCCTGCTTCGTGTAGCACGTCTGGGTGACTGGCGTGGCCATTCACCACTCGCAAGTCATATTTGTCCTGCAGCTCTCTCAGACGGTCGCCATTTTTATCGACAATAGTGATATCGTTATTTTCGCCAACCAGATTTTCTGCCAGCGTGCCGCCAACCTGACCTGCGCCAAGAATAATGATTTTCATACTCTGTTCTCGTAATTCGAAAAAGGCGATTGAAGAGATTCAATCGCCAGTTTGCTTATGCTTGCTTAACCAGCACGGCATAGTAGAAGCCATCCATATCTTCTTCCCCTGGAAGAATCTGACGGCCTGGATTCTCGCGTTCAGAGCCAATCAGTTGTGCTTCTGGTGTTCTTGCGAGGAACGCTTTCACTTGTTCCACGTTTTCCATTGGGGTGATAGAACAAGTAGCGTAAACCAAGGTACCGCCGGGCTTAAGTTGTGCCCACATGGCATCAAAAATTTCGCTTTGTAGCTCAGCGAGAGCCGCAATGTCTTCTGCTCGGCGTAGCCATTTTATGTCAGGGTGACGACGAATCACCCCGGTTGCAGAGCAAGGTGCATCGAGCAAAATACGGTCAAATTGCTCGCCTTGCCACCATTGTTCAGGATTGCGTGCATCACCGCAAATCACTTTTGCTTGAAGATTGAGGCGTTTCAGGTTTTCCGTCACTCTTTTCAAGCGTTGTTCATCGCAGTCCAGTGCCACGACTTCATGAGCAGAGACTCGTTCTAAAATGTGCGCGGTTTTACCACCAGGTGCCGCGCAGCAATCGAGGATCAGTTCGCCATCTTTAGGTTGTAGATAGTTAAACGACAGCTGTGCGGCGGCATCTTGCACAGAAACCCAACCTTGCTCAAACCCTGGCAAGCTGTGTACATCACAAGGGGCGGCCAATTTTATGGCGTCCATCGCTTCACTGTGCAGAGTGCTATCAATGTTTGCATTTTTGAGCAGTTGCAGATATTCGTCGCGATCATGATGAGCGTGATTCACGCGTAGCCACATCGGCGCTTTGTTATTGTTGGCTTCAACAATCGTCTGCCATTGCTCAGGGTAAGCATCTTGCAGGATTTTCAGTAGCCAACTTGGGTGAACGTATTTGCCGGCATTGTGGCTGACAGAAAACTCATCCAATGCTTGTTGTTCACGCTGATAGTTGCGCAAAACCGCATTAATCAAGCCGCGTAAGCGAGGCCCTTTCAGCGCTTGTGCGCCTTCCACCGTTTCACCAACCGCCGCGTGCGCCGGAATGCGCATGTGACCTAACTGGTATAAGCCAACCAAAATGAGGTGATGAAAAACACGTTGTTTACCTTTGAGAGGCTTATCCATCAGCTTACCGGCAATGCTCTCTAGACGAGGTAGGTAACGTAACGCGCCATAGCAGATCTCTTGCAGCAAGGCGTGGTCGCGAGGGCGAATGGATTGTTGAGCTTCAGGAAGGGCGGTCGATAGAGAGTTGCCTCGGTCGACAACTTGATACAAGACGTTTGCAGCCGCAGCGCGAACATTCATGATGAGTACCTTAAAGTTAAAGAGGGCGTCTCTGCCCTCGTAAAGTTCTTAAACTGGGCAAAAATGCCCGATTGCTTGGCAGGTTAACTCAGTACACTACCAACTTCAAACCAAGCGGCGCGAGCGTTGAGAACATCTTGTACTGGCATTGCTTTTTTGCCTGGAATTTGGATCTGTTCCAACACTAGGCAGCCATGGCCAGTGGCGACATAAATGCCGCTTTTATCCGCTTTGAGGATGGTCCCCGCGGGTGCGTCATGACTGCTGGCTTCGACGCGGCTTTGCCACACTTTAATGCTGTTTTCCGCCACTTCGAAATGGCTCATTGGCCATGGATTGAAAGCACGAACACAACGTTCGATGTGCTCTGCATCGTCTTGCCAACTGATGCGTGCTTCTTCCTTGCTGAGTTTCTTGGCGTAGTTTGCTCGCTCGTCATCTTGCTTAATTGCGATGGCTTTGCCAGTGGCGATATCGGCTAAACACTCAACCAGTGCCACCGGGCCAAGTTTGGCCAATTTATCGTACATGGTGGCGCTGGTATCGCTTGCGTCGATCGGTAGCGTGGCAATTTTCAGCATGTCACCGGTATCTAGGCCGATGTCCATTTGCATGATGGTCACGCCCGTTTCAGCATCACCCGCCCAAATAGAGCGCTGAATTGGCGCAGCACCGCGCCAGCGAGGCAGAATCGAACCGTGCACGTTGATACAACCCAATTTCGGTGTATCTAACACCGCTTGTGGTAATAACAAGCCATAAGCGACCACGACCATGATGTCAGCATTGAGATCCGCGAGGGCTTGCTTGGCTTCGTCAGACTTAAAGTTTTCTGGTTGGTAAACCGGAATGTTGTGTTCCAAAGCAATGGTTTTGACAGGGCTTGCCGTGAGTTTTTTCCCGCGACCGGCTGGGCGATCAGGTTGGGTGTAAACTGCAATGACTTCATGCTCCGAAGACAACAACGCCGCCAAATGTTGGGCGGCGAAGTCCGGAGTACCTGCAAATACAATACGTAAAGGCTTGCTCAAGGTACCTTCCTTCTTATGGTATCAGCGCGATTTAGCGCTGTTTCTCGTTAAAGCGTTTGATTTTGGCTAGCTTGTCTTGGATACGTTTGCGCTTTAGCGGTGATAGGTAATCGACAAACAGCTTACCTTGCAGGTGATCCAACTCGTGTTGAATACAGATAGCCAGTAAATCATCGGCTTCGAGGGTGAACTCGTTTCCATCACGATCTAACGCTTTAACCGTGACTTCAGCGGCGCGTGGCACGAGTGCGCGGGCACCTGGGACCGATAGACAGCCCTCTTCAATGCCATCTTCGCCACGCTTTTCTAAAATTTCAGGATTGATTAACACCATCGGCTCGTTACGGCTCTCAGAAATATCAATCACAACGATGCGTTGATGAATATCGACTTGCGTTGCCGCCAGACCAATGCCTTCTTCGTCGTACATGGTTTCTATCATGTCGTCGACGATTTTTTGGATCTCTGGTGTCACCTTTTCAACCGGTTTGGCTACTGTACGAAGACGATCATCCGGGAATGTTAATACTTGTAATACAGACATATGCACTCGAAATGTTGAACTGTGCCGAAACAGCACAAACCTTGTTGGCTCAATTCTAGACATTTTATAGCCTAAATGACAGCATCCTAGCAGCAATTTCCCATTTGTCGCTTCGCTAATCCATCTAGGAGTTAAGGCATGAACTCAGTGCTGCAAGCCGCTTCACGCGTGTTACTACCCTTGTTGTTTAGTGTGAGTGTGGCAGCTCAAGAGTCGCCAGCTCCACTGAATATTAAGCCTGATGCACCTCAAACTTATGTCGTCGTAAAAGGAGATACCCTTTGGGATATCTCAGCGCTCTATTTGGATAGCCCTTGGTTGTGGCCGCGTTTGTGGCAAATCAACCCTGATATTGATAACCCTCACTTAATCTACCCTGGCGATAAGCTCTCGTTAGTTTGGAAAAACGGTCAGCCGATGTTGAGTTTAAAACCGGTGGTGACATTGAGCCCGAAAGCTCGAATCACCGAGAAAAAAGCAGTTCCAACAGTGGATGAAGGGTTGGTTCTGCCTTATCTGCAATCTGACCGACTACTGAGTAAAGAGAAGCTCAGCAGTGTCGCGCGTGTGATGGGAACCAGCGATGGACGAAAATACCTTGCCAAAGACGAGCGTATTTTCATCAGCGGCCAACAAACGGAAACCCATTGGGCGATTTATCGTCAAGTGCAAGAGTTTGAACGAGGAGATCCCGATGCCAACATGATCGCGCTACGTGTGGTTGCACAAGGTGAGCTTAAAGAATCGGCACAAGACTATTCCGGTATTGAAGTGACCAGTCAGCGACAAGAAGTATTGATCAACGACATTGCATTGCCTCAATCTGAAAACCTCGTCGAAGAACTGTCTACGACCTTTTATCCTGCGCCTGCCCCTCAAGATGTTGATGCCAAGATATTGGGCAGTATTGATGGCATCGATTACAGTGCACCAAGCCAAGTGGTGATTTTGGACAAAGGGAAAGTGGACAATTTACGCCAAGGGCATATTTTCGAACTCTATAAAGCCTCAAACAACGTTTATCGTAGCAGTGACAGCCAATTCAGCTACGAGAAAAGTGGTTCTTCCGATGAGATATCCTTGCCGAAAAGTCGCATTGGTGAGTTGATGATCATTCGTCCTTACGAATACTTCAGCTTGGCGTTGATCACCCGCAGTACTCAACCGATCAGCCGTGACATTTTGGTCGTGGCGCCAGTGCAAGTTGACGAATCAGTCACGGCGCAAACGCCTTGATGAGTCAAGATGAACTGCATGCTTGGTTAGCACTCAGTTTTACGCCCAATATTGGAGTTAAGAAGCTAACCAAGTTACTCAGTCTTGATTCCCCGCTCAATATTCTGCGTTATTCCCAAGAGCAGCTACTGTCGCTGGGGCTGTCGTCCCAGCAAATCATCACCTTGCGAAGTACCGCTCAGCAAGACGCTGAAGCCGCCCTTCAATGGCAACAGCTCTCCTCCCAGCATCATATTCTTACCCTTCATGATGGCCTATATCCGCCGCTGATTAAGGAAACGGCTTCACCGCCTTGCCAACTGTTTGTACAGGGTGATCCTCATTGTTTAAACAAGCCACAAATTGCGCTGGTGGGGAGTCGTCATGCGACCATGCAAGGATTGCAACATGCCCGCGATTTTGCAACTCAACTGGTACAGCATGGGCTGGTGGTGACCAGTGGTTTAGCGCTTGGGATTGATGGCCATGCCCATGATGGTGCGCTGACAGCGGGAGGCGAAACCGTTGCCGTTCTTGGTTCGGGCTTTCAACATATTTATCCCGCTCGCCACAAAGGCCTTGCCGCGAGAATTTGTCAGCAAGGTGCGCTGGTTTCGGAGTTTCGTCCCAATACCAAAGCCAAAGCCGAACATTTTCCTCGTCGAAATCGAATCATTAGTGGCTTGTCTCTGGGGGTTTTGGTGGTCGAAGCGGCAGAGAAAAGCGGTTCTTTGATTACCGCCCGTTATGCCGCTGAGCAAGGTCGAGAAGTCTTTGCTTTGCCTAACTCTCTCCATATTACCAATGCACGCGGCGGAAACTTGCTGATAAAAAGCGGAGCGTGTTTAGTCACTGGGATAGAAGATGTGCTGAGTGAAGTGCAAACTTTGCTCGACTGGTCGACAAACCAACAAGCGGATTTATTTTCTTCCTCTAATACGGAAGAACAATTGCCATTTCCTCAGCTGTTAGCTAACGTAGGTAATGAGGCTACACCAGTTGATATTCTAGCAAACAGGACCAATATACCTGTGCAAGAAGTCATGATGCAGCTCTTGGAGCTTGAGCTTTCAGGGCATGTTGTTGCAGTTAACGGTGGCTATATTCGAAGGGGGAGGGGCTAGCTATGATGATGGATATACTGATGTATCTATTTGAAACCTACATCCATAGCGATGCAGATTTACAAGTGGATCAAGATGAGCTTGAAGACGAATTGCTTCGAGCAGGATTTCACCAGCAAGATATCTACAAAGCCCTTCTTTGGTTAGAAGAGCTGGCAGCATTACAAAAAAGTGATGATCATTCTGCGATTTCGCGTTGCAGTGCGATCTCTTCAACACGAGTGTACACACCTAAAGAGATGCAACGATTGGATCTAGAATGTCGCGGCTTTTTGTTGTTTCTAGAACAGATCAATGTGTTAACCACTGAGACTCGTGAAATGGTTATCGATCGAGTGATGGGATTGGAAACCAACGAGTTTGAACTTGAAGATCTCAAGTGGATTATTTTGATGGTGCTATTCAATGTTCCCGGCAACGAGAACGCCTACACGCTAATGGAAGAGCTGTTATACACCAAAGAGCAAGGCATTCTTCATTAAACTGTTCCGCGAATACGGTAGCTATGAGTAGTAAAATTGATCGCACTTTGTTTTCCGCTCACGAGCATGCGCTTGAGCATACGCCTTGTCCGCAATGTGGTGGAGAGTTGGTGTTAAAACACGGTAAGCATGGGGCGTTTTTGGGGTGTAATCAGTACCCACAGTGCGATTACGTCAAGCCCCTTCATCAAAACGATGGCCATATCGTCAAAGAATTGGGGGTTGCTTGCCCTGAATGTGGTAACGAGTTGGTGCTTCGTCAAGGGCGTTACGGTATGTTTGTCGGGTGCAGTCATTATCCACATTGCCATCACATTGAACCAATCAATCAGCCTGAACCAGAGCAGAATCTCAAAGCGTTGTTTGCTTGCCCCGAGTGTGGCAAAGGACACTTAGTTGAGCGTAAAACCCGCTTTGGTAAAACCTTCTATGCCTGTGATAACTATCCGAAGTGTAAGTTTGCGGTGAACTTACCGCCAGTCAAAGGGCATTGTGAAACATGCGGTTTTCCCTTGTTGGTCGAGAAGAAACTCGCCAGTGGTGTGAAGTTACAATGCGCAAACCGCAAATGCCAGCATACTCAATCGCGTTGAGTTCACATTGAAAAGGGTCGCACATGGCGACCCTTTTACTCTTTTATGCATAAGTACAAGCTTTGCTACGCTTGCCACTTTTTTGCAAACTCATGCACCGCGGGGAAGGCTTTTTCATCCAACACATTGGCGAGAGCACAAAGACGGCGCTGCAGCTCGCCGCTGTAATCGCCACACACGTTAATGTGGCCCATTTTTCGGCCGGCGCGTTTCTCTTTACCATACCAATGAATATGGCAACCATCCATCGCCATCACGCTTGCGGGCAGAGTATCTTCACCAAGGATGTTGATCATTGAGGTTTCACGAACCAGCTTAGTGCTCCCAAGTGGTAAGCCACAAACGGCACGCAAATGATTTTCAAACTGGCAAGTTTCTGCTCCTTGCTGCGTCCAATGGCCGGAGTTATGAACTCGAGGTGCAATTTCATTGACCAGCAATTGTCCGTCGACATCGAAAAATTCAAGCGCCAACACACCAACGTAGTTCAATGTTTCAGCGACAGCAGTAAACATGTGTTTGGCTTGCTCTTGTAGGTCCGGTGAGTCTATTGCCGTTGAAAGGCTTAACACACCATTGACGTGAATGTTTTCTGCCAATGGGTAGACTTCGATTTGCCCTTCTTTACCACGAGCGCCAATCAATGAGACTTCACGTTGAAATGGAACAAATTCTTCAGCGACAATCGCTTGAGTTGGCGTGGCTGCGATACAAGCTGCCATTTCTTGCCAAAGGGTTTCAATTTGTGCGGCATCTTTCAAGCGCCATTGCCCTTTACCATCATAGCCACCCAATGCGCTTTTCAACACCATTGGTATCCCAACGTGTTCAATCGCTTTATTGAAGTCTTCACGGGTTTCAATGACGTAGTAATTGGCATTGCGTACGCCTGCATGGTCAAGCAAGGCTTTTTCCAAACGACGATCACCACCTGCCTTAATCGCCTCACTGCTTGGAAGAAATTTGCCACTTGCTTGGCAGATCGCCAATACGTCATGAGGAATGTGCTCAAACTCTGCTGTGATCACATCAACGTGTTCAATCGCTTGCTCCAAGCCGTGACCAAGGAGATGCAATGTCAAAGGATGAACGACATCACCCGTTGTCACATCATAGGCAGAAATCTGAATATTCAAAGGCGCACCGGCTAACGACATCATACGTGCCAATTGCCCTGCGCCTAGAACCAATACGTGCATGATTTAGTCCTCTGCAGGATTTGGGTTAGCGAGGACGCTTTCAGTTTGCTCACTGCGGAAGGCTTCAACTTTGGCCATGATATTTTCGTCGTGAGTTCCAAGGATTTGCGCAGCGAGAAGACCCGCGTTCGCGGCGCCGGCTTCACCAATGGCCAATGTACCTACTGCGATGCCTTTTGGCATTTGTACAATAGAGTAGAGGGAGTCGAGCCCTGATAACGCGCGTGATTGCACGGGTACGCCCAAAACGGGCAAGCTGGTAAATGCCGCCGCCATGCCCGGTAAATGCGCTGCGCCACCTGCACCGGCAATAATCACTTTCAACCCACGCTCTTTGGCGGTTGAGGCATATTCAGCGAGGAGATGAGGAGTTCGATGTGCTGAAACCACTTTGGTTTCGTATTCCACGCCAAATCTGTCCAGCATTTCTGCTGCCAGTTTCATGGTTGGCCAATCTGATTTAGAACCCATGATGATACCGACTTTCATCTCAAACTCCTTCAAGCTGCATAATTGGGTGAGCTGATCAATTTTGTGCGCATTATACGAGGTTTTTTACCTCAAGCAAACGTTTGCGTTTTGATGAAAACCACCACGCGCGTTTTTCGCTGGCATTCGGCGGGTTATTGGCTTATTTGTAATAGGTTGAGTGTCTAGAGAGAAGAAGTGGTGAGTAATTTACAACAAGTCGTGAAGGCGTTAAAGCAAGGTCAAGTGGTGGCTTACCCGACAGAGGGCGTGTTTGGCTTAGGTTGCGATCCTGATAATGAGGTGGCCATTGAGCGTCTTTTGACGATTAAACAGCGACCCAGTGACAAAGGCTTGATTTTGATCGCTGCTGATTTTCAACAGCTCCAACCGTATCTCGATTTAACAAGCTTGTCAGCGGAGCAACTTCAGCGAGTTTTTGCCACTTGGCCCGGTCCTTATACATGGGTCATGCCTGCAAGTGCTCGGGCATCGGCGCTCGTCACGGGCTATCGCCAGACCGTTGCGGTTCGTGTGAGTGATCATCCTTTGGTGCAAAAGTTGTGCAGTGAGTATGGAAAGCCGCTAACCTCTACCAGTGCGAATTTGTCGGGCCAAACGGAGTGTAAAACCGTTGAGCAGGTTCAAGACCAATTGGGCAGCCAGATTTCTGCCATTTTGTTTGGTGAGATTGGTGAGCGCCATCGACCTAGTGAAATCCGCGATGCTCGTACAGAACAATTATTAAGATAGGGATAACCCTGCTCAGCTTCAAAAGGTAGTTTAGATGTCCACAATAGATAAAGAAGCCGTCAAGCGTTACTTGATGCAGTTACAAGATCAAATTTGTCAACGACTTGAACAAGAAGATGGCAAAGCAACATTTATAGAAGACGCTTGGCATCGAGAGCCAGGAGATCGATTGGGTGGCGGTGGCCGGACGCGCGTTATGCGTGATGGCAACGTGTTTGAGCAAGGAGGGGTTAATTTCTCTCATGTGCAGGGTAATGCGATGCCGGCTTCTGCGACTGCACATCGTCCAGAATTGGCAGGGCGCCGATTCGAAGCCATGGGCGTTTCGCTCGTCATGCATCCTCACAATCCCTACGTTCCCACATCGCATGCAAACGTGCGTTTCTTCATTGCTGAAAAAGAGGGGGAAGCACCGATCTGGTGGTTTGGTGGTGGGTTTGACTTAACTCCCTTCTATCCGTTTGAAGAGGATTGCCAATTTTGGCACAACACTGCCAAGGAAGTGTGCGCGCCTTTTGGTGCTGATGTGTATGCGCAGCATAAAGCTTGGTGTGATGACTATTTTTATTTGCCTCACCGCGGTGAAACTCGAGGCATCGGCGGCCTGTTTTTTGATGACCTCAATCAGTGGGAGTTTGATAAGTGCTTTGACTACATCAAAGCCGTTGGTGAAGGGTATTGCGATGCTTACTTACCCATTGTTGAGCGTCGTAAAGTCACAGAATATGGCGAGCGTGAACGCGAATTCCAGTTGTATCGCCGTGGCCGCTATGTTGAGTTTAACCTAGTGTATGATCGCGGGACTTTGTTTGGCTTGCAAAGTGGGGGGCGTACGGAGTCGATTTTGATGTCGATGCCGCCACTGGCTCGCTGGGAATACAGCTATGAACCACAGGCTGATTCGCCAGAAGCAAGCCTTTACCAGCATTACTTAAAACCGAGAGAATGGTAAGCAAGGAATCTCCTCTTCTATTGCTCTTTTCTATATAGATAGATAGTGATAGGGTCATCGTTAATCAGATGGCCCTGTTTTCGCTATAGCTAAGCAAGAGCGAAATAGCTCGGTAAGAACAACAAAGGTAAGGAAATGACTCAACAAATCGATCGTTATGCCGTGTTTGGTAACCCTATCGAACACAGTAAATCGCCATTTATTCACACCTTGTTTGCTCGCCAAACCAACCAGCCTTTAATCTACACCGCAGAAACCGCGCCAAAAGAGGGGTTTGTTGAGGCAGTGAAAGCGTTTTTTGCTGAAGGGGGAAAAGGGTGCAATGTGACTTTACCTTTTAAGGAAGAGGCGTATCAGTTTGCGAGTCGTTTAACAGAGCGAGCCCAATTGGCTGGCGCGGTGAACACACTAAAAAAACTGGATGATGGCGATATCATTGGTGACAACACTGATGGCGCTGGCCTTGTGCAAGACTTGTTGCAGCACCAAGTTGTGTTAGAAGGTGCACGTATTCTAGTGATAGGAGCAGGGGGCGCAGCTCGTGGCGTGCTTAAACCGCTACTCGACCAGAAGCCAGCCTCTCTCACCATTACGAATCGTACTTTCTCTAAAGCCGAAGAATTGGCTGCATTGTTTGCTGCCTATGGATCTGTTAGCGCAAAAGAGATGAATACTGTGACGGAAGAGTACGATGTTATTATCAACTCTACGTCTGCCTCATTGAGTGGTGAGTTGCCTGCCCTCTCTTCATCTATATTTGCCGCCAACAGTACTAGCTATGACATGATGTATGGCAAGGGCGATACCACCTTCAATCAATGGGCTAAGCAACACGGCGCTGCTCATGCCTATGATGGGTTGGGTATGTTGGTTGGGCAAGCTGCTGAAAGTTTCATGCTATGGCGAGGGCTGCGTCCCGGGTCTAAACAAATCTTGCGCGAGTTAAGAAAAAATCTTGAGGGGCTATAAGCGATGAATCAAGCCATCTTATTTCCAGACATGCAATCTTGGGATGAAGCGTCACAATCAGTGAACTTCGCCGCGCAACAATCGGGTGCACTAATAGAGTGTTTTGTGGCGAAACATAAGCTAGAAAAATTATCGGGCTTAGAGCTCGATACTGAGCAAGCGGTGATCGCTGTTTTTATTGATTACCGATTTGATCTGGAAGAAATAGCAGAAGAGTTAATAGAAGATGAAGCCTTCAACGAAGAAGGCCATATCATTATCGACTAGTTTATCTTTCATGAAGGTCTTTTACTTCAGTTAAATAGTCATTCTTGTTTTGGACATAGTTGTCCGCTGACTTTAGTAAAAAAGCTCGTTCTTTCTCTGATAGAGGGCGAGCTTGTTTTACTGGGCTACCGACATAAAGATAGCCGCTTTCTAATCTTTTTCCTGGCGGTACTAGACTACCCGCACCAATCATCACGTCCGATTCAACCACGACAGCATCTAAAACAATCGCACCCATACCAACCAATACACGGTCGTGAATGTCGCAGCCGTGCAGCATCACTTTGTGGCCAATGGTCACGTCATTACCTATTAGCAAAGGATAGCCGTGAGGATTTTCTGCGTTTTTATGGGTCACGTGCAGCACGCTGCCATCTTGAATGTTGGTGCGAGCGCCAATGTGGATATGGTTAACGTCGCCACGTGCCGCAACCAATGACCAAATACTCGAATCATCACCTATTCGAATGTCACCGACAATGACTGAGGTTGTATCGATATAGACGCGTTCGCCTATTTGGGGATGAATGCCTTTATAACTTCTAATCGAACTCATTTTTCTTCCTAATAAAGCCTGATGAATGGTGATATCGGGTGAGAAGAGTAGCAAAAACTCACCCTTTAGAATAAAAAACACTCAAACGACAGGAAAATCAAAAAAAACGTGAAAAAGGGCTTGCCAACGTGACGCCGATCTCTATAATGCCACCTCGCTGACACGGCAAGGCTTCGAAAGAAACCAGAGCCCATCAGTCAAGGCATTTAGCCAGGTGAATCACCTGAAAAAAGTTTCGAAAAAAGTGGTTGACACTAAAACTTAACTCGCTAAAATGGCCGCCTCTTCCGAAGTGATGCGATTCACAAAAGAAGAAAGCTCTTTAACAATATAAACCTATCAATCTGTGTGGGCACTCGTTGATGATAATCCAAAAGATTTATCAATGAACTGAGTGACCAAAACGA
>NZ_SZTO01000019.1 GCF_013369385.1 Vibrio sp. 05-20-BW147 | reverse complement strand
CTGTTGAAAACATCGCGTTGTTTAGACGTTTTGTCATGAATATGCTCAAGCAATGCGACTGTGGTGCTCCGAGCCAAAAAGTGAAGATGAAGAAAGCGGGTTGGAACGATGATTATAGGGCAAGAGTCTTCTTGGGGTTATAAATCCACCAAAGTATGCTCCCGCCCTGTGGAGTGAATAGTGCAACCAAACAGTTTTTTGGACAGAGAAAATAAAAATAAAATTATTTTTCGATTTACCTGATGTTCATTACAGACCACTAAGTCATTCAATTTTCGATAGTTATTTCTCAATGCTTGCTTTTGAATATGCGAAGTGATGGTTTCATCCTTCAAATAGGATTACGAGTTGTGAGTTTTTGTTCCTAATATTCGCTTCGAAGCAAACGAGATGCTTTTAAAATTAAATGATCCAACAAATATGAGTGACAGATTATTCGTTAGATTATTTTGTTTTTCTATTTTTAATAAGAGTAAATTGTCATGGAAATTATTTCTAACCTTTTTGACATGGCACCATTTGTTGCTCTCTTTATTACGCTCTCTCTCGGTTATATGGTAGGTAAAATTACCATTGGTCGATTTGTTCTTGGCGGTGTTGCCGGAACATTATTAATGGGTGTAATTATTGGGCAATTTGGTGTTCATATTGATCCCGGCGTAAAAAGCATTTTCTTTGCGCTCTTTATTTATGCAGTAGGGTATCAGGGTGGTGCGCAGTTCTTCAAAGCATTGAACTTTAGAACTATCAACATTCTACTTTCTGCTGTTGTGATGACGGTTTCTGGCCTGCTTTGTGTATTAGCCGCAGCTTGGATGTTCGACCTAGATAGAGGCACGGCAGCAGGCCTAGCAGCGGGTGGTTTGACTCAATCGGCAATCATAGGTACAGCGGGTGATGCGATCGCACGTCTTGGCGGTGTGACAGAAGAAGCGAAGCACTTAATGCAGACCAATGTTGCAGTGGGCTACGCAGTCACATATATCTTTGGTTCGCTTGGTCCAATTCTTATGGTGACGTGGGTGTTCCCAACATTGATGAAGTGGGATATCCGAGCAGAGGCGATTGCTCTAGAGGAGAAAAATTCGAATGGCAAGCACGAGCTAGCACCGGGTGAATTCAATGCAGTAACGGCATTGGTTACACGAGCATTTAAGGTGAGCAAAGATGGCGGACTAGCAGGTAAAACCTTAGCTCAGCTAAACAAAAAATCGTTGACTGCTTGTATTGAGTTAATTCAACGCGATGGCAAAGTGCTAGAGGCGGATAAATACACCGCACTGAAAGAAGGCGACGTCATTGTTGTCACTGGCCGTCGCCATGCGGTACATCAACTGCAAGCTGGTTTGGCAGACAACGAGGTTGTACTACCAGAAGGCTATGAAATTATTGAAGAAAACCGCCAGCTGATTGCTGACAACCGCAAACTGATTGGTAAGTCACTGCAAGAGATCAAAGAAGCATCAAATCAAGGCTCCATGCGTGGTATCTATGTGACGGATTACATTCGTGAAGGCCGTTCAATCGAAATGACACCGGACCTTGTGGTGAAGAAAAACGACGTCATTCAGCTTACGGGTACTGCAAAAGACATCAATCGCGTTGAGAAAAACATCGGTCAACGCATGGGATCTTCAACCATGACGGACTTCGTTGTCCTTGGTATGGGTATGGTGCTTGGTCTGCTTATTGGTCTTATCAGCTTTAAGATTGCCGGTATCCCCGTCACGATTGGTTCTGGTGCAGGTTGCTTGATCTCTGGATTGATTGTTGGTTGGTTACGCAGCCGTAATCCACACGTTGCTCAGTTCCCTGTGGGCGCCGCGAACTTTGTTCGAGATTTCGGTTTGGCAGCATTTGTGGGCATTGTAGGCCTTGAGGCTGGCCCTCAAGCGGTCGATACCATTAAAGAACACGGTATGTCCCTGTTGTTCCTTGGCATGGCCGTGACGATTATCCCTCAGATTATTTCGTTCTTCTTCTCATATTTTGTATTGAAGATTAAGAACCCAGTTGAAGCGCTTGGCTGCGTTACAGGTGGACGAAGTGCGAACCCAGCATTTGCTGCTTTGATGGAAAAAACAGGCAACGCAACGCCAGTATTCTCATTCACCGTGACTTATGCAGTTGCCAATGTACTACTCACCCTGTGGGGACCAATTATTGTCGGCATTATTACTTTAAATGCAGGCATGTAATTTAAATAAATTAGAAAATCTTATCGCCTAATTAACTAGGCGATAAGGGAAACATTATCAAAATTTAGTAAATAATAGACTAAGGTAAATATTATGACCACGCAAAATACAACGATTGATTTTTCAAAGTTTGCAGATTTAAGCCCATTTGAATTAAAAGACAAACTCATTGAAGTGGCAAAAACGGTTCCTGACCGCATTTTATTAGATGCAGGTCGTGGTAACCCAAATTTTTTAGCGACACTGCCACGTAAGGCATTCATTCGTTTAGGTGAATTTGCGGTGATGGAAGCAGAGCGTACCTATTCATACCTTGATGGTGGTTTTGGTGGTATTCCAGATGGAATGGGTATCGTTGAACGTTTTGATACGTTTGCGAGCAATAACAAACAAGATCAAGGTGTGCAGTTTATCGAAAAGTCGTTGAGCTACGCAAAAGATCGTCTAGGTCTACAGAAACAAGCTTTTTTGAATGAGTTGGTTAACGCATACCTAGCGTGTAACTACCCAGTGCCACCTCGAATGCTGACAAACATTGAAACTGTCGTGAAGCAGTACATCGCGGAAGAAATGTATGGCCCTATGCCAATCACAACAGATTTCGATCTGTTTGCAACGGAAGGTGGCACCGCATCAATGACTTACACGTTCCAAACGATGTTTAACAACGGGCTACTCCAAAAAGGCGATAAGGTTGCGTTGATCACGCCAATCTTTACTCCTTATTTAGAGATCCCGGAGCTTTCTGAATATGAGTTGGAGATTGTTGAGTTACGCCTTGATGAGACCACATGGCAACTACCAATGTCTGAAATCGAGAAACTGGCGGATACAGACATCAAACTGCTTTGTGTCGTTAACCCAGCGAACCCTGCATCAGTCAAATTTTCGGATGAGACGCTAGATAACTTAACGAACTTCGTCAATGAGCAACGCAGTGATTTATTCATCATTACTGATGACGTATACGGCACGTTTGCAGACGATTTTATATCACTGTTTGCGAAACTGCCATACAACACGCTGTGTGTTTACTCGTTCTCTAAATACTTCGGTGCAACAGGTTGGCGCTTGGGCTCGATTGCGATTCAGCACAACAACGTGTTTGACGACGCAATGCGCAGCCTTCCCGAAGCGCGTCAACTTGAGTTGGACGATCGTTACAAAACGCTAACTCCGGAACCACGTGAAATCAAGTTTATTGACCGTATCGTAGCAGATAGCCGCAGTGTTGCACTTAATCACACAGCAGGTTTGTCGCTTCCTCAACAAGTTCAAATGGCACTATTCGCTCTGAATTGCTTAATGGACTCAGAGCAAAACTACAAAGCAGCGTGCAAACGCATCATCCGTGAGCGATACAAAACCCTGTACAAAAACATGGGTGTAGAAATTGAAGAAAACAAAGATCGTGTGGACTACTACACACTGCTTGAGCTCGACACTTTAGGTGGGAAATTGTACGGGCCAGCCTTCGTTGATTGGTTCAAAGCGAGCGAAAAGGGCAAAGATTTCCTTTTCCGCCTTGCACATGAAACCGGCGTTATCTTACTTCCGGGCAAAGGTTTCGATGTGGTACACGCTTCTGTTCGAGTATCCCTGGCTAACCTTACTCACCACGAATACGAGCTCATTGGTCGTGCAACGCGCAAAGTGTTGGATGAGTACTTTGCCGAGTTCCAAGGCTAATTAATCTAGCTCAATAAGAATAAGCCTCGGCATTGTCGAGGCTATTCCGACCAAATAAGCACAGTGCGCGGCATTGTGTTTATTTAGTCGCCAAGCTAACTAACTTCCCAACTAAGAGTGACTTATGAAAAGTATTATTTCTATTCAATCTCATGTGGTCTATGGCCACGCTGGTAATAGCTCCGCTGTCTTCCCAATGCAAAGAATGGGGCTTGAGGTATGGCCAATTCATACGGTTCAGTTCTCTAATCACACACAATATCAACAAGGTTGGACGGGGCAAAAATTTGGTTCTGACGATATTCGTTCATTAATGCGTGGTTTAGACAACATTGAAAAGCTCAGTGAATGTGGTGCGATATTGTCCGGTTATCAAGGCAGTTCCGACCAATGCCGCGCTGTCGCCGAAGCGGTAAGTTTGGTAAAGGACCGTAACCACAGCGCACTCTATGTGTGCGATCCTGTTATGGGGGACCCAGATAAAGGCTGTATTGTAGAAGATGGTGTCAAAGAGGCTATCAGACAACACTTGTTGCCCATCGCCGATGTAATAATTCCAAACCAGTTTGAATTGAGTGAGTTGACAGGCGTCAAAATAGACTCAATTTATGATGCGGTCACCGCTTGTAAAAAAGCTTTGGATCTGGGACCGAAAATGGTGCTGGTGAAACACCTTCATGCATTAAAGGATGATGCTTTCAGTATGATTCTAGCGATGCCGAAAGCATGTTATTTGGCCCAGCGTCCAAGCATTGACTTTGATTTACAACCAGTTGGAGTCGGGGATTTGATTTCCGCCATTTTTACTGCTTGTTTGGTGAAAAATATGTCTCCAGTTGCGTCATTTCGTCACGCTCACAATGCAGTTTATGGTGTATTAGAAATCACTAAAGAATATAACGCATGGGAACTGCAGACGATCAACGCTCAATATGAATTTGTCGAGCCGACTCATGAGTTCAATATCGTGAAAATTGCTTAGCGCAACAGCTTAGGAGTTTAGTTAAACACTATAGAAACTAGCCATCATTGCATTGATGGATAGCATCCTACATCCGCGATTACGGTTATTCAATGCGCTTGACTATAGTACCCTCATACAACGAAACGGACTTCATTTTGACCCCATTAATTTCCAACTGAGTCTCTGGTCATGCACCAGAGACATTAAATGAGAATAATTATGAATCGTTTAATTTCCTCTGGTGTGACTGTTGCGCTCTCGCTATTGGTAGCGGCGTGCAGTTCACCCCATACGCTGGATGTGCGCGTTTCTCAGACCAACTATAAAGATGTTGAAATCGCAAATTCAACACCGAAAGAACCACTTCGAATGTGGGCCAATGAGGCGCCCGATTTTCTCTATTCGGCGCATAACAAAACCACACCGATAAAAGTGACGGGTGACCAACTCAATATTTTGGCGTTGTCAGGTGGCGGCGTAAATGGTGCATACGGTGCAGGTGTTTTGATGGGCTTACAAGAGAAAGGTGAACTGAAAGATTACGCCATCATCACGGGGATCAGTGCGGGAGCCTTGATTGCCCCGTTTGTTTTCACTGGTGGCGAAGCGATGCCAAAGATGAAAGAGGTGATGCTTAACATCAACGATAAAAACGTTCTGGGTAAAAAAAACTTCTTAAACACGCTGTTTAAGGACGCCTTTACAGATGGTAAAACCCTTTATGATTTCATTGCAGACGCGTACCCAGAGCCATTCATTGAAGCGATGGCACAGCAACATCGTAATGGAAAGCGTCTTTTTATCGGCAGTACCCATTTTGATTCCGGTGAACTGGTGATTTGGAACATTGGCGCTATTGCAAACAGTGACTTGGCGAACAAATCTGAATTGATATACAAAGTGCTTGCAGCGAGTGCATCCATTCCTGGAGTCTTCCCACCGCAATTTATCGAGGTTGAGCATGAAGGAGAAACATTAGAAGAGTTACATGTAGATGGTGGTCTCGCGGCTCAAGTGTTCTTTAATCCGTCTAACTTTAACTACCACCAAATATCGGATGCATTGGGGTTAGAAAAAGCGCCGCAGTTAGATGTGATTCGTAATGGTGTACTGAAGGCTCCTTATCGACCACTAAAAGACAAAGGTTTTGACCTTGTATCGAAAAGCGTCGAAAGCCTTACGTTAGCTCAAACTCGGGGTGATCTGTATCGCATGAAATACATTAGTGAAAACAATGATATTGAGATGCAGTTTACCTATATCGACCAAGATTTCGGATACGCAAAAGTGACGAAAGATATGTTCGACCCCCACTACTTGCTGACGATCTACGAATATGGATTCAAAAAAGCCACTCAGGGACACCTTTGGGTGACTGAACTCCCTTAACACAGGAAAACAATACAATGAAAAAAGCCGTTATAACACTAATGATGCTTACTGCTTCCGCTACTGCATTTGCACAAGGTGGCGTCCATGTTGATCAGCAAAAAGTGGATAGTGACATGCAGCAACTTTCTGCAATCAAAGAAGAAGGAGCTGCCTTTATCATGATTGATGAGGATTCGAGTTACGTTGCGATCGAGTACGTCGGCAAATGGGAAGAGATCAACAATTATGTGTCACATAAAGAAGCCAAGCAACGCAAACTGGAAAAAGTGAATAAGCGGTTTGTGTATTCGCAAACGGGTGAAACGCTGGCATCACTAGAGCAGAAGATCGTTGACCACATTCAAGCAGATCAACCTAAATATTTCAGTGTGGATGTCTACCGAGATTACCATGGTGCCTCTGGTGAATTTAACTATTTGGCTCGTGTTGTTGAGTACAACTAAAATGGAGAAAACCTACTAACTTTAGTAGGTTTTTTATGTCGATGAGAAGGAATTCAAACGCAGTTTGTTACCGTTACCAATTAGCAATGCTATTATGTTTTAATTAAATAACTCTAAAATGTAAGCACAACCTATGAACTTTAGTTTTGAACAACTTCTCGCGTTCGTGACCGTTTATGAACAGCTCTCGTTTAGTAAAGCAGCGATCAAACTCAATAAGCACCGAACTACGATAGGGCAGGTGATTACCAACCTTGAAGACCAACTGGCGGTCAACTTGTTTGAACGAGTGGGGCGTTCGGTAGAGCCAACAGAAGATGGTCACCTTCTTTATCACTATGCTAAATTAACCATCGAGCAAGCGCGTACTTTCGATAAATTGGCGCTAAGCCTCTCTTATGGTGGATTAGAAAGCGTCAACATCGCTTATTCTAGTGTGATTCCTCATCGCGCTTTGGTTGAAATCCGCCAGCAACTACTTCGCGATTTTCCGTTAATGCGCGTGAACTTTCTTGTTAGGAATAAACAGGACATCAAAAGAGGCATAGATAGTGGCGAGTTCCATTTTGGTATCGTCAATGTGCATGACCGTCAGGCGATGTATAGCTTTGATGCTACCTTCCTTGGGCATTTCGAATTTTTCCCTTTTGTTCAAAAAGGTGGAGAGCTATCTAGGTTGGAGAAAAGTGCAGTCCTGGTGGCTCTGAAAAACAGCAAGCAATTTGTATTGCGATCTTTTATTGAAGAAGGCATGGCAGAGAAAATCATTTACAGCTCAGATAACGAAGCCGTCGATCAACTTGCTCTAGTGATAAAGATGGTAGAAGCTGGTCTGGGTTGGGCACTACTTCCTAAAACATTAGCACACACTGAGTTTGCCAATCACGCCATTGAGCCAGTTGAAGCCGATGAGATGCTAGAGGGCTTCAAGTTTGGCTTCGCGCTTTGGTGTCCACATTCCAAACAAATTGTTGATATTAAAAAGTCGTTAATCACCGTGATAAACAATTATCGCGAGCGATTTGAAGATGTTTTCCGTCGTTAACTCACAGACCCATCCAATTTCTAACAAGGCTCAATTAGAGCCTTGTTTTCGTTTCAGTTAACTTTAAGTTCGAGTTTTGATGGATTACACCCTCTATACAGGAGTGTAGGTTATCTCTTTTGGGGCTTAATCTAGTTTCGCTCTATGGGGAAGCCCAGAGCAAAAAAGAGTTTTTATCATGTAACCGCTGCACGGAAGCAGATTTTTCAGCTGGGTTCAGTTCCCCGGCTTTTTTATCTGAGGGTCAACTTTATGAATCGCCGATACCGCGGGGCGCTTATTTCTCTTTCAGGATTGCTATCATGCTCGTCACTTGCCTCTTTCTACGATCCGGTTGATGGACAATTCGATATGGGGCATCACATTGCAGAGAATGCTCATGGTTTTTTACCAGTACCTATCCTAATTACCGAGCCTGCTATTGGGTATGGCGGCGGTATCGCTGGTTTGTTTTTGCATGAAACGCAAGAAGAGAAACACAAAAGAAAACAAGCGGCGTTATCAGCAATAGATGGCGGAGCACAGCTCGTACCGAGTGCAATGACTGTCGCAGGCGCATTAGGTACTGAAAATGGTACTTGGTTTGCGTTTGGTGGACACCGACGCTCTTGGCTTAATGACTCCATTCGCTATGTAGGCGGTGGTGGTGTTGGGGTGGCTAACTTGGATTTGTATAAACACATCTCCTTTGGGCCGATTGATAAGGAAATCAAATTTGGAACCAAAACAACGGTCGCAGTGCTGGCTCAAAAAGTGCAATTTCGCCTTGCCGATACACCATTGATGCTTGGTGTAAAACAAATGTTGGCGAAGTCTAAAGTGGAATCGGATAGCAAGCTGATAGATAAGGTCATGCAACTTACCCTTGGAAGTGAAGCTGTAACGTCTGGGTTAGGTGTGCTCGCTGAATACGATACTCGAGATAATCTCTTTTACCCTAGCAAAGGGTATAAAGTGACTGCTGACTATATGATTTATGATGATGCTTTAGGCAGTGATTATAATTATCGTACTTTTAACCTTGATGCAGAAGCCTACATCCCGATTGCGGAAAAATGGACGTTAGGTTTGGCTGGCAACTACCAAAATTTTGAGCAGAAAGATTCTATGGTGTCACCGACTGCAAAGCCGTATGTCGCACTGCGGGGTGTTTCTTCATACCGTTACCAAGGTGATGAAATCGAAACCTTGCAAGCTCAACTAACTTACAGCATTAACCATCGTTGGAAAGTGAGTGGTTTTTATGGTGCGGGTCAAGCGACCCAACGGAGTGGCGATGAACAAGACAGCCGAGTTAATGCTGGTGGCGTAGGTTTTCGTTATCAAATTGCTCGTCGATATGGCCTACACATAGGTATGGACTATGCGATGAGTGATGAAGAAAATGCTATTTATTTCAATGTAGGCAGCGGCTTTTGAATAGCCACCAAGCCAGTCAGTCTATATAAAAGGTGTCTATTCACTAACCATTCCGATACTAATGGTTTGCTGCTAAGCCCTGAGGGATCTCCTCATTAATTCCCCCAGAGCATAGCTGCCTTTTTCCAGTTTTATACAAGCTCATCAAACTGTTGCCATACATTATAGAAAAATCAACATCCTTAATGTCGAGCTATATGGGATTTTTATTAATTAACCTGAGATCGGCTTAAGCTATCAAACCCGATTTTCAGTGGTTGCGATGTTAAGTGATGGCTTTTCTGGTTTTAGGTAGTACGCGATTTTAGTTGCTCACAATCCTTCTTGCTCGAAAGCTCTGATCACGAAACCAGCTTTTGGTTCTATTCTATTGTTAACCCGAGTTCAGGTTAATTACGTTGAACAGGGATGTATTGCATAAGTTTTCGCAGTTTTATGCCTGCACCTGGTTACAAAAAAGTAACTAAAATCGTTACAACTAAGCTGTTAGAGCATGCTCCTTGAACTCACCCGTCACTCAACTCCACATAATCATCTGCTTAACCCTTACTCACCGCTGTGTGCCTTTTGCTCTTAAGCCAATGTTTCCAGCGGATGGGCATCATAGGCACAATAATCAGTAGAATGCCTAAAACGGTGTAACTGTCTGGCACTTCATCAAACCAAATCACCCCAAAGAAGGTGACAAACGCCAAGCCAGAATATTCCGCCAGAGCGATCTGGCTTGCCGGGGCTTGCTGAAATGCCTTCACCACCAAAGCGTGGTAGGTGAGCACAAACAGATTGATCGCCACAATCCATAAAATATGCTCGAAGCGAATTGCGCTCCATTGCCAGTAGGCGAGGGCAAACGCAAAGGGCAGCGTCATTAAAGTGGTCCAAAAAAGTGTGGAAATCAGCGACTGATCGGCAGGCACTTTGCGGATCAGAATATTGCCTACCCCCATGGATAACGCGCTGCCCAGCGCGACGATGGCAGCCCAGTGAAACTGCTCGGGGCGCAGCACAATCAGCACACCAACAAAGCCCAATAACGTTGCAACCATTTTCCCTACGGCAGGGCGCTCCCCCAAAAAGACAAAGGCCAGTGGCAATACCAACAGAGGGCCAACGTAGAACATGGCATTGGCGGTCGCCAGTGGCAAATGGGTGATCGCTATCATGGCGCACGCGCTGCCGAGCAAGATCAGCTGCGCGCGCCAAAAGGTGATCCAGTCGCAGCCCTTTTTCCACTGCGATTTTTCCATGCTAAGCCAGAAAGGCAACAGCAGCACAAGGCTAATAGACTGGCGAATAAACACATATTGAAATGTGGGCACTTCACCATTCAAGATTTTGAGTGACACATCAGAAAGTGAGGCAAGCAAATTGGCCGCCACCAGTAAAAAGATGGCGCGAGAAACGGTTGGGTTGTTCATGATACGAAGTGCTAATGGCTCGTCTACTGCCAGCGTTGGCGAGTGTGTGAATAAGGTTAGTGGCGCGATGCTATCAGAGAGCAGCAGAACTCGAACCTGCCAAAACCGCAGAGTTGGATCTTGCTCACGATTAATTGAACCGTCGTTTTAAAAATATTGTTTCTGAGTTTTGTTGCTGCAATAATAGCAGCAATTACGTTAAGGAGACATCCTATGAATCACATCAATCGCGTTGCCATCATTGGTGAATGCATGGTTGAACTGAAAAAGGTCAACGGCGCGCTACAACAAGGTTTTGGTGGGGATACGCTCAACACCGCAGTTTACCTTTCCCGTTTGACCCAGCAATCCGGTGTTTCAACCTCTTATGTTACGGGATTAGGACAGGATCCATTTAGCCGAGAAATGCTTGCCGCTTGGCAAGACGAAGGCATCAACACGGATATGGTGTACCTTTCTCAAGACAAATTGCCAGGCATTTATGCCATCGAAACGGCAGACAATGGCGAGCGTAGCTTCTTCTATTGGCGCAACGATTCGGCGGCGAAATACTGGCTGCGTGACCGTGCCATCCTGACGCTGGCGAAAGAACTGTGTCAGCATCAAATGATTTACCTCAGCGGTATTAGCTTGGCGATATTGTCGCAAGATTGCCGAGAAGCGCTGATCAAATTGCTTGCGCTTTGCCGCAGTGATGGGGTGAAAATCGCGTTTGATAACAACTTCCGACCTGCGCTGTGGAACAACGTGGCGGAAGCACAAGCGTTCTACCAGCAAATTCTGCAAGTCACCGATATGGCGTTTCTCACCTTTGATGATGAGATGCTGTTGTGGGGCGATACCCATGAAGATCAAGCAATTGAGCGCACCAAGGGGTTTGGCGTGAGCGAAATCGTCATCAAACGTGGTGGGGATGCGTGTTTTGTCGTTACAGAAGCGGGCCGTCATGCGGTTGCTCCACTCAAAATTGACCATGTTATCGACACCACAGCCGCAGGAGATTCATTCAGTGCTGGCTATCTTGCAAAGCGTATTCTGGGTGGTGATTGTCAGCAAGCTGCTTTTGCTGGTCACACTGTTGCAGGTCATGTTATTCAACATCGTGGCGCGATTATTCCTCGCGAAGCGATGCCAACTATTTAAGGATTCAAACAAATGAAAGATTTAAATCAACAGCTTGCTGAAATCAAAGTGGTTCCGGTTATCGCCATCAAAGATGCCAACAAAGCGGCAAAATTGGCGCAAGTGCTGATTGAAAATGGCCTGCCTTGTGCCGAAGTGACGTTCCGCACTGCAGATGCGGCGTTGGCAATCAAAAACATGCGCGAAGCGTACCCAGAAATGCTGATTGGTGCGGGTACGGTACTGACGTCTGCACAAGTGGATGAAGCGATTGACGCAGGTGTGGATTTTATCGTCAGCCCAGGTTTCAACCCAACCACAGTGAAATATTGCCAACAGCGCAACGTGACCATTGTTCCGGGAGTGAACAACCCAAGTTTGGTTGAGCAAGCGATGGAAATGGGCCTGCGTACCTTGAAATTCTTCCCTGCCGAGCCATCGGGTGGCGTAAACATGCTGAAAGCGCTAACGGCGGTTTACCCAGTGAAGTTTATGCCGACGGGCGGCGTTAGCCCAAGCAACGTCAAAGATTATCTTGCTATCCCTGCTGTGTTGGCGTGTGGTGGCACTTGGATGGTTCCGGGTGACTTGATCGACAACGAGCAATGGGACGATCTAGCGAAGCTAGTACGCGAAGTTGCGGGCATTATCGCTTAATTCCCCCCTGATTTGGCTCCCTTCACTGTCTTCATAAATCGAAGATATTTGGCTCTTCTTTGCCACGCCTGCACTGGTTGCAGGCGTTTTTTTTAGGGGGCAATTCGCAGCATATTGGTCATGCATGTCACCCATAAAATCAAAGAGCTGAAGAGATAAAAAGCGCTGAGTGGTTCAGCGCTTTTAGAGTCTGTTTGGCTGGTTTTGCTATTTGTCGAACTGATGTTCTACCTGTTCCTCACTGTTGAACTGGATTTGATGGAAACCGCTCCAGCTCTTTGATACATCGGTACCGTAAGTATTTACGCGGGCATATCGAGCTTGGGAAGGGGAAAAACGGTAACGCTCTTTTGCTTTTGTCGCGCCGCTGGTTGAGGCTGAAAATACTTTTTGCCACTGCATACCGTCTCGTGAGATTTCCAAATCAAAATGCTGTTTACGCTCGTCGCCTTTGAATATGGTTAGGTCAATGTGTTGGAGCGTGGTGATCTGTTCAAATTCAAACATCAACCAAGAATCGCCCTTGTTTGCCCAACGTGTTTTGTTGGAGCCGTCGAGTACGTGTTCCGGTTTATGTTGTTTATCAAACCCGTTGCTAGAAATAGAGCTAACGGGTTCTTTGGGCATCACCAGTGGTGAGAGAAGTAGGGTGGTAAGAAGAACGAATTTTTGCATTGTTTTGTTTCCGTTATCGAGTTTGTTTGTAGATTTCATTGGTGTCGTAAGCGTTCTCTTTGCCAGCAAACTCGCCGTGGATGTAGCCACTGCCCGAAAGGTATGGGGCGACTTGCCCTGTTTTGCCTTTGAGTGTGGCATCGAGGGTGAGCAGAGCGAGAGGTTCAATCGCATCAATTGAGGCATTGAGGTAACGCGGATTGGCGAGGAAGTAACCGCGCACAAAACGTTTTTCCACCAGTTTGTCTGCCGCTGCGCGGGCAAACTCAAGGTATTCTGGTTGCTGCGTAATCTGGTAGAGCTCAATGGCGGAAAATAAGGTCATAGGTGATACGTTGCTTAATTGCATGTTGAGTGTGGGTTTGGCCTTGGTATCATTGCCGAGTGAGCCCCAACCGTAATGGTGCGTCATGTTGACGGCCAGTTGCCACAATTCAGGATCGGCCTGTAGGCGATACGCGCGCAAAATGGGTAGCAGATATTCTTCGGTCTTGGGTTTGTGTGCGTTGAATACTCGGCCTTTTGGCCCGTAATAGCCATCTCGAGCCAGTGGGATTCCCTCGATACTGGTGCCGTCACTGAAGATGGGTTTGATGGTGCCATTTTCTGGGTTGTAGGCGAGGCGATAAAAGTTGAGCAATGCGTCCACAACTTGCTCTCGAATGGCGGCATCGTTCCTTTGCTCGGCCAAATGCAGTTCAATCAGCGCATTATTAAACACAATGGATTTGTCGTTCGACTTAAATAACACATTCCCTTCGCGTGCGATGTCGCCCAGCTCTGGGCCAAATTGTCGGGCTGCACGATCACCGTATTTTGAATTGGTGTCTTTGTCGGATTGTGGTGGCCAGTCGCGTTTTTTGGGGGAAGTGAACTGATAAACCGGTGCGCCCGTTTTAGGGTGCTTGGCCAGTTTGTACTGTGTCATCAGATATTGGCCCCAAGCGGCTGAGCCTCGCGCATTTGCTGGTGGTGCCAGCCAATCTAGCTGGTAAGCGGCATAGATCAAATCTGATCCCGCATTGATAAATGTGAGCCCTTTGGTTTCAGGCATGATTGGCAGCTTGCTTTGATCCACCAAGGACGCCGGGATTGGTCGATGGAAAACCTTGTCATCGTAGTTTTTGCTGTAACTGCCGTGTCGACCCATATCAAGACTTTGCCAATCTTCAACATGCGCTTGCCAAAACGCTTTGATGTAACGTTCCGTCGCGTGAGGATCCACTTGATAAAGGAAAGGGTAATAAGGGTAGTGGTTTTTCAGCTCATGGACACTGTTTTTGTTCTGCGGTCCTTCGAGTTCAAGGGTGTCGAGATTCACAAAGCGATGCCCACCCCAATAAAACAACCCATTATCGGCGATGAAGTTGTCCATGAAGTAGCGTGTGATACGGACAGCTTCAAGTTGATAGCGTTGATCTTCCGTCACCACCGACATGGCGGTTAACGTGCGCAGAAAGTTTTGCTGATTGGCAAAATTGGAAATGGTGGCCGTGCGACCGTCTGGGTAAATCCATTCTACGGGCTTACGTGTAGTGGTGTTAATGCCATCAGCAAGTAAAGGAGTGGTTTTAATTTGGCTCCTCCCTTCTTGCAAAACATTATCAATGTAGGTTTTAACGGCTTGAACGCGCATTGCATCTTGCTCTGTGTAATCGGCAGCTGCCCAGGAGGCAAAAGGAATACACAAGGTCAGTAGCACTTTATAGTTCATTATTATGCTCCTTGGTTATAGGGGTTTCTGGCAAGTAGCATAAAAAGAAAAACATTTCCGATTAACTGTTTTTATTAAATTGAAACGATGTTTTTAATTGCGATCACAATTTGGCCAATTTCTTTGTTTTGAACAATTTTTCATCGTTATGAATGGCATTTAACCATTCACACAAGTCACGTTTTTCTGCGACCGTCGCACCATCAAAAGCGCACTAAAGGCGATGACTAAACCACCAGTGGTGAAAAATGGCCATTGAGCATCGGCTTCTAAGAAAAATCCAATCACAATTAATCCTAAACCGGCAAGGCCAGTAATTAAGCCAACATAAATGCCTTGAAGGTGATTAACTGGGGCCTGCTCTTCTTCGCGTATTGGTGTGGCGAGCTGTTCTGCAAGGGCTGCTCTTTGCTGCTGAATGTGTTGAGGCTCTTGGCTGAAAAAAACGTGAGTGAGGAGGAAAAATCCACCGGTGAACACAATGTGGGCGATGAGTGTGGCCACCACAGTGAGTTCTTTCACTTCGCGCTCGCTGAGTGGCAGTGAGGTAAACCAACGAAGATCAAACAAGAAAAACATCGTCAGTGAAACCAAGCAGCCCACCAGTACCGTCGTCCATCCAGACCAGTTTGGTGTTTTGAGTGTCACGAGTGCCAACAGTGAAGGAATGTTGAGAGGCATTTGAATAAAGGCAGCAAACAAAATCATCATCTCGAACAAGCTATAGGATTCAACTGAGGCGAGCAGCAGGGCCGCCAAAGTCGCGACGACGCCAGACATTAAGGTGGCGATTTTACCCACAATCAGTTGTTCTCTGCCTGACGCATCGGGCTTGATCCAAACTTGATAAAGACTGCGTACAACGATCCCCGCATTGCGGTTGTGAGCCGAAGTGAGGGGCGAGATGGTGGCAGCAACTAAGGCCACCATCACCAAACCGAGTACCCCTTGCGGCATAACGTGTTGGATGAAATACAAATAAGCACCGTTGTTGGCGCTGTGACCGAGTGCTGGGTAGATCGCGTGTAGATCAACGCCCAGTGAAGCGACGAACCACGCTGGCGCAAACCAAAGCAGTGGAGCAAACAGGAACAACCCGCCCGCGAGTAACGCGGCTTTTGTGGCATCGTTATCGTTCGCGGTGGTCAAAAATCGATAACTGCTGAGGGTGTGATTGTTGCTCATGGTTTGTTGAAGCAGCATGGCCAATGCCCAAGCAACAAAGATGGCAGTGTGGGGCACGCCTTCGCCATAGATAGGTTGAAAGGCGTGCCACACGGCAGTGGGTTCAGGAAGGGCTTGAAACGCGCTGAACCCAATCACAAAGGTAATCGCAATCAGTAGGATCAACTGCATCACGTTGGTGACCGATACCGTCCATGCCCCACCACTGATGGCAATCAGAGTCACGACGATCCCCATGGTTAAAATGGTCGTTGTGACGGGAATGGCAAACAGTGCAGAGAAAAAAGCCGCGAGACCATTCATCCAGATCGCGCAGGCAATGAGGGTGATGGGAAAACTCAGCCCAGTGAACACTTGTTCTGAAACGCCGCCAAAGCGAATTCGAATCACCTCCATGGCGGTTTCCACGCGCAAACGGCGATATCGCTTAGCAAAAAAAGCAGCGGCGACAAGAAAACCGAGCGCGTTACCCCAGAAAATAAACATCACGCTGATGCCATCCTCAAAGGCTTTGGCGGCAGCGCCAGTAAAGGTCCAGGCCGAAAATTGTGTCATAAACGCGGTGGCGCCCGCCATCCACCACATCATGGTGCCACCACCTTGAATGAAGTCGCTGGAGGAGTTTGAAAAGCGGCGAAATAGCCAAGCGGCGAAACCTATAAAGGCAAGGTAAAAGGTGATGATCAAATTATCTAGTAGGGCCATGCATCTTGCTCACGTTAAAATTAAAACAGCGTTTCAATGATCACAATTTCACCACGAAACACTTCCCAAATTCTGTTCTGTATATATATTAAAACGAAATTTAATATAAAACAAAACGGTGTTTTAAAATGAAAATTAGATACCTTACCTCTGCACTACTCCTGACGTTAACGTCAACCGCTGCCAGCGCTGCTTCTATCAATATTCGTCATGAGTTCCAACCGGACCATGGTGATAAAGCGGGGGCAAAACACGCTGACCGTATCGCGGTGAGCCATCGTTTTAAGAACGGTGTGGGTTTTGAAGTGGAAGCTAAATGGCGTTCAAACAACGAAACGGGTGAGCACAATCAAGACCCATTCAGCGAGTTTGCTGGCAACGGCCAACAAGCCAATATCAGCTATCTCTACCGCATCAACGAATCGTTTACGCTCACACCGCAATACAAGTGGGAATCTAACGATACCAAGATGGGGAACCAGTTCAACTTAACCTTGGGTTACAAAGTGAATGACGATTGGTCGACCTCATTCCGTCATCGTTACCACTATGAAACGCGTCCAAATGTGGACAAAAGCGCTCATTACAACCGCTGGACATTCGGTGCGAGCTACCGCGGCATCGAAAACTGGGGATTGGGCGCAACGGTGGATTACACCTGGAAGCAAGAGGGTGAGGTGGTTTACAAAGACGACAATGCGGGTGTGAGTGAAGTGAACTTTACGTTTGAATACCAAGGCTTTGACAGTGGTTGGCGTCCATTTGGCGAGATTGGTGCAACCCCATCGAAGAAAGATACTAACGAAGTCGATAGCTATCGTCCGCGTTTCCGCGTTGGCATGAAATACAACTTCTAAGCAGAGGAACATGGTATGAAAAAGCACACTTTAGCCCTTTGCTTGGCCGCCATTCTTGCACCAGCGAGCTACGCAACAGAGATCAATGTCGCTGACTTAACTTGGAAAGCGATCACTTTTGGTCAGTCAACCGATATGAATTTTGGTTCAACCATCCTGCCTGAGAAAGTCGGCGTTAACCAGGTGACAGTAAACGGCCAGCCTATCGAAGAGGGCAAACTGCTTTCTCAGTTTACGATTGAAAGCCGTGGCGGCAAGTTGGCCAACTCCCATGAAGGACTGACATTCTATTACACCGAACTCCCTACCGATGTTAATTTCACTTTGAGCGCGGATGTGGTTTTAGAGCAGTTAGGGCCAGAAACGGGCGCGACGCCAAACCGCCAAGAAGGCGCAGGTTTGATGGTGCGTGATATTTTGGGGGCTGAACGTTTGGTCCCACAACCAGAAGGGCATGAGGAATTTCCATCGGCATCGAACATGGTGATGAACTTGTTGCGTTCGCACAGCCGTACCAACGATGGCATGACCAACTTTAACGCCTCGTTCCGTGAAGGGGTTTATCAACCTTGGGGAACGGCGGGTAACCGACTAAGCCGTGTCGATTATGCAGAAGGGGTACCTTATGGTACGGCTGAAACTTTCCGCATGACTCTGACACGCACTAATGATGGCTTCAAAGTCAGCTATCGCCAAGGTGACAAAGAGCAGACGCAAGATGTGAAAGGCGCCAATGCCAACATTGTTGAGATGCAAAATCCAGAAAGTCAGTACATCGGCTTCTTTGCATCGCGTAACGCCAAAATGAGCGTCAGCAATGTGGATCTCCAACTTTCGCCAGCGGACACCATGGATGCGCCGAAATACCAAGCTAAGCAAGAACCTTTGGTTTTTCAATTAGCCTCTTCGGAGCTTTCCGCGACTCAGCGTTACCCTGTTCAATCAAGAGCCAACTACACCGGCAGCATCGAGCTTAAGCACAATGGCAAGGTTGTCGCGAAGCAGCAGGTCAACGCGGGGGATCTCTTCTCTCATACCATTGAGTTAGCGAGCAACAGCAACCAACTTGAGTTGGCGTTTACCGCGCTGGAAGGCCCAACCTTAGAGAAGCAACTTCATCGTTACGAGGTAAAACGGGTCAGCTTGCCAAATCCGTTGCAACTGCATGTCTCGCCAAGCGGTACGGCCTCTGGTAACGGTAGCACTGAGAAGCCACTCGATTTTCTCACCGCGGTTAACTTACTGCCCGCTGGTGGCACCATCATTCTTCAAGATGGCGATTATCAAGGCATCACGCTGCCCATCACGGCAAGTGGCACCGCTGAGCTGCCAAAACAGTTGAAAGCGGCAGGTAACAAGGTGCGTTTTGTGTCGGAATATCAGCACAACGCCAACTATTGGCACTACGAAAACATTGAAGTCGCCGGTGCTCAGTTTTTTGTGCACGGCAGCCATAACCGTTTTGAAAAAATGGTGACACACAGCGCGCCGGATACGGGGTTTGTCATCACCTCGCCTGAGAAGATTGGCCGTGCGCTGTGGGCAAGCTACAACACGGTGATTGATAGCGAAAGCTTCAACAATATGGATAAATCACAGATCAACGCCGATGGCTTTGCGGCCAAAATGCGTATCGGTGATGGCAATACCTTCATCCGTTGCCTTTCTCACCACAACATCGACGATGGCTGGGATCTGTTTAATAAAGTGGAAGACGGCGCGAACGGCGCGGTGACCATCATCGATTCCATTGCCTTTAATAACGGTCGCACGCTAGAAGTGGCGAACAAGGGCGGCACCATCGGTAACGGTTTCAAACTCGGTGGTGAAGGCATTCCTGTTTCGCACGTGGTGAAAAACAGCCTATCGTTCAACAACAACATGGATGGTTTCACCGACAACTTCAACCCAGGCTCGCTGGTGCTGAGTAACAACGTGGCGATCGACAACAAACGGTTCAACTATTTGTTCCGCCAAAGCCCTTATGAGGGCGATATCGAGCAGGGCACCTTCACTGAAAACCGTTCGTACCGTTTCCAAGTGAGCAGCCAGTATGACGATGTGATCCACAGCGCTCATGCCTCGGACAACCAGTTCATTGTCGATGGTCGTACGCTGGGCAGCGATGGCAAAGCGATTGATCTTAAGTCACTGCAACCGCTAAAGCAGGCGTCGATCATCGATGAACAGCAAACGGTACCGGGCCTCAAGGAAGCGTTAGCGCTCAAACAGCTGGTTCAACAGTAATGCTCTTGCAAGGCTCGAGAGAGCCTTGCCTTTTCGAATGACAACGGTCTCAGATTTACCTTTTCACACTTGCTGCTGACACTCTTTCGGTGTTTTTTCGCTCTACTCGGCGTGGTTCGATTTTTGGTCAATACTCAAAGTAATCGGCAATCGTTTTGTAAGTGATCGCAATCACAAACTAGTGAATAAATTCAAAAATGAACCGTTGTTTTGATTTTAATCGCAATACGTTTTGTATTTTGATCTTAAAATTCACTTAAATTAAAACATCGTTTCGAGGTCCTATTATGGAATACGATTACTTAGTAATTGCAGGCTACTTTGCTCTGATGGTAGCAATCAGTCTGCTGTTTAAAAAAATGGCAAGTAACAGTACCAGTGATTACTTCCGCGGGGGCGGCAAAATGTTGTGGTGGATGGTAGGTGCCACAGCGTTTATGACACAATTTTCAGCTTGGACATTTACCGGTGCTGCGGGTAAAGCGTTCAACGACGGTTTCGCTGTCTTGGCTGTGTTTATCGGTAACATGGTGGCGTACATTTTTGCTTACTTTTACTTCGCTCGCCGCTTCCGTCAAATGCGCGTGGATACACCAACAGAAGGGGTTAAACGCCGTTTTGGTAATACCAACGAGCAGTTTTTCACTTGGGTGATCATCCCACTGAGCGTCATCAACGCTGGTGTGTGGCTAAACGGTCTGGGCGTGTTTGCTTCTGCCGTATTTAACGCCGACATCGTGACCACCATTTGGGTGACGGGTATTGCCGTATTGGTGATCTCGCTACTGAGTGGTGCATGGGGCGTTGTGGCATCGGACTTCATTCAAACACTGGTGGTGGCGGTGATCTCCATCGCGTGTGCGGCGGTTGCCCTGTATGTGGTCGGTGGTCCGGGTGAAATCGTGGAGAACTTCCCAGGTGGCTTCATCCTGGGCCCTGATATGAACTACCCACTGCTTCTTGTGTGTACGTTTATCTTCTTCATCGTTAAGCAGCTACAAAGCATCAACAACATGCAGGAGTCTTACCGTTTCCTAAACGCAAAAGACTCTAAGAACGCAAGCAAAGCGGCCGTCATGGCGCTGGTTATGATGGTGTTCGGTGCCATTATTTGGTTCATCCCACCATGGGCATCTGCGATTCTTTACCCAGATGCGGCCACGCAATACTCGTCTCTTGGCGCGAAAGCGAGCGATGCGGTTTACCTTGTATTTGCACGCGAAACCATGCCTCTTGGTACCGTTGGTCTGCTGATGGCGGGTCTGTTTGCTGCGACCATGTCTTCAATGGATTCTGCTCTAAACCGTAACTCAGGCATCTTTGTTCGCAGTTTCTACTCAAACATCGTACGTAAAGGCAAAGCCGACGATAAAGAATTGCTACGCGCGGGTCAGATTGCCTGTCTGGTTAACGGTATCTTGGTTATCTTGATGGCTCAGTTCTTCAACTCACTGAAGCACCTAAGCCTGTTTGACCTCATGATGCAAGTTGCGACATTGCTGCAATCACCAATTCTAGTGCCACTGTTCCTCGGTATCGTGATTCGCAGAACGCCAAACTGGGCACCTTGGGCAACGGTTGTTTTCGGTATGCTGGTTTCTTGGTCTGTGGTGAAAATCTTCACTCCAGAATACGTGATGAGCTGGTTTGGCGTGGAAGAAATCACCCGTCGTGAAGCGGGCGAGTTGCGCACCATGATCACCATTGCGGCTCACCTATTCTTCACCGCTGGCTTCTTCTGTCTGACCACCTTGTTCTACAACGAAGCGAAAGACACCAACAAAGCGGCAACGGAAGAGTTCTTCAAAGACGTTGATACAGAATGTGTGGCGGAAGAAGGTCAAGACATCGTAGACCGTATGCAACGTGCAAAATTGGGTACGCTCGTGACTTACATGGCTGGTGGTTTAACGCTGATGGTGTTGATTCCAAACCCACTTTGGGGCCGTCTACTCTTCTTAGCGTGTGCCGCTGCTATCTTTGCTGTGGGCTATGGCTTGAAGAAGAGCGCTAAAGTCGATGAGCGCTCAACCAAGCTAGCAACCAGCAGTTCACAATAATTATTCAATAAAAATTTGATTTACGCTGCCAGCCAACACTGGCAGCGGTTTAGCGGAGATATGTTATGGCTAAAGGCAAAATTATCACTCTTAACTTCGAAACCTTCGTAGACAGTGATACGCAGGTGAAAGTAACCCGTTTAACACCAACGGATGTTATCTGTCACCGCAATTACTTTTACCAGAAGTGCTTTACTCAGGATGGACAAAAGCTTCTTTTTGCAGGTGATTTTGATGGAAATCGCAACTATTACCTGCTGGATCTCAATACTCAGCAAGCAGTCCAACTGACAGAAGGTAAAGGGGATAATACCTTTGGTGGTTTCATTTCTAGCGATGATAAATCGTTCTTCTACGTGAAAAATGAACTGAACCTAATGAAAGTGGATCTCGAAACCCTTGAAGAGAGTGTCATTTATACCGTAGACGAAGAGTGGAAAGGGTATGGCACTTGGGTGGCGAACTCAGAGTGCACCAAATTGGTGGGCATTGAAATTCTTAAACGTGATTGGCAACCACTTACGTCGTGGGAGAAATTCGCCGAGTTTTATCATACCAACCCAACGTGCCGTTTGATCAAAGTGGATATAGAAAGCGGTGAATTGGAGGTGATCCACCAAGAGAACGCGTGGCTTGGTCACCCTATTTACCGTCCATTTGACGATAGCACTGTGGGTTTTTGTCACGAAGGTCCGCACGATTTAGTCGATGCGCGCATGTGGCTGGTGAACGAAGATGGCTCGAACCTTCGCAAGATCAAATCGCATGCGCCGGGCGAATCGTGCACGCATGAATTCTGGATCCCTGATGGCAGCGCAATGGCGTATGTCTCTTACTTCAAGGGGCAAACAGAGCGTGTGATCTACAAAGCCAACCCAGACACATTAGAGAATGAAGAAGTGATGGTGATGCCACCTTGCTCGCACCTGATGAGTAACTTCGATGGTTCTCTGATGGTGGGCGATGGTTGCGATGCACCAGTCGATGTCGCCGATGCTAGTGGCTACAGCATCGAGAACGACCCGTTCCTATATGTGCTCAACACCAACAAGAAAACCTACGCGAAGCTAGCAAAACACAGCTCGTCTTGGAAAGTGCTGGATGGTGACCGTCAAATTACCCATCCACACCCTTCATTCACGCCTAACGATGAAGGGGTGCTTTTCACCAGTGACTTCGAAGGGGTTCCCGCGATTTACATTGCTGACGTCCCTGCTGAACTTAAGCACTAATCACACAACGTCAATGGCAATAAAAACAAAGCCGGATGAAGCGATTCATCCGGCTTTTTCTACGCCCCTAGCGGCGAATTTGTGACCTCGGCAAAGTTTTAGGGCGTAGGGGGTGAGAAGGATGTGTTTGTTATTCCGTCGTTTTATTCTGAGCGTGATAAAAACGATCAAACGTCTACCCTTTTAAGCATCTGTTGCGATTTGAGAGGGGAAGGCGTGAACAACGGACTGAACGATGAAACTGAACGCGATAACCTTAACTCTGCTCCTCAGCTCGACAGCGGCGATTGCCGAGCCGAATTTAACCATTTCAACCACCACCAACAGCCGAGATTTTCCGCTCAGTGCCGAGCAGCCATTAGTGGTGCCGCTGGTCAAAGACAGTTATCAACTGAAAATCACCGGGCTGGAAGGCGATTGCCAAGCGCCCGATGCACAGGTGATTAAGTTCAATCAACCCATTGCGTTGAATTGTGGCAAAGTGACCGAACTTCCGCTAAAAATCCGCTTTACGGGTGACTACAGCTTTGAACTGGACGCGAACGCCAATACGATGACATTCAAACGTGAGCCGAAAAAGGCCGCTAAAACTGAATTTAAACGCCCATTGCCACAGGTGACTTGTGAAGTTTACCAAGGCGGTGAAGTGACGATTGAACTGGGCGACAGCTTCAAAGACGGCACCTCACTGCGTGACGCCTACAGTGGCCAAGTGGTGAGCGTGAAAAAAGGCAAAGTGAGTTTAACGCCATCAACGCAATCTGGCGGTTTGGTGCTGCTGGAACCGGTTAAACAAAACAAAAAAGCGCGCCCTTTCGATTACCGCAACGCCAATATTTACTTCGTGATGGTGGATCGTTTTAACAATGGCGACACCAGCAATGACCAAAGCTATGGTCGCCAGAAGGACGGTAAAGAGGAAATTGGCACCTTCCACGGGGGCGATCTTAAAGGGGTGATTGAAAAGCTCGACTACATTCAACGTCTCGGCACTGATGCGATTTGGTTGTCGCCGATTGTGGAACAAGTGCACGGTTTCGTTGGTGGTGGCGACAGCGGTTCTTTCCCATTTTATGCCTATCACGGCTATTGGACGCGTGATTTTACCAAGATCGATGAGAACTTTGGTCGCGATGAAGATTTGAAAACACTGGTGGGAGAGGCGCATAAACGCGGCATCAAAGTCCTGCTCGATGCAGTGATCAACCATTCCGGGTATTCAACGCTGGCGGATCTGCAATTTGATGGCATGCAAGTGACGACAAAAGAAGCGAACTTGCCAGAAAAATGGGCCAACTGGCAGCCAAAATCGGGTGAAAACTGGCATAGCTACCACTCTGCGATCGACTATCAAAGCCAAAACTGGTCACAGTGGTGGGGGGCAGATTGGGTGCGCACTGGGCTTCCGGGTTACCAAAAACCGGGCAGCAGCGACATGACTTTGTCTCTCGCTGGGTTGCCTGATTTTCGCACCGAGTCGACCCAAGCGGTGACGCCACCACAGTGGCTGCTAGAGAACCCCGGTACGCGCGTGGTGGCGCGTGACAACTACACCGTCAGCGACTATTTGATTGAGTGGCAAACCGATTGGGTGAAACGCTTTGGTATTGATGGCTATCGGGTAGATACGGTCAAACACGTTGAAGGCGAAGTGTGGAAGCGCCTGAAACAAGAAGCGACGAAAAGCCTCGATGCGTGGCGCAAAGCCAATGGCCAATCGGGTGCGCCATTTTGGATGATGGGGGAAGTGTGGGGCCATTCAGCCTACCGCAGCCCTTATTTTGACGACGGTTTTGATGCGCTGATCAACTTTGATATGCAGAAGAAACTCGATAAAGGCGCAGCTTGTTTTAGCCAAATGGCCGATACCTATCGCGATTACGCCAACACCATCGCGCAGCAGAGTGATTTTAACCCAGTGAGCTACATGTCCTCGCACGATACTGAGCTGTTCTTTAGCCGATTTAAAGACTATGCCGTGCAGCGCAACGCCGCGAACGCATTGCTGCTCAGCCCTGGTGCGGTGCAGATTTACTATGGCGATGAAGTAGGGCGCAATATTGGCCCATACGCGGATGATTTCCATCAAGGCACTCGCTCGGACATGGTGTGGCAGTTGAGTGCAGAGCAGCAAACATTGCTCAGTCATTGGCAGAAACTGGGCCAGTTCCGCCGTGCGCATCCCGCGGTTGGTGCTGGTGTGCATCAGGAGATTGAACAAACTGGCGCGTACGTTTTCTCCCGCACCTTAGGGGATGACAAAGTGGTTGTGGCGTTTGTTGGTCACGCCGCGCAATAGCGACGAAAAGTACGTTGTCCTCAATGTTCGCCACCCAGAGTGGTGGCGAACATAACGCTAGGCATGCTGGTTGAGCAACACAGAGTTAGAGGCGTGAGTGTCGAATCACTGTTTTAGCCCATCACAAACGCGCATCAGTTTCTCTTTCACTTGCCCTGCTAGCCCTTCGATACCGGGCTGCTCCACCATGCTAAGCACCGCAGACGGATCCATAAACGCCACCGTCACGCTGTCATCTTCTTCCACCCGCACCACCACATTGCACGGCAGCAATAAGCCAATGTCTGGCTCGGCGGTGATCGCTTGATTGGCCAAGTGAGGGTTGCAAGCGCCGAGAATCACATAAGGTTTTCTATCCACATCGATCTTTTTCTTTAAGGTCGCTTTGACGTCAATTTCGGTCAAAATACCAAAGCCTTCTTTGGCGAGCTCTTGCGTTACTTTTTCGATCGCTTGTTCATAGCTGCCAGCAAACTGAGTGCTAAATCCGTACATGTTTATCTCCTTGATGGATAAATTCCGTTTGAGTATAGGAGAGAAAGACGGCGTTTGAGCAATGGCAAAGGGGGGCGTTTACACGGTGAAAGTTCGATGATCGCCGCAAATCTCTTTTATCTCGCGAAAGAAAAGCGACGTTTGCCGCAAAAGAGCCATAAAAATTGCTAGCACACTGTTATGAAATGTGAGGGATTTGGTTTCCAATTTGCTTGGTTGTGAATGGATTAAAAAACCTAATTTGTGTTATTAATTAATATAATATGTTAATTGTGATGGTTATCAAAAAATAATATTTCAATAGTGGCTTATTTAATCGTTTGGCGCGGGGGTTGACCCTGATCAGTATGTAACCCATCTTCTACGTTCAAGATCCTATGCGTTCAGTTCCACAACCATAGGTGAATTTATGACAACTCCTGTTCAAACAGAACGCAAGGTAACGATTGGGAGCTACATTGCTCTCGCGTTTGCCGTTGTGTTCTTCTCGGGCCTACTGCAATCGAATCAGTGGTATGGCGTTTTTGACTTTACGACGCTAAACGGTGCGTTCGGTAAAGTGGCGTACGGCGTGAACGAAACGGCCGATGGCGTACAAGCCATGACCACCTCTTTCCGTGGTACGGGCGGTAGCGGTGCGCGTGATGGCTTCATCTTCGCATTGACCTTAATTCCAACGGTGATGTTCGCTTTGGGTATGATCAACGTGCTTGAGCACTACGGCGCATTGGATGCAGCACGCAAATTGCTAACGCCACTACTACGCCCACTGATGAACATCCCAGGTAACACGGGTCTTGCATTGATCGCCTCGCTGCAAAGTACCGATGCGGGTGCGGCGATGACGCGTCAATTGAAAGACGAAGGCCACCTGACCAAGCGCGAAACGGACGTGTTCACTATGTTCCAGTTCACTGCTGGTGCCACCATCGTTAACTTCTTCTCTTCTGGCGCGGTGCTCTTTACCCTCACGATGGCGGACGGTTCACCAGCGGTAACGTCATCTATCGGCCTCGCGGTTGCTGTGATGTTCGTCTTCAAAATCGTCGGCGCGAACTTGTTCCGCATCTACCTAAACCTAACGGAAGGTAAAGAAGACAAACAAGACAACGCGGATCAAGACAAACCACAAACGCTAAAAGAAGAGGCAGCAAAATGAGTGAAGTAAAAGCAAAGAAGCCGATTGTGACCGACATTTTTGTTGAAGGCGCGAAAAAAGGCTGGGTTATTGCCACCACCTCGACCGTTCCTAACGTTCTGATGGCGTTTGTGATCATCAAAGCGCTGCAAATCACAGGCACACTTGATTTGATGGGCAGCGTATTTTCACCCGTGATGGCGGTGTTTGGTTTGCCGGGTGAAGCAGCAGCGGTATTGATCGGTGCGTGGATGTCGATGGGTGGTGCAGTGGGTGTGGTGATCAGCTTGTTTGACCAAGGCATCCTTAACGGCACTCACATCGCGATTTTGGCGCCAGCGATCTACCTAATGGGCTCACAAGTTCAGTACGTTGGCCGTATCTTGGGTCCTATCGGCACCGAAGGCCGCTACATTCCAGTGATGATCGCAATTTCAGTATTGAACGCCTTTGGCGCCATGCTGGTGATGAACCTGTTTGTCTAGGAGTAAGATATGCAATTTTCTCTCGAGCATTATCTGGAAGAACTAAAGCCGCTGATCAACGTTGATTGCGGTACCTACACGCTAGAAGGCATCGAATATATTGCCAGCCAGTTTGAGCAAAAGTTTCAAGCGATGAACGGCTGGCAGATCAAGCGTGTCGATTGCGGTAAAGCGGGTGTCGGTCTTGAAATTCGCAACCAACCAGATGCTGCGCACATCGATGTGATGATGATTGGTCACATGGATACCGTGTTCCCGGTCGGTACGGCAGCGGCACGCCCGATGTCGCTAGACGCTGAGAAAGCGTACGGCCCAGGCGTGTCGGACATGAAATCTGGCTTGCTCAACATCGTATACGCGATGCGCAATTTGGACCAAGCAGTGCTGGACAAGCTTTCTATTTGCATCTGCATGAATCCAGACGAAGAAACAGGCTCTGGCGATTCGGTTGAATGGATTCAATCGGTCGCCAAACTGGCCAAAAACGTGCTGGTGGCCGAAGCCGCTCGCGCCGATGGTGGCTTAGTGAAAGCGCGTAAAGGCATGGCGGGTTACAAGATCAACTTCAAAGGCATTGCGGCGCACGCGGGTAACGATCCAGAAAAAGGTCGCAGCGCGATCACTGAAATGGCACAGTGGATCATGGCAATCAATGCGATGACCAACTTTGAATCAGGTACCACCTTAAACGTGGGTGTGGTGTCTGGTGGTGCGGGTGCCAACATTGTGCCGGAACACGCGCAAGCGGTGGTGGACGTGCGTTTCTGGAACAACGCAGAATACGATGACGTAGACACCAAGCTCAATGCCATGGCACAAACGCCATTTGTGGACGGCGTAAGCGTGACCATCGAGCGTGAGGCGTACAAACCGTCTATGGTGCCAAGCGAGCAGACCGAAGGCCTGATGCAATTAGTGGAAAGCGCAGCGCAAGAGCTGTCGATTGATCTGAACTGGCACGCGGTGGGCGGTGGCTCTGATGCGAACAACACGGCGATTTTGGGTGTGCCTACTCTTGATGGTTTGGGCCCAATCGGCGCGGGTTTCCACAGTGATCAAGAGTACCTTGTGCTGGCCTCGATTGAACCGCGCATTCGCATGCTGATGCGTGTGCTTGAAAAGCTTGCAGCCTAAATCTTTGACCGCTTAGTAAGGCGTTAAATCCAAACCCCGTGGTATCCCATGACCACGGGGTTTTTATTTGGCTGTGATTTTGTGCCACAGATTTCAACATTGATACTGTTTATTTCCCATCGCCTCTCCTACGCTTTTCTCATCGTGTCGACAAAGGAAGTACTCACTATGAAAGCATTATTGATTTCTCTGGTTATTGGGCTGGCAACTTCACCACTGGCGTTGGCTGAAAAACCGAACTGGGCGGGGGAAGGCAAACCCAGCAAAGAAGCGGTGGAGCAACATGCCGAAGAAATGATGCAAAAACACTGTGACAAGAAAGACAAAGAGTGTTTGAAAAAACTGGAAAAAGAACAGAAAAAAGCCGCCAAAGAAAAAGGCAAAAAAGAAGAACAAAAAGCGATGAAGGAGATGAATAAGCAGGAGAAAGAAGCGCGTAAACAAGCGCTCAAAGAGAAAAAGCAAGCGTTAAAAGATCAGCGCGAAAAGCTTGAAATGGAAGAAGAGAATATCGAAAAAGAGCTAAAAGAGTTGGAGAAAAGCGAAGAGTAAACGTGAGTTGTTCTGCTCCAACGACGCATTCTGTGAAAACCACCTGCTTGAACTATGGGTCACGACTGGTGGTTTTTTGAATCATTGAGAAAGGTTGTGTGCATTGGCCTGGCCTTTTGCGCACTACCATACCTCTGCTTACTCTTTCCTTATGACAGGCTAAGACTTGACATATGTTTTTTCATATATATGATTTTCCGCATATTTTCGATTGAGTGTTTGCTATGTCTAATCCCCTTTTTCTCTATAAAGCACTTTCGGAAGAAACTCGTCTTAAATCTCTGCTTTTAATGCAAAAGCTTGGGGAGTTGTGTGTTTGTGATTTGATGGAAGCCCTGAATTTAAGTCAGCCGAAAGTCTCTCGCCATCTGGCTGAGCTACGTAAGCAGGAGCTGGTGTTGGATGAACGCCGCGGTAAATGGGTCTACTACCAAATCCATCCTCAGCTTGCTCCTTGGATGAAGCAAGTGCTGCAAACCACGTTGGAAAACAATCTTGCGTTTATTGAATCAGAGCTAGAAAGCATCCTTGGCAAGTCTTGCCGCAGCGATGTGAGTCATTGCGCCCAATAAGCGCATCCAGAACAAATTTGAAAGAGGTTGATATGAACCAGACCGTCAGTTGTGAAGAGAGCAGTGCTTATCACAAGATGAGCTTTCTTGATCGATACCTAACGTTATGGATTTTTCTCGCCATGGCGGTTGGGGTCGGCATTGGTGTGCTGTTCCCTCAAGTCGCGCAGTGGAATGAAGCGCTTTCGGTGGGCTCGACCAATATTCCGTTGGCTATTGGGTTGATTTTAATGATGTATCCGCCACTGGCTAAGGTCAACTATAGCCTACTGGGTGAAGTGACTCGCGATAAACGCGCCATCACCTTGTCGCTGGTGATGAACTGGATCGTCGGGCCAATTTTGATGTTCGCTTTGGCGATCATTTTCCTGCGTGATCAACCGGGGTATATGGTCGGGCTTATTTTAATTGGCTTGGCGCGCTGCATTGCAATGGTGCTGGTTTGGAATGACATCAGCGGCGGCAATAAAGAGTACGGTGCCACGTTGGTGGCGTTAAACAGCGCTTTTCAAATTTTTACCTACAGCTTTATGGCGTGGTTGTTTATCACGGTGCTTCCGCCCTATTTTGGCTTGGAAAGCGTGGTGGTCGATGTGACGATTCTCGACATCGCACAAAGCGTTTTGATCTACCTTGGTATCCCATTCTTAGCGGGCTTTTTAAGCCGAAAATGGCTGGTCGCCGCCAAAGGTGAGCAGTGGTATAACGAGGTGTTTATCCCACGTGTTTCGCCCATCACATTAGTTGCGCTGCTCGCCACCATTGTGCTGATGTTCAGCCTTAAAGGTGACATGATCATCGAGTTGCCGATGGATGTGTTCCAAATCGCTATCCCGCTGGTGATTTACTTTATGGTGATGTTTTTTGCCAGCTTTTACATCGGCAAGCGCTTAGGGCTGCCTTACGATCAAAATGCCTCTATCGCTTTTACCTCATCAGGCAATAATTTCGAGCTTGCGATCGCCGTTTCCATTGCGGTGTTTGGACTCAATTCAGACCAAGCGTTTGCTGGCGTGATCGGGCCTCTGGTCGAGGTGCCTGTGTTGATTGCGTTGGTCAATGTCGCGCTAAGAATGAAGCGCAAATACGATGTTTAGTCTTCCGCTCTTAACTCTTTGAAGAGTCCATCATAGAGATCCTCTGTTGCCATTGCTGATGAACGCGTTTGAGTCTTGTAAGTGTGTTCATCGGGCTCAGAGGATTGATAAACCTCGTTAACAATCGCCAATAAAAGTGCACGGTATCCCCTTTCTTTCTTGGGATCAGATGAAGGTGCACGTGGGGAATATGTTGGCCTGAATATTGGCCGTTGTTGATGATTACGTTGTAATCACAAACACCATCATAGACATGTGACATTTGCTGCCCAATATCACGCGCAAATTGAAAGAGAGTCGCATATTCACTGTTAGACAGTTGCTCTAAATGAGACGCGTGACTTGGGCTAAGAATCAGAATATGTCCTTCTGCAATCGGGTATTTATCGAGTACCGCCTTGAAGCCATCTCGCTCTGCGATAAGAAAATGTGTCAGTTTGTTTTGTTGAATCTGACAGATGATGCAAGTTTGCTCTGTTGCCACAGTCTTTTCCTTGGTGATCTCTTTTTCATCCCGCCTTCATTATTCATTCATTTTATTTCTTAAGCCAATCTTAAGTTTCGCTCGATATGATTCGCCTTGTTGAAGCCACTCCTAACTTTTAAAGGAAAGCGGCACCAATTTTCACTTTCAATTGGTTATGTTATGCAGCGAATTTTAAAAAATACCCATTTCTCGTATGTTGGCATCACATTGATGTTGGCGAGCTACTTTGCGTTTTTGGTTAACATCCCGATCTACGCCACGTTGCATTCGATCTTAAGTAGCTTAGATAGCGTTAAGATTGGCTTTGTCATTTCGATCCCGCTGTTCTTTCTTGCGGCGTTTAATTTGCTGTTTAATCTGTTCAGTTGGCCTTGGTTCACTAAGCCCTTTTTTGCTGTGTTGCTGCTGCTTTCTGCCGCGGCGAGCTATGCGGGTTTTAACTACGGCACCTTGTTTGATTCCGATATGATCGCCAACATTCTTGAGACGGACTCTGCCGAGGCGAGTGCGTACCTCAGTGCCTATTCTGTGCTGTGGATTGGTTTAATGGGGGTGTTACCTGCTGTGCTACTGGCGGTGACACCGATTCGCTCAAGCGGCTCTTGGCTGCGATTTATTGGCCGCAAGCTTGTCTCGATGGTGATTTCTCTGGCGGTGATTGTCGCAATTGCCGGGCTTTACTACCAAGATTACGCGTCCGTTGGGCGTAACAACCCTTATCTTCGTCAAGAGATCATTCCCACTCAATTGGTGTACAGCATCGGTAAGTATGTTCACCGCACGTACTTTTATCAGCCCATGGCATACCAAGTCTTGGGTGAGGATGCGCAGCAGTCGTCACAAGCGTTACAACAAGCGACAACAAAGCCGACGCTGATGGTGTTCATCCTTGGCGAAACCGCGCGCTCAAACAACTTTGAGTTAAACGGTTACCCCAGAGCAACCAACGCTTACACCAAAGATCTTGATGTGATCTCATTTAGCCAAGTTTCTTCGTGTGGAACCGCCACAGCGGTATCGGTGCCTTGCATGTTTTCTGCAATGAAACACGCGAACTATTCGAAGAGCGTGGCGGACAATCAAGATAACGTTATCGACATTCTGAAACGCGCCAACGTTGACCAATTGTGGCTTGAAAATGACGGCGGTGACAAAGGCGTAGCGCACAACATCCAAAAAACGGTGGTGGATCGCGACGCAAAAAATGCCTTCTGCGATGGCAATACCTGTTACGACATGGCGATGTTGGAAGACTTCTCACAACGAGTTGACGGCATGCAAGGAAACCGAGTGGTGTTTTTGCATGGCATGGGCAGCCATGGGCCGACCTATTTCCGACGTTACCCGGAGCAACAGGCCGCGTTTCAACCTGATTGCCCTCGAGCTGACATCGAAAACTGCAGCGTCGAGCAGATCGTTAACAGTTACGACAACACCATCTTGTATACCGACTACGTGATTGCGCAGACCATTGAACAGTTAAAAGCGCTGCAAAATCAGTTTAACACCGCGCTGATTTATGTCTCTGACCACGGCGAATCATTGGGCGAAGATGGGCTCTTTTTGCACGGCATGCCGTATGCGCTCGCGCCAGAAAACCAAACCAAAGTACCGATGCTTTTTTGGGCATCCAACGGTTTTGCCAAAGAAAAAGGGTTAGACAGAAAATGCTTAGCCAATGAAGCAACACACGGTGCGTTTTCTCACGATAACCTGTTCCACTCTATGCTTGGCATCATGGACGTGAAAACTCAGGTTTATCAAAGTGATCTGGATATTTTTGCCCAGTGCCGCAGTTAACCAGTACTCAGTTAATGTCGTTACTGAGTAAAGTAGCGACTGAGTCGTTCACGAAGCCATTGGTTGGCAGGGCTGTTGATCTCTCGGTTATGGATGAGAAGCCGATAGGTGATGGGAATGGCTGTCATCGGAGAGTGGAGCACTTGCAACCCCAGTGTCTCGGCAAATTGCTCCGCCAATGAGCGGGTGACCATGGCAATGCAATCGCTGGTGGCAACGAGTGACATCTGCGCCACCATCGAATCGCATTCGGCCGCAACCCGTCTAACGTTGAGAAACTCTTCGGTAAAGTAATCGGCGAGGTAGACGTTTTCTCGACGCATTTTTAAGGTGATGTGCTTCTCTTGGTAATACTCATCTCGGCTAATCGCCCCTTGAATACGCGGGTGCCCACGCCGTGCAATCAAGCAAATTTCATCATTCATCAGCTTTTCTGAATAGAAAGAAGGAGCTGAATGGTGCACAAAATCAATCGCGAGATCCGCTTGCTGTTGGTTCAAACGCGTAAACTGCTCGTCCACATCGTAAGGCATGTGTTGGAGCTCGATGTCGATTTTGCCCAGTGTCGAATCGCCTTCAATCTTAGGCAGCAGAGTTAGCATCAAAGGCTCTGGCGCATAAATGACAAACTTGCGGTAGGTGTCGGTGCGGAAGGCTTCTAGGCTTTCCAAAGCATTGTGAATTTGGCTGAGCGCCGGTTCGACTTGTCTTGCCAACTCATGTGCATGGTGTGTGGGGGCAATTCCACGGCCATCCCGAGTAAACAGGGTGACGCCAAGTTGCTCTTGTAGACGTTTTAAAATGCCACTGACGCCGGGCTGGGTTAACCCCATGGCGTCAGCCGCCAAGGTGATCGAACGGTGGCGATACACGGTGACAAATACTTTCAATAAGTTGAAGTCGATCGGGTTATCCATGGCCTTAATACATCGCAGTTTGTTATGTTTTGAGCTAAGTTTTATGGAACTTTAGCGATGAGTCAATCAAGGTTTTGGCTCAACCGTGAGAGGAGGCAGAAAATGATCTCTGCTCGTTTCACGGCAATCATTCAAAAATTCAGCAACGATGAGCACAATAATGGGGAGTTCACATGGATGAGGTGATTCAATCCGCAATCCAATTGAGAAAAGCTGGGCAATACGATCAAAGCCGAGCGCAATTAACCACCTTGCTTCAAGACGCGCACTACAAAGCGCTAGCGCATCTCCATATTGCTTGGAGCTATGATAATCAAGGTTTGGAATCACAAGCGGTACCTCACTATTTGGCGGCAATACAAGGTAACTTGACGGGGGATGACCGCTTTGAAGCCCTGTTTGGTTTGGCCAGTACATTGAGAAGCTTAGGGGACTATCAAGATGCACTGAACTGGTTTGAGAAAACGCTGCAAGAGTTTCCTGAGCGAAGAGAAGTGATGCCGTTCTACGCAATGTGCCTTTATAACTTAGGCAAGCATCATCAATCGACCGCGTTGCTACTCAATCTGCTGGTGGAGACGACCCAATCTCAAGCCATTCTGGGTTATCAAAGAGCCATTGCTTTGTATGCGGAAGATTTGGATCGCGTTTGGCCCAAGGGCTAACGCGCATTATGCTGTTAGGAGGGATTCTTTGATAAGGTGAAGTGTTGAAGTATCGCGAATCGTGATGTTTTAAATAAACATTCATGCATGTATCTCTATGTGTTGTTTTTCTAAAGTATGCCCATAACAACGCACTAAGAGAGATAACGTTATGAATATCCGCTTTGTACCCTCAACCCTTACCCTTGCTTTGATGGTTTCTTTTGGCGCATCGGCGGACTACGCCAGCTTAGAAAACTATCAAGGTAAGCCAGCAACGGCCCACACAAAACAAGCCAACGCTGAACTGGCAAAACAGTTGCCTTGGCATGATACCTCGGCGTTTGAGCGCACTCAGCGTGGGCTTATTGCCGAATTCGGCAGCCATCAAGCCGGTGAACTCAAGCAGCGTTTTCACTATATGGCAGAAATGAACGTAGAGCAGTTGCCAGAGACGGTGAATCCGTCGATTTGGCGTCAAGGCATGCTCAACTACGTTGCCGGCGGCTTGTATGAAGTGACGGATGGAGTTTATCAAATCCGTGGTGCTGATCTCTCGAATATGACCATTTACCGCACCAACAATGGCTACGTGATTCACGATCCACTATTGTCACGCGAAGCGGCGGCAGCGGCGTGGGAATTTGCCAAACAGCATCTTCCTAAAGTGAAGGGTGGCCACAAAATCACCGGTATGATCTACTCGCATATGCACGTTGACCATTTTGGAGGCTCTCGCGGCATTCTCGACTCGGGTGACTTTGCTAAAGGTGCACCGATCTACGCACCGAAAGATTTCATTAAAGAGCTGGCGGATGAAAACATCATCGCGGGTACGGCCATGAGTCGTCGTGCCAACTATCAATACGGCACCACTCTCGATAACAATACCAAAGGCATCGTGGATAATGCGCTTGGCTTAGGCACCTCTCGTGGTGAAATCACGTTGGTGGCGCCAACACAAGAAATCCAACCTCGCGAAAAAGAGCTGACCATTGATGGGCTCAAGTTCCACGCGATCAACATGCCGGGCGCAGAAGCCCCAGCAGAAATCGTGCTTTATGTTCCTAAGTATCGCTCTCTCAATACCGCTGAGCTGACTTACGATGGCATGCATAACATCTACACTTTCCGTGGTGCGAAAGTACGCGATTCCTTGGCGTGGACCAAATACCTCACCGAGCTGAAACTGCGTTTTGTCGACAGCGGCTTGGTGGACAACATTCACGCCGCGCACTCAGCGCCAGTGTGGAATGATCCGAACACTGAGGTGAATGAGATTTCACAATACATGACCCTGCAGCGCGATAACTATGGCTTCATTCATAACCAGTCGATGCGCTTAGCAAATCATGGTGTGACCATTCACGATGTGGGTCGTGAGATTGAGAAAATTGTGCCTCAAACGCAAAAAGAAACCTGGCACACCAATGGGTACCATGGCTCCTACAGCCATAACGCTCGAGCTGTGGTGAACTTGTATCTTGGCTATCACGATATGAACCCGGTGAACACGAACCCACTGGCGACTCAGGATAAATCGTGCGTTTACGTCGAAGCCGCTGGCGCACAAACGCTATACAAAGCGGGGCAAACACACTTCGCCAAAGGGGAATATCAGCAAGCATCGCAGCTGTTTAACGACTTGGTTCAGTGTGACCCGAACAATATCCAATACCGTTTTGCGTTAGCCGACAGCTTTGAACAGCAAGGCTACCAGTCGGAAACCATGGCGTGGCGCAACTCGTATCTGCAAGGCGCGGTTGAGTTGAGAACCGGAGAAATTCGTCCATCGATCAAAGCGGCATCGGCCGATGTGATTGCCAACACCCCAACGGGTATGTTCCTTGATTTCTTAGCGGTGAAATTAAACGCGACGAAAGCAGAGCAAGCGGGTCTGGATTTCCGCTTTGGTATATCACATCCAGAGCTGAAAGAGCATTACTACGGTGAAGTGTCCAACGCGAACATGGCCAATATTCAAGTGGATAAGTTACCGAATACCGATGTGACTCTCAGCATCAGTAAGAGCGACTTAACGCAAATTGTACTAGGTAAAACAACGTTAGATAAGCTAGTGAAAGAAGGAAAGGCAAACCTGAAAGGGGATGCCCAACTGATAAAAGCATTGTCGGAATGTTTAGATGAGTTTGATGGCTTGTTTGAGATTCTTCCAATGCCGAATAAAAAAGCATAGAAAGTGCTAACCCCTAATCCCTCAACTTCGGTTGAGGGATTTTTTTTGCTTCTAATTCAGTTGGATACACCCATTAAGTAGGGTGGCATCGTCACGGTTTTAAAAATTCAGTCCGAGCTTATCAACAATGGAAGTGTCCAGTGGCCGCTTCGTGGTGACCAAATGGTTATGACTCTTTGGGTGAAATGTGGTGCTTTCGTTGTTTTGATTTTAAAAAACATAGGTTTAAATAGAGGTTCTTTCTTGTTTGATACTGCTGCATAAATTAAATTAGTATCAGTAAGCGCAGTGGCATAGGGAAATGACAATGAAACCGGTACTTTATATCGAAATTGATGGCGTAGTTTGGAAAATCATGCCGGACGGTCAGTGGGTTGCCGTACAAGCCGATGAGGTGGTTGACCCAACGGTGAAGTACGTTAAAGAAACACCGCTACCTATCAATGATAGTGATGCCGTTAACATTGACGATCCCATTGACGCAGAGCCAGTGTACCAACGCCCTACAACGCCAAACGATGCGCCATCTTCGGAGCAGGACCTCTCTTCAGAAAGCGCGAGCTTATTCGGTTTCATTCGCCCTGAACTGCGTGAGGTGTTGGCTCAATCCGGTTATGACACGCTTCCGACAGATTATGAAAACACGCCCGAGCGTGAAAGCCCAGATGCGCAATTTTATCTCTTGGATGACGACGCCACGATCACGGTGACGATTGCCGATGGTGGCGATGGTTACGAAAATGCGCTGGAAGTGCCGAGCATTGCGATTTTCGGTACCGCGACAGACGTTGAGGATGGCCGCCTCGTTCAGTTGGTTTTGTCTGATGCTTCCGGTCAACAGCAAGTATTTACCGCCACGGTTTTTCAAGGTGAGTACCGCGTTGAAGGCATTGACGCCAGTGGGTTTGATGAAGGCACCTTGACCGTCACCGCAACCATTACCGATGAACTCGACAACTTTATTCAAGCCTCTGATACCACAATCAAAGATACCTTAGCGGAGATCACCACCGAGTTTGATGGCAGAGGCGATGAGTTCTTTAACCGTTTTGAAATCTCTTCCTCGGGCCTGACAGGCACTGTTAGCCATGTTGAAGATGGGCAGCGCATCGATATCGAAGTGATCGATAGCTTGGGCCAAACCTTACGTTTTACCACTACGGTCAATGGTGGAACCTGGTCGATCACTGAAGATTTAAGCAGCCTTGCGGAAGGCCCACTGACCATTCATGCTCAAACCATCGACATGGCAGGCAATCCTGCCAGTGCGAGCGATACCATCGTCAAAGATACGCAAGCTTCCATTACGGTAAGCATTGACTCTGGCGATGATGAGTTGGTGAGCGATGCTGAGAGTGGCAACGTCCGTGTCTACGGCGAGGTGGCCAATGTTGAAGATGGACAAGCGATTCGAGTTGTCCTAGTAGACTCGGCAGGCCATGCCCAGTGGTTTATTACCTCAGTGTCGGGCAATCAATGGTCGATCGATAATATCGATGTTTCTCAGTTTGCCGATGGTGATTTTCGTGTATTGGCGGTGACGAAAGATGTTGCGGGTAACCCCGCTATTGCGACCGATAGCGCAGGGCTAGATACCACTTTTCCTACCATCGATATTGATACCTTAACCGGTCTGCAGATCATCGATTTTAAATCCGGGGCAGACACGGCCTTGCAAGGCACCACCACGGGCGCAGAAGCTGGGCAGCCGGTTTTAGTCACCATCACCGATGGGGTGAATACGGTTGAAGCGCTCACCCAAGTTGATGCGGCTGGCAATTGGTCGTTCGACAGTATTGATCTTTCGACGTTGGATGCCAATTTGGAATGGCAATTGAACGCAACGGTGACGGATCTCGCTGGCAACCGCGCAAGCGACGATATGCCTAGCCTGATTGTGCCTGATGTGGTCAGCGTCAATGAAGATATTGCCGTTGTTCTTGGCAGCAGTGACGCGCTTTCGCCAATCAATATCGATAATGCCGATTTCACCTTCATCGACGAGCAAAGCAGCTTGTCTTCGCTGACCTCGCTTGGTCAATCCATTTCTGTGGTCATCTCTGCCGATGGTCTCTCTCTTTCGGCGGTGCGAGCCGATGGTCAAGTGGTGTTGTCGGCCAGCATTGTCAATAATCAAGAAGTCAAAATTCAACTCTTTTTGCCAGTCGATCACGGAGACACCCAACGCTTACTGACGGAGCTGATGATTCAAGGCACGCAAACCGACAGTGATGGTACAACCGAAACGGTGGTTGCGCCGGTGGCGGTGGTGATTGGCGATGCGATCGTTTTTCCTCCACTGGTTGATAGCGCGGCGATCACCGTCACCATCGATGACGGTGGCGATGGTTACGAGAATGCGCAAGAAGTCCCCGCCGTTGTCATTCATGGCACCACCACCGATGTGGAAAATCTCCGATTAGTGACGATCACGGTGACCGATGTGGATGGCAATACGCTGACATTCACCACTCGAGTAGAAAACAACCGTTACCAAATCTCACCAGTTGACTTGACGGGCTTAGCCGAAGGGCCGTTGAGCGTCGAGGCTCATATCGACGATGTCTATGGCAAGACCATTCAAGCCACCGATAGCACCATCAAGGATACCTTGGCAGACATCACCGCGGAGTTTGAAGGCAATGGCGATGAGTTTCTCAATCAGTTTGAAGTGAGCAAAACCGTACTGACAGGTCGAGTCACCGAGGTAGAAGATGGTCAGCGCATTGATATCGAGGTGATCGATGCTCTAGGGAACACCTTAACGTTCTCGACGCTTGTGGCGGGCAATACGTGGACAATCGAAGCCGATCTTTCATCGCTGGTGGATGGTGAATTGACGCTCAATACGCAGACCATCGACGTTGCCGGTAATGTGACCACCGCGAGTGACACCATTGTCAAAGATACGCAAGCGGCGATTACCATCGTCATCGACAGTGGCGAGGATGAGGCACTGAATCCGACCGAACTGAGTGCTGTGACGCTTTCTGGCGTCGTCAGCCATGTTAAAGATGGTCAAGCGGTGCAAGTGGTGGTGACGGATGCCTCTGGGACGAAGTTAGTGTTCACTACCGTTGTCGTCTCGGGTGCGTGGTCACTCAAAGATTTCGACCTTTCCTCTCTTACTGATGGCGAAATCCGTGCCACCGCAAGTACCATCGATGTGGCGGGTAACCCTGCCACAGCAGAAGATACAGCGATCGTGGATACCACCGCGCCCACGATTGACATTGATACCTTAACTGGCCTTGAGATTGTTCAATTTAAGCAAGGCACAGAAACTGCACTGCAAGGCAGTACCACTGGGGCAGAATCCGGACAGCCAGTCGTGGTGACCATCAGCGACGGCACTCAGACCATTTCGGTGACAACAACCGTGGATGCGGCTGGCTTGTGGTCGTTTTCGTCCATCGATGTCGGTGCGCTGGATGCAGCGAAAAGTTGGAGCTTAACCGCCACGGTGACCGATGCCGCAGGCAATAGCGCCACTGATGAGACGCCAACGCTGGATATTCCAGATACCGTCGCGTTGTGGGAAGACTTAGCCGTGATTCTCGACAGCAGCGAGGCGCTGTCGGAGATCAATATTGAAAATGCCCAGTTTACTTTCCATGACACGCAGTCGGATCTCGCCGCACTTACCTCCCTTGGTCAATCCGTGTCAGTGGTGATTTCAACCGATGGCCTATCCTTAAGCCTTGTGCGTGGCGATGGGGCAACGGTATTGACCGCTGCGATTGAAACCAATAGCCAAGTTAAGTTGTCCCTCTTTTTGCCGGTTGATCATGGCGAAGCACAACGCTTGCTGACGCAAATTTTGTTGGAAGGTACCCAAACGGATGCCGATGGCACCACGGAAACGGTGATTGCACCGTTACCGATTGTGATTGAGGACGCGATAGTCTTCCCTCCGTTGGTGGACAGCGCGTCGTTGACGGTCACTATCGATGATGGTGGTGATGGCTACGAAAATGCTCTCGAAGTACCAGGCACACGGATTCACGGCAACACAGTGGATGTTCAGGATCTGCGTTTAGTCACCATAACCGTGACCGATTCGCTAGGTGCGACACTCACTTTCACCACCCGAGTGGAGAACAACCAATATCAGTTTTTCCCTGTCGATTTGAGCTCGCTTGCCGAAGGGCCGCTCACGGTCGAGGCAGAAATTCATGACGCCTATGGTAAAGTCATCACCGCCAACGACACCACCATCAAAGACACATTGGCTGAAATTGATGTTGCCTTTGATGGTCAAGGGGATGCATTTTTAAATCAGTTTGAAGTGGCCACCACCACGATCAATGGCCACGTGGCCAACGTGGAAGATGGACAAACCATTAACATTGAAATCATAGATGGACAAGGCGGACGACTGACGTTTACCACGGTGGTATCGGGCGACCAATGGTCTCTGGATGTTGATTTAAGCACGTTAAGTGATGGTGAGCTGACGGTACATGCTCAAACCATTGATATCGCGGGCAACCCTACCACCTCACACAACACCATAGTGAAAGATACTCAAGCGTCCATTACGGTTGAGATTGACAGTGGTGATGACGACTTATTGAATCCAGTAGAGTTGACTTCGGTAAAAGTCAGCGGTTTGGTCAGTCATATCGAGGATGGCCAAAGCGTGAATGTGGTGCTGTTGGACTCGGCAGGCAACACCATGACGGTGCAAACCACGATTGTGGGTGGCGCATGGGCGCTCGATAATCTTGATCTTTCAGGCTTTGTGGATGGCGAGATCTCTGCCACCGTCTCGACCGTCGATGTGGCAGGCAACCCTGCAACGGCAACGGATAGCGCGACGGTAGATACCACGGCTCCAACCATTGATATTGATACGCTCGATGGTCTCAACATTCTGCAGTTTAAATTAGGGACCAACACCGCGTTGCAAGGAACCACAACGGGGGCAGAAGCTGGCCAACCAGTGGTGGTCACCATCAGCGATGGCACTCAAAGTATTCGTGTTACCACGAACGTGGACGCCGCGGGGAACTGGCAATTTGCAACCATTGATGTAAGCGCCTTGAACAACCGCGCGACATGGACACTCACCGCCACGGTGACCGATGCCGCAGGAAACAGTGCGATGGATGACATGCCCACGCTCACCTTTCCTGATGTGGTGACCGTGTATGAAGATTTGACGGTGGCGATTGGCAGCAGTGGCGCAACATCCGATATCAATGTGGAACAAGCGCAATTCCGTTTCCATGAGGTACAAACGGATCTAGAAAGTCTGACTTCGTTTGGTCAAAGCATTACGACCACGCTTTCAGCCGATGGGCTGACCTTAACCGCCACCCGTGCCGATGGTGAAATTTTACTGAAGGCGCATATTGCCTCCAATGCGCAAGTTCAGTTGCAACTCTTCCTGCCGGTGGACCACGGCGATGCACAGCGCCTACTCACGGACCTGATGATTGCGGGAACGCAAACCGATGCCGATGGCACCACTGAAACGGTGCTAACGCCACTGCCCATCGTGATTGAAGATGCGATTGTCTTTCCTCCGCTGGTTGATAGTGCAGAGATCACCGTGGTGATTGACGATGGCGGCGATGGCTACGAAAACCAGTTTGAAGTCCCCGCTGTGCGTATTCACGGTAACACAGTGGATGTTGAGGATTTACGTCTCGTCACCATTACCGTTACGGACGTGGATGGAAAGGTGCTGACCTTTACCACCCGCGTTTCCGATAACGCCTATCAAGTGAGTCCGGTTGATCTCAGCTCATTGGCGGAAGGGCCACTGACGGTGGAAGCGGAAATTCACGACGTATATGGCCATTCTGTGTCGGCCAGTGATTCCACCATCAAAGACACCTTGGCGGAGATCAGCACTGATTTCCAAGGCAATGGCGATGAGTTCTTCAATAAAGCCGAAATCACCACCAGTGGTATCACTGGGACAGTGAGCAATGTGGAAGATGGTCAGCGCATTGATATTGAAGTGGTGGATCATCTCGGTAATCGCTTAACCTTCACAACGACCGTGAGTGGCAACAGTTGGTCAATTAACGAAGATCTCTCTGCTCTTGCTGAAGGTGAGATCACCGTGCATACGCAGACGATCGACGTCGCAGGCAATCCCACCACGGACACCGATACCATTGTCAAAGACACGCGCGCACTGATCAGCGTGAATGTCGCCTCAGGCAGTGATGCGCTGCTCAACGCAACTGAAGTGACCGCCACCGATCTGTTTGGTCGCGTCTTTTTTGTCGAAGAGGGACAAACGGTTTCCGTTACGGTGACGGATCAAGCGGGCAAAGTGCTGACGTTTAGCACCACGGTGGTAAACGGACGCTGGGAAGTTGCCGACGCGGATCTCTCTAGCCTTGCTGACGGGCCGATTGTGGTGACAGCATCGGTCAGTGATGTGGCGGGCAACGTGGCGACGGCCAGTGATTCGGTGCATGTGATTGATACTATGCCACCACAAATTGACATCGATACACTCGATGGCTTGAGCGTGGTGGATTTTCGCTCTGGCAGCTTAACAACCCTTCAAGGCACGACCACCGCGGAAGAAAATCAAACCGTCACGGTGACGATCACCGATGGGGTGAACACGCTGACTTACACCACCTTAGTCAGCGCCAGCGGCTCATGGCAGGTTGAAGGCGTGGATATTGCGACTTTAGATCAAAACCGTGAGTGGCAAATTCAAGCTGACGTAACAGATTTGGCTGGTAACCCAGCGAACGACGGCATGCCAACGGTGATCTACCCAGACGGCGCCGTGTTTGTTGAGGCGCTCGTCGGCATTCTAGGTGAGCAAAATGCGACGGTTGATCTCAATATCCAATTTGGTGAATTTACGTTCCACAGCGATCAAAGTGCGTTTGCTTCTTTGACTTCGCAAGGCTTGGCATTAACCGTGGCCATTTCGCCCGACGGTCAAACATTGACGGCCACTCGCACGGATGGCCAGCAGGTGTTGACGGCCGAGATAGTGGGTGAGCAAGTGAAGATCAGCCTGAAAAAGCCGATCGATGAAATTCGCGACTTGGATGCAACGCACACCTCGTTGTTGATTCAAGCGACACAAACGGATGCCGATGGCACCAGTGAAACCGTCGTTGCCCCCGTTTCCATTGTCGTGCTCGACTCTCAACCGATTTCGTTTGATGACCATTACCTAGCAACGGAAGGGCACAATGAGTTTGGTAACCTGCTTGCCAACGATTTTGACCTTGATGCGCCACTGCTGGTGAAAAGCATTTTGATTAACGGTGAAACGCATGTGGTTTCGCAAAGCACACCACTGAGCTTAACGCTGCCAGAGGGCATCCTTACTATCTATTCCGATGGTCGTTGGACCATGGCCGTCAGCCGAGATCTCGACCATAACCAAAGCCAGCAAGTGACGTTTTCCTACATCGCAGGGGATAAAAGCTACGATTACGACTCCGCCAATGTGGTGATCGATATTCGTGATGGGGAAGCAGGGCGCATTGAATCGAGCAATCAAACGGTGACCGAATCTCTAATCACGGCGGATGCGCAGGTGGTGAACAGCACCATTCATGTGACGGGCGGTTCGGATAATCCTGATCCGGACTCGCTGCGTTTTGATGAATCAGCGCTGCTGGATTTTGATGCATTGAACCTGACCAGTGGGGAAAGTTTACTCGAGTTGAGCTACCAACTGAGCAGCGATGGGAAAACCATTACCGCCAGTTCGACGGGCGGTGAGGTGATTTTTTCCCTTGCCATCAGCGGTGCGGTGCTCAGCGGCAGCGACGTACAAGCCACCCTAACACTGACGTTGAATCGTCCGATCAATCAAGCGAATGGTGACGATGTGACTCGTTTACCGGTCACCATCACAGGCACCGACAGCGATGGTACCGCGTTGATTTCCGGTGATTTTGTATGGCACATCAACGATGGCGCTAACCCTACGCTCGCCAATGGTGATGGGGTGTTTCTTAATGAAGAAGGGCTGCTAACCCAATCCAGTCTTGTCGACAACGGTACGGTGAACGTCACCGTGGGCAGTGATCCGATCGCTGAGCTGTATTTCGATTTGGCTGGTCAGCCAACCTTAACCAGTGGTGGTGAGGAGATCGCGTATACCATCTCGCCAAACGGCAATGTATTGCAAGCGTATGTGGGCGATATCAGCAATGTGATTTTCCAAGTGGTGATTGAAGAGCCGAGTTCAGAAAATGATTCTGTGATCAACTATCAGTTCACCTTGTATCAAGCGCTCGACCAACACGATGCAGATGAAATCGACACGATTCCGCTGGTGATCAGCGTGAGGGATACGGATGGTGATGTTCAACGCTTGCCTCTTGACATTGAAATCCAAGACGGCCATCAAGGTGAATTGAGCTCAGGCACGCTGGTGATTACCGAGCTGCCTAAAGATGATTTAACCCCGTCGGGTATCACCGCTGAAGCGAGTGTGAATCTGGTGGTCACCGCCGATACCGACCCCATTGTGGCGGTGACATTAGCCGTGGCCAATGGTCAAGCAGTGATTGATGGCAATGGCGTACCACTGACGCACAATGGTGAAGCGATTGTCTGGCGAGTCAACGGTGATGGTAGCTACGATGCGGTTCTAGCCGATGGTACACGAGTGCTGACCGTGACGTTGCCTGATGATGTGAATGTTGAGGCGGATACCGCGAGCAACGTTGAGCTTTCTGTTCATCTCTATTTACCTGTCGATCACCATAAACCGGAGGCAGACAACCAGCTTTCTCTCTATCTGCCAGTCACCGCAACGGATTCTGATGGCACGTTTGTCACCAGTGACAGCACCTTGATTATCTACGATGGCGAAACGCCAGTGCTGACGGTGGCAGGCAGCGTGACTGTCGATGAACATGGCATTGTCGGTGACGGGACCGAGAATGGGATAGAAAGCGTTAAACACGTTTTGAGCATCGATGGCGGCAGCGATGACGTTGCCGACATTCAAATTGATGTCGCGGCGTTTAATGCACACGGGTTCACCAGCGGTGGCTTAGCCATCACACTGCACGCGCAAAACAGCAACGGCTGGTTTATTGCCAAAAACAGTGCAGGGGAAGTGGTGTTTAAAATCCGTCCCAACAACAATGGTAAGGTCGATTTTTCATTACAAGGGGCGCTTGATCACCCTGATGGTAACGGCACCAACTTACTCGATTTGCCTTTTGAAATGTGGGTCATCGATGCCGATGGCGACATCTCCTCCACCGAAACGTTAACCGTGACGGTGACCGATGATGTGCCCATTGCACAAAACACCAGTGTCGAGCTGGTGGAAGGAGACAGTTACACCACCAACTTGCTGCCTGAATCAGTGATGGGTGCTGATGGCGCTGAAATCAGCAGCGTTACGTATCGCGGTACAACCTATCCGCTCTCGGCGGATGGCACGCCAGTGACCATTCAGCTCGTTAACCCGAATGTACCAAGCGAGGTGTACGGCACATTAGTCGTGCATCAAGATGGCACATTTGAGTTAACCACTAACCCAAGTGTGACCACGGTTCCTGCGATTTCGGACACGGTAAGTTATGTCGTTATTGATGGGGACGGCGACCAAGTGACCAGCACAGCAACGCTGGTCTTGGATGATACGGCGGGAATCTTGCGCGTTGAAGATCTCGAGATGCGGGAAGATGAGCAAGGGACACTTTCCATCGTCGTTGCACTGGGCGATCGCGATCAAGGAGAAGTGGTGGACTCAATAGAGATTGATGCCAACTCTCTGCAAGGAGGCACCTTATATCTCGATGGCGTCGCGCTCAATGCGGTGGGTGGCAAAGTCATTCTTTCGGGTAGTCAGTTGTTGATGATTGGCAACCAAGTGACGGTGGCAGGCGCACTGACCTATCAACCTGCAACCCATTTAGCCAGCAATACCGCTACGATCGTTTTGGCGGTCAGCGCAATCATCGCCAGTACCACAGGCAGTGAAACCTTGGCGGACACCATTAATGTCAATGTGTTCCCCGTTGCGGATGTACCGACATGGCAAGCTGATTCACAATATGACTACACCCTTGTTGAAGACAGTTCAGAGCCATCAACGTTGACGTTGAACGCCGATCTTGTCGACAGCGACAGTTCCGAGAGCCTCAGCTATCAGATCTCCGGCATTCCAGCGGGAATTACCGTTTGGCTCGATGGCAGCCAAGTCAACGAAACCACCGCCTATAGCGAAGAAGAATTGAATCGCATGACGATTCGATCCGATACCAATATTTCTGGACAGTTCACCTTTACGGTCACCGCCATAGCAACGGAAGCGGGTAGTAGCTTCGTCAGTCCAAGCGATCAAACCGCAGTTGCTTCTCAGCAAGTGACCATTAATGTCCGACCGGATGCTGATACGCCGTCGCTATCCGTGAAAAACATTGCCGGCTTAGAAGATCAGCCGTTGAACCTCCACGATGCCATTAAAGGACATCTTAACGATACGGATGGTTCTGAAACGCTCTACTACAAGCTTGAAGTGGCAGAGGGTTGGAGCGTCGAAGGGGGCACTTCCTCAAGGCTCGAAGATGGGACGTATTGGTTCTCGGATGCTGAGCTGGTGGCTGGTCACATCTATCTGGTGCCGAAAGAAGATATCAGTTCAGTGACCGAAACGTTGAGCGTCAAAGTCACCGCAGTTGCGGTGGAGTCCAATGTTGATGGATTAGTGCCTGTAAACCCAAGCGCCAACAGTGTGACAGAGACCATCACCATTCGTCTCACTGGCGTGGTTGATGAACCGTTGGCGGTCGATGGTGGAGAGGGCCACTGGCGTTATGACGCAGAAACAAAAGTGATCAGTAATCAGGTCGATTTCATCGAAGATCAATTGATCCCGCTTGATTTTGTCTTGGTGACCTCAGATGACGATGGCTCCGAAGTGATCAACATTTTGATCACGGGCATTCCTGATGGCGTGATGCTCGTGGATGCTGCTGGGCAGCCGGTGAGTTTGCCGATCTCGGGTGAAGACCCACTCACAGGGATCATTTATCAAGTGACTAATAGCGATTTGGCCAACTTGTATCTCAAAGTACCAGAGGATTACAGTGGTCAATTGCAACACTCGCTTAAAGTGATCTCCACTGAGCCAGATGGTGACTCGGGCGAGTTTCCTATGACGGTAAATATTGAAATCAAGCCGCAAGTGGATGAAAACTCAGGCTCAACGCTCAGCTCCTTGGGTGTGGAAGACAACGCCGTTCCTCTTACTTTATGGCCTTCGCTGGGAGCCGATAACGATGGCAGCGAAGAGGTGATTGGCTACGTGATTCAGGCGCCAGAGCAGGGCATTACGCTCTATTTTGACGGTAACTATCTTGAAATACCGGCAGGTGGTTATGACGTCTCGAGTTTGCTGGATTCTCTTTCCCCCGATCTGGAATCGTTGTTAACCAGTGGCCGTTTAACCGCCAAAGGACCGATGGATTTCAGTGGTACGCTCGATATTCCAGTGACTTATTTGGTGCAAGATACCTCTGGTACAGGCGCCATTGACCAGAAATATGTTGATGCGACCATCGCAGTGAATTTTGATGCTCGCGTTGAACTCGACACACGTTTAGAAGGCAATCCAAGAGTATTGGCTAACACCGAAGGTGGACCCGTCGATCTCACTTACGCGGTGCGTTTTGTTGATATGGATGTGGATGGCTCAGAGTATCTTGATTATATCGTTATCAAAGTCCCGGCAGGCTTAACCTTGATTGTCGAGCACCCGAATGGGGCCACTCAAGACGGCGCAGGAAACTGGGTGATCCCAGCGCATGGCCTAACCAGTGATAGCGTGCGAGAGATGGCGGCGCTGATCCTCAAGGATGCGACGATTTCGTCGACACAAAATACTGAGATTATTAATCTGGTGATTTCAGCACGTGTGATTGATGGGGAGGATGCCCGCTTTATCGACGCGCCGATCCGAGTGCAATTTACCGGCCATGATGATGGTGGCGGCAGCTGTGATCCGGTGGGGCCTCCTGGCGATCTGACTCCGGGTGATGACGCGCTGCAGTTTAACGAAGGAGAAGACCTCGATTTGTCTGGTCTGCTCGATGGCAATATTGGCAGTGATCCAAATAACGAACTCTCATTCTTTATTAGTGCCGATAAACTGCCAGACGGCGTGATGATTGAAGGAGAAGGGGTCACCATTGAGTATGACAGCGCCGGTAACATCGTCGGCTTTGTTATTCCGCCTGAAGCAATGGCGAGTTTAAAAATCACCGGTTTGGATGAAGACTTTGCGGGTTGCCTTTCTCTCGAAGTGGAAATCAAAGAAACCTCTGGCTGCAATGGTGACAGCGTCACTACAACGCAAACCATTGATATCGAAATTCTGCCAGTGGTTGACGACTTAGTGGTTTCCTCGATCACGTCGATGGATGAAGATGTGGTCACTCAGTTAGACCTCAGTGTTGTACTGGGAGACAGCGTTGAGGCGGGACAAACCATCAGTGGTGAGGGTAACAGTGCAACGGGTAAAGAGACCATCAATAGCCTGATGATCAAAGTGCCAAGTGGCGTCACGTTAGTGGAAACTCCAGCGGACACTGGCTTGCTCACCGACAACGGTGATGGAACGTACACCATTAACGACGCGACGCGACTGACCGATATCAGCCTTGTCCCTCCGGCGCATTACAGTGGTGATATTACCTTGGAAGTGCACGCGAACATTACCGATGCTGCGGATTGCGTCACGCAAACCGACACGCAAGACAAGGTATCGATCGTCACTATTCACATTGAACCGATAACGGATGCAGCCAACATCGTGGCCAACAATGTTCAAGGTGATGAAGATAGCTATATCGCCCTGTCTGGATTGGATGTCAGTTTGATAGACCAAGATGGTTCAGAGACCTTATCGGCGATGATCAAGGGCGTGCCTGATGGTGCTGTGCTGGTTTACAAAGTGGGCGAGAGCTATGAACTGCTGCCAAATAATGGCCATGATGGCGGCACGTTTGCTGGCAAGCCAACCAGTGAATGGCAGCTAGATCCAAGCCGACTGGGTGAACTCTATCTTCTGCCTCCGCTCGATTTCAGTGGCGATATTTTGCTGACTATTGATGCCATTACGCAAGAAATCGGCACCACCGATATTGTCCACACTTCTGGCACGATGACAGTGGGCGTGCTGCCGGTGGGTGATGATGTACAGTTCTTTGGATTGGATAGCCAATACACAGGCACGGAAGGAGAAGCGCTCTCTATCCCTGTGACCATCAGCAGCAATGAAACCAATAGCGATGAGTTTATTGTGCTGACCTTGCATGCTGAATTGACCTCCGATCCTTCCGCGTTGAAGGGGCTGGATAAGATCATCGCCGATGGTCATGAAGCGTCATTCACTCAGCTCGGTGATGGTAGTTGGGTGGCGAGAGTGATTGTGCGAGCCAGTGAGGTCGGCAATATCGAACTCTACTCAGGCAATGCCTTTGGCACACTCAACTTGACCATGACCGCGCAAACCTTCGACAAGAACATTGTGTTGGGTTCTCTGGCGACAGATTTGGGTGAGGTGCAAACACAAACTATTGTTGTTGAATTAGCTCCGGTACCCGATGAGCCCATTTTGACGCTGGATTACGTCACCATCGTGGCGGAAGCGAGTGGTGCCATTCCACTCAATCTTGATATGAGCATGGTTAACCCAGCCGATGGAGAAAAAGGGTATCTGACCATTTCGGGATTACCCGATGGTTTGGTCCTGTCGGCTGGCAGCAAAGAGTCGGGCGAATGGCTCGTTCCGGTTAACGATGTGGCCAACCTCAGTATTGTCTCCGGTTACACCGGCGCCGAGAGTTTCACCCTCACACTGACGCCAAGTGCGCAGTTGGGTGGTCAGACGGCGACAGGAATTAGCCAAGAGTTGGATGTGCAGTTACTGGCAACCGGGGACAGCAGCTTAACTGCCACCAGTGGCGATGATCTGTTTGTTTTCAACTCAGACAGTTTAGGGGCGGTGGGGGATGCGACGATCGATACCATCGCAGGGTTCGATATGTCTGCCAACAGCGACACCATTGATCTCAGTGCGATTTTGTCTGGTCTGGGTGTGAGTGACGGCGCGAGCGCCGATCAGTTTGTCGACTTGGTGCAAACCGGTGCGGATCTGCATATCAACATCAAGACTGATGGTGTGAATGCGGTGCAAACCATCGTGCTGAGTGACCTCAATCTTGAGGATTACTACGGCGTAGGGTTGACCGAAGCGCAGGTGCTTCAGCAAATGATCGATGATCAAAATCTGATTGTTCAGTAGTTGGGAGTGGTATGAACACTATCGTGGAAGAGAGACAAGATCACTGGTTAACGGCCATTCTTTGGGCATGCCAACATTTTGGTATTCGTTGTCACGCTCTGAAGGTGGTCAATGGTTTGCCCCTTGAAAATGGCCAATTGAGTGAAGCTTTGTTTCAACGAGCGGCAGAGCAAGCGCAGCTAGAGGTCGGCCTCACCAGCTTGTCACTGCTGGAACAGGCCACTTTGCCTTGCTTAGCCGTGGAAAAGCAAGGCAACCCGCTGCTGATTTTGGGGCGAGAAGGCGAGCATTACCGTTGTTTATCGCCACATCAGGCCAATAGTGACGTGACCTTGAGCTTGGATGAGCTGAAAACGCAAGTGAAAGAGGGGATATGGCAGCTTTCGACACTGGTTGCCGCCGATGGCCGTGTTGAAAGTTTGATTGAAGAAAAGCCCGTTCATTGGTTTCGTCAAGTGCTGATGGAAGTGAGGCCTTGGTATCGTGATCTCTTACTGGCTTCGTTTGTCATTAACCTGCTGGCGATGGTCGTGCCACTGTTTACTATGAATGTCTACGACCGTGTGGTGCCGAATCAAGCCTTCCATACTCTTTGGGTGCTTTCTGTCGGTGTCATCATCGTGGTGGTGTTTGATTGGGTATTACGAGAAGCGCGCAGCTCGGTGACCGATATGGCGGGGCGCTATGTCGAAAACAAACTGTCAGCACAATTGTTCCAAAAAGTATTGGGGATGCGCCTAGAGCAGCGACCTCAGTCGGTGGGGGCATTTGCCCGCCAGTTGCAAGATTTCGATAGCGTAAAAGATTTCCTCACCTCAGTGTCACTGGTTACTTTAGTGGATCTGCCGTTTACGCTGTTCTTCCTCCTGCTGATTGGCTGGTTAGGCGGCGCGATGATGTTGATCCCTCTGGCGGTCATGGCGGCGTTATTGCTGCTCAGTTTTGTGATGAAAGGTCGCCTTGCACAAACCTTTACCGAATCGGCGCGCCTTTCTACGCAACGCCAAGCCCATGTCTACGATAGCCTGTCAGCGTTAACGGATATCAAGCAAAACAATGCAGAAGGGATGACACAAAAACGCTGGGAGCAGACGGTTTCTGCGTTGTCTGAATGGCAAACCCGTTCTCGTTTTTATTCCAACATCGTTTCTCACTCCATTATGTCGAGCCAGCAAGTGGTGACGATCGCCTTGATCATTTTCGGCGTGTATCAGATTGCCGAAGGGCTATTGAGCATGGGAGGCTTGATTGCCATTGTGATGCTCAGCGGGCGCGCAGCGTCTTCGATTAACCAGCTTTCTATGCTGATGCTGCGTTACCAGCAGACGCAAACCGCAATGGAAGGGCTCAACCAAATCATGGCCACGCCTCAAGAATCCACGTCACATCAAGTGATGGACAGAGGCGAGTTCCACGGGAATGTCGCTTTGCGAAACGTCAGCTTCGCTTACCCAGAGATGCAGATCCACGCGTTGGAAGCGATCTCACTGGATATCAAAGCGGGAGAGAAAATTGGTGTTATCGGCAATGCTGGCTCGGGAAAGTCCACCTTAATGGCGTTGCTTGCTCGTCAGTTGCTGCCAACTGCTGGGCAAATGTATTACGAAACCATTGATGCGCAGTTATGGCCGCCCAGTGTTATTCGTGCGGGGATTGGCTGGGTTGGTCAAAACCCTGGGCTGATTTATGGCACCATCTACGAAAACATCACCTTTGGCGACCAAAGCATTGATGAGCAAAGATTACTCAACGCGGTGATGCTCTCTGGCCTCAATGATTACATGCCTCGCTTAGCGAATGGCTTAGAAACTCAGGTGGGTGAGCAGGGGCGTTTTCTCTCAGGGGGACAACGTCAGGCAGTGGCGATCGCTCGCGCGATCTATCGCGATCCTGCGATGTTGCTTTTGGACGAACCCACCAGTGCCTTAGACAAAGCGGCAGAAGAGCGTTTTTTCCACGCTTTACAGCGTTTGCCAGCGGACAAAACCTTGGTCATCAGTTCACATAAGCAGAGTTTTCTTACCCTTTGCGATCGCATTCTGGTGCTCGATAAAGGTAAATTGGTGGCACAAGGCACCCCGCATGAGATCTTCACGCAACAAGGTTCGGCAAGAGTGCGCAGCCGAGTGAAATCAGTGAGTGTGGTCAAAGGAGGGCAATCATGAGCAGTCAGATCATGTGGTCGAATAACCGCATTGCTTACCGTTCTCGTCGTCTCATTTGGCTTTGCGCTGCGTTGGTGTTGGCGATAGGGGTTTGGGCCTCATGGGCGACCCTAGATGAGGTAGTGGTAGGCGATGGCAAAGTGGTGCCAAGCTTGTCGATTCAAACCATACAAAGTTTGGAAGGCGGCATCATTAAGCAAGTGTTGGTGTCGCAAGGGGAACAAGTGGTGAAAGGGCAGCCGTTGATGGTTCTCGATGACACTCGCTTTCGCGCTTCTTACCAAGAGTCGGATCAGCAATTGCAGACCTTGCTCGCGCAGAAAAAGCGTTTGGATCTCGAGCTGCAAAGCATTGTGGTTGACGGGCGAGCCACGGATTGGCAGCAACAAGTGCGTATTGCCAAGCAACCTTACCCAAGTGGGCAAGATGAAGTCACTCGAGCTGAGTTTAATGCGCGAGAAAACTACCATCAACGTTTGGAGCAGCTGGACTCAGAACTGGAAGAATCCGCCCTGCGTATTGAGCAGCAGTCTCAAACCTATCAAGATACGTTAAACAGCATTCGCACCTTGGAAAACAGTATGGCGATTGTGCAGAAAGAGCTCAACATGCTGGAAGATGTCGTGAAAACGGGGGCGGTAGCCGAAGTGGAGCTGCTTAAACTCAAGCGCGACTACGTCAAACTGCAAGGCGATATTTCCAGTGCAAAAGTGCTGGCTCAGAAACAAAAAGCGGCCTACTCCGAGTCGATTGCGGATTATCGCGGTATTGCGCTTGATTTTCGCACCAAAGCGCGGGGTCAGTTGAATGAAGTGGTGGCGGAGCTCGCGCGCTTGCAGGAGAGCCAGTCGGCGATAGCGGACCAGTTGCGCCGCACGGAAATTTTGTCACCGGTGGATGGCACGGTAAAAGATGTCTTGATCCGCTCGATTGGTGGTGTGGTACGCCCAGGTGAACCGATTATGGAGTTGGTGCCGCTCGATAGCCGCTTAATTGTGGAAGCGAGAATTGCGCCACAAGATATTGCGTACGTCAAAGTTGGTTTAGAAGCCACGGTCAAGTTTACCGCTTATGACTTCGTTATCTACGGTGGGCAGAAAGGCAAAGTGGTGTATGTGAGTGCTGACTCACTCAAAACCGAAGAAGGCGACCCGTATTATCGTGCTCACATTGAATTGATGACCAATGACGCATCACAACAGAATTTTAGAATTATCCCCGGTATGCAGGCGATGGTCGACATATTGTCGGGAGAGAAAACCGTATTGAGCTATTGGCTTAAGCCGCTTCTCAGAGCCAAAGAGACGGCGTTAAGAGAGCCATAAACAGAAAAGGAAAGGGAATGCGTTCAAAATTACTCATGGTGTCATGGGCACTGGCGCTGCCACATGCGCATGCAATCTCACTGGAGGAGTCGGTGGCATCGGCCATTGATTACAGCCCAGAAGTGCTTGCCCAGTACTCGCGCTATCAATCGGTCATCCGAGACATGGACGGTGCCGAGGGCTTTTATCTGCCACAAGTGAAGCTCTACGGCGCGATCGGCTACGAGGAAACCTACTACAACAGTGGTCGAAAAATCGATGACGAAGATCGTGGTCTCACGCGCAGTGAGCTTGGGGTGAAAGTGTCGCAGCTGTTGTTTGATGGAATGAAAACCACCGCCAATGTCGACCGTCTCAGCTTTGAAGCGGAATCTGAACGTTTGGCATTACTCTCCGATGCGGAAAACGTTGCCTTGGATGTGGTGAAGGTCTATTTAGAATACCTCAAAGCGCAAACCATGCTGGATCTGGCCGAGCGTAATGTCACCGAACATGAAGAGATCTATCAAGATATTCTGGAAAGAACGGGCAAAGGCTTGAGTAGCCATTCTGATTTGGCGCAGATTTCAGCGCGAGTGGCGACCAGTAAATCATCAATGATTGCTGCGCAGAACAACCTTTATGATTTAGAAACCCAGTTTATTCGTCTGGTCGGCAAACCCGCTCGTGAGTTGGTGGATCCGGTATTTGATCTTGCGCTACTGCCGCCCAGTCGTGAGGTTGCGGTGCAACAAGCGGTAGACAACCATCCGGAAATTCGTGCCGCCATTCAAGATATTGAAGCGGCGCGTAAAGAGATCAAGCGCGAGAAAAGTGGCTATTACCCAGAGATCAAACTGGAGCTGCAAGCCAACAAAAACGAGAACATCGGTGGGGCGGAAGGGCGTGATGAAGATGCGCGCATCATGTTGACCCTCGATTACGATCTGTTTAATGGCGGTTCAACCAATGCGCGGGTGGAGTCTTCGGCATGGCGAGCAGAGCAAGCTCGTGCAATTCGCATTCGCACAGAACGTCAAGTGAGAGAAGGAACGGAATTGGCTTGGCACGCCTACGACATGCTGGCCAAGCAAAAGCAACTGCTGCAACAAAACGTGGATTCCGCCAAAGTGGCTGAGCAGGGCTACATCCAACAATTTTCAGTCGGAAGACGCAGTCTATTGGATGTGCTGGATGCGAAAGTGGAAGTGTTCTTGGCCCGCAGAAACTACGTGGCTGCGCAGTATGACCATACCTTGTCTGCGTATCGATTACTCAATGCGATGGGGCTGCTTACCTATGCGTTACGCGTAGAACATCCACAAGAATGGCAGGCAAAGGAGAAATAATATGAGACGGAATTTATTAGCCTGCGCAGTGTTGCCTATGTTGCTTACGGCTTGTGCGCAAATGCCAGACACCACCATGACTCGTCATCAAATCGATGATCTGCGCGACAGCGATAAAGATGGCGTGATTAACCAGCGTGACATTTGTGCAGACACACCATTGGGCACTGAAGTTGACAGCAAAGGCTGTACTCGCTGGACGATTTATCAAAAAGTGGATATCAAAACCGTTTACTTCAATTTTGACGATGCCCATATTCGTCTCGATCAATCGAGCGAGTTTGATGAGTTGCTGGCAATTTTAAATCAAGGCACAGAAGCAAAAGTCATTCTGGTCGGCGACACCAGCCCTGAAGGCAGCGACGAGTACAACCAAGTGTTGGCGAAAAAGCGCACCTCGGTGTTAAAAGAGGCATTAATCGAAAACGGCATTGCACCAGAGCGTATTTCTGAGCAGGAATTTACCCAAGTGACCGCGTTGACGGAGAAACTCAAAGACCGCAAACGCCGTACCATCGCGGTGATCACCCAGCCAGATATGAAAACCGAAGCGAAATGGACGATTTATACCTCAGAGCAAGAATCGTCCAATCTCAAACGCACTGTTCGTCAATAACGGGTGGCAATCATGAAGGGAGCAAAAATGAAATTAATCAATGTTTGTATTGCCACATTGGCTGGGTTGTCGTTGAGTGCGGGAGTTTGGGCTGAGGAAAGTTCACGTATTTTGGTTGAGCAAGAATTGATGGCGGTTGCTAACGATTTAATCCAATCGGCAGAACTCGATATCACTGCGCGAAAAAGTGCGGATGTGCAAGGCGCCATGATCGACAACCAAGCGCGTCTGGGTATCAGCTCACGTAAATGGCTCGACAGTGAAATCGCCTTGTTTGAACACAAGTATGGTTATCGCCCGACTGAACTGTTTTTCACTTCAGACGTCATTACCATCTTGGTAAATGAGGAGAATCCGATTGGTGGGGTAACCATCGACGAGTTGGAGCTGATCTTCGGTTGCCATGATCAACCAGAGCTAATGCAGTGGAATAAGGTTCTTGGTGAAGAGTATCAAACCATCAAACCTGTGGCGGTGGAAAACGAACTGGCTAAGCATCTGAACTTTGCGAAGCTGGTGGAGTGTGAATCGCCTCAAAGCTCGCTTACCCAGTATTATCCTGAGCGTGAGCAACTTATCGAGGCCATCGCCGATGACAAGAACCTGATGGGATATACCGTTTATGCAGAGCTTGAAAGTGGTGTACGCCGCCTTGATATCATCAACCGCAGTGGCGAACGTTTTGACCTCAACAAAGAAACGATTTTGTCTGGTCGCTATCCATTGTCTAACGTCTATTATCTTTACCTTAATTTGCCACCCAATCGCAATTACCTCACCGATGCGGAGAAGTATTTTGTCGGCTTAACATTAGGGGAAGAGGGGCAGGAAACCATTGCAGAGCACGGTTTTATTAGTTTGCCTGAAGAAGCGATACACCGAAACAAGGTACGTTTAGAACTCGAGGCCCCATTGGTCTACGGAGGCTACAAATAGCACAGAGTAACAAGCCGAGCATGACCTCGGCTTGTTAGTTTTTTTACTGAACATCTTGCATGGTTTGATTCCCCTTGTTGGGTTCAGTCAATCCTGCCTGCACTGGATCAAACTTCAATGTTTGAGTCGGGAAGGCAATATCTGCACCGTTTTTCTGAATAATTTCCATCACTTTGAGTAGCACATCTTGCTTCACCCCATGGTATTCCACCCAGTTCACCGTTTTGGTGAAGGTGTAGACGAAGAAGTTAAGTGACGAAGAACCAAAGCTATTAAAGTTCACGATCAAGGTCTGATTTGCATCGATATCGGGGTGATGTTTCAGCATCTCACGAACTTGCTCAATGATTTGAGGTAGCTTATTGCAATCGTCATAACGCACACCAATGGTTTCGTAAATACGACGATTGAGCATGCGCGAAGGGTTTTCCACCACAATATTGCTAAACACCGAGTTGGGTACATACAGAGGGCGTTTATCAAAAGTGCGAATAATGGTCATTCGCCAACCGATGCGCTCAACGGTTCCCTCAATTTGGCGATCCGGAGAGCGTACCCAATCCCCCACTTTAAACGGGCGGTCAAAGTAGATCATCAAGCCACCAAAGAAGTTTGAAAGAAGGTCTTTGGCCGCTAAACCGACGATCAAACCACCCACACCACCAAAGGTTAACAAACCAGACAAGCTCAGGCCAAACACCTGCATCATGGTCAGCGTGCCGATGGTGAGAATAAATAATCTCGCCACCTTCGCAGCGGCTTGCACTGTGGTTTCATCGTAGCTTTGTGTTGCTAAGAGATACTCTTCTGCGTGATTAACAAAGCGCATGACGATCCAAACCAGCAGCGAAATCACCATGATGAGTTTCGCGGTGCCAAGCCAAGCTAAGCTTTGTCCGGTTTGGCTTTGGACGATAATGCCAAGAGAGATGGTTCCTGGCCAAAGCCAGATAAAAGTGCTGATAGGGGTTCTAAAAGCTTCCAGCAAAAGATCATCCCAGTGGAGATGCGTTTTTTCCGCGAGCACATGTAAGCGTGATACCACCACGCGCCAAACGATCCATGCGATGGCGCTGCATCCGGTAATAAACAGCACACTGCCAAACCAATCCTTGTGATTACTAAAGAGTGCTTGTTGCAGCTCAATTAACCAATCATTCATATCTCAGAACTTATCGTTTGAATTAAAAAGAGAAAGGTAACAGATAATTGGTCAACACCGCAAAAATTGAGCCGATAAAATTCCAATGCGACTCATTGATATGAGCTCCTTACGACACAATAGGATGTGAATGGGATCGAGTTTTGTGCAATATGTACCGTTTCTACCGCATAATTTCACCGGTTCTTTGACTTGTAACTAACACTTTCGTTATTAAGTCATGAGAGTTTTATACTCAGATCGGATTATTGGGGAAAGGTGATGGAATTTACTGAGCAGGATCGTATCGCGCTGTACGATATTTGGATGTCGCAAAAAGCCAAAATGCATATTACGCAGATGGAAATGACGCGCCGTCTCGGGCTTAACCATCACGAGTTTTCTTCCTATCTGCGAGGCGATACCCCACTTACTCTTGGTTTCATCAATCAACTGTGTGAACAGCTCCACGTCCAGCCATTCAAAGTAATCCCTTCCTTATCACGACGTGATCTTTCGACTTCTCAAACGATATTCCTGCAAAACAAAGTTACTGTCGATGGCGTGATTCGCAATGTTTACGTTGAGGGCAATCAAGTGATCATCGAGTACGAACATCCGATTAACTAACCCTGTTTGTTGCAAGACATATTCTTCTATATTTTTTCACATTTAATCATATGGTCGACTTTTTGACTAAGGTCGACTTTATGTCGCTAACATTATGAAATTATTAGCATCTTTTATAGACAAAAATGTGAGCACGCTCTAGAATTTGCCCTTTCTGAAATGGTTGGCTTTGGCGTAAAGCGAACCTTCTTGATTGAGGCATTACATGCAATTTTCGTTAAAAAACTTGTCTGTTAGAACCCAGGTTTTAGTCCCTGTTATTTTGACCGCGTTCGCTTTGCTCGTGGCGCTTTGGGTCACCAAAGACAAACTCGAAGCTGAACAAGATGTTATTACTCATAACACCAACTCACTGGTTTTCTATAAAGATACTTTGGCGAAAATTGATGATTCGGTTTACCCACTGCGAATTAGCGCAGTGTACGCGATTTACGATGCTAATCGTCGTGACAACTTCTTATCGCAGCTTAAGCAAAGTGCCAGAGAAATTAATCAAGATTTGGATGAGATCATTGAACGCGGCGAATTTCGCGCGGAAGCGACAGAAGTGCGCAAATCAATCAATAGCTACATTGATCACTCAATGAATGCGGTGGAGTTTTTTGGTCGTAATGATCAAGGCACGGTCTCAGCGGCAGAATACAACCGTTTTATCGCGGACTACCGTAAAGTGGGCGATGAGATGGTGGCGGCAATAAACACCATGTCACAAATGGTGAATCGAAAAGCCGCTGAAAGTATGGAACAGAGCAATCTTGATAATATTCATGTGAAAAATGTCGCGACAGCGACGGTTCTTGGTGTGTTGGCGCTGTCTTTATTGGTGGCATGGTTCCTCTCGGGCATGATTGTGACACCGGTGATCAAGTTACAAGCGGTGATGCGTGAACTCTCACAAGGTAACCTTTCGGTTCGTGCGGACGTCGATGGCGACAATGAAATTGCGCACCTCAGCAAAGACGTGAATACCACGGCGAGCCAGCTACACAGTATCGTTGAACACTTGATCCGTATCTCCGAAGAAGTGGCGTCGGCATCAACAGAACTTGCCGCTGTTATGACCCAATCCGAAGCGAATGCGCAGCAAGAGTTGGCGGAAATTGAACAAGTTGCTTCAGCAGTGAACGAGCTTGCAAGTACCGCGAATAACGTTAGCGATAACGCGACCTCGGCGGATGCCACCGCTCGCGAGACAGACGGTTTAGCCAAATCGGGTTTGGCGATCTTTAAAGAGAGTGCCGAAGCAAGCCAACAGATGTCATCGGCATTGAACGATGCCGCGCGCGTGGTATTGAGCTTGAAAGAGCAATCGGTGCAGATCAACGATGTGATTGAAGTGATTCGTGGCGTTTCTGAGCAAACCAACTTGCTGGCGCTCAATGCGGCAATTGAAGCTGCCCGTGCTGGTGAATCTGGCCGTGGTTTTGCGGTAGTGGCAGACGAAGTTCGTATGTTGGCCGCTCGTACGCAAGATTCAACTAAAGAAATTCAAGTGATCATTGAGCAGCTTCAACTGCAATCTGGCCTAGCCAATGACAGCATGCAAGAGAGTTTGAATATGCTAGAGCGCAACAATGAACTGACTAAACGAGCGAACGATGCCTTGGTGGGTATTACTGAAGCGGTTGCGAACATCAACGATTCAAACGCACAAGTGGCAACGGCAGCAGAAGAACAATCGCAAGTGACGCAAGACATCAACCGCAACGTTGTCAACATGTCTGAACTGGTCAACCAAAACGTAGCGGGTATCAGCCAAAGCGCCAGCGCGAGTAGCGAGTTGTCGCAGTTGGCGGAAAAACAAAAGGCTCAATTGAGTTTCTTCCGCTTGTAAAATGTAAAACACCTCTCGAACACTACCTTCAATTTGCCTTCGTCTTTAATGGAAGTCGAAGGCAAATTTCTCATCCCACACCTTCTCTTCTTCCTTCAAACTTGGTGTTGTAGCAGCGGATACTGTAAGCCAGTTAAAGTAAGTGTTGCCACTGCGGATGGCGATCCAAGTAGTGTTTCACATAGCTACAAACGGGAATCACTTTGTAACCGCTTGCCGCGATCTCGGGTAATAGCGCTTCCATCATCACTTTGCCATAGCCAGCGCCTCTTAACGCTTCTGGAATGTGTGTTGAGGTGATCGCCATGCTGTTCTCTTCCAATTGATAATGGACGGTAGCGTAGTGTTCGCCGTGTAAATGAACGCGATAGAGGTTATTTTCTGCATCATGGGTGATAGGGTTCACAATTCTTCTCCTCAATTTATAGGTTTATCATTGAATCAAAAACAGTCTCTAAATAAAATCGGGCAACAGAGTACATAGGCTATGTTTATGTAATAGGCTCGAATGAGTTTAGATAGCTATTCAATAGAATGAAAACAGCGGCCGCACCAGTGAGGCTGACTAGGATAGGTACGATGAATACACCGATGGCTAGAATCCAAAAGCGCCCACTAAGTTCGCCTGATAATGCTTCACAGCGTTGCACAACGTCGTTGAATAGCACCGATGCACTGGCGATGATTGAGCATGGTAGCGAAATCACACTCAATGTCGCAACGCCAGTGGGAACCAAGTTTTTGACGACCAGTCTATTCGTTGGCACTCACTCTGGTCACTCAATACTGGTTGAAATTCCCCAAATATCGGATGACGATCTCAAGTTCTATTTTCAAGAAGGCTTTTGGGTTAACGTCAAGGCACTCTCGCACCGTGGCGAAGGGGCCATCATACAGTTTCGCTGTCAGTTAACGCATCGTTTGAGTGATCCATTTCCGCTGCTGGTGTTAAGTGTGCCAAGCACTATGCTGGTATCGCAGTTGCGCAAAGAAACTCGTTATGAAGTGAACTTACCCGCCAAAGCTTATGTGAATGAAGCCAAAGTGGAATGTGAAATTCGAGATTTATCACGAGGCGGGTGCCGTTTCGTAACCGCCCCAATGAGCCGTATTTTTATGGTGGGAGAAGAAGTGTCGCTCGAAATTTTTCTCAACAAAGTCGGTGGCCCAACACTCGCACCACTGAAAGGGAAGGTATGTAACTTACAACGTTCGACACACTACGCTCGATACGGTGTTGAGTTTGATGATCTTGGCAAGCACAACGCCAAGAATCTGCTTGGTCATTTGAAGTTTGACGGAACAAAGCTAAAACTACGCAGCTCTTAGCTTGCTTGAAATGAGCCGTGAGTGTTCGCCATGGCTCTATTGTCCCAACTGCCCATTCTCCTTATCTATTTTGCCTGCTGTTCAGAATACAGAGCTCGCTTGGCCTTTCTGGTCATTGAGTTTAGTGTCGAGATTAATTTGAGTAATTACTTAAATTGATAGCCATTCTCATTTGTATTTGTGATCATTATCACTAATTTGTGGTAAATGATAATTGATGTTATTTGCATTTGAGGGCAAACTAGCGTCCTTTCATTTACTTTATAAATGTAACTTCCAAAACTATGAAATTTATTCATCTTTTTTTGATGCTGGCATGGCTCCCGGCAGGGTTGAGTTTTGCTCAAAATTCCTCTGTGACGGATAAGGATGCTAAAGACAAGTATGAATGGCTGCGAGATGACTCACGCAGTTCACCGAGAGTGCGTGCTTACTTAGAAGAGCAGAATCAGCTTGCAGCACAAAGACTGCTTGAAAGTGAGAGTTTGGCACACATGCTGGAGAAGCAGTGGCAAGCGATGCAGCCTGAGAAAGGTGAAGAACCATGGGGTTATCGTGAAGGAGAGGAATGGAAACTAACCAACCAAGGCGGCAGTTTGCAATTGATGCGCCGCGACCCAATCACTCAACAAGCAGAGGTGGTGTTCTCGTTTGCCGAGCGACAAAATAACACGCCTTACTATCAAGTGGGTGAGTGGGCCATCTCGGCAAAACGCACACACTTGTTGTTTACCGAAGATCGTCAAGGTAGTGAGCGATATCGGGCGGTGTTGGTCGATTTAAAGCAAGGCCATATCGTTGAAATTGCACAAGACTTGGACACGTCAGTACTGCTCTCTCGCGATGGTTTGACCGCTTATGTGATTGAGAAAGATCAGGCTCAGCGTCCATCGAACATCATGGCGATTGAGCTAGAAACGGGTCGTCAGCACAGCTTGTGGCAGGAAACGCGAGCAGATTGGTTGATGTCGTTTTATGCCGCCAGCGATGCAAATTACGCGCTATTGCAAAGCAACAATGAAAACAGCAGTGAACAAAAAATCCTCAACTTGCGCACTGGAGAAGTCTCCGCTGTTCTGCGTAAAGCTGAGCAAGGAATGGAATATTATGTGGATATCAGCCAGCAAACGCTTTTTGTTCAGAGCAACCATGCTGGTGATTTTCAGCTTTATCAGGCACCGTTGCAGGCACCGACTGATTGGCAACGCTTTAGTGATCACATCACAACGCTGAATCAGTTTTATCTGTTTTCGGCAGGCGTTGTGGTGAGCGCGAGTCAGGGGCAAGATTCATTACTTTCGGTATTAAACTACCGCGGTGAACTACGCAAGCAAATCCCTCTGAATCATGCTGGTGAAGCGGCTTGGATTTCGAGAAATGGCGATTTCGCCAGTAACAAAGTGCGCATTCGTAGCATGTCGATGACCACGCCACCGACATGGCGAGAGCTAGACGTGAGCTCGCTGAGCATCAAAGAGATTGCCCAAGATCGCTACGCCAATTACCAAGCCAATTTGTACCATACTGAGCAGATTTTGGTTCAATCTTCTGGTGTAGAGGTTCCAGTCACGCTGGCGTACCGTCGTGACAAGCTCACGGCAACTTCCCCAGTGATTCTTTATGGTTACGGTGCTTACGGCTTTACCATGAAACCTTATTTTATGCCGCAGACCATCAGCTTACTTGATCAAGGCGCCATCTACGCAGTGGCGCACGTTCGAGGGGGCGGCTACTTTGGCGCGTCATGGCATGATGCTGGGAAAGGGATCAACAAAAGCAACGCCATCGCTGATTTTGTCGCCGCCGCACAAACACTTCGCCATGTTAGCTTGAATGGGGAGGGAGCAGAGCCGGTGCAGCGCGACATTTACCTAATGGGATCCAGTGCTGGCGGCACATTAGTGGCGGCAGCGATCAACCAAAAGCCAGAACTGTTTTCAGGGGCCGTGCTCAAAGTGCCCTTTGTCGATGTGCTCAACAGCATGTCGGACAGCCGATTACCGCTGACTGAGCAGCAATATGGAGAATGGGGTAATCCCGAGCAGCCTACTCAACGAAAAGCGATGCAAGAGTATGACCCCTATCTCAACCTTCAATCGGCCACTTATCCGCCCATGCTGGTGCAAATTGGTTGGCACGATCAGCGTGTGCCTTATTGGGAAGGGGCGAAGTATCTGACAAAACTGGCGGCGCTTAGCACGGGAACTGGGCCTTATTTGTTGCAAACGGATTTTGATTCAGGCCACGCCATGGACAGGCGTAAAGGATTGGCACAACAAGCCAAAGAGTATGCTTTTTTACTTTCACTGATCGAAACATCGAATAAATCGGAGCAATAAATGAAACTAACGCCTGTCTCAGCGGCGGTACTGTCGGTACTCGCTGCCAACTTCGTGCACGCCGAAAATGGCCACGCCGTGATGGAAGAGGTCGTCGTGACGGCTAATCAAATCGAGCAACCGCTCTCAGAAGTGGCGGGCTCTGTGTCGGTGATCAGTGGTAAAGAACTAGAGAAAAAAGGCCAAACAGAGCTGTATGATGCCCTGCGTAATGAGCCCGGCGTCAGTGTCACGGGAGGTGCGGGTCGGCCACAAAACATCGCCATTCGTGGTATGACGGGCAACCGAATTATGATCGTTCGCGATGGCGTGCAAAGCGCCGATGGTTTTGGTGCCAATGACATCAATGACAAAGTGGGGCGTAATTCCTTTGACTTGGTCAACGTCAAAAGCATTGAAGTAGTGAAAGGAGCCAGTTCATCCATTCACGGCTCAGGCGCGCTGGGTGGCACCGTCGTGATTGAATCGATGCAGCCGGGTGACTACTTAAAAAACGACGATTTCTATGCTGATGTGGCCACCACGTACTCTGGCATCAGTGATAAAACCCAACTGATGAGCAATTTGGCCTTTCGCTCAGGCAACACCGACTCGTTGCTGACGGTCGCGTATTGGCAAGGAAAGGAAACGCGCAACTTCAATCAAGATAACTACCAACGTGAGTTAGAAGGGGCGAGCGCCAGCTACCAGCTCAACCATTTTGTTGGTGATGCGCTGATGTTAAGTGTTGCCGCAGATGCTTATCGTGAAGGGCAAATTCGTCGCGAAGGGAGCCCAGGTATACATGCGGATGGCAAATGGGATCAAAACCAGTATTACGAAGACTCGCACGTCACGGATCTAGGTGTTTCGGCTGGGCTGGAATATCAGCCTCTGGACGCATATTGGTTCGATGAAGCCAAAGCCAAGTTGTATTGGCGAGACATGGCGGATGTTGAAGACATCAACCGTCTCTACGGCAGGCTGGATCAAAATGGCATTACGGAGCAAAAGCGCAGTTTAGAAAACAACGAATTTCTCGACCAGCTTGTGGGCTTTCGTGCTGACATGACCAAAGCGTTTGCCACCGACCAAACCGAGCACCAGCTTGCTTATGGCTTGAAAGTAAACAGCAATCGCTATTCGAGAACGTCTGAGCGTCAATCCTTGGTTTCGGGCGGTTCAAGTGCGTTCAGCAAGCAACCGTTCACACCAGCCAAAGCGCTTAGTGTGGGCATCTATGGCTTGGAAATGATGCAGTATGGCCGCTGGACAACCACGTTGGGACTGCGGTTTGATGCTCATCGCCTTGCTCCCGATGGCGATGGGCACAGCAATGGTTTCGCCATGAAGAATATCGACAGCCAAGAGTGGTCTCCGAGCTTCTCCATCGCAAGAAAAGTGGCTGACGCTCATCAGATCTATTTTTCTTACAACCATGGTTACCGAGCGCCAACGTATGACAAAGCATACGGCTATGTGTCTCATGAAGACATTCCATTCACTCCGTTTATCATCATTCCTAATATGGATCTCAAAGCCGAAACCAGTGATTCGTTCGAGGTAGGGCATAAGTTTGATAACGGTACCTCACGCCTTTATGTGGCCCTGTTTTACCAACAATTTGATGATTTCATTGATGTCAAAGAAGTGGGCATGGTTGGCCCTGTGACGCTGAAGCAATACCAAAACCTTAACGGCGTTGAAACCTATGGTGCAGAGTTATCTGCTGCCCATCAGATCAACGAGCAATGGTTGCTGGCGACGAAAGCCGGTTATGTCGATGGCAAAAATGACCAAGGCGAATACATTCGAACCCTGACACCAGTAGAAGGCAACGTTGAGCTGAGTTACGTCAAGCAAAACTGGTCTGCATCTTTGTTGTGGAACTGGGCTGCGAGTATGGACCGTGTACCGGTGTGTGTGAATGAGTTCAATCAAGAAGTGTCGTGCGCCAAAACGGACTCGTGGCACAGCTTCGACCTGTTTGCTTCCTATCAATGGAATAAGGATCTGACGTTGAGCGCGTCCATCGTCAACCTGTTCGACAATGAATACATTCGCTATCAAGACGTGGCGGGCATTTCACAAGCCCACACCACTTATTCCACTGAGCCAGGGCGCTACTTCACGGCCAACGTGAAATACCAGTTCTAAGCGCAAGGAGTCGAAAATGAAGACCAAACTCACCTTACTTGCCCTGCTACTGGCGATGAATCCGCTGGCTAACGCAGCGCAGTGGGACTATCCCGAACAGCGAGTGACCTTGAATAGCGCCGAGCAAGTGCAGCAGTTTGTTCAGCAGCATTATGCTGATCAGGGCGAATTTAAACTCAGGTATCAAACCACCTCACTGTTGGGCCATCACTATAACTTTGATGTTTGGCAACATGAGCAGTACCAACAGCAAAAGAGCCTTGTGGTGACAACGGATCAGCAGCACCGAGTGGCGCGCGTGTTTCGTAGTTTAGAAAACACGGTGTTGCTCAATGGCGAACCAACCACGGCGGTGGAGTTGGAACACCCTCGAAGATTAGAGGCGGATTTTCCCCCCGCCCTGGAACAAGGTGAACTCGAAACGGCTGAAATACAGGTATTCGACCCCGATCTTCGCACGCAACAACAACTTCCGGCCCCAAGCAGTGGCTGGAACAGCATGGATGACTACCCTGGCGCGATGGAATATCAACGCCGAAACGTCAGCTTGCTAAAAACCGATCAGGGTTATTTTTTACGCAACCGAAATGTGGTTGAAGTGGATGCGAAAGCGCTGATTTCAGTGGAGGCACAAGATGGTGTGCCAGTCAGAGACGAAAGCGGTTTTGCGGCGCCGTCTGGGATTAGCCATTTTGCAGCATTGGCGGATCTGCAAGCGCTGCAGAGCAATGATCCGCGTTTTTTGGCAGTGATGGCGTTTTACCATCTTGATCATTCGCTCGAATACACCAAAACATTGGGCTATGCGCTGTTTAATGAACCATTAAAGTTTGATGGGCGTGGACTGTCCGCCAACAACTCCACCTATTATAAAGGCCCTCAGGCGGCGATGTTTGGCTTGGGCGGCGTTTCACCAGATGCGATGGATGCCGATGTTATCTTGCATGAGTTTGGCCACGGTATTCACTATCAAATTGTGCCCGATTGGGCATATGGCCATAGCGGCGCGATCGGCGAAGGGTTCGGTGATTATTGGGCTGGCAGTCACAGTTATCGTCAGCAATATCTCGATGCCGCAAGGCGTGGCCAAGAGTTTGAACTGGATACAGTATTCAATTGGGATGGCGTGTTTGGCAATCGTCTCTCAACTCGAAGCTTGTGGAACCAACGTGCGCGCTATTTTGAACATGGCCACTATCGAGCGCACGAAAGTGTTGGGGGTGAGTTGGGTGATGAATTGTGGTCAACGCCGCTGTTCCAAGCCCTGAAGGAGTCGGTCACCTTGCTCGGTGAAGGGGATGAGCGTGTGTTTCGCGAGTTCGATACGATCGTTTTGCAAGGTATGTATGGCGTCGGGCGCGGTGTAAAGATGCACGATTTGGCGGAAAGCACCGTGCTGGCCGCTGCCACTCTTTATCCTGAAAAACCGTATGCTGAGATTTTGCAGCGCCATTTTAAACGACATGGCTTGTTAAAAGCGCCGTTTATCAGCCGTCTTGAAAGTAAATACATCACGGATGCGAAACCGCTCTCCATTGAGCTGGTGGCCAATGGTCGAGCTGCAGACGTTGAAGCAAGACTTTCTCTTCAGCAACAGATCTTGGTGGAAAAGCAGAGCCTGCTAACTCATTCATTTACCCTAAGCGCGGAGTTACCAGAAGGATTGGTATGTGGCCAGCCGTTTATCGCGCAAGTGGAGGCCGATTATCGTCATCAGCCTTGGCTGGCAAAGCAGCAGTGGCAAGAGTTGATCACCTTGGTGCGAGGTGTTCCTCAGTTACTCAACCGTGCGCAGCAGATGGACGTACGACTGAATGATGCCAGCACTGACGCGCAGGGCCGTTTTAACGTCGGGCAACAGATCTTCTCGCAGACATTTCTTGATCGCGACGTCACTATTGGCGAACAGTTCGCCATTTATCTCGATATTGACCACGCATCAATGGCGGATCTGTCCATCACTTTGACGTCACCAAAAGGTGACAAGCTGGTGCTTTGGAATCACCAAATCAGTCAGGGCAACGGCTTCAAAGGTTATTTCACGGTGGCTCACGACGCGCAATTAGTGCCCTTACTCGGTCAGCAAGCCTGGGGACGCTGGCGTCTAGAGATCATGGATTCCATCGAAGGCAATCAAGGTCGGTTAAACGCGTGGGGCATCAGCCAGTTTGAGCAATACCAATGCGTTGTAAAGCCCGAACAGAATACTAACTCAGTGACAGCCTCAAAAAGAGAGGGTGGTCTTCTTTCCCCTTTCACTATCTGGTTCCTATTCACCCTTTTTATGGCGCGAGTGCACTGCTCTCGTCAAAATTTAAGCTAAGCAGAAGAAAACAACATGAAACGACACTATTCCCTTATTGCCTCCGCGCTGCTCTTGGCAGGTTGTGGTGGTTCATCATCTGGTGGCGGTGCCAGCACCACGGCGCCCACTTATTCATTATCCGGTCAAGTTGCGCTGGCGGAAGCGAACAGCACGAACACCAAAGTATGTGTGGACTACAACCAGAACTCGCGCTGCGATCAAACGGAAAGCGCCATCGTGTTGGATGGCAATGGTCAGTTTCGTTTTCAGTCGACCAGCAAAACCTTCTATAGTCGTCCGGTATTAGCTGAAGTCGCGTTGGCGGGCAATCAAACCCTCTTTCTTTCTACGCCGGGTCAGAGCAAAGAAAAAGGCCTGGTGATCAATGAAGTCACGTCATTGATTTCTGCCATGGTCAATGAAGGCGCTACCGTGACGGTTGCCAAAGAGAAATTACAACAACAGTTAGCGGATGCGGGCGTTGCGGTGGGAGACGATCTTCTGACGACAAGCCAACCGAATGGCCTTGAGGTGTTGAACGAGAACGTGCGCCGAGTGCTGGGTAAAGTAAACAGCCATGAGCAATCGCGTATTTTGGCGCAAATTGCCCACCAGTTGCAGTTTACTGGACAACATTTCGCGACGGATGCGTTAAGCGAGCAAACCATTGAGCAGTGGCTCGAAGCGATCAGAAACCAGCCAATACAACGCCAAGTGATCAACGATACCGGGGTTGTTAAGCACTTCTCTGGCAACAGTGTGAGCTTAGAAAACGCGCCAAGTGAGCATTATCCTGGCCAAGATGCTTCATTTGGTTTTGATCGACTCGATAGGCAGGAAAGCACACAAAATGGTTTCAAACTGGTCAAGCTCGATGGCAATGGTAACCCATTAGCAGATGACGCTGAGCAGTGGTCTTGTGTTCAAGATCTGCGTACAGGCTTGATCTGGGAAAACAAGAGTGCCGATGAGCAGTCGCTTCAATATCGCGATCGTATTTTTACCCTCAAGTTACCTCGTTTTGAACCGTACGCGGAAGATCTTGCAGCGTCTGGCTGCCACGATGCGGGCGACAACATTTGTACCACGCAAGATTACGCGGCGCAACTGAGTCAGCAAACCTTGTGTGGGCAAACCAACTGGCGTTTACCGACGGTGCAAGAATTCTACAATCTCATCGATTTCGGCGAGCAGTCCCAAACGGAAACCGGCCAACAAAAAGGATTGAATCAGCGTTACTTCCCGCAGCAATCATTGGGGCATACCGATCTGGATCCGTATGGCTACGTATGGACATCAACGGTGAAATTTACGCAATACAACGCGTTTGCGACCGAAGGCAGCATCCAATCGGCGGCGGTGCGACTGTTGGGTGAAGACCGAGGCCAAATCGAATACTTTGAAATTTATTCCGACACGGTGGCAGCCGATTCCGGCAGCTCTTTCCAACTACCTGTCCGCATGGTTGCAGCAAAAGGGAACTAAGATGAAAAAAACACTCACAACATTGGCGCTGGTTCTTGCTTCAAGTTCGGTATGGGCAGAGCAGCAATGCTTAGACAGCTTGACCCCAACGGCATCGAATGCCCGTTTTAGTTACTCTGAGCTCGGTACCGTGACCGACAAGCAGACGGGTTTAACCTGGATGCGTTGTGCCGTTGGCCAGCAGTGGAATCAGACTCAAGAGCGCTGTGAAGGCGAGGCCCAGTTAGAGAACTGGCAAAGTGCGTTGCAAACGGCGCAAGCGGTCGATGATGAAAACGCCAACCACGCCTTGTTCAATTTTGCTGGTAAGCGTGGCTGGCGAATGGCCAACATTAAAGAGTTAGTCTCTTTAACGGAGGCTGCGTGCCATTCCCCATCTTTGAATGCTCGCGCTTGGGGTTCAGCGTACGCAGTAGAGCTGGGTAACTTGGCGGCGTATATCTGGAGCAACACACCTTCCACACAAGGTGCGTCAGCACTGAGCTTTGATAGTGCCAATGGCGAAGTGTATCACCACGCACAGATTCAAGGCCTAAGTGTCTTACTGGTGACTGAGCAATAACTAACGGCTATCAAAAAAGTATACTTGCAATAACAAAAGCGCATCGAGATTCGATGCGCTTTTGTTTATACAAAAAAACGCCCTACCAAAAGGCAGGGCGTGTGATCAGTGTGTTGACGTTAGACTTTAAAGTATCCTAACTGTTCTTTTTGATTCTCCGCGAGAGAGGAGAGCTCTTGACTCGCTGCCGCCGCTTGAGTAATGCCCGTGACATTTTGGCTCACCAGCTCGTAAATGTTACTCAAGTTTTGGTTAATGTCTTTGGTCACTTGATTTTGCTCTTCAGACGCAGTCGCCACTTGGGCGCTGATCAAGGTGAGCTCTTCAATCGAGTGGCTAATCTCACTTAGGCTCTGGCTCACTTCGCCCGCCAGTGTTTGATTGCTCGCCAGTGTTTCAAGGCTGGAGTTCATGCTCTCATTCGCGCGTCCAGATTGCGTTTGCAGCTCTTCAATAATGGCTTGGATCTCTTTGGTGGAATCCTGCGTTCTTGCGGCGAGCATACGAACTTCGTCGGCAACCACTGCAAAGCCTCGACCACTTTCTCCCGCGCGAGCCGCCTCAATGGCCGCGTTCAGTGCCAGTAGGTTGGTCTGCTCTGAGATGCTTTGAATCACCTCGATCACTTTACCAATCTGCTCTGACTGAACTTTCAGCGAAGTCACTACACCTGCCGCCTGATTGAGCTGCTCAGCCATCTTATCGTTGGCGCGATTATTTTGTTCAAACATGCTGAGAGTGTGTTTTGCCAATTGGTTGGCTTGGCTAGACGCCGTATCCGCTTTTACAGCATTGGCCGTCACATCTGCAGCTGTCGATTCTAATTGGCTAACGGCAGAGGCGACTTGCTCCACTTCATTTTTCTCTTGATCAGAATTGACGCTTGATTGTGTCATCACAGCGGCAAGCTCTGTTGAGGCTGACGCCACATCCACGCTAATACGAACCAATGCGTCTACGGTATTACGCAGTTGATGAATGGTGGTATTCACGTCTTGAGCCAGCTGTGCGACTTCATTTTGGCCTTCGGCTTGCGCTTCGACTAGTAGATTACCTTTCGCCACGGCTTGCATGGTTTGCTGCAAAGAACGGATAGGCTTAACAATCATGTGTGCGAGCACCATGCTGATAGAAGCAGCAACGGCGAGAATACCCAACATAGCGAAAACAGAGAGAGTGAGTGTTGAACTGTGCTGACTGCCGTTCTTTTTAACATCGTCAATCGCCACCTGATTGAGTTTTTGCGACAGTGTGTCAATCGCTTTGACCATCTCTTCTCCGGCTTTGCGGTAAGCGGTCATCGCAACATCGTACTGTTGTTGAAAATCGGATGAGAGGTAGCTCTCACCATGTTTCACCTTAAGTAAAGGAAGCATGACATCGCGAGAGTAGTCGACGTAGTGATTTAACGCGCGACGCATTTCCTCAACTTCGTTTTTCAATCCCGGTACCGCTTCAACCTTATTGAGCAGGGCGCGGATATCATTTTGTTTTTCGGACAAAACTTGAATAAACGTGGTGAGGTCATCAGGTCGAAATAGACTATAGATCGCTTTAATGCGCATCCCGTACATGTTATCGACAATTTCACCGAGCTCACCTTTGTGGACGATGAGTTGCTCGGTGGAAACCGTCACACGCTCAAAAGCGTTTTTTAAGTTGCTTGCTCCAAGAGTGACTCCTCCTAGAAGCAATACGATAGTAAAAGCAACGGGCACTAACACCTGCGCTTTTATCGAAAGTGAATTAAGAAAACGACGCATTAAAAACGACCCTCTGTGAACAAATAATTAATGAGAATGAATATTATTGTTTTATTTTTATTAGTGGCTGATTGTAACCATTCGTCAACTGTATTCAATGACTTATTTCGTTACAAATGTCATTAGTGGTTGGTGGTCACTCTCATATTGACGGGTAAATAGCAATTCTCCGAGAGGGCTCACAATGCGCGTAAAGCATGATTTCTTATAGAGTAAAAAAACTAGATTAAAGAATGAGCTCTTCAATAAAACCGTTTTCATAACGAATCTATTGCCAAAAAGTGAGGGGATGGCTTCATACGATTTGTTACACATTGATACTGATCGATGGCTAGGTTTATTAGCACAACTGTCAGCAATGTGTCACAGAGGGTTCAATGAAGTGAAACACAACTGTCATATTCACATTCTAAAGTGGGCATCGTTCAAGTGACACACAACGGCAATTCGGCCAATAAAGGATATTGTGATGAAAAAGACAGTAATCGGTGCGATCGCTCTTATGAGCGCTCTGACAGTGACAAGTGCTTCAGCAAAAGAAACGATCTCTGCAGTGGGTTCTAGTAGCGTAACGCCACTGATGGAAGTTTTCTCTGAAACATACATGAAGAAAAACCCTGAAGTTTTTATTGAAGTTCAAGGCCCTGGTTCATCGGCGGGTGTCAAAGCGGCGAAAAACGGTTCAGCAGATCTCGGTATGTCTTCACGTGACCTAAAATCGTCTGAGAAAGAAGCCACTTTGGTAGAAGAAGTCGTCGCTCGTGATGGCATTGCAGTGGTGGTAAACCCAAAAAACAAATTGAAAGGTCTGACTGCTGAGCAAGTTTCTGCCATCTACAAAGGCGAAGTGACGAACTGGAAACAGGTCGGTGGTGAAGACAAACCTATCGTGGCGATTACTCGTGATACAGCATCAGGTACACGTGGCGCATTTGAAGACATTCTTAAACTGAAGAAGAAAATCTCGGGTAAAGAAGTGTCTGCAATCTCTCAACGTGCTCAAGTCGCGAATGGAAACGGCGCACTAAAAACCATGGTGGCTTCAAACCCTTACGCTATTGGTTATATCTCGCTAGGTACTGTTGATGAGTCGGTTCACCCGCTAGCTATCGATGGCACGGATGCGTCTATTCCCAACGTGAAAAATGGCTCTTACAAAGTCGCTCGTCCATTCCTTGTTCTTTACAAGCAGGGCAAACCATCTGCTGAAACGCAAAAGTTCCTTGATTGGATGCTGACGCCTGAAGCGCAAGCCATCGTCGAAAAGAAAGGCTACATCTCAGTTAACTAATCAAAGCTCGTTTAATTTGCTCAGCCCTAACTTTGGGCTGAGCGTTTTCCATCCAATTCGATTTATTCGAACTGTGAGATTAGATTCATGACCATCGCAACTAATAGTGAACAGCTTATGAATAGAGAAGCTAAAGCTATCGGCAAACCTCGTTTACGTACGCAAAAGCGCATCGATTGGCGCGAGCGTATTTTCCATGGTTTGTTTCTCACCAGTGCCGTTATCGGCATCGTTTCCTTAGCGGTTATTGCTTATTTTATTATTCGAGAGAGTATCCCTGCGTTTCAAGAAGCGGGTGTTTCTGGCATCGTTCTAGGTCAAGATTGGCTACCGCCGGCGCTTTATGGCGTGGCAACCATGATTGTGGCTTCGATGATTTCAACCTTTGGCGCCGTTTTGGTTGGCGTGCCTGTGGGCGTGCTCACCGCGATATTTATTGCAGAAATTGCGCCTAAAGCGGTTGCCGATATTATTCGACCAGCAGTCGAGTTGTTGGCGGGGATTCCGTCGGTTGTTTATGGCTTCTTTGGCTTAGTCATCATCGTGCCTTTGGTTCAGGAGCTGTTTGATGTTCCTGCGGGCAACACGATTCTGGCAGGTATCATCGTGTTGGCGGTGATGATCTTACCGACCGTCATCACGGTTTCAGAAACCTCGATTCGCGCGGTACCGAGAGCTTATAAAGAAGGCTCACTGGCACTGGGCGCATCCAAAATATTTACGATCTTTAAGTTGTTGGTTCCTGCAGCACGCAGCGGCATTATGACTGGCGTTATCCTCGGCATCGGCCGTGCGCTGGGTGAAACCATGGCGATCATCATGGTAATGGGCAATGCCCCAGCCATGCCAGAAGGTCTGCTGGACTCCGCACGCACCTTAACCGCCAATATCGCCATTGAAATGTCCTATGCGAGTGGCGTGCACGCCAATGCGCTGTATGCGACAGGTGTTGTATTGCTGGTGTTCATTATGGCGCTTAACGCGGTACTGCTTTATCTCAACCGCGAAAAAGCCAAGTAATTGCAGCTTAAGGATTGAATTATGGAACGCGCAAAACTAAAACAATCACGACAGTTTAAAGATGGTGTGTTAAGCGCCATGGTATGGGCTGCGGCTGCACTGACCGTTGGCTTCCTGTTTTGGATCATTTGGTACATTCTTTCTAACGGTTTACAGCACGTGAACTGGAGTTTTGTTACCGACAACTACACTCGCACTGGTGACGAGCACGGCATCTTCCCGATGATCGTCTCAACCCTATACATGGTCATCGCTTCGATCGCCGTTGCTGCGCCACTTGGCATCATGACGGCCATATATCTAACTGAATACGCCAAAGTGGGCAGCCGATTGGTGAAGGTAATTCGTTTTTGCACCGAATCGCTGGCGGGTATTCCTTCGATCATCTTTGGCCTATTTGGTATGACGTTCTTTGTCGCTATTCTAGGCTTAGGGTTCTCGATTCTTTCAGGTGCACTGACCTTAAGCATCCTGATTCTGCCCGTGATTATCCGCACCACAGAAGAAGCGTTAATGTCAGTGCCACAGACTTACCGTGAAGGTTCGTATGGCTTAGGGGCATCAAAGATCTACACCATCTGGCGATTGATTCTGCCAAGCGCAATGCCAGGCATCATTACGTCGGTCATTTTGAGTATTGGCCGAGTGATTGGTGAATCGGCTCCGGTTTTCTTAACCGCAGGCATGGTGGCACGTATTCCCGAGTCGTTAATGGATTCTGGACGCACCCTAACCGTACATTTGTACAAATTGACCACTGAGCTGTTTACTATCGAAGAGTGGAACCAAGCGTATGGCACAGCCACGGTACTGATTGTGGTGGTGCTGTTGATCAACATGGTAACCAAGTTAATTGCAAAACGTTTTAACACAGCGACTTACTAACGTAAAAACAACCTAAAAGTTGCTTAAAACGCAGATAAAAAAGAATTGAGAGATGAAGACTATGAACAAATTTGATATCGAAAACCTAGACTTATATTACGGTGAAAACCGAGCGCTGAAATCGATCCATCTACCCATTCCGGTTCGTCAAGTCACCGCATTGATTGGGCCATCTGGTTGCGGGAAGTCAACCTTACTACGTTGTCTGAATCGAATGAATGACCTGATTGAAGGGGTGAAGATCACCGGTAAGTTGGCAATGGATGGCGAAGATATCTACGGCAATATTGATGTCGCGGATCTGCGCATTAAGGTGGGCATGGTGTTCCAAAAGCCAAACCCATTCCCGATGAGCATCTATGAAAACGTCGCGTATGGCTTGCGTGCGCAAGGCATCAAAGACAAGAAACAGATTGATGAAGTGGTCGAGCGTTCACTACGTGGCGCGGCGTTATGGGACGAAGTGAAAGATCGTCTAAAATCGCATGCTTTTGGTCTTTCTGGTGGTCAACAGCAGCGTTTATGTATCGCGCGCACCATTGCGATGGAGCCGGATGTGATCCTGATGGATGAACCAACCTCTGCGCTTGATCCCATTGCGACACATAAAATTGAAGAACTGATGGAAGAGCTGAAGAAGAACTACACCATCGTGATTGTGACGCACTCGATGCAACAGGCACGACGCATTTCGGATCGCACCGCCTTTTTCTTAATGGGTGAATTGGTCGAGCATAATGATACCCAAGTGATCTTCAGTGAACCGCGAGACGATCGCACACGTGGTTACGTGAATGGTGACTTTGGTTAAAAACACAGCGCCTAAACAGCGCAATAGTGAGACGAAATTATAACTATAAGCGATGGTATTTTGCCCCTCTATTCAGAGGGGCTTTTTTGTCTATTCGTTTTGCGGTTGCTTGCTGCGATTCTGTTATTCAGCAAATTTATAAATTGATGCAAGCGTTATCATCACCAAGAGAAAAAATGCCAACACTCTCTCGCTTAAGACATAATCCGATAGGAAAATGCGAACGACTTAACAGCTGATTTTGAATGCATTTGATTGCACAGTGTTGGCGCGATACCTTATTGGGGAATCTGTAATAGAAAAACGGTGTTAGCACAGTGGATTTCCGAAGCTTTATGCGCAAAGTGTCCTCAACCAGAGATCATCGATTGCTGGCTGAGACGATGTTTGATTACCTCTCCAAATTGCTGCAAGTTGAAGCGATGGTCATTTTTGATGACCCTAGCGTCAATCAATCTCTTTCAGTGCGCTTTTCGAGCGGTGAGCCGGCGTCGCTTATCGATTTTCCTTCGGCATTTTGGCAATGGGCAAGGCAGTTCGATACCTCCGAAAGCTTAATTCCACTCGCCATCAACACCTGCAGCTGGGATTACACAACGTTACTGGGCAGCAACAGCTACATCATGATGTTAGATAATTTCCCGATGCTACGAACCTATATTTTGATCCAAGGTGTGAAAGTCGGTTCGACAGACGATGTGTATGAAAAAACGCATGATGTTATGCAATTGGTGGCCGCAAGGTGGCAATGCATCAGAGCGGAAAAGCAGGCTGCTTTAGAAATCAAAAATCGTGACATTCGAGAAGCGCAATACATTGACGAAATCAATCAGCGCGAACAGTTCATCGACAACATGAAGTTGGTTCAAGAGGTAGCGTTGGAAATCTCCAATCCAAGCTCGCTCAACGATCTCTATCGTATGGCGGTCGAAGCGCTGCGCGATCGACTCGGGTTTGACCGTTCGACCTTCATGCTGCTTGACATGAAAAAACGGTGTTTCAACGGTACCTATGGTACGGATGAACACGGCAATACCGTTAGCGAGTTCCATACCCAGTATGACTTACACCAACTTGGTGAAGATTACGTCACCGCGCTTTCTTCTCGCGATACCAACCTAGTTGTGTTGAATGAGACTCCGTTGTATACCGCAGGCCAAGTGGTTGGGCAGGGATGGAATGTGATGTTGATTCTACGTGATGGCCATGAACCGTTCGGCTGGTTGGCGCTGGATAATTTCATTCACCGTAAGCCGATTACCAGTTATCAAAAGCAGATGCTGCAATCTTTTGGTTCGCTGCTATCGCAAATTTATATTCGCAAGCGCCAAGAGCAGAATGTCAGGATGCTGCACTCGAGTATGGTTGAGCTCTCACGCTGTGTCACCGTGAGTGATGTTTGCAAATCTGCAGTTTCCTTTGCCATCAAACACCTTGGTGTGGATCGGATGGCGGTATTTTTAACCGATGAACACTGCACGTATATGCAAGGCACTTGGGGAACGGATATCCAAGGCAATGTGGTTGATGAATCGTACTTTTTTGGTGAAACACAGGATTATGCTTTGATCAATTTGGCTCGTTCTATGCCTAATGAAGTGGCGTTTGAAGAGTCGGTCCCGATTTATCATGATTGCAATATTGTTGGTTTCGGTTGGGGGGCAATGACGCTGTTAACCAGCAACACAAAAGTCCCGATTGCTTTTATTGCAGTGGATAATTTATTGACTCGTTCTCCGCTGACCTCACAACTGCGTGAAGTGTTAAGGATGTTTGCATCGAGCTTGGCGGAAGTTCTCCAAAGAACCCAGGCTCAAGAAGCGATCAGTGAACTCAATGAAAACTTAGAAAAGGAAGTGCGTAAGCGTACGCAGGAACTTGAAGAAGCCAACCGTCAACTGGATATCCTTTCTAAGCTAGATCCCCTTACCCGATTGGGTAATAGGCGGATGCTAGAGCATGTCATGGAATCGATCTGCTTACGTGAAGATGACAAAGCTCTTTCCCTTGGCTTGATACTCATCGACATTGACCACTTTGGGCTGTTCAATAATCACTATGGTCATTTGGAGGGCGATATCGCGTTAATGCGTATTGGCCACATTCTCGATCATCACAGCACAGGAAAAGAAGAGGTCTTTTGTCGTATTGGTGGTGAAGAATTCGTTTTGCTTATGATAGGCAGCGACGAAAAGTCAGTTTATCAACGTGCGGAGTGCATCCGAGACTGTATCGAAAAGGAAAAAATCCGCCATAAAGTGAACCCAAGTGGAGAGGTATTAACTGTCTCAATCGGTGTTTCAGTCGATACGGTAAAAGGGAGAGACCTTCATTTTGATAAATTGTATCAACAAGCCGACGTGGCACTCTACCAAGCAAAAGAGCGAGGTAGAAACTGTGTCTGTTTGTTCTCTGCCAACGAGGAAAATGTGGCAGAGACATGCGCGTTAAGTAAGTAGTTGTTCTCGTTGCGATGACTCGTAACGTCCTTGATGTAAGCGTTCATTCCCTTATGTGCAGAGCTGGTGCACATAAGGGATTTTTGTTTGCGCTAAGCAGTGATGAGTTACAGTTTTGGCAGCGAAAAATCATCGTTAAAGTTAGGTGATTTTCCATGCGTTTTTAACAGAGTTGATAATTTGTCAGATGGCCATTCACGGCTGCCATTGGCGTACGTTGCTTGATGCAGTAGATGCAGCTCTTGTTCGATTTGATTGAGCACCTCTGTATTGGGAGCATGTTGTTTGATCCATGCGCGTACGCGCGCTTCAATTTGAATGGCATCACCACTGGTTAAGCACTGCTCAAGTGACGGTGAAACGTGTGATATCTCTTCGCCTTTGCCTTCTAGGCGTGGAACCGTTTTAGCGCGTTTGTACCAATAACCCGCTAAGATTGAGCTTAGCAGCCAGAAGGCGGCAAATACCCAAGTCAGATAAAACCAAATATTGGTGTGATTGGGGGCAGAATGTATCTCTGAATGCTGAGCGTCAGTAGAAGCTGCAGGTTCGTCACTGCCCACTGGCAAGGTGTAAACTTGCGCCGTGCTTGGCGTGATGTTCAACTGCCGTCCTTCAAGAAAGGCCTTGTCTGCTTGATCGGTTTGTGTGTTCCACCAGTCCAACTGCAAAGAGGGGAGTGTGAGCTCGCCAGTGGTTGTCGGAATCAGCACTTGTTTTACTTTCATTTCAACCGCGCCATTGGCGTGTTGCGTCACCACCGGCTTTTCACTGTACACCCTGACAGAATCAGGATAGTTAATGGTCAAAGGAGGCAGCAAGTTTTGGTCAATGCCTTTTGCGGTTAACGTAATTTCACGAGTCACGCTGCTGCCTTGTTCCACTTTGTCAGTGGATGGGCTGCTACCCAGCCAAGCTTGCTTTAGTGTCAACTCAGCAGCAGGTAACCAAGGTTTGACCGCGTCGGTAGGGATTGGCTTGACGGTCAGTACTTGGCTTGATGCTGGTGCGTCAAGTGTGAGAATTTTGGTCGAGCCTGTTAGGCTATCGCCGTAAATGTATGAACCTGTCAGGCGTGGACCGAACAACTCAAATCGCCCTTCAGTTTCCGCAGTCAGACGGTAATTTTGTTCAATAACGGTAATTTGCAGACCATTTTCAACACGTTGATACTGACGGCTTTGCCCCAGAGGTTCCAACTGCATCCCAGAGATTGCTGGTGGAGCAATTCGCGGATTTTCAAGACGACGCGGATCCGCCAAAATGCGGATTTCTACTTTGAGTTGTGTCGATTGTTGTGGATAGAGCGTCTCTTGAGCCAGTTGTAATGCGTATTGAACGATCTCTTGTTGCTTTGGCTCATGTTGATCCACAGACACTTCCAGAACGATAGGATCACTGCTTACTCCTTCTGCACTGAAAGATGGAATCGTGAGATACCCAGCTCGATTGGGTGCAATCGAAAGTGTCCACTCACTTAACTTGGAAGACTTGCCGTTGGTGTAGTTACTTGATGAGAGAAACCTTGGGCCAGAGGTAAAAAAGTCTTGGTTGAGCGATGAAAAGTCAATGTCATCGGCATCAAGCGAAAAATCTGCTCGCACGATGAGTTGCACAACTTCATTTTTCGACACTTTGGTTTTGTTAACGCTAGTGACAATGCTTTTAGCGCATGCAACTTGTGGGAAAAGCAGCGCCATGGACAAGATGAAAAAGGTTACGATTCGGTTCATTGCTTACTGATTACCACTTTTTTTCATAGTTTTCTGGAACAGGTTTTTGCTGGGCTTGCAAGACCATCTGTGCTTTGAGCAGGTAGGCAGGATCTCGAGCGTTTTCCACTGATTCCAGCTTTCTTAAGTCGGGATTCTGACCTTGATCTTGCTCGCTCTCTCGTTGTTGCTTATCCGACTCACCGGCGGAAGGTTTCGGTTTTTCAGTTAGGCTATTAGCCAAATCTGCGTTGTTATTGGTTTTGTCTTTTTGGTTACTTTCACTTTTATCTGACTGTTTTTCTTTGTTATTTTCTTTTGCTTTTTCTTGATTCTTCTCTTGACTCGATGGTTGAGTTGTTGAAGATTGCTGTTGCTGTTGCTGTTGCTGTTGCTGTTGCTGTTGCTGTTGCTGTTGCTGTTGCTGTTGCTGTTGCTGTTGCTGTTGCTGTTGCTGTTGCTGTTGCTGTTTTGCTTTTTCTACAACTTGGCGATTGGCTTGTGCCTGTTTGAGGTTCGGGTTTTTCTCAAGCGCTTTTTGGTAAGCCTCCAGCGCATCATCATATTGGCCGTTTTGCGCCAGTGCATTGCCCAAATTGTAGAGCGATTCCGCGCTCTGCGATTGCGCAAACTGCTGTGCAGCAAGATCATACTCACCAGCTTGATACGCTGCTGCGCCTCTCCAGTTTGTATCCTCAAAGGTTTTTGCTGCGGCTGCGTAATCTTGTTGGTCAAACAGCGCTTTGCCCTGTTGATCTGAATTAAGAAAAGGTGATGCATCGACTTGTGGCGTTGTTAGGATGGGGATAAGCACCAGTGCCATCATCCAGATATCGCCACGACGAAACAAGGGCAAAGCCAAGAGTAACAGGAGTGGGACTAACCAATAGCCGCCGTTTTCACGCACGTCACTGCGTTGGTCAGCCTGCTCTTTGTGCTCCTTCATCGTGTTTGATGTCTGAGTCAGTGCTGCGATTTGAGCGACATCTTGATTACCAAACTGAATTGGAGCGAAAGAACCACCGGTTTTTTGTGCTAAGTTTGCCATGTTGAGCAAGTTTGACCTCGCTACAACGATTTGGCCAGCGGTGTCACTCAATAAACGACCATCAGGCAGAGGGATCGGCGCGCCATCCGGTGTCGCTACTGCAAGTACAGACACGCGAACTTGTTTGTCTTTCAATAGTTGTAACGATTCACTTAACTCTTGATCATCCACATCGTCACTGATGACAACAATGTCACCTTCGGCAGTGTCTCCTTTTGCCAGTTGTGCCAATGCAAGTCGGATAGCGTTTGGCAAATATGCCCCTTGATATGGCATTAGCTCGGGTGAAAGATTTGCGATCAGATTGCTTAAGGTTTTGCTGTCGCTGGTAAGAGGGCTCAGAATGTACGCATCCCCCGCGTAGGCAATCAGGCTGGTGCTGCCTTCCTTCCACATGGGAAGTAGATCCATGGCTTTATATTTTGCTTGCTGCAGTCGACTAGGTGAGATGTCTTTTGCATATAAGGATTGAGACATATCCATGATCAACACGCGATTGTGCTGTGTACTAAAAATGGGACGAGAGCTGGTTTGCCAACTTGGCGAGGCTAGCGCGATCAAACCTAGGCTCCAAGCGACAATCCAAACAGTGATAGTGAGGGATCCCGTTGGCTTGGTGGCTATTTGACTTAAATGAGCGGCGATCGGGCCTTGCGCTCTTTTGCGTTGAAAGCGCCCTATAAGCCAAAGAAAGGGTAAGGCGACAAAGCCCACCAGCCACCATGGTGAAAGAAAAACCAGATCAGGCATGATTTCTCCGAGATAAGAACAGCAGTAGTGAAAGAGTGAGGGCCAGCATCAACGGATAAGCAAACCATTCTTGTTGAGGTCGCCATATTTGCGCTTCAGATGAGACGGGTTCCAGTTGATTGATAGCGTGATAGATCGTCTGCAACTCATCGTTATTACGTGCGCGAAAATATTGACCTCCCGTCAAAGTGGCAATTTGGCTTAATGTTTTTTCATCCAAATCCGCCGCTGTGTCAACTTTACGAGTCATGAAAAACTGTTTGACTTCCATCTCACCGGCACCAATACCGATGGTGTAGATTTTTACGCCGAATTTTTGTGCAATTTCTGCCGCTTCAAGGGGGGATAACGTCCCCGCAGTGTTGCTGCCATCACTGAGCAAAATCAAAGTTCGGTGAGGCGCATCGCTATCGAGTAAGGTTTTTGTGGCTAAACCAATGCCATCACCAATGGCGGTTTTTTGCCCTATCAGGCCTATCACAGTTCGCTTTAACTGTTCGGCAACGGTGGCTCTGTCTGCGGTAATTGGCGTTTGTAAGTAAGCATGGTCTGCAAACAACACTAACCCGAGTCGATCACCTTGTCTCTGCTCGATAAACTGAGACACAACATTTTTTACCGCGCTCAAACGGTCGATATAGTCGCCATCTTTCAGCATATCTTCTTGTTGCATCGAGCCAGACAGATCGACCACCAGCATGAGATCACGATATTGCGGAAAGTGCTCAATCGGTTCGCCGAACCAAACCGGACGAGCCGCCGCGCTTATCAAAGCAAGCCAAATCCCGAATGTTGTGAGTTTGGCCAATTTTTGCTTCACGCCAGCAGAGTCTTGCTCTTTAGGCAGATACGCCAAATGAATGGTGAGCGTCGGCTTCGTCTCTGGAAGCAAGCGAAACGCCAAATACGGTAACGGCAAGAGGACAAACATTCCCCACCAAAGGAACTGAAATCCCTCAGCCACGCAATCCTCGCTTAGGTGGCAGCGCTTTTTCCACCCACAATTGGCAGTCTTGAACTAAGTCGAGGTCATGTTCACTTCGTACATTTTGGTAGAGCGCTGCTTGCCACAATGACATTTTGCTACTAAAGCGATTGTCTCCGAGTTGTGTATCGAGAAACTGATACCACTTTTCTCCGTGCAAAGAGGCGATAGACTCTCTGGAGTGGTAGCACAGCGCCGCTTGACGCAGTAACTCTATGGCCGTGGAAGGTGTGTGCGGAGTGGTGGGTTTGAGAAATAAATGTAACGCCGCTCGTTTGGCTTTTAAGCGTTTCCTACGCCAAAGGAAAAACAGGCAAATGGACAAGAGAAAAACGAGTGTGGCGGCAATTGTGGCCCACCATCCCCACGCCAAGGGAAACCATGAGGGGGCGTCCGGTAGAATCAAAGGTTGCAGCGCTAAAGGTTGAGTGTTTGTTGTCATTATTATTACGCAGTTAATTGATTGATTAAGGGTTTCGCACACGAAAGGGTGCTAAACGGTATTCCATTACGATAACTTAACCTTTGCAAGCGTTGTTGATGCTGTTCGAAATTCGCTTTTAAGGCCATTTTTTGCTTTTTTGAACCAAAGTCAAACCAGCGAGAGTGCTTGCCATTGCTGGCCATCACTTGACCTCGATAATCGGTTTGACCAGATTCGAGTGGATCATAAAGTTGTATCAAATGAACGCTGTTATGCTGTTTCAAATGACCAATTTGGCCAAGTTCCTGCTCTGAAAATTGAACAAAGTCACTAAGAAAAATAATCTGACAACCTTTTGGTGACATGCGCTTCAATCGTTCAAAGACTTCGCCGTTTGAGCGAGGTGCTTCAGAATGTGCAGTCTGGCGACGGTTGTGCTGCTTCGCGAGTTGGTGCAAAAACGACAAACCATTGCGCGTTAACGCTGAAGGCTTGTGTTCAAAGAGGGTATGGCCATCATCGATCAGTGCGCCTAATCGATCTTTTTTCGCTAAGGTCGTCCACAACAACACGCTGGCTAGGTGTGCGGCCTGTACCGATTTGAACAGGTACTGTGACCCCAAAAACATGCTGCTGCTGAGGTCTATATAAAGAATGACGGCTTGCTCTTTGTCTTCACTAAAGAGCTTGGTGTGTGCTTTACCAGTACGAGCGGTGACACGCCAATCAATGGTGCGGATGTCATCACCTTGCTGGTATTGGCGTACTTCCTCAAAATCCATCCCTCGGCCACGTTGACGGCTGGCATGAGCGCCACTCAACACCGATAGCACGCTGCGTGCAGGCGGCAACCAACGTACTGATTGGCTCTGATAGTAAATGAGCTCATCAAGCGAGAGCGTGACGCCATTCGCAAAGGGTGGCAATGCAGCAACACTCATCAATTAAGCACTTCCCACCAAGCTGATCAGCTTATCAATCACTTGGTTTGTGCTTATCCCTTCGGCTTGTGCACGGTAAGAGAGCATAATGCGATGTCTTAGCACCGGGTACGCCATGGTTTGGATATCTGCAGGGGTGACATAATCTCGTCCACTGAGCCAGGCTAGGGCGCGGGCGCAGCGATCTAAGGCGATAGTAGCACGTGGACTCACTCCCAATCCGACCCATTCTGCGAGTTGTGAGTCGTATAGCTCAGGCTGACGTGTCGCCATGACTAACCGCACCACATAGCGCTCAAGAGCCTCTGCCATCTGAACATTCAGCACCGCTTGGCGCGCTGAGAAAACATCTTGTTGTGTCACGAGCGGTTTTTCGGCGTGTGCTTCACCTTTGGCTTCGCCTCGGTTGATGCGCAAAATAGCAAGCTCGTTTTCTGCGTCAGGGTAATCGACATCCAAATGGAGTAAAAAGCGGTCTAACTGCGCTTCAGGCAGTGGGTAAGTACCTTCTTGCTCGATCGGGTTTTGCGTTGCCATGACTAAGAACAGCTTTGGCAGCGGGTAGGTTTGTCGGCCTGCCGTTACTTGGCCTTCTGCCATCGCCTCCAACATCGCAGCCTGTACTTTAGCGGGTGCGCGGTTGATTTCGTCCGCCAAAATCAAATGATTGAAAATCGGACCCGCTTGAAAGATAAAGTCCCCTTTTTCAGGGCGAAAAATGTCTGTGCCCGTTAAATCGGCAGGCAACAAGTCCGGCGTGAACTGAATTCGATGAAAATCGCCTTCAATACAATCTGCTAACGCTTTAACCGCGCGTGTTTTGGCCAGGCCGGGAGGGCCTTCTACCAAAATGTGCCCATCGGCTAACAGTGCAATGAGTAACTGCTTGACCAGTTCTGGCTGGCCAACAATTTGAGATTGTAGATAGGTGTTTAAAGCGTCAAAACTGCGTTGTGGCATAGCGTTACTACATAAATGAATTTGTTTATTGGTTTACAAAACTCGAACAAAGTTCCGTGCTTAGCATCAAAATATCAAGTTGGGATGCTCGGCAATGATCTCAAGGGAACAATAATAATTTTTCAGGTTCATTGGGCTGGTTTCAAAAGCATGTGTTGGGTGGTGAGCGTAATATGTGACCTGTGAACTATAAATCATTTCAGTTTCGGTCTGACTCGCCGATATAGGCTATACCCATAAGAATGTAACAAAAGATGTGCTATATTACGGCGTTTTGTCGTTGTCTTATCGCATACTATCCACAATAAGTGATTCTTGTTAAAGGTCCAAATATGATAAATGTTAACTCATTGAGTATTAAGCAGAAAGTTGTCTTGGGGATAACTTTTGCTGTGCTTGCTTCTACGATCCTTCTTGGTTTTATGGCTCAGAAGCAGTCACGAGAGGTGATCAGTCATCGTCTCGTGGATATTGAGCTGCCGCTGATCCTGAGCCAGATCAACTTGGAGATTGATAAAGATGTCTCTCAGCTCCTATCTGCCGCTGAGCAGTTGGCTAAAAATGAATTTGTACGCGATAGTCTGCAAGAAACCAATGATCCTGAAGGACAAACTAAGCTTGTTCAGCAGCTGAACAATGTCAAGAATCAGTACAAGTTGAACGATGCTTCTGTTGCCAACCGAAAAACAGCCTACTACTGGAATCAGAACGGCTTTTTGCGTCAGTTGACGCAAGCACAAGATGGCTGGTTCTTTGGTTTTATTAATTCAGGCCAAGCGACCATGGTCAGCATCTTCACTGAAGCGAATGGTGAGGTGAAGATGTTTGCAAACTATCAACACCTTTCTGGCTTTACGATGTCAGGTGTCTCGAAGTCTATGGACGAGATGGTGAGCAAACTGAATGGTTTTAAGATAGAAAAAACGGGTTACGTTTTTCTCGTCGACAGCCAAGGTAAAATTCAAATCCACAAAAACAGACAGGCGGTCGGCAAACCGCTTTCCGCTTATGTGACGGAAAACCCATCATCATTACTGAACAAACAGCAAGATGTGGTGTTTGAAACCGAAGTCGATGGTCAACGTGTGTTTGTTGCTAGTGCTTATGTTCCATCGATGAACTGGTATGTTGTGGGTGTTGTACCTGTCAATGAAGTGTTTGCAGACCTTGATGCGGCCGCGAGTCAAATGTTGATCACAACGTTTGTGGTGGCGGCGGTGTTTATCTTGATGGGTATCATCCTTGCGAACAGCATTACCAAGCCGATCCAACAAATCGCGGCTCGATTTACTGATTTGGGTCGCGGTGATGGCGACTTAGCACAGCGGATCGAAATCAAAGGAAAAGATGAGATCGCGCAACTCTCCTCTGGCTTTAACGGATTTATTGAGAAAATCCATGCAACAATGAAAGAAGTCGCAGCGACCAGCACCTCCTTAAATACAGCGGCAGAAACGGTGTCGGCGAAGGCCTCTACGACCCACGACAACAGCCAAGAGCAACGAGACCAGACCATCCAAGTTGTGACTGCGATTAATCAGATGGGCGCAACCATCAGCGAAATCGCTTCGAATGCAGCAACGGCAGCGGACACCGCAAATCAAGCATCGAGTAACACAAAGCTCGGGCGCGATGTGGTGACCAAAGCGAAGAACGTGATTTCTCGCTTGGCAGATGATGTTGAAACCACCAGCCAAGTGGTATCTCAGCTAGCGTCTACTACCCAAGAAATAGGCTCAATTCTCGATGTGATTCGCGGCATTTCAGAACAAACCAACTTGCTTGCGCTAAACGCCGCGATTGAAGCCGCTCGCGCAGGTGAGCAAGGGCGTGGCTTTGCCGTGGTGGCCGATGAGGTGCGAAACCTCGCCAGCCGCACCGCCACATCGACCGAAGAAATTCAGAAGATGATCAACAAGCTACAAAACGATGCTAAAGACGCAGTCACGGCGATGAATGCAGGCAAAGCGGTCACTTTTGAAGGAGTAGAAGCGACCGACGAAGCGGTGCACGTACTGATGGGAATATCTGAGCGTATTGCTGACATTTCAGATCGCAACACGCAAGTGGCAACGGCAACAGAAGAGCAATCCACTGTGGTGCATACCATTAACCAGAACATTGAGGAAATTAACGCCATTAATGAAGTGACGACAAGCACGGCTGAAGAACTGGCGGATGCAAGCCAAGCACTGAGGGCGTTGTCGCGCCGCCTTGATGCTATGGTGGGTAGCTTCAAACTGTAAATTTAGGTAGAATCCGAGACAGTTTTGACCATTTTAGGTAAGTGAAAATGAGTGATTTTGAACAAGAACTTCAGATGATTTCAGAAGAAGCGAGTCAAGAGCCAGAGGTAAAGTTACCGTCTCTTGATGAGCAAAAGCAGATTGCTGCTGAGCTGAAACGACTCGAAGCCGAAGGCAAATTAACCCCAGAAGTACTAGAGCATTACTTTGGCAAGTATGCGCAAAAGGGTGATGCACCCATTCACTAAGCCAATCAATACCTAGGGAAGCAGATGCTTCCCTTTTTTCTTTTTGTTTCTGCGATATCTGCAGCCAGTCTCCCTCAAAACATCAGCAGGAAAATCGGTGTCGAGAGGGTGGGACAAATAGCTCCCGTGCTCCTCCGACAAAATGAACAGTTTCGACAAAAAGATGAGTTTCTCATATTAGTGACAGAGTTGCATTTGCAAGTAGGTTAATATGCAGGACATCAATAAGGAAAACTTTGATATCTACTCAAAGAATAATTGGCTAGGGACAAAATGGAATTGTCAGCTCTCATTGTTTGTAGAGGCAACATTTGCCGATCTCCGCTCGCTGAGGCGGTACTGCGCGAGAAAGCAAAAGCACGTGGGATTGCACTCCACGTAGAGAGCGCAGGTTTAATCGCAGAAACCAGCGGTAAACAACCCGACGAAAAAGCCATTCACGTTGGCCAGCAACGTGGCTACTCCCTTCAAGGCTTACATTCCCGCACATTAACCTTCAACGACATAGCTCGTTTTCATCGCATTTACGCTGTCGATAAAGCCGTAATGGCAGACATACTCGATATTTGCCCCAAACTCTCTCGTAACAAAGTGGCGCTCTATTTGGCCCACACTCAATTAGACAATAAAGAGATAGCAGACCCTTACCAAGGACCTCTCAAAGAGTTTGAACGCACCCTCGATCTCATCGAATTGGGTGCCGATGGCATTTTAACTTACCTAACACAAAAAGAAGTATTGATGGTGGCATCGGCTTAGCTACACGCTTAACCCCTTACCGCCTAGACCTTAACGTTTGTTAGTAAACGCAAACGTTGGCGTTCAATAGTCACGGCCTCACAAGGCTGGTGAAAACACGATCATTTTGGATGTTGATAACGCACTCTGGTAGCGAAAATCAGTGGCGGTAGCGTGCTTGAATACAGGCGATGGCAATAGAATAAACCGTTGAGACCTCGGTGAAACCCTTTTGGATTGTGTACCGAAAGTGTCACGAACCATTCTTAAACTAGTCAGCGATCGCCTCTACAAGTTGGATAAGGAAACAAAAAGTGAAAATTGCAGTTGCAGGTACAGGCTATGTCGGGCTTTCGAATGCCGTTTTGCTGGCACAGCATAACGAAGTTATGGCACTCGATATTGTGCAAAAAAAGGTTGATTTGATTAACGACAAAATCTCGCCAATTAGCGATGTTGAAATAGAAACGTTTTTGGCTGAAAAAACGCTCAACCTCACCGCCACCACCAACAAAGAAGAAGCCTACCGAGGCGCCGATTTTGTCATCATCGCCACGCCAACGGATTACGATCCGCAAACCAACTATTTCGATACCTCATCGGTTGAAGCGGTGATCAAAGATGTGATGCAACTGAACCCAACGGCCGTTATGGTGATTAAATCGACCGTGCCTGTGGGTTACACCAAACGCATCAAACAAAAACTTTGCTGTAATAACATTCTTTTCTCGCCAGAGTTTTTACGGGAGGGCAAAGCACTGCATGACAACCTTTATCCCTCTCGTATCATCGTGGGTGAGCGTTCAGAACGCGCACAACGCTTTGCCAACCTGCTGGTGCAAGGCGCAGTAAAACAAGAAGTGCCGCTGCTGTTTACCGACAGCACAGAAGCAGAAGCGATCAAACTATTTTCCAACACCTACTTAGCGATGCGTGTGTCGTTCTTTAACGAGCTTGATACCTACGCTGAAACGCATGGCTTAAACACCCGCCAAATTATTGAAGGCGTAGGGTTAGACCCGCGCATAGGCAACCATTACAACAACCCAAGCTTTGGTTATGGCGGCTACTGCCTACCGAAAGACACCAAGCAATTGCTGCGCAACTTTGATGATGTGCCGTGCAACCTCATTCAAGCGATTGTTGATGCCAATAGCACGCGCAAAGATCACATCGCTTTTTCGATTCTTAACCGCAACCCGAAAGTGGTGGGTATTTATCGCCTGATCATGAAAGCGGGCTCAGACAATTTCCGTGCCTCCAGCATTCAAGGGATCATGAAGCGAATTAAAGCCAAAGGCGTGGAAGTGGTGGTGTACGAGCCAGCATTGGAAGAGAAAACCTTTTATAACTCGCGTGTGATTAAAGATTTAGAAGAGTTTAAGCGCATTAGTGATGTGGTGGTGAGTAATCGCATGGTGGAAGAACTACTAGACATCGACGAGAAAGTTTATACCAGAGATCTATTTGGGAAGGATTAAAAATGAAGTTTCTAGTAACTGGTGCTGCTGGCTTTATCGGCATGCACACTGCCAAAGCCCTTTTAGAGCAAGGCCATGAAGTCATTGGCTTAGATAATTTAAATAATTATTATGACCCCGCCTTAAAACATGCTCGTTTAGCACAGTTAGCGCACTATGCTAATTTTCGTTTTATTAAAATGGATCTAGCCGATCGTGAAGGCATTGCAAACTTGTTTGCTACTGAACAGTTTCAGCGGGTTATTCATTTAGCGGCACAAGCAGGCGTACGCTATAGCATAGAAAACCCTATGGCGTATGTCGATTCTAATTTAGTGGGCATGATGACCATTTTAGAAGGCTGTCGTCATAATAAGGTGGAACACCTTGTTTATGCCAGTTCTAGCTCAGTGTATGGCATGAATGAAAAAATGCCATTCTCAGAAGAAGACAACGTGGATCATCCAGTTTCTCTATATGCAGCTACGAAAAAATCAAATGAGTTAATGGCGCACAGCTATAGCCATCTATACGATTTACCCACGACAGGTTTGCGCTTCTTTACCGTTTACGGGCCTTGGGGACGACCAGATATGGCGCCTTTCCTGTTTACCGATGCGATATTGAACGACCGTGAAATTAAAGTATTTAACCACGGTAAAATGAAGCGTGACTTTACCTATATTGATGAAATCGTTGAAGGCATTATTCGCATTCAAGATGTTGTTCCTGCACGTGACGCTGACAATACAAATACTTCACCATCATCAAGTAAAGCCCCTTATAAAGTTTTCAATATTGGCAATAATGAACCCATTGCGTTAATGACATTTATTGAAGCAATAGAAAAGGCCACGGGTAAAACGGCAGAGAAGAACTTCATGCCAATGCAAGCGGGTGATGTACCTGCCACCTTTGCTGATATAGACAGTTTACAAGAAGCTGTGGGCTTTAAACCAGATACTAATATTGATACCGGGATAAATGCGTTTTGTTTATGGTTTAAGGACTATTATAAGCTATGAAAATATTATTTGATTTCTTGTTTAGATCTTTAGATTTTTTAAAAAGAAAATTAATGAGACAAGAAAAGTATGCTCGCTCGATAGGTGTACATGTTGGAAAGGGCTGCAGATTTGTAGGTAAAAATGATTTTGGATCAGAGCCATACCTTATAATAATTGGAGATAAAGTTAGCCTGACAAACGTTCAATTTGTTACCCATGATGGAGGAGTATGGGTTTTTCGCGATGAATTTAGTGATATAGATGTAATTGCCCCGATTCGAGTTGGTAATAATGTTTTTATTGGAGCTGGAGCTACTTTGATGCCGGGTGTAACAATCGGTGATAATGTTGTTATTGGTGCGGGAGCTGTAGTCACTAAAAATATTGAAAGTGGCTGGGTTGTCGGTGGTGTGCCAGCAAAGAAAATAAAGCCTCTGCAAGAATACAAAAAAGCCGTTTTATCTAAGTCTGTCAATACAAAAAAAATGTGCAGCGCCGAGAAAAAACTCTTCCTTACTAAGATGTATTCAGAGAATAAGACGTGCTAGTAAATATGCTATTTTTTCTTAGTGTTTTATATTTTTCTGCGTTGTGATATTCCATTCAATAGTTTTATTTTCCTCTCGATATAATAGAAAGATGTACTACGTATCATTAGATTTTTGCACTTGGTATCAGAGAAACACTCGGGTTAGACATGTATAAAATAATATTAGGGTTGACAGGTTCTTCCTTATTAGGTCAAGGGGTTGCTATGCTTCTCCTTATTATAACCACTAAATATTATTCTCAGGCTGATTTCGGTGAATATGGCTATTACGTATCACTAGCTGGCTTATTGTCGTTTCTGTTCTCTCTAAGAATGGATAGTTTTATTTTTAGAATGTCTGACTTGCGTTTGAAAGTAATGGTTCTACCTATATTACTAGGCGTTTTATTCTCATCATTCTTGTTATTTATCATTTCAATATATTTTGTTGGAATCCACTCTGCAGCTATATTGTCTATATTGGTATACTTCACCTTTTTTATTAATTTCTACTCAGTTTATGTTTCTCGCTACGGTTTATTTAAAATATTAGGCGTGACTCGTTCAATTAAACCGATCTCTACATCCGTTTCACAGTTGTTTTTTGGCGTTATGAACATACCAAGCGGCCTATTATATGGTGGGGTTTTTGGCGTAATCGTTCCTTCATTGCTGTTCATGAAAGTAATGAAAGTTATGTCTTTACACAACAAAATGGGTAGAAGGTTTAAAATAGCTATAATTTATCTTCTTTCTAAAAAGAAAGATATTATGACTATCACAGCGCAATCAGTCGTTAATAACGTGTTTATAAATACATTGATTTTTGTTTTCTATTTGAAAGGTGACTTAGTTTCAGCAGGTCTTATTGCATTGCTTGAGCGTGTTATACGAAACCCTATTTCAATGATGGTTGCATCTATACGTAATTATAGCATGTCAAAAGTTGGTGTTGAATCACATCAATATATTAACTATAAGAAAATTATGATTTTTAATATTTTAATTGCTCTAATTGTTCTTACTCTAGGTTGCTTCATTTTTGAATTGGGTTTATTTAAATATATTCTAACTGAACAATGGCACGTAGATAGGGTGAGTTTCATATT
>NZ_SZTO01000018.1 GCF_013369385.1 Vibrio sp. 05-20-BW147 | reverse complement strand
GCGAGCCCTGAGATGAGTCTTCCCTGATACTTTAAGTATCCTAAAGGGTTGTTCGAGACTAGAACGTTGATAGGCAGGGTGTGTAAGCGCTGTGAGGCGTTGAGCTAACCTGTACTAATTGCCCGTGAGGCTTAACCATACAACACCCAAAGGGTTTTGATGGACTCAAAGCAAGAACGAATTGAATGTGTAGAGAACGAAAACAGCTTTCCGAATTTTAAGAATTTGCTTGGCGACCATAGCGTTTTGGACCCACCTGAATCCATTCCGAACTCAGAAGTGAAACGAAATAGCGTCGATGGTAGTGTGGGGTTTCCCCATGTGAGAGTAGAACATCGCCAGGCTTTTAATTTAGACTTAAATGTCTAACCAGTGCGGAGCGGTAGTTCAGTTGGTTAGAATACCGGCCTGTCACGCCGGGGGTCGCGGGTTCGAGTCCCGTCCGCTCCGCCACTTATTCCAGACCTCAGCAGAAATGCTGAGGTTTTTTTGTATCGGTTGTATTATTTTGGTCTGCGACCAACGAGTCTCGCAAAAGGTTTGCCCGTTGACTGCAGCCCCAGCCGTCAGCAACACATTTAGAAACCCAGTCTTCGGATTGGGTTTTGTCATTTTTGATAATAAGACATTTTCGAACAGGGAACACTTCTGTTTTAACGTCATTGCAAATATCCTACTCACCCCCCGCTTCTCACATTTATCATCGTAATAAAATCAGTTTGTCATAAGTCTACCCTGATTAATGTGTCCTATATTAATTAGGTATGGTTTGGGTTTAAGGAGATAGACATGTCCCAAGAAGCTCTGATTTCGCGTCTCAACGAATTACCTCGGATTGAGAGTGTGCTGCAAGAATTACTCGAGATGGTCAATCGAGATAATTTTGATTTTTCTGAGCTATCAAAAAAATTGGCGATGGATCAGGTGCTCAGTGCCCGATTACTCAGAATGGCTAACTCGGCACATTTTGCCGGTAACAAACCTCTTTCCAACCTCAATGAAGCGGTTATTCGTGTTGGGAGTGGGGCTGTTCGTACCCTTGTATCTTCTTCTATTCTCTATAGTGCATTTCCAAAAATCGAAACGATGAACATTAAGGACTACTGGGCAAACACATTTGAAGTTGCGATGATTGCCAGTAAGTTAGCTGATCAGGCAAAGCTCGATGCCAATGAAGTTTTCACGACAGGTGTTCTGCATAACATTGGTGAGTTGATGATCCACTCATTAGTTCCAGAGCAAGCGATAGAGATAAATAGCAAAATTGCTCAAGGACAGTCATCTCTGAGCGCGCAACGCGAGGTACTGGGTACCGATGCGACTGAGTTAGGAGCAAAGTTAGCGGAAGCGTGGAAGTTTCCCCCTGAAATGAAAGATGCCATTGAAAATATAAATCATCCAGGTAAGGCTAAATTGGCCAAACGACTTGCGTGCCTGCTCTATCTCGCTCGAGATATCAATAAACGTTGGGACTCGATGTTGGAAGAGGAAGAAAAGCAGCACTATTTGGCACAGCATCCCGCTGCAAGCGCATTGGGTATTTCGCCTGGGCGTGCGTTTGTTATCGATCAAATTCGTGGGCAGGGAAGTGAAATGGCTTACAACATGTTCAGTTAGTAAGCCATAACCGCGTTCAAGATGAGCGTGTTGAGGTAAGCTTGGGTTTGTCCCATTTTAGTTGCTGAATCACTAGACCAGCGATAATCAGAATGAGACCGAATAGTGTCGTTGGATGAATTTCTTCACCAATGATTGTTGAAAGAAGCATCAGTGAAATAAAAGGTGATGCAAAGATTAGGTTACTGATACGAGCGGTGTTATTGGTTTGTTTTAGCGCAGAAAGCCAAAGAACAAATGTAATGCCCATTTCAAAGAGTCCGACATAGGTCACTGCCAGCCAACCTTGTCGAGATATTCGCGCCCAACTTTCACCTTCGTAGACAGTGAGAGCAATAGCAAAAGGAATGGCGACTATAAATCCAAGCAGCACCCCGACAATAGGATCCGCTTTGTTTTTGGTATTGAGTATCCAATATCCAGCCCAAAGTAAAGTCGAAATTAACGCCAGCGCCACACCCATTGGGCTGTCGAAGGAAAGTCCGAGAACATCTCCTTTTGTTGCAATCACAACAACGCCTAAATAGCTGAATACACAGGCAGCCCAATCTTGTGTTCGAATTTTTTGTCCAAGAAAAAGTGCAGCCATCAGGGTGAGTGTGATTGCCCAACTGTAGTTGATCGCTTGAGCCTGTGAGGCGGGTAGTAGATCGTAGGCTTTAAACAAAATCAGATAGTAGGCGAGTGGGTTTATGAGCCCAAGTAACAAGTAATACCAAGGATTAGAGAAAAAAGTGCTACTTATCTGTGAGAGTTTGCCTTGCGCAGCGCAGATCGCCATCAGCGCAACAGCTGAGACAATACTGGCCACCGTAAGCATTTGTATTGGTGTAAACTCGGCGAGAGTGAGTTTAAATGCCGTAGCAACGGTTGACCAAAGCAAAACAGCAGAAAGCCCAAATCCCAGGGCGCGACGCTCGTTCATAAGTCCTCAAAAGGTTGTCAGCAAAGCAAAGTCCTAGTGTAAGCGAGGATTTTCTGTGCAACAAACTGGACATTTATCCAGTATCAAAATACCATTAAAACACGCTTGTCATCTTCTAGAACTCCTTACTATGCAATGGATTATCGATAATCAGACTCTCATTTTGACTGCAACCGGCACCGCTTTTGTCGCGGCGTGTATTGCCAGTTGGTGGCAGAGACAGAAACTGCTTGTAAAAGCCCAGTTATTGCAGCAACAGATTGAGACTGAACGTCAGTTAGCACAAAACAAAATTGAACAATTGCAACAGGGATTGCAACAACTGCAAGGTGAGCTGGATGACTACGATCTCGAACGCGACCAAGCCGCTTATGAGGTGAAGCAAACGCACGGAAAACTGATGGCAGCGATTGAAAAACTGCGCTACTTCGATGCCGTAAAGCAAGAGCGGCAGCTGTACTTTGACGAGCTAGCACTCCAAAGAGAGCAAAATGCACGACTGGAAACACAGTTGCGTGAACAGCAGGCGCGCCATGAACAGCTTAATGTTGCTAATCAGGAAAAACTTCAGATTCTGGAACAGGCAGAGCAGAGGCTAAAGCAACAATTCGAACATCTTGCTAATCAGTTGTTCGAAGAAAAAACCGCCAAGGTCGATCAGCAAAATCGCCTGAGCCTAGAAGGCTTGTTACTGCCGCTGAAAGAGCAGTTGGAAGGGTTCAAAAAGCAGGTCAACGACAGCTTTAGCCAAGAGGCTAAAGAACGTCACACTCTAGTGCACGAACTGAAAAACTTGCAACGTTTGAATGAGCAGATGGCTCGTGAAGCGATCAACTTAACCCAAGCTCTCAAAGGAGACAACAAGCAACAAGGAAACTGGGGGGAAGTGGTGCTGGCGAGGGTGCTAGCGGAGTCCGGATTGCGTGAAGGGCATGAATATCAAACGCAGGTGAGTTTGCAAAATGAAGCAGGCAAGCGTTATCAGCCAGATGTCATTGTTTACTTGCCTCACGATAAGCAGGTGGTGATCGATGCAAAAATGGCGTTGATTGCCTATGAGCGCTATTTCCATGCAGAATCAGACCAAGAGCGAGAATCGGCATTGACTAGCCATCTCACTGCGATTAGAGCTCATATTAAAGGGTTAAGTCTGAAGGACTACCACCAACTCAAAGGTATTCAAAGTTTAGACTATGTACTGATGTTTATCCCTGTAGAGCCTGCATTTCAAATCGCGATACAAGCTGATCCAAGCTTGGTCAAAGATGCCCTTGAACAGAACATTATTTTGGTGAGTCCAACAACTCTGTTGGTTGCTTTACGCACCATCGATAACCTATGGCGCAATGAGAGGCAAAGTCAAAATGCCAAAATTATCGCTGAACGCGCAAGCAAGCTTTACGACAAGCTGCGTTTGTTTGTCGATGACATGCAAGGTCTCGGAGGTGCACTTGATAAAGCCAACCAAAGTTATCAAGGGGCGATGAATAAGCTGGTGACAGGACGAGGCAATGTGATCCGTCAGGCAGAGAGCTTCAAAGAGCTTGGTGTGGAAGTGAAGCGTCCTATCTCCGCCGATTTGACCCAATTAGCACAAAATGACTCTTTAGTAGAAAGACATCCCGTTGAGGATAAAGTAAACTAATCGCCCGCAGTCGTGGCCTGTCACATATGAATTGGCCCAAGTCGAACAGCACTGCCCAAGAGGAAAAACAATGACGGATATCAGCGTGCAATCGAATACAGCTTTAGAAACACAAGAAACCACCCATTTTGGTTTCACTACCGTGGCGAAAGAAGAAAAAGTCGCTAAAGTTGCCCAAGTCTTTCACTCTGTGGCCGCCAAATACGACATCATGAATGACTTAATGTCTGGTGGTATCCATCGCCTATGGAAGCGCTTTACTATTGATTGCAGCGGAGCACGTCCTGGTCAGAGAGTATTAGATTTAGGTGGTGGCACAGGCGATTTGACTGCCAAGTTTTCCCGTATCGTGGGTGAAAAGGGCCATGTCATTCTTGCCGACATCAATAATTCTATGCTCAACGTCGGTCGTGACAAGCTACGAGACAGCGGCATTGTCGGTAACGTTCATTACGTCCAAGCGAATGCCGAGGAATTGCCATTTCCGGATGATTACTTTGACATCATTACCATCAGTTTCTGTCTACGTAACGTGACTGACAAAGATAAAGCGCTTCGCTCGATGTTCCGAGTGCTCAAGCCGGGTGGTCGTTTGTTGGTATTGGAATTCTCCAAGCCTGTCTTTGACCCGTTATCCAAGGTGTATGATGCGTACTCTTTCCATCTATTACCGAAAATGGGTGAATTAGTCGCCAACGATGCCGATAGTTATCGTTATCTGGCTGAGTCTATTCGCATGCATCCAGATCAAGAGACTTTAAAAAGCATGATGGAAGAAGCTGGTTTCGAGAGCGCGTCTTACTACAATTTGACGGGTGGCATTGTTGCCCTGCATCGTGGCTACAAATTTTAGGAGCCTCCATGCCATTTGAACCACTCATTACCGCAGTGATTGAAACTAGCCTCAATGTGCTGGTGAAAGACAATCCGGATCTCGAAAAACGTTTATTACGTTTAAAGGGGCAAGTGATCCAAGTTCATCTCCAGGAGCTGAACAAAACGTTGACGTTTATTTTTAGCCAACAGATCGATGTATTAGCCAATTATGAAGGCCAACCGGATTGTTATTTGTCGCTTAAATTGGCGGTGTTGCCTGAGCTGAGAGAGCAAGCCAATATCACGAAGCTGATTAAGCAAGACAAGCTGATCCTTGAAGGGGACATTCAATTAGCGCAGAAGTTTGCTCAGCTCATCACGGATGCAAAACCGGATGTGGAGGAATGGGTATCGCGTGTCACTGGGGATGTGGTCGCTCACTCTTTGGCTCAGGGGGTAAAGAATGTCGGTGGCTTCGTCGGGCGTCAAGCGAAAAAGCAGCAGTATCATCTTGCTCAGGTGATTACCGAAGAATGGCGTCTGGCACCTGTACCATTGGAAGTGGCTTACTTCTGTGACCAAGTAGACGAGGTCAAAAGTGAACTCGCCAGACTAGAAGCTCGTCTGCAAAAACTGTTGGAGAAAGCATGACCCCGACAGAGCTAAAGCGCCTTTATCGCATCATTAAAGTTCAGCTTGAATATGGTTTGGATGACCTACTGCCAGACCATCAACTTGCCAAAGCACCACGTTGGATGCGCAAAAGCTTGTTTTGGCTTAAAAATCAGCATCCAGAAAAACCGTTAGGGGATCGTCTGCGTCTTGCACTGCAAGAGTTAGGGCCTGTTTGGATTAAATTTGGCCAGATGTTGTCTACTCGTCGCGATCTGTTTCCTCCTCACATTGCAGACCCGCTTGCACTGCTGCAAGATCAAGTCTCGCCATTTGATGGAGCATTGGCTAAGCAGCAAATGGAGCAAGCGTTGGGTCGGCCTCTAGAAACTTGGTTTAGTGATTTTGACCTAGTTCCTTTAGCGTCGGCCTCCATTGCGCAGGTGCATACCGCCAAGTTGAAAACGACTAACCAAGAAGTGGTATTAAAGGTCATTCGCCCAGATATTCGTCCCATCATTGATGCAGATCTAAAACTGATGCGACGTATGGCGCGTATAGTCGCCAAAGCAATGCCTGAAGCACGTCGTCTTAAACCGATCGAAGTGGTTCGAGAGTATGAGAAAACCTTACTGGACGAGCTTGATTTGCGTCGCGAAGCGGCCAATGCGATACAGCTAAGACGTAATTTTACCGACAGTGAAGAGTTATATGTTCCTGAAGTTTATCCGGACTTTAGTAATGAAACTGTCATGGTTTCTGAGCGAATATATGGTATCCAAGTCTCGGATATTGCAGGCTTGAAAGCGAATGGCACCAACATGAAGTTGTTGGCAGAAAGAGGGGTGAGTGTATTCTTTACCCAGGTTTTTCGCGACAGCTTCTTCCATGCAGACATGCATCCAGGGAACGTGTTTGTTAACCCTGAACATCCCGAGAACCCACAATGGATTGGTTTGGATTGTGGCATTGTTGGCACATTAAATAGCGAAGATAAACGCTATTTAGCGGAAAACTTTTTGGCGTTTTTTAATCGTGATTATCGACGTGTGGCTGAGCTGCATGTGGACTCTGGCTGGGTACCGGCAGACACCAATATTGATGAATTTGAATTTGCGATTCGTATTGTCTGTGAGCCGATTTTTGCCAAACCGTTGTGTGAAATCTCCTTTGGTCATGTGCTATTGAACCTATTCAATACCGCAAGGCGATTCAATATGGAAGTTCAGCCACAACTGGTGTTATTGCAAAAAACCTTGCTGTATGTGGAAGGGTTAGGGCGTCAGCTATATCCACAACTTGATCTCTGGGAAACGGCAAAGCCCTTCCTTGAAGAGTGGATGATGAACCAAGTTGGGCCCAAAGCACTGTTCAATGCGGTAAAAGATCGTGCACCCTATTGGGCAGAAAAATTACCTGAACTGCCTGAGCTTCTTTATGACAGTCTCAAACAGGGCAAAGCGATGAACCAGAGAATGGATCAGCTTTACCAAGGTTATCGTGATAGCAAGCGTCAGCAGGCAACAGGAAAGTTTTTATTTGGCGTTGGGGCCACATTAGTCGTATGCTCGGCAATATTGGTGGACAACGCCTATGAGCAGCTTTCGTTGGCAACTGCTATTGCAGGTGTCACATTTTGGCTGTTCAGTTGGCGAGCTTATCGTCGTTAGACGTTAAACTCTTGATCTAATTTTTGTTACAAAAGACCCGAGGTAAAAAGAATGGGTGGTATCAGTATCTGGCAACTGTTGATTATTGCTGTCATTGTTGTATTGCTATTCGGAACTAAAAAACTGCGTGGTATTGGTAGTGATTTAGGCGGTGCAATTAAAGGCTTTAAGAAGGCAATGAATGAAGAAGAGTCTGAGAAGAAAGACGCAGACTTTGAGCCAAAAAGCCTAGAGCAGCAGAGTAAGCAAGCTGCAACCGAAACTAAAAAAGACAAAGAGCAGGCGTAATAAGTGTTTGATATCGGTTTTTGGGAACTGGTATTGATATTTGTCGTGGGTCTGGTTGTTTTAGGACCAGAACGTTTGCCGCATGCGATTCGTAGTGTGGCGCGGTTTGTTGGTGCAGCGAAAAATATGGCCAACAGCGTCAAAGATGAGTTAGCTCATGAACTCAAAGTTCAAGAGCTACAGGAAAACTTGCGTAAAGCTGAGCAAATGGGGATGGAAGAGCTGTCTCCTGAGCTAAAAGCCTCCGTCGAGCAACTGAAACAAGCTGCTCAATCCGTTAATCGGCCTTATGCAGATAATTCCGCAAAACCACAAAACGTTGTTGAAACTGATGTTCCAGTGAATAAAGACGTTCCTGAGGTGGCAAAAGCATCCGCGGCAAATACCAAGACCGAATAGTCTCTCATAGGGGAGCTGCTCATTGGGTAGCTCTTTTTTTGATCCGTTTTGATACTTGAGGTTTGATATGTCTACCGTTGAGCAGACTCAACCTTTGATCAGCCATTTGTTAGAGCTACGTAATCGCTTATTGAAAGCGATACTGGCGGTGCTGATCGTCTTTGTTGGCCTAATTTATTTCTCTGGTGAGATTTACGAATTTATTTCCGCACCATTGGTAGAGCGATTGCCAGAAGGGGCGACAATGATTGCAACGGATGTTGCGTCTCCCTTCTTTACACCATTGAAGCTGACACTCATTGTCGCAGTGTTTTTGGCCGTTCCGTTTATTCTCTACCAAGTTTGGGCGTTTGTGGCGCCGGGGTTGTATAAGCACGAACGTCGCTTAATCATGCCACTCCTCGTTTCGAGCTCATTGCTTTTTTATTGTGGTGTGGCATTTGCGTACTACGTTGTCTTTCCTCTGGTGTTTGGCTTTTTCACCGCCATCTCTTTAGGAGGCGTGGAGTTTGCCACCGACATCGCCAGTTATTTGGATTTTGTTTTAGCGCTGTTTTTGGCGTTTGGTATTGCTTTTGAGGTACCAGTTGCCATCATTTTGTTATGTTGGACAGGGGCAACGGATCCAAAGAGTTTAAGCGAAAAACGTCCCTATATTATTGTCGGTGCGTTTATTGTAGGGATGCTATTGACCCCACCAGACATGATTTCTCAAACATTATTGGCTATTCCAATGTGTTTGTTGTTTGAAGTCGGTCTGTTCTTTGCGCGTTTTTACACACGTAAAGAGCGAGATGAATCAGAGCATGAGCAAGAATAGCAGAAACAAAAAAGCGGCCTAATTAAGCCGCTTTTTTTATCTCACTTTGATCGTATGACCACAATTTTGACACACATAGATCTCTTTGATACCGATGATCTTGTGCCAGAACGAGCGATGATGACGTTGTAAGTGAATACTGTGATTACACATGTAACTTCTCACTTTTCTTGTAATATTTGCGGCACAGATCATATATGGAAATCGTGAACGATGCCATTTTTTGATGTGATAAGTGTCGCATAATTGAGCGTTAGGAGTTACATTTCTATTTATAATTTACATATTAAAAACAAGGTTTTACACATATTAAACGACTGTGTTTGTGTTATTTATGGTGCCAATTTAAACAGTTGTTTTGCATTTTGGGTTGTAATGGATGCGATTTCTGCGGCGCTGCAGTTTCTTAGTTCCGCTACTCGATTGGCGACGAGTTGAGTGTATGAAGGTTCGTTTCTTTTGCCGCGATGAGGCACTGGTGCTAGGTAGGGACAATCTGTTTCCAAAATCACATAGTCAAGATTTAAGCTAGGTATCACGAGATCCATACCGCCATTTTTAAATGTTGTTACCCCACCCAGCCCTAGGTGAAAACCTAAATCGTTGATCGCTTTTGCGTCTTCAATTGAACCACCAAAACAATGAAAGACACCAGACAGCGAACCATCTTGTTCTTTGGCGAGCAGTGCCAGTGTCTCTTTAATCGAATCACGAGTATGGATTACCACTGGAAGGTCGAGTTCTTTTGCCCAATTAAGCTGAGTGACAAAGGCCCATTCTTGCTCCTTTTGATACGTTTTATCCCAATACAAGTCGATACCAATCTCACCGACAGCAATGAACGAATGTTTTGCAAACCAAGCATGAACCGTTTCGAGCGTCTGCTTCACATTATTGTCCACATAACATGGATGCAGACCCATCATTGAATGGCATATGTCTGGGTAAGTGGCTTCGGTGTGTAGCATCGGCTCGATGGAATCGAGGTCGATATTTGGTAGCAAGATTTTTTCAATGCCCTGCTCAAGCGCGCGTTGCACAACCTGGTCGCGGTCTTGGTCAAATTCTTTGGCGTAAATATGGGCATGAGTGTCAATCATTAGGTTATCTCAGCGTTCAAAAGGTGTGCAGAGTATACGCCAGTGTGAGCATTTGGTCATTTTTGCGATTTTTCTTTATTGTTGCTGGCGCGCAGCCTTCGTAGTGATATGATTTTGCCAATTCTGTACACCAGACAAGGAGACGAGAGTGTCTGTATCTATTCAAGGCCCATTCCCAGCGCGCCGTATGCGCCGTATGCGCAAGCATGAGTTCAGTCGTCGTTTGATGGCGGAGAATCAGCTATCGGTTAGCGACTTGATCTACCCGATGTTTATCTTAATGGGTAAAGATCGCCGTGAAAGTGTGGAGTCTATGCCTGGCGTAGAGCGCCTTTCCATTGACTTGATGCTTGAAGAAGCACAGTACCTTGCTCAGCTTGGTGTGCCAGCGATTGCTCTTTTCCCTGTGGTGAATCAAGACGCGAAAAGCCTTTGTGCCGCGGAAGCTTATAACCCTGAAGGCTTGGTTCAGAGAGCAGTACGTGCATTAAAAGAGCACGTGCCAGCAATGGGCGTCATTACAGACGTCGCACTTGATCCTTTTACCACCCATGGTCAAGACGGCATCATTGATGAAGAAGGCTATGTGATGAATGATGAGACAACGGAAGTTCTGATCAAACAAGCGTTGTCGCATGCGGAAGCGGGTGCGGATGTGGTGGCTCCCTCAGATATGATGGATGGTCGAATTGGCCGTATCCGTGACGCTCTAGAGGAAGCGGGTTACATTCATACTCAAATCATGGCTTACTCCGCCAAATACGCTTCCAACTACTACGGGCCATTCCGTGATGCGGTGGGCTCTGCATCCAACCTAAAAGGTGGAAACAAAAAGAATTACCAAATGGATCCGGCAAATAGTGACGAAGCTTTGCATGAAGTTGCGTTGGATATCAATGAAGGTGCCGATATGGTGATGGTGAAGCCGGGCATGCCATATCTTGATGTTGTGCGCCGAGTGAAAACAGAGCTTCAAGTACCCACGTTCGCTTACCAAGTTTCTGGTGAGTACGCGATGCACAAAGCGGCAATCCAGAATGGTTGGTTGAAAGAGCGTGAGACTGTTTTGGAATCCTTGCTTTGTTTTAAGCGTGCGGGTGCTGATGGCATTTTGACTTACTTTGCCAAAGACGTTGCGCAATGGCTAGCTGAGGAAAATGCCCAAGTAGCGCAGTATCTAAAGCGTAAAGACTAAGCGCATTATTATAACAGAGGCCAGCAAAGCTGGTCTTTTTTATGATGGATAGAATGCTCCAATGTCTGGTAATGACCAAAGCCACTATGGAATAGGCAGTGTAGTGTTCGGCAGATTGACGCCCCAAAATAATTAAATGAGATTTTTTCTCATTTAGCGTTGACATATAAATGAGAATCATTATTATTAAAGGCGTCTAAGGGAATGAGGAAAAGTTCACAAGGATGTTGATTTACCCAATACACAGTGTTGAGAAGGTGATGAAACAGATGACTAAGAACTTGCACGAATTCTTTTTGACACGACATTGCTCACATTGCTTCCAGTGTAATTTATAGCTTCTTGGTGGAGCGGCAGTTTTCTACGAAATCGTTTCACCTCAATTTTGCTAGGCGACATCGAAAGATGTCGCTTTTTTTATATCTCTTTATCTAGGTATTCGAACTTAATTTCTATCGGTGATTATCTTTGTCCACAATGCAGGATCAAAAATTGATCGTGTTTATTTTGGTGGATCTTGTTTTAAGTTGTTTTATTTCAATGGCTTATTGTTATTTTGTTGGGTCGATTTTGCTTATGGATATCCAGTGGATAATTTATATAAACAGAGTTATCCACAAATTTTGGTGAAAATGCGAGTTCACTTTGAATTCCTGTTGGGTGGATTTGTTTTTACAGCGTGGATTCACTCGTGCATACGTGGCATTCTTAGCAGATCAATTTACTCTCTGTTGGATAACTACAACTATGGCCACTATTCCTGAAAATCCATTGATTCTTATCGATGGTTCTTCTTACCTCTATCGCGCTTTCCATGCTTACCCTGGGACTATGAGTAATGGGGAGATCCCAACGAATGCGGTGTATGGTGTGGTGAACATGCTACGTAGCATGATGCGTCAGTTTGCATCGGATCGAATTGCTGTCGTGTTTGATGCGAAAGGAAAGACGTTCCGCGACGATATGTATTCGGAATACAAAGCCAATCGTCCACCAATGCCAGATGATTTACGTTGTCAAATTGAACCTCTTCACCAAGTCATCCAAGCGATGGGCCTGCCTCTAATTGTGATTGAAGGGGTAGAAGCGGATGATGTGATTGGCACATTAGCCTACCAAGCTTCCTTACAAGGCATGCCCGTTTTGATCAGTACGGGCGACAAAGATATGGCGCAGCTGGTGGACGACAACATTACCCTAATCAACACCATGACCAATGTTGTGATGGACAGAGAAGGGGTCATAGAGAAATTCGGTATCCCACCTGAATTGATCATCGATTATCTCGCGTTAATGGGTGATAAAGTGGATAACATCCCAGGTGTGCCTGGCGTAGGTGATAAAACTGCCACCGCATTGCTTCAAGGTATAGGTGGCTTGAGTAAACTGTACGACCACCTTGATGATATTGCCTCGCTCGGTTTTCGTGGTTCGAAAACCATGGCACAGAAGCTGATAGATAACAAAGACAACGCTTTGCTTTCCTATCAGTTAGCGACGATCAAGCTTGATGTGGAATTACAAGAAAGCCCTGAATCTTTGTTAAAAACTGAGCCAAACAAAGATGAACTGATCAAACTTTATGGCCAGTTAGCCTTTAAATCTTGGCTAAACGAGCTGCTTGAAGGTGGCACTGGCGTAGTGGAAGCGGTTGAAAGGAATCAAGCTTCAACAATCTCTGGACCAGCTTCCGTTCCACATGAAGTGAGTAATGCGGCGGTTAAGATTGACCGTAGCCAATATCAGACCATTCTTGATCAAACAACATTTGAAGCTTGGTTAGAAAAACTGAAAGCTTCGAAGTTGTTTGCCTTTGATACGGAAACCGATAGCTTAGATTACATGGTCGCCAACTTAGTGGGCCTGTCATTTGCTGTGGCAGAAGGTGAAGCTGCCTATGTGCCTGTCGCACACGATTATCTGGATGCTCCGGAGCAACTTGATCGCGAGTGGGTGCTGGCTCAACTTAAGCCACTGCTGGAAGATGATACGAAGGCAAAAGTTGGCCAAAACCTGAAGTACGATGCCTCAGTGCTGGCTCGCTATGGTATTGAGATGAAGGGCATCAAGCACGACACCATGCTCGCTTCCTACGTTTACAATAGCGTGGGCGGTAAGCACGACATGGATAGCTTGGCACTGCGCTTCCTACAGCACAGTTGTATTTCGTTTGAGCAATTGGCTGGTAAAGGCAAGAATCAACTGACTTTCAATCAAATTGATTTAAATGAGGCTGCGGTTTATGCCGCCGAAGATGCGGATGTTACCTTGCGCTTGCACAACCGCTTGTTTGCCAATATTGAACAAGATGAGAAACTCAACGCCATTTATCAAGAGATTGAAGTGCCATTAGTGCCGGTGTTATCACGTATGGAACGTACAGGTGTGTTGATTGATGACATGAAACTGTCTGCGCAATCTCAAGAGATCGCCGTGCGCCTGGAAGAGTTAGAGCAAAAAGCGTATGAAATCGCAGGCCAGCCATTCAATATGAACTCGCCAAAGCAGCTGCAAACCATCTTGTTTGAGCAAATGGGCTTACCTGTTATCAAGAAAACGCCTTCGGGCACACCATCGACAGCAGAAGAAGTGCTGCAAGAACTCGCGTTGGATTACCCACTGCCGAGCGTCATTATGGAGTACCGTGGCTTAGCGAAGTTGAAATCCACTTACACCGATAAGCTGCCGAAAATGATTAACCCACACACAGGGCGCGTGCATACCTCTTACCATCAAGCCGTGACGGCCACTGGTCGTTTATCGTCAACCGATCCAAACTTGCAAAATATTCCCATTCGTAATGAAGAAGGACGCCGCATTCGCCAAGCGTTTGTTGCGCCACATGGCTATAAAATTCTTGCGGTCGACTATTCACAGATTGAATTGCGTATTATGGCGCACTTGTCTGGTGACCAAGCACTGCTTGACGCCTTCCAACAAGGTAAAGATATCCACGCGGCAACCGCGGCAGAGATCATGGGCGTGTCGATTGAACAAGTCTCCAGTGAGCAGCGTCGTCGAGCCAAAGCCGTCAACTTTGGTCTTATTTATGGCATGAGTGCGTTTGGTTTAGCGAAACAGCTTGGAATTCCACGTAGTGAAGCACAAGCTTATATGGATAAATATTTCGAGCGCTATCCTGGTGTCATGCAGTACATGGAAGACACACGCTCTAATGCCGCTCAACATGGTTATGTTGAAACCATTTTTGGTCGTCGTTTGCATCTACCGGAAATTACCTCTCGCAATGTGATGCGTCGTAAAGCTGCAGAACGTGCTGCGATCAACGCGCCAATGCAGGGGACGGCAGCAGACATCATCAAGAAAGCGATGTTGTTGGTGGATCAGTGGATTCAAGAGGAAGGCAATGGTCGAGTCAAATTACTGATGCAAGTACACGATGAACTGGTGTTTGAAGTGGAAGAGTCTTGTTTGACCGAAATTGAAAGTAAAGTACAACAATTGATGGAATCTGCAGCACAGCTAAATGTGCCTTTAGTGGCAGAAGCGGGCCATGGTGATAACTGGGATCAAGCGCATTAAGCATTTTTTGTACAAAACGGACTAAATTACATGAGCCAGAGCACAAACTCTGGCTTTTTTTAACATCAAAAAAAGTTTAGCGAAATATTGTTGAGTTGTAGCTAAATAAAAATTTAATGAAAAAAAACTACAGAAAAACTTTGCAATTCTGACCAAATGTTGTACATTAATACGCGTAGGGTACAGAGGTAAGATGTTCTATCTTTCAGACCTTTTGTTTCACGTTATTGGATTAGGCTGATTCAGCCGCCCCAGTCAGGTTATTTGACTGGGGCGTTTTTTATTGGGCTAAATAAAATTCCAATTAAATCATATCTATATCGCATCTCCATTCTTAACGCCTCTTGTTTGTTTCTTTTTATACGGTTTCAGATTGAAAAACGAACGCAACAGAGCGTTATATCAACATGTAAGTTTACACCACTCACACTCTGATTATTTCTCTTGAAAAACTAAGTGCATATTGCAGTCGAATGGTTGTGATGTTTTTCTTATTTTTATCAATTGGTTATATTTCGTGGTGAGGGGCAGGATTGGTCTGGTGCGCGATTTTTGATAGTCATTGGGCTATTGAAATAGAAAGAAACATCGGTAATGCTTCGAACTATAACAATAACTACCAATTTTTCTCTCCCGTTTCCCTGCCAGGATGGCGGGGATTTTTGTATCTGGAGTTTAGCAAATGGGTGCTCAGTGAGTTGCCGTTAAGTAAAACCAAAGACAAGAAAAAACCCCACTGCATAACAGTAGGGCTCGCGTTAGAATGAATTTGGATCGTCAAGATTACTCTGCTGATGGTTGCTCATTCCCTTGCTCTTCTTCGAGTAAATGAGCGAAAGCGGGGGCAAACCATGAGTCTAATTTAGCTCGTAGCTGATCCACCCCAAGCCCTTTGAGGGAAGAATAGACATCCACTTGCACGTCCCCACCGAAGGTTTCCGCTAACTTGCGCACTTTGAGCAATTCCGCTTTACGCGCACCGCTCTTCAGTTTGTCTGCTTTTGTCAGCAGTACTTGCACTGGGATACGACTTTCAATTGCCCAAAAGATCATCTGTTGGTCGAGATCTTTCATTGGATGACGAATGTCCATCAGTACCACTAAGCCCTTCAAGCATTCGCGTTTTTGCAAATACTCACCAAGTGATTTTTGCCACTTATTTTTCATTTCAAGTGGCACTTGTGCAAAGCCATATCCAGGCAAGTCCACAATGTGGCACCCTTCAGTGACTTTGAACAAGTTGATCAACTGAGTACGGCCAGGGGTTTTTGATGTCTTGGCCAAGCTCTTTTGATTGGTTAAACGGTTAAGTGCACTGGATTTACCAGCGTTTGAGCGTCCTGCAAACGCAATTTCGATGCCCTCATCGGCAGGTAAATGGCGAATATCGGGTGCACTAGTGATGAAATGCGTGTTTTGGTAATGAATTTTTACGCTCACTGTTAACTCCATCTCGACTTTGTGTAGTCGATTGATTACTTTTTTGTGAAATTGTGTAAAATAACCGTGCTCGGCATAAGGTCGCCTATTGTACCATGAGTGTACTCGGTATGTTCAAATTCCGTGGTACTGGAAGCTTGATAATTATAATGGAATGTCATGAAGAAATTAGCGCTAATTTTGAGTCTTTTAGCCAGCTGCTCAGTATGGGCCCAAGGTAGTATTGAAGCTGGTAAAGAAAAATCCCAAACGTGTGTTGCGTGTCACGGTGCTGACGGCAACAGTGCAATCACTACTTACCCAAAACTGGCAGGCCAACATGCCAAATACCTTGAGAAGCAGTTGAAAGATCTCAAATTAGGTATGGAAAGTGCCGGTAAGCAAGGTCGTTATGATCCTGTGATGAGTGGCATGGCTATGCCTCTGAGTGAACAGGATATGGCAGACTTAGCGGCTTACTATGCGTCACTGCCAATTTCTCACAATACCACACCGGAAAACGTGGTTGAGCAAGGTAAAGTGCTTTATACCGCGGGTGATGCCAGTCGTGGTGTTGCTGCATGTATTGCTTGTCATGGCCCTCGTGGTAACGGCACTGAGCTTTCAGGTTTCCCGAAAATTTCAGGTCAGCATGCTGACTACATCAAAGCTCAACTTGTTAAATTCCGCGACTCTTCACGCAACAACGACATGAATGCGATGATGCGTGATATTGCGAAGAAACTGACTGATGACGACATCGAAATTTTGTCTAAATACGTTGGTGGTCTTCACTAATTCGTTGTCCCGCTCGAGCAAAGGTTGTATGAAAATGCCCTGGTTGATGACCAGGGCATTTTCTTTTTGGAGAAAATGCGAGTGAGCGTTTTATTTCCTCCTCTGTCAATAAAGACATTTCGCTCTTTCGTTTGTAAGAGATTCACCATTCTGTAGTGTGGTGTTTTCCCAATATGAACATTTAGGTGTTTGAAATTAAAGAGTTTAAAAAAAAGCTCAAAAAAATCTTGAGGAAATCGTTTTCGCTTAGTTGTCTCATTGTGATGACAGGGTAAAGTAAAGCGCATCTACAGGGAGTAGGAAAGGATGACAGACCAAGATGGTCTCCAAGGATGCAGACACAGGGAGTGTTTGAAAGCCGGAGAAAGGACGTCAGGTCAGCGGGATGTTGATCGGATAAGGATGGTCATCTCGTCTAAAGGTTAAGACAGGGTAAAGGATCAGGCGCAAGGAATCGCCGTGATACAGGAAGTCGAAGGAAAGCCAAAAATCATCAGGAAGATGGCAAACAACACTTTTGGCAAGGAAAGCTTGAAAAACAAATGGAATATTGGTGCACTAAATGAGTGCAACACAGTTTTAGCCACTTATGTGGCGGTTCAGAAAGCGACAGCATAGCTGTCGCTTTTTTTATTTTGGCGGTTTTTTTACGAAATTGGTGATATTTTGCCCGCCAACCCTCCAATATGGCCTGACTTTCTGGTATGTTTCGCATCCTTGTTTGAGGAAGTCCCAATGCATACTTGTCCTTTATGTCAGCATGATCAGATTCAGCACTTTTTCACCGACAAACACCGTGAGTATCTGCAATGCGAGCAGTGTGAGTTAGTGTTTGTGAATCCGGCGCTACGGCTGGATGCAAAAACAGAAAAAGCTCACTATGATCTGCATGAGAACAATCCGTTGGACCTCGGCTATCGTCGCTTTTTATCGCGTATTGCTGAGCCTCTATTGGAAAGAATTGCACCGCAATCGAAAGGATTAGATTTTGGTTGTGGGCCGGGGCCAACGCTCTCGTTGATGCTAGAAGAGCATGGTCATATCATGGCGTTATACGATATTTACTATCATCCCAATGCATTGTCATTGGCGACAAAGTATGACTTCATGACCGCCACAGAGGTAATAGAGCACCTTTATGAACCCAATGCGGTGTGGCAACAATGGTTAAATTTAGTTAAACCTGGAGGCTGGATCGGTCTGATGACCAAAATGGTGATCGATCGAGAAGCGTTTACACATTGGCACTATAAAAATGATCCCACCCATGTGATCTTTTTTAGCCAAGCAACGTTCCAGTATCTAGCCGAGCGTGATCAGCTCGAACTAGAATTTATTGGCAAAGATGTAATTTTACTGAGGAAGACCCAGTAATGAGTCGTAAGAAAAAATCAAGAAAGCCGGGTGCCGCAGGTGCACCTGAATTCATCGTTACCCGCAACCGTTCTGAGTCGGACGTTGCTGGTCGTTTACGCAAAAAAGACAAAAAGCGTAAAGGACTAAAAGCGGGTGCCCGTAATTCAGAAGAAGTGTCAAAGCAAAAACAAGGTTCATCACAGCAACTTGATCCGCGCTTGGGCAGCAAGAAGAAGATTCCACTAATTGTGGAACCGGCGAAGAAACTCAATAAACAAGAGCGTCGCCTTTCTGCCGCACAAGAGCTCGAGATGCTCGAAAATGATGCGAAACTGAATGTGTTGCTTGACCGCCTCGAGTCAGGTGAAAACCTTGGTCGTGGTCTACAGCAATACGTGGATGAAAAACTCGATCGCATCGAGCAGTTGATGAGTCAGCTTGGCTTACTAGAGCCAGAAGCAGAAGAAGAGTACCAAGAAGCGCCAGTGCGCAAATCACGCTCGGATGATGATCTGCTAGCAGATTTTGAAGACTTTGACATGGATGATTACAAAGGATAAGTGGAACAATGAGTGTAACCCTACTGGCCATTCTTGGTGGCGCTATCATCCTTGGTTTGGCGTCGTATGCTGGTTACCTTCTACTCCAGCTTAAAAAGCAAAAGGAGTTGCAGCTCCAGCATCAGAAGTTGGCGCTTGAAAAACGCAACGCCAACATTTTTGATAATGTGAACACCCTTTGTCTCGCGGGCATTCAAGGCCAATGTGACCTATCCGAAATTGCGATTCGGGTATATTGCATCATGGACTACGTTCAAGGTGAGGATCGTGTCGATTTCGACAAAGAGTATCCTGCGATTTCAGAGCTTTATCATGTCGTTAAAGACATGGCGCGTGGTGAAGAACGTCAAAAGCTGGAGAAACAGCAACGCATGAAGCAAAACCTTGAACGTCACAAGGCTGAAGGTCGCCTCAGCGAAGCGGTGATCGAAGATCTCAAAACACTGCAAAAAAGAGTGAAGCCGCTGAACAATCAAATCCATGTTCAGATGATCTAATCTCTAGCCCTGCTTTTGAGCAGGGCTATCGTGATCAGGCTAGCACTTCTAAAAATTGGCGATAAAAAAGCCATATCACAGCGCATGAGTGTCTTGTTGATGTGGCAAAATAGCGCCCCACAGCATTTTATGGAAGTACCACCATGTCGAATCAGAATCTTGAATCGAACCAACAAATTGTTTGGGACCAAGCGGTATTGGACAAATATAACTACTCAGGTCCACGTTATACGTCTTACCCAACGGCTCTAGAGTTTCATGAAGCTTTTACCATTTCTGATTACGATATGGCTTGCTCGCAATACCCAGAGCGACCGCTTTCTCTCTACGTTCATATCCCGTTTTGTCACAAGCTTTGCTACTACTGTGGTTGCAACAAAGTGATCACGCGTCATTCGCACAAAGCGGATGAGTATTTGGATGTGCTGGAGCATGAAATTCGCCAACGTGCGTCTTTACTGCAAGGACGTCACGTGACGCAACTGCATTTTGGTGGTGGTACGCCAACGTTTCTTAGCGCAAAACAGATCACGCGTTTGATGACGCTACTGCGTGAAGAGTTTACTTTTGTTGCGGATGCGGAAATCAGTATTGAAGTAGACCCACGAGAAATCGCGTTGGAAATGCTGGATCACCTACGTGCAGAAGGCTTTAACCGCCTGAGTATCGGTGTGCAAGACTTTAATAAAGAAGTGCAGAAACTGGTTAACCGTGAGCAAGATGAAGCGTTTATTTTCGCTATGGTTGAGCGTGCGAAGCAGCTCGGCTTCCGCTCGACTAACCTTGACTTGATTTACGGTTTGCCTAAGCAAGATCGAGACTCTTTCGCTAAAACGCTGGAACAAGTCCTCACCATGAAGCCAGGCCGATTGTCGGTGTTTAACTACGCTCACATGCCTCAGCTTTTTGCTGCGCAGCGCAAAATCAAAGATGAAGATTTGCCGAAAGCGGAAGAGAAAATGGCGATTCTGCAAAACACTATCGCGACATTGACCGATGCAGGCTACCAGTTCATTGGGATGGATCACTTTGCTCTGCCTGAAGATGAGTTGGCGGTGGCGCAGCGCAACGGTATTTTGCACCGCAACTTCCAAGGCTATACCACACAAGGTGAATGTGATTTGGTTGGCTTCGGTGTATCGGCGATTTCCATGATTGGTGATGCCTATGCGCAAAACCAAAAAGAGTTGAAGAAATATTACGCACAGGTAAATGAACTGCGCCACGCTTTGTGGAAAGGGGTCGCACTCGATAGTGATGACTTACTACGACGAGAAGTTATCAAGCAGCTTATCTGTAACTTCAAGCTCGACAAAGTGGCGATTGAGAAGCAGTTCGCGGTGACGTTCAATCATTACTTTAAAGAAGACTTACAATTACTACAGACCTTTATTGACGATGCGCTGGTGGAAGTGGATGAACAAGCGATCCGCGTGACACTTCGTGGCCGTTTGCTCATTCGCAATATCTGTATGTGCTTTGATAAGTACTTGCGAGCCAAAGCGCGTCAACAGCAGTTTTCTCGCGTGATCTAAACACAGTATCGATGTCTCTTTAAATACAAATGCCGGCGAAAACGCTGGCATTTTTAATGTGTCTTAACGGTTTGTGCTTATAGTGATGGCCACTCATCAAATGGCACCGGGCGGCTATAGAGATAACCTTGTGCGAGTGTGCACCCTAGCTCCATCAACAGTTCTGCTTGCACACTCGTTTCCACTCCCTCTGCAACAACGTTAACGTTAAAGCCGCGAGTGATGTTTACCACGGCGGCCACTACCGAGCTGTTTAATCCTTCTCGGTTAAGTTTTTCAACAAAGGTGCGATCGATTTTGAGGCAGTCAAACGGCAATGAATGTAAGTACGCCAAAGAAGAATAGCCAGTACCGAAATCATCAATGGCTATCGCTATACCTAGTTTCCGCAGTTTGTTCATGTTATCCATGGTGGAATGGGCGCTTTCGACCAAGCGAGACTCGGTGATCTCCAGTGTTAAGTTGGAGGCGGACAAGCCCGTTTCGGCTAAGACTTGAGAAACTTCACTAACAAAATCCTCTCGCGATAACTGATTGACGGAAATGTTTACATGCAATTGGAACTCTTTCCGCCAACGGCCTTGAGCTATCGCTTGAGCACAATCACGGCACGATTGCAGTAAGATTCGTTTGCCGATTTCTTGAATCATGCCGCTATCTTCCGCGATGGGAATAAAATCGAGTGGGGAGACTATGCCTTGCTTGCTAAGCCAACGTGCCAAGGCCTCTGCACCGATCACTTCGCCGCTTTTTAGCTCAATAATCGGCTGGTAGTAGGGAACAAATTCATTGCTATCGAGGCCGTCCTGAATCTTGGCCAGCATCTGGGTGCGAAATTTTGATGCATCAGCCATCTCTGGTCTATAGTAGCTGATTCCCGCTACATCTTGTTTGGCATTGCTTAATGCTATGCTGCCGTTGCGTAACCAACGAGCCATGTTGTTGTCGTTATCTGTGATGACAATACCGATGGAAACCTTCATCACCACGCTTTCTTCATTCATGTAAAAAGGTGCAACGAAAAGCTGTTGTAAGCGATTGACGGCTAGTGACATTTCCTCTGACTGTTTGATGTGTGGGGCGTAAATGGCGAACTCATCACCACCGGTTCGCGCCAATAAGTATTTGTCGTCAAATATGGTTTGTAGGCGTTCAGCGATCTTAATGAGCAGCTGATCACCATTGTAGTGCCCCATGCTGTCATTGATGTCGCGGAATCGATCTACACCTAGTATGAACAAGCAGCCGGATTCACTGGTTTGGCGTTTGCTGATGTCTATCAGTCCTTCTCGACTGTAGAGTTTGGTTAACGAATCGAAAACCAATTGGTTTTGCAGCGCTTTAAACGACGCTTTGAGATTGTTGGTCATATCGTTAAAGGCGTTCACCAGTAAACTGGTCTCATGAATACGCCCAGGTTTTGGCATATGGCTATCCCAATTGCCGTTGGCGAGATTTTTCGCTGCTGTTGCTGTCGCAGTAATGGGGCGGGTAATACGGCTAAAGATAACTAAGCAAAACGACATGCCAATTGCGCTGACCAGAAGGCCAATTAGCCAGCTTTGCTGTTGCGACTTGGGTAGAGAGCCAAGAAGCTCTGATTCAGAAATGGCGATACCAATGAACCAAGTGAGGCCATAGGCATCGGTGTAAGGTGAGAGCAAACTAAAGTATCGCTCATTCTTGGTTTTCAACTCGAAGGGACGCGATGTTGGATGCGCCATCAGGCTATCTTGTTTTACGCGCTCAGCATGCAACTTGATGATTGGGTCTGCGCTTTCTACTGCCAGTAGGCGTTCGCCTTTCTTAGACCATTCTGTCCCCCAAGAGACGACGCTACCTTGTCCCGAGTGGGCAACCAAGCGTTGTTCACTGTCCATGATGTAAACCTTCGCTTTGGTTTTTTCACGTAACTGACTAAGAAAAGCGTTAAAGGTATTGATGCGAATATCCGTCACCATCACGCCGACAAACTGTTCAGTATCATAAACAGGAGATAGAGCGGATAGGGTGATCTCTTGGCGTTCATCTGCATTGGCGTAGATTGAAGACCACATCACTTTTCGTTCTTTGGCGACAGGTGCATACCAAGGGCGAATGCGAGGATCGTAATTGGGAATAACCGAAACAATATCATTGCTGATATGTTCGCCGCGATAAATCACCAGCTTGCTATCGGTGCGATCATCTTGAATCATCAAGGTATGAGAGCCATCGTTCTCTTTGCGAAAACCGATATAGTCGGCGGCTTCCGAACCAAAGCCAATCACATCAAGTTGTGGAATATCGGCGTACAGGGTTTGAAAAGCATTGAGAAAATAGCCTTGCAGCTTTGAGGTGTCATCCGCTTGGTAAAGGTGGTTATAGCTGATGGTATGGGCCATTGCCAACCCAGCATCAAAGGGAGCGCCTAAATACTCAGTAAGATTGTTGCGTACATTTTCCGTTAATGAGGAAAGCTGTTTTTCGCTGAGGTCGAGCACGGCATGTTCATAACTGTTGCGCTGAACCAGAATCACTAAGCTTATGGAAAGCAGGAATATCACCACAAATGGAGCGATAACCGCGGTTTTTAATGAGATGCTGCGTTTTTCTTCGAGCTCGTACATAGAGAATGCGTCAATCCTTGAGTTCTTTTGAGCCAATAAGGAGAGACGCGCTCTGATATTTAAGTGACGTGCTGTAAAGAATCAGTACAGTTCTTTGAGCTTGCGTGTGAGCGTATTGCGTCCCCAACCTAGCACTTTGGCGGCATCTTGTTTATGTCCATTGGTGTGCCTCAGTGCTGCTTCTAATAGTATACGTTCGAATTGAGGAAGTGCATAAGCCAGAAGTTCTTTTTCTCCCGACTCAAGGGCGTTTTCTGCCCAAACCGACAGCGTTTCTTGCCAAGTTCCGCTGGGATTGGATTCCTCCACCATGCGTTTCTCGTTTACCAACTCGCTCGGCAAATCGTTGGGCAAAACTTCGCTACCACTAGCCATCACGGTCAACCAACGGCAAATGTTTTCGAGTTGGCGAACGTTGCCTGGCCAACTGAGGCGGTTGAGTATCTCTACCGTGCTGCTGTGTAACGTTTTGGCTTCTACACCGAGCTCTTCTGCGGCTCGCAGCAAGAAGTGCTGGGTCAGTTTTTCGATATCTTGCTTACGTTCGCGAAGGGCTGGGATCTGCACGCGAATGACGTTGAGGCGGTGAAAAAGGTCTTCACGAAATTTGCCTTGTTGCACCAAACGTTCGAGGTTTTGATGGGTCGCCGCGACGATTCTCACATCGACCTTTATCGGAGAGTGGCCACCAACACGATAAAACTGGCCGTCTGCCAGAACACGAAGAAGTCGCGTCTGGATGTCGAGTGGCATGTCACCAATCTCGTCAAGGAAAAGGGTACCGCCATTGGCTTGTTCGAAACGACCTTGGCGTACCGAGTTTGCGCCAGTAAACGCGCCTTTTTCATGGCCAAACAGTTCAGATTCAATCAGATCTTTCGGTATTGCTGCCATGTTCAATGCAATAAAGGGTTTGCTTGAACGAGGACTGTGGCGGTGCAAAGCGTGGGCAACCAGCTCTTTGCCGGTCCCAGATTCGCCATTAATCAATACCGAAATGGAAGAGCGTGAAAGGCGGCCAATGGCGCGGAAAACCTCTTGCATCGCTGGCGCTTCGCCGATGATTTCCGGAGTGTGCGCTGCGTGTGTTTGACTAGAGGCCATTTGTTCACGTTTTTGCTCTTGTCCGTGAGCAATCGCACGCTCAACCAGCATGAGCGTTTCATCGATATCAAAGGGTTTGGGCAGGTACTCAAATGCCCCTTTTTGGTAAGCGTTAACCGCCGCATCCAGATCCGAATGTGCCGTCATGATGATGACGGGCAAGTTCGGACACTTCTCATGCACTTGTTTTAATAGTTCGATCCCATCAATGCCAGGCATGCGAATATCAGAAACCAAGACGTCAGGCACTTCACGTTCTAATGCCATCAACACACTTTCTCCATTGGCGTAGGTTTCACATTTGATGTTGGCAGAAGATAATGTCTTTTCCATTACCCAGCGAATCGAACTGTCGTCGTCGACAACCCAAGCATAGCCTCTACTCATGTTCTATTCCTTGCAGCGTTAAATTGGCAAATAAATCGTAAAGTTGGTGTGCCCCGGCCAGCTTTCAACATCAATTTTTCCGTTGTGCTGATCGATCAGGTTTTGCGAAATGGAGAGTCCCAACCCTGTTCCTCCATCGCGGCCACTGACCATGGGATAAAATAAAGTATCTTGTAGTTCAACGGGGATGCCGGGACCGTTATCGATGATTTCTATTCTTGCAGCGACTTTGCAGCGCTGACCGTGAATATTGGCTTGGTGCACCGTTCTGGTGCGAATGGAGATTTTGCCATCCTCTTGGTGAGCCAAAATTTGTGAAGCGTTGCTGACGATATTGAGCATCGCTTGTTCAATTTGATCGGTATCGATGTAGATGTCGGGCAAGCTTGGGTCGTAGTCTCGTTCAATCACCAGTGTTTTCTGCGATTCGAGCTCAACCAATTGGCGTACTTTTTCGAGCACTTGGTGGAGATTGGTTTGTTGTTTTTTACCGGGTTTTTGTGGACCGAGTAAACGGTCGACGAGCGCGCGTAGGCGATCAGCCTGCTCAATAATGATCTGGGTGTATTCCGTCAATGAGGGATCCGGCAGCATTTTTTCCAATAGCTGTGCTGCACCTCGTAACCCACCCAACGGGTTTTTTATTTCATGCGCCAATCCACGAACCAACAGCTTTGCCGCTTGCTGTTGTGCGTGCTGGTTCATTTCTTGAGTGATGCGACGTTGTTGGTCAACTTTGCGCATTTCCATCAAGAGCATCAGCTCTCTTTCGATAGAAATCGGACTGACCGTCACCTCCAGCAACAAAGGTTTGCCATCCACCACGAAAGTGACGTCACTGTCGGTAATGCTTTGTCCGCTTTGTAATGGCTGTGAAAGCAGGGCGAGATCGAGCGATGCATGCTGAATCAACTGCGATAAAGGATGATGCACAATCCGTTTGGCGCTCTGTGAAAACAGCTGTTCGGCCGCGGGATTGGCATGATGTATTTGCAGCTCATCATCTAAGATAAGCGTTGCCGTCACCATATTGTTGAGAATGGTATTTGAGAGAGCGGAATTCACCTTCACATCCTTGTTTTTGTTATCTTCTGGTGCATTGCACTAACTTGGTGCAAATGAATTCAGTATGGCGGATTACAAAGACAAGAGAAAGGAGAATTTCCGTCTATCAGCTACTTAATATTGCTTGTAAACCGCTATTTTATCTTAGTGCGATGAAGATGCACTGATATAGGGCTAGTAGATGCAATAAGCTTGCCGCTTCGAAAGGCTTGTACGGCAATGACGTGAGTACCGCGATCGATGTTTTTCAGCTGCCACAACGTCGAGGTCTGAGGGGCACCATAGCGATTTCCGTCAAACATCAGTTGCAGCTGCTCACCAATATCCAGCTTACGGTTGGTCTGCACTTGAATCGTGATTAACCCTTGATTGCTGCGAATGGTTGCATCGTGGGTTGGTGAGCGAAGTGAGAGAGAAAGGGCTTGAGCCTCCTCTTTCTTGATTGGTTGCTCTTGTTCTTTGACTGCTTGGTTTGGTTTGGCCAACGATTGGGTCGATTCCACTTGAGGAGGGGGGGCGGTGCCATCAAGATCCGGTAGTACTACGGACTTTGCACCGTTGTTGGGCGTGTCACTCATGTGGAGCATGCCATTCTCATCGACCCATGTGTATACCGTTTGAGCGGCAACAAACGACGTTAAGAGTGAGAGGCATAGAGCAAAAAGTAGTTTCATGTTTCACCTCCTAAGAGATGCAAGTTCACGTTAATTAAGACGAAACCTCTATGAAAAACAGGGCTTCGATATCGTTTTTGTTATAGCAAGGTTATGTTATTACTCAGTGAGTATTTAGCAAATAAAAGAAAGGCTCGCCTGTGAGGCGAGCCTTAAAATGGATGCAACTAAAGTTGCACTGTCTACATAGTGGACAAATTATACTGAGTAGTACAGTTCGAACTCTAGTGGGTGAACCGCCACGTTTACGCGCTCAACTTCTTTTGTTTTCAGCTCGATGTAAGAATCGATGAAATCATCAGAGAATACGCCACCTGCAGTTAGGAACTCACGGTCATTGTCTAGGCACTCTAGCGCTTGTTTTAGTGATTCCGCTACTTTTGGAATCTCAGCCGCTTCTTCTGCTGGTAGATCGTACAGATCTTTGTCCATTGCTTCGCCTGGGTGAATCTTGTTCTTGATACCGTCAAGACCAGCCATCAGCATAGCTGCAAACGCTAGGTATGGGTTTGCTGCTGGATCTGGGAAGCGAACTTCGATACGACGCGCTTTCGGGCTTGGTACCACTGGGATACGGATAGACGCAGAACGGTTACGCGCAGAGTAAGCCAGCATTACAGGTGCTTCGTAATGAGGAACCAGACGCTTGTACGAGTTGGTCGCTGGGTTAGTGATCGCGTTCAGTGCACGTGCGTGCTTGATGATACCGCCGATGTAGTAAAGCGCCATTTCAGATAGACCGCCGTACTTGTCACCAGCAAACAGGTTCACGCCATCTTTGGCTAGCGATTGGTGAACGTGCATACCAGAACCGTTGTCGCCGACAAGTGGTTTAGGCATAAAGGTTGCTGTTTTGCCAAATGCGTGTGCAACGTTGTGTACCACGTACTTGTAGATTTGGATCTCGTCCGCTTTAGTCGTTAGAGTGTTAAAGCGAGTTGCGATTTCGTTCTGACCCGCTGTTGCCACTTCGTGGTGGTGCGCTTCAACAACAAGGCCCATCTCTTCCATTACAAGACACATTGCAGAACGTAGGTCTTGTGAAGAATCCACTGGAGCTACAGGGAAGTAACCACCCTTCACACCTGGACGGTGACCTTTGTTACCGTTTTCGTAGTCAGAACCTGTGTTCCATGCCGCTTCTACGTCGTCGATCTTGAAGAATGAACCCGACATGTCAGTTGCGAATTTCACATCGTCAAACAAGAAGAACTCTGGCTCTGGACCAACAAGAACGGTGTCTGCTAGGCCAGTAGAACGCATGTACTCTTCAGCACGTTTTGCGATAGAGCGTGGGTCACGATCGTAACCTTGCATTGTGCCTGGTTCTAGGATGTCACAACGGATGTTTAGCGTTGCTTCTTCAGTAAATGGGTCTAGAACAGCTGAAGATGCGTCAGGCATCATCACCATGTCTGATTCGTTAATGCCTTTCCAGCCAGCAACTGATGAACCATCGAACATTTTACCGTCTTCGAAGAAGTCAGCATCGATTTGGTGAGAAGGAATAGAGATGTGCTGCTCTTTACCTTTAGTATCGGTAAAACGCAGGTCAACAAACTTAACTTCGTTTTCTTGGATAAGCGATAGAACGTTTTCTACTGACATCTTGGATAACCTCCAGTGTTATTAAAGCGGTAATAGTCAGATTCGATTTGGAATCCAGCATTGATTAATTTCATTTCATTCTTATTAATCGATGCTGATTCATACAAAGCTAAAAGTGTGCCAGTTTTTTTAACCTATGTTAATCAATCACTTGCATCGCATTGTTGGTGCGGGGTATCCATGTTTGCACCAAAATGATCCTTTATTGCATCAGTTTGGTGCAATCCTTTGTCGGTTGCACCATTGTGAATCAGAATCGCGATCCATTTCGCCCCTGTTTGACGCTTTTGTCAACCAATGTGTGCTCATCTATGCATAAATGGGCTGTGGAGTGAGCTTGGTCGAAAAATTGCCACTCTTTAAAAAGGCCAAATAGCGTTAATCAAGCAAAAATACTTACGAATAGATCACATATTTCTGGGTTTTTTATCAAAATCTGGTACATTATGGCCGTTTTTTTAATCAAGCCTGACTTGTTCAAAAAGTGAACGGCTTGAATAATATTGTCTAAACAAGTGAATCAGAATCCATGACGACTCCACAGATTGATAAATTAAGAAATATCGCGATCATCGCACACGTTGACCACGGTAAAACCACACTGGTTGATAAATTGCTGCAGCAATCGGGCACTATACAATCTCGCGGCGATGTAGAAGAGCGAGTCATGGACTCGAACGACATCGAAAAAGAGCGTGGCATTACCATTTTGGCGAAAAACACCGCTATTCGTTGGAATGACTACCGTATCAATATCGTAGATACCCCTGGACACGCGGACTTCGGTGGCGAAGTTGAACGTATTATGTCGATGGTAGACTGCGTACTGCTTATCGTTGATGCAGTGGATGGCCCAATGCCACAAACGCGCTTTGTAACGCAAAAAGCGTTTGCTCACGGCCTTAAGCCTATCGTTGTAATCAACAAGATCGACCGTCCAGGCGCGCGTCCTGATTGGGTTATGGACCAAGTGTTCGACCTCTTCGACAACCTAGGTGCAACTGACGAACAGCTCGATTTCAAAGTGGTTTATGCTTCGGCACTAAACGGCTGGGCAACGCTTGAAGAAGGCGAAACTGGCGAGAATATGGAACCACTGTTCCAAACGATCGTTGATGTGGTTGATGCGCCAAATGTTGACCTTGATGGTCCACTACAAATGCAAATTTCTCAGCTTGATTACAGCTCATACGTGGGTGTTATCGGTGTTGGCCGTGTGACTCGTGGTAAAGTGAAAGCGAACCAGCAAGTAACCATTATTGGTGCAGATGGTAAAACGCGTAACGGCAAAGTGGGCACGGTACTGGGTTACATGGGTCTTGAGCGCCACGAAGTTGATCAAGCAACCGCGGGCGACATCATTGCGATTACTGGCCTTGGCGAGCTAAAAATTTCAGACACTATCTGTGATGTGAACAAAGTGGAAGCGCTTAAGCCGTTGTCTGTGGATGAGCCTACCGTCACCATGACGTTCCAAGTAAACACCTCTCCGTTTGCGGGTCTTGAAGGTAAGTACGTGACTTCACGTAACATTCTTGAGCGTCTTGAGAAGGAATTGGTTCACAACGTAGCACTACGTGTTGAGCAAACTGAAGATCCAGACAAATTCCGCGTTTCAGGCCGTGGTGAGCTTCACCTATCTATCCTGATCGAGAACATGCGTCGTGAAGGCTTTGAGCTTGCAGTATCGCGTCCAGAAGTAATCCTGAAAGAAGAAAACGGTCAGCTAATGGAACCGTTCGAAACCGTAACCATCGACGTTCAAGAAGAACACCAAGGTGGCATTATGGAGAAGATCGGTATGCGTAAAGGCGAACTGAAAGACATGTCTCCAGATGGTAAAGGCCGTGTTCGTTTGGACTTTATGATGCCATCTCGTGGTCTGATCGGTTTCCAAACTGAGTTCATGACACTGACGTCGGGTTCAGGTCTTCTTTACCATACGTTTGATCACTACGGCCCACACAAAGGCGGTAACATCGGTCAACGTATCAACGGTGTATTGATTGCGAACGCTGCGGGTAAAGCGCTGACTAACGCGCTATTTAACCTGCAAGAACGTGGTCGTCTCTTCATCGGTCACGGTGTGGAAGTGTACGAAGGTATGGTTATCGGTATTCACAGCCGTGACAACGACCTAACCGTAAACGCACTGAAAGGTAAGCAGCTAACCAACGTTCGTGCTTCGGGGACGGATGACGCACAGGTTCTGACTCCACCAATCGTGATGACCCTAGAGCAAGCACTAGAGTTCATCGATGACGACGAGCTAGTAGAAGTTACACCGGAAAACATCCGTATCCGTAAGAAATTCCTAACGGAAAGTGATCGTAAACGTGCTTCTCGCGAAGCGAAGTAATTACGCTTTCGGTTAATTAAATGGGAAACCCTGAGTTGGCAACGACTCAGGGTTTTTGTTTATTTAGGAGCAAAACATGGATTTGGTGATCATCAGTGGTGGCCCCGGAGCGGGTAAAACCACGTTAATTAATGCGCTGTCGGCGCAGGGTTACATGACTTTTGCGGAAGGCTCTCGCACATTGATCGAGGAGCAAAGTGTACGCGCTGACGGCATTCTGCCCTGGACCAATCTTCCCGCGTTCGCTGAGTTGTGTTTGGCGTTGATGAGTGAGCAAAAGCGCCAAGCCAGTGGTGCCACCGTCGCGTTTTTCGACCGCGCCATTCCCGATATCATTGGCTATCTCAAAATGGGGCACTGTGAGGTGCCCACCGCGTTGCATCAGGCCAGTCAAGGCTATTACGCCAAAGTGTTCGTCTGCAAACCAGAGTCGTCCATTTATGTCCAAGACGAAGTGCGGCCACACACGTTTGCCGAAGCGTTGCAGATTCATCAAATGTTGGTGGAATGCTACCGTGAGCTAGGTTATCAAGTGGTGGAAGTGCCGTGGGGAAGTGTGGCTGAGCGGGTGGCGTTTATTCTGCAGCATGTAAGGTGAAAAGACCCTAGCGAGGCACAATAAAAAACCTCCCGCAAGCGAGAGGTTTGAGAGGTTTACTGCTGGTTGAGTTTTTGCAAGAACTTGTCGGATTCGGCTATTGCAGCATTCATTTGTGAGATGGCGTTGGCGATCTCTTTTTCCAAGCTCATGAACTCGCCTTGCAATGACCCAACGGCGCTGGCGTTGAGATTGTGTTTCAAATACAAAGTATTGTCGCGCAGCGTATTGAGCACTGGTGTCATTTTTTGCTCCGCTCGTTTCATCGCTTTGAGCATCTGTTGGTAAGAGGCTTTGGTCTCCTTGAGCTTCTGTTCACTGGAACGGCGCAGCTTGGCATTGGTGTAAAGTGCGAGCTCTTGTTGCCATTCATCGAACAAGGCATCCGAGACATCTTCAATCGCCGCAATGCGGTCTCGTACTTCTTGCGCCGCTTTTTCACTCTCTTGGTATTGGTCGTTGATTTGGTTATACACCTCTTCCAACTCACCGCCATTAAATTGGGTTAGGCTGGATAAAGCCTGCAAGGCGCTGGTAAACTCTTGTTGGGCCTCTTGCTGAGATTCTTTGGCGTCTTCGACTCGGTCGACCATGATCTCACGTTTGTGGTAACCCACTTTTTCCATTGCAGAGTAGTATGCGGACTGGCAACCAGTCAGTGCAAAAATCGTTAGTAGTATGGTGATTAAATAAGGCATGCTTATTTCTCAATGATCTATTTAAGTTACGTATGGTTAGGACTATGAACCAGTTATTTGGCAGAGACAAGTTGAGATTGCCGCAGAGAGCCCAAACGTGTGTGGCTTTCGTCCGTTATTTGATAACACGCATGAATCATGACCGCGTCAATGTGAATGCTGGCTATTTGGCTTACATTACCTTGCTTTCCATAGTGCCGATGCTGACGGTGTTGCTGTCGATCTTGTCAAAGTTTTCTGTGTTCGAGGATGTGGGCGGGGTATTGCAGAGCTTTATCATCCAGAACTTTGTACCCGCATCGGGAGACGCTGTTCATGCGGCATTGCAAGAGTTTATCGCCAATACAGGCAAAATGACGGCGGTGGGTGCGGCGTTTCTGTTTGTGGCGGCGTTGATGCTGATTTCCAACATCGACAAGAATCTCAACTATATTTGGAGAGTGAAGAAGAAGCGTCGTGCGGTGTTCTCGTTTTCGATGTATTGGATGGTGTTGACGCTTGGGCCGATTTTGGTCGGAGCCAGTATTGCGGCCACCTCTTACATCACCTCACTGCGTTTACTCGATAGTGAAGCGATCTCGACAGTCTACGATCAGTTGCTGCGTTGGCTGCCATTTATCCTCTCTTCTTCTGCCTTCGTTGGTCTTTATTTGTTGGTGCCGAATAAGAAGGTGCAGTTTTCTCATGCCGTCGTTGGTGCCATGATTGCGGCGGTGTTGTTTGAGCTTAGTAAAAAAGGCTTTGCCGCGTACATCACACAGTTTCCGTCGTATCAATTGATTTATGGCGCTTTAGCCGCCATTCCGATTCTTTTTGTTTGGGTGTATCTCTGTTGGTTGATCGTTTTAATCGGTGCTGAAGTCACCGCTGCACTCGGTGAGCGGGAGCACTGGAGGCCAGCTGAGGACGTGATACAATCGCTGCCAGATAATGACACAGAATTAGAAAAGGATACTCAACGTGATCGCTTTGATTCAGAGAGTTAGTGAAGCGGCTGTACGCGTCGATGGTGAAGTGGTTGGTCAGATCGACCAAGGCCTTTTGGTGTTGCTCGGCGTAGAAAAAGACGACGATGAGGCCAAAGCCAAGCGTTTGATGGAGAGAGTCACGACCTACCGCGTGTTTGAGGACAGCGAAGGAAAAATGAACCTCAACGTGCAGCAAGTAGACGGTAAGGTGTTGGTGGTTTCGCAATTTACTTTGCCTGCCGATACCAAAAAAGGCACGCGTGCTGGTTTTTCTCGTGGTGCACATCCCGCTGATGCTGAGCGTTTATACGACTATTTCTCCGATTTGTGTCAGCAAGTGCTACCGACGGAGCGTGGACGATTTGCTGCGGATATGAAAGTCTCGTTAATTAACGATGGCCCAGTGACGTTTTGGTTACAGGTATAGTGACCCAAAGAACGGGCGAATAATGCATGGAAAAGGAATTGTATGTTTAAACTGATCACCCCAGAAACGGACAATCAACTGAACAAGTATTTCCACTTCCGTTGGCAAATGCTGCGCGAACCTTGGCGCATGCCGATAGGCTCTGAGCGTGATGAGTATGATCCGATGAGTCACCATCGCATGATTGTGGATGGCCGAGGTCGTCCGATTGCGATTGGCCGTTTGTACATCACGCCGGATAATGAAGGGCAAATTCGTTATATGGCGGTTAAAGGCAATCGCCGCAGCAAAGGCATGGGTTCGTTAGTGCTGGTGGCGTTAGAGTCGCTAGCGCGCCAAGAAGGGGCAAAACGCTTGGTGTGTAATGCGCGCGAAGATGCGATTTCATTTTATGAGAAAAATGGTTTTGAACGCCGCGGTGAACTGACCGATGAGCGTGGGCCAGTGCGTCACCAACAAATGGTCAAACCGCTTGATCCGATGGCGAATGTGCTGCGCAAACCAGAATGGTGCACCGAGCTGCAAGACCGTTGGGAAAAGCAAATCCCGATCGCTGACAAAATGGGCATCAAAATTAACCAATACACCGGTTATCAATTTGAGTGCTGTGCGCAGCTCAATCCCAATCTCAATCCCCACAACACCTTGTTTGCGGGTTCAGCCTTTACCTTGGCGACGCTTACGGGTTGGGGGATGGCGTGGCTGTTACTCAAAGAGCGTGGTTTGAAAGGCGATATCGTGCTGGCGGACAGCAACATTCGTTATCGTCATCCCGTGGATAAAGCCCCGATTGCGAGCACTTCGCTCGATGGGATCAGTGGCGATTTAGATCGCCTTGCCAATGGACGAAAAGCACGCATTGTTATCTTGGTGACCATTTACAGCGGTGATGTGGCTGCGGTGGAGTTTACCGGTACCTACATGCTGCTGCCAAACTACAAAAAGCAGATGCGACAGCAATAGGCGTAATGGCTATTTGAGTGCATTAAGAGGCCGCGTTTGCGGCCTCTTCTGTTTTGGCTGGTGGAGTCTCCTGTGTCGCTTGGCTTTGCTCTGGACATTGATTTACGCGTTGATGTTCGTCTGACATCATATCGCCACTCCATTGTTGGCAACCCATTTTCATCTGATAGTGAATGCCGCCTTGTTCCGGCGCTGTAAGATCGCTCGCACCACCAAATGTGCCCTCGATATCGGGGCCTTGCAGTTTGACAGGGTCGAGGGTGAGTTTGCCTCTCTCCATACTCAGACTGATTTCCGAAACTTGCAGCGGCAGGATGCTCCCTTCATCAAATGGCGTGTAGACTTCGTGGAGGCGAGCATGAATGCCACCGGTGAGCGAATGGGAAAACATTGCCCAATCACCACCTAGCCCTTTCGCGCTGACATCAAGGCTGCTGATGGCGTTGAGTTCAAAAGGCAAAGGGAGTTGAGAGAGTAACAATCCAATAGGCAGGCCATCCGCATTTAAGTTGGCTTGCCAGGGTTTGCTCAAGCTGTCCAACTGCAGTTGCCCATATGCTTCGACATAACCTTGCTTGAGCGGCGCAAACAGACGTTCAAGCTGCCACAGGCCATTTTCGCTGTGCATTTCAATCAATGGGTGGCTGGTTAGAATGTCTTTGTAGCTGGCATTCACAGCCGTTGCTCGCAACTTACCTTGCCACAATCCTGCCTGATGATTTTGCTTTAAGAGTAATTGTTCGCCATCGATATTGAGTCCAGAAAGCTGCCAATAGGGCTGGCTGATTAACTGAATAAACTGACTGCGTTCAATGCTGAGTTTATCAATACGAACATGCGGTGTTTGAGCGAACAGTTGTCGTATCCATGCCCCTTCTCCCGGTTGCTCGGCTGCCCACTTCACATTGTTCACCAGCAGTTGTTCCAGTTGAATGCTGTCTGGTGTAAGCAAGCCAGCAAAGAGCACGTTGCCTTGCTGCCATTGGGCAGAAGCCTCTTTTACTTGAATCGCGTTTGGATCGAGCTGTAGTTTTACTCGCGGTTCCACCCAAATATTGTTGGGCGCTTGAACACTTTCTGCCGAAAAGGACAGCAGACCTTGCTGCTGTTGCCAAGGTTCAAAAGGCAGAGTGAGGTTTTCACTGCTCAACTCAAAATTGACCAATTGATACCCCTCAATCGCAAGTGAACTGCGTAAGATATCTAGGCTATTGATATGGTTCACCTTCATGCCAAGGCTTTGCCATGGCTTGGCCAAAATAGAGGTGACTTGTTGCTCGGTGAGTGTCAATCCTTCTAGGGTAACATTGACCAATGACCAACCTTGCGGGTATTGCTCCGCTTGGCCAGAGACTTTGGCGCCGCGCCAAACCAATGAGAGGCCATAAACGGTGCTGTCCTGGGGTTTATAGTCAATATCAACCAGCAGTTGGTTAAAGGCTTCACCTTGCCAATAGAGCTGTTGTGCGGAAAATTGGATTTCACCAAAAGGGATACGTTGCTCGTCATTTTGCCAAATTGGCTGTTTGACCTGCAGTTTCATCCCCCTCGCGCTGAAGGCGCTGTCGGCATAATCGAGATTGGAGATCGCTATTTGATGGATATGAATTGCATTTGGTAGCCGTGCTGACAACGATGAAGTTAAGCCGTTTTGCAGGCTTAAACCATCGAGCAGCACACTGGCTATTTGCCATCGACCATCGGCATACCATTCTGGCGCAATCCAAACATCGAGCTGTTCAACGTAATTAATCTCGCTGTCGTCAAAAGAGACATTCTTAAAAGAAAAGTGATGGGGATATTGGTAGTGAACAGATTCGACCTGCATGCCCAACGAAGAAAGCTGGCTTAGGTGGTTAAACACTTGACTGGCATAACGGGTTTGCAAGCTGATAAGAATGCTGATGGGTATTAATGCGACGACAACCAACAAAAGCGCGACACTGACTAGTGCTTTTTTCATCCCTGCCTACTGATCACTATGGTTTGCAAATAAGTGCAGATAAGCTTGGCTTAATTTCTATGGTGATTCAATAAAAAAGCCCCTCAGGAGAGGGGCTTAAGTTTGCTTTTCGTAGCTAGGTCACTAATCGAGCTGTGGGCCTGCTGCAACCAATGCCTGGCCTTCTGCGTTATCGGTGTACTTGGCAAAGTTATTGATAAAGCGCTGAGCAAGATCTTGTGCTTTGCTTTCCCATTGAAGTGGGTCTACATAGGTGTCGCGTGGATCAAGAATGGTTGGATCCACACCAGGAAGTGATGTAGGTACTTCTAGATTGAAGATAGGCACGTGTTTAGTTGGTGCTTGTTCAATTGAGCCATCTAGGATGGCATCGATAATACCGCGCGTATCTTGGATTGAGATACGTTTGCCGCTGCCGTTCCAACCGGTATTGACGAGGTAGGCTTCCGCGCCTGCTTCTTCCATACGTTTTACCAGTACTTCAGCGTACTTGGTTGGGTGAAGCGTCAGGAACGCAGCACCAAAACACGCAGAGAAGGTTGGTGTTGGTTCGGTGATGCCACGTTCAGTACCCGCTAGTTTCGCGGTAAAGCCAGATAGGAAGTGGTATTTGGTTTGCTCTGGCGTCAACTTAGACACTGGAGGTAGCACGCCAAACGCATCCGCAGAAAGGAAGATCACTTTGTTGGCATGACCGCCTTTTGATACTGGCTTAACGATGTTTTCAATATGATGAATTGGATAAGAAACGCGAGTATTTTCGGTTTTTGAACCATCGTCGAAGTTGATTGAACCGTCGTTACGAACGGTCACGTTTTCAAGTAGCGCGTCACGACGAATCGCATTGTAGATGTCAGGCTCAGCTTCTTTCGACAGTTTGATGGTTTTTGCGTAACAACCACCTTCGAAGTTAAACACACCATCGTCATCCCAGCCGTGCTCATCATCGCCGATCAGTGCGCGTTTTGGATCGGTCGACAGCGTCGTTTTACCCGTACCAGAAAGACCGAAGAAGATCGCCACATCGCCTTCTTTGCCCATGTTGGCTGAACAGTGCATCGACGCGATACCTTTGAGAGGAAGGAAGTAGTTCATCATCGCGAACATGCCTTTCTTCATCTCACCGCCGTACCAAGTACCGCCGATCAACTGCATGCGTTCTGTTAAGTTAAATACCGTGAAGTTTTCAGAGTTCAGACCGTGCTCTTGCCACTTCTGGTTGGTACACTTCGCGCCATTCATCACCACGAAATCAGGTTCAAAGCTGGCCAACTCTTCTTCGGTTGGACGAATGAACATGTTCTTAACGAAATGCGCTTGCCATGCCACTTCGGTGATCACACGGATGCTAAGACGGGTATCAGGGTTGGCACCACAATAGCCATCAATCACAAAAACGCGCTTACCAGAAAGCTGGTTGGTGACGAGCTGCTTTAGATCGTTCCATACGGCTTGAGTGATGGGCTTGTTGTCGTTTTTAACAGCATCAGTGGTCCACCACATGTGCTCTTCGGTGGTGGCATCTTTCACAATGTATTTATCTTTTGGTGAGCGGCCAGTGAAGATACCTGTGTCTACAGCGACTGCGCCAAGCTCGGTCACTACGCCTTTTTCGTAGCCTTCGAGATCAGCACGAGTCTCTTCTGCGAACAATGTTTCGTAACTTGGGTTGCGCACAACCTCTTTTACGTTGCGAAGACCATGTTTGGTTAGATCAATTGATGCAGCCTTTGTATGTTCCATAACGGTCATAGGTGCTCCTTTTAGGATTTTTGTAGGGATTTTGTAAGAATTTATTAATATTTCTGCTCACCATGCTAACAACGGGTGGGGTAGAAAACAGGGATATAGTTCAAAAAATAACCTTAAGATTCCCGTGGTTTTAGGTGTCCCGTCACATATTGGCCGAGATAGTTTATCGTGTGCGCAAACCTTTGCGCCAGCTTAAAAGGATTATTAATTGGCAAAAATTAATGGGTTATTAAATTACAAGTAAACCTATGTTTTATCATGCTTAGATCACAAAAAGGCCAGCATGAGCTGGCCTTTTGATGGGTAAATTACGTGCTTGGTAAAGCGGGCAAATTAATGCAGCGTTTTTGGTTCAGAAGTGGCGTCTTCGTAAAGCTTACTGATGTCAGATTCATCAAACGAATAAGTCGTGCCGCAGTAATCACAATGTAAAGAAACGGATCCATCAGAGGCTAAAATGTCATAAATTTCATTTTTGTCGACAGTCACGATCGCCGCGCCACTGCGCTCACGTGAACAACCACAATGGAACTCGACATTTTGCGGTTCAAACAGGCGCACTTGCTCTTGATTGTAGAGGCGGTAAAGCAGCTCGTTTGCTGGTAGCGTGAACAGCTCTTCGTTTTTCACCGTGTTGGTCAACTGCTCCAAATGCTCAAAATCATTTTCAGAGCCAGTGCCGTCAGGCACCACTTGAATCAGCATACCCGCGGCGTGTGCTTTGCCTTCGAGCTCGCCTGTACGGATCCATAGGCGCGTTTTTAGCTGCTCTGAACGTTCAAAGTAACCTTCAAGCACTTGTTCTAGGTTATCGCCTTCTAGGCCAACAATACCTTGGTAGCGCTCGCCTTTTTTCGGCTCAATGGTGATGACCATATAACCTTTGCCCATCATCTCGTGTAGAGTCGCGTCGTCGGCAATCTCGCCTTCCCAGCGAGCCACGCCACGAATTTTCTGTTCGTTGTCACCATTGATCACGGCCAGTGAGACAGGGCCGTCGCCTTGTAGCTGAATCGTGATTGAGCCTTCAAACTTTAAAGTTGCAGTCAGAAGAGTGGTAGAAACCAATAGCTCACCAAGCAGTTTTTGCAGTGCTGCCGGATACTCCTTGCTAGAAATAATTCGCTGATACGCTTCATCCAGTTGTACCAACTCACCACGTACTGAAAGATCTTCAAATAAGTAGCGATTCAAAATATTGCTTGCCATTTAGCGATTCCTCGTCGGTTTTTCCGGCTTTTACTGGTGTTTAAATTTGATAATGTCGCGGCGCTGCTTTTTGTCTGGGCGGCGGTCTGGACTTGGGTTATGCGCGTTTAACTTACGTTGCATCGCTTGTGCTTCGCGCTTGGTTTGGCTCTCTTGTGTTTCACTATAAAGAGCTTGCGCTTCTGGTGCGCCACGACGCTGAGTGGAGAGCTTTTCTATCACCACGGTTTTTTCTTCATTACCTTGGCGTAGTTTCAATACCGCACCCACTTCAACAATCTTACTTGGCTTGGCGCGTTGACCATTATAGTGGACTTTACCACCATCGACCATATCGCGAGCGATTGAGCGCGTCTTATAAAATCGCGCTGCCCAAAGCCATTTATCCAGCCTCACGGCTTCAACTGGGGAACTCATCGTTAGTATTGCTCTCTAAACACTGCTGTGACTGATTGAATCTTGCTCTGTACAATGGTGACTTGGCGCAAATTTTTCAAGACAGTTGGCAAAATCGTCATTGGAGAAGCATCGAACAAACAAGCTGTGATATAGTTTGGGGTCGATGTATTGATAGGAAAATTGACCATGTTAATCAGCATAACCTGCTGTTTATTTGACGAGTTTTCTCAAAATACATGAAAAAATGGATAGCTTTGAGAGCAGTAGCGTTGAAAAACAAATTATGAGCTCAATGATTAAAAAGCGAAATCTTCAATGGCAAAAGGGACGAATTGAGTGAAACCATCAGAGCTGAATGCTAGATTCGTTGACGGTGCGTGGCTAGCAAAGTTTGTGGCTAACCAAGGCGTGATTCAACAGCGAGTTAGCATGGTTGTTACAGGCATGTTGGTTGCTTTGAGTGGTTGGACGCTTGGGCAGGTCGTTTGGCTAACACAAGAAAGCAATAGTCAGATCGTTGCTTGGCAACCTACGTCAAAACGGGCAGTACAACATCAACAAGGTGAACAACTCAACCTCAACGATCTTCAAGCCATCAACTTATTTGGGGTTTACAACGAAAGTAAACCCAAACCTGTGGTTAGTCAGCCCGTCGTACAAGATGCACCAAAAACTCGTTTAAATCTGGTGTTAGTGGGTGCGGTGGCGAGCAGCAACCCGCAAACCAGTTTGGCGGTCATCGCCAATCGTGGTCAACAAGCCACTTATGGCGTTGGCGAAGAGATTGAAGGCACTCGTGCCAAACTGAAAGCGGTGCTGGTTGATCGCGTCATCATTGACAATGAAGGTCGAGATGAAACCTTGATGCTTGAAGGGGTGGAATACAAAAAACTCTCCCAGTCAGGTTCACAAGTTATCCCTTCATCGACCATTACCAAAAATAACCCACCCGATACGGACGAACAGTTGGCGCAGATTCGTGAAGAAATCACGGCCGATCCACAGAAAATCTTCCAATACGTGCGCTTGTCTCAAGTGAAGCAAGAAGACAAGGTGGTGGGTTATCGCGTGAGCCCGGGTAAAAGTCCGCAACTGTTTGAAGCCGTTGGCTTACAAGATGGTGACATCGCTGTGCAGTTGAATGGCAATGATCTTACTGACCCAGCGGCAATGGGCAAAATTTTTAATGCTGTCTCTGAGCTCACCGAGCTCAATCTCACAGTGGAGCGAGATGGACAGCAGCATGATATTTACATCCAGTTTTAACACTTAGGCTAACAGCGTAAGTTCAGGGAGATAGACGTGAAATATTGGTTTAGCAAAAGTGCTTGGCTACTAGCGGGAACTTTAGCCTGTTCAAGTGGCGTGCTGGCAAACGATTTTAGTGCGAGTTTCAAAGGCACTGACATTCAGGAATTCATTAACATTGTTGGCCGCAACTTGGAAAAGACCATCATTGTTGACCCGTCGGTTCGTGGCAAAATCGATGTGCGTAGTTACGATGTATTAAACGAAGAACAGTACTACAGTTTTTTCCTCAATGTGCTTGAAGTGTATGGTTACGCGGTGGTTGAAATGGAAAATGGCGTACTGAAAGTCGTCAAATCCAAAGATTCCAAAACCTCGGCCATTCCTGTCGTCAGTGATGACACCGTGAAGGGCGACAATGTCATTACACGCGTGGTCGCGGTGCGTAATGTATCGGTACGTGAGCTTTCTCCTTTGCTACGCCAACTGATTGATAACGCAGGGGCGGGCAACGTGGTGCATTATGACCCGGCCAATATCATTTTGATCACAGGCCGTGCTGCGGTGGTCAACCGCTTAGCCGAAATCATCAAACGCGTTGACCAGGCGGGTGACACCGAAATTGAAGTGATTGAGCTCGCGAGTGCGTCAGCGGCAGAAATGGTGCGTATTGTCGACGCTTTGAGCCGTACTACGGACGCCAAAAACACCCCCGAGTTCTTGCAGCCCAAATTGGTGGCCGATGAGCGCACCAACTCCATTTTGATTTCGGGCGATCCCAAAGTGCGTGATCGCTTGAAGCGTCTGATTCGCCAACTCGATGTGGAAATGGCGAGCAAAGGCAACAACCGTGTTGTTTATCTCAAGTATGCCAAAGCGGAAGATTTAGTCGACGTATTGAAAGGGGTCTCAGACAACTTACAAGCGGAGAAAAACTCTGGGCAAAAAGGCGGTTCTGCACAGCGTAATGATGTGGTGATTGCGGCGCATAAAGGGACTAACTCACTGGTGCTGACTGCGCCACCCGATATCATGGTTGCGTTGCAAGAGGTGATCAACCAATTAGACATCCGTCGTGCGCAAGTTCTGATTGAAGCCTTGATTGTCGAAATGGCAGAGGGTGATGGTATCAATCTTGGCGTTCAGTGGGGCTCATTGGAAACGGGTGCGGTGATTCAATATGGTAATACCGGTGCGCCCATTGGCGGTGTGATGGTGGGTCTTGAAGAAGCAAAAGATCAAACTAAAACCGAATATTATAATGACGGCAATGGCAATCGCGTTCCTTATCAGGTAACGGAATCAGGAGACTATTCCACCCTTGCTGCTGCGCTTTCTGGCGTGAATGGTGCCGCATTGAGCTTAGTGATGGGGGACTGGACGGCGTTGATCAGTGCGGTCTCAAGTGATTCCAACTCTAATATTCTTTCTTCGCCAAGCATCACCGTGATGGACAATGGTGAAGCGTCTTTCATTGTTGGTGAAGAAGTGCCGGTCATCACTGGCGCGACCGCGGGATCCAACAACGACAACCCATTCCAAACCGTTGACCGTAAAGAAGTGGGCATCAAGCTTAAAGTGGTGCCGCAAATCAACGAAGGTGATTCGGTTCAGCTGAATATTGAACAAGAAGTGTCTAACGTCTTGGGTGCGAACGGTGCGGTGGATGTGCGTTTTGCCAAGCGACAGCTCAATACCTCGGTGATTGTGCAAGATGGTCAAATGTTGGTGCTCGGTGGCTTGATTGATGAACGCGCGTTAGAGAGCGAATCAAAAGTGCCGCTACTGGGTGATATCCCGATTTTGGGGCATTTGTTTAAATCAACCAATACGCAAGTTGAAAAGAAAAACCTGATGGTGTTCATCAAACCAACCATCATTCGTGATGGCATGACAGCCGACGGCATCACTCAGCGCAAGTACAACTACATCCGTGCTGAGCAGCTCTACAAAGCAGAGCAAGGGTTAAAACTCATGGATGATGAGCACATTCCTGTGTTGCCAAAATTTGGCGAAGACAGACGTCATCCTACAGAAATTCAAGCGTTTATTGATCAAATGGAACAGCAGTAATGGTAGATATGCTGGATACGGCGCTAGCGTATCGCCGTTTACCGTTTAGTTTTGCTAACCGTTTTAAAATGGTGCTGGAGATTGAGCATCCAGAAAGGCCGCCAGTGCTTTATTACGTAGAGCCTTTGAATGCCCACGCGTTGCTGGAAGTACGCCGCGTGCTAAAGCAAACTTTTGTGCCGCGAGCGATTGCCGCTGAAGCGTTTGAAAAAAAACTGACCGAAGCGTACCAACGTGACTCGTCAGAAGCGCGCCAGTTGATGGAAGACATTGGCTCGGATGATGACTTCTTCTCTTTGGCCGAAGAGTTGCCGCAAGATGAAGACTTGCTCGAAACAGAAGACGATGCACCGATCATCAAATTGATCAACGCCATGTTGGGCGAAGCGATCAAAGAAGGTGCGTCTGATATTCATATCGAAACGTTCGAGAAAATTCTGTCGATTCGTTTCCGCGTCGATGGCGTTTTGCGCGATGTGTTGTCTCCGAGCCGCAAACTGGCGCCGCTGTTGGTGTCACGTGTTAAAGTCATGGCCAAACTGGATATTGCAGAAAAACGGGTGCCACAAGATGGCCGTATTTCACTGCGTATCGGTGGTCGTGCGGTCGATGTGCGTGTATCGACCATGCCTTCATCACACGGCGAGCGTGTGGTGATGCGTTTGCTGGATAAAAACGCCACTCGTCTTGACCTGCATAGCTTGGGCATGACGCCGGTGAACCATAACAATTTCCGTCATCTTATCTCGCGTCCTCACGGGATTATCTTGGTCACAGGTCCAACCGGTTCGGGTAAATCCACCACCTTGTACGCTGGCCTACAAGAGCTAAACAGCAACGAGCGCAACATCTTAACGGTGGAAGACCCGATCGAATTTGATATCGATGGTATCGGTCAAACCCAAGTGAATCCAAAAGTCGACATGACCTTTGCTCGTGGTCTGCGAGCCATTTTGCGTCAAGACCCAGACGTGGTGATGGTCGGGGAAATTCGTGACTTGGAAACCGCGCAAATTGCCGTACAAGCGTCATTGACCGGTCACTTGGTGATGTCAACCTTGCACACCAACACCGCCGTAGGTGCCATTACCCGTCTGCGTGACATGGGTATTGAGCCCTTTTTGATCTCTTCTTCACTGCTGGGCGTGTTGGCTCAGCGCCTGGTACGGACCTTATGCCAAGACTGTAAAGAACCGTACGAGGCGGACAAAGAGCAGCGCAAACTGTTTGGCGTGAAGAAGAAAGATGCGCTGACTTTATATCGTGCCAAGGGATGTGAAAAATGTAACCACAAAGGTTATCGTGGCCGTACCGGTATCCATGAGCTGTTGATGGTGGACGATAAAGTCCAAGAGCTGATCCATGCTGAGGCGGGAGAGCAGGCGATGGACAAATACATTCGTGAACATACTCCGAGCATTCGCAGCGACGGTTTAGACAAAGTGTTGCAAGGCGTGACGTCACTGGAAGAAGTGATGCGCGTGACCAAGGAATCTTAATGGCGGCGTTTGAATACAAAGCGCTCGACGCGAAAGGGCGCACCAAAAAAGGCACATTGGAAGGCGACAATGCCCGCCAAGTACGCCAACGCTTGAAAGAGCAAGGCATGGTGCCCATCGAGGTGATGGAAACCAAAGCCAAGTTGGCCAAAAGCAAATCGTCAGGTGGCTTTAAGCGGGGCATTTCCACTCCCGAACTGTCGTTGATTACTCGTCAGATCTCGACCCTAGTGCAATCGGGTATGCCGCTGGAAGAGTGTCTCAAAGCGGTATCGGATCAAGCAGAGAAGCCTCGTATTCGAGGTATGTTGGCAGCGGTGCGGGCCAAAGTCACCGAAGGTTACACCTTGGCAGACAGCCTGTCAGACTACCCGCATATTTTTGATGAACTGTATCGTTCAATGGTGGCTGCGGGTGAAAAATCGGGTCATTTGGATGCAGTGTTAGAGCGCTTGGCCGATTACTGTGAAAATCGCCAGAAGATGCGTTCTAAGTTACTGCAAGCGATGATTTACCCTGTGGTATTGGTGGTGTTTGCTGTCACGATTGTGGCGTTTTTGCTCGCCACAGTGGTACCCAAAATCGTTGAGCCGATTATTCAAATGGGTCAAGAATTGCCACAGTCGACGCAGTTTTTGTTGGCGGCGAGTGAGTTTGTTCAAGAGTGGGGATTATTGCTGTTGGGAAGCATCGTGTTTGCCATTTACCTACTCAAAACGGCCTTAAAAAAGCCGAATGTTCGCATGGCGTGGGATCGCCGCATCCTGAGCCTGCCGCTACTGGGCAAAATCTCGAAAGGGTTGAATACCGCTCGATTTGCTCGCACCTTATCCATTTGTACCTCCAGTGCGATTCCTATTTTGGAAGGAATGCGCGTGGCGGTCGATGTGATGTCGAACCAATTTGTCAAACAACAGGTCTTATTGGCGGCAGACAGCGTGCGTGAAGGGGCCAGTCTGCGTAAAGCTTTGGATCAAACTCGCCTTTTTCCACCAATGATGTTGCACATGATTGCCAGTGGAGAACAAAGTGGTGAGTTGGAAAGCATGCTGACGCGTGCCGCGGACAACCAAGACCAAAGTTTTGAATCGACGGTCAATATCGCGTTGGGTATTTTTACCCCAGCGTTGATTGCGCTAATGGCGGGATTGGTGTTGTTCATTGTGATGGCGACACTGATGCCGATGCTGGAAATGAATAATTTAATGAGTGGCTGATTTTGGGGTGCTGAGTGGCTTGGTCATTCGGCCTCATTATTCTGGAGAAAACAATGCAAAATAAAGCAAAAAAACAGGCGGGTTTCACCCTGCTTGAAGTCATGGTTGTGGTGGTGATTCTGGGCATTCTGGCCAGTTTCGTTGTCCCTAACCTGCTAGGTAACAAAGAAAAGGCTGACCAGCAAAAAGCCATTACCGACATCGTCGCGTTGGAAAATGCGCTGGACATGTACAAGTTAGACAACAGCGTGTATCCAACCACCGATCAAGGTTTGGAAGCGTTGGTGACCAAGCCAAGCAGCCCAGAGCCACGCAACTACCGTAATGGCGGTTACATCAAGCGTCTGCCAAAAGACCCTTGGGGTAACGAATACCAATACATGAGCCCTGGCGACAAAGGCACGATTGATATCTTCACCTTAGGTGCAGATGGTCAAGAAGGCGGTGAAGGCGCAGCGGCAGATATTGGCAACTGGAACATGCAAGACTTCCAATAATGGGACGTCGAGTCGAAGAGGCAACCACTTGAAACCACGTTTTTCATCTCGCTTAGCGGGTTTTACACTGATCGAAATTCTGTTGGTGCTGGTGTTGTTGTCTCTGACTGCGGTGGCGGTTATCGCCACCCTTCCCACTCGCAGTGACGAGCGGGGCAAGAAATACGCGCAGAGTTTTTACCAACGATTACAGCTCCTCAACGAAGAGGCGGTGCTCAGTGGTAAAGATTTTGGTGTTCGGATCGAGGAAGAAAAATCACGCTACACATTACTCAAATTGGAAGCCGATGGCTGGCAGACGTTGGAGTTGAATAAAATCCCCGCCACCACCGAGCTTGAAGATGAGGTCGCGATGCAATTGACCTTAGGGGGAGGGGCATGGCAGCAAGACGATCGCCTGTTCGAGCCGGGCTCTCTGTTTGATGAAGAGATGTTTGCCGAAGAAGAAAAAGAGAAAAAACAGCGACCGCCGCAGATTTTCATTTTATCCAGCGGAGAATTGACGCCGTTTTCATTGTCTTTTTATCCCGACGATCAGGACGCGACCGAAAATGGTTGGCGAGTACGAGCCAAAGACACAGGACAGATTATTCTGCTGGCTCCCGGTGAAGAAGAGCAAGACGATGGTTAAACGACGCAAATACGCAGGCATGACCTTGCTTGAGGTGCTGGTGGCGTTGGCGATATTTGCCACTGCGGCGATGAGCGTGATCCGTGCCGTTAGCCAGCACATCAACACCGTTGGTTATTTGGAGCAGAAGATGTTCGCTGCCATGGTGGCAGACAATCAAATGGCGATGGTGATGCTCAACCCCAAAAACCTAAAAGCCAGCAATGGCGAAGAAGAGTTAGCGGGGCAAACTTGGTATTGGAAAGTCGCACCCGTAGCCACGACCCAGCCGCTGCTGAAAGCGTTTGATGTGAGTGTGGCAGCCGAAAAGCAGGCCAGCCCAATGATTACGGTGAGAAGCTATGTGGCGAAATAAAACGTGGCGAAAGAAAAACACGCGCCAACGTGGTTTTACCCTCATCGAAGTGTTGGTGTCGATTGCCATTTTTGCCACCTTAAGTGTGGCCGCGTATCAGGTGGTCAATCAGGTGCAGCGCAGCAATGAATTATCACAAGAGCGCACCGCACGCTTGAATGAATTGCAACGCGCCTTGGTGATGATGGACAGCGATTTTCGTCAGATAGCGCTGCGTCAAACACGCACCAACGGCGAAGAGCCGAGCAAAAAACTGCTGCATTGGGCGGATTACCTCTTAGATTCAGACAGCAAAGGCATCATGTTCGCGCGTTTAGGTTGGCACAATCCGCAGCAGCAATTTCCTCGCGGGGAGGTCACCAAAGTGGGTTATCGCATCAAAGATGAGCGCTTAGAGCGAGTATGGTGGCGTTACCCAGATACCCCAGCAGGGCAAGAAGGGGTCGTGACTCCGTTACTCAGTGATGTGGAAGAGCTTAATGTGCGTTTTTATGACGGCAAACAGTGGATCAATGAGTGGAGCAACGAGTTGACCTTGCCGGCGGCGATCTCGGTAGAGCTGACGTTGAAAGATTACGGAAAGATCGCGCGAACTTACCTCACTCCAGAGGGGAATTTGCAAAAACAAGCGTCAGGTAGCGAAGACTCCGGGCAAAACAATAGTGGTGGAGCAGGCAACAATGGCTAAATCGAACCGCTCGCGCCAATCTGGAGTGGCCCTGATCATCATTTTGCTGTTGCTGGCCATTATGGCCACCATCGCAGGCAGTATGTCTGAGCGTTTGTTTGCACAGTTTAAGCGTGGCACTAACCAGATCAGCTATCAGCAAGCGTACTGGTACAGCATTGGCGTGGAAGCGTTGGCGAAGGTCGGTATTGAGCAAAGTTACAAAGATAGTGACACCATTAACTTAAACCAGCCTTGGGCCTTGGAAGAGAAAACCTATCCCTTGGACTATGGCCAAGCGAAAGGACGCATTTTTGATAAGCAAGCGTGCTTTAATCTCAATGCCCTCTCTCCCGTGGTGATGCAAGACGCTGCGGTAGAGCGTCCTTATTTGGTGAAAGTCTTTCGGGCTTTGCTCGAAGAGTCAGGCGTAGAAAGTTATGAATCCGAAGTGATTGCCGACTCCATGTGGGAGTTTGTCGATCCCAATGATGCGGTGCGCTCTTCTTCTGGGGTCGAAGACTCGACTTATGAAGGGATGAAACCCGCCTATTTGGCGGCGAATGGGTACATTGCTGACAGCAGTGAACTGCGCGCGGTTTACCAAGTGTCGGGTGAAATGATGGCAACGCTGCAGCCTTTGGTCTGTGCTTTACCGACCGATGAGTGGCGCTTGAACGTCAATACCATCAGCGCTGAGCAAGCCGCTTTGCTGGTGGCGCTGTTTTCGCCTGCGTTGAGTGAATCTGATGCCAAGCAACTGATAGAAAAACGCCCCTTTGATGGCTGGGCGAGCATTGATGCTTTTCTTTCAGAATCTGAAATGGCGGGCATCAGCGAAGAAATCAAAAAACTAGCAAAAGCGTATCTTGGCGTTGATAGCCGATACTTTGAATTGGATGCACAGGTGTTAGTCGAGGACTCTCGGGTGAGAGTTCGCAGCCTTATGTACAGTAAAAACAGAGAAACCGTGACCGTTGTGCGTCGCCGTTTTGGAGGAATCAGTGAGCGAGTTTCTGACCGTTCGGCTGAGTAGCGAACAATATAGCCCCATTCCTTGGTTGGTTTGGTCATCAAGCCAACAAGAAGTGATCGCCAGTGGGGAGTTGTCGGATTGGCAACAACTGGACGATCTCAAAAATTATGCCGAGCAGAGGCCGATCGTAGTGCTGGTCGCGGCCAGCGATGTGGTGTTAACCGAAGTGGACATCCCACCGGGTGCCTCACGTCAGTTTGAGTCGATGCTGCCTTACTTGCTGGAAGATGAAATCGCCCAAGATGTGGATGATTTGCATTTCTCTGTGTTGGCCAAAGAGAATGGCAAAGCGCAAGTGTGTGGTGTGGATCGCCGTTGGTTGCAACATATGCTTGATGCATTTCGCGCTCAAGGTTTGGATGTCAAACGTGTGCTGCCAGACTCACTGGCGCTGCCACTCGACGACGAAGGCATCAGCGCCGCGCAATTGGGGGAGCAGTGGTTGTTCCGTCATTCTGCCTGCCAAGGCAGCGCAGTCGACGACAGCTGGATGCCCGTCTATTTGAATGCCCTTGCCGGCGAGCAACCCCTTTCTGTCGCCTGCTTTAGCTCGTTGCCTGAACAGCAAGGTCAAGCGCATTGGCTGAGTCGCCCAGTGGAAATGACCATGGCGTTACTCAGCCAAGGCGTTGCCGATGGTAAATTCTCACTGCTAACTGGTGAGTTTAAGCCGAAAAGCTCGTTCTTTAAGCACTGGAAAGTGTGGCAGAAGGTGGCGATCAGTGGCAGCTTATTGATCGCCGCGTTGGTCGCGCAACAAGTGCTCACGATTCAGCGCTATGAGTCGCAAGCACAGGCGTATCGAGAAGAGAGCGAGCGCATTTTCCGTCAAGTGATGCCGGGCCGAAACAAGATCCCAACCGTCAGTTACCTCAAACGCCAAATGGAAGACGAAATTCGCCGTTTGTCTGGGGGTGGCGCGGGTGATTCGATGTTGCAGTGGATGGCACAATTGCCGGGTACCATTGGCCAAGTGAAGAACTTTGAAGTGCTGAGCATCAAATACGATGGGAATCGAGGCGAAGTCCGCATTCAGGCGAAAAGTAACGATTTCCAAATTTTTGAACAGGCACGCGTGAAGTTGAGCGAGCAATTCCAAGTGGAGCAAGGGCAGCTTAACCGCACTGGCGACGCTGTGATTGGCAGCTTTGTGTTAAAGCGTAAGTGAGGAGCAGATGACAAATTTACTCAATATGTTCCAAGCTTGGTGGAGCAGCATTAGCCAGCGTGAGCAACGTTTAGTGGTGGTGTGTGGTGTCTTCGGTCTTATCGGGCTGATTTACTGGGGCGTTTTACAGCCCATCAATGCGCGTGCTGAGCAAGCTCAGTTACGTATCCAAAGTGAGAAACAGCTACTCAGTTGGGTGAGTGAGAAAGCCGATGAGCTCACCGGTTTACGTGCCAGTGGCGGCGTGTCGTTTTCCAATCAGCCGCTAAACCAAGTCATTGCGTCGTCCGCGCGCCAATTTAAGGTGGAGCTACAACGTGTTCAGCCCCGCAATGAGATGTTGCAAGTGTGGGTGGCTCCGATGCCATTTAACCGTTTAGTGGATTGGCTTACCTTTTTGAAAGAGAAGCAAGGCATTGAAGTGGAATTCATGGACATCGACCGAGGTAAAGAGTCCGGTCTAGTGGAAGTTAACCGATTACAGTTTAAGCGAGGCTAGGGTGAAGCGCGCGATTATTTACAGCCTGATTTTTGTTCTCTTTTTTAGCATCAGTTTACTGTCGAGCATTCCGGTTAGCTTTGCGCTCAATTATTTGCCACCCGTGCGTGGCCTGACGATTGAGGGCACCTCCGGTACGGTGTGGCAGGGCAGTGCAAGCACCATTCGTTGGCAAGGTCAGAGTTTTGGTGAGGTGCATTGGGATTTTCAAACCAGCAAATTGTTCACCGGTAACGTGCAATACGCATTGCGCTTTGGTCGCGGCAGCGATTTGAATCTGCGTGGTAAAGGTTTGGTCGGCTATGGTCTTGGCCAAGGGGCGTATGTGGAAAATCTTGTCGCTTCGTTACCCGCGGAAAAAGTGGCCTCACGTTTGCCCATGCCTTTGCCGCTGCAAGTGGAAGGGCAAGTGGAAGTGAACGTGCGTCACGCGGTTTACCAAGCACCTTGGTGTGCCAGCGGCACGGGCACGTTAGTGTGGAGTGCCAGTAAAGTCGGTACCCCGATCGGCGCATTGGACTTGGGGCCGGTGATTTCCGATTTCACCTGTAAAAGTAGCCAATTGTCGGTGAAGGGCGAGCAACAAAGCGCCCAAGTCAGCGCGCAATTCAGTGCTCAAGTGACGCCAAATCGTCAATACACGACCTCGGCTTGGTTTAAACCGGGTGCAGAATTCCCAGCGGCGATGAAATCACAGCTGAGCTGGCTAGGGAACCCGAATGGTCAAGGGCAGTATGAGTTTGACTACCAAGGGCGCTTTTAGCGAGATTGCCTTGGCGTTGAACGCAAAGAAAGATTAATGACACAAAAAAGCGAGCTGAGCTCGCTTTTTACGTTTCCGTTGGCACGTTTCACTGGGACTTTCCGCCGGCAGCTAGGTCAACAGTCCCTAGCCTTTGACCTGCAAAATGTCGTTCCACGGCAAATCGGCATCGCCTAATACGATGAAGTTCGGATTTTCCAAGGTGTCTCGTTCGTTATAAGAAAGCGGTTCCAAGTAGGTGCTGAGGATGCGTCCGCCAGCTTCTTCCACGATGCATTGTGTCGCCGCGGTATCCCATTCCCCGGTCGGACCAAGGCGCAAATAGCAATCCACGGCTCCTTCCGCGACCAAGCACGCTTTCAACGCCGCTGAGCCTAACGGCACCAAATCGTAATTCCAACTGCTGCTCATACGGTTGGTGATGCGATTGATGTCCTGACGACGGCTGATGGCAATCGCAATGTTTTGTCCGGGCAGTTCATGTTTGTGGGTTTGAATTTTCAAGCTTTCGTTCATCTCAGGGATCTTCCATGCGCCTTTACCTTGATACGCATAGTAAGTCACACCTGAAACCGGACCATACACCACGCCCATTACCGGCTTGTTGTTCTCCACTAAGGCGATGATGGTGGCAAAATCGCCGCTGCGGGCGATAAACTCCTGCGTTCCATCAAGAGGGTCTACCAACCAGTAACGGTTCCATTGCGCGCGTTGTTCCAAGCTGATATCCGCCGCTTCTTCAGACAGCACTGGAATGTCTGGGGTTAACTCACTCAGTCGTTGGTTGATCAATTTGTGCGCGGCGAGATCGGCGCTGGTGACCGGCGTCTCATCGCTTTTGGTGTACTCTTGGTACTGCTTACTTTGGTAGATATCCAGAATCAATTGCCCCGCGGTGCGAGCAATATCGATAACTTGCGGCAACAGTGCCGATAAATCCTGTGAGGTAGGCATAGCTCTCTTCCTTACTACTTGGCCGATCGAAGTGCTCTCAGTGCCAATAGTAGCGCTGTGATACTGCGGGATTCACAAAAATCTAAGTGATGAAGAAGTTCTTCTGCCTGCGCGAGTGGCCAACGAACCACTTCAAGCGGCTCTGGCTCATCGCCTTCCAATGTTTCTGGATACAGATCTTGTGCCAAAAACAGCGTCATTTTGCTTGAGAAATAGGAAGGAGCCAGCACCACTTGCTTTAATGGCGTTAATTGTTTCGCGCCAAAGCCGATTTCTTCTTTCAATTCCCGATCCGCTGCTTGTTCGGCGCTTTCTCCCTGATCAATAAGCCCTTTAGGGAAGCCAAGCTCATAGCGCTCTGTACCTGCAGCGTACTCTCTCACTAATAATAGGTCACCTTGCTCAGTAACGGGAACCATCATCACGGCATTTTTACCGCTTGGTTTGAGGCGCTCGTAAATTCGCTCTTCGCCGTTGGAGAAACGCAGTTCAAGGCTTTCGATAGAAAAGAGTCGTGATTGAGCAACGACATTACGATTAAGAATATCGGGTTCTTTCCTTCTGCTCATGACGTTGATTCCTCCTGCAAAACATTGATGACTGGAATATATACTAAAAGAAAAGGTTGGCCCAAGTGTGCCAACCTTTAAATTTCGTCTCAGTTATAACCAAAATGAGAATAACTTAGTAGTATGAGTGATCGCCGCGATCGTGCTCAGTGGCATCGCGAACCGCCGTTAGCTCACCTGAGAATTGCTGTAGTAACTCTTTCTCGATGCCTTCTTTTAGCGTCACGTCGACCATTGAACAACCGTTACAGCCGCCACCAAAGGCAACAATCGCAACGCCAGCGTCAGTGATTTCCATCAGTTTCACGTGGCCGCCGTGACCAGCAAGTTGTGGGTTCACTTGAGTTTGAATCGCGTATTCAACACGCTCAAGCAGTGGCGCGTCGTCCGCGACTTTACGCATTTTGGCGTTGGGTGCTTTCAGTGTTAACTGTGAGCCCATTTTGTCGGTCACGTAGTCAATTTCCGCATCTTCAAGGAACGGCAAGCTGAGCTCGTCAACGTAGGCAGAAAAGCTTTGGTATGGGATTTCGGTATCGGTAGCTTCTACCGCTTCAGGTGGGCAGTAAGAAACGCCACATTCTGCGTTTTGTGTGCCTGGATTGACGACGAAAACACGAATGTTGGTTCCATCAGGCTGCTGGCCCAATAGATTGGCAAAATGAGTTTGTGCTGCTTCAGTGATAGTAATATTTGACACGACGAATACCCGAGTAAATTTGTAGGTTATTGACGCCATTTTACTCCTGATAACGAAAGGATCTAGTGTTTTGATGAGAAAACATGCTTTAGAGCGCACGCCGCACTGTCAAGCGACAGTGACATCCAACTTAATCCTTCTCGGGAGTTCGGCAGAGGCAATAAATATCAATGCTTTCCACGCCGACTGCAAGCAGTAATTGACATAATTGTCGTACCGTACTGCCCGTCGTGACCACATCATCGACAATCGCGACATGCTTGGGAATCGCATGGGGCAGAGCCGAGCGATTGAGGCGAAAAGCACCCGCTAAGTTGCGCTGACGCTGCTGTTTATTGAGCCCTTGCTGTGGCGGAGTGTGCAACAAACGAGTAAAAGCGTGGGCAAGGAAGGGGCGATTTAATCTACGGGCCAGTTGCGCCGCCAACACATCGCTTTGATTGAAGCCTCGCTGCCATTGCCGACGCCAATGCATCGGCACAGAGAGCAGCAGTGGCGCGGGGCGGTCAATGCGTTGGATGAGCAAAGGTGCCAAGTTGGCGCAGTACCAGAATTTGCGCTGATGTTTGATCTGATTGACGTAGTGTGAGGTTGGAAAGCGATACGGCGTGAGGCAGTAGAGCCTTTGCCAAGGGGGCGGAGATTTCAGACATTGGCCGCACTGGGGGACAACCGTTAACGTCGGCAGCCCGCAACGTTGGCAACGCGGTTCGGCATCGAACAGGGTTAGGCAGTGCTTGCACCAAAGCGGGTGATGGTCGTGATTCATCGGCAAGCCGCACAGATGACAGAGGCGAGGAAGAGATCGGAGTATTTTTTCACTAAGCCAATCGGTTAACATACGGGCAGTGGGGCGAATGAATCGTGTCGCTAGCGTACTCGACCACACGTGGCGCTTGAGGCTGGAAAAAGTAGGAGTAAGAGGGAAGATGAGCACAGATTTACACTGGCAAACACAAGGTCAGGGGCCCGATTTGGTGTTGCTGCATGGCTGGGGCATGAATGGCGCGGTGTGGCAGCAGGTGGTTGAAAGGCTGGAGCTGCACTTTCGTTTGCATGTGGTGGATCTGCCTGGCTATGGCCACAGTGCCCATCTTCATGCGGCAAGTTTAGAAGAGATTGCCCAGCAGCTTCTCGAGCATGCACCAAAACAAGCCATTTGGGTTGGCTGGTCATTAGGTGGTCTGGTGGCGACGCACATGGCGCTGCATCACGCCGATTACGTCAGCAAGTTAGTGACGGTGGCGAGCTCACCGAAGTTCGCTGCAGAAGCGCGTTGGCGCGGCATTCAGCCACAAGTTCTGAGCGCCTTTACCGAGCAGTTGAGTGAAGATTTTCACACCACGGTAGAGCGTTTTATGGCGCTGCAAGCCATGGGCAGCCCTTCTGCGCGACAAGATGTGAAAAACCTCAAACAAGCGGTGTTCTCGCGCCCGCAACCCAACCCTCAATCGCTTTTGGCTGGGCTGCAAATGCTGGCGGAGGTGGACTTGCGCGACCATCTGCCGCACTTAACGATGCCGATGTTGCGTCTGTACGGCCGTTTGGACGGGTTGGTGCCGATCAAGGTGGCGCAGGATCTGGAGAAAGCGTTACCCGCCAGTGAGCAGTTCATTTTCACCCAGTCGTCACACGCGCCTTTTATCACTGAACCAGAGAGTTTTTGCCACCAGTTGCTGAGCTTTGCCGGCAAGTAAGCGAAAAATAAAATTAAACCTGTTCAAATATTGGTCGATACAAGAAGTAACCAAGGCAACTTACTAGGGTTAGTGAAGCGGTTTTGGGGCTGTGCAGTGATGTGCATGGTAGGGCGATTCTTTGAGGAGGTATCGCGATGATAGTGTCACCGACCACTGTGAGTGTGCCACTGATCGCCCCATCGGTAAATGTGCAGACAGAGCAGGCCGCGCGCGACAACAGAGTGCGTGAACCTGTGGCGCCAACCGTTGCGTTGGCCAAATCTAACGCGGAACGTAAAGTCAAAAGTGATGATAAACGCCGACGTCAATCTTCGTGGGATCCTTCAGAGCACCCTGGCTATGAGATGGAAACCAATACGCAAGAGATCTCGGTCTATCATGAAGACCCCAAAGACACGCTTGAGCGGCTTTTTGGACTTCTGGCACTGCGAAGTTACAGTGAAGAACAGGGTAAAGGCTACGCAATGCGCTATCGTCTGCCCAAACGTATCTTGGATGCGGCGATAAGAGAAGGGATCATGGAGAAGCGTCGAGCGATCATCAAGTACCATTACGGTCACTCTGTCGCGCCTCATACCCCTTCAGAAGTGATTGCGGTGTTATAGCAAGCAAACACCACCGCAGTGACTGACAATAAAAACCCACTATGGAAGCATAGTGGGTTTTATTTTGCTCAGCGGGCTGCGGTTACTTTTTCGCTTTGGCAAACGCGGCGGCAAACGCACCACCCATGGCACCGCCAAGTGTATTGTCGTTGTCATGGCTACGTGGCGATGGAGCGCGGCGCTCTTGCTGGCCACGTGGTGTGGCAGCGCGTTGGCTGCGATTGTCTTGCCCTGGCTCATCACTGAGGCGCATTGACAGTGCGATACGCTTGCGCTGCACATCCACTTCCATCACTTTGACTTTAACGATGTCGCCCGCTTTAACCACTTCACGCGGATCAGAAACAAAGCGATCGGTCAGCGCTGAAATGTGCACCAAGCCATCTTGGTGAACGCCGATGTCAACAAAGGCGCCAAAGTTGGCCACGTTTGATACTACCCCTTCAAGAATCATCCCCACTTCGAGATCGGACACATTATGAATGCCTTCGGCGAAGGTGGCGGTTTTGAATTCAGGACGAGGGTCACGGCCCGGTTTATCCAACTCTTTGATGATGTCGGTCACCGTTGGCACACCAAAGTGTTCATCGGTGTAATCCACCGCGCGCAATCCTTTAAGGAAGCCCGAATCGCCAATCAGCGCTTTGACCGCTTTTTGGTTCTTCTCGGCAATCGCTTTGACCACTGGGTAGGCTTCAGGGTGAACTGAAGAGGCATCGAGCGGGTTTTTGCCATCCATAATACGTAGGAAGCCCGCACACTGTTCAAACGCTTTTGGCCCCAAACGTGGCACTTTTTTCAATGTGGTACGGCTGTCGAAACGGCCATTCTCATCACGAAAATCGACAATGTTCTGCGCCAACGTGGTCGAGAGACCAGCCACGCGGGTCAGCAGCGCGGCGGAAGCGGTATTCACATCCACACCGACCGCGTTTACACAATCTTCCACCACCGCATCAAGGCGTTTGGCCAGCATGGATTGGCTCACGTCGTGCTGATATTGGCCCACACCGATTGATTTCGGATCGATTTTCACCAGCTCGGCCAGTGGGTCTTGCAGGCGCCGAGCAATCGACACCGCGCCACGCAGTGACACGTCCATATTTGGGAACTCTTTGGCCGCCAGTTCTGAGGCGGAGTAGACCGAAGCGCCTGCTTCGCTGACCATGATTTTCTGTACTTTGAGATTGCCACGCTTAATCAAATCTGCAGCAAAGGCATCGGTTTCGCGTGAAGCGGTGCCGTTACCAATCGCAATCAAATCGACATTGTGTTGCTTGATCAACGCTGCCACCGTTTGCATGGCGCGATCGTACTGATTCTGTGGTACGTGTGGGTAAATGGTGTCGGTGGCCAGTACTTTACCGGTGGCGTCCACCACCGCGACTTTACAGCCGGTGCGCAAGCCAGGGTCAAGACCGAGCGTTGCACGCGGGCCCGCAGGCGCTGCCATCAACAGATCTTTGAGGTTGGTGGCGAACACTTCAATCGCTTCGATTTCCGAGCGCTCTTTCATTGCCGCCATCAACTCGGTTTCCATGTGCATTGACACCTTGATGCGCCACGCCCAACTGATGACCTGCTTGCGCCAGTTGTCAGCAGGGGCGCTGCTCAGCGTCACGCCATAGTGATCGGCAATCAGGGTTTCGCAATAGGATTGGCGCACACTTTCTTCTTGCTGTGGGTCGGCATTGAGCGTCAGGCTGAGGAAGCCTTCGTTTCGGCCGCGCAGCATCGCCAAAGCGCGGTGAGAAGGCACTTTGCTGATCGCTTCGTTGTGCTCAAAGTAATCTTTGAACTTCTCGCCTTCGTGCTCTTTGCCCGCCACCACGCGTGACACAATTTCGGCATGACGATTGAGGTACTGGCGAATTTTCTCCAGCAAGTTGGCGTCTTCGGCAATGCGCTCCATGAGGATGGCACGTGCGCCATCGAGCGCGGCTTTGCTGTCTTCCACCCCTTTGTCGGCATTAATGTAGCGGATCGCTTCGCTTTCTGGCTCGGTTTGCGGGTGGTTCCAAAGTGTATCGGCCAGTGGCTCTAGGCCTGCTTCAATCGCGATTTGCCCTTTGGTACGGCGCTTTGGCTTATAAGGCAGATACAGATCTTCAAGGCGCGTTTTGCTGTCGGCAGTGAGGATCTCACTTTCCAGTTCAGCGGTAAGTTTGCCTTGTTCTTGAATCGATTTAAGAATGGTTTGGCGACGGTCATCCAACTCGCGCAGATAGGACAAACGGCTATCAAGGTTGCGCAATTGAGTATCATCTAACCCACCGGTTACCTCTTTACGGTAACGGGCGATAAAAGGAACGGTGTTGCCATCATCAATTAGGGCAACGGCAGCAGTGACTTGCTCAGGGCGAACATTCAGCTCTTGAGCAATCAGACGACAGATAGCTTGGCTCATCCGTGGGATCTCTTTGTTCTTCGTTGGTGGGTCTAATATGGGGACAGTTCGCGTCAGTTTCTACCCTTGTGGGAGAGTGGCTGAGCGACCTGCGTTCATGTTGGTGATCAATAACACGTTTTACCGCCGCTTTTGAGAGTATTGCGTCAAATCTTCGCAGGTGACTGGCAAAGCGCGGCAAAACTCGTTACTTTTCGCTCCATCTGATTCCGTTCGAGCCATTAAGGGAAAGTTCGTGAAAACCAAAATGATTACCCGTGAAGGGTACAACAAGCTCAAGCAAGAGCTCGATTATCTGTGGAAAGAGCACCGCCCTGAGATCACGCAAAAAGTGTCGTGGGCCGCGAGTCTCGGCGATCGTTCAGAAAACGCCGACTACACCTACAACAAGCGTTTGCTGCGTCAAATCGATCGCCGTGTGCGCTTTTTGAGTAAGTTTTTACCGGAAGTCAAAATCGTTGATTACGCACCGCAGCAAGAGGGCAAAGTCTTTTTTGGTGCGTGGGTGGAAATTGAAAATGAAGCGGGCGAAGTGATGAAATTTCGCATCGTCGGTCCAGAAGAGATTTACGGTGACGCCAAAGGCTACATTTCGATTGATTCGCCGATGGCGCGCGCGCTGCTGAAAAAAGAAGTCGATGACGAAGTGCAAGTGCCAACCCCAAGCGGTATCAAAGAGTGGTTCATCAACTCGATTGAATACGACAAAGGGGCGTGATGTTTCACTCTCTAGCACCACTCAAAAAGCGGGTGTTGGGCAGCAGATCCTCCCCAAATGGGAGGATCGCTCATAAAGGAGCGTGGTCAGCGTTTCTCTAAACTTAATAAGTAATTGCGCAGATTGACGCCGCGATTGGTGATGCCCAATTTGTTGCGCAGGCTGTTGCGGTGGTTTTCCACCGTTTTCCGCGCCACATTGAGTGTGCTGGCAATCTCCTGGCTCGACATGCCACTGCGAATGAACTCCGCCACCTGTAGCTCCGATGGTGTCAGCACTTCGAGCAAACGGCTGTTGAGCGCACCGTCTTCTTGCAGCAGGTTCTCCATATTGGTTTTGACGATTTCTAAGCACAGTTTCAAGCTGGGATCTTGCAGTTGCGATAAGCGATGTTCAACTTCTGGCAAGTGTTTGCTGCGGATCTCTTGCTGCAGTTCATCAGGGAGCTGTGTTGTTCCGGATTGACTCAATAGGCTCAAGGACTCCGTCAGCTCATGAATGATTTGATAGTCTTGTTCAATGGCGCTGAGTTTCGGTTCCATCGCCACTTTTTCTTTTGATTCAATTTGCAGGCAGTAGAGTGGCTGACTCTTGTTGGTATCCTGCAGCTGGCACATAGAAAAGTGTAAGTTAGCGATATCAAAACTGAGTTGGGCGGTTTGCCCTTTCAACAAGGCGCGGATTTGACCTATGAACTGCGGCCCAACAAGAAAAACCAAATCGTCTAAGGTCTGCAGTGACAATGTGGCGACAGGATAATTGCTGGCCACGACCTTTTCCTCGTGATCAAAGGCCACAAAATAAATGTCATGCAGGGCGAGCAATTGTTGATACATATTGCTGGTCATTGGACTATTCATTGTGTCTGAGGAAGGCATAAACCGTGACATATCTCTGCTGATTGAACTGGAACTGACAATATACCTATCTTTTACCTATTAGGCATCTCAAATTTAACCCACGCCATTCTACGCTTTTGTTCTCTCAGTGCGATGATTCCGCGCAATATGTATCGTTTTGTTTAATTATTAGCCATCTTTGCGATTGTTATCACAATGTAAAAAGTGATTGATGAGATCTCGATCTCATATGAATGCCTATAAAATACCTAAATTAATACCTACCTAATACCCACATGGTTGGATGAGAAATGGAAAAACAAGCAATAATCAGTTTATGTCGTGCGGTAAGTATGAGTGCTGTGCTTGCCGTGAGCAGTTTGGCATTCGCGGTCACGGAAACCAAAGGTCCTAATGGCGAAAGTGCCACGCCTTATTCACAAGTGACGTTGTCTGAGGTGGAGAAAAATCAAGTGCGCGCCGCCGGTTACACCGCCGCCATTTTGATGCACAGCACATCAGATTGGTCGAATGCGTTAATTGAAGGGGCAAAGGACAAATTCGCCGATTTGAATATCAAGGTGGTTGCGGTCACGGATGCCGAGTTCAATGCCAATAAGCAGAAGACCGACGTTGAAACCACCATGGCGATGAAGCCTGACATTCTTATTTCATTGGTCGTTGATCCGGTCTCAGGTGCGGCTGCGTTTCGTCCTGCGGTTGAGCAGGGCAGTAAGCTTGTGCTGATCAGTAACCTACCAAGTGGTTTTGAGCATGGTAAAGACTACGCCGGTATTGTGACGGATGATTTATCTCAGATGGGTAAAATTGCGGCTGATCTCATCGCCGATGCCGTGGATGAGAAAGGCAAAGTCGGCTTTATCTATCACGAAGCGAATTACTACGTCACCAATCAGCGTGACCAAGCCGCATTGGCCAATTTGCAACAGCGTTACCCTAACATCGAAGTGGTCGCAAAACGCGGCATTGCCAATGCGAATGATGGTGAAGTGATCGCCTCGGCGATGATTACCCAATATCCTGACATTAAAGCGATTTACGCACCATGGGACAGCATTGCGGAAGGGGTGGTTGCCGCCACTCGTGCTGCAGGGCGTAAAGACATTAAAGTGATTACCATGGATTTGGGCGCGGCCAATGCGCTAGACATGGCCAAACAACGCAACGTGGCGGGCATTGTCACGGATTTGCCATATGACTTGGGCCAGACCCTCGCACGCATGGGTGCATTGGCGAAACTGGATCAGCCAACTCCTCCTTTTGTTACCGTTGGTGCCAGCGCGGTGACCCGCGATAACTTGTTGGAAGCATGGCAGCAAGCGCTGCGTCGCCCAGCGCCTGAAGCGGTGCAAAAAGCCCTGAAATAAAGAGATAGTCACTGGCCTGTCAGCATGCTGGCAGGCTGAACCTGATTCAGATAGGGAGACAGCGTGTGAGTAATGCAATTGAAGCCCGTGGTTTAAAAAAAGGGTTTGATGGTACTCCAGTGTTGAAAGGAGTCGATTTCACCTTAAAGCAAGGGGAGGTCCATGCGTTAGTGGGGCAAAACGGCGCCGGGAAATCCACGTTGGTGAAACTGATCAATGGTTTCCACACTCGTGATGGTGGTGAAATTCGCTTGTTTGGCAAAGCGGTCACCTTCTCGTCACCAAAGGCGGCGCAAGCCGCTGGAATTGCCATGGTTTATCAGGATCTCAGCCTCGTTCCGACATTAAGTATCGCTGACAATATTTTTCTTAACCATCCGACCGCAAGGCGCAGCTTGATTTCCAATCGGGCCCGTGAGCGTCAAGCGAAGCCGCTATTAGAGCTGCTGGGCGTGGAGATTGACCCTAGCCAGCTTGTTGAAACATTGAGCTTGGGTGAGCAGCAGCTGGTGGAAATCGCCAAGGCACTGGCGCTCGATGCCAAAATACTGGTGCTTGATGAACCGACGGCGTCGCTCTCGAACAATGAAATCAACGAACTGTTTCGTGTGATCGAAAAGCTCAAAACGAGTGGCATCAGCATCATCTATATCACCCACTATTTGGCGGACATCCTACGAATTTGCGATGCGGTAACAGTCCTACGCGATGGCTACAGTGTACTGGAAACCCCAACGTCACAAACCTCAGTGGATGCACTGGTGGAAGCGATGTTGGGCAATAAAAGTGATACCCAAATGGATTGGCTTCGCCCTGTGGTTGACACGCAGAAAGTGCCGTTGCTTGAACTCAGAGAGGTGACAACCGATCAACTGGATGCGATTTCGCTCAAAGTGATGCCAGGGCAAGTGGTGGGCTTGGCCGGTTTGCTGGGCAGTGGTCGCACCGAAATTTTGCAAGCCATTTATGGTTTAACGCCACTAACCAAAGGGGAAGTCTTGGTTGAGGGCAAACCGGTACACATCCGTTCACCACGGGATGCGATTGAAAATGGCATCAATATGGTGCCCGAAGAGCGCCGTTCACAAGGGCTAGTGTTGGATTTTTCAGTCTTTGACAATCTCCTGATGGCTTCATTCGATCGCATTTCTCACTCTTTGGTTATTGATAAGAATGAAGGGCAAGACATTGTCGATGCAGCGATTCGTCGTCTTGGCGTCAAAACCGCTGGGGCGTCCCAAGCGGTCCGTTACCTCTCTGGCGGGAATCAGCAAAAAGTGGTGATTGGTAAGTGTCTCTCGACCCAAGCCAAAGTGCTGCTGCTCGATGATCCGACCTTTGGCATCGATATCAATGCCAAATATGAAATCATGAAAATCGTTAATCAGTATGTGGAACAAGGCAACGGGGTAATTTTTGTCTCCAGTGAATATGCCGAAGTGGGCAGCTTTTGCGATGTGATCTACGTGGTCAACAAAGGTCGAATCGTCAAACAGATCCAGGGACAACGAATGTCAGAAGAGGAGTTGCTGGCCGCGGTCCAGTAATAAGGAAATGAATTATGAATGAAAAAACCATCCCAGCGCCAAAAGAACGTTCCATCCAGTGGCGTGACTACATTATCTATTTTGTGTTTGTCGGCATCTTCATCTTCTTTTCCGTGATGTTGCACGATAAGGGCTTCTTGACCTCGATGAACTTGATGAATATCGCGCGTCAAACCGCCACCATCGCCATTATGGCGGTGGGCATGACCTTTGTGCTCAGTGCGGCAGAGATCGATCTTTCCTTTGGTGCGACGGTGGCCTTATCGGCGATCGTCTCAGCGTTAACGCTGCAAGAGACGGACAGCATTTTGATGGCGGTTTCGGCGGCGTTGCTGGTCGGTACCATGATCGGCTTTATCAATGGCATTTTTGTTACTCAGGTCGGCATACCGTCATTTCTTGTTACCTTGGGGACAACGGGCATCATTACCGGGGTGGCGCGTTGGTCAACGTCTTTGCAATCCATTCCCATTGATAACGATACCTACGCCTTTATTTTTGGCTCTGGTGATATTGGCCCATTCTCGGTGCTGTTCATCTGGACCTTGGTCGTCACTGTGATTGGTGCCTTTGTGCTGCGTAACACTACGTTTGGTAAACATGTGTTGGCGACGGGGGGCAACAAAGTGTCAGCCATGTACTCAGGGATCAACGTCAATAGAATCAAACTTTATGTATTGATGCTCAATGGCTTTCTTGCCGCTTTGGCGGGCATTCTCTACTCCGGACGCTTGTACAGCGCACGATATACCTTAGGTGAGAGCGATTTGATGCTGGTGATTGCCGCGGTGATCATCGGTGGAACCAGTTTGTTTGGTGGCAAAGGCACCGTGATTGGCTCCGTGATTGGCGCATTAATCATGGGAATGGTGAATAACGGATTGATTCTGATGGGCCTCAACGTTGACCAGCAGCTCATCCTGCGTGGGATTATCGTGATTGTCGCGGTGACGTTCACCATGGGGCAAATTAAACAGTTGCGCAAAAAATAGCCGATAAAAATTTAAGGAGAACAAACAATGGTAAACCAACAACAGATCACTGAGCAGATCGCCAAGTGGAGCCTGAAAGAGAAAGTCGGACAACTGTTTATTTTGGCCTTTCCGGGTAAATCGGCCCAGGCGGCGCAACACATGATCGCGGAGTACAATCTCGGTGGTTGCTACCTGAGCCAAGATAACGCAGAAACCTTTGCTGAGGCGCAAGCGCTCAATAAAGGGTTGCAGAGCATCTTAGAGGCACATCAGCGTTTGCCTTTGCTGCTTGGCGTCGATCAAGAAGGGGCTTGGGGTGTGTTGGTGGGTGAGTCGACCACCGGGCCGGGCAACTTAGCATTGGGTGTGGCGGATCAAACGATGGGCACAGAGCAGATGTACCAAGTGTTTGCGCAAGAGATGCGCAGCGCCGGTTTTAACTGCATCCTTGGCCCTTGTTGTGATGTGAACCTCAACCCCGCTTCACCGATCATCGATACCCGTTCGTTTGGCGATCAACCAGAGAAAGTCTCTCGCCACTCTGCGGCCGCAGTGCGAGGCTTACACAGTGGTGGCATCACTGCGTGTGCCAAACATTTCCCAGGCCACGGTGATACCCATGGTGATACGCATCGCGATATTCCACGCGTTGATAAATCGTACGCTGATCTAAAGCTGAACGACTTAGCGCCATTCCAAGCGGCCGTGGATGCAGGCGTTGACTTGGTGATGACCAGCCATATTCTCTACCCACAGCTGGACGCTCATGCCCCAGCCACTCTTTCTGCGACGATATTGCAGCAAGTGTTACGTCAAGACATGGGATTTGAAGGGGTGATTATTTCCGACAGCATGAACATGGGGGCCATCGTCAATCACTACGCGCCTGTGGATGCCGCAGTCAAGGCCATGCAAGCGGGGATCACCATGATTATGCTCTCGGAAGAACATTATGATCACTCCGATGCTTATTTGGACAAACAACTGGCGATGATTCATGGCGTGATCGATGCCGTTGAGCAGGGGGATTTAGCGGAATCCGTGATCGATCAAGCGCTAGAGAAAGTGGTGCGCCTAAAACTGGAGAAACTGGTACCGATGGCGTTGTACCAAGATCTTTCCCTTGCTGCGAACCAACAAGTGGCAGCGGACGTTTCTCGGGGCGCGGTGACTTGGGTTCGAGGTGGTCTGACACTCCGTGATCAGAAACTCTATGTACTTAACGCGACACCAGCGGCAAGTTACCACAACTTAATGAATCCTCGTGGTATCGGCCCTAACCAAGCCTTGCCCGCCTTCAGCGCCCTGTGTCAGGCGTTAACGGAGCAAAACGCCAATTGGCAATTGATCAAAGAAGAACAGTTGGATGCATGTCGCGATGGTTACTTGATTGTGGTGACCGAAAATCACCCATTGCCCGGGGAGGACTTTGAGCAAGTTGAAGCGCAAGCCAAGGTGCAGCAGCTCAGTCAGGATTTCCCTAACCTGATCGTCCTTGCGCTACGAAGCCCCTACGATTTATTGCAGTATCCGCATGTTAAGCATTATTTGTGCGCGCATTCCCCAAGACCCGAAAGTGCCGCCGCTGCGGCTCGTGTCTTGAGTGGCGAGGCAGCTCCAGCACAAGGCTGCGCCGTGATTCGCGTCGCCTAAACAGAAATTTATTCACCGGTAATCTGAATACACCACTGCTCATCATCGAGCAGTGGTTGGACTCCTAGTGGTTTGTGGTTGGGAGAGATGGACAAGGCAAGGAGCCTTAAACAATGACTCAACGAGGAAAAACATGTTCACAACGAAAAAAGCACTGCTAACAGCCTCTGTCGCAGTGGCGTTGGCCACACCCGCCCACTCAAGTGGTATCCAAGGTTTCTTAGATGCATTGCGCAACTTTGAATCGGGTATCAATCCCGCTCTGGCGGATTTTTACCTACAAAACCTTGATAATCCCGTGTACACCTATGCGCAGGTAACCAGTCCAGGACGATTGGTTCGTGATTGCTCTACCGGTTCAATGCTCTCGGAACCAACCACAATCAGTCAGTTTTTTACTAAGCTTGGCGTGGACACCCTCTACAATCCATTGACCCCAACGGACGCTGAAATGTTCCGTCAAATGCAATACAACTCAATGAACGCGTGGGGATTCATTGGCTATCAACTGGGTGAGGCTGTCTTGATTGATGCGGGTTACTACAGCCCGAAAACGGTCTCGATTGCGGGTAAAGATTACGACAGTTTCTACATGTTTGTGCCGGATTCGACGTGGGCTGGTTGTAAAACCGAGGCTCTGGCGGAAATTGAGGGCTCTGGTGGTAACAAGGTTTACGTGACTGACAACAACCGCTGGGAAGGGACGTTCGTTGGCAAAAATGGCGTGAACTCACTGGCGGATTTACGTTTACCAGAAAAGCAAGAGTTGGTGATGCGCGACGCCATGCACTTTAACGTTAAGGTGATCAGTAAACTTCTTGCTGATGCCAACGTGACTTGGGAGCAAGCGTTAGCGAAAAGCTGGCCCGGTACTGACGCCAATGGCAACCCGATCCAAATCCAAGCCACGATGTCCGGCATCCTTGCTGCCGCGCATTTGCGTGGGGCTTGGGGAACCGCAACACTGTTGACCAAAGATCAAATTACCTGTGATGAACTGGGCACTTGTATCACCACATACATCCACAAATTCGGCGGCTTTAACACCATTTTTGATACCCCAGCGAACGATGTGATTGAAGGTTCGCAATACAATGAAGTGCTGTCTGCGGGCTTGGGCAACGATATCGTGATTACCGGTGGGGGTGTTGACCAAGTGCTACTTAATGAGCAACTGGGCAGCAACACGACCATTTCTGATTTTACTGTCGGTGAAGACAAAATCATTCTACGAGGGTGGCAGGCAACGGATCCTCTCGCTGGCTTGGTTGTCGCCTCGGTCGCGGGGGGCACTGAACTGCAGTTCTCAGGACAAACGGTGTTGCTTTCAGGCGTGAGTGCTGCTGAGGTACAAGCGAATCCAGCAGCGGTGATTACGAAATCGGATATCTACAGACTGGCATGGAACTCAGGCAAGAAAGTGGTCACTGGTTTTGACCCGCTGGTCGACAAGATTGAAGGATCGGCTGGTATTGGCTTTAAACACTTGAAAGCGTACGAAACCGCAACTTCAGTGGTGATCGGACCGCAAGCGGAAGATGGTGGTATCTACGCATCTTATGAGTTGGTCGGTTTAACGTTAGCGGACATCAATCCAGAGATGTTTGTTAACGTGACTGGTGGATACGATCGCCTTGGTTATATTGTTCCACTCAACAGCGTAAGCTGGGGATGGAATGTGCAGATGGTGGTGAATAACTTCTATCCAGCGAAAACGGTGATCACAACAGCAAGTAACGAAGCGATCCCGTTCAATGCAGTTAAACTGACTCAAGCGGGAAGTGACACAGTATTAACCCTGTTAGATCCGTTTGCGCAGGGCAACAAGAAAAGCCTCGTGCTCAAGAATACTCAGTTGTCAGCATTGACGGCGAGTAATTTTGCAGGCTTCACTGGAAGCTTCAATGAAGTCACTACGGATATTCCGGTGTTCTACCAAATTACTGCTTCCGTCAGTGGGGTGGGTGGCGTCATTTCGCCAACACCAGATGCCGCTGGCGTGATCTCGGCACAAGGTGGCGCTGACTTTACGGTGAACTTCATTGCTGACACGGGCTATAAAGTGAGCACTATCGTGGTCAACGGTGTGACGCAACCTGTGGCGAGCAGCTTTACATTCCCATCTTTAGCCGCAAACCAAACGCTGGTGGTGAGTTTTGAACCGGGTAGTGCTTGTCCTGCCAACTGGGTTGCAGGACAAGTGTATGTTGGCGGCGATCAAGCGGTTTATCAAGGAAACATCTACCAAGCGAAATGGTGGACCAATAATGATAGACCCGATCAGGGTGGTCCTTGGCAGTTCGTTGCGCCATGTAACTAACGCTATTTTAGTTGAGACATCAAACCCGCCTTGTGCGGGTTTGTTTTATCTCAACGATTAGTGATGTGTAACGTTGCAACCTTGTGGTGCATAAGCTAAAAAGTAATAAAGATTAACAATTCTTTGCGCCACATTAGAATGATTGGTGTTACATTTTACCGAACCAAATTTGGTGGAAGCTTAGGAAATAGGTGGACGAACCCATGCAAGAGAATTTTAAAGTTTTAGTAGTCGATGATGATGCTCGCTTGCGTGCGTTATTAGAACGCTATTTGTCAGAGCAAGGTTTCCAAGTGCGCAGTGTCGCCAATGGAGAACAGATGGATCGCCTACTGACCCGCGAAAACTTCCACTTAATGGTACTGGATTTAATGCTGCCGGGCGAAGACGGTTTGTCGATCTGCCGCCGTTTGCGTAATGCCAATAACATGTTGCCTATCCTGATGCTAACAGCAAAAGGGGATGAGGTTGACCGCATCGTGGGTTTAGAAGTGGGTGCGGACGATTACCTGCCAAAACCATTCAACCCGCGCGAGCTGTTAGCACGTATTAAAGCGGTGCTGCGCCGTCAAACCATCGAGCTGCCAGGCGCACCAAGCGCAGAAGAGAAAGTGGTTGAGTTTGGTGAGTTTCGTCTGAACTTGGGCACTCGTGAGATGTTCCGTGGTGATGAGCCGATGCCCCTCACTTCGGGTGAATTCGCGGTGCTAAAATCATTGGTGACCAATGCGCGTGAACCGATGTCGCGTGACAAGTTGATGAACATGGCACGCGGGCGTGAATACTCCGCGATGGAACGTTCCATTGATGTGCAGATCTCTCGTCTGCGTCGCATGTTGGAAGAGGACCCAAGCAAGCCTCGCTACATTCAAACCGTATGGGGCTTAGGTTATGTCTTTGTTCCCGACGGTAAGCAAGCTTAACTTAATCTGACGATTTCTCCCCAATCCCTGGCTTTGACCAGGGATTGTTGTTTATTCTACTTTCGTACTCTACCTAGCTGCCGAGGTCCTTGATGCGTTTTCGTAGTTCTTTTACCCAATCCATTTTCATTTTCATTACGTTACTGCTCGCCAGTCAGGTGTTCTCGTATTACGCCGTCTTTAATTACGCATTGATGCCCAGTTTGCAACAGTTCAATAAGATCCTTGCCCATGAGTTAAACCTAGTGCTGGATGAAGACAGCGATTTGAAGGCAGATGGTCCTTTACGTCGACAGATGTTGGAGCAGCTAGGAGTGACGGTACATAGCATGGACAGTGATCAAACGCGAGAGTTTGACCATGCGATGACCATCGATTTGATGAGTGAAGAGATGACTCACGAGCTTGGTTCGCCAACCGAAGTGCGTCTGCTGTTGGGCAGCGAAAGCTACATTTTGTGGATGAAAATTGACGCGCTTCCAGGCTCACTGATCCGCATTCCGCTCTCTGAACTGCAAGAAGAAGATTTCGCTCCACTGTTTCGCAACAGTTTGATTGTGGCGCTGTTGATCATCGCTGGTGGTTGGCTGTTTATCCGTTTACAAAACCGGCCACTCATCGCGCTGGAGAAGGCGGCCAAGGAAGTCGGTCGAGGGGAAATCCCGCCACCGCTGCCAGAAAAAGGGGCCACAGAGATCCGTGCGGTGACGCGCGCGTTCAATCAAATGTCTCGCGGCATTCAAGAGTTGGAAGCTGACCGTGCGTTGTTGATGGCGGGTATTAGCCATGATTTAAGAACGCCGTTAACACGAATTCGCCTTGCGACTGAAATGATGTCACCAGAAGACAGCTATTTAGCGGAAGGGATCATCAGTGATACTGAAGAGTGTAATGAGATCATCAGCCAGTTTATGGACTACCTCAAACCGGTGAATACGCAAAGTTTCACCGAGGTCGACATCAATGGTATTTCTGGGGATGTGGCGAGCTCTGAAGGGGGTTACGAAGTGCAGATTGAGACCGCCTTCCAGCCTTCGATTCGCGCCGCTTTTGGCAGCCCGATTGCGATTAAGCGTGCCGTGAGCAACTTAGTGGTCAATGCACTGCGTTACGGTAATGGATGGGTGAAAATCAGCACGGGGATGACCGCAGACAGCAAGTTGGTGTGGGTGTGTGTGGAAGATAACGGCCCAGGGATTGAAAAATCACAAGTGGCGAAGTTGTTTGAACCTTTCACCCGTGGCGATACGGCTCGTGGTAGCGAAGGAACCGGCTTAGGGCTGGCCATTGTCAAACGTATTGTCAGCCAGCATCACGGCTCGGTGGTGGTGAACAACCGCAGCGAAGGTGGGCTCAAAGTACAGTTGAGCTTTCCGACCAGCGAACGTTAGTCGTAACCCTATTTAGGACGGGTCAGAGTCAATTGGGTTAAAAAGGGTTGCCACAGTCGGCAACCCTTTTTCTTTGTGCAGATTAACGCTTTGTAATCGCGGGCTCGTGCGCCTTTTCCTCTTCTTCGTCCTGAAGCTTTTCAGGCAGAAGAAGGTTAAGCACAATCGCGGTAATGCCGCCAGCCGCAACGCCGGAAGAGAAAATGCTCTTAATGAACTCAGGCATAAACTGCAAAATCTCCGGTTTTTGCGCAATACCTAAACCCATCGAGAACGACAGGGCCATGATGAGAATGGCACGGCGATCGAGGTCAACACGAGAAATGATGCGCACACCTGCAGCGGCGATGGTGCCGAACATCACGATGGTTGCACCGCCTAAAACTGGTTCCGGAATCAACTGAACAAAACCAGCCACGCCAGGGAACAGCCCAAGCAGTACCAACATGCCTGCGATGAAGTAACCGACGTAGCGGCTTGCTACACCCGTTAGCAAGATCACACCGTTGTTTTGGCTGAAAGTGGAGTTCGGAAAACTATTGAATACCGCCGCTAATGCCGAGTTCAGACCGTCGGCCAATACGCCGCCTTTAATGCGTTTCATGTACACCGGGCCTTTGACTGGTTCGCCAGACACTTCCGAGGTGGCGGTAATATCACCAATGGCTTCCAGCGCGGTGATGAGGAAAATCAGAACCAGTGGAATAAACAGCGACCAGTCGAAACTCAGACCAAACTGCATCGGGATTGGCAAGGCAATCAGTGCACTGCTGCTGGCTTGGCGAGTGTCTACCATGCCCATGAAGTAGGCCATGACATAGCCCACCAACATGGCAATCACAATCGACGCCACGCGTACGTAAGGGTTTTTGGCGCGATTGAGTAACACAATCAGGCCCAGTACGGTGCCCGCCAGCGCCAACTTATCGAGGCTGCCAAAAGTGCCATCGCCCAGGGCCGCGTAGCCGCCGCCCATCGATACCAAGCCGACTTGAATCAGGGTTAAACCAATTAAAGTTACGACGATACCAGAAACCAATGGCGTAATGATGCGACGCGCGTATTCCAGCACGCGCGAAAGGAGAATCTCTGCAAACGAGGCAACCAAAATGGTGCCAAAAATCGCCGCCATCATGCTCTCAACGCTGGCACCGCCTGCCTTCAGCGCTAAACCAGCTCCGATAATCGGACCTAAGAAGTTAAAACTGGTGCCTTGTACAGACAGCAGCCCAGAACCAATCGGACCAAAAGTGCGGATTTGAATAAAGGAAGAAATGCCCGAAGCAAACAGCGACATGCTGATGATGGTGTTGGTTTGTTCGGCAGACACGCCAAGCGCTTGGCAAATAATCAAGGATGGGGTGATCACAGCGACAAACATCGCCAGCAAGTGCTGCAGTGCAGCAAACAAAGTTTGAGGCAAAGGTGGACGATCGTTGAGTTGATAGATCAGATCCGTTTTACGCGTCGGGTTCGGCGTTGTCATGGTATGTTCCTAATTGTTGTACGCAGACTTAGCGCTCGCTGAATGGGAGGCCAAGGTGAACGGATGTCATCATCTGTGATTGCTGTTACTCAGAAATCCGCTCTGGTTGGGAAGGTGAGAAAAGTCATCCTCACAATTTGTGCGGCATTATAGGGCGATTATTCTAAAAAGCAATCGTTTGCTATTTTCTGTTGACGAAACAGGATGATGGATTCGACAGGGAGCGAAGAGAAGATGGTCAATGAAAGGCGTGGATCACGCCTTAGAATAAATATCACGCTCGCCCAACCAGCGTTCAATAATCGCGGCGGCATTTTGTGGGTAATTGTGGTGAATGTAGCGTGCGGCGCGCTGAACTTCGGGGATAAGGCGCTGATCGCGGACGAGATCGGCAATTTTGAAATCCGCCAGGCCAGTTTGTTTGGTGCCGAGCAGCTCACCTGGCCCGCGGATCTCAAGATCGCGCTGAGCAATGACAAAACCATCGTTACTTTCGCGCAGCACCGAGAGGCGCTTTTGCGCTGTTTTGGACAGCGGAGCGTGATAGAGCAATACGCAGTGGCTTGCTACCGAGCCTCGACCGACGCGACCGCGCAACTGGTGCAATTGTGCTAGACCCAAGCGCTCTGGGTTTTCGATGATCATCAAGCTGGCGTTGGGCACATCGACCCCGACTTCGATCACTGTGGTGGCCACCAAAAGATGCAATTCATTGTTTTTGAACGCTTGCATCACCGCTTGTTTTTCAGCTGGTTTCATTCGGCCATGCACCAAACCAATGCGAACATCAGGCAATTTACGTTGCAGCTCTTCGGCAGTGTCTGCTGCCGCTTGGGCTTCCAATACTTCCGATTCATCAATCAGGGTACAGACCCAATACGCCTGCTTACCCTCATTGAGGCAGGCATGACGAATACGCTCGACAATGTCCTCGCGTTTGGTGTCGGGAATCGCGACGGTTTGGATCGGGGTTCGTCCCGGCGGTAACTCGTCGATCACCGATGTTTCCAAATCGGCATAGGCGGTCATGGCCAATGTGCGAGGGATCGGAGTAGCAGTCATGATCAGTTGATGTGGGTAAGCGCCTTGTTTGGCGCCTTTTTCGCGCAGTTCCAAGCGTTGATGTACGCCAAAGCGGTGCTGTTCATCAATGATCACAAGAGCAAGATGGTCAAACACCACGTGTTCTTGGAACAGCGCATGTGTCCCGACCACCATTTTGGCTTCGCCACTGGCAATGCGGGCTAATTCGGCTTCTTTGGCTTTGCCTTTGAGCTTGCCTGCGAGCCAGCCAACGGGAATGCCCATTTTTTCAAACCAATTGGCGAAGTTGATCGCGTGCTGCTCGGCCAACAGTTCGGTGGGCGCCATCAGCGCCACTTGGTAGCCATGTTCGATAGCGCGTACCGCGGCCAAGGCTGCCACTAAGGTTTTGCCCGAGCCAACATCCCCTTGCACCAAACGCATCATCGGATGCGCTTTTTGCAAATCTTCTTCAATCTCTTGCACCACTCGCGCTTGGGCATTGGTCGGTGAAAAAGGCAGTTGGGCTAACAGCTGCTGTTTAAGCTGGTGGACGGGGGGAAGTGGCAGCGCGACATCTTGCTGACCTTTGCTGCGCACGGCGAGCATGGATAAGTTCTGAGCCAGCAACTCTTCCATAATTAAGCGAACTTGGGCAGGGTGCTTCCCTTCGTCGAACAGTTCCAGATTAATCTCCGGCGAAGGACGATGGATAATGTGCAGCGCTTGCCCCATGGTCAGTTGTTGGTCATACAACCCGGCAGGAAGTAACTCTTGAACCGCGGCTTTATCGAGCAGGGCGAGGGCTTGGTCTGTGAGGTTACGCAGCGTGATTTGCCTTAAGCCATCGGTGGTAGGATAAACAGGCGTTAAGCTCTGTTCCACATCGGGCTTTTGCGTTGGGGCGAAAAACTTGTAGTCTGGGTGAACGATCTCCAGCCCCATATTACCGCGCTTAATTTCGCCGTAAGCGTGTACTAACTTACCTTCAGCAAAATTGTTTTTCATTGCCGCGGTAAAGTTGAAAAAACGCAACGTGATGGTGCCATTCCCGTCACTGAGCTTCACCGTCAACATCTTGCGTTTACCAAACAAGGTATCCACTTGCATCACATGGCCCTGCACAGCGGCCCACAATCCGGCATGCAATTTGGCAATCGGGTAGATGCGGGTGCGGTCTTCGTAACGAAGTGGCAAGTGAAAAAGCAGGTCTTGCACGCTGCTTAGGCCAATTTTCTCCAGTTTTTCAGCCACCTTAGCACCGACCCCACTGAGGGACGTGAGGGGGATAGCAGATAACAGTTGGGCAGACATATTGGCCTCAAGACAATGATAAACATAGCGTTATGTTAACCATTAGGCTGTGTTTTTGTACAGGAAAAAATAGGCTCTAGAAAACTAGAAAACTAGAAAACTAGATAACTAGAAAACTAGATAACGACTATTTCTTTTGCATGTCTGCCCACCACGCAGGATCCGCAACAATTTGTCCGGCATCATCTAGGGGTGGGTAAGCGAGTCCTTTGCGTTTGGCGACTTTAGCCAACACCGGGTGGCCACGCTCAAACAAAATGCGGTTGATGGTTTCGGCATCAATCGAGCTTTCGTCGTTTTGGTACATACCCGCGGCTTCACGTTGGCGCTGCGCTTCATACAGAATCACCGCGCAAGCCACCGAAACGTTAAGGGATTGCACCATGCCCACCATAGGAATAATGATGTCTTGATCCGCCAGCGCCTTGGCTTGCTCAGAAACGCCAATCTTTTCGCTGCCCAAAATGATGGCGGTCGGTTGGGTGTAATCGATTTGGCGAAAATCGACGGCGCTATCAGAGAGGTTGGTCACCAACACTTGCATGCCTTGTGCTTTTAAAGCGCTCACGGCGTCTGCGATGGAATCATGCGTATCCACTTCCACCCAGTTTCTTGCACCGGCAGAGGTGTTTTTCAATGTCTTCATCTGTTCGGTGGGCCACACAGCATGCACTTTGTGCAATCCCGTGGCATCGGCAGTGCGGATCATCGCTGACACATTATTGGGTTTATGCACTTCTTCAAGGCACAGGGTGAGATCGGTTTGACGCGCTTTTAAAACTTGTTGGATTCTCTGATAACGTTCTTCATTCATAACATTTTGAATTTGGCTTTCTGATAAAAATAAAAAGCCCTTGAAACCTTGATTTCAAGGGCGATGAAAAGCGATCGAATGCGGTGATCAGTTCTTGCGGCGACGCACGCGTGAACAAGATGGCATGACGCGAATCTTCTTCATGATGCCTGCAAGATGCACACGATCTTTGGTGGTCAGCAGCACCGTCACGGTATACAAGCGGCCATCACGCTCTTCAGTCGATAAGCCATGGATGTTTGAACCGGTTTTGGAAATCACGTTAGTCAGCTCTGCCAAGGCACCTTGATGATTGAGCATGTCGACTTTAAGTTCCGCGATGAACTCTTGATCGTAATCGTCTGACCATGCCACCGCCATGTACTTGTCGGGCTCGCGTTGGTAGCCACGTACGTTTGGACAGGTCTCACGGTGAACCACCAAGCCTCTGCCGGGTGACACATGGGCAATGATGTGATCATCTGGGATGGGATGACAACAGTTGGCAAACGTCAGCAGTAATCCTTCCGAACCACGAATTGGTAGCTTCTTCTTGTTCTTGCTGTCGCTTGAACGAAGTTCGGTGAGCTCGTCTGCATCACCTAACAAACGGCGCGCAATCACGATACTCATACGCTCACCCAAGCCGATGGCGGCAAGCAGATCATCCAAAGATTGGATTTTGAGATCGCTCAAGACATGGTTGAGATTTTCTGGGCTGATGTCGGCAAGTGAGTGCTCACCGAGCGCATGATTCAACAAACGGCGACCCAGCGTCACCGACTCTTCACGACGCATGGTTTTCAGCACTTGGCGAATCTTAGTACGTGCACGAGAAGTCACCACATAGTTGAGCCAAGCTGCGTTAGGACGAGCACCTGGCGCACTGATGATTTCAATGGTTTGGCCATTTTTCAGCGCTTTGCTCAGTGGGTATGGATTGCGATCGACACGTGCACCAACGCAGGTATTACCGACATCGGTATGCACGGCATAGGCAAAATCCACCGCCGTTGCCCCGACAGGCAGTTCAACAATGCGGCCTTTCGGTGTGAAGACGTAAATCTCATCTGGGAAGAGATCTGATTTAACGTTCTCGATGAATTCGAAGGAGTTACCTGCGCTTTGTTGAAGTTCCAGCAAGCTTTGCATCCAGCGTTGCGCCTTCACTTGCGCCGTGGTGCCAGTGCGTTCGCCATTACCCTTATAAGACCAATGTGCCGCAACCCCTTTGTCCGCCATTTGGTCCATGTCTTCGGTGCGGATTTGCACTTCCACTGGAACGCCATGAGGGCCAACCATCGAGGTATGCAGCGATTGGTAGCCATTGGCTTTGGGGACTGCGATGTAATCTTTCATACGACCAGGACGAGGCTTGTACAAGCTGTGCACCTGACCGAGTACGCGATAGCAAGTGTCGGCCGTATCGACCACGACACGAAACGCGTAAATATCCATGATGGTGTGAAAACGTTGCTCTTTGGTTTTCATCTTGTTGTAGATGGAAAAAAGATTCTTTTCACGACCGACTACGCGAGCTTTCAAACCCACTTCTTGCAAGCGGCCTTCAATTTCACTGTGGATACGTTGGATCATCTCTTTGCGGTTACCACGTGCAGATCGAACGACTTCTTTTAACACGCGGTAGCGATTGGGATAGAGGGCTTCAAAGCCGAGCTCTTCCAATTCGGTTTTAATATTGTGGATACCAAGGCGATGCGCCAGTGGAGAATAAATCTCTAGAGTTTCGCGTGCGATACGGCGTTTTTTGTCTGGTCGAAGTGCGCCCAAGGTGCGCATGTTGTGAGTGCGGTCGGCCAGTTTGATCAGGATAACGCGAATATCTTGCACCATCGCCAGCACCATTTTGCGGAAGTTTTCCGCCTGTGCTTCTTTGCGATCGCGAAATTTCAGCTTATCCAGCTTGGAAACCCCATCAACCAATTCCGCCACCGTATGGCCAAATTGTGCTTCGAGATCTTCTTTGCTGACGTCACAATCTTCAATGACATCATGGAGTAACGCTGCTTGTAGAGTTTCAACATCCAGGCGCATGTCGGCCAGAATGCGCGCCACCGCGACTGGGTGGATGATATACGGTTCACCGCTTGAGCGGGTTTGCCCTTCATGGGCATCTCGCGCTACCACATAAGATTGACGCAGAGCCTCTAGTTGAGGCTCTGTAAGGTATTCTTGGGCAACGTCTTTGAGGCTATCGAATAGATACAAATTATGGGCCCGGGATGTTGTGTTTTAAGGCGAATTAACGGTTGCGAGCGATGCTGCTAACGGCCGCTAATTCAGCTGCTTCTTGTTCTTGCTGTTCTTGACGCTCACGTGCATCAAGTACATCTTTAGTGATAAGGCCTTCTTCGATTTCGCGCAGTGCGATAACGGTTGGCTTATCATTCTCTTCCGGCACTAGTGAATCTTTGCCGCCAGTTTGCATTTGACGAGCGCGGCGAGCCGCAATCAGAACCAAGTCGAAACGGTTGCCAACTTTTTCAACAGCGTCTTGAACAGTTACGCGTGCCATGAGAACTCCAAATTAGTTAACTAAATTTTTTGAATGACGAGAAAGTATACAGGCTCTCAGTTCTCAGTGTCTAGCTTGAGCTACCTTGAGTTGTATTATTAGTGCCACAGAATGCTTTCTGGGGGCTTATTCTGCTAAAAGCGCGTCAAGCATACCGCTATATTTAGCAGCTTGTTTGTCTTGCTTCAATCTTTCTGCTCGGATAATGGCTTTAAAGTCCATCAAAGCAGTATCGAAATCATCATTGATGATCACGTAATCGTATTCGTTGTAGTGCGAAATTTCGGACTTTGCTTCCGCCATGCGTTTAGCAATCACCGCTTCGCTGTCTTGACCGCGCGTGTTTAAGCGGCGCTCAAGCTCACCATTGGATGGTGGTAAGATAAAGATGCTTTTGGCGTGTGGCATTTGCTCACGAATTTGGCGAGCGCCTTGCCAGTCGATATCGAGAAAAACATCAATGCCTTTATCTAGGGTGTTTTCAATCCAAACACGTGAGGTGCCGTAGTAGTTACCAAACACTTCTGCGTATTCCAGAAATTCACCTTTTGCAATCAGCTCTTCAAAATGCTCTTTCTCCACAAAATGGTAGTGCACGCCGTCTTGTTCGCCAGGGCGCATACCACGAGTAGTGTGAGAGACCGATACTTTCATTGCGTAAGTCGGATTTTTTTCCAGCATCGCGGAGATTAGACTGGATTTGCCTGCACCACTTGGCGCAGAGACGATATAAAGAGTACCTTTGCCCATCTGTTTTAGTCCACGTTTGGTTTGGATTGAGAGCGGATAGGGAATATCTGCCACTACTAAAAGATAGCACTGGCCGTGATGAACTCATCAGTTGATGACTTTTCGGCCAGAAAAAATGGAGGCGAAGAGTATCACGAACCGCGGGTGGTTACCAGTTGAAGTTCAGAGAGCTAGCCAGAATCGCCCAGTGATTGCGCAAGAGAGTAGGAAAGCGAAATAAAACAGAACGCGCTTCTTTAATACGCTGCTGAAATGGGGTTATGGTAGGGATATGTTATGCCATACGAATAAAATGAGTATTCAATGTTGTTCGCATTGATCTCTATATTTTACCGCTTATCATGCTGTGGTATTAATAATTAACTTAGTAAGAATTTCTTACGAAATAGATCAATTATTTTCGATGTTCTCGGTTATTTGTTACGTTTTTTTCAGAAATACTTGATGCTTTGATTCATTCGAGATAAATATGTCGCTCATTATCTCGCTGACTGGTCATAAGACCGTTATTGAGATTGTTCAGGAAGAACAATACGTCGAGAAACATGCGTTTCGTGAACGTAAATTGTCTGCTGAGAGGTTTGCACATTCACTTAGTAAAACGAAGTGATAGAGATCCTTTGCTTTTCTAGACAGTGAACATGGAGTAGTTGTATATGCTGTCCTATTTTCTGCGCCGACTGGCGCTTGTAATTCCGACTTTTTTGGGAATTACTATCCTTATTTTTGCCATTACCCGTTTTGTTCCTGGTGGTCCAGTTGAACGCATGCTGTCTAAAATGCAGGCACAAGGCGACGGTGCTGCAGCGATGACGACCGCAGGTGGCAATTCTGCTCTGTCTGAAGAGCAAATGGCGGAGCTCAACGCTTTCTATGGCTTGGATAAACCTGTCGTAGAGGCTTATATTGATTGGTTGAGTAAGCTGGTCATGCTGGATTTTGGTGAATCCACGCGTTACTACGAACCGGTCGGTGACATGATCGCAGAGCGCCTTCCCGTCTCGCTTTTCTACGGTGGAATGACCTTTTTTATCAGCTATTTTATCTCTATTCCGCTGGGCTATTACAAGGCGCTTCGACATGGGTCGGTGTTTGATTCTGCCTCCTCCATCTTGATTTTTATTGGTTATGCGCTGCCTGGTTACGTGGTGGGTGTTCTGCTGATCACACTCTTTTCTTACCATTTAGAGTGGTTCCCGATGGGGGGCTTTGTCGGCGATGATTTCGATGATTTGGAAACGTTTTTTGAACGTGCCAAAGACGTCATGTGGCATGCGGTGCTACCACTTATCTGTTATTTAATTGGTGACTTCGCCACACTGACGCTGACGATGAAAAATAACTTAATGGAAAATTTGTCATCCGATTATATTCGTACCGCCATTGCGAAAGGTTTGCCATTTAAAACCGCAGTCCGTAAACACGCTTTGCGCAATAGTTTAATTCCTATCGCTAGCCATTTTGGTAACTCGTTACTCTTCTTTATGACCGGAGCGTTTTTGATTGAAGTTATTTTCAATATCGATGGTATTGGCTTATTAGGCTATGAGTCGATCATCGAACGCGATTATCCGGTTGTAATGGGCATTGTTGCTATTAATGCGGTACTTCTTCTGTTGGGTAATATTATTTCCGACATTTGTGTGGCACTGGTTGACCCTCGCGTGAAGTTTGGAGCTTAATATGATTAACGTAAGCCCTTTAACTCAAAAGAAAATTCGTAGCTTTAAAGCGATTAAGCGTGGCTACTGGTCATTTATTATTTTGTCCATCATGTTGGTGCTGTCGCTGTTTGCGGAACTGCTGATTAACAGCAAAGCGCTGGTGGTGAAATATGAGGGAAGTTATTTCTTCCCTGTGATCAGTGATGTTCGCAGTGGGACGGAGTTTGGTCAGGATTCTGCGGGTGAAGCCAACTATCGCGATTTGCAAAAGCAGTTTGCTGCGCAAGACAATGGCAACTTTGTCATCATGCCAATTGTGCCGTGGAACCCTTACGAGCAGGATTTTTCTGGTGATTTCCCGCCTACCGCGCCGAATGCAGAGTCCAAGCACTATCTTGGCACGGATGTGATTGGGCGAGATATTTTAGCTCGCTTAGTGTACGGATTTAGAACGGCAATGGGCTTTGCTCTGCTGACGATGGCCATTTCCTATACCATTGGCACCGCTGTGGGCTGTGCAATGGGCTACTGGGGCGGCAAGTTTGACCTGTTTGTACAGCGACTGATTGAGATCTGGTCAATGGTGCCGTTTTTGTACGTCATTATGATCTTGGTATCGATTGTTCAACCCACTTTTGCTTTGTTTGTGGGGATCAACGTATTGTTTGGTTGGATGGGGATGACTTGGTACATGCGCACCATGACGTACAAAGAGTCCGCACGTGAATATGTATTAGCAGCGAAAGCGCTGGGTGCATCAACCGCTCGCATTCTTTTTCAACACATCTTGCCAAATACCATGGTGATGATCGTAACCTTAGCGCCGTTTACTATTGCTGCAAACATTACGGCTTTAACAGCATTGGATTACCTTGGTCTAGGGCTGATGCCACCAACGCCAAGTTGGGGCGAGTTGCTGCAACAAGGGAAATCCAATCTTGATTCTCCTTGGATTGTGGCGTCAGTGGTGACTTCTATCGTCGCAGTGCTTGTTATGGTGACCTTCATTGGTGAAGCGATTCGCGCCGCATTTGATCCGAAAAAATTCACCCGCTACGTTTAAATAGTCAATACTGTTGGAACGGATAATATAGGGACATACAGATGAAAAAAACATTATTAACCACAGCGTTATCGCTGATGAGTACCAGCCTCTACGCAGCGAGTTTACCTGCGGATGTGCAGTGGCAAACGAATTGGGATGAGCCATTGTTTGCTTCTTCTGAGGCAAAATTCGGTGGTACTTTTCGTACTCACATCTCAAGCTTCCCACAAACCTTGCGCAGTGTAGGGCCAGATTCTAACTCGGGATTGCGTTCGTTCATTCTGGATGAAACGCCAGCACTGGTTGATCAACATCCAAACACGCTAGAGTGGATCCCTGCGTTAGCCAACGAATGGGCATTCGCTGATGATAAACGCACGGTCTATTTTAAACTCAATCCGAAGGCTAAATGGTCTGACGGTAAGCCAGTCACAGCGGACGATTTTGTTTTTATGCTCAAGTTTTACCGCTCAAAAGACTTGGTGGCACCTTGGTACAACGAGTACTACACCAACGTGATTGAGGATGTGCAGAAAATTGATCAGCACACCTTCGCGGCGGTAAGCAAAGTTGAAAAAAACCAAGAAGATCTGCTTTATACCCTAGGTGCGCTTCGCCCACGTCCTGCACATTTCTATGCCAACCCGAGCAAAGATGAGAATGGTGACGGTATCGACGATAATTTCGTGCGTAAATACAACTTCAAGTCAGAACCGACCACCAGTGCTTACTACCTTGATGACATCAAGAAAGGTAAAAGTGTCACCTTTAACCATGTTGGCCAAGATTGGTGGGGTTACAGCAACAAGTATTACCAGCATCGTTACAACGTGGATAAGATTCGCATTACGGTGATCCGTGATAACGATATTGCGATGAAGCACTTTGAAAAAGGTGACTTGGATACGTTTGCATTGATCCTGCCTGACCTATGGCACGACAAATCGAACACCGAACCTTATCAGAAAGGTTATATAGAGAAATTCTGGGGTTATAACCAAACACCACAAGGTGCGGGTGGCCTTTGGATGAATGTCTCCACTCCTTTGTTAGATGATCTCAATGTGCGTAAAGGGATCATGCATGCCAGTGACTACGACGGCATGATCGAGAAGATCACTCGTGGCGACTACTCACGTAAACCTCATGCGCTGGGTGCGGGGCATGGTAAGTATGACTTACCGAATCCGGTTGCGCCGAAGTTCGATCCTGAGTTGGCCATTCGTTACTTTGAAGCGGCCGGTTTTAGTCAAATTGGATCAGATGGTGTGCGTGTCAACGACAAGGGGCAGCGCCTTAGTTTCGCCATTACTTACGGTTTTGCTCATCACACCCCGCGTATTGCTTATTTGAAAGAGCAGGCGAAGAAGGCAGGCCTTGAGTTTGAACTCAAATTGGTGGATGGGTCTTCGGCATTTAAGTTTATTCTTGAGAAGAAACATGAATTGGCCTTCTTAGACATGGGCACCTCTGATGTACCGGCTTACTGGGAATACTTCCATTCTGCCAATGCGAATCGCCCACAAACCAACAACCACACCAACTTTAGCACGCCTGAACTTGATGAGCTGATCATGGCATACAAAAACGAGTTTGATTTAGAGAAGAAGTACAACTACTCGCATCAAATTCAGCAGATTGTCACCGATGCAAACGTGATTGTCCCTGGCTACATGGTGCCTTATACCCGAGTGGGCTACTGGCGTTGGTTGAAGTACCCAAAAGCAGCGATGACCAAGAAGTCAGAAGTGCTGTTTACCAGCGGTGGTGCGATTGGTTTGGGAACCTTCTGGATTGATAAAGACGTCAAGAAAGAAACCGAAAAAGCGGTGAAATCCAACAAAGCCTTTGCGCCTGTCACCATTATTGATGACACCTATAAATTATAAGTTGGCGGCAAGGAAGGAAGAGCAATGCAGGATGATGTGATTCTGAGTGTGAGAGACCTTGAGGTCTCTTTCATGACCGATGATGGCCCGGTTAAGGTTTTGCACGGCGTCAATTTTGACGTGCGAGCAGGGCGTACTTTGGGATTGGTGGGTGAGTCTGGCAGTGGCAAGAGTGTCACCTCCATGTCGATCATGGGGTTATTGCCAAAGCCGTATGGCCAAATCGTCAATGGTCAGGTGCTGTATCGTGGCACAGATCTGGTGACCTTGCCTGCGGAACAGATGTACGCGATGAGAGGGGATCGTATCTCCATTATTTTCCAAGATCCGATGACGGCCCTCAACCCTGTCCATACCGTGGGTCGCCAGATCAATGAAGTCTTGGAACTGCATCGTCCTGATCTGGATAAACGTGCGCGTAACGAATACGCTCTTGAAATGCTAAAAAAAGTGAAAATTCCACTGCCAGAGAAGCGTCTCAATGAGTACCCGCACAACCTTTCCGGTGGCATGCGCCAACGCGTGATGATTGCGATGGCACTCGCGTGTAAACCGGATATTTTGATCTGTGATGAGCCAACCACCGCGTTGGACGTGACCGTTCAGGCATCCATTTTGGAACTGATGAACGAGTTACAGCAAGAAACCGGGATGGCGATGATCTTTATTACGCACGATCTGGGTGTGGTAGCGGAAGTGTGTGATGACGTCGCGGTGATGTACGGTGGACGAATTGTTGAATACGCCGAAATTTTTGAGCTGTTTGATCACCCCAAACACCCCTACACAGAAAGACTAATGGGTTTGATGCCGAGTTTGGATAGTGAACCGAAGCAGTTGATCGACATTAAGCCGATTGATAGCAGCATGTTTGAGCCGAGTCGGGCGAGCTAAGGAATTCAGGATGAGTAAAGAAGTATTAAGGATTGAAAACCTCAAGCAGCATTTTGTCTCAGGCAAAGGTCTGTTTCGTAAAGGTTATACTGTGAAAGCGGTGGATGGCGTCAGTTTGTCAGTGAACCAAGGGGAAACCTTAGGTTTGGTTGGTGAGTCGGGTTGTGGCAAAAGCACCTTAGGGCGTACGCTGCTCAAACTGTATGAGCCAACGGAAGGAAGCATTTTCTTTGAAGGGCGTGATATCACCAAACTTTCCGCTAAAGAAATGCGCCCGCTGCGCAAAGAGATGCAGATTGTTTTCCAAGATCCGATGGAGTCGCTCAATCAGCGTCATACCATTGGTATGATTTTGGAAGAGCCTTTCATCATCCATAAGGTCGGTACACCGGAAGAGCGTAAAACGTGGGTGAAAGAGCTACTGGTGAAAGTGGGCTTGCCCGCAGAAGCCGTCAATCGCTATCCACACGAATTTTCTGGTGGCCAGCGTCAGCGTATTGGTATTGCACGCGCCATTGCACTCAAACCCAAGTTACTGATTTGTGATGAGTCCGTTTCTGCGTTGGATGTCTCTGTGCAAGCACAGATCCTCAATTTATTGCTGCAGCTTCAGCAAGAGATGAATTTGGCGATCATTTTCATTTCGCACGATCTGTCGGTGGTGAAACACGTCTCCGACAAAGTGGCAGTGATGTACTTCGGTAAAGTGGTCGAAGAGGGCAGTGCCAAAGAGGTGTACGCCAACCCACAAAACGATTACACCAAAACACTGCTTTCAGCGATTCCGATTACTCATCCAAAGTATCGCAAACACAAGCGCAAAGCCGAACATCAGCAAGGGGCCGCTTAAGGTCTGAACTTGACATAAACAAAAACAGCAGCGATTCGCTGCTGTTTTTGTATTCGCTCATTGTCATTGGCATTAAGGAAGCGGGCGATAGTCGGTAGTGCGTCCTTTAAACAGTAAATGTTGTGAAATGGCGTTGTAGTAGCTGGCTTCTTGGTAGAGTGTTTCAGCCCAAGCCGTTGCTTCACATGCGATCACTTGTTTGGTCACGCGGTCATCGCCAATCTCGAAGCATTGAGCCAGTTCCCCGGTTTTGACATTGATGGCAATACCATGATCTTTGGCTAGCCAAAAGAACCCAGTACCAAAGGCAAAACTCGCACGGCCAGAGTATTGCTCATCGAGCAATGAGTGACCCGTAAACCAAGGCGCGTAGCCACCAAGCCAATCCAAAATGGTTGCACCCACATCGCGTTGTGATGCGCTGATCGGCAGGACTTTGATGGGCAGTGAGTGGTCACTCGCATACATCGCTAGTGGGATCGCATTTTTAACAAAGCCACCTTTAACCGTTTTGGCGGTGTGATCGGCCACGAGTACCACCAGCGTCGGCTTGTCCAACTGAGCCAGCTTGGCATCAAGTTGAGGTATAAATTGTCGCAAAGCATCGTCGGCATGCTTCATGACACTGCGTCGTTCATTAATCGGTGTGTCGCGTCCAAAAGCATATTGTTCTTCAGGGAGATAGGAGCCGTGAGTCGTGCCCGTATTGATGGTGATAAAAAAGGGCTGAGACGACTGGCTCAAACGCTCTATCTGTTGCATTGAATAGCGATAGATGTCGCCGTCCATATACCCCCATTCATTGTGCACGGCTTCAAAGGGGTAGTCGTGCTTACCGAAAGATTCGGCAAAGCCCAGCGTTTGAGCAAAGGAACCGACTTTTCCCTTGGCACTGCCTTGGATAAAGGTGGTTTGCCATCCCTGCTTGCGCAAAATGTGCGGTAAGCAAACATAGTTAGCATTTTGCAGCTGGCTGGTGGAAATGATGCCATCAGTCGGGTTTGGGTATGAACAGAAAGTGGCAAACATCCCTTGCACGGTGCGATAACCATCAGCGTAGCTGGAGTCGGTGGTTAGAGTACGCTGGCGAAGTTCGTCAAAGAAGGGCGTCGTATTGACTACGCCAGAGTAGCTTTGCATATCGTATGCGGGCCAGCTTTCCAGTAATATCATCACCACGTTGGCTGGCTTGAGTGATGTCAGTTGTGCTGGGCGGCTGTGTGCTAGGGCCGCTTGCCACTGAGCCAACTGCGCTGCGGATGGATCTTTGGTGATTTTAGCAATGGCGGCACGATCGCCGTTGGCTAAGTAATAGGTGATGCTATAAGGCGCACTCCAAGCGACGAAGGCTTGCTCACTGTTACCGATGTTGTAAGCACGCATTGGGGTTTGCGGTGCATCGCCCCAGCCTCCGCGGATGATGGTGATACTCACCACCAGCCAAATAAGGCCAAAAATGCCATTGAGATACCAAGGATGACGCGCAGAATGGTCAAGGGAGATTTTTTTCCATAGTAGGTATTGGCAAATCACCAGCCAGAAAGAACCTATCGCGATGGTTCCCCAGTAGCTTTTAAAGGCGGTGACTAGCAATGCCCCTTCTACGCCTTGCGCGGTAAAAAGCTCAAACGTGACATGTTTACTGGCATCTTTAGCGTAAATCGCATCGGAAAATGTTGTCGTCACGATCCACAGTACGCCTAAGCTCATCAGCCCTTTTATTAGAAACTGACTATCGCGATGAATGAAAAGAAACGGGATAGTGAGTAAAAAAATCGGCACCGTCAGCATGGTTGCTATCGTAGCGTCAAAGCGGAGCCCAAAAAACAGCGCTTCGGTACCTTGTGCTGAAAGTAATTCGGTAGGCAATTGTGCAAAAGTCATGAGTGCAAGAAATTTGCTGCTTAGTGCCACCACGAACAGGAAAAAGAAGGATGTGAGCGTATTGCGAATAAACATGGTTGAATAAATACAAGTGATCAATAGATGGTGCGGGTTGGCAACTATATCGCAACAGGGAAAAGATGCGCAGAGGATTTTTGTATCCTTCTCTCAGAACAAGAGATGGCGCAAACTGGACTGAGCAGAGTTCGAAGGTTTTGACGCTCTGACCTCGGTAGAGTTAAACGGCCATGTTACACTTTGAACCTATTTATTGGCTTTGCAGATTCAACCTCTACAAACGGACACATTCCGTTTCACGATCAACGAATTGTAATCAAGCAAATGGTAGTCGGTTAGCAGACATATTCCTTCAAACCGATTTGGATGGAGAAAATAAAAAGCCCTGTATTTACCAGGCTCTTCACAAAGTAATACAGGGCTTTTATGACATTCTAGGACGTATAGCTTTCTACCCTAGAGAATCTATTCGATATTTTGGATCTGCTCGCGCATTTGTTCAATCAACACCTTAAGCTCTACACCTGAAGCGGTGATGTCAGTGGCGATCGATTTGGACGCGAGCGTGTTGGATTCACGGTTGAACTCTTGCATCATGAAGTCCAAACGACGGCCAACGGCGCCGCCTTTTTTCAAAATATTGGTGGTCTCTTTAACGTGAGAATCGAGGCGATCCAGCTCTTCTGCCACATCCGATTTCTGTGCCAAAATGATCAGCTCTTGCTCTACGCGAGAAGCGTCCAGTTCCACCTTGGCTTCTTCAAATTTCGAGAACAGACGCTCACGCTGCCACTCAATGATCTCTGGCATGCGGGCGCGTACTTTCACTACTTCCGCGGTGATGGCTGCTAGGCGCTGCTCAATCAAGGCTTTCATGTTGTCGCCTTCACGGCCACGCGCTTCGATAAATTCGTTAAGTGCTTGGTCAAAAGCGGCCAACAATTGCTGATTAATGGCGTCCATATCTTGCTCTGGCGTTTCCATCACACCAGGCCACTGCATCACTTGGAATGGGTTGATGCGGCTATCTTCACCGGTGAGCTGCATGATTTGCTTTGCGGCACCAATCACTTGGCTCGCTAAGGTCTCATTGATCGTCAGTTCGCTGCGCGCCGCTGGATTGGCTTCAAATCTTAGGCTGCACTCGACTTTGCCGCGAGCAAGGCGTTGGCGAAAACGCTCGCGCAGAACGGGTTCTAGACCGCGGAACTGCTCTGGCATGCGGAAGTAGGTTTCTAGGTAGCGTTGGTTAACACTGCGGATTTCCCATACCGCGCTGCCCCAATCGGCTTTGATCTCTTTGCGCGCGTATGCGGTCATGCTGTAAATCATCGAATTTTCCTGTTTTATCATCTTTGAAAATAACGCTTGGCAATAGTAGCACAGAATGGCGTTGCGGCTAGGCGTGAAGCATTGTTGCTAAAACTGTGAGCTAAAAACCGTGAGCCTTTCCCTAGTGCCTTGCGGTGGTTTCCGCTATACTTCACCCCCAATCAAATCGATCCCCAGAAAAGGTATTCATCCATGCGTCCAAATGATCGCGCGGCAGACCAAGTGCGCCCAATTAAAATTACTCGTAACTACACGGCTTATGCGGAAGGCTCCGTGCTGGTTGAGTTTGGTAATACCAAGGTGCTGTGTAATGCGACCGTGGAAGAATCGGTGCCTCGTTGGCTAAAAGGCCAAGGTAAAGGCTGGGTGACGGCGGAATATGGCATGCTGCCACGCGCAACTCATTCACGTACTCGTCGTGAAGCGGCCAATGGTAAGCAAGGCGGTCGTACCATGGAAATTCAACGTTTGATCGCACGTAGCCTGCGCGCAGTCGTGGATTTGGAAGCGATGGGTGAGTTTATGATCACCGTTGACTGTGATGTGATCCAAGCCGATGGCGGTACGCGCACCGCGTCAATCAGTGGTGCTAGCGTGGCGATGGCGGATGCATTTCAGCACCTTGTTGACAGTGGCAAGCTAAAAGCAAACCCAATGAAAGGCCATGTGGCTGCGGTTTCGGTCGGCATTTTGGGTGAAGATGTCCTGTGCGATTTGGAATACGTGGAAGATTCGGCGGCTGATACCGACATGAACGTAGTGATGACGGAAGAAGGCAAGATGATCGAAATCCAAGGCACTGCAGAAGGCGAACCGTTTAGCCATGAACAATTGCTGGCTCTGCTAGAGTCGGCCAAAAAGGGCATTAGCGAGATCGTCGCCGCGCAGAAGGCGGCGTTAGCCAATTGATTTAGATAGCTCCCATTTGGGGGCTATTTTTTTGTTTGTTGCTAGACCCTAGACCCTAGACCCTAGACCCTAGACCCTAGACCCTAGACCCTAGACCCTAGACCTAGCACCTATTAACCCATTAAACATCGAGAGAGTATTCATGAAAGCATACCAGCGTGAATTTATTGAGTTTGCACTAGAGAAACAAGTCCTTAAGTTTGGCGAGTTTACGTTGAAATCTGGCCGTAAAAGCCCATATTTCTTTAACGCTGGTCTTTTCAATACAGGTCGTGACTTGGCACGCCTTGGTCGTTTTTATGCGGCGGCGTTAGCGGATTCTGGCATTGAGTTCGACGTACTCTTTGGCCCTGCGTACAAAGGTATCCCAATCGCGACTACGACGGCCGTTGCGCTGGCGGATCACCACGATATCGACACGCCTTACTGCTTCAATCGCAAAGAAGCCAAAGATCACGGCGAAGGCGGTAACTTGGTTGGCTCTGCGCTAGAAGGGCGCATTATGCTGGTGGACGATGTGATCACCGCGGGCACAGCGATTCGCGAATCGATGGAAATCATCCAAGCCAATGGTGCCGATCTGGCTGGCGTATTGGTGGCGATTGACCGCCAAGAAAAAGGTAAGGGTGAGCTGTCGGCGATTCAGGAAGTTGAACGTGATTTCGCTTGTGCAGTGATTTCTATCGTTAGCCTGTCGGATTTGATCACGTTCTTGGAAGAGAAAGGCGATGCAGCCGAGCATCTTGATGCGGTGAAAGCGTATCGCGCCCAATACGGGATCTAAGTAAAGGCAGGGGCTAGATTCTAGGAAAAGCAGCTCCTAGAATCTAGTTATCTAGTTATCTAGTTATCTAGGCTTCTAGTCCCTAGTCCCTAGTCCCTAGTCCCTAGTCCCTAGCAACCTAACACCTAACTATTTATAACGAATGCCGCGTGGTTGGCTTGGGTCAGCCATGCTCTTAAAGCGTTTGTGCAGCCACATCCATTGATCTAATCCACGCAAAATCACTTTCTCAATCGCTTGGTTCATCACCGTTGCCGCGCCAACCGCGTCTTTACGTGGGAATTGGTCGCTGATATCCGGGTCGATTTCCAGCGTATAGGTTTCGCCTTTGCGGAAACTAGACGCGGTGATCACCGCACACTTACTCGCATCCACTAATACACCTGTTCCTGCCGTTGTACACGCATCGGGTACGGCAAAGAAGGGAACAAATACTGCGTGGTTGTTGCCATAATCATGGTCAGGCAAATACCACAAGCGATCACCGCCGCGTAGAATTTTCAACATGCCTTTGACGTCTTTACGATCCACCATTTGGTTGCCACAACGAGTGCGGCCCCAAGTTTGAATAAAGTCGTAAGCGGGGTTGTCATGTGGGCGATACACGCCATAACCGGGCGCAAACAATGAAAAGGCACGCGCGGTTATCTCAAGGTTAAGTGAGTGCGTACACACCACTAACACCCCTTTTTTATTGGCATCCAGTTCCATCAGTTCTCGGGTGTCACCAAAAACAACATGACGTTTGATGCGCCAATCTGGCCAAAACCACGCGATGCCTGTTTCAAACAATGCTAAGCCGGTGTTTTTGAAGTTTTCAAGCACAATGGCCTCGCGCTCTTGCTGGCCCATTTCTGGAAAGGCTAGTTCCAAGTTGCGACGCGCGACATGCACGCGGCTTTTGGCGAAGCGCATTGCAAAGTGGCCAAGGCTACGACCCAACCAAAGTTGCAATTTGTACGGCAGGATGGTGACAAGGATGGCAAGTAAGCCAAAGCCTAGCCAAACTGGCCAGTATTTAGGGTGAAGCAGCGAAATTGAAAACGCAGGTTTTGTTGCAGTTGTCATAAATTATTTAATCTGTGCACTGAGCAATGCCCAGTATTCCTCAAAATTTTCAGTTGGTTGGTATTTAAAGTCGGAACGGACGAAACGATTCAAACTGCCTTCTACTTGGCCTAGTAACTGGGCAGCGAGGATCTTTTCTTCGACAGGGAAGGATTTCCCCTCACGCAATTTGCGCTCGCGTAGAATCTGACGCAGTTGAGTTTCGATGCGTTCAAACAGTTGGTTAATGCGATCGCGTAGTCGTTCATTTTCAAACATCAGCGCATGGCCAGACATAATACGCGTCAAGCCTGGGTTGCGCTCAGCAAAGGCGAGCAGCAGTTGCAGTACCAAACGAATACGTTCCAGCGTGTCTTTCTCTTCATCTAAGATACGGTTGATACGCGACATCAAGGCTTCTTCAATAAACTCAATCAAACCTTCAAACATACGCGCTTTGCTTGGAAAGTGGCGATAAAGTGCCGCTTCTGACACGCCTACTTGTTGTGCCAACTTCGCGGTAGTAATACGCGATGCCCCTTCCGCAGACTCCAACATATGAGCAAGAGCTTGGAGGATCTCTTCACGGCGGTTTGATTTTTTACTGCCTGCCATTGATTAACTTCCTTTTGAATAGACGTTTTTTCGTCAGCGATTATATCAGCATGCCCAGTTCAAGACATCAGGTATCGATCAGGTTTTGTGATACTGTTAAGCAAAAAGCTGTACAAATAACCTAGTCAATAACGGAGGGCGATATGTCGATTACTGACCTATCAAGGTTTGGATCTGTTTCAAGATCTCCATACTTAATGCCGCTTTGCTGTTGAGTGGCAGCGCTTTCTCTCCCTGTGGCCAGTAAAGCGTAATCGCATTGTCGCTGCTGTTGAAGCCTTGCCCTTCCACGGAAACGTCGTTCGCGCAGAGCAGATCGAGCTTTTTCTTTTCCAGTTTACGGCGAGCGTACACTTCAACGTCGTTGGTTTCTGCCGCAAACCCGACCGTAAAAGGACGATTTTCTGTCATGGCGGAGACCGACGCGACGATATCGGGATTCTTCACCATAGTGATGGTCATCTCATCACTGTCGTCAGTTTTCTTCAGTTTTTGCTCAGCAATCGTGGCTGGGCGGTAATCTGCCACAGCCGCGCAACTGATGAAGATATCGTGATCAGAGGCCTGAGCCATCACGGCGTCATACATTTCTTGAGCACTGTCGACGTTGATACGATTGACATTGACGGGGGTTGGCAGAGAAACCGGGCCGCTGATAAGTGTTACATTCGCACCCAACTGCATCGCTGCTTGAGCCAGCGCGTAACCCATTTTGCCTGAGCTGTGGTTTGTAATGTAGCGCACAGGGTCAATGGCTTCACGAGTTGGACCCGCAGTGATCAAAATCGATTTGTCTTGTAACGGTTTTGGCTGGAAGAATTGTTCGCACAGCGCAACCAATTGCATCGGCTCTAACATACGGCCTGGGCCCACATCACCACACGCTTGTTCGCCAGCCGCTGGGCCCCAGATTTCCATACCGCGTCGGCTCAGAGTCGCAATGTTCTCTTGGGTCGCGACGTTGCGATACATCTGTTGATTCATCGCTGGAGAGACCGCAACTGGGGCGTCAGTGGCCAACACTAAGGTAGTCAGTAGGTCGTTGCCCATGCCGGCGGCCATACGCGCAATCAGATCCGCAGTAGCAGGGGCAAGTAAGATAAGGTCGGCCCACTTCGCCAGCTCGATGTGGCCCATTGAGGCTTCGGCGGCTGGATCGAGTAAACTATCTGAGACTGGTCGGCCAGAGACTGCCTGCATCGTGAGCGGGGTAATAAATTCTTTTGCGGCTTTGGTCATGACGACTTGCACCTCTGCGCCTCTTTCTTTGAGACGGCGGGTGAGGTCTGCACATTTGTAGGCCGCAATACCACCACTGATACCCAGTAGAATCTTCTTTCCTGCCAATGTTTGCATTTGATTACTCTCCAAAATAATTGTTGCCGATCCTAACACAAATTATTTGCTCAGGTGATTGAAAGATAGGCGATTGAGCATTCGGATCGCTGGTGTGACGATGTCGTCAAATTGAACGAGAAGTAAGATCCGACCTCTCTGATTTGAGACAAATATGACAAATCGATCAGAAAAAGAGAATGTCGCTCACGGACATTATTGGTGCAGATACCAGATAATGCTGGCGATACATCTCTTAAAAATTAAAACAATCATATGGATAGCGACGGAACTTGTCATGAAGAGTCGGAACAAATTATTACTGCTTACTATCATCCCTTTAGTGCTGCTGACCGCCATGGTGACGGCGGTTTTTTACTTCAATAGCCTCAAAAGTCTAGAAGTAGAGTTGAGTGAGTATCGAAACGAACTGATAGAAACACGCAAAACAGAGTTAAAAGCGTATCTAATGATGGGGGTTACCGCCATTAAGCCGCTGTATGACACAGATGTGAATGGCAATAATCAACAACAAGCCAAACAGATTTTGAAAGCAATGCGCTTTGAGAGTGATGGTTACTTCTTTGCTTATGATTCTAAAGGCGTCAACACGCTGCACGCGATCAAGCCGGAGTTGGAAGGTAAAAATCTATACGGCATGAAAGATGACAATGGTGTTGCGGTGATAGCAGGGCTGATTGATGCTTCACACAAAGGCGATGGCTTCCTGTATTTCTCATGGCACAAACCGACTATCAATGCACAAGCGCCTAAACTGGGTTATGCGGAATATCTGCCAAAATGGGACTGGGTACTTGGTACGGGGATCTACATCGATGATATCGACATGCAAGTGGCAGAGCATCGTGTACAAAGTATTGCCAGTTTGAATGAGCATACCTTATCGGCGATTGGATTCACGCTGGTGGGTCTATTGATTGCTTGCGGTGTGATTGGCGTGATGGTTTCCCGAGCGATTTTACCTCTGCAGCATATCGCGTCCTCGTTGCAAGATGTGGCAGCAGGCGGTGGCGATTTGACCGCTCGCTTGAGTGTGGACAGCCAAGATGAAGTGGGGGAAGTGGCAAAAGCGTTCAACCAGTTTATGGACAAGTTGCATCCATTGATGGTCGATATTCGCAGTTCGGCACAAACGGTGCAAAGCGCGGCCACTGGGCTGGTTCAGCAAGCCTCGTTTGCCAGTAACCAAATGCAAACGCACTGTTTGGAGACGGATAAAGTAGTGACTGCTGTGACGGAAATGAGTGCTACCGCGAGAGAAGTCGCCAACAATACCCATGCCACGGCACAAGCGATTGATTCTGCCAATGCGCAGATCTCAGAAGCGCAAGTCGAAGTGAATCACGCGATAGAAGGGATTGGTAAATTGGTCGACGAAGTGAACATCACCTCAGACGCGATTTCTCAGCTTAGCCAACAGACCGTTCAAATCACCAAAGTGTTGCAAGTGATAGGCGAAATTGCCGAGCAAACGAACTTACTGGCACTGAATGCCGCCATTGAAGCTGCGCGTGCGGGAGAACAAGGTCGCGGGTTTGCCGTGGTAGCTGATGAAGTTCGTTCACTGGCGAGTCGAACACAAAACAGCACCTTAGAAATTGGTGATATGCTCAAGCAGTTGCAAAACGGTGTGGCCAGAGCGGTCACCACTATGTCTGCCAGCCAAGAGCGTGGTGAGCAAACGGCGCTTGAGTCAGTACAAATCAAAGAGTCACTTGCTGGTATCCAGTCGGCGGTGGAAATGATCCGTGATATGGGCATTCAAACGGCATCCGCCGCTGAACAACAGAGCGCGGTCGCTGAGGATATCAACCAAAACCTTGTCACCATTCAGCAAATCGTTAATGAGATCAATCACAACTTACAAGAGTCGGAAGCCATTAGTTCACGCTTAAATGTATCTGGCCAAGAGATGCATGACTTGGTCGGTCATTTTAAGCTCTGATAAAACGCTTGGTTACATTCTCTTGCTGCATGAATAGCGAACCAGCATCGTCACACTAGACTTTGCTGGTTTTCTCGTTGCAATAGGCACATCTAAAAAAACAGAGAAAGATGATGAGCCTAAAAAATCTGCCCAGTGAATCGATGCCAAGAGAAAAACTGCTTCAGCGAGGCCCTCAGTCTTTGTCTGATGCGGAGTTACTTGCGATCTTTTTGCGAACAGGCACACAAGGAATGAACGTGATTGAACTTGCCGATTTTTTGTTGCGAGACTTTGGTTCGCTGAGAAAACTCTTTTCTGCCGATGAACAGAGTTTTTGTCGTCACAAAGGATTGGGGCAGGCAAAGTACGTTCAATTACAAGCCGTTTTGGAGATGACGCAACGCTATTTGGCGGAAACATTGCAACGTGGTGATGCGCTCACCAGCCCTCAGCATACTAAGCTCTATCTTTCTTCAATATTGCGCGATCGCCATCGTGAAGCGTTTTATATTTTGTTTTTGGATAATCAAAACCGTGTCATTAAAGATGAAGTGATGTTTGAAGGTACCATTGATGCTGCTTCGGTTTACCCGCGAGAAGTGGTCAAACGAGCACTACACCATAACGCCGCTGCCCTGATTTTGGCACACAATCACCCCTCAGGCGTAGCAGAGCCAAGCCAAGCGGATAGGCGTATTACACGCCGTTTGAGTGACGCATTGGGCCTAGTGGATATTCGGGTGTTGGACCACTTTGTTGTCGGCGATGGCGAGGTGGTTTCATTCGCGGAAAGAGGTTGGATATGAAGCGCAAAAATCATCGCTCTTGACAGGCAAACTTTTTGTTGTTCATAAGTGAGTTTCTGCTACAATCCTCGCCACTCAAATATTTTAATTTACATTCAGCTTGGACTGCTTGAAAACGTGCTGTCTAAAAAAAGATCACGAAAACCTGTAAAAAGGATCTGTTCGGGTCTTGAGCAATGCATGGCAAGTTAGTATAATGCGCGACCTTTGATAGCCTTGTATGGATTTTCCATAATGGTATTTGACCTCTAATTGATGAGGTTCGGCCACCAAGGTTGATATCGAGCTGAAACGATTTGGAGAAGACATTCATGTCCCGAGTATGCCAAGTAACTGGTAAGCGTCCTGCAGTTGGTAACAACCGCTCACACGCACGAAATGCTACTAAGCGTCGTTTTCTGCCGAACCTACAAACTCATCGTTTCTGGGTAGAGAGCGAAAAACGTTTTGTTAAACTACGCCTGACTGCAAAAGGCATGCGCATCATCGATAAGAAAGGCATCGATGTTGTTCTAGCTGATATGCGTGCACGCGGCGAAACCGTTTAATAAGAGGAATTAGCAATGGCTAAGAAAGGCATTCGTGAGAAAATTCGTCTAGTATCTACTGCAAATACTGGTCACTTCTACACAACTGACAAAAATAAGCGCAACATGCCAGGCAAGTTCGAGATCAAAAAATTTGATCCAGTAGTACGCCAGCACGTTGTGTACAAAGAAGCGAAAATCAAGTAATTGATTGAGTCTCTTTGAAGATTGTAGAAAACCCAGCTTTCGAGCTGGGTTTTTTATTGTTGTTCTTTTAAGCTCCTCCTAGAACCTAGAACCTAGAACCTAGAACCTAGAACCTAGAACCTAGAACCTAGAACCTAGAACCTAGAACCTAGAACCTAGAACCTAGAACCTAGAACCTAGAACCTAGAACCTAGAACCTAGAACCTAGAACCTAGAACCTAGAACCTAGAACCTAGAACCTAGAACCCTCGCAGTTCCCTTGGTTGGTATACTTTGCACAGTTATCAGTCTGGATTGAGAATATGCGGGTTTCACCAAAGCGTCGCCGGAAATGGAATAATATCCTCATCGCTGGCATCACCTTCTTTATTGTGATCATCAATGCCCCGACGTTGATCAAAACCTATTTGCTTGACGATCAGAGCACGACTCAGATTGAAAGTACCAATGGCTATCCTTCTCTACTCAACCCCAATGCTCAGCTGCTCTCTATCCAGCTTGCAGGTAATGCTTTAGAGTGGAATAACGGTGCTTGGAGCGTAGAGCGTGAGATCACTATTTCTCCACAAGAGTGGGGAGAAAGATGGCAAACCTTGATTGGTACTCGTCTCGACGAAGCCACGATGAAGACATTAGCCTCCCAGTTGATCAAACCAGAAACCATCGAAGTGTGGTACCAAGATCAGGAAGAGCCACAAAGAGTGACTTTTTATCGTCTGGCGGATTTTTGGGTATTCCAAAACTGGCAGGATTACTGGATTGCCATATCGGTTTCCCCTGATTACTTGTTTCCCTACTAGAGATGAGTCTCTTGACCTTGGAGCCACCATGCCTGAATTACCAGAAGTGGAAGTGAGCCGAATGGGCATCACGCCGCATTTGCTCAATCAAACCATCCAATCACTGATTTTTCGCACGCCTAAGCTGCGTTGGGTCATTCCAAGTGAGCTAAAAAAGCTGCAAGGGCAAGTGATTCGTCACATTGGACGCCGAGCTAAGTATCTGATCATCGAAACCGATGTTGGCAGTGCGATTGTCCATTTAGGCATGTCTGGTTCATTGCGCGTGTTGGACGCTGACTTCCCGGCAGGCAAACACGATCACGTCGATCTCAAGCTCTCTAATGGTAAAGTGTTGCGTTACAACGATCCACGTCGCTTTGGTGCTTGGCTTTACGCAGCGCCAAATGAAGATCACTCGGTGTTGGGTAATATTGGCCCAGAGCCACTAACGGATGCTTTTGATGGAGCATACATGCTTGAAAAAGCGCAAGGTAAACGTGTGGCGGTGAAGCAGTTTATTATGGACAACAAAATCGTTGTGGGCGTGGGGAACATTTATGCCAGCGAATCTTTGTTTCGTTCACGCATCCTTCCGAGCAGAGCGACGATGTCACTCAGTGCCGAGGAATGGCAACGCTTGGTGAGTCACATCAAGCAAACCTTGCAAACGGCGATTGAGCAAGGTGGCACGACTCTGAAAGACTTTTCCCAAGCCGATGGTAAGCCGGGGTATTTTGCCCAAGAATTGCAAGTGTATGGAAAAGCCGGAGAGCCATGCCCAGAATGCGGCGAAGCGATTCAAGAGCTGAAAATTGCCCAGAGAAACACCTTCTTCTGCCCACGATGCCAGCATTAACCTCCTCTTCAAAAATCGTTCGTGTGTTTGATCACTGCTTTGGCATCGGCAGCTAAAGGGTTGATTGGCCACTATGTTAAGATGTGCGCCTTTTCGCATTGATACCCACAGGTTTTGATTCAATGAATTTTCAGCAGAATGCGTACAAAACAATTCGCATTATATTTTCGTTAATCGTAGTGGCTCTGCTGCTGCTCACGGTGTCCCGTGGTCTTTTTTTGCTGTTTGCGGCCGATGTTTCGGAGCTTGCTGGTTTAGGCGATGATCTGTTGCGAGCATTTTGGGTGGGTGCGCGTTTTGATGCCAAAATCATTGCGATTGCTTTCGCGCCGCTATTTTTAGTTGGGTTGATACTGGCCTCTTTTCCACGAGGCTTTTCGCTTTGGCAGCGATCTGTGCCCAATTATGCGTTCGTGATTTTCTTTTTACTCACGGCCTTTTCCATCGGTAATTATTACTACTACGTCACCTACGGCAACTATATTGATGTGTTCGCGTTTGGCTTGTTCGATGATGATACCGAGGCGGTCTTAGAAAATGCTTGGGATGATTACCCGATCTTGCGTTCCTTCTTTGCTTCGCTTGCCGTGGCATGGTTGGCGAGAAAGTGCAGCCAATGGTTGGTTGGATGTTCACAACAATGGCGGTTTAAAGCGCTTCATTGGAGTGTGGCTGCAGTAACGATCGTGGTTACAATTTTGCTGTATGTTGTGATAGCAAGAGGGTCGGTTGGTACGCTGCCACTCAAACGCTATCACGCGAACGTTTCAGAAAATAGGCTTCTAAATATTATTACCCCCAACGCCTTTATGGCGCTCGATTGGGCAAAAAGTGACTATAAAAAGCAATCGAAATTTGAGCCCATTTCTGCCCAAGAGGTGGAAGCGCAAATGATAAAAGTACTTGGTCAGCCACAGCCTTTATTTGCCACACCAGAGAACACCTATCTCGCGGACAATCCTCCGCATGTCGTTATGGCTTTGATGGAGGGAATGGGCAACAACGTCTTGATTGAAGACGATGCTCAGAGTAACGATTTGTTAGGTTCATTACGTGAAGGATTTGAGCAAGACTTTGTTTTCAAGCGTTTTATGGCCGGCACGTCGGCGACCATTGATAGCATTGTGATGATGCTAATGCATAGCGATGTACCAACGATCAGCCATTCCAGTGCACAGAAAAAACCGCTAGCTTCTTCTGCGGTATTGCCATACAAGCAGGCGGGCTATCGTGTGGTGTTTGTCTATGGTGGCAATGGGATGTGGCGCAACTTGTCCAACTATTTGCCGGTGCAAGGCTTTGATCAGGTCTACGATGAAAACAGCATTAAAAACGCCTTTCCTGATGCCGCTAAACATGCCGATACTTGGGGCGTGCCCGATGCGTTTACCTTCAAGTTTGCTCGCAAAGTCCTTGATGAAGCCACGCAACCAACGCTGATTTACATCATGACAGTGACCAACCACTCGCCATTTCGCGCCCCGGGTGATTATCAGGCTAAGCCTGTTAAACCAAGTGAGCGATTAAAAACTCTACTGGGGCCGATGGAAGAAGAAGCGGAAGGCTTGTTGCAAGCGTACCAATATGCGAACGATTCTCTAGGTCAATTTGTCCATGGTGTGAAGCAATCCCCATTGGCTGAGAAAACCGTCATTGCGGCCTCTGGCGATCATCGCGTGCGTTACCTCGCCGTCGATGAAGAGGCGGAGTTTGGTTTGACCTTTGGAGTGCCGTTCTATCTCTATGTGCCTGAAAGCATCCTACAGCATGTGGAACATCAATATGATCCAAGTCGAATTGGTTCTCATCGCGATATTTTCCCTACGCTCTACCATTTGAGTTTATCCGCGCAGCAGTATGTCTCCCTTGGTGGGGAAAATATGCTCTCAACGCAAGGTGTGAGTAATATCGGTTTCAACACGTCACGAGTGATCACAGATCAAGGGGCGTATAGTAGCGCTCAACCAGAAGTGTTATATCCGTGGGGAGAAGGTTGGTTAACCAAGACGGAAACGGCGGTTAACTCAAACCCTGAATGGGCGAAGGAGTATCGCCAGTTAATGAATGCTTACTTGCGCTATCAAGTGACTCAACCTTAACGATCTTCCGCTGAGCGACTCGTTCAGCGGAAAGTTTTGGGCGTTATATTTTCTTCTTTTGATGGAGTGCCTGCGCAACAATCGGCGGAACAAATTGGCTCACATCCCCGCCATGAATAGCCACTTCGCGCACAATGGTCGAGGAGATAAAGGCATATTCTTCAGAAGGGGTGAGAAAAACGCTTTCAAGCCCAGGTAGCAAGCGGCGGTACATGTTGGTCAAGCCAAATTCGTATTCGAAATCGACCGTGGTACGTAGGCCGCGAATTAAAATGTCTGCTTTAATCTCCGCAGCGAAGTCGACAAGTAAGCCGCTAAACCCCATGCTGGCCACATTGGGGAGATGTTGAGTGACTTGACGGGCAAAGTTGACGCGCTCTTCCAAGGTAAACATGGTGTTTTTACTTGGACTGGCTGCGACTGCGATGATGACGCTATCAAACATTTTTGCTGCACGCTCGATCAAATCGAGATGGCCGTTGGTAATGGGGTCAAAGGTTCCTGGGTAAATTACTTCCATTGTTTATTTCTCGCTATAGATGCAGTAGAGGTTTTGATAGCTAATGGCTGTTGTAGCAACCTCAAACTGGTTTAAATGACGATTTGCACCTTCGATCAATCGTGTTCTTAGAGCGGAATCATTGAAGATTCTGAGAATGCTAGATGCCAGTTGTTCCGAACTACCCACATCAAATAGCAGACCAGACTCCTCATTCTTAATCACATCGGGAATTCCACCCGCTTTCGAACCGATGACAGGCAATCCGGCCGCCATCGCTTCTAGAATCACGGATCCCATCCCTTCAGTGTAAGAGGTATGAATCAAAAGATTTGCGGCAGCATACCAATCGCCCATGTCGGCCTGATTTCCAGCAAAAGAGAGATTATTGAGATCCGCAGCCAGTGCCTTGAGTGCTTGTTCCTCAGGGCCGGAACCGAGTAACACAAAGTGAATAGAATCACTGTGCGATTGCAAGAGCCGAGCAGCATTGATCGCGACATCAAAACCTTTGTGTTTTAGGTGTTTGGCTGCTTTGATAACCAAAAATTTGTCGTGATATTGCGCTCGAATTTTTTGGACATTGTTTAAGTTCGTTGGGTAACGCGCTGGAGAGTCTGGAATAAAACTGCAGTTTGCTTTTGGATGGCGTTTGAGGACTTCTTCGATAACCGCTTTGCTTACACCGACGACGTGAGCTGCGTGTTGATAGGCTTTTTCAGATAGCCACTTGCGCTTAAGCGGGTTATCAATACGTCGTGTAATGATATAAGGAACACGAAAGCACAAATTTTGTAAAAAAGCCCAGTAGATGGCTTTGCCTTCATGAGCATGCATGACATCACAATGTTGTGTTACGGCTTTCTTGTGTGCATGCCACATGCTTTTGGCTGCAATCATATTGCACCCCAGCGCTTCAGCTTGTTTGAAAAATGAGCTTACGGGATTGGCGACCACGGTGAGTTGGTAACCCAATTCCCGTTGTTGTGCGAGCAATACCAAAGTTTGCTTTTCACCACCGCTAAAACCCGAGGCAAGATTAACGTGACAGATGTGCATTTATTTTTCAACCTTGTTGATTAGCCTGTTCTCGAACTGCTGTTCTGCTAGCATTCTCGACTTAGTTTTGGTTCTTATCCAGAGATCAGCGTACTTGGTTAAGGTGTAATGGGTTGATAGAAGTGAAAGCAAAAGCCCTTGTTTTCCATCTAAAAAGCCAGCTTTTATGATGTACATTTTAATGAAGCATGCAACAGAGTGAGTGATGATTGAAGCAAATGAGCAACTCTTGCCGCGATCAGCTCGATCTTTTGACCATGCAAGGGCATAAGAGGAGGACTTATTCAAGTAATGACTTAAATCATTATACGTATAGTGAATGGCATCCCCTTTTAGAGTTACTATGTGCATCTTTTCTGAAACTTCAACTTTTTCATGCACTTGTGCGTCATTGTATTGTGTGAGCTGAGTGGGATACAGTCGGACCACGTGGTCAGGGTACCAGCCACAGTGGCGGATAAAGCGACCAAACACCCAACTTAATCGGCAAATTTGGTAGACGGTTGAAGGTTTGTTACTTGCAACAGCCTGTTCAATACTTGCTTTAAGCTCTGGTGTAATGCGTTCATCGGCATCGAGCCAAAGCACATAATCGGATTCAACATACTGCTGAGCAAGACGGCGTTGTGGGCCAAAGCCCGGCCACTCTTTGTTAATAAAGAATTTGTCGGTGTAGCGTCTGGCAACGGCTTCGGTTTCATCGCTGCTGCCTGAATCCAAAATAACGATCTCATTGACCCAACCCTCGACCGTTTTTAAGCAGGCATCCAAGTTGGCGGCTTCATTTTTGACAATCAGAGCCACGGCGAGCGTTGGCTTGTTTATTGATTCAGACATGCTGATTCCTTTTTCGTGATGTGGTCAAAGCTGCGAATCACATCGCTGACCGAGATTGCTTGCATAATATGATCGCCTTTAACGCGAGTGCTCCAAGGCAGCGTTTCAGCCGCTTTGCCGTGTTGTTCGACAATAAATTGCTCATAGACGCTCACTACCTCGGTGAGGTTATTGTATGGTCCGGTGCGCTTGGGGTTACTGTGTCCATAAAGGCCAATGACGGGTGTGCCTTGGGTCGTGGCAATGTGCGCGGGACCAGAGTCGGGCGCCAATACCACGGCAGCTTTGTTTAATAGTGCGGTAAGTTGTTTGAGGTTGGTTTTACCCACTAGACTCAGCGCAGGGTGCTGCATGTGGCGCAGAATATCCGCAGCCAAGGCTTTTTCGCGTTCAGCGGGAGAACCACAAATCACCACTTGATAGCCTTGTTCATAAGCGTAATCACCTAATGCGGCGTAGCGGTCTGCCAACCAGTTACGCTCATCCTTACTGGCTGCCGGCGAAATGACAAGAGTCGGTTGGTCACCGAGGGTCTCTTGGGCAAAGTGATGATCAGCATCGCTGATGGGCAATTGCCATTGAGGAGACGTTCGGGGCACACCCAAATATTCGATAAACGAGTAGAAACTGTCTAAGACGTGCGCGGATTCGGTATCGGAGATCTTGCGATTGGTGAACAGCCATTGCCCTTCTTTTGCGCGTTTAAAGTTAAAGCCAACCTTATACGTGGCTTTGATGCCAAGAGTGACTAAGCTTGCTCTTAGGGCAAGTTGCATATGAACAAGCGCATCAAAACGACGCCCTTTCAACTGGCGCCAAACGGCTTTCATGCCATCGAGCCCCTGTTTTTTATCAAAAACGATCAGCTCAACGCCTTCTAAACCTTGTAGTAGTTGCGCTTCTACTTTGCCAATCACCCAGGTCACCTTGGTGGAAGGCCAATGGCGTTGCAACGCTTGAACGGCGGCGACCGCATGGCAAACATCACCAATGGCGGACAAACGGAGGAAACAGACGGAGTTTGGGGCTTGTTCAAAAAGCGGCATAAGTTCTGCTCAAAAAAATATCTGGCTAAATTATGCAGATACCCAAGATAAATGTAAAATACCCCTCTTTCATTGATGGCAACGATAAGGCATTCCTTTCTATGACTCAGCCCAATATAGGCAAGCCAGGCAATACTGGTATTAAGCGCATAATAAAAGCCACAGGTTACTCGATTCAGGGCTTGAAAGCAGCCTTTAAGCATGAGGCTGCGGTTCGTCAGGAGTTTGCTTTGCTCGTCGTTGCGATTGTGCTAGCGACTTGGCTTGATGTATCGATGCTTGAACGTATCACGTTGCTTGCGGTGGTTGTGCTGGTGCTGATTGTTGAATTAATGAATTCAGCGGTGGAAGCGGTGGTGGATCGCATCGGGGTGGAGCATCACGAACTCAGTGGCCGAGCTAAAGACATTGGTTCTGCGGCGGTGCTGGTGGCGTTGATCTTCGCTGGTTTTACATGGCTTTATATCGTTGGTAGTCACTATTGGTGGTAAAGCATGATTGGTGGTGGTAAAGCATGATTGAACAACAGCAGTTTGGTCAAAGTCGAATTTGTTACGACAGCGAATGGGTGAGTTCGCCAGAGCTGGCTTTATTTGACCCGCAGTATTGGCAAGCACAAAACAAAGTGGTAGGAAGTGCCACCGGACGCGGCACCACGTGGTTTGTGCAACTGCCCAAGATCACAGCAGCATTGCGTCACTATCGTCGCGGTGGACTATTCGGCAAGTTGGTGAAAGATCACTATTGGTTTCGAAGCTGGTCTGCAACACGCAGTTTCGCGGAATTTCATCTGCTTAAACAATTACGCGAAGCCGGGGTCAATGTCCCGAGACCGATCGCAGCCTATGCGATGAGAAAAGGGCTTTTTTACCAAGCGGATTTGCTGAGTGAACGCATTGCCAATGCGCAAGATTTAGTGACCATACTGCAAAAACACTCACTGAGTGCGGAGCTTTACCAAAAAATCGGTGTCGAAATTGCGAAAATGCATCGCGTTGGTGTCAATCATACCGATCTTAATATTCACAATATTCTGATTGATGCGCAGGAAACGATCTGGATTATCGATTTTGATAAATGCTATCCGCAAGCTGGGAACGCTTGGAAAAAAGAGAACTTAGATCGACTCAAACGCTCATTTAACAAAGAGCGAGTGAAGCGAAGTATTCACTGGCACGACAATGATTTTCACGCCTTACTGACAGGTTACAAAAGTCAGCAATAATCGCTATTCTCGTAAATAGACGTAAGTCTCAGGAAGTTAGTTACATGTCTTTTAAGCAAAAGCTGCACGCTCACGGATGGTTTATTCTAATTAACGCGTTGGTGTTAATGTTGATTGCCAGTCGTTATTTCGCCTTTCTGCCAGAGTTCCCGACGGATCCATTAGGCATTACCTTTATTCTTGCTGGTACTTGGGGGCAGATGACGCTGCTTGCTGCCATCATTGGTTTAGTGACCATTCCCACTTTATTTTTGCCGAAACCATTTCGTAATGGTACCCAAGCTCTGATTGCTTCGTTAGGCGTCGCGATTTTGTTTATTGATACCATCGTGTTTGCACAGTATCGATTCCATATTAATGCGGTGGTGCTAGAGCTCGTGATGTCGGGGCAAATTGTTAGCTTTCCGTTGATCACTTGGTTAATGGTGATTGGCGGTGTTGCTTTGTTGTTGGCCGCTCAGTGGTGGACAATTCGCTGGCTAGAAAATGGTGCACCCGTCAGAGCGCTGAAACTTGGCCGCAAGTTTGCGTTGTTGACTTTTGCCGCGCTACTGGCCACCAACGCGATTCATATTTGGGCCGCAGCGCATGCCTATCAACCGGTGACCACGGTGAAGCGCTATTTACCGCTGTTTTATCCTGCTACAGCAGATAAATTTATGCGCAAACAAGGTTGGGTGGATGAAGAGGCGCTTGAGCGTCAAAAGGCACTGGCGTTTAAACGCAAAAATGATTTGAATTACCCATTAGCACCACTTCAAACACAACCTGTAGAGAAACCGCTCAATATTATGTTGCTGGTGGTGGATTCTTGGCGCGCCGATACCTTCAACGCAGACAATACGCCAAACATGTGGAAATACGCGCAGTCGGGTGTGGTTTTCAATAATCACATCGCGACAGGCAACGCGACCCGCACAGGTATCTTTGGTCTTTTCTACGGCATTCCGGGCACCTACTGGCATGGCTTCTTAGCAAACCAACAAAGCCCGGTACTGATCGACCGTCTACAGGCTCTGGATTACCAATTAGGTATTTTCACTGCCGCTCAGTTGCGTAAACCGGAGTTCAATCAAACGGTTTTCACCAAAGTAGAAAACTTACGTATTGGCTCTGAAGGTGACAGCCCGTCTGAGCTGGATGCCGACCTCACTCAAGATTGGTTAGCTTGGTACGATCAACGTGATAAATCGAAGCCAACGTTTTCTTTCTTGTTTTACGATGCGCCACATGGCTACGATTTCCCCGCAGATTTTGAGCCGAAATACGAGCCGATGCTCACAGCAGTGAATTATCTCAAGCTAGACAACGACACGGATCCGGCGCCATTTTTCAATCGCTACAAAACCAGTGTGCGCTACGTCGATTCAATGGCAACAAAAGTGCTCGATAAACTCAAAGAGAGTGGCGATCTGGAAAATACCTTGGTGATCATTACCGGTGACCACGGGCAAGAGATGAACGACAACAAACTCAATTTCTGGGGGCACAACAGCAACTTTACCGATGCGCAGGTCAACGTGCCGTTTGCCATCTTTGGCCCTGGCGTTGATGCGGCGCAAATGCAGTGGAGTAGTGAAGCGCTCACCAGTCACCAAGATGTTGTACCGACGTTGATGAAGCACTATCTCGGGGTGACCAACGATGTAAAAGATTACTCTGTGGGTGATGATTTGCTTGGTGAAGCAGTGAAACGTAACTGGATCATTTCCTCAAACTACAGCGGTTATGCCATTATCACCGATGACAACATCCTAGAAGTGAGTGGCGGTGGCCAGTACCAATTTATGGACAAGACCAATCGCCAGTTGAAAGGTCAACAACCGAATTTCACCTATCTGCAGCAAGCCTTAGAGCAGATCAGTCGATTTAGTAAATAAAAAGGCAAACTATGACACGGAAAGTTTCTCTCATTATCGCGTTCTACAACAACACTCAAGCGCTTGATTTGATTTTTAAAGCTCTCTCAGCGCAATCCTGTATGGATTTTGAAGTGGTGATTGCGGATGATGGTTCAAAAGAAGGTGCGGTCACTTGGCTTGAGGAACAGAAGAGCCAAGTCCCGTTTGCCCTAAAATCAGTCTGGCACGAGGATAAAGGTTTTAGGAAAAATCGCATTTTGAACCATGCGGTGCTGGCGGCTGAGTCTGAGTATCTTATTTTTATTGATGGTGATTGCATTCCGGAAAAGCACTTCATTGAAGACCACATTAACAATGCACAACGAGGCAGCGCACTGAGTGGCCGTCGAGTTGAGCTGCCTGAGCCTTTCACTCCCTTAATGCAAGCCTGTGAAAACCCTGAAACGTTTTTCAGCCAACATAAATGGCAAATATTCCGCCAGTATTTGTTTACCTCTCCAGATGCTGAAACGAAAGGTCGTTGCAATCGAGGCCGTCACGTTGAAAAAGGGATCCGATTGCCTTATGCCTGGCAGCAGAAGTTGATTGGTGGCTTTAAGCCGGCAGGCATCTTGGGCTGTAATTTTTCTCTGTATAAAAGCGACTTGCTCAAGGTGAATGGGTTCGACATGCGCTATGAAGCACCAGCGGTGGGAGAGGATACAGACCTTGATTACCGATTGGGCTTAATTGGCATCAAGAACCGAGTCATGAAAGGTTTGGCGATTCAACTGCACATCTACCACCCTTGGCTTAGCCGCACTTCACCAAACTATGAACTGTTCCAAGAGACAGTGAGGCAACAGCGTTCATGGGCAGAGCAAGGGATTGATACCTTAAGGGAAGCAAAATGAAAATTTTAGTCACAGGGGGCGCAGGTTTCATTGGCTCTGCGGTAATAAGGCATATTATTAATCACACCCAAGATAGTGTCGTCAACTTAGATAAGCTAACTTATGCGGGTAACCTTGAATCGTTAAGTGATGTTGCTGAGAGCTCGCGATATGTTTTTGAACAAGTTGATATTTGTCATCGTGCGGAGTTAGAGCGTGTTTTTGCTCAGCACAAGCCAGATGCCGTGATGCACTTAGCTGCGGAATCGCATGTGGATCGCTCAATTGATGGACCCGCAGCGTTTATTGAAACCAACATCGTTGGCACCTATACACTGCTGGAGGCAGCGCGTGCTTATTGGCAAACCCTAGAAGAAAGTTCGAAAGCACGCTTTCGCTTCCATCATGTCTCGACAGATGAAGTATATGGCGATCTAGAAGGTACGGATGATCTGTTTACTGAAACGACATCCTATGCACCGAGTAGCCCTTACTCAGCTTCCAAAGCGTCCAGCGATCATCTTGTGCGAGCGTGGCAGCGTACTTATGGCTTGCCCACACTCGTCACCAATTGCTCAAATAACTACGGGCCTTACCATTTCCCAGAAAAACTGATCCCTCTGATGATTTTAAATGCCTTAGAAGGCAAGCCGTTGCCTGTGTATGGTGATGGTATGCAAATTCGTGATTGGTTATTCGTTGAAGATCATGCTCGCGCACTCTATAAAGTCGTGACGGAAGGTGAGATCGGTGAAACGTACAATATCGGCGGTCACAACGAAAAAGCCAACATCGAAGTGGTGAAAACCCTTTGCGCCTTGTTAGAAGAATACCGACCAAACAAACCTGCGGGTATCGATGCCTACGAATCCCTGATTACCTACGTCAAAGATCGTCCAGGCCATGACGTACGCTACGCAATTGATGCAAGCAAAATTGAGCGTGAACTTGGGTGGAAGCCAGAAGAGACGTTCGAATCAGGAATTCGTAAAACGGTTGAATGGTACTTAACCAACCAAGCATGGTGGTCTCGGGTCTTAGACGGTTCTTATTCGCGCGAACGTCTCGGCACAAACTAACTTGCATATTTCAATTGCTGGTTCTATGCCCTTGCTCTTGTCGGGGGTTAGGGCCCAGAAATCTAGGATCTATTTTCAATGAAAGGGATTATTCTTGCCGGCGGTTCAGGCACACGTCTCTATCCGATTACGCGCGGCGTATCCAAGCAGCTGTTGCCTGTCTACGACAAACCGATGATCTACTACCCACTGTCGGTGCTAATGTTAGCAGGTATCCGTGAGGTTTTGGTCATCACCACACCAGAAGACCAGGCGAGCTTTCGGCGTCTGCTCGGTGATGGGGCAGACTTTGGGATTTCTCTGCAATACGCCATTCAACCGAGCCCAGATGGTTTAGCGCAAGCGTTCATTATTGGTGAAGAGTTTATTGGTGAGGAGTGCGTTTGCCTCGTGTTGGGTGACAACATCTTTTATGGGCAGGGCTTTACCGCCAAATTGAAAAGCGCGGTTGAAAATGCACAAAGTGGCCAAGGTGCCACGGTGTTTGGCTACCAAGTCAAAGACCCAGAGCGCTTTGGCGTGGTGGAGTTTGACGACAACATGCAAGCGCTTTCGATAGAAGAAAAACCGCTTGTGCCAAAATCCGATTTCGCCGTGACGGGCCTCTACTTCTACGACAACCGAGTGGTCGAAATGGCCAAGAGGGTGAAACCTTCAGCACGCGGTGAGCTGGAAATTACCACGTTGAACCAAGTCTACCTCGAACAAGGAAACTTAAATGTGGAACTGCTTGGTCGTGGTTTCGCCTGGTTGGATACCGGCACACATGCGAGCTTGCACGAAGCGTCTTCGTTTGTCGAAACTATTGAAAACGTGCAAGGTTTGAAGGTCGCTTGTTTGGAAGAAATTGCTTGGCGCAGCGGCTGGCTGAGTCGCGACCAACTCACCACCTTGGCTAAGGCGATGCTTAAAAATGATTATGGCCAATACCTGCTGAAGTTGGTCACGGAGAAGGCAAATAAATGAGAGTGTTGATTGTTGGAGCGAACGGACAACTGGGGAGATGCTTGGTGAGAGCGTTGCATTCGGAGTATCCGATTTTGGCGCTGGATCGTCAGCAACTGGACATTTGTGATGAGCAAGCAATAGAGAGGGTGTTGGCAACTTTTCAGCCTCAGTTCGTGATTAACGCTGCAGCCTATACCGCGGTCGATAAAGCGCAAAGTGAGCCAGAGAGTGCGTATCTGGTCAATGAAGAAGGGCCCAAGTTATTGGCTCAAGCCTGTCATCAGCATGGCAGCGTCTTTGTTCATATCTCCACAGACTATGTATTTGATGGTGAAAAACATGGCCTTTACAACGAAGACGATATACCAGCGCCACGCAATATTTATGGCATGAGTAAACTTGCCGGAGAGCGCGCCGTACAACACGCTTGTACACAACACTATATTCTGCGCACATCGTGGGTATTTTCAGAGTTTGGCAGCAACTTCGTTAAAACCATGTTAAGGCTAGGGGCAGAGCGATCGCAGCTGGGCATCGTCTCTGACCAAGTGGGTGGGCCAACCTATGCTGGGGATATTGCGTGTGTTATCGCGAGGCTACTGAAGTGCTTTCAGAGTGGCAAGCCTGTGGCTTATGGTCTGTATCATTTTTCTGGCATGCCACACGTGAGCTGGTTTGAGTTTGCTCAAGCAATTTTTTCCTTGGCGCACGAACAAGGGGTGTTAGAACGTGATGTGCAGCTAAAACCGCTTAGCACGCTAGAGTATCCGACCGCCGCAGCAAGACCGATGAACTCAAGGTTAGACTCAACCAAACTTCAGACCTACCTGCAGCTTGAACCAAGTGATTGGAAAGCAGCACTCAATCAACTCGACCGCTATGTGGAGCAAAAATAATGAAAGTGATCGATACCACTATTCCTGACGTCAAAATTATTGAGCCAACGGTCTTTGGTGATGAGCGCGGCTTTTTTATGGAAACGTGGCATCAGGCCCGGTTTGAAGAGCTGGTGACAGGGCTGCCAACCCGATTTGTCCAAGACAACCACTCGAAGTCAAACAAAGGCATCCTACGAGGCTTGCATTACCAAACACAGCGCACACAAGGCAAATTGGTGCGCGTTGTTTCCGGTGAGGTTTTTGACGTCGCAGTGGATATTCGTCAGCACTCACCAACCTTTGGCCAGTGGGTCGGAGTTTATCTATCGGCTGAGAACAAACGCCAATTATGGGTGCCAGAGGGGTTTGCTCACGGGTTCTATGTAACCAGTGAAGAAGCCGAATTTGTCTACAAATGCACCGACTACTACCACCCTCAATCAGAGCAGTGCATCGCCTGGAACGATCCTGCCATCGGCATTGAGTGGCCATTAGAAAAGGCTGGCGAACCGCAATTGTCGGCAAAAGACAGCCAAGGCGCTTTTATCGGTAAAAACGCGATATTGTTGTGAGCAGCATGCTAAAGCCAGCAGGACTTGTGTCGCTGGTTCTCACGTGTTCATATGCCATTACCTACGAGAGCTAATGCTGCCTTTGATGGAATTTTGTATCGCTAGATATTGAGTATCTGGTACTTTTATTAACCTTACCTTTCCCCAATCCTTGGCTTGGTTTAAAATCCGACTATTAGTCATAACTCGTAGTCATCTCTTATGAACCCAATTCTACCTCTTATCGGTCGTACCGATGCGCTGTTTACTCAAGACATTGCTCAGCACGAAGCTGAGTTATCTCATATCGTTTCAGGGTCACGCTTTCTTGTTCTTGGTGGTGCGGGGTCGATTGGCCAAGCGGTCACTAAAGAAATCTTTAAGCGCCATCCGCAGAAGTTGCACGTTGTTGATATCAGCGAGAATAATATGGTGGAGTTGGTACGCGATATTCGCAGTTCATTCGGTTACATAGATGGTGATTTCCAAACTTTCGCGTTGGACATCGGCTCTATTGAGTATGATGCGTTTATTAAGGCGGATGGCCAATATGACTACGTATTGAACTTATCTGCACTTAAGCATGTTCGCAGTGAGAAAGACCCATTTACCTTAATGCGTATGATCGATGTCAATGTATTCAACACTGACAAGACGATTCAACAGTCGATTGATGCTGGCGTTAAAAAGTACTTCTGTGTCTCGACGGATAAAGCGGCCAACCCCGTCAATATGATGGGGGCGTCCAAACGCATTATGGAAATGTTCTTGATGCGCAAGAGTGAGCAAATTGCCATCTCAACTGCGCGTTTTGCTAACGTGGCCTTTTCTGATGGTTCGCTGCTACACGGTTTTAACCAACGTATCCAAAAAAATCAGCCGATTGTCGCACCAAACGATATCAAACGTTATTTTGTCACTCCTCAAGAATCGGGTGAGCTGTGTTTGATGTCGTGTATTTTTGGTGAAAATCGCGACATCTTCTTCCCGAAACTCAGTGAAGCATTGCATCTGATTACATTTGCCGACATTGCAGTGAAGTACCTCGAGCAACGTGGTTACGAGCCTCACTTGTGTGCCAATGAAGATGAAGCTCGTGAACTGGCGAAAACGCTACCCGCACAAGGCAAATGGCCTTGTCTTTTCACCGAAAGTGATACAACGGGTGAAAAGGATTTCGAAGAGTTTTTCACTGATAAAGAAGTGCTTGATATGGCTCGTTTTGAAAATTTGGGCATCATCAAAAATGAACCTCTGTATCAACCGGAGCTGTTGAGTCTTTTTGAAGAACAAATTGCCCAAATGAAAGATCAACGAGCTTGGAGCAAAGAGCAGATTGTGGCGCTCTTCTTTACGATGATCCCCGATTTCGGTCATAAAGAAACGGGCAAATACCTCGATAGCAAGATGTAAGGGTGAAGAAGAATGAACGCACAGTTACTGGTTGAGTTTGTACGCGACCAATACCAAACCCAAGATTTTATTCCATTGCATGCCCCTACTTTTGCGGGCAATGAGAAAGTGTATGTAATGGAAACCATTGACAGCACGTTTGTCTCCAGCGTCGGTAAGTTTGTCGATGAATTCGAACGTAAAATGGAAGCGTTTACTGGTACTCCAAAGGCGGTGGCGACGGTCAACGGTACCGCAGCCTTGCACGCCGCCCTCTACATGGCAGGGGTTGAACGTGGTGATTTTGTGATCACGCAAGCACTGACGTTTGTTGCTACTTGTAATGCGCTTTATCACATGGGCGCCGAGCCGATTTTTGTGGATGTTTCCCCTGTGAGCTTGGGGCTTTGCCCTAAAGCGATGGATGCTTTCTTAGAAGAGAATGCGCAAGTCACTGAGGCAGGTTGCATCCATAAGCAAACGGGCAGAAGAATCAAAGCCGTGGTGCCAATGCACACTTTTGGTCATCCGGTAGAATTGGATGAACTGATTGCCGTTTGTTCGAAATGGAACATCACGCTAGTCGAGGACGCAGCAGAAAGTCTAGGCTCGTTTTACAAGGGGAAGCACACGGGAACAATCGGTAATTTTGGTGCGGTGAGTTTCAACGGCAACAAAATCATTACCACAGGTGGTGGTGGTATGGTGCTTTGCGGGAGTGAAGAGGCGGGCAGACGCACTAAGCACGTTACCACAACCGCAAAAGTTCCCCATCCTTATGAGTTCTTCCATGATGAGCCTGGCTTCAACTATCGCATGCCGAACTTAAATGCGGCGCTGGGTTGTGCGCAGATGGAAGTACTTGAACACTATCTGGCGCAAAAACGCCAATTGGCACATCAATACCAAGCGTTTTTCGCCAGTAGCGATGTGACGTTTGTGGTCGAGCCAGAATACGCGCAATCAAACTACTGGCTCAATGCCATCATTTGCGCGGATACACAGCAGCGTAATGAACTGCTAGAGCAAACTAATGCAGTTGGCGTTATGACTCGCCCAATTTGGCAGTTAATGCATCGTTTGCCAATGTTCGAACAAGCCCTGCGTGGGGATTTGACCCATTCAGAGTTCATTGAAGCACACCTGATTAACTTACCGAGTACGCCTGTCGGCATTTAGGTGAGGGAGCGAGCATGAGCGAACATCAGAAAAAAGTCGCCGTCTTTACCGGAACAAGAGCAGAATATGGTCTGCTCTTTTGGCTTCTAAAGGATATTCAAGCCGATGCTTATCTGAAGCTTCAACTGCTGGTTTCTGGTATGCATCTATCGCCTGAGTTCGGCGAAACCTATCAGCAAATTGAGCGAGATGGCTTTCATATCGACGAAAAAATCGAAATCTTACTTTCATCGGATTCGGCAGTAGGCACCGCCAAAAGCATGGGGCTAGGCGTGTTGGGGTTTGCGGATGCTTTGGCTCGGCTTAACCCAGACGTTCTGGTGATTCTTGGCGATCGTTTTGAAGCTTTGGCCGCGGCACAAACGGCGATGATTCTGCGTATTCCGGTGATTCATTTGCATGGTGGGGAGATCACCGAGGGCGCGTATGACGACGCCATTCGTCATGCGATCACCAAGCTGAGTTATTTGCATGGCACCTCGACCGAAGCGTATCGTCAACGTGTGATCCAGCTAGGGGAAGCGCCAGAGCGCGTGAAAAATATCGGCGCTATTGGGCTTGACCACCTTAAACGCGCTCAGTTCATGAATGTGCCTGCTCTGGCTCAATCACTCAACTTCCCTTTGACTCAGCCGTACTTCTTGGTGACCTACCATCCCGTTACCTTGGGTGAAGAAGCGCCCGAAACCAGTTTTCAAGCGTTACTGGATGCACTGGATTCGTATCCTGAGCATCAAATTATCCTCACTTATCCGAATGCCGATGATGGTGGACGTCGTATCATCCCAATGCTTGAAGCGTATGCTGCGGCAAATCCCCAGCGTGTGCTTGCTATTCCTTCTTTAGGGCAAGTGCGTTATCTCAGCGCGGTGAAACATGCTAGCGTTGTGATTGGCAACTCTTCCAGTGGCATTATTGAAGTGCCTGCTTTTGATGTACCGACGGTGAATATTGGTGTGCGTCAGCAAGGGCGTTTGGCCGCAAAAAGTGTCTTGCATTGCCGGGCATCTAAAGAAGAGATTGAACAAGCAATTCAAACTGCCATTACCATAGGTTATAAGGCTGACGGTGAAGTGATCGATAATCCTTATGGCCAAGGTGATAGCAGTGCGCAAGTGATTGCAATGATAAAATCACTTCATTTTGAACCTTGTAAGTCATTCTATGACTTACCCTTTGAACCGATTGAGTGAGGCAGCATGACTCTAATCATTGCAGAAGCGGGTGTAAACCATAATGGCGACGAAGCACTGGCGTTTAAACTCGTCGACGCTGCGCATCAAGCTGGTGCCGATATTGTTAAGTTTCAAACCTTTAAAGCCAAAAACTTAGTGACAGAACAAGCCAAGCAAGCGGATTACCAAGTGGCCAATACGCAAAAGCAAGAGTCGCAGCTAGCCATGCTTAGCCGACTTGAGCTGTCTTATGCGGCTCACCACCAGTTAGTCAAACATTGTGACTCACTGGGTATTGAGTTCCTTTCGACCGCTTTTGATTCTGAAAGCTTAGATTTCCTCGTTAATGATCTTGGTTTAACGCGACTGAAATTGCCTTCTGGTGAGTTGACCAATGCGCCATTAGTCCTTGAGCATGCGCGCACAGGATGTGATTTAATCGTGTCTACGGGGATGGCGACACTGGCCGAGATTGAAATGGCATTGGGCGTCATCGCTTTTGGCTACACTGCAGCGGATCACGTTGCACCGTCGGTATTGGCTTTTCAGCAAGCTTACGCATCAAATGAAGGGCAGAAAGCTCTGAAAGAGAAAGTGACCATCCTGCACTGCACCACCGAATACCCAGCCCCGATGGCAGAAATTAATCTGAAAGCGATGGATACGCTCGGCAAGGCGTTTGATTTACCTGCGGGTTACTCTGATCACAGCGAAGGGATCACCATACCGATTGCCGCCGTTGCGCGCGGTGCGGTGTTGATCGAAAAACACTTCACGCTGGACAAAAATATGGAAGGGCCAGATCACAAGGCATCACTTGAACCTGATGAACTTACCACGATGGTGAAGGCTATCCGTCAGGTTGAGTTGGCGCTAGGATCAGCAGTGAAATCTCCAACCGTCTCTGAAGTCAAAAATAAAGCGGTGGCACGCAAAAGCCTGGTGGCAAGTCAAGCGATTCAAGTGGGAGATGCTTTTAGTGCAGATAACGTGACGATTAAGCGCCCGGGTAATGGTATGTCTCCTTATCAGTATTGGGAGATGCTCGAGCGCAAAGCAAGCCGAGATTACCAAATCGGAGATTTGATCATTGAATAAACCGTTACCACTTGTTTTGATTGGAGGAGGCGGGCACGCCAGTGTTTTGGCTGATATCTTACTTGGCCAAGGACGAGAAATACTTGCCGTCATTTGCCCTGATGACGTTTCATCACGAGCGGTATTGGCAGGCATTCCCCATCTTACCCAAGATAAGGATATTACACGCTTCTCTCCAGATAGTGTGCGGTTGGTAAACGGTATTGGCATGATGCCTCGTTCAACTTTTCGTCAGCGTATTAACGAGAAGTTTCTCGCACAAGGGTATGTTTTTGAAACGGTGATTGCGAGTGACGCTAAGGTCTCTTCCTTTGCTGAAGTGAAATCGGGAGCACAGATTTTCCCTGGTGCGAGAGTACAGACTGGCGCGGTTATTGGCGAGCATACCATAGTGAATAGCGAAGCTTTGATTGAGCACGATTGCCAAATTGGAGCTTATAACCATATAGCGCCACGTGCGACCCTATGTGGGCAAGTTGTCAGTGAAGCTCAGGTCTTCATTGGTGCAGGATCCACTATTTTGCCAGGAATTAATCTAGGGCAAAGTAGTATCATCGGTGCAGGCGCTACAATACTGAGGTATGTGCCAGCCGAAGCGGTGGTTGTTGGCAAACAGAATTCAAAACAATAAGTTGGTTGAAATGAAGAATAACTGGAAAAAGGCCGTCCTTTCACCAAACGCGACGGTTAAAGACGCTCTTCGTGTTATTGACGCAGAATCACTCAGGGTTGCTTTGGTGGTTGATGAGGCGGGTGTTTTGCTCGGTGTTGTCACTGATGGCGATATTCGCCGCGGATTGCTCGCAGGCAAAACGTTAGAAACGACATTACCTGAGGTGATGAATCGTCAGCCCATCACGGCAAGTGTACATAGTGATCGTAGTGATCTGATTGCGCGAATGAACCAATTGGATATCCTTTTTATTCCTCTGGTCGATGGCCCTTATCTTGTTGGTCTCGAAACCTTGCACAGCGCCCTCGTCGACAAACCCTCTTACCAAAATCCGGTCTTTTTGATGGCGGGCGGATTCGGTACTCGTTTGCGTCCGCTGACGGATAACTGTCCTAAGCCAATGCTCAAAATCGGCAACAAACCGATCCTTGAAACGGTGATCCGCAGTTTTATTAAGGCGGGCTTCGTCAATTTCTATATCTCAACTCACTACATGCCAGAGTTGATCCATGCTCACTTTGGTGATGGTTCAGAGTTCGGAGTCAATATCACGTATGTTCACGAAGAGTCACCATTGGGCACTGGTGGCGCACTGGGATTATTGCCGAACGATCTGCCAAAAGACTTGCCGCTTATCATGATGAATGGTGATGTGCTGACCAAGGTCGATTTTCAACGCCTGCTCGATTTTCATGTGAGCCATGACGCCGACGCAACCATGTGTGTTCGCGAATACGACTATCAAATTCCCTACGGTGTTATCAACGGTGAAGGCAACAAAATTACCAGCATGGTGGAGAAGCCGATTCAACGTTTCTTTGTCAATGCCGGGATTTACGTGGTTTCTCCGAGAGTCATTCAATCGGTACCCGAAAATCATCGTATTGATATGCCGACGCTATTAGAACAACACATGCAGGAAAAAAACAACGTCTTGATGTTCCCAATTCACGAGTATTGGTTGGATATCGGCCGAATGGATGATTTCAATCGAGCGCAAGCAGATATCCATACTTTGGGATTGGACTAATGGAACGAGTTGCTGTTGTTGGGCTAGGAAATATCGCGACTCGCCATCGACGGAATTTAAAACAGTTATTCCCCAACGCACTGCTGTATGCGATGTCGGCCAGTGGGCGTGTTCCTCAAGAAACGGTCAATGATGCAGACTTACTGGTGACGTCTATTGAGGAACTCGTCGATCAGCATGTTCAACTCGTGATCATTGCATCGCCAGCACCTTTCCATGCACTGCATTCAATCCCTCTGATCAAAGCGGGTATTCCAGTTTTAATTGAGAAACCAGTGACTGCAACAGTCGATGACGTAAAAAGACTACAGAGCATTGCCTCACAGTACAATACACCAGTGTCAATTGGTTATTGTCTACGGTATCTCTCTTCGGCACTTCAGATGAAAAGCCTACTTAGCTTAGGCAAAATTGGGTATTTGTATCATGCTCATGTCGAGATTGGGCAGTATTTGCCTGATTGGCGACCAAGCAAAGACTATCGTGACAGTGTTTCCGCGAAAGCCAGTTTAGGCGGAGGTGCTTTGTTAGAGCTTAGTCACGAGTTTGATTACACTCAATGGCTACTGGGTACTCTAACGCTCGAACACGCTATTTTGCGTCAAACCAAAGAGCTTGCTCTTGAAGTTGAAGACAGTGCAGATCTGTTGTTAAGTACCTCAAAGCAAGCGATCGTACACATGCACCTCGACTTTTTGCAGCGCAAGGCGCATCGGCAATGTCGTTTTGTGGGTAGCAAAGGAGCGCTGGAGTGGGACTTAATTGGCAATGAAATCCGATTTGTTACACCGCAAGGTGTCCAAGTACTTTACAGTGAGCCCAAATGGGATAAAAACCAAATGTACACGGCGATGCTTGCCGACTTTGTCGCGCAAATCCATCAACAACCCAATCAATGTGTCTCTCTTGCTGAGGCAGCTCAAAGTGTTGAACTTATAGAAGAAATCAAACAGCGCTTTCCAATCACATCGGTGCAGGGTGAGTTAAAAGGTGAATAATCGAATGAAAAACTGTGCTTTTATTTTTGCCCGAGGTGGCTCTAAGGGGCTACCAAGAAAAAACATCAAATTACTAGCGGGCAAACCATTACTGCAGTATTCCATTGATACTGCTTTGGCCACCCCTTCAATTGAGCATGTTTTTGTTTCAACGGATGATGCTGAAATTGCAGATGTCGCGCTTGCATCGGGAGCGATAGTGATTGAGCGTCCTGCGGAGCTCGCCAGTGATACAAGTCCTGAATGGCTGTCTTGGCGTCATGCTATTGAATGGGTACAAGCACACTATGGAGAGTTTGATGGATTTATTAGTTTACCTGCCACCAGTCCGTTGAGAAGTATTGATGATGTGGAAGGTGCTATCAACAAACTCTTCACCACCGAAGCAGATATCTGTATATCAGTGACACCAGCGAGTCGCAGTCCTTTTTTTAATATGGTGAAGCAGACCGATACTGGGATGGTTGAGCTCGTCAATAAGCCACAAGGTGAAGTGGCTCGCCGTCAAGATGCCCCTGCGGTGTTTGATATCACTACGGTTGTGTATGCGACGACGCCTCACTTTGTGCTCAATCACTATGGTATTTTTTCGGGCAAAGTCACCAGCATCGAAGTGCCAAAAGAGCGAGCGGTGGATATTGATGATATTTATGACTTTAAATTAGCCCAAGCAATCCTTGAGGGAAGCAACTAATGGAACAATTGCTCAATAATAAAACTATTCTTGTTGCCGGGGCGGGTGGTCTACTTGGAACACGCTTAGTTCCCGCTTTACTCAAGCAAGGTGCTAAGGTCATTGCAGCGGATATTCATGTAGAAGCGATGCGTGAACGCCTTTCTTCACTTGGCGTTGACTTACAAGATAAGACGCTATGCTGTTGCGAACTCGATGTGACTAAAGAAGAGAGTGTCAAAGCTTTCTTTAGTAAGCAGGCCCAACACATTGATGGCGCGGTCAACTCAACCTATCCTCGTAATAAAACCTACGGTAAGCACTTTTTTGACGTAAGTTTAGACAGTTTTAATGAAAATTTGTCTCTGCATTTGGGTAGTGCTTTTCTTTTCACCCAACAATGTGCAGCTTACTTTAAGTTGCAGCAACAGCCATTTTCGTTGGTGAATATCTCCTCTATTTATGGGGTCGTAGCACCAAAATTCGAGATTTATAACAACACGCCGATGACGATGCCAGTTGAATACGCAGCGATCAAGTCGGCTATTCAACACCTCAACAAATACGTGGTGTCTTACGTGAATGACAGTCGTTTTCGCATCAACTGTGTTAGCCCTGGCGGCATTTTTGACCATCAACCTGAAGCATTTTTGCAAGCCTATAAAGAGAAAACGCATGGCGCTGGCATGTTGGATGTGGAAGAAGTGGTTGGTTCAGTGCTGTTTTTGCTCTCAGAACAATCGCGTTACGTTACCGGACAGAACATTGTTGTTGATGATGGCTTTAGCCTATAAGGACAAACATGAAAATTGCTTTAGTGATGGCGCACAGTCAAGTTCACAATCGTAAAGGTGGCGGGCACGACGTGTTTTTTTCCATGGCAAATCATTTTGGCCAAAAGCATCAGGTTATGGCCATTTATGATGACGCAAGACAAGGTCAGCCTCTCTACAGTTATGATTCGAGTGTTGAGATGGTTAATCTTGCGATACCGCTCCGTTTTTCTGGCTACAAATTGGTCAAAGTACAAAGGGAGCTTATCCGCGCAAGTGAAAAACTTTTAGGTTTCCCTAAAAATTACAATGCGTTGACGAAGAAGCGGCAAGAGCTGGTTGCCGACGCGCTAAAGGATACTCTAAATGCCTTTCAACCCGATATTTGTATTGCGTTTAATATGTCGGATTTGCGATCAATCGCTCTTGCTACCATGCCAACGAGTGCATTTCCAATAATTACCATGTGCCACACCGATACCCATCGAGTGTTTCCTAAGTTAGCTAGCTATGAACGAGATATCGTCAAACATAGTGACGTGTTCCAGGTACTGCTTGATGAGTATAAAGCTCCAGTGAGCAAGTTAACGTCCGTTCCGGTGGTTACCATCGGTAATGTGATTCCTCAGTTGGAGTATTCATCGACCTGTACTGAACCTAAACTGGTTTACATGGCTCGCCTGGAAGAGAACAAACGTCAGCATAAGTTAATTGAAGCGATAGCCAAAGTTCCCAAAGAGGTGCGCAATGGTTGGATACTTCACTTGTTCGGCAATGTTGCCAATGAGGGCTACGTGCAAGGTTTGAAACGCTTAATCGCATCTAAACAATTGACTGAGATGGTTAAAATTGAAGGGGTGACCGAGCAACCTTATGCAGAGCTGCTCAACTCATCGATCTGCTGCTTTCCATCTGCGTTTGAAGGTTTTGGTTTAGCCTTGGGAGAAGCGATGGCCGCGGGACTACCCTGTGTTGCTTTTGACGATTGTTCCGGGCTTAGTCGCCAGATAAAACACGGTCATACTGGTTATCTTGAAAGTAGTGTCGATAGCATGGCAGATACGTTGTCTGAGCTTATGCAAAATAGAGAGCTACGGCTGACAGTTGGTCAGCAAGCCAAAGAGTCCGTCCGACGTTACAGTGCAGAACACATTTGGTCTAAATGGGAAACTTTACTGGAGGAAACCATTCGCCATGAAAAAAAATGAAACGAAAAAAATGAAGAAACTCCTTATTGTCGGTGCAGGGCAACTTGGTAGCCGGCATTTACAAGCGTTGGCTGGATTATCGGGTGACCTCTACCAGATTAACGTTGTCGATCCAGTCGACACCTCACTGAGTATTGCAAAGCAACGTTACCAAGAGGTTAGCTTAGTAACGAGTCCAATCTGTAATTTCGTACACTCACTTGAAGAGCTAGCTGGTGAGCAGTTTGAAGTGGTGGTGGTGGCAACCAATGCTGCGATTCGTTTGCAAGTGGTGAAAGCTTTGCTTCAACAGGTAAGAGTAAAGTTCTTGATTTTAGAGAAAGTGCTCTTCCAGTCTGTTGCACAGCTGGATGAAGCATGTGACTTGTTAGCGGAACATGGCGTAAAAACTTGGGTTAATTGCCCTAGAAGACAATTCGTTGCCTACCAAGAGCTCGCAGAACGTTTTAGGCACGCTCAGTCACTGACACTCAATGTACGAGGTTACAACTGGGGGCTGGGTTGTAATGCGATTCACTTTGTTGATTTATGGCAATATTTTACCAATTTTTCCGATTACTCACTGCATTTTTCTGCTGACTGTCAGATCATTGACAGTAAGCGTTCAGGTTACAAAGAGGTATTAGGCGGTTTGTCAGCGAGCACCCAAGACCAACGACACCATTTATCATTAAGCTGTTTAGCCAGCGAAGATGGCCAAGTGTCGCTAGAGATAGAGGTTATCTGCAATGGAGAGCGTTATCAGCTTTCTGAGAGTGAAGGCGAAGTTCGTCATTTGGATGCACAGGATGGTGTGATTGAATGCACTCCAATGCAAGTTCTCTATCAGAGTCAATTGACGAACGAAGTGGTGCAATCTTTGATGGCAACGGGAGAGTGTCCACTAACGCCATTGTCGATCTCGGCCATGCTGCACAAGCATTTTTTGATGTCAGCTGCGGTAGTATTTGAACCTAAATCCGTACTCGATCCACATCGTTTAGCTCCCATTACCTAAGAGAGATACCATGATTTTAATTGTAGGCGCTGGTGCAATGGCACAAGATTACGCGAAAGTGTTGGTAGCGCAAAAACAGACATTTAATGTTGTTGGACGCAGTGAAGCGTCTGCCGAAAAGTTTAAGTTGGCGACCGGGGTTCAGCCTTTTGTTGGGGGGCTCGAACAATTTTGCCTTACTGAGTCGCTGGACGCATATGAGCATGCGATCGTCACTACTGGAGTAGAGCAGTTGGCGTCGACTACGCGAGCATTGATTGAGCATGGTATTAAGAACATTTTGGTAGAAAAACCAGCGGGTTTGGATGTACAACAAATCGGCACGTTAGCGGATTATGCTCAAACCATGAAGGCTGATGTCTACGTTGCCTACAACCGACGTTTTTATGCATCACTACTTGAAGCGCAGAAAATCATCGCGCAAGATGGCGGTGTAGAAAGCTTCAACTTTGAAGTTACAGAGTGGGGACACGTGATTGAAGGTATTCAAAAGGCCGATGGTGTGAAAGAAAACTGGTTTATGGCGAATACCACTCACGTTACTGATATGGCATTTTTCCTAGGTGGCTTTCCGCGTGAAATTAATTGCTTTGTTAAAGGTGGATCGCATTGGCATAGTCGCTCGTATAACTTTGCTGGTGCTGGGGTTTCAGATAAAGGTGCACTTTTTTCTTACCATGGACACTGGGGCGCACCAGGTCGGTGGAGTGTTGAAGTGCTAACCCGATCCCATCGTCTTATTTTCAGACCGATGGAAAAATTACAGATCCAAAAACTGGGCAGTGTGGCAGTTGAGTTTGTTGAGTTGGATGATAGTTTGGATACGCAATTCAAGCCGGGCTTATATAAACAGGTGGAAGCTTTCCTCTTTGGACATCGTGAGTCCCTATGCCATTTAGCTCAGCATAAAATAAATGCCAATATCTATGCTCGTATCGCAGGGTATTAACGGATGAAAAAAGAGCAAGTCACTTGACTTGCTCGATGAGTTCGCTATGAAAAGAATATGTATTTTAGCTGATTCTCTCGCAGCTCCGAGGGAAGACGATATTTCAGATGCCGCTCGTTGGCCGCAGGTGTTATTTAGCCGAATTGAACCGGTGGAATATATTAATCGCGTAAAAGGTGCATCAACGACAAAAAAAGTGAAAAAACTGGTGGGTGTTGAAGCCGATATTTTTATCATTCAGCTGGGCATAGTAGATTGTGCTCCTAGATTATTTACTCGTTTTGAAAGTAAACAATTGGCGAGATTACCACAGTCGTGGCGAGAAAAAATCATCAAGTGGGCCAAAGAGAATCGTCAATCTAGTGCTGAGCGTGCTTATGTGAAACCAAAGAGGTTTGAGAAAAATTTAAATAAAATCTTGCAGATAGTAAATGGAAGCTCTGTTATTTTTATTAAGATAATCAACCCTGGTCAGGCAATGTTGAAGAGTAATCCGAGTATTCAGTCGCAGATTGATCTCTATAATAGTGTTATAGAAAAAATGGTATCCATAAGCAATAATGTGTTCATTGTGACTATTCCAGATGAATCGATAGAAGATATCACTTTAGACGATGGTTATCACTTGAATGAGCAAGGACACCAAGTCGTTGCCAACTTGGTTGTCAATCAAGTGAATCAAATATTGCTTTCACGATAATTTTTAAAGTAACCGTTTAGGAAAGATCGCACTCTGGCATCTCTATCATTATTTCCTTTGAGTTCGCCACCAATCACTTGAATCGGCAAATCTTGATAAATGAGTGACACAGTATAAAGGGCATTTGATGTTACTCCAGTAATACCAGATAGCCGCTGCCCTGACAGTGCAATTTCTAACTCAATCGGTGAAGAAGGCTGGTGATAAGTTAAATTGTTTATCTCTAGCACCTTGCTCTTCACAGTCTCTGACTCGGTCCGATGTGGGAAATACACGATGCCTCTGTGCTCGCTCTCTGCAATTCTAGAAAGCTCTTCAATGTAAGTGTCAATTGAGATACCTCGTTTTTCCCCCACGCACGCTTGACCTATCAAACCTACTGGTGCAGATTCATGATAAACATTTTTAGTATGGATGAGTTTTTTTAGCCCATCTAAATTATTTTTTCGAAATGCAACTTTATTTTCATTAAACTCAAAAATGGAAAAAAGTTCCAATTTGTCATTTCGAGTTTGATGTTGTGGCGGTTTTAACCCCTGTAGGCGAATCAAAGCATCCTGAATAATTCGTTTTCTGGTGTAGGCCTTATTGGGTAAGATAAAATCATCGTATTCTAACAAGGTTGATGTACCATCATCGATGTATATGTAGTGTTCAGCGTTCAAGTTGGCAAGAAATAGATTGCTTCTCCAGCCATAGTACTCACTAAAAACAAAATTTTTGACCGATTTATTACCGAGTAAACGTTTGACTTTTTTTATTGCTGAGGGGACGTGAAATGTTCTATTGGAGCGGGGGATGCGAATGATATGCTGCCACACATCCTCCTCGAAGAGCCTCTTCATTTGTCTAATGCCAGTTTCAGACTCTTGCTCAACGTAGATCAGTATATTTTCTTCCAAATGATAAGTTAATCGTGCTTCATTGGCACATATATATTGAAATGGTGAGGTAATTAGAAAAACGTTCATAGATTAATCCGTAATGATTTGAAGTGTAGCATTCAATGAGCCCTGATTTCGGAGCACAACGGCAATCGCCGAGTCTGCGATGGTTTTCCGCATAATCTGACTTGAGAGTAATCTCGTTACGTTCTGAGCTATATCAGTATGTTCACTAATGATGATGCCATTGGCTTGCTGTAACTCCATGGTGATTTCTTTAAAGTTAAAGAAACTTGGGCCGGTAATGACTGGTATGCCCAACGCTGCAGGTTCTAACACATTATGCCCGCCGACTTTGTCTCCAACCAAGCTTCCGCCCATAAAACAGACATCCGCGGCACCAAGTAACACCAACATCTCACCCATGGTGTCACCGAGATAAACTTGGGCGGAGTCGACAAACGTGTTTGTTTGTGTACGTCTTTCTGTTTCAAAGCCTTGCGTTTGGCATAATTCGAAGACTGAATCAAAACGCTCAGGGTGGCGGGGGACCAATATCAAGAGTGCATTTGGATGTGTTTCTAGTACTTGTTTATGGGCATCTAGTACCTGTTCATCCTCACCTTTGTGGGTGCTCGCGGCTATCCATACAGGCCTGCTTTGGCCAAGCTGAGCGCGTAGTTCAGAACCTTGGCGTTTTATCTCATCGGAGATAGAGATATCAAATTTGATTGAACCCGTCACAACGAGCTTATCTGATGAAACACCAAGTTTGGCAAAACGATCTGCATCTACCTGCGATTGACACAACACTTTACTAAAACAAGGGTGAATTCGGTTAAACAACGGCTGAACTTTTGCGTAGTTTCGCTGAGATTTTTCTGATAAACGAGCATTCACCACGATTATCGGGATATTGGCTTCCCGCACGGTAGTGAGTGTGTTTGGCCACAGCTCTGTTTCAATAATCAACATCTTGGCTGGATTTATTGTTCGGATAAAACTGCGAACCGCAAAAGAGAAATCGATAGGCATGTAACGATGTTCGACTAACTCGCCCAATTTTTCGATTTGCTCAGCGCCAGTACTGGTGGTGGTGGTGACGACAATCAGCTGTTCTGGCGTTTGCGCTTTAATAGCTTTAATCAAAGGTATAGCGGCAAGACTTTCCCCGACCGATACGGCGTGAATCCACAATGGGCGAGTATTCGGGGTTGTTTTGGGGGTGATGCCAAAGTACTCTCCGAAGCGATACATTCTGCGCTGATTTTTTAAGGCTTCTCGCAGATAAATCACTATTATTGCCGGGAGCAATAGTGCCAGTAGTAATCTATAAATAATAATCATGCTCTAACCAATATGACTTTGCTTATTTTCTGATGGCTGATACCAAATGGCGACAATAAACATAAACAAGAAAAATGCCAAAGTAGGCTTGTGTGATAAAGGAACATCAGTTAATGAATTTATTGCATATACTAGAGATGCTATAGCTAAAATGTAAGTGTTGTCAGTTCTATGTTTAAGAGCGAAGTAAAACGGGAAACTAAATAATAAAATGACAAAGATGATACCCAAAAAGCCATATCGAACAGAGTAGTCTATGTATTGATTGTGAAAGTGCTGAAAGTTAACACCATTAAAATAGCTGATTCCTTTTTCATCTAGCATGTTGTTCATCAAGGAAGTCGTCTCATTCCCATATCCGTTTGGGAACTGTTCCTGTAATAGCAAGACTCCCTGTTTCCACATGTCGAATCGGGCTTGAACGTTTTTTTCTGCTCCTGAAGTAGATGATGCCAAACTTGACGTTTGCAACATTTCAGATTTATAAAAAACCCTTTGTAACAATTGCGAGTTTGCTGTACTAAAAATTAGAAAAGTAACAAACACGATGATTGCTTGTTTGTGTTTACAGCGTTTGGAAAAGCAGAGGAATATCACGATGCAAAGGCCGGTTATTAGCATGCTGAGCAATGGGCCTCGGGACTCTGAGAGGTTTAGACTGAACGCAAATAAAGTTCCTGCGCCAAAATAAAGCCACTGTTCCTTTTTTTTTGAGGCGGTTAAACAGAAGAACAAACATAGGCAAACCATAGTAGATGTGAATGTGCCATGTAGAATTGGGTTAATATCCCAATAGCGACCTTTGTCTAATATAAAATACTGAAAAAGACTATAGGAAACTGTGCTAATTGAAGCAATGACAATAATAGTCGACAAAGCGTGTTTAGAAATTGTTGCTTTAGGTAAAAATAGGCTCAAAAGAAAAAATAGAGCAATAATTCTCAAAGAGCTCGAACTATAACCATAAAAGTGCTTAATGGCTATCGCGGTTAGCAAAGAAAAACCAAACACTAAGGTGGTTTCATTTATATCTATTTTTGCGCTCTTTTTTTGTATGATGTTAGCCAAGATACAGCCAACAATCAGCAAAGTGATATGGTTATAGGAGTCCACGGCAAGAAATAAACCAGTGAAACAAAATAGCACCAACAGTAGGTGTGCATTTTTTAAGTTTAATCGCTCTAGCACTTGCGAATGACCTCGATACTCTTTAACTCTTTTAGGCACTTCAAGTGTCCTCTTGGACACTCACGCTTAAAACATGGACGACACTCAATATCGGTGTGTACGATTTCGACTTTTTCCGCCAGTGGTGGGGTATATTTGGGTGAGGTTGAGCCATACACAGCCACAACGTTACAGCCCACGGCCGCCGCGACATGCATCAAGCCAGAATCATTACTAACAACAGTATGGCAAGCGCCAAGCAGGTCTACTGCTTCAATTAAGCTGGTTTGGCCCGCGAGAACATGGATTTGAGAATGGAACTCGTGGGGAACACCGTGCTTGATGTTGTTGCAGGTATCGAGATCTTTCTGTGAACCAAATAGCCAGACTTGGTGGCCTTGTTGGCACATCGCATGCGCGACCTCTGCGTAGTGGCTTTCTGGCCATTTTTTCGCAGGGCCAAATTCCGCGCCTGGGCAGAGTCCGATCACTTTTGATGCGGTTGATAGCTCAAACTTGTTCAGTGTTTGTCGCTGAGCGGCGGTATCAATCGTGAGTTTTGGCCGAGGCAAGGTTTCCAAGCCACCCAAAGAAGAGGAATCTGTCATCTGCTCGCGAGGGTGCGCTAATGCAACATAACGTTCCACCATATACTGAAAGGCCTTTTTGTTGGGGCGCAAATCATTAAGCAGCCCATAGCGCATTTCGCCTCGCCACCCTGTGCGTTTTGGAATATTAGCAAACCAAGGGATTAGGGCTGATTTGGCAGAATTCGGTAAAACGTAAGCGTGGTCATAACCAAACTCTCTGAGGGATTTGCCAATTTCTCGGCGACCTAATAGATTGAACTCGCCATGTCCAAGAGGCATTTCAATCGCTCGGTTAACTTCCGGCATACGTTCTAAGATAGGCTTACACCAACCTGGGGCAATCACATCGATGAGTGCATCTGGGTGTTGCTGTTTTAGCGTGGTGTAGAGCGATTGCGACATCACCATATCGCCAACCCATGAAGGGCCAATGATTAGAATCTTTTTCATGATTTTGCCGTTGGTTTTTTTAGCTGTTCATCGTAGTAGGGGCTTTGTTCTTCAGGATCGGGCCGAGTGCGCAGTAGTTGGAAAGTCCACATGTATTGTGCTGGGTATTGTGCGATCTGTTGTTCAATAAAAGCGTTCATTTGTCTTGCATCGGAGTGTTCATTCTCTGATGGGAAGTTTTCCCAAGCGGGAAAAATGCGTACTTCGTAGCGTCCAGTCTCTGTGTTGAAGCGAGTAAAACTTGACAGTACTTTCGCCTTGCTCACTTTGGCCAGTTTACCCAAGCCCGGCAGGGTTGCTTTTTGGGTTGCGAAAAAATCGACAAACAGACTCTGTTCACGACCATGATCTTGATCGGGCAGATAGTAGCCAATGTACCCTTCACGAATCGATTTCATATAGGGTTTGATGCCCGCGCTGCGCTCGTAAATGCGGCCGCCAAACTGAATGCGTTGCCTGTGCATCAACCAGTCACCGACCGGATTTTTTTGCTGTTTGACCATCGCCACGACGGGGCTGCCTTTCGCGGCAAGTAATATGGGAAGGACATCAATGGCCCAAGTATGTGGCGTGAGCAAAATGACGTTATCGCCTTGTTGTCTCACCGCTTCAAGATGCTCTAAGCCTTCAATATCGCAACGTCTTTCAAGGTAGCGTTGACCAAATAGGGTGATAAGCGGGAAGTTGAACAGGAAAACGCCTGCGGTGGTCAAACAATCGCGTAAAATCGCTTCTTTTTCTGCGTCATTTTTTTCGGGGAAACATAACGTCAGATTGGTCCAGATATTATGCACAGTGCGTGGTGGTTTGTTGGCTAGCCAGTTGATGATTTTGCTGACCATCCATCGTTGCAATCGTATTGGCAGTAAAGCGAGTGGAATGCCGATCAGTAAACCTAACCAAGTTCCCCAATGCTTAGGAGCAAGAAAACCCCACTGAAAGGTGGGGTTGTACGCTTTGGGATCGAAATCGTTACGTTCAGTTTTCATACTAATTTTTTAGAGCAGATCCTAGGGAAGAGCAGGTCCTAGATCCTAGGATCTAAAACCGACAGATACTCTGCCACGCCTTCAGCGACAGTCTTAAACTCAACATCACACCCAGCGGCGCGCAGTTTTGTGAGATCGGCCTGAGTAAACTCTTGATACGCGCCTTTCAAATGTTCAGGGAATGGGATGGTTTCAATCTGCCCTTTACCATGATGTTTGATTACGGCATTGGCCACTTCTTCAAAAGATTCCGCGTTGCCTGTACCACAGTTGAATATGCCTGACACGCCGTGTTGCATAAACCACAAGTTGACTTTACACACATCACCCACGTAGATGAAATCGCGCTTAAAATGCTCGCTACCGGCAAACAGCTTTGGATTTTCACCCGCAAGGATTTGGTTGTTAAGGTGGAAAGCAACTGATGCCATGCTGCCTTTGTGCTGTTCACGAGGGCCATAAACGTTGAAGTAACGGAAGCCTGTGATTTGTGATAGCGTCTCACCATGTTCTTCCGCATCTTTCCACAAACGGCGGACATAGTTGTCAAACTGTTGCTTTGAATAACCGTAAACATTCAACGCACCTTCGTATTCACGCTCTTCTTTAAATACCGCGGTTTCACCGTAAGTGGCGGCAGATGAAGCGTAAAGGAATGGGATGTCGCGATCCAAGCAGTAATGTAACAGCTCTTTTGAATACTCGTAGTTGTTGAGCATCATGTACTTGCCATCCCACTCTGTGGTAGCAGAGCAAGCACCTTCGTGGAAGACCGCTTCGATTGGGCCAAAGTTATCTCCAGCCATAATCTGAGTGAGAAAATCATCGCGATCCATGTAGTCTGTGATGTCGAGATCGACCAAGTTCTTGAACTTTTTACCGTTCTTTAGGTTGTCCACCACCAGAATGTCATTGATACCAATCTCGTTTAGGGCTTTAACAATGTTGCTGCCAATCATGCCAGCACCGCCAGTGACGATGATCATAAATCTTCCACCTAAGGTTAAAAATGCTGGCAAATTTTATCAGGAAAATGGGGGGGGCGCTAGAACTAGGTCTTAACCTGGGTCCTTGGTGTGAGGCCAACTGAACTCCCAATCAGATGAGAATTCAGTTGCCTAGAGGGAAGAAATATGAAAACTAGACCCTAGACCCTAGACCCTAGACCCTAGACCCTAGACCCTAGACCCTAGACCCTAGACCCTAGACCCTAGACCCTAGACCCTAGACCCTAGACCCTAGACCCTAGACCCTAGACCCTTTTATCTTAATACCAACGGCTTCTCGCGTTGGTCACTTCAAATAGCTCGTACTTGCGACTCAGTGTTTGACCGCCATCTCGCGTGATGGGTTGCCAAGCAAAAACACCACGCGCCGTGCTTGGTTTGATTGTCATCGCATCAAATGGAATCGAAATATAGAAGCCTTTGTTGTAACTGCCTTCGCCATATTCCTCAGTTGTCAGGTCCGTCACGGTCGCAAATGCACCAACAATCATGCCGGATTTAAACTGTTTGGAGAAATCGACGCGTACCCCGTTGTCGCCGCCCAAGAACTTACCCGCGCTGACTTTAAACAACGTGTTCTCCAACAAAGACCACTGAGGCATGTAGTAAGCCGAAAGTTGACCCGTTGTGCCTTTATCAAGCACGTAAGCTTGGCAGCCAACATCGTTTGGTTTGCAGTTAGAGGCGTCGTAGCCATCGTAATAAACAAACGGCTCATCAAAGGTAGCAAACCAGCTATCTGGGTCACGCTGTGAGATTAAGTTCGCATCCAAGCCCAAAGCCCAGTTTTTACCTAATGGACGGTAAAGCACTTCACCACCTACACCAGCAAACATGGTTTCCAAATAACCGCCGTACATTTGGGTATAGACTTGCTGCGTAGGTTGAGCAAACCAAGTGAGCTGCATATGGTTTAGACGAACAGGGTTATCGCTCACGTATGAGCGGAACATCGTTCGCACGCGCGGCACAGCGAAGTTCGAAATATGAGGGTCTTTCTCTACGTAGTTGAACTTGTCGTAGTTATCGGCAAGGTTGACGTAGATAGAACCGCTCGCTTCGATGTTGTTGGTTAGCCAATAGTTCGCTTCGGTATTAAAACCAAGGTGGAACAAGTAGAACGCTTCAGGGCCACCCAATGATTGCGCCAACACAGGAGAAATACCTGCGTTCCAGCGCTCGTGATATGTCGTTAATGGTTTTGCGTTTTCACGGTAATCGGGCTCGCTGGTACTGCCTAGCTCACGGCTATTGGCACCAAGGTATTGATACGTCGCCGCTTGTTTATAAGCTTCTGCATCAAACTCGGTTTGTGTTAAGTCCACGCCATTGCGCGTTTCAACAATCTTATAGGTAGTGATGTAGTCTGGTGCGTTATTGGCTAAAATCGCGGCGGCGCGATCTTGCGCTTCTTTTCTATCACGGTATTTAACCTGCTCACCCGCAACCACCAAAGCATCGCCTTGTTCATACAAGGTGCTTTGCTGATAACCCGCGTTGCTGTCTAGTTGCTGGGCGACTGCTTGCCAATCGGTATTGCCTTCGCTTGGTCTTCCCGTAACGGCTTGCTTTGGTTCATCTCGCCAAACGGCTTTGAGATCATCAAAATTGGTGTAGAGATTAAAACCAAATGTCAGTGTATCGCCACGTTGATAACTTAACTTAGCATCGCCCCAATCCCCAAGTTGATAGAGTACGCCAAAGTTCCAAGGGGTATGTTGTGGCATCGGTTTACCACCACGGACATAAGGGAAATCTTGGCTGTAATCGTTGGCATCGTATTCCACTTTCAAGCGCAGTGGTTGATACGGTGTTTGATATTCAATGCCGCCGTAGAGGGCAGCAGGGCCTTTAAACCAGCGCTCAAAATCAACGCTGCCACCTGAGCCTTTGAAATCACTTGGCCTTTCACAAAACTTGTCGCTAGCTTTACAAAATGGGTTGGTGAAATTGCCACTTTGGCCGATATAACCCCATCCCATACCTAGGGTAAAGTCGATAGGACCAAACCGTTTGGTCGCGGCAATAAACTCGCCATCAAATAAACCTGTCCCGCCAAAATCTCGAATGCCAATTGAGGTTTCAGGTAACCAGTAGCTCTCTTGCCAAAGGCGTATTTTGAAATCAATACCTTTATCGGTATAGAGATTATCGCCGCTGTAATCTGGGTTCGGGTTAAACAGCATATCTGGCACGCGCGTGTAACGAATGGTGGTTTCAAACCAATCAAACAACTGCAGCGAGGTGTAATAATGGTGATAGTCGTCGTTGAGGTTAACACCAAAGTTGAATTCACCTTCTTTTGCCATACGGCCAGACGGCATTTGCATTAAACCCACGCCACCAAAATCAGTTTGTGAGGGGCGAAGTGTCACGGTTTCAAGCTCAGAGGCTTGTGAATGCAAAGAAGTTACGCCTGCAAGCGCGGAGAGCACGCCAAGACAAACGGCGGAAATTTGAGAGCGAAAGCCAACGCTTGGGATTTCTGATGAGGAATTGAAGTACGTCATAATTAACCTTTGATCATCCCTAATAGTTTGACGATGTCGCTCTCTAGCGCCTGAAGCTCATTATTACTGGAGTTAAAGCCAATGAAAATCGTAGAGCCAGGTAGCACGGGCATATGCTGATTATTCCAGTAGCTATAACCCACTTTGCTACTGTTGCCATTTGGCGCGATCACCCATGCCTCGCTTTTATTGCCATTGTTATTCAATGTGCTGGTGGCAATGTAATCTGCTACGTCGAGATCTGCAGAAAAAGGCACTGTTTTCGGGTCAATCAATCCTAATAAAAGCACCTTGTTCTCGCGTGAGGCTTGTTTCAAGGCATAGTGACCCGGTAGGGCAGGGTTGAGATCCGCTTTCAAACGAACCGCATCAATATCCAAATTAATGTTTTCGCGATAACCGTATTGATGCTTTTCCAGTAGCGTTAGTAAAAGCTGGCTGGCCTGGCGATAATCTTCAACTTTAGCGAGTTCAATAAGTTGCTGGCGAACGTGCAGTAGCAGTGCATCCGCCTCGGCTTGTTTGTTGAGATTAAACAGCTGGAAGCCTTCATGAAAACTCAATGCTTGTGCATTCGACGAGCCATTTTGTTGGCGATTTTGCTGCTTGGCATCCAAGAGCACTTGCTCAAGACGAACCTGTTGTGGGTAGTTGAGTTGTAAATCGTGATTGAGCAATACCACTTGAGTGGGTTGCTGAATATTGCTCTCTTGTGAACTAGCTACAGCGCTAGGTGAAAGAGCCAATGCAGACGCCACAATTCCACTCAACAGAGTGACAAAGGAAAAGCCATTTTTCATTGTGCCGCCTCCGCAAACGGTTTCAAGATCTCGAATTCAATGCGCGTCATTTCAGGCCCAAGATATTGAATGCTCTTCATTACTTGACCACTGTCATTAACCCAGTATTGGTTTTGCACCGTGGTATCTAATTGAGGGAAAAAGATGTTCTCTTGCCAGATGGTTAACGTTTGCTGCCAAATAGCGGAAATAGCCTCTTCACTCCCCATTTGTGTGAGCGTTACATTGCCAAGGTACCCGTAATGCATACCTTCATTGCTATTGGAGCCTTGTGTCTTCCAATCATACTGGCTTTGCCATTGAAGGTTGGCTTGCCAAGGTTTTGCTTGTTGAGAGTGCGCTAAATCCACCTCTCTACGTATAAGATTCCCGTAAGGTAGATTAAGCGTTTTAACCACACGGCCGTTTTCCGTCACAATCATCCCGCCGTCTGAAGAAACCCATTTTAGCTGTAGTTGATTATTGTCTGGGTTTTGCTCAGCGTAGCCGAGCACCATGAAAATGCGCTGGCCGTCATTAATTCGCATATAAGTACTGGCGTAGGGAAGCTCTAACACCTGCTGAGAGGTTTGGGTCACGTCCTCAGTGCCAGAAACGACCTCATGAATCGTAGAGTTCATGTCTTCAAACCGTTGTACACAGCCAGAAAGCGAAGCAACGAGGGCAATAACAGCAATGAAGATTGTTTGACGAGTGTATATCGGTCGAAAAAAAGAGTGTTTTGGCATCTACTAACAACCTTGTTTTGGAGAGAAAACCATCTTAGTAATGGCGTTCAGGGTGCTATGGCAGCAGTTATCGGAAAAGATGTGAGGGTCATAAAATAAAAAGCCAACTATCTAGCGAGTTGGCTTTTAGAAAATAACCAATAAAGCTTAATTGGCAGTCGTGGTTCCAGCAGTAGTGCCTGAAGTACTGTTGTTTGAAGAAACAACAACGGTGGTTGCAACAACTGCAGCACCCACACCTACAGCTGCTATCGTAGCACCACCAACACCAGCTGCGGTGCCAGCTGTCGCGCCAGCTGCTACACCAGTGGTAGAACCTGTTGCCACTGTTGAACCTGCAGCAGCATCTACTGCAGCGAAAGCACCACTAGACATACCTAGTGCAATTAACGCTGTTAAAGCGATTTTTTTCATGACGAATCCTTTTGTATATACATAAATAATGAACATCGATGTTGGAGTGATTTATCACTCCGCTGATCATTTTAGGAAAAGTTTGCATGGAATGTAAACAACTAGTTGCCGTTGCAAAGCGTGGAAAGCAAAAAGAGTATGCATCGTGCTAACTATTTGAAGTTAACGTTTGCTCACTAAAAGCCATTGTGCTCTGAGCCACAATATGGATAATAAGCAGCCATAAATATTATTAGACATGGCACAATACATATTGCTGCCATGATACGTCAGCAAGCTGTGGGATTGGCTATCATCGACGCCTTCACGCAGCAATTTCTCTGCGCTATGTGGTTTTGCGTGCTTGCCTTCGGGCGGTAGCGTATCAAAACGAGAGAAATGTGGGCAGAAAACCACAGTTTGCCTCTCTTTATGCCTTTTATTCTGATGCGTTAATGTAGAATATGGCTCAAGAGGGTTTAAAACCGTATTCTGCATGGGAGCTAGGCTATAAAGTATAGTTAAATGCGCTTAAGGAAAACGCCTTTCACTATGTTGAATACCGACACTTTCATAACGATAGAAAGGGTTGTGTTCAATCAAACTTTTCATTCTTCTAAGAGTGCAGTAAACGCTCTTAACGTTTAGACGATTTGGCTTACATGGAACTGAAAACAAAACTTCTGCTAGTGATGCTAGCACCTGCCTTGCTTGCCGGCTGTACCGTGCCAGGCTCACATCTACCTACCGATAATAAAACCCTTGTTGAAGTGAACGACAGTAACCAAGAAAGTCAGCTTTCTGAGGTGGTTAACTTGTATCCGCTAAACGCCCGTTCGGTGACTGAATACGCCAAAGCGCAGCATTTTACTTCTCGCGCAAACCCAGAGCTTGATCTGCAAATCGCCCGTTATGAATACAAGATTGGCCCTGGTGATATTCTTAACGTTACCATTTGGGATCACCCAGAGTTGACGATTCCAGCAGGTTCTTACCGCAGTGCATCCGAAGCGGGTAACTGGGTTCATGCCGATGGCACCATTTTCTATCCATATATTGGCACTGTCGAAGTCGTCGATAAAACCGTGCGTGAGATACGCGCTGATATCGCCAAACGCCTTGCCAAGTATATTGAAAGCCCACAAGTGGATGTTAACGTCGCCGCATTTCGTTCAAAGAAAGCTTACATTACTGGGGAAGTTGAAAACCCTGGCCAACAAGCAATCACCAATATCCCACTAACCATTCTTGATGCTGTGAACCGTGCGGGTGGTTTAGCGCAAGATGCCGACTGGCGTAACGTGACGCTCACTCGTAATGGTGAAGAACAAGCCATTTCGCTTTACGCGCTCATGCAGCGTGGTGACTTAACGCAAAACCGTTTATTAGAGCCGGGCGATATCCTCCACGTGCCACGCAACGATAGTCAAAAAGTGTTTGTAATGGGTGAAGTGAATGATCCCAAACTGCTTAAAATGGATCGTTCCGGTATGAGCTTGACCGAAGCCCTCAGCAGCGTGGGTGGTATTAACGAACTCTCATCAGACGCAACTGGTGTCTTCGTTATCCGCACGTCAGACAACAAATCTGAACGCATGGCAGACATTTACCAGCTCAACATTAAAGATGCCTCTGCGCTGGTCATTGGCACTGAGTTTGATCTTAAACCATACGACATTGTCTATGTGACCGCAGCACCAATTACCCGCTGGAACCGTGTGATCAGTCAGCTAATGCCAACCATCTACGGTTTCAATGAACTGAGTGAAGCTGTGTTACGTGTGAGAACGTGGCCGTAAGAAAATTTTACAGGGACTAGATTACTAGGGGCTAGGAAGAGCAGGATCTAGTTTTCTAGAGGCTAGGAAAAGACTAGTAACCTAGAACACTATTAATCTAGAAAACTATTAATCTAGTAACCTTCTCTTCCCTAGCAACCTGAGGAAAACATGTTTAACAAAATCTTAGTCGTTTGTGTCGGTAACATTTGCCGCTCTCCAACTGGTGAGCGTGTGTTACAAAAACTACTTCCGAATAAAACCGTTGCTTCTGCTGGGATTGCAGCAGAGAAAAGTCGTCTAATTGGTAAGCCAGCCGATGCAATGGCGATAGAAGTGGCGAGAGAAAATGGTGTTGATGTAGAGAATCATCAATCTCAGCAACTTACCCCAGCGTTGTGTAGCCAATATGATCTGATCCTTGTCATGGAAAAAGGCCATATGGAAGCACTGACACAGATCTCCCCAGAAGCGCGCGGAAAAACCATGCTATTCGGGCAATGGATTGGTCAACAAGAGATTCCCGATCCTTATCGCCAAAGCAAAGAAGCCTTTGTGCACGCTTATCAGTTAATTGACAAAGCTGCACAAGCTTGGGCAAAGAAATTGTAGAAGAGCAGGGAAGAGGTTACTAGGGACTAGGAAAGACTAGTAACTAAGAAAGAACAGGGACGAGATGACTAGGGACTAGGAAAAAACTAGTAACCTAGAAAACTATTAATCTAGTCCTCTTCTCTTCCCTAGCAATCTAGAAAACTGCTCTTCCCTAGAACCTTATTTTAAAATCATAAATCCACCAACCCGGAACTGAACGAGACAATGACAACACCACAAAACCGATCTTCCGTTGATAACTCGTCTGACGAAATCGATTTAGGCAAGCTGCTTGGCATTATTATCGATGCTAAATGGTTCATCCTTGTGACCACTTTCCTCTTTGCTGCGGGAGGCGTTGCCGTTGCGTTGCTTTCGACTCCCATCTACAAAGCGGATGCGTTGATTCAAATTGAGCAAAAAAGCTCGGGTGGTATTAGCTCATTGGTTGGGGATATGGGAGAGCTCTTTTCACAAGAATCTTCCGCGACGACGGAAATTGAGATCATCAAATCGCGTATGATTTTGGGCAACACGGTAGACAAGTTCAACTTGACCACCGTAGCTGAACCCCAATATATCCCGATTGCCGGTAAAGGGTTGGCGCGCTTAGCCGGTGAGGTAAACCAAATTGAGGTGAGCCGATTTGATGTGCCTGAGTACGTCCAAGGTATGAGACATACCTTAGTGGTGCTCGATGCTGAAAACAAAACGTATCAATTGGTACGTGGTGATGAGCAAGTGGTGCTGGAGGGTGCGGCAGGAGAGTTGGCGAAAAATGAGGGGTACGAGTTATTTGTTTCTGAACTACGCTCTCATACTGGCCAAGAGTTTTCGCTTGGTCAACGTAGCCGTCTAGATGCGATAGAATGGTTAAAGAGAAACTTAGCCATTGATGAGCGTGGTAAACAAACGGGCATTTTGCAGTTAAGTTTTGAAGGTGAAAACCGCAAACAGATCAGTGCGATCCTCAACCATATTAGTCAAACCTATTTTTTACAAAACGTGGAACGTAACTCTGCGGAAGCAGAGAAAAGTTTATCCTTTCTCAAAGGCCACCTGCCGGATATTAAAAACAGCCTCACCACTGCAGAAGACAGCTTAAATCGTTTTCGCCAAGAAAATGAATCGATCGATTTGGGCCTAGAAGCAAAAGCAACATTGGATGTGATGGTAAAGCTGGAAGCTCAGCTCAACGAGCTGACGTTTAAAGAGAGCGAAATTAGCCAACGCTTTACCAAAGATCACCCTTCTTATCTTTCGTTGCTAGACAAACGCACAACCTTGCTGAAAGAGCGTGAGAGGCTAAATCAGCAAGTGCAAAAACTGCCGAAAACCCAGCGTGAAGTGCTGCGCCTAACACGTGATGTGGAAGTAAACCAGCAAATTTACATCCAACTGCTTAATAAAGTGCAAGAGCTGAGCATTATTAAGGCAGGTACGGTGGGGAACGTACGTATTCTCGATGAGGCGCAAAGCTTTGCACAGCCGGTAAAACCGAAGAAACCATTCATTGTTGTATTGGCAACTCTGTTAGGCGGTATATTAAGCGTTGTGCTTGTATTGGTGAAGGCGGCATTGCACCGCGGTGTAGAGACCCCTGATCAAATCGAGCAGGTGGGCCTTTCTGTGTACGCCAGTGTGCCAAAGTCTAGCCTGCAGCTGGCATTGGAAGAAAAAATTAAGCGCAAAGGAAAACACAACCAAGAGCTGGCTTTGTTGGCAGAAACGAACCCAGCTGATCTTTCTATCGAGGCACTACGTGGTCTGCGTACCAGTTTGCATTTTGCGATGATGGAAGCCAAAAATAATGTGCTAATGATTTCTGGTCCTGCGCCCGGTATTGGTAAATCGTTTGTTTCTACTAACTTTGCTGCGGTTGCTGCTAAAACTGGACAAAAAGTGCTGCTGATTGATGCCGACATGCGCAAAGGCTATTTGCAACAGTGCTTTGGTTTGAAATGGGAAAATGGTTTGTCTGATCTATTGGCGGGTAAAATCGATACCGCCACTGCAGTGAAACAGACTGAGGTTAACAATCTCGACATTCTTACCCGTGGCCAAGTGCCGCCAAACCCTTCTGAGCTGCTGATGCATCCACGCTTTAAACAGTTGATGGAATGGGCAAGTGGACACTATGACCTAGTGATCATTGATACGCCGCCAGTGTTGGCGGTAACCGATCCTAGCATTGTTGGTTCGTTTGCAGGCACTACGCTGATGGTAGCACGTTTTGGCCAGAACACAGTTAAAGAGATAGAAGTCGCACGTAGCCGCTTTGAACAAGCGGGCATTGAAGTGAAAGGTGTGATTCTCAATGCGATAGAGAAAAAAGCCTCCTCATCCTATGGCTACGGTTATTACAACTATAGCTATGGCAGTAAAGAGGCTTAAGTGGTAGTTACAAAATTTCAAAAAAAAGGATTTAAAAAGACTAAAATTAACTATTTCAAAATTAATAAAAGTATCTCGTTGCATAAAGGAAATGGGACAAGAATTAATAATTAGCAAATGTTGGATATTTCAATGCTTAGTAATAAAACAGTTTTAATCACAGGCGGTACTGGTTCGTTTGGTAAGCAGTTTATCAAAACCATACTTAAATCCTACCCAGACGTAAAAACTATTAGAATTTACTCACGCGATGAGCTAAAACAGTTTGAGTTAAAGCAAGAGTATGTTGGTAATCATAAACTTCGCTTTCTCATTGGTGATGTTCGCGATAGAAACCGGATGATTCAAGCATGTGAAGGTGTTGATGTTATCATTCACGCAGCAGCAATTAAGCAAGTGGATACTGCTGAATACAACCCAACGGAGTGCATTCGCACTAATATTGATGGTGCGGAAAATGTCATCCAAGCAGCACTCCAGTGTGGTGTACACGATGTCGTAGCATTATCCACTGATAAAGCATGTGCACCCATTAACCTATATGGAGCAACCAAATTAGCTTCAGATAAATTGTTTACAGCGGCTAATAACATTCGTGGTTCGAAAGATATTCGCTTTAGCGTCGTACGCTACGGTAATGTTATGGGTTCACGTGGTTCGGTAATTCCTTTCTTTATGAAGAAAAAAGTAGAAGGTCTATTACCTATTACCCATGAAGAGATGACGCGCTTTAACATTTCACTGCAAGATGGCGTAAACATGGTAATGTACGCTCTTGAGAATCACCTTGGTGGTGAGATCTTCATCCCTAAAATCCCGTCATACAAAATCCTAGATATTGCAGAAGCAATTGCACCAAGCGTGCAAACAAAAGTGGTGGGTATTCGTCCAGGTGAAAAATTGCACGAAGAGATGATCACAGATACTGACTCTTTGAACACTATTGATATGGGTAAGTATTATGCCATTCTGCCCTCAGTATCATTTACTTATACTGAAGAAGAGTACATGAAGCACCATAAAGCCGAGAAGGTACCGTTTGGTTTTAAATACAATTCAGGTACAAATACGGAGTGGGAAACTATTGAAAGTCTGCGTGAGCTTATTATTGAGCATGTAGATCCAAATTTTACAGTGTGAGGTGATTAGTGATTCCTTACGGTAAGCAAGACATTAATCAACAAGATATTGATGGTGTTGTTGATGTTTTGAAATCAGACTTTCTAACTCAGGGGCCTCGAGTGCCTGCATTTGAGCAAGCGCTAGTTGATTATACTGGCGCTAGTTATGCACTTGCGGTTAATAGTGCGACATCAGCGTTACACATTGCTTGTCTTGCTCTCGGCTTGAAGCAAGGGGATTGGCTTTGGACATCGCCAATTACTTTTGTCGCATCAGCAAATTGTGGCTTGTACTGTGGTGCACAAGTAGATTTCGTCGACATTGATCCTAAGACGTACAACATGTGTCCTAAACGCCTAGAGGAAAAGTTAATCAAAGCGAAAGCAGAAGGTAGGCTTCCAAAAGTTGTTGTACCCGTTCATTTATGCGGTCAGCCATGTGATATGGCAGTGATTGCTGAGCTGGCAAAAGAATACAGCTTTAAAGTCATTGAAGACGCTTCCCATGCTATAGGTGGCAAATATCAAGGCTTACCGATAGGGAATTGTGAATACTCAGACATCACAGTGTTCAGTTTCCACCCCGTAAAAATCGTGACAACTGCTGAAGGCGGAGCCGTTCTTACAAACAATAAAAAACTGGCTAATAAGATGTCGCTGTTACGTAGTCATGGTATTACGCGAGACCCTCAGTTGATGCAAGGAGAACCGCATGGTGGTTGGTATTATCAACAGATAGATCTTGGCTTCAATTATCGTATGACAGAGTTGCAAGCGGCTTTGGGCGTGAGCCAAATGCAACGTATTGACGATTTTGTTTCAGCCCGTCATATTTTATCAAAACGCTACAATGAAATACTATCGACGTTACCTATTGTGCTCCCTTACCAGCTTGAAGATACCTATTCTGGTCTTCATCTATTCGTTATACGCTTGAAAGTCGATGAAATATCACTAACCCACAAGCAAGTATTTGATGCTCTGCGCGAAAATGGCATCGGTGTGAATCTGCATTATATTCCTGTGCATACACAGCCGTACTATCAATCTATGGGTTTTTCTGAAGGTGATTATCCAGAATCTGAAAGCTATTATAGAGAGGCTATTTCGCTTCCAATGTTTCATACGATGACTATTGAACAGCAGGACCAAGTGAAAGTTGCCTTAGAAAAGGTTCTGCGGTCATGAGCGAAGCGAGAATAGTCGTCGCTATTCAAGCCCGCACTAATTCTAGTCGGTTACCTGGAAAGGTACTACTGCCTATTGGTGGTATGCCTATTTCTGTATTGGCAGCTAAAAGAGCTGGGCGCGATAAGAGTTTTGATGTTTGTGTTTTAACGTCGAATGAGCCAACGGATGACTACTTGGCTTCAGTACTTGCTCAACATTCCGTAGATTGTTTTCGTGGCGATTTAAATAATGTGTTAAGTCGGTTCGTAGAGGCATTTCAAGGTTACCCTGAAGATACAATAGTAGTGCGCTTGACGGCTGATAATGTGTTTCCGGACGCCGAGTTTATCGAAGATGTTATTGCTCAGTTTATTACTAATGGTCTCGACTACATATGTGCAAATGGGGAGCAATCTAATTTACCTTATGGACTTGCAGCGGAAGTTACGCGCTTGGCGTATCTTAGAGAGGCTTTAAGATCAACGGCTTCTGATTTTGATTGTGAGCATGTGACCCCTTATATTCGACGAAAGTTTGGGGAGGCCTATTACATGAATCCTCGAACTAAAGAGGATTTGACGGGTTTTCGTTGCACTATAGATAGCTTGGATGATTACCTGCAAGTCGCCAAAGTCTTTGAAAAAATAGTTGACCCAGTTGCGATATCAGTTTCAGAACTGTGTATGAAGCTAGACCCTAAGGCGAGGGCGGACTCAAGAGTTGCCAAACTTGTATTAGGTGGGGCGCAATTAGGGCTCAATTACGGTGTGAACAACACTATTGGACAACCTACCACCGAAGATGCCCATAGTCTGTTATCGCAAGCCGTTCGTTCGGGTGTTTATTATATAGATACCGCTAGAGCTTATGGTGTCAGTGAAAAAGTCATTGGAGAGTGGCTCAAGCAAGGATGGTCTGGCCGTTGCAAAGTGATTACCAAGTTAGATCCTCTTTCTTCATTAAATAAAGATTCAAACTTGGATTTGGTGCGGCTTTCCGCGAGAGAATCAATTATCCGTTCTTGTCATGCTTTAGGGACTAAAACTCTTGCTGTATTGATGTTGCATCGAGCTGAACACATGACATTGTGGAATGGAATGATTTTGGAAGAATTGTTACATCAACAAGAGCTCGGTGCAATTCAAGATATAGGCGTTTCGGTTCAGAATCCAATGGAACTTGAGGCCGCACTTGCTAACACTTCCATATCCTTTATCCAACTACCATTTAATATATTGGATGAAAGGTGGCGGTCCTCGATAGACAAAATCTTAGCTGAAAAGAGAAAACGTAACTTAACTATTCACGTAAGAAGTGTTTTTTTACAAGGGCTGTTATTGTCGGATAATCCCATTAGTTGGCTCAATGCCCATGTCGAAAATTACCCAGAAATTATTCAATGGCTTACTGATACTGCTGCGCAATATAACTGCTCATCTATCTATGAGTTGTGTATAAGGCATGCGTGTTCCCAAAGTTGGATTGATGCACTTGTTCTTGGGTGTGAAAGTCGACAGCAACTAGAAAACAACATCACAGCGATGAGCTTTGATGCTCCCTCTGTTGCTTTTGATGCTTCGTTAAAAGTACCATTTGAACTTGACCAGAAAACGCTAAACCCAGCCATGTGGAGCTGAGCAGATGAAAGATAGTTTATTTAGCCTTCAAGGTAAGTGTGTATTGATTACTGGCGCGGTGGGGTATTTAGGAAGAGAAATATGCTTTGGTTTGGCTGAATCTGGCGCTCATGTATTAGTCAACTCTCGTTCACAGGTAAAAGCGCAAGAGCTCGTGAACCAATTAACGTTAAAAGGGTTCAGTGCTGAAGCTGCTGTGTTTGATGTTACCGTTCACAAACAAGTCGATGCCTTCTTTGAAACGTACTCAGGATCATTGCACGTTATCATCAATAATGCATATGCTGGAGCTGGAGGAACCATTGAGACTTCGACAAGTGAGCAGTACATGTCCGCCTATGCCATTACCATCGAATCGGCTCATCATTTACTTCAGAGAGCGTTACCTTGTTTAAGATCTGCTGTTAAAGAGTGCGATGACGCATCCGTTATTAATATCGCATCGATGTACGGTAAGGTGAGCCCAAACTTAAGTCTTTACAGTGCGCCTGAAGGTTCAAATCCGCCATTTTATGGTGTGGCAAAAGCAGCTTTGATTCAATGGACTAAATATGGAGCTTGTGAATTCGGCAAAGAGGGCATTCGCTTTAACTCCATATCGCCAGGTCCTTTTCCTAACCTGAACAATAACGTTCCTGATTTTGTTCAGTCTTTAGCTGATAAGGTTCCTCTACAAAGAGTAGGTAATGCTTCCGAGTTGAAAGGTCCCGTTGTGTTTTTAGCGAGCTCTGCTAGTTCATTTGTAAATGGAGCCGATATCGCAGTCGATGGTGGTTGGACGGCTTGGTAATGAAAGTTGTTATAAGAGTGGATGCTTCACTACATATTGGTAGTGGTCATGTCATGCGCTGTTTAGTTCTTGCGGATGCATTAAAAAAACAGGGCTATTCAATCTATTTTGCGTGTCTGCCTCAACCTGGTGACATGCTGTCGTATATTGAGGAGCGTGATTTTCACGTTCTAAGGCTTACGGCTCCCAACGAATTGATTACACCTCGATATGAAGCCGACTATCAAGCTTGGCTACAACGTCCTGAACTAGATGATGCATTGGATTTCATTCAAGTTGTTGGGAGTGCGGATCTTGTTATTGCCGATCATTATGCAATTGGTAAAGCATGGCAGGGTCATATTCAACATGCTTTTAATTGCTTTGTGATAGCCATTGATGATCTAGCTCGAGAACATGATGCTGACTTAATTATTGATCAAACGCTTGGACGTAATGCGAATGATTACGTGGGAAGAGCACGTCCGTTAGTTGGTAGCGAATACGCAATTTTAGCACCTAATTTTGCGTCGTTACGAGAGTTTGCTTACTTAAGAACACAACCTGAAACTAGAACTAAAGTTCTTATTTCTATGGGGGGAATAGATAACCCGAACGCGACCTTGAAGTCACTAAAATCGCTTGTGGGTAACGTTAATGCTGACTTTACCGTATTACTTAGTCCTAGAGCACCTCATTATCAAGAGGTTAAAGCTTGGTGTCAGCAGCAAGAAGAGGTTCAGCATCAAGATTTTGAAGCAGATATGGCTAACCTAATGCTTGAACATGATATTGCAATAGGAGCACCGGGAACAACAAGCTGGGAACGGGCTTGTCTTGGCTTACCCAGCATCTTAATACCGTTGGCTGATAACCAGCAAATGCTCTGTGAGCAGCTGATACTCCATGAAGCAATATTGAAAGTTGCTCTAGATGATATCGACACCCAGCTACTACTCACCTACCAGAAAGCGTTAAGCCAATGGAATGATCTATATACTTCAAATTTGAAATTATGTGATGGCCTTGGAATAAGAAGGATAGTCTTGGAGATACAGCAGTTAGTAGAGCCTCAGCTCTTTTCTCGGTTCAAGCTGTCTTTGGCGACTCATAGTGATATACGGCAAGTCTATGAGTGGCAGTGCCACCCAAAGACTCGAGAATTTGCTTTAATTCGCACCGTACCTACTTGGGAAGAACATCAAAATTGGATGCAGCGCAAGCTAGCATCAACCGCTGGTTTTTTTTATTTGGTGGAAGACAAAGTTACTGGAGAAAAACTAGGTGTATTGCGATTAGATAGGTTAAAAGCGAAAAGTTATCTGGTCTCTATTTTTGTCGCACCAACGTCTTATGGGTGTGGTGTCGCGACAGCAGCACTAAAAATGGCAGATGTAATACACCCAGACCTAACATTGAACGCAACCGTATTAAAATACAATAAGGCCTCTCAGAGGCTATTTGAAAGTGCAGAAAACTACATACAGAGCGGCCCTGAGACTTTTATTCGCCACCCCATTTTATGAGATTAACATGAAACCATATATTTCAATTGACGGTCGAAAAATAGGACCTGATTTCGCTCCTTACATCATTGCTGAACTATCCGCTAATCATAATGGTGATATTAATCGTGCTTTCAAGATAATGGAAGAGGCGAAAAAAGCGGGTGCAGATGCAATCAAATTGCAAACCTATACCCATGAAACCATCACGATGGACTGTGATAGTGAAGAGTTTCAGATTCATGGTGGCCTATGGGATGGGCAGACCCTTTATAACCTATATAAGGGCGCTCATATGCCATGGGAGTGGCATAAACCTCTATTTGAAAAAGCGAAAGAACTTGGTATCACTATCTTTAGTTCCCCTTTCGATTTCACAGCCGTGGACTTATTGGAGTCTCTAGATACCCCAGCTTACAAGATAGCTTCTTTTGAAGTGGTTGATTTACCTTTGATCAAGCGTGTCGCACAAACAGGTAAGCCGATGATTATTTCAACGGGAATGGCGAACGAAGCTGAAATTGCGGAAGCGATAAAAACAGCGAGAGAAAATGGTTGTAAAGAATTAATCGTATTGCATTGTGTGAGTGGTTATCCAGCCCCAGCGGAGCAATATAATCTCAAGACGATTACTGATATTGCAGAGCGGTTTGGCGTTCTGTCTGGCCTTTCCGACCATACTATTGATAATGCTACAGCAGTAGCATCTGTGGCTTTAGGAGCGTGTTTGATTGAGAAACATGTGACTATGGATCGTAACGGCGGAGGTGCTGATGATAGTTTCTCAATCGAACCCCATGAATTAACAGCTTTATGTAAAGATACGAAGACAGCATGGCAAGCAATAGGGAGCGTTAACTACGAGCGAACAGAAGCTGAAAAAGGGAATGTGAAATTTCGCCGTTCTTTGTATGTAGTAAAAGATATTGCTAAAGGCGAACCCCTAACTTCGGAGAATGTCCGTAGTATCCGTCCTGGATTTGGATTGGCACCAAAACACTATGAAGAAGTTATCGGTAAGGATGCTACTATCGATATAAAAAAAGGGACAGCACTTAGTTTTGATTTAATTAAATAGAATAATAAGATGAATTATTTCATGAAAAAATTACATGGTGATAATGGTGAATAAGATACTATTGGTATGTAAGGAAACATATGCATATCCGATGAACTTAGTGATTGATGATTTAAAAGTAAAAGGTTTCGAAGTTGAAGTTATATTTGTACATTCGACTGAGGTGTTACTTAAAGACCCTAGTTATGTGTCACTAATCAATAAACATGCTGGTACAGTGAAAATTCACACATTAGAGTGGGTGTTCTCTGAGTATCTGGAAAAAATAGACTTAGAAAATCCCGTCGATTTATCATATCTAGAATACGTAGAAAAAAAGTACTGCCACGATCTACCACTGTCTCTTTTGCAAATTTCGTCTCAATATTTTACTACGCCTTATCATTATCGATTCTTCTTTTCTCCGATGACAGAAGTTCAAAAACTATATTGGCTTGAATTAAACTTTAGATATATTGAAAAGCTATTGACTGAAAATAACTATGATATGATCTGGGATTTGGATATAGCAGAACTTGGACGTAGCGTTCTTCATGTTATTTCAAAGCAACTTGGTTTGAAATATGTCACGCTTGAATTTAGTAGATACGATGATATCGTTTTGCCTACTTTTAATTTGGGGAGGAAAACGGACGACTATTTTATTGCTGCATACAATAAAAATAAAGAGACTTCTATTGATAATGTTTATATAAGTAAAGTTAATGAACTTGTTTCTAGGAATAATATATTATCAAAAGGTTACTTAAATAGCAATACTGCTAAAAGAAATAAAAGTAGCACATTTTCTGATATAAAAAAGCTGCTTAACTATAATTGTTACCTAATATCAACCATTCCAAACTGGTTCAGATTTAGAAAATTACCACCATTAGCAAATCCAATAAAAAGTTCACTTTTCTTTATACTATGGTTTTATAGGGAAAGGGTCTTATTAGGTGGAAATAATAAATACTTTGAAGATATCACTAGTTATGATGAAAACTATGTATATTTCCCATTGCACTTAATACCTGAGTCTACGACTTTAAATAAATCACCACATTATCCCAATGAGTATGCTGTCATTGCCGCGGTATCAAAGTCTTTACCTGTGGGGTGGAAAATATATGTTAAAGAACATGGCGCAATGATAGGTGAGAGACCTCTCTCATTTTATAAAGAACTTAAGAAACTAACTAATGTTAGGTTGGCAAGATTAGATTGTTATGATGATCCAAAACCTTGGATAGAAAAATCTAAAGGCGTGGTTACGCTATCGGGAACATCAGCATTTGAGGCAACCTACTGCGGAAAAAGATCAATTATGTTTGGTAATGCATTTTTTGAACTAATTGATGGGGTGGATAAATGCAATTCATTTGATGAACTACCCTCACTTATTAAAAAGTTTGATGACCCAGCGGAAGTAAACGTAAATTCAATTGCTGCTTATATAAAAACTGTAAAAGACTTTGGGGTTCATATGTCTATATCTCAGGTGATAAAGGAAAGTGAACAATATGCAAGGTTTAATGTCCCAGTTTCAAAGGAAGTCAAAATAGTAATTAATAATTTGACAAATATGTATATAAAAAGTATGAGGTACTAATGTGTTCAGAGTGCTTTTTCGGTGGTTTCTATATCGGGCTATATTTATTAAAGGGTATAGTAATATAGATATGGTATCCAGCATATCTCTACGTAAAAAACAAGTAAAAAATTGTCGAGTAACTAAGTCCGTGTTGTATATAGAGTCTATCGGTGAGGAAACTAAAATTAACCGGGCAACGTGCATGGGTCAAATTAATATTGGCAGGTTTGTCAATATTTTTGGCCCAGGTACAATAATTAGTTCCATTAAGTCAAATATTTATATCGGTGATTTTGTATCAATAGGTCAAAACGTTTCCATACAGGATAGCAATCATAGACTTGACCGAGCATCTACTACCTTTGCTGCAAGAGACATATATGGCGGTTCTGTCATGGATGATGTAACAAGTAAAGGGGATATAATAATAGAAGAAGATGTTTGGATTGGCTCTAATTCAGTTATATTGTCAGGAGTTACGATTGGCAGAGGAGCTGTCATCGCAGCCGGTAGTGTCGTAACTAAAAATGTGGGTAAATATGAAATCGTTGGTGGTAACCCAGCTAAGTACATAAAGAGTAGATTTAGTGACACAACTATAGAGCGTCTAGAGTCTGAACAGTGGTGGAATTGGTCTAAAGAAAAAATCTTGTCTAGTCAAAAATTTTTTTTAGAGAAAATAGAGTGAAGAGTGAATTAATAAAATTGTTTAACATAACTCTCATCAACTTAGTTGCTCAGTTACTATCACTTTGTGGATTTGTTATATTAACAAAAATTGCCAAGCCGGAAATAATTGGTGAATATGTTGTGTTTTTGTCGGTGGGCGCTATATGTTCTGTCTATATAACAGGTTTTTATGAACAGTCATTGTATGTGAAGCCCAACAATGTGCACAATTATATAAAGCATGTTTTAATTTTCTTATTAGCAACTAGCTCCCTGTCATTGGTTTTTCTCAAAATAATGGGCGTTCAAAATTATTTTTATATTACACTGTTTGCATTTTTCTCCGGTGTAAAATCTTTGGCAAGAGTCATTGCAATCGTCAGAGGTGAGTTGCTTAGGTTGGCTCTATTTGAATGTGTAGTGGCAATAATTGTACCACTTTTTGTGTATTTAATTTGGTTGTTCTCTGGGGTGATAGATAGCCAAGTTATGATGATGGTGAATGTCGTAGGGACGAGTTTTACAGCTATTATTTGCTTATATGTATTTTATTGGTCTGTCAATTTTTCAAATCAAGAACAATATAAGTGGAGTGTCAACGGTTTTTATGATTATTTGGTTGAATTTAAAAAATTACCCATTCAAAAAATGACGGCAGAAATCATTAATGTTCTGACATTAAGGTTTCCGGTAATTTTTATAGATAAAGTCTTTGGTAGCATTTATTCTGCATTCTACGGAACCAGTATAAGAATTGCACTTTCTCCAGTATCAATCTTTTGCTCTTCTGTAGCTCAGATTTTTACGTCTAAAGTAATTGAGAACAAGAAAAATGTAATGAATCTGCTAATTGGTGGGTTGAGATTTACAGTAGCTTTAGCGTTTGTAGGATGTCTGTTTATTTACTTTTCAATTGATTTTATTATATTGTTAGTGTTTGGTCCAGAGTATGAATATGTGTCAGTTATGATAAAATGCTTAATCCCATATATTTTTTCTTTAGTGGCTTTTTCTCCATTTTTTAGTTTATTTGTTATTTTTGAAAAGCAAAATTTATTATTGATTTTTAATGTGGTAATTTTTGTTCTAACTGTATGCTCATATTTGCTATCTCAAGTTTTAGGTTCTGTCGAATTTGGTATTTTTTCATTCTCATGCTCAGTTTTAGTATGCTACTTAATGATGACGATTAAATTATGCAGTGATTTTATAAAAGGAAACAATGATGAAGATTAATCCTATTATATCTGTTATAATTCCATTGTATAACAAGGAGAATTCAATCAAAAAAACGGTATTGTCTTTTTTTAATCAATTTCATTCTTCAAGTTGTGAGTTGATAATTATTGATGATGGTTCAACAGATAATAGCAAACTTATGGTCGATGAGTTAAGCCGCGATGGGATGAATATTAATTATTTTTATCAATCTAACTCAGGGGTTTCAA
>NZ_SZTO01000017.1 GCF_013369385.1 Vibrio sp. 05-20-BW147 | reverse complement strand
CTAAGTTTTAGGACAATTTGTGGAGAGATGGCTGAGTGGTTGAAAGCACCGGTCTTGAAAACCGGCGTACGTTAATAGCGTACCTAGGGTTCAAATCCCTATCTCTCCGCCACTACATAGAAAGCCTGCAAAGTAATTTGCAGGCTTTCGTCATTTCTGGTGTTTGATAATAAGAAGGGATTTGTATCAAACCCCTAGTTGTCAAATATCAGCACTTCACCACTACTAAAAAGCTCATCGGTTTTGACAGGCTTTGCATTGCTGCTTAAATCACGATGTACTTACTTTCAGCAACTTTCCATAAGGCTTGAATTAGGGGATTTTCGAGTTGAGATTTGATGCAGCAAACCCCTAACTCAAAAGGTTTAATAGGAGCGACTTTTAGTCTCTGTATTTTCTCTTTGACTGGGCTGTTGTTGATCACAACATCCGGCGCAATACCAATACCACACCCCAAAGCTACCATACTCACAATCGCTTCATGACCTGAAACCTGAGCATAAATATTGGGTTTAATTTTCATCTTTTTAAACCAAGTATTCGCCCTTTCTCTAGCGGTACCTGCTTCAGGAACTATATAGGGGATCGCAGACCAATCAGGTTTATCACGGTTCATTTCATCCGTGAAACTGCTCACTCCTTGAGGTGCAATTACAGAGAGTGGAATTTCGCTGATGGGCTCAAAAGCCACTTTTGCTGGTACTGTGTCTGGTTTGGCGGAAATAGCAATATCAGCCTCTCCGTTCAGAATTTTATCCATGGCTTGTGCAGGATCACCGGTAGATATTTTGAATTCAATAAAAGGATGTTGTAGTCGAAATTCAGAAAGAAGTTCTGGCAAGTGGCTATAGCTGGCGGTGACGGAACAAAATAAGCGTATTTCCCCTTTGAGTTCGGTTTCTGAATAACGGTTTTGTAATTGATACTGCTGCCATTCGTTAAGCATTTTAAGTGCAACTGGCATCAGTTTTTTACCTGCAGGTGTTATTTCAACACTACGATTGTCTCTAGTGAAGAGTTGCTGGCTAGTTTCTTCTTCTAGCTTTTGAATTTGACGACTGAGCGCGGATGGACTGATGTGCATTGCTGCTGCCGTCTTGGCAAAGTTTTTACTATCACAGAGGTGAATGAATAACTGTAAGCTTTTAATGTTCATTGTATATGTCTTTCCGTGTTGCATTATTTGCAATTACTGATTGTGAATATATCACTTTGAGCAACTTAAAGTCTGTTTTAGTATGAATTCATTCGGTGAGTAACCACCGACCGTGATGGATGAATTTTAAGGAGAGCCCTGATGGCGAACTATTTCAATACTTTGAACCTTCGTGAGCAACTAGACCAATTGGGTCGTTGTCGTTTTATGGATCGTAGTGAATTCGCTACAGAGGCGGATTACCTTAAGGGTAAAAAAGTCGTCATCGTAGGTTGTGGTGCGCAAGGCCTAAACCAAGGTCTAAACATGCGTGACTCAGGTCTTGATGTTGCTTACGCACTACGTCAAGCCGCGATTGATGAGCAGCGTCAATCATACAAAAATGCTAAAGATAACGGTTTTGAAGTGGGTAGTTATGAAACGCTGATCCCTCAAGCTGATCTTGTTGTTAACTTGACACCAGATAAACAGCACACCAATGTGGTTGAAACCGTAATGCCCCTAATGAAAGAAGGCGCGGCTCTTGGCTACTCACACGGTTTTAACGTTGTTGAAGAAGGCATGCAAATCCGTAAAGATCTAACGGTTGTTATGGTGGCGCCTAAGTGTCCCGGTACAGAAGTTCGTGAAGAATACAAACGTGGCTTTGGTGTTCCTACATTGATTGCTGTTCACCCAGAGAACGATCCAAAAGGTGAGGGTTGGGACATTGCGAAAGCTTGGGCGGCTGCGACTGGTGGTCATCGTGCGGGTTGTCTTGAGTCTTCATTTGTTGCTGAAGTGAAATCAGACTTGATGGGTGAGCAAACCATTCTATGTGGCATGCTTCAAGCTGGTTCTATCGTATGTTACGAGAAGATGGTTGCGGAAGGCATTGACCCAGGTTACGCAGGTAAGTTACTGCAGTACGGTTGGGAAACCATTACCGAAGCACTGAAGTTCGGTGGTATCACACATATGATGGACCGTCTATCAAACCCAGCGAAGATCAAAGCATTTGAGCTTTCTGAAGAGCTAAAGGATCTGATGCGTCCTCTGTACAACAAACACATGGACGACATTATCTCAGGTCACTTCTCTAGCACTATGATGGCTGACTGGGCGAATGATGATGCGAATCTGCTAGGTTGGCGCGCTGAAACGGGTGAAACGGCGTTCGAAAATTACCCATCAACGGATGTTGAAATCTCTGAGCAAGAGTACTTTGACAACGGTATCTTAATGGTTGCAATGGTTCGTGCTGGCGTTGAACTGGCGTTTGAAGCAATGACGGCTTCTGGCATTATCGACGAATCGGCTTACTACGAGTCGCTGCATGAGTTACCACTTATTGCAAACACAATTGCACGTAAGCGTCTATACGAGATGAACGTGGTTATCTCAGACACAGCGGAATACGGTAACTACCTGTTTGCTAATGTGGCAACACCGCTACTTCGTGAGAAGTTTATGCCTTCGGTAGGGACAGATGTGATTGGTAAGGGGTTAGGTGAAACCTCTAATCAAGTTGATAACGCGACACTCATTGCCGTAAATGAGACTATCCGCAATCACCCTGTTGAATACATCGGTGAAGAGCTGCGTGGTTACATGACTGACATGAAACGTATCGCTGTTGGTGGCTAAGTTTCGCCTTTCCACCTATTCTCATTCTAGTGTCTAGAAAGGGGCGTTAACAAAACTCCAGGCAGACTGGGGTGATAAATACAAAAGAAAACACAACATGTAATTAAAAGGCTTGGTCTCTGACCAAGCCTTTTGTTTATTCGCTTATCTTTGCTTTAGAACGAAGAAAAACGCCCTAACTGTAGCGTTTTGGGGATTACTTATCAGCGAGCTTTGCTTCAAGCTCTGACAGTTTCTTTTCCATCTCACTGAGCTTTTGACGAGTGCGCAGTAAGACTTGCGTTTGCACATCAAACTCTTCACGGCTAACCACATCAAGCTTGTTGAGTTGGCCTTGAATGACTTGACGGATTTTTTGATCCACATCCGCGCCTAAATCCTTAACGGGTTGTGGCATAGAGTCGTGAATTTGTTTTGCAATCTGCTCAATTTTCTTTGGGTCAAACATGAGGTAGCTCCTGATTTCTTTGTTGGTATTCTATGTAATTGACTGGTGAAAGTCGCTATCTCTGGCGTAAAAAAGCGACACAGATGTGGTGTGAAAAGTAACAAAAAGGCCGCATAAGCGGCCTTTCGTTTATATTGTATCGCAATTACTGTTCTGCGATTTGGCGTTGAGCGGCTTTTGCTTCATCCACTCGAGCGAGTTTTTCCAAATCTTTATCTTCTACAAACACAGGTAGCGGTTTGTGTTTTTCAGCGAGGTAGCTGTAAATCACAGGCAACACGAATAAGGTAAACAGTGTACCAATCGCTAGGCCTGCGACGATAACGATACCGATGCTGAAGCGTTGAGCGGCGCCAGCACCCGTTGCATACATCAGTGGGATCAAACCAGCAATCATAGCCGCCGTCGTCATTAGGATTGGACGAAGACGTACTTTCGCCGCTTCCATCACCGCATCGATACGAGACCGCTTGTTATGTAACTGCTCTTCTTTGGCCACCTCACAAATCAAGATGCCGTGCTTGGTGATCAGGCCAACCAAGGTAATCAGGCCCACTTGCGAGTAGATGTTCATCGTCGCAAGACCCCATGCCAACGCAATCAAAGCACCACAGATCGCCAGTGGCACCGATACCATGATAACGATTGGATCGCGAATCGATTCAAACTGAATCGCCAATACCAAGAAGATAATCGCCAAAGCAAGACCAAAGGTGGCGTACAAGGCGCTGCCTTCAGTAACAAACTGACGAGCTTCACCCATGTAGTCATGGTTGTAGCCAGTTGGTAGCTTGCTGCTAGCAATGTTTTCGAACCAATTGATGGCATCGCCCATCGCTGTGCCTGGTGAAGGTACAGCGCCGACGGTAGCGGAGTTCAATTGGTTGAAGTGAGGCAATGAACGAGGTTCAGCGATGACATCGATGGTGATCAAGCTACCCAGAGGGACCGCTTTGCCATCGGCAGCGCGCACATAGTAGTTCTTCATCGACTCAGGGTTCAAACGCCATTTACGTTCCACTTGCGGGATCACTTCGTAAGAGCGGCCATTAAGGTCAATGCGGTTGACATAGCCGTCAGCCATCATGGTTCCTAGTGTGATGCCAATATCTTGCATCGTAACGCCATACGCGCCGGCTTTGTCTTTGTCGATCTTGATTTTCATCGTCGCAGAGTCGTATTTCAGATCCAAATCTGAATACACAAACAACGGACTTGAAGTCACTTCCGTCAGAATGTCACTGGCGATGGTGTACAAACTCTCAAAGCTATTTGGTGTGGTAATCACGAACTGGATTGGTAGACCAGAGCCTGCGCCTGGAAGTTCTGGCATTTGGAAAGCCGTCACTGCCATACCTGGGACGTTGGAAACCAAACCACCCACACGCTTAGTGATTTCCGCTTGGCTCGCTTCACGCTGGCTCCATGGCTTCAACGTTGCTAGACCAAAGGCTTGGTTAGAGTTTGGTACCCCAGTAAACACCTGAGCAAACTGAACCTCTGGCTGATCAGACAGAATTTTGTTTACGTCATTCATGGTGTTTTGTAGGTAATCCAAGTTTGCGTTGGATGGACCAGTACCCATTAACATCACCACGCCTTTATCTTCTGAAGGTGCCAATTCACTTGGAATGAACTTAAACAGAACAGGGAGCGTACCAAAAACAATCAGTGCGAAACCGATCACCACAGGGCGATGGTCCATGACCGCTTTGAGCATTTTTTCGTAGCGGTTGGTCATGCCATCTAGCACATGATGCACTTTCTCTTCAAATTTGCTTGGCTTTTCATGCGCCTTTAGCATCTTCGAACACATCATTGGCGACAGTGTTAACGCGATAATACCGGATACAAATACCGAACCCGCAAGGGTCAGAGCAAACTCTTTAAACAGCGAACCAGTGATCCCGCCCATTAGCGCAATCGGTGCGTACACCGCGCCCAGAGTGAGCGTCATAGCGATAACCGGTACCGCAATTTCACGTGTACCTATGATGGCTGCGCGGAATGGCGATTCACCCTCTTTGATGTGTCGGTCGACGTTTTCTAGTACGACGATCGCATCATCCACCACCAGACCGATAGCCAAAACCATCGCCAGCAGTGTCATCAGGTTCCACGAGAACCCCATCGCTTGCATCACCATCGCCACACCGATCAACGACAGTGGAATGGTGACGATAGGGATGATAACGGCGCGGAACGACCCCAAGAATAGGGTGATCACCACCAGTACGATCACAGCCGCTTCAACAATGGTTTTCACAACTTCGTGAATGGACTCATTGATGGCGATGGTCGAGTCGTACATCACGTTCATCTTAATATTGCTAGGCAGATTGCGCTCAAGCTGAGGAAGCAGTTCAAGGACATCTGCCGCAATGTTAATGGGGTTGGCGCTTGGTGCTGCGTTGATGGCGGCTACCACGGCTTCTTGGCCGTTTGCACTGGCACGATAAACATCGTGGCTTTTTTCTAGTGTGACTTTTGCGATATCGCCCAAGCGAATCACTTCACCATCACCCGATTTCACCACCAAGTTTTCCAGCTCTTGTACGTTAGAGACCTGAGTATCGGCACTGCCGTTGTACAGGACAAATTCGCCCGTTACCTGCCCCGTTGCTGATTGGTAGTTGTTGGCGTTGAGTACGCCCATCACGTCGGTTGCGGTGAGGCGCAGTGCGCCCATTTTGGCCGGATCCAGCCACACGCGTAGTGCGTATTTCAAGCCACCATAGAGGTCAACTTTCGACACACCATTGATGGTGAAAAGTTGTGGGTTAATCACGCGCTCTAGGTAGTCCGTGATTTGGCTTGATGACAGCTCGTCACTGGTGAAGCCGATATACAGCACCGCCGTTGTCGAACCGGTCGACATGGTCACCGTTGGGTCTTCGGCTTCTTTTGGTAACTGCGATCGAACCGAGTTCGTTTTGGCCAAAATATCCGCCAAGGCGGCATTCGGATCCGTATTGAGCTTCATGTTCACCGTGATGGTTGATTTACCCAGCACCGATTGTGAGGTCATGTAGTCAATATTATCTGCCTGCGCAACGGCTTGCTCCAAAGGTTGAGTAATGAAACCTTGGATCAAATCGGCACTGGCGCCGTAGTAACTGGTGGTTACCGTTACGACGGTATTGGTCATTTCAGGGTATTCTCGAACCTGCATCTTGAACACCGCTTGTAAGCCAAGCAAGGCGATCAAAAAGCTGATGGATACCGCTAAAACTGGACGTTTTATAAAAACATCAGTAAAGCGCATGATGCCTCCAATTACAGCATAGGGGTTTCAGCCGGAGGTGTAATCGCGTCGCTTTCGACAACACGAACCTTGGCATCGTTACTCAAGCGAACCTGGCCAGATGTCACCACCTGATCACCCACTTTTACGCCATCGAGAATATGTGCGATATTCCCAGTGCGTTCACCCACTTTCACCACATGTTGTTTCACACGTTGCACGCCGTCTTCTTCCGTTAGAATGTAAACATTGTCACCGTAGAGCGTAAATGTGATCGCCGTTTGTGGCAGTGTGACTTGGTCTTCTAACTTCGGCAGAATGATGTTAGCGCGGGCAAACATACCACTACGCAGTTTTCCGTCGCTGTTTGGAATATCTGCTTGTATTTGAATCAAACCACTTTGGATATTGACCGCTGGTTCAATCGCAGTGATTGAGCCTTTGAATGGGTTTTGCGGATAAGCATCGACAAAAATATCCACTTCCTGGCCGAGATTGATGCGAGAAATATCGTTTTGCGGCACGGTAAAACGTAAGCGCATCACGCTGGTGTCTTCCAAACGTACGATATCAGAGCCTGCTTGCAGATATTGGCCTAGGTAGACATTACGAATACCAATAACGCCTGAAAATGGCGCTTTGATTTCACGGCGTGCAATCGAGGCTTTCAAGCTTTCAATATCGGCTTTTAACGAGTAGTAATTGGCTCCAGCTTCATCATACGCTTCTTTTGAAATCGAGCCTTTTTTGAAGAGGCCTTGATAGCGTTTGTACTTCGCTTCTGCCGCTGGCAGTTTTGCTTCACTGCTCTTCAGGTTGGCTTTTTCTACATCGGAGTCGAGCAGAACAAGCGGTTGACCTTCTTTGACTTGCGTGCCTGATTCAAAGCGGATCTGTTTAATGACACCGCTGGTTTCATTGGCAATCGTCACACCTTGGTTGGGTTCGATAAAACCGATCGCTTCAATCACAGGTACCCAGTCGACCGGTTTCACTTCTGTGACCGTTACTGGGAACTCTGGCTCAGGACGATTTGCCATGTATTCGGCAATTTTCTTTTGTTTGAAGAGGTTGAAACCTATCACGCTGCCAAACAGCAGAATGGCGATAAGTAACATAAAAAAGGTCCACTTTTTCATTCTATTAAGAACTCCAATTAGTGATTAATGATTGCATCCCAGCTGGCTTCGATGGCAGCGTCAAGTGCCTTGTCATCCAGTTGGTAAAAGCCTAATGCGTGTTTTTTCGCTAGCCTGACGCTGGTCTCCAAACTTAGACCAAACAAAATTTCGTTATCCAGCGTTTTGAACACCCCTTGCTCCTTGCCCATATCGAACATTAAAGCAACTTGGTGAAACATTTTCTTCTCTAGCTCGCGGGTTTTGTGGCTATTCAAGCAAGGTAGTGATTCATACTGAATACGGTTGCTCAAAGTAGACAAGTTTGAAGCCGCTAAATTCCATGTGTTTAGCCACATGGTGCGATATTGTTGTTTCAAAGGCATATCACGGGTTACGTTGGCTTGAATCGCCGTGGCAACTCGTTGAGTAATACGTAGCCTGAGTTCATCCAGCAGGTGTTCTTTATCGTCAAAATAACGATAAATCGTACCGGCTGCGACGCCTGCTTCTTTGGCCAATTTACTCATCGATAGACCCTGAAAACCGGACTCCGCAATCAACTTCTCTGCCGCAGCTAGGATTTGTTGTTGCTTGTCGTTCTGCTCTTCAGATGACATGGGTTATCCACCAGTGAATGAACGTTCATTCATTATAGCGGAAACAACAGCCATATTGGCAAGTGCTATGTGTGCTATTGAGTAAAAATCTTGTCAATGAGGCAATGGCAATCTCATCACTCGACGACTATTATATGGGCCTCGATTTTTGACCACAGATAAGCACTATGAAACTGAATCCAAGACAAGACGAAGCCGTGAAATACGTATCAGGTCCCTGCCTCGTGCTTGCGGGTGCGGGTTCAGGCAAAACACGAGTGATCACCAATAAGATTGCCTATTTGGTGCAACAGTGTGGCTACAAAGCGCGTAATATTGCGGCGGTCACCTTCACCAATAAAGCCGCACGTGAGATGAAAGAACGTGTGGGGCAAACGCTGGGGAAGGGGGAATCAAAAGGCCTGATGGTGTCAACCTTCCACACGCTTGGTTTGAACATCATCAAACGAGAGTATCGCCATCTGGGGTTGAAGTCGGGCTTTTCCTTGTTTGACGATCAAGATCAGCTTGCACTGCTTAAAGAGCTGACTGAAAAACAGCTGGATGGCGATAAAGATTTGCTGCGTCAGTTGATGAGCACCATCTCAAATTGGAAAAACGACATGCTCTCACCAGAGCAGGCTGTGGCACGCGCGCAAGGCGAACAGCAGCAGTTGTTTGCCTTCTGTTTTGAGATGTATCAGAAGCAGATGAAAGCGTACAACGCCCTTGACTTTGATGATCTTATCTTGCTGCCAGTGTTACTCCTTCGTGGGCATGATGAGGTGCGTCAATACTGGCAAAATCGTATCCGTTACCTTCTGGTTGATGAGTATCAAGACACCAACACCAGTCAATATGAACTGGTGAAACTGCTGGTGGGTGAGCGCGGACGATTAACCGTGGTTGGGGATGATGATCAATCGATTTATTCTTGGCGTGGGGCGAAACCACAAAATTTAGTGTTGCTGGGGCAAGATTACCCTAACTTACGCCTGATTAAATTGGAGCAAAACTACCGTTCGACCAGTCGTATTTTGCGCGCGGCGAATATCTTGATTGCCAATAACCCACACGTGTATGAAAAGTCGCTCTTCTCGGAAATTCCCGATGGTGAAAAACTCAAAGTGCTGTTGGCCAATAACGATGAACATGAGGCGGAGCGTGTCACGGGGGAAATCATTGCCCACAAGTTTCTCAATCGCACCGACTATCGAGACTATGCCATCCTTTACCGTGGTAACCATCAATCGCGTCTCATCGAAAAGTCGCTGATGCAAAACCGCGTTCCTTATCGACTGTCTGGTGGTACGTCTTTCTTCGCGCGCGCGGAGATCAAAGACATCATGGCGTATTTGCGAGTGTTGGTGAATCCTGATGATGACAACGCATTTTTGCGCATCGTCAACACACCCAAGCGTGAAATTGGCCCTGTGACGCTGGAGAAGTTAGGCAGCTATGCCAACATGCGTGGCAAAAGTTTATTTGAAGCCAGCTTTGAACTTGGCCTTGAGCAGCATCTGACCGGACGTGGTCTCGACAATTTGCGGCGCTTTACTCATTGGCTGGTGGCGATTGCCGATCAAGCGGAGCGAGGGGATACCGTAGAAGCAGTGCGCTCGTTGGTGCGAGACATTCATTATGAGGATTGGTTGTACGAAACATCTGCCAGCCCGAAAGCCGCAGAAATGCGCATGAAAAACGTCTCTGATCTCTACTCTTGGATTGTCGCCGATTTAGAAGGTGACAATAACGATCAAGAAGAGAAAACGTTGAAAGAAGTGGTTCAACGTTTGACACTGCGTGACATCATGGAACGTGGTGAAGAAGATGAAGACAGTGATGCCGTACAACTGATGACACTGCATGCGTCTAAAGGTCTGGAATTTCCATATGTGTACCTGATCGGGACTGAAGAAGGGATATTACCGCACCAAACCAGTATCGATGAAGATAACGTCGAGGAAGAACGTCGCTTAATGTACGTTGGCATTACGCGTGCGCAGCGAGAGCTGACTTTCGTGATGTGTAAAGAGCGTCGTCAGTATGGGGAGTTGATCAAACCCAGCCAAAGTCGCTTCCTAGACGAGTTGCCTTTCGATGATGTGGAATGGGAACAAACCAAAAAGCCAGTGACACAGGAAGAAAGAATGGCCAAAGGCCAAGCGCACATTGCCAACTTACGTGCCATGTTCAACAAGAAGTAGCGTTAGTCAAATAAGAAAAGGGCTTGGAAAACCAAGCCCTTCTGCTTTAAGAAACTTTGTTTTATAGACCTTTGATCATGTGATCAATCGCGGCAATGATTTCGTCGTCAGAACAGTCCATACAAGTACCGCGAGCAGGCATGGCATTAAAGCCCTCAATCGCGTGCTTGTTCAACACATCATGACCTTGTGCGATACGAGGTGCCCAATCTGCAGCATTACCTGTTTTTGGTGCGCCATTTACCCCAGACGAGTGACAAGCAATACAAAAAGTGCCGTAAACTGTTGCGCCATCACGTGGTCCGGTTGGTTCAGCTTTAACGGGCTCACTACCGGCTAGATAAACATCACCTACTGGCTTGATGCGCTCTGCAATGGCATCGTGGTCAGTACTGGTCGCCATAGCTGCCGTAGAAAAGGTTAAAGCAGCGAATAAAACGCTAATCATTCGTCGAGACATATCCATTAAACTCACTTTACATTCCCAAGGTAAGTCAGCTGGCTTACCAAACATTTATATAGTTAGAGTGCTGTTTTGATTTAGCAGTCAACTGCAGCTGTTAAATCAATGTAAATAATGGGTGATTATATCCCGTTAACTTGTTGCAATAAACAACAAGTTATCAGCTACAGGGTCTGAATCACATCTGTTATTTACATTTGTTGCCAGATAACTGACGAAAAAGAGACCAAACGGAAAAAAAACTAAAAAAAACACTAGACGACATAGTGTGAACTACGTATTATTCCACTCCGCCGATAGGGCATGCGCCCGTAGCTCAGCTGGATAGAGCGTTGGCCTCCGGAGCCAAAGGTCGAAGGTTCGAATCCTTTCGGGCGCGCCATTTGGATGCCTGGGGGAGATATCGGTGAAAAAACAATGGTGGCTATAGCTCAGTTGGTAGAGTCCCGGATTGTGATTCCGGTTGTCGCGGGTTCGAGTCCCGTTAGCCACCCCATTCTTTTCTAAGAATGAAACATTTGTCGGTGAATAGCGCAGCTTGGTAGCGCATCTGGTTTGGGACCAGAGGGTCGGGGGTTCGAATCCCTCTTCACCGACCACTATTATTTGAGTTTTGCCTAAGGCGAGACTCAGGTTTATGGCTTAAATAAGCGGTAAACATGACAATCTGATGGTGGCTATAGCTCAGTTGGTAGAGTCCCGGATTGTGATTCCGGTTGTCGCGGGTTCGAGTCCCGTTAGCCACCCCATTCTTTGTTTAAAGAATCAAATTTCGGTGAATAGCGCAGCTTGGTAGCGCATCTGGTTTGGGACCAGAGGGTCGGGGGTTCGAATCCCTCTTCACCGACCACATTCTAAAGCCTCACTAGCAATAGTGGGGCTTTTTTACATCTTGTATTAAATGCAGATGATTTTGTGTGCATACTGGGTCGGGGTCTGGAAGCCCAGCCGCGTCGAATTCCTCTTCACGCCCACCGTAGAAAGCCTGCTTTTATAGCAGGCTTTCGTCGTTTTGGCGTCGTGGACTAAAGCGTCTGTGCGATCTTCTTCTCTCTACCTTCTCTCTAAGGTTCTCATTTTCTTGCCGCAACCCACGAGCCTTACTGGGTATGCTGATGCGCTCGCTTTTGTCTCTGATGAGAGATTTTTAAGGCTTGCTAAGTGGAGTTGCTGATGAACCTCTCAATCTGAGAGGAAATCTCCCCTTTCTCATAACGCGTGGCTTTTTTGTGTCTATATTTTAGTTTCTTGGCATTTAACACTCTGATTTTCAAACACCAGTGAGTTGCTGATGCTGTGAAGGAAAAACACAGCGGATGGCCAGTGTCTATAATTCCATATTTAGCATTTTATGCTTAATGATTAGTTACACACTAAGCGTATTAACTGGTTTTTCTAAATGGAATAAAGTGTTGTTTTGTATTTGTTAATATTCACATGAAAAAATCTCACGGATGATTATGATGAATGATGGGTCATTTTTGGCGACATTTTCTAGCAAAAATGCCAACTGGCACACAAAAAGTGTTGCGCTGATTTTTGTTAAATATCTATTAACGAATATTTATTCGATATTTTTGCCTTGAAATTAACCGATTGCTGGCCGTTAAACTTTAATTGTTGCTTTTTTGTGTGTTTTTTGCCAAATTGTGTTCCGACCTGATTTTTAGAGTAATATTCTGCAATCAGAAGGGATTCATTGGTTTGTTGAATGATCATCGTGTTTGATTATTCAGCACCACAGACAAGGCAGTAGAGGTCTGAAATGTCACTATTAGAAGTGAAAAATCTTCGTATCGAGTATCCATCGCGGCATGGGGTTCATGCGGCGGTGAAATCGTTGTCGTTTAATATTGAACGAGGCGAAATTGTTGGCGTCGTCGGTGAGTCGGGTGCGGGCAAGTCAACCGTAGGTAATGCGGTGAGCGATTTGTTGAGCCCTCCTGGTCGTATTGCCAGCGGTGAGGTGTTCCTTGATGGCGAAAAAATTTCAGGCCTTTCTCCAGAAGCAATGCGCAAAGTGCGTGGTTCTAAAATTGGTTTTATCTTCCAAGATCCCATGACCTCGCTCAATCCTCTCTTTACTGTTGAACAGCAGCTAAAAGAAACCATTCACGCCAATATGAATGTCTCTGACGAAGAGGCTTACACGCGCGCATTGTCATTAATGAAGCAGGTGGGCATCCCTCAACCTGAAAACCGCTTAAAGCAGTATCCTCACCAGTTTTCTGGCGGTATGCGTCAGCGTGTGGTGATTGCGATTGCCCTAGCAGGCGAGCCGGATTTGATCATTGCCGATGAACCCACCACGGCACTCGATGTGTCGATTCAAGACCAAATTCTCAGCCTGATCCGCGAGCTATGCATTAAGCACAACGTGGGGTGCATGTTGGTCACGCACGACATGGGCGTGGTATCGAACGTGACAGATCGTGTTGCCGTTATGTACCGAGGTGACTTGGTTGAATTTGGCCCTACGGCCAAAGTGTTGGGTAACCCAGATCATCCTTATACGCGCAGCTTGATTTCCGCGGTACCACGTTCGGATAGGAAGCTTGATCGTTTCCCTCTGGTCAGCTACATCGAAGAAGCGAGCGAATTGCAGCCTCTTGATATTAAGAATCACTGGCTGGGTCAAAGTGAAGATCAGAGAAAATACACCGGGCCACTGCTTAATGTGGAAAATGTTAACTTGCGTTTCGTCACTAAAGACTCGCTGTTTGAGAGCCGTCGTGAGTATGTGCAGGCATCAAATAACGTTAGCTTCCAAGTGCATGAAGGGGAAACCTTTGGCTTGGTGGGGGAATCGGGTTCGGGTAAATCCACTATCGCACGAGTGATCGCGGGGCTGTATGCGCCTAACTCTGGTAAGGTGACGTTTGAAGGTATTGATCTTACTGCGTTGACGTCAGAAAAAGCGCGCCGTCCTTTACGTCGCCAAATGCAGATGGTCTTCCAAAATCCATACACTTCGATGAACCCGCGTATGAAGATTTTCGACATCATCGCGGAGCCCATTCGTTTCCATAAACTGACCAACAGTGAAGCGGAAACGCGCCAAATCGTGAACGATCTCTTGGAGCACGTTGGCTTAGGGCGAATGGCCGGGGTGAAATATCCACATGAATTTTCGGGTGGCCAGCGTCAGCGTATTTCGATTGCGCGCGCATTGGCGACTCGTCCACGTCTTTTAATTTGTGATGAGCCAACCTCGGCACTGGATGTCTCGGTTCAAGCACAGATTCTGAATTTGCTCAAAGATCTACAAAGCGAACTGAACTTAACCATGCTGTTTATCAGTCATGACCTTCCGGTTATCCGCCAAATGTGTGACCGAGTGGGTGTGATGCAGATGGGGACCTTGCTCGAAGTCGCACCGACTGAGCAACTGTTCCGCTCTCCACAGCATGAGTACAGTAAGCACCTGATTTCCTTGATGCCAGAGTTCACTGGTTTGAGGGAAGAGGTGAAAACGGCATAACCAAGCTTGCTTGGCACAATAACAGACGCAAATACAACAACTAGGGATTCGGATTCCCGCATAAGGAGTTATGCAATGAAAACCATGAAAAGCAAACTGACCGTGGCTTTAATGGCAGCAGGCCTAAGCCTGAGTGCTGCTGCGGCAGACATCAAAGTTGCTTATGATGCAGATCCAGTGTCACTTGACCCGCATGAGCAGTTGTCTGGTGGTACGCTACAAATGTCACACATGGTGTTTGATCCACTAGTTCGTTATACCCAGAAATTGGATTTTGAACCTCGCTTGGCTGAAAAATGGGAACGTGTTAACGACACCACTTACCGCTTCCAGCTACGTAAAGGGGTGAAGTTCCATTCCGGTAACGAACTGACGGCTGATGATGTCGTGTGGACGTTCGCTCGTCTAAAAGATTCTCCAGACTTCAAAGCGATCTTTGAACCGTATGAAAAAATGGTCAAAGTGGACGATTACACGGTTGAGTTGGTGTCCAAAGGGGCTTACCCATTGGTACTACAAACTGCCACTTACATCTTCCCGATGGACAGCAAGTTCTACTCTGGCACGACAGCCGATGGCAAAGACAAAGCGGAAGTGGTGAAGCACGGTAACTCATTTGCTTCGACCAACGTTTCTGGTACCGGCCCGTTCATCGTTACTTCTCGTGAGCAAGGTGTGAAGGTCGAGTTTGAGCGCTTCAAGGATTACTGGGACAAAGAGTCAAAAGGTAACGTTGATAAGCTGACGCTTGTGCCAATCAAAGAAGACGCGACACGTGTGGCTGCGCTCCTTTCTGGTGGTGTTGACATGATTGCGCCGGTTGCGCCTAACGATCACCAACGTGTGAAAGATGCGAAAGGCATCGAGCTTGTGACGCTGCCTGGTACGCGCATCATCACTTTCCAAATGAACCAAAACAGCCATGAAGCGCTGAAAGATGTGCGCGTGCGTCAAGCGATCGTTCATGCCATCAACAATGAAGGCATTGTTGATAAAATCATGAAAGGTTTTGCGACAGCGGCTGGCCAGCAGGGCCCTGAAGGCTACGCGGGCTACAACGCGGAGCTGGTTCCTCGTTTCGATCTGAAAAAAGCGAAGCAGTTGATGAAAGAAGCGGGTTATGAGAAAGGCTTTACGCTGACGATGATCGCGCCGAACAACCGTTACGTTAACGATGCGAAAGTGGCTCAAGCGGCGTCTGCCATGCTATCGAAAATCGGTATCAAGGTAGACCTAAAGACCATGCCTAAAGCGCAATACTGGCCTGAGTTTGATAAGTGTGCAGCAGATATGTTGATGATCGGCTGGCACTCAGACACAGAAGATTCGGCGAACTTCTCTGAGTTCCTCACCATGACGCGTAACGAAGAAACGGGCCGTGGTCAGTACAACTGTGGTCACTACTCAAACCCAGAAGTGGACAAGTTGGTGGAAGCGGCAAACGTAGAAACCGATCCTACCAAACGAGCAGCGATGCTACAGAAAGTAGAAGCTACGTTGTACAACGAAGCGGCATTCGTTCCTCTACACTGGCAAAACCTAGCGTGGGGCGCGAAATCTACGCTGGATATCAAACCAATCGTCAACGCGATGGACTTCCCATACTTTGGTGACTTGGTAGTTAAAGAGTAACACTCGCTTTCTCCCACTCAAGCGTTGGGTGGGATGAGTGATTTTAGGCGCTCAACTTTGTTTCAGTCGGGTTGAGCGCCGTTTTCAGACTGAAGTTTATATGGCCGTGATAGCGAACGGGCATAGTCATGGATAGCAAAAGGGGCAAGGAATGTTTTCGTTTCTGGTCAAGCGCCTGTTTCAGGCACTGATAGTGATGTTTGTGATCAGTTTAGTGGCGTTTGCCATTCAGGATAACCTAGGCGACCCGTTGCGTGAGCTAGTGGGCCAGTCAGTTTCAGAAGCAGAGCGCCAAGCGCTGCGAGATGAACTTGGTCTAAACGATCCCTTTATCACCAAATACACACGCTTTATCGGCGCTGCATTGCAGGGCGATTTAGGCACTTCATACTTTTTTAAACGTCCTGCGGTGGATGTGATTCTTGATAAACTCGTTGCCACCCTAGAGTTGGTGTTTGGCGCGACCGTATTAATCATCGTCTTTTCGATCCCGCTTGGGGTTTATTCCGCGATTCATCCGAAGAGTTTCTTTACCAAAGTGGTCATGGCAGGCAGCAGCATCGGTATTTCGATCCCCGTCTTCTTAACCGCGATCATGCTGATGTACGTCTTCTCGATTGAGCTGCAATGGCTGCCATCCTATGGGCGAGGGGAAACGTATAACCTACTCGGTTGGGAATCGGGCTTTTTTACTATTGATGGCTTAAAGCACTTAGTGCTGCCTTGTATCGCGTTGGCGTCGATCATGCTGCCACTGTTTATTCGTCTGGTGCGTTCAGAAATGCTGGAAGTGCTGAGTTCGGAATACATCAAATTTGCCAAGGCGAAAGGTCTCGCGCTGAACAAAATTTATTACCAACATGCGCTCAAAAATACCATGCTGCCAGTGTTAACCGTTGGTGGCGTGCAGATTGGTACCATGGTGGCGTACACCATTTTGACTGAAACCGTGTTCCAATGGCCGGGAACGGGCTTCCTTTTCCTTGAGGCGATCAACCGCGTGGATACCCCACTGATCACCGCTTACGTCATTTTTGTCGGACTGATTTTCGTGGTGACCAACACCATCGTTGACCTGCTGTATGGCTTAATCAACCCGACCGTGAACTTAACAGGCAAAGGAGCATAATCATGGAACACGTTAATAAAGCTCCTTCTGTATGGGAACGCTTTAAAGAATCGGATTTTCTTTACTATTTTAAACGCGACAAAGTGGCGATGAGCAGCTTCGCGGTGTTCATGCTGTTTTTGCTGTTGGCGATTGCCGCGCCGTTAATCGCGCCGAGCAACCCCTATGATCTCTCATCGATTGACATTATGGACGCGGAGCTACCGCCATCTTGGATGGAAGGCGGTGATGACAACTTCGTGCTGGGCACCGATGAGCAAGGTCGCGATATTCTTTCCACCATCCTATACGGTTCGCGTTTATCGTTAACCATCGGCTTTATGGCGGTGGCGCTGCAGCTGTTTTTGGGTATCGTGATTGGCCTGTCAGCGGGTTACTTTGGTGGCCGCATTGACAACTTCTTGATGCGTTTTGCCGATGTTCAGCTCTCCTTCTCGACCATGATGGTGGCGATTATTGTCTCGGCGATTTTTAAAGCCAGTTTCGGCAGTGATTTCTACAGCCAATATGCGGTGGTGATGCTGGTGGTGATCATCGGTGTGGCGGAATGGCCACAATACGCACGTACGATCCGCGCCTCGGTATTGGCGGAGAAGAAGAAAGAGTACGTTGAAGCAGCGCGTGTGATGGGCTTTAAAGCACCGCGCATCATGTTCCGTCATATTCTGCCGAACTGTTTATCACCGATTTTGGTTATCTCAACCGTGCAAGTCGCCAACGCGATCATGTCGGAAGCGGCGCTCTCGTTCTTAGGACTGGGTTTGCCCGTTGACCAACCGTCACTGGGTGCGTTGATCAGCATTGGTTTTAACTACATCTTCTCCGGCGCTTGGTGGATCACCGCCTTCCCAGGCATTGTGCTGGTGACGCTGGTGTTAGTGATCAACCTATTGGGTGACTGGTTACGTGACGTATTTAACCCAAAAATCTACAAAGGGTGATCTGAGCTGATTGATTTATAATCGGAAAACTACCTAAACTAAGAGTCGTAAGCCAATTACGGCTCTTTTTTTGCTTGTCATTTTTTATTCACCAGGACGCGGCAAATTTTTGGCCTTGCAACGTGTTGTAGGCAGCAGTCTGAGCGTCACTGAACAAATTCATTGATGAAACGGGTAGAGTGAAGTTATGGAACTAAGCAAATCGGCGCGCTTGCCGATCTTCAAACCTCAACGATTGTGGTTGATGGCGGCATTGTGCTTTTTTGGTGTTGCTACTCCTGCAGCGGCGGAAGGCTTTCTATGTGAAGCCACACAGGCAAGCACCAACGAATTACCCATGTTAGATAAAGCCTGCCCGATTGGCGATGGTGTTTGGGGTAAAAAAGCGCCCAAAAGCGGCAAAGAGGATTTCTTTTGGATTCAATGTGGCGTCTTAAATCAGCCAATGCCACTGGCCGACGCCAAACCGCTTTACAAGCAGATCACCACCGATGTGTGGATGAAACCGGAAAACAAAACCTATCGTTGCTTAATTGGCCCGTATCAATCTTTTGCTCAAGCCAGCAAAGATCTTAAACAGGTCAAAAAACTGGGCGATTACCGAGAAGCCTTTATTCGAGTTGTTAAGCCACATTCTGCGGCAAAACCGGTCACGGCAAGCAAAGAGCCGAAAGCGATAACCAAACCTGCCGCCCCCAAAATTCTACCGAAAGCACCGGCTGCGGCCAACAAGCCAATAGCAGCTCCTGCACAGGCGACCTTGGCCACAACACCAGCTAAGCGCAGTAACGACGACTCTTCATCCATCGACATTCGTAAAAGTGCCGAGTTAAAAGGCCGTACTTATGTGGTGCCTTACTTAATGGATGATAAACACCAATTTTACATGGAGCATAATCAAGCGTGGAATCGTTTGGATTACAGCAGTGCGGAAGTGGTGTGCAGCGATCTGCACATGCGTTTATTAACTGAAGAGGAGTTCCTCACCTTATTGGATTCAAAAGTGATGGAAAACCAGCTGTGGCCAATGCAGTTGCCTTATTGGGGGCGAGGGAACAAAGGCTTTTTTACTGATGGTCGTGTGACGCAAGTAAAAGGCTCTTCATTGCTCAATGTGCTGTGTGTGAAGTAGTTGGATGACACCCAAAACAAATAAGCCCCGCGATGCGGGGCTTGGTGTTTTTCTATGGTAACAATTATTCGTTGTTGCCAGTACCTGTCCAAGTCATGTTGAACTTGATGGCTTCAATGTATTCGCCTTGATGGCTCTTTACTTTGCCGATAAAGCTATATAAACCATGTGTAGTTAGTTCAGGTAAGTCGAAATCAATGGTAGCGTGTTCGACACCATTTTCGTGATTAGGATGGCATTCTAGAGAAGTTCCCCATTGGTTCCCCGAATAAACACCGTAAGTTTTGTAAACGTTCCCCGTGTTGTAATCGGTGGTTTCTGTGACCAGCCCTGGACCTGTGATAATAAAGTTCTCATAGAACTCTTGTACGTTTTCACAAGTAAAGTTTTGATCTGGGAACTCCAACGTTAAGTTTGCATTCATTGCCCCTGTATCATCTGGATTATTGTTTCTCAGCAGCGATAGAGAGACCATGCCGAGCGCTTCTACGCCATTAACCTCAGTTGGAAGCGGCATATTGAAAAAACGCTTTTCTGGACCATCATCCGATCGGATTTGAATGCGTGCTTCTGCGTCTGACTTATTGCTAAACAAGGTATAACGCTCGGTTCCTTCGTCCGAAGTCCAGAACAGGACTTTTGCCCCAGGGGCAATGTCATCTGCGTCTCTAATTGTCAGCGTTGCGTCGGGATCATCACCAAATTGGGCAATGACTTGATCCCCTTCAACGCGATATGTGCCATTAGACCAAGAGTTTTCCGCTAACTCGCCACATTGGGTTAAGTTGCTCATGGTGCGGTAGTTACCCGAAACTTTTCCGTTTTCAAAGTGCAGTGTGTCACACCAGATACGACTGTAAGGGAGTTTTTCCTCAGGTGTGCCACTACCATGCTCGAGGCGATACCAAGTTTTTCCTTCCAGTGGGTGAGTCTCGGATGGAGGTGTCACAACGGCTTTCACTTCAGGAAGTGCAATGCGCGTCATTTCTGAAATAACACCATCTTCCGCATCTGGGTAGATCCCAGCAGCAATATAAAACTCACCGTTGGTACTTGCTTCTAGAGGTGTGCCCGAGATGGTTAGAACACCCATGTTGTCAACTGCGACCTTAATACCCGCAACACTGGTATTGTGATCTTGATTTTCCCCTTTCATACCAGCGAAGTATTCAACAGGACCATGAGCGTTAACGGCTTTAAAAATATCATCCAGTGTGATGCTGAGCTGCACGCTTGGCAGCGGCTTATTCACTTTGAGGTCAACAAGCTGTGATGTGATTTCGCTTTGTAGGTTTGCAAGTTCTGCGTTGTTTACGCTAAAGCTTGGGACTGGTGCTTCTTCCACAGCGGCGAGTTTAAAAGCGATTGCTGTGCGCTCTTTACCATCAAAGGCTTCAACGGTAATGGTTTCGCCTGCCGCATAAACTTGCTCAGGCTTACCTTCGATACGTAAACGGTTTTGGCCTTGATTGTTAATGATAAGCGCGTTGAGACCTTTAACTGATGTTTTTGCCGTGTATGTCAAGTTGTCATCGTCGGCATCGGTAAATAGGCCATCAATTGACATCTCTTCTTGCTCGGTTAACTCAGTCCCAGCAAATAGCTCAATACTGCCAATCCACTCTTGCATGGTAGCCGCGATGCTTTGGTCGACCACTGGTGCACTGTTTGGGATCGCGACTTTTAGGTTGAAGATGGCCGCAGCATTACCGACCACTTTCTTATCGCTATTAATGTCATTGGCACTGACTTTCACCATGTAAGATAGACGTTCTTGTAGCGTACCACCTTTGGTTAGATCACCATCAACATGGATAACAGCGCCATTCTCGCCAACAGATGACAGAATGACTTGGTTGGTATCGTAGTCAATCACTTCCACGGTAACCGTGATTTCATTAGCATCTTTATCGGAGAATAGGTTCACCGTTTTGCCATTGATTTCCGCGCTGGTGTTGATGTCTAGAGCAATGGTGTGTGACTCTTGCGCTGTGCTTAGCGAGGTGCGAACTTGCGCTTCCACATTGCTGTTTACGCTCAGTTTGTTGTTGATGGTTACGGTTGCTTGGCCATTTTCTACTTCAACGGTAGGCTTAAAGCTTGGATCATCAAGTTTGTCCGCGTTATTTGCATCATTAACAATTGTGGTGGCTTCTTGCGCGATGATAAGAGCGGTTTCTGCATCATAAGTGCCGGAGTTCTTCTCTGCTTTCACTTTTGATTCAGTTAGAATCTGTGCGGTTTTGTGCAGCGTATGGTTCTGTGCGGCAATCACATCGCTAAAGGCAGTGTCGCCGCTAATACCGAGCGTTTCGTTCACTTTCTTTTTTGCTTGCGCAATTATTTCTTCGGTTGGGTTAGCACCCGCTTGAACCACAACAAGGTCAGTCAGTGGTGAAATTACTTTTTCGCCAGGTAGAGTGAATAGGGCGACCTCGTGTGCCATGGCTTGAGTCGGGTGGTCCATGTCGATAGTGTATTTACCTGCGTAAAGCGATGGGTCTTTCGCAATTAGCGCGGTTTGCACATTGCCACCAGGAACTAGCGTTTGTAGGCCTAGGCGTGTTTGTTTTTCTTTGATAGCGTTGAATTCTGCTGTTTTGATTTCAAGCTGACCATCTTTGCCTTTTAAAGGCGCAGTCAGACCTAGAATTTGGTCTGTGTTAACATCAAATGCACCGTTATTGTTGGTGTCAGCAAACACCACGGCATTGTTAAAGTAACCGTCAAAGCCTGTCACGATAACACCGCCAGGTGCAACGTTGCCATTTGAACCTGAACCACTGTCTGAACCGCCACAACCGGTGAGGGCGATCGCCACTGACGCTGCTAGTAAACTAACCTTTTTCATCTAAGAGTCCTTTGCTTCTTTATTCTGACTAAATTGAATAACGCACATCGTTAGAGTCTTCTTTCCTCTTTTTATAAATCATGCGAAAGAAGGGAGAATTTCGGGGCTTTTTTATCCGGTTAGAGCGGGAGTTTCAAGGCACGAAAAACAGCGAAAAAACCGTAAAATTTATTTTAATTTTTTTATCAATAGCGGGGTTGGCAAATGGTTCGACAGGGTTAACATCGGAGCCCAAAAAAGAAGGAGATAACAATGAAACAGTGGGTTAGGTTAATCATGATTGGTGCGTGTTTGGGCTCTTCAGCGGCTGAGGCGCAAGTGACCCTTGATAAGAGCAAATATGGTTACTCTTACTTTACCCTTGGCTTTGAGAATGTGGTGTATGAAGAGTTGTTTCCCGGCTTAGATTCCGATGCCAGCGTGGTGAGCCCGGTGCTAAACACGGGAGGGCTTTACCACATCAATGCGCGTTACGATTTTTCCATCGATGCGTTAGCGACCTTTTCGCCGATGAGCGCCACTGAAGAGTGGCAGAAAGACGGTACGCGAATTCAAACCAATCAGTTTGAATACTTGAAAGCGGCAACCAACATTTTGCTGCACTACAAACTGCAAGATAACTGGCGTGTGTTGGCTGGGACGTCATTGAGCTATCAAACCTACAAACGCTATGGCCTGAAAAACCACAATGGTTACGTCAATGATGTGTTTCGCGAAGGCAATACGTGGGAAGAGAAATCGACGGATATTTTCCTCGATGCTGGCTTAGCTTACGATTCTGGCCACCTGTATGGGGAGAGCGATTGGCGTGTTAGTGGCCGTTGGATATTCGGTGTGCCGATTTGGAGTGTCACTGAAAACTCACGTTTTGAAGACATTCAATTTAACGACTTCGGTTTTAGAACCAATGCGGAAGCAACCCTTAGCTATCAGATCATGCCAGGTTTGCATTTGGGGTGGTTTGTGATGCTCGGTTACGAGAAACGTTTCGAGTCTGATCCGCAACGAGTGATGTATACCACAGCAAGTGGTGTGGAGAAGCAAGGTCAAGCTTGGTTGCCAGAAGCACAAACTTGGACACTCAATACGGGATTACAAGCGTTGTGGAACTTCTAATCCCGTTTGTTGGGCTCAATTTCACAATTGCGGGTGGTGGTAAATCAGATTGATTTTTAACTCCTCCAACAGGTGTGCGAACTGCGGTTTCGGCCGTAGGATGTAGCTGTAAATCTCGCCTTGTTGCAGGTCATTGTCATCTCGATAGTCGTGGTTGATGGCCAAAGAGCGTTTGTTTGGTCCGGATGGAAAGACAAAACAGGCGACCGAGGAGACACCATCTTCGCTTTGGCTGTAGGAGATGACATCTTCGTAGTCGCCCCGACCCGCAATGACGGAGAGCTCAAAGTAAGGCTGCAGGGTGGAGCAATCAAAACTGCCACTGATGCGATGAATGTTGAGGTCGGAGTCAAAGCGCTGATACTCCGTGGGGTCCGCGGCTTGACGCTCGTAGATGTAGTTCCCGACTTCTGCGGGAAGGTAATTTTGCTCTGCGTCGATAAAGAGGTAGTCAAAAAAGGTCATCTCATAAAGCTTTCGACCTGTTTCCACGTTGAGCCTTGCCTCCATCGCGGTTTTGTCGGTGAGCATGGTGTAGGTTTCGTACTGGCTGCCGTCATGCACCGTGGTGAGATGGTTTACCAACCCTTCCGTGAGGTTGGATGGGTAGCTTTGGCGAGTAATCCAGGTTTGTTTGGCATCAAAGGCGGACTGACTACTGGTGAGAATCAGCTTATCGTCTTGCTGCTCAAACTCGCCAATCAACTTAAGTTCTTCATCGCTCGGGCATTGGCGACGGTTACGCGCCGCAGCAAAATAGACTTGATGATTGATCAGCTTCCACGCTTGGCAGTAAATCACCTCATAAGGGTAGCGAATACCCGCAAAGGTTTGGGTGGTTTCTAAGCGATAGAAGGTTTGACCAATCAGTGGGTGGCTAAACTGGCCGCCCGTCTCTCCAATTGCCGGCAGATCAAAATAGGCTTTTACCCATGATTGATCATCACTACCGTGGTGATCATCGCGCGCGGCGATCATCAACTGGGGTTGCGCTGCGGCTTGGGTTACGGTGCCTAAAATCTGCACGGTATCCAGATTGCGAACTTTGAGCCCCGGTACGTTTATACGCACTGTGAGGGTGAGAAAGTCGTCATCGGCATCCACAAACAGTTGATCAATGTTGAGGGAATAGCGAATGGGAGCGCCTTGATCGAGCTCCCAGCCGAAAACCTGACTCTGGATTTGTTTGGCTACTTCCGCATTGAGCCTAGGTTTGCTGTTTGCGCCAACGCCTTTGGCAAGTTCTTTGTCGGAGACAATCACTGTGGTATTCGACGCGCTGCTTGGCAGAGCGATTTCGAGTTCTTCCTCTGGTATTGGTGTTTGCCCAGTTTCCTCTGATGGTGGCGAAGGCAAAATGGCTGCCGCCTGAGTGAAGAGAGGCGGAACGTGAAGGTTCGCGTTTTGGGTTGGCGTTGCTGCGTTTGGTGCCTTGTTTTCAACCGAAATGGCTTTGGCATGTGGCGCTGCTACGTGGGTTTCTGCCTCAGACAGCACACTCGAGGTCGCTTGGCTTGAAGAGAGCCAAAACCACATTCCAGTGACAAATGTGATGGCGAAGACGACGAATAGGGGCTTACGGTGAGTCATGATCCGGATTATGCCATTCGTGATTGCAGCCAACTGCGTGAGAATTTGAGGTCTTTTTCAATCAAACTGGCACTGCATTCGAGTAACTCGCTGATCTCTTGGTTTTTCATCCCCATCAAGTACTTCAGTTTGAGCGCATTAGACTGACGAGGGTAGCGAACACTGAAGTTATCCAGTGCTTTGTCCATGATGATCAACTGCTCAAATTTTTCCTGATGTTCACTCGGTAGCTGTGTCACTTGCTGGCGCTTTTGCGCTTGCAGCGAACGTGCATTGTCGATCAAAATTTGGCGCATCACTTTGGCGGCCATGAGGAAAAAATCGCGCTTGCCGCTGATTTCACTCATGTCGCTGGTGGAAAGCTTGAGATAGGCATCGTGAATTAAGGCGGTGGTGCTGTTCACGCTGTCTGCCAATACTTCGTTTTCAAGGCCATACTTTTCGGCGTTCCGCTCTCGCTCTTGTTGGGCAATTTTTCTCAGTTGCAGGTAGGCGAATTGATACAGCTGGCTTTCGGCTTCTTTGTCACCGGCTTGCCACTGCTGAATGATATGGGTAAGAGAAGTCGATTGTGCACTCATGACGGCTCTCCTTGTTGTTTAACGAATTCGGAAATGGTGTAAGTATCAATGCGATCAGAGCCATCGCGTTGAGGAGACACTTGCTGTTGATAGCGATACAAGATGCCCTGATCCCAATTTTGTCCGGCAGGGAGGTATTCCCATGTGGTGTATTGCGCTGGGTAAGGTTGTGGAAACCAGCGCACCATTACGTTCATCTGCTCTAATTGTGCGTGACCAGAGGCATTACGTAGCCACCACATATCTTGATACTCTTGTGTCACATCTTGGCGATAGGCTGATGCCGCCAGCGGGCATGACGACACATTGCTAGGGCCAAGCCACACTCGGCCATCGGCAATGTTTAAGCAGCGTTCTGTGAGGGTTTGCTCTTGGTATTGGGTTTCTTTCCAGACCCCTTCAAAGGCGATGTGTTGTCCCTTGTTTTCTGGATAGATAAACCAAATCGATTCCGATTTGTTGCTGTGGGTGACTTCAGCCTTCTTGCCCAACCCTTGCATTTTGCCCATGACTAGCTCGGTGTGAGGGTCAAAATTCATTGCTACCGAACGATATTTCCAATCGCCTTCGTCATCGAAATCTTCCAGAGAGAAACCATTGAGATCGTGACGCGTGCAACCTTGGCTAGCACAGCCAACAACCCCTTCCCACTGTGCAAAATGGTTCAATGGCTCCACGGTTTTTTCTCGATAAGCGTGCTGTCGATTGAGGTAACAGCCGTTGAAGTAATCGCCGACGCTGGGGTATTGGATTAAGTGCTCTTTGGTCACTTCGAAACTCATCTCGCCGATGGGGGTGCGGTAGTTAGGCTTATCGAGCATGCGTAAGTCAAGCGCACAAGCACGCCCCTGCCAATCGGCTTTTTTGATGATGATGTTGCGCAGGCGCACATTCAGCGGTGAGAAAATCGCTTCGTTCGAGGTAAAGTGCTGCTCAATGTAACGCTGGCTCTGATTGAGATGCTCAGCGGCTTCCTTGATGGAAACCAACTCTATATCCAGTTGGTTGGCGGTGTTATCGAGAAAATTGAGATCAATGCCTTGCAGTTGTTGTTGGAATTGAGGATCCGAGACAATGCGATTGAGCAGAATGATTTCATCACGATTTTCTGGCGTGCTGTCGAGCGAGAGCAACAAACGCGTCATATTGATACTGCGGCTTGGTTTGGTTGTGGCGAGTGTTGGGGTAATCACCTCTTGGCCAGAAAGCGTTGTGAGCAAATAGCCACTGTCGTCACTGCCGAGGAAAAAACTCACCACATCCCCTGGGTGGTATTGAAAAGCGCCTTTGTGAGTGGTGCCTGAGAGATTTGAACTGGTTTTGTAATACAAGCCCGTAACGGGAGAGTCAATAAAGTAACCCGTTTTGGGCGTGGCCGATTGCGCGCTCAAGGAGAGGCAACTTAGCAAGGCTGTGGCATAGAATCGTGGCTTCATGATCTCTTACGGTTTGATTAAGGTTGGCAATTTTCTTGGCAGTTTGCCTCGACAGCGTGTTTCTCTGGTGTTGGCGTTATCATCGCCAACAACATTTTCTGCTTAATGTGCTTAGGGATCTCTGGATTGGAGAGAATTCGTCGGCGTGTGATTTCTAGCATTGAGTTCACTGACAGATGTGCGGTTTCATTGCCTTTGGTGTGGAACATCAAACTGGTTACTTCATACATCATATTCTCAGCAACCAACTTTTCTTGCTGGAGTTGGCGATTTTTGCTGATCAAGGTGCTGGTGAACAGCATGCCGCTCATCACCAATAAGGTGAGCAGCACAGTCGGGATCGGCCTTCGTTGTATTAGCCGTTTGGTGCTGTAGAGCGGAATGTGCTGTTTGAGTGAAATTGGTCGGCACGCCAGCATGTTCTCGATGTCCGCTCGTAATTCGCTGACGCTTTGGTAGCGTTGTTCCGCTTTTTCTTGGGTGGCTTTGTCGATGATGAAGCGCAGATCGGAATGTTTGCCAACTTGAGCAAAGAGCAACTGCAAGATTTTTCCTAGCGAGTAGAGATCACTCTGCTGCGTTAAATAGCCCCCCGATTTTTGCTCTGGGCTGGCATAACGTTCGCTAAAGGCCACCAATCCCACTTGCCCTGATTGATTGGCCTGAGTGCTGACTTTTTGCGTTAGGTTAAAATCGAGCAGCTTGGGCCTACAATCTTGATCAATGAGGATGTTTTCCGGCTTGATGTCAGCATGCAGCACCTGATTGTGATGCGCGTGTTCAATCGCTTGGCAAAGGTAACGAAACAGCGTGAGCCGGGTGCGTTGATCCAGCTGATGTTGTTGCAAAAAAGCATCCAGCGTGAGGCCTTCCACCTTTTCCATCACAATGTACACCGAATCTTGATGCACCCCGCCATCAAACACTTTGGCAATACAAGGGTGGTTAAGTCTAGCGAGTAACTGCGCTTCATCAAACAGCGCTTTTTTTCCCAGTACTTGAGTCAAAGAGGGTTGGATAAATTTGATGGCCAGTTGTTGTTCAAACGTCTCGTCAGCGCGATAAGCGGCGTACACCACACCCATGCCGCCTCTTCCCAGTTCATGAGTGAGCTGATATTTGTCGATTAGCTGGTTGGTAAGGTCGAGTGGGATCTCGGTAGCATGATTGGCGTGAAAGCCAAGCAAGGCGGTGAAAGGCTCATGTTCATGAGACTGGATTAACGGTGCCAACGCTCGAAAGACATCAGGGGCGTCTTGTTCGAGTTGTTGGAGCGCTTGTTGTTTCTCTTCTTCATTGAGATCCAGCAAGTGATAAAACACTTGCGTGGCACTGGAGCCTAGCGGTACAGACATTAATGCATATAGTTATGTTTTTTGTTCGCGCTCAGTTTATAAGAATTCTGTATCGTATGTGAGAGTTTTCTTACTATTGAGAAATTAAAAAGATAAAATCTTTGATTTCAGTCGAAATTAAGAGCGACTAAACAAATAAAAATCACATATTATTCCGCTCTGTTTTCGATTTTTTGTGTCAGTTCCAGATATTTCTGCTCGATAAATGCCTTTTCTTTGTTGACGTGCATCAGCTGTTTTTGCATCGCAAGTAGCTTCTGTTTGAGCTCATCACTGGCAGCGCTACTCGTGCTGGCAGGCGCTTGATTGGCCAACTGCTGTTTGTAGTTCTCAATGGTGGCGAGCAGTTGATCCTTCTCTTTTTGAAAGCCTTGCTCGACATCTTGAAAGCCACCGCTTTCGCTGATCATGATGTACTCCCGCTCCAGTTGCTCAAACTGTTTCTCAATATCCTCTTTCTGTTTGCGCAATCCATCAACGGTATCATTTTGTTCTAGTAGCTTGGCTTTGGCTTTGCGCAGGCCACGCACGCTTTTGTCGAGATCGCCCCTGAGCTTACGAATCAACTGTTGGGATTTACTCAGTTTTTGGTTGAGAGCCTCAATGGAGGCGAGATCTTGTTCACTGGGGTTTGGGCTTGTGGCGCGAATCTCGGCTACTTGCTTTTCAAGTGCTTGTTGAATTTGAATGAGTGCATTGAGCGTTTCGCGGTTCTCATTGCTGTAGTCGATGGCGTGATTGACCGATTCTTCACACATCGCCACTGTCGTTGGGGAGGCGGCAAGGCTCTTGGCGTTTGCCTCTTTGGGGTGAATAGCTTTGCGAAACTCTCGCAGCATCAGCCACAGCAACACAAACCAAGCCAACAAAATCATCAAGCCAAGGTTGATGCCTAACATCAGCAACAACTCTTTATCCCAAGATTGGTCGAAGAACTCGAACGACATCGCGTGCTTACCTCGTTTAATCGCGTATTGATAAGTTTAGAAGCTGCGACGAATTGTGCCTATAATTTAAACACTTCTCGCAACTGGAAGCGCATCAACGGTGAAAATACTGATTGTCGATGACAGCAAAGCGACGCTGGAAATTGTTCGCAAAGCCTTGCTTGGGTTTGGCTATCGTCGCTTGTCGATTGAAAAGACCAACTGTGCTCGTGAGGCACTGGAAAAAATGGCGCATTGGCGTCCGGATATCGTGCTGACGGATTGGCACATGCCAGACATGAGTGGCTTGGAACTGGTGCAAACCGTTGCCTCCCGTTTTCCTGAGGTGAAAATTGCGATGATCACCACCGTCGATGATGACGAGCAAATTGCCCAAGCAAAAGCGGCGGGGGCGAGCTTTGTGTTGAGTAAACCGTTTGATGACGATGCATTGCATCGCAAGCTGTTGCCACTGGTGCAAGGGGCGGAAGAGAGTGAAAAAGCGTTTGATGAGCTGGTGGAAATCCAAAAAGAGCTCGCCTTGCCCAAGTTAAGTCAGTTGGAGAAGCTACTGCGAAAAGTGGTGCATGATGAGATTGCCCTCACCAATATCCGCTTACAACAGTTTGATGAAAGCAAAGTGCCCTGCATGATTGCCATCTATGAAGATGGCGAAACGCAAAAACCACGCGCGGTGGCGGTGCTGGATATTTACGCGGTGTGCGTGCTGGCGAGTGCCAATACGCACATTACAGCTGAACAACTGAGCCAAGCTATCCATAAAAAAATGGTCAGCAAAGCGATTTTAGACACATGCCAGATGGTGTTGGATAAATCCTCTTTGGCATTTTTGGACAGCTTAACGCGCAAAAGCCTACGGCTCAAAAGCGTCAGTTTTGTGCCAGAAGCGTTTGATAAGTTGAAGGTGCTGTTTAGCAAACCCGCCGATAAACGCCTCGATTTCTCCTGCCAGTTAGGGGAGATGGCGCAGGGGAAGATCACATTGGTGGGTTTTTAGCACTGCACCTTGGTTGTGTGTGAGGATCGGATTGGTCATAATGTTACAAGTAACATTAATGACAAAAATCTTTTTATGGCTCAACACAATAAGAAACCGCGCACCACTTTGCAGGATGTGGCGGATCAAGTCGGCGTGACCAAGATGACGGTATCGCGCTACCTGCGTAATCCCGATTCGGTGGCGGAAAAGACCCGCGAGAAAATCGCCACTGCGATTGAACAGATGGGGTACATCGAGAACCGTGCCCCAGCGATGTTGTCGAAATCCTCTAGCCGAGCAATTGGGATCCTGCTGCCTTCTTTGTCCAACCAAATTTTTGCTTCCTTTGTTCAGGGCATTGAAACCGTCACCAAAGCGCATGGTTATGAAACCCTCTTGGCGCACTTTAGCTACGATGAGTTGGAAGAGGAGCGCAAAATCGCGTCGCTGCTCTCTTATCAGGTCGATGGCCTGATCTTAACTGAAAGCCATCACACCGAACGCACCTTACAGATGATCAAAAACGCAGGCATTCCCGTAGTGGAAACCATGGAACTGCCAGCGCAGCCAATCGATATGGCGGTGGGGTTAGACCACGAAGATGCCTCTTACAGCGTGGTGAAACGCATGCTGGCGTCGGGTAAGCGCACCATTGTGTATTTTGGTGCACGCTTGGATACGCGTACCAAACTGCGTATGCAAGGCTATGATCGCGCCATGCGTGAAGCTGGCTTAGAGCCGAAACACGTGCTGACGGGCGAACACTCCAGTTTCTCGTTGGCGGATGAGCTGTTAGAGCGCGCCTTGGCGACGTATCCAGAGATGGACGGGGTCTTTTGTACCAATGATGACATCGCCATCGGTACCTTGCTGTGCGCGCAGCAGCGTGGCATTGAAGTGCCGAAGCAACTGGCCATTGTGGGCTACAACGCATTGGATATCGGCCAGACGATTCGTCCGAAATTGACCAGTGTCGATACGCCACGTTTTCAAATTGGTGAGAAAAGTGCCGAGTTGTTGCTGGCCCGTTTGCGCGGTGAAACGTTGGAACAAAATGTGGTGGATATGGGCTACCGCATTACCGCTGGCGAGAGTGTGTAACTCGGTCGATGTGATTAAAACCAAGGGCGCGATAAACGCGCCCTTGTTGATCAGACGATAAAGCTGGCACCGTGTTCGGCGCTAGACACCGAGTGGCGAAGGGTGCTGAACAGATTGCGTCCCCAAGTTTGCTGGCTTGCCTCAGTATCGATTTCAAGCACGCAGCGACCTGTGGTGTCGCTGAGGTTGTTTAACTCGCCTGTCTGGCAATCGACACGAATCACATCACCATTACGCACTAAGCCAATCGCGCCGCCACGAATCGCTTCTGGAGAGACGTGAATGGCCGATGGGATTTTGCCTGATGCGCCAGACAAACGGCCATCGGTCACCAGCGCCACTTTAAAGCCCGCCTTTTGCACATTGCCGAGAATCGGCATCAACTTGTGTAGCTCTGGCATGCCATTGGCGGCTGGGCCATTGTGTGTCACCACCACAATGCAATCTCGGTTGAGCTCACCACGTTGGTACGCCGCTTCCACCTCATGTTGGCACTGGAACACCAGCGCTGGCGCTTCAATCACGCGCTGATCTTCTTTCACCGCAGAGACTTTCACCACCGCTTTGCCTAAATTGCCAGTCAGCACTTTTGTGCCGCCTGTGGATTGGAAAACGCAGCATTTGTCGGCGATCACATGGCTATCGAACGTACCCTCACATGGTGTCCAAACAAGCTTGCCGTCGACAAGGCTTGGTAGGCTCATTTGGTCGTCGAACTCGCCAAACACTGGCTTGACGTCACGATGCAGCAGAGCCGATTCATTGAGACGATACAGCAGCGCAGGCACGCCGCCAGCTTGTTGGAAGGCGTTCATGTCAGCGGGGCCGTTAGGGTATACGCGTGCTAGCAGCGGCACCACGTCAGAAAGATCACTGATGTCTTGCCAAGTGAGCTCAATACCCGCAGCGCGCGCCACGGCCAACATGTGAATGGTGTGGTTGGTGCTGCCACCGGAAGCAAGTAGAGCAATGATGCCGTTGATCAGGCTCTTTTCAGTGACTACTTCAGCCAGTGAGCGGAAGTGAGCCGAGCCGGCGGTCATGGCCGCCATTTTGATCGCAGCGTGTTCAGTCAACGCGTGTCGGAGCTCGGAGTTTGGATGGATAAACGCCGAGCCGGGTAACATCAATCCCATCGCTTCAAACACCAGTTGGTTGGTGTTGGCGGTGCCGTAGAAGGTGCAGGTTCCGACGGAGTGATAGGCGCGACACTCCATATCGAGCAGCGCGTCTTTACCCACTTCGCCCGCTGCGTATTTTTGGCGAACATCGACTTTTTCTTCATTGCTGATGCCAGTTGCCATGAGACCCGCTGGCACAAATGCGGTAGGCAGGTGTGCGTAGGCGAGTGCGCCCATTAGTTGCCCTGGGGCGATTTTGTCGCAAATGCCGAGCAGCAAGGTGGCATCAAACACATTGTGGCTCAAAGAGAGGGCAGTGGATTGCGCAATCAGATCACGAGAAAACAGCGACATATCCATGCCAGCTTGGCCTTGAGTGACACCATCGCACATTGCAGGCACACAGCCGGCGACCTGCGCGGTATGGCCATACTCTGCCAGTGCGCGCTTAATTTGCTCTGGGTAGTGCAGGTAAGGCTGGTGGGCGCTGAGCATGTCGTTGTAGGCGCTGATCAGCGCCACATTGGCATGAGTAAAATCGAGGATGCTTTTCTTTTCTGCCGAACAAGATGCCGCCACCGCGTGCGCTAAGTTGCCGCACGATAAACCAACACGCCCTTTGCCCGCTTTGGCTTGCTCTTCGGTGCGTGCAACAAACGCCGCACGTGTTGCCTGGCTGCGTTCCACCAAGCGCTGAGTGACCTCTAAAATGACGGGATGGGTCATGCTTGTGCCTCATCTTGTTCTAGGATTAACTCGGCCGCGTTGGCGACAACGTCTTCGATAGTGGTATCAATACTGACCAATAGAGTGCGAGGTTCACCATCGGGGCGTTCAAGTGTTTCAAACTGGCTATTGACCATGTTCTCTTTCATGAAGTGGCCTTGACGCTGGCGCATACGCTCAAGAATGAGTGACTTATCGCCATCAAGGAACAAGAAGGTGACATTGTTGTTGCCGTCGCGGATTTGATCGCGATAGCTCTTTTTCAGCGCAGAGCAGACGATAATGCCGTGCTCATTTTTGCTTTCAAGGCTATACGCCGCATCACGAATACGCTCCAGCCACGGCTTGCGGTCGTCATCGTTCAGTGGCTGGCCAGAGGCCATTTTCTGAATGTTGGCGCGTGGATGGAGATCGTCACCATCAATGAATTTACGCCCCAGTTTTTCTGCCAACAGCTCACCAATTGTGGTCTTTCCGCTTGCGCAGACACCCATCACAATGACACTACTACCCGCCATAACTTGTCCTCATAACTAAACTTGCGCGTGATCTCAAATTTGAAATTCACTTTGAAATATGGGTTTATCTTATTCATGTTATCGGTAACATGTTACCGGTAACGTAAATAAATGTGAACCACAACACAAACAATAATTCGAAAGGTGAACTTATGGAGCAATTAGCCCACACCCCTGATCCTACATATCTTTTAACCATAGCTGCGCTGGCGATTGCGGCGTTGCTCGTGCTGATCATCAAACTCAAAGTGCATGCGTTTGCCTCACTGACCATTGTCAGTTTGGGTACCGCCATTGCCACAGGCGTGACCTCGGACAAAGTGGTGCCCACCATGATGGGTGGCTTTGGCGGCACGCTCGCCTCTGTTGCACTGTTGGTCGGCCTTGGCGCCATGATTGGTAAAATTTTGGAAGTGACTGGCGGGGCCAAAGTGCTGGCCGACACGCTGATTGGTCGCTTTGGTAAAGATCGCGCCCCGTTCGCGCTGGGTATTGCGTCGCTGCTGTTTGGTTTCCCAATCTTCTTTGATGCCGGCCTTGTGGTGATGATGCCCATCATCTTTAGCGTGGCGAAACGCTTTGGTGGCTCGCCAATCAAATACGCCTTACCGTCTGCGGGTGCGTTTGCGGTGATGCACGCCTTTGTGCCTCCACATCCGGGCCCCGTGGCGGCAGCGGAATTTTTAGGTGCCAACATCGGTTTGTTGCTGGTTGTGGGTATCCTAGTTGCGATTCCAACTTGGTATCTTGGCGCGTACCTATTTGGTTTGTACGCGGGTAAGAAATTCGACATCCCACTTTCTAAAGCATTTTTTAACAGCGATGCGATTGTCGATGAAAGCAAATTGCCAAAATTTGCCACGGTAATGACCATCTTAGTGCTGCCCGTATTACTGATCTGCTTGGATACCGGCCTAAACACGCTGGCAGTGGCAGGGGTGATTGACGGTAAAACACCGTTGGTGGAATTCCTTCGCATGCTAGGTAAAACGCCCGTCGCGCTGCTTATTACCTTGATCGTGTGCTTGGCAGTGTTTGCCAAAGATTACGGCATGGCTAAACTTGAAAAATTGTGTGGCGACTCACTGGCTCCGATCTGTGGCGTTATCCTTGTTACCGGTGCGGGCGGCATGTTTGGTGGCGTATTGCGCGCCAGCGGCATTGGTAATGCCTTGGCCGATGTATTGACCGACACAGGCATGCCAGTGATTGTGGCTGCGTTTGTGATTTCAACCTGTTTGCGTGTGGCGCAAGGTTCTGCCACCGTGGCACTGACGACCACCGCTGCGCTGATTGCCCCAGTTGTGGCGGCAACCACAGGTTTGAGTGAGTTAGACCTCTGCTTTATCGTGATTGCTATCGCAGGCGGTGCAACGGTACTTTCTCACTTTAACGATTCTGGTTTCTGGCTGGTCTCTCGTCTGCTTGAGATGGATGAGAAAACCACGCTGAAAACTTGGACGGTAATGGAAACCTTGCTTGGTGGTATTGCTTTCCTTATCGTCGCTGTATTGAGCTTTATTCTCTAGAGGTTATCTATGACAACACTTGAACAACGATTAAGAGAGATCAAAATCGTCCCAGTTATCGCTATCAACGATGTAGCACACGCCTTGCCATTGGCAAAAGTGTTGGTAGAAAACGGTTTACCCTGTGCGGAAGTGACATTCCGCACGGAAGCGGCGGCGGAATCCATTCGCATCATGCGCGAAGCCTACCCTGATTTGTTGATTGGTGCGGGCACGGTATTAACCACAGAACAAGTGGACATCGCCATCGAGGCAGGCGTGGATTTCATTGTCAGCCCAGGCTTTAACCCAACCACCGTGAAATACTGTCAGCAACGCGGCGTGACCATTGTTCCGGGCGTCAACAACCCAAGCTTGGTTGAACAAGCGATGGAAATGGGTCTACGTACCCTGAAGTTCTTCCCTGCTGAGCCATCAGGCGGTGTCAACATGCTTAAAGCGCTGACGGCGGTTTACCCAGTGGAATTCATGCCAACAGGTGGCGTGAGCCCATCTAACGTGGAAGATTATCTCGCGCTGAAATCGGTTGTCGCGTGTGGCGGTACTTGGATGGTTCCAACCGCCATGATGGACAGCGGCGATTGGGAAGGCATTGCGGAACTGGTTCGTGCGGTGAAGTAAACACCATTGCTCCATAACAAAAAGGGTCATCGATTGATGACCCTTTTGTTATTTCTCGCTTATTCGATGATGCGATCAACGCATAGTGACGAATTCTTCCGAACCGGTTGGGTGGATAGCCACAACCGAGTCGAAATCGGCTTTGGTTGCGCCCATCTTCATCGCGACACCGAAACCTTGAATCATTTCGTCCACCGCGAAACCGATGCCGTGCAGGCCAACCACTTTCTCATCTTCACCCGCACATACGAGCTTCATCTTGCATGGCTGACGGTGTTGAGTCACGGCGGTGTACATCGCAGTAAAGCCTGAGGTGTACACTTTCACGTTCTCTTTGCCATATTGAGCGATTGCTTCTGGCTCAGAAAGACCAATGGTGCCGATAGGTGGGTGGCTGAACACGACAGTTGGGACCAAGTCATAGTCCATCTTCGCGTTGGGTTTGTTGTTGAACAGACGCTCAGAAAGCTGACGACCCGCTTTCACCGCAACGGGTGTGAGTTCGATACCGCCTTCCATAATGTCGCCCACACAGTAGATGCCAGCAACGTTGGTTGCTTGGAACTCATCGACTTTGATGTAGCCGCGCTCGTTGGTTGCTACGCCGGTTGCGCTCAGGTTGATGGCATCAGTCGCTGGGTGACGGCCGATTGCCCAGATAAGCTGATCTACGTTTTGGCTTTCACCGTTTTCTAGATGAAGCGTTAAGCTGCCATCGGCTTCTTTGACCACTTCTTTTGGTACCGAGTGGGTGTGCAGTGTTGGGCCTTCTGCCGCCATCACTTCCACTAAGGTGTCGATGATCATTGGATCAAAGCTGCGCAGTGGCGACTCTTTACGGCAGAACAGATGGGTTTCTGTACCAAGCGCGTTGAGCACGCCAGCGATTTCCACCGCAATGTAACCCGCGCCAACGACAGCAACACGTTTTGGTTGCTCAGCAAGGTCGAAGAAGCCGTTTGAATCGATGCCGTATTCCGCGCCAGGGATGTTTGGAATAGTCGGGCGGCCACCCACAGCGATCAGAATGTGATCGGCGGTGTAGTGCTCACCGTTTACTTCCACGGTTTTCTCATCGACAAACTTAGCGAAGCCTTTAATCACGTTGACTTTGTTGTTGCCTAGCACGCGATCGTAAGATTGGTGGATGCGGCCAATGTACGCTTGGCGGCTCTCAACCAGTTTGCTCCAGTCGAAGCCTTTTACTTCCACATCAAAGCCGTAGTCAGGAGCGTATAGGCTCATCGCTTCTGCGATCTGCGCGCCATGCCACATCACTTTTTTCGGTACACAACCAACGTTCACACACGTGCCGCCGAGATCTTTTGCTTCGATCAGCGCCACTTTCGCGCCATACATCGCCGCACGGTTTGCTGAAGCGATGCCGCCACTGCCGCCGCCGATACAGATATAGTCAAAATGCGTTGCCATTACTTTCTCCTGTCTGGCAGGGACGATTTATTCGCGTGCTCCCTGCGTTTTTCAATTTATTTCATTTTTATATGGAGGACAGATTGGTTGAACTCAATCTGTCGTACGGAAATTCTTTGGGGGCTGCGTCTCTCTTTTACTCAGGAACGATCCACTCTACCTTCCAATGACCGGTTGCCGGCGCAATGGCTTCCTTAAGGAAAGGCAAAATTTGTTGCATCTGGCTTTCCAGCGTCCAAGGTGGATTAATCACAATCATGCCTGAAGCGGTCATGCCGCGCTCATTGGTATCCGGTGACACGCCCAACTCAATTTGCAGAATCTTGCGAATGCCCAGACCTTCCAGTCCTTCTAACATGTCGTCGATGTCGCAGCGGTTGACCACAGGGTACCAAATCGCGTAGATGCCAGTTGCCCAGCGTTTGTGGCTTTGGTAAATCGCTTGCACCACATCACGGTACTCTTTGGCCAACTCGTAAGGTGGGTCAATCAACACGAGACCGCGGCGCTCTTGCGGTGGCAAGCTGGCTTTGAGGCGTTGAAAGCCGTCTTCTTTGTAAATGCTGACTTGGCGATCGCGGTGAAACTCTTGTTCCAATAGCGGGTAATCGCTTGGATGGAGCTCCGTCAGAACCATGCGGTCTTGATCGCGCAATTGAGCACGTGCGACGCGTGGTGAGCCAGGGTAGTAACGTAGCTTATCGCCATTGTTGAGGGCTTTGATCGAAGCGATATAGCTGGCGATGTCGGCAGGCAGATCGCTGCGATCCCAAATACGCGCCACGCCTTGTTTGTATTCGCCCGTTTTCTCTGACCATTCGTGGGTCAAATCGTAGCGGCCAACGCCCGAATGGGTGTCGTGGTAGACGAAGGGTTTGTCTTTTTGTTTTAGCGAGTCCAGAATCAAGCTCTGAACAATGTGTTTTACCACGTCGGCATGGTTGCCGGCATGAAAGCTATGACGATAACTTAGCAAAATTCACTCTCGTAACACTCTTGGTAGAGTGTGGTCAGGGATTAATAGGGCGATTATATACCCAACTGACGCTGATGTTCAGGATTCTCTCTGAGTCACAAAAAAGTTAATCGTCTATTCGTATTGAAATGTGAACCTTTAACCCTAATTTAGTATCAAAATGTAAGACCAATTGGCGACAGTCGAGGAAAATCGCGTATTATTATTGTGAATAAGCGAGCCATCGATGGACAGTTGGCCACGATACTGAAGAGTCAAACAAAAGGAATTTATATGTCTAATCCACTCCTTACTTTTACGGATCTGCCTCCGTTTTCTCAAATCAAGCCAGAGCATGTGTTTCCTGCGGTGGAACAGGCGATTGCCGATTGTCGTGTCAAGATTGAACAGGTGCTTGAAGGCAACAATACCCCTAGCTGGGAAACGGTGATTGCGCCGATCGAAGAAGTGGATGATCGTCTCAGCCGTATTTGGTCCCCCGTGAGCCACATGAACTCTGTTGTCAACAGCGACGAGCTGCGCGACGCGTATGAAAGCTGCCTGCCAATGTTGTCGGAATACGGCACTTGGGTCGGCCAGCACAAAGGTCTGTTTGAAGCGTACAAAGCGATTAAAGCCAGCGAAGCGTTTGCCAAGTTGACCACTGCACAACAGAAAACCATTACCGATGCATTGCGCGATTTTGAGCTATCAGGCATTGGTCTGCCTGCGGATGAGCAAAAACGCTACGGCGAAATCAGCAAGCGTATGTCAGAGCTGAGCTCTAAGTTTTCCAACAACACGCTAGACGCCACCATGGGCTGGACCAAGCACATCACCGATGAGAAAGAGTTAGCAGGCATGCCGGAATCGGCGTTGGCGGCCGCGAAAGCCGCCGCTGAAGCCAAAGAGCTCGACGGTTATTTGATCACGCTGGATGTGCCGTCTTACCTGCCAGTGATGACTTACTGTGACAATCAAGCGCTGCGCCGTGAAGTGTACGAAGCGTACGTGACTCGCGCGTCGGATCGCGGTCCAAACGCCGGTAAGTGGGACAACACCGAGATCATCAACGAGCAGTTGAAACTGCGTCATGAAATTGCTCGCATGCTTGGCTTTAACACCTACAGCGAAAAGTCTCTGGCGACCAAAATGGCAGAAAACCCAGCGCAAGTGTTGGGCTTCCTCAATGACTTAGCCACCAAAGCCAAACCACAAGGTGAGCGTGAAGTGGCAGAGTTGCGTCAGTTTGCTGAGCAAGAGTTTGGTGTGTCTGAACTGAATGTGTGGGATATCGCTTACTACAGCGAAAAACAAAAGCAGCACCTGTTCCAAATTTCGGATGAAGAACTGCGTCCGTATTTCCCTGAGTCGAAAGCCGTCAGCGGTTTGTTTGAAGTGCTCAAACGTGTGTTTGGCATGAGCGTGACAGAGCGCGAAGGGATTGACGTTTGGCACAACTCCGTGCGTTTCTTCGATATTTTCGATGCGCAGGGCGCGCTGCGTGGCAGCTTCTACCTTGATCTCTATGCGCGTGAACACAAACGTGGCGGTGCTTGGATGGATGAATGCCGCGTGCGTCGTATTAATGCACAAGGCGAGCTGCAAACCCCAGTGGCGTACCTGACGTGTAACTTCAACCGCCCAATCGGCGACAAACCAGCACTGTTTACGCACGATGAAGTGGTCACCTTGTTCCACGAATTTGGCCACGGTATTCATCATATGCTGACTCAAGTCACCACGGGTGCGGTGTCTGGTATTAATGGTGTGCCTTGGGATGCGGTGGAGCTGCCAAGTCAGTTCCTAGAAAACTGGTGTTGGGAAGAGGAAGCGCTGGCGTTTATCTCTGGCCACTATGAAACGGGTGAGCCATTGCCAAAAGCGATGCTAGAGAAAATGTTGGCGGCGAAGAATTTCCAATCGGCAATGGGCATTTTGCGCCAGCTTGAGTTCGGTCTGTTTGACTTCACGCTGCACACCGAATTTGACCCTGAAGTTGGCCCACGCGTGCTCGAAACCTTGGCGCAAGTGAAGCAGAAAGTCGCGGTACTGCCTGCGGTTGAATGGGCGCGTTTCTCACACAGCTTTGGCCATATTTTTGCGGGCGGTTACTGTGCGGGTTACTACAGCTACCTATGGGCAGAAGTGCTCTCTTCTGACGCATTCTCGCGTTTTGAGGAAGAAGGCATTTTCAACGCTGAGACGGGTCAGAGCTTCCTCAACCATATTCTTGAGATGGGTGGCAGCGAAGAGCCGATGGAGCTATTCAAACGCTTCCGTGGCCGTGAACCACAAATCGATGCTTTGCTGCGCCATTCCGGTATTGCGGCTTAATTCGATGAAGTAAACTCAATATCACAAGGTCAGCCCAACGGCTGGCCTTGTTTTTTTTGCGGTGCGCTAAGTTTGTTGCGAGCTAAGGATTGACGTTGCGATTGATCGGGTTTTGCAGCGAAATCAGCGTTTCGGTCGATTGCACTTCGTCGATCGCTTGCAGTTTGTCGATCAGCACAAATTGCAGCTCTTCAATCGACTTACACATCAGTTTGACGAAGATGTTGTACGCGCCCGTGGTGTAATACGCTTCCACCACTTCATCCAATGCGTTGAGTTTTTCCAGCGCGGAATGATAGTCGCGCGCCGCATTGAGGTTGATGCCGATAAAACAGCACACGTCGTAGCCGAGTTTTTTGGTGTTGACCACCACTTCGGTACCTTCAATGATCTCCGCCGCTTTCATCTTTTCGATGCGCACGTGAATGGTGGCAGGGCTGACGTTGAACTGCTTAGCCATCTCTGCATAAGGCGTTTTCGCGTCCGCCATCAGCGTTTTCAATATAGCGCGATCCAAATCATCAATCTTGGTATTGGCTGAATGCATTGTCTGTCCCTTTTCTAATCAGCATATGGGTATAATACTAACAAGGGCAGCTTATCTTTCACAATCAAGGTTTTTTGCTCATAGGCTGAATGAGAGGACGGTGAGCCAGTGCGATTTTATTTTTCCATGTTGATAATGCTATGCAGCTTTTGGGCAAGTGCCCATGAGAAAAATATTTTAGTGGTGCACTCTTACCACCAAGGTTTCTTTTGGACAGACTCCTTCCAACTTGGCCTCGCACAAACACTCGGTGAGCGCGACATGACTCTGCGTGTGCTTTATCTCGACACCAAACGCAATCAAAGCGCCAGCTTTCTCAATCAGCTTTACTTTCTCTACAAAACCAAAGTGGCACAAGAACGTTTTGATGCGATTGTGGTGAGCGATAACGTTGCACTGCAGTTGATGCAGCGTTTGGCGGAGCCACTGGCGGGCACGCCGGTGATTTTTGGTGGCATTAATAATTACACGCCAGAATTGCACACGGGTTTGAATGCCACTGGCGTGATTGAAGATATTGATCTGCTGTCGAACGTGTCGCTGATTGAGCGTTTACAGCCCCAAGCACAGCAAATTTTTGTGGTGACGGACCATTCGATCACGGGTGTCGCGCTGCGCGCGCAGGTGGACAAGTTTTTGTCCCGCTATCCTGAGTATCAGCAAAAAGTGCAGCATTTAGTGCCGAATACGGTGGCCGAGTTGATTGAGCGTGTGCAAACGCTCGATTTAGACAGCGCAGTGCTGTTTTGGGCTTATTACCGCGATGCCGATGGTACGTTGAGTGATGATGACGATTGGCAGGAGCTCAATCGCGTCAGCAGAGCACCGATCTACATGGTGCACGATCTCGGTCTTGGTCATGGTGCGGTCGGTGGCGTGATTCAAAGTGGTTACAAGCAAGGCTTTGCCACGGGTGAAGTGTTGAACCAAGTGCTGGACTCACCCGCCTCACCTTTACCGAAAGTGAAGGTGGTGGAGCCTGACATCAAACTGGATTATCAAGCCGTGGCGCGCTGGAAGTTAGGGGTGGAAGGCGAGCCAGCCTCGGTGTTGGTCAATAAACCCGAGCCATTTTCGGTGCGTTACGCGCAAGAGATCCGTCTCTACAGCTCGGTATTTGTGATGTTGCTGCTGGTGATTGTGCTGTTGGTCTATTACTTGCGCCGCATTCAACAGAGCGAAACGTTGGCGCGTGAGAGTCAGTCGATGCTCGAGTCTATTTTCGACCAGAGTTTGCAATACATTGGGATTCTAGACAGCAATGGTTGTGTGATTTCGAGTAATGCTCAATTACAAGAGCTGTTGTTTGACCACGGCGCATCTGTTGATCGCCCATTGTGGCAACATCAACATTGGGAAGATGAATCAGCCAAGCGTTTGGCGGACTATTTCAGTGATTCGAACGCGCAGCTTTCAACGTTTGAGGTTGAGATCTGGAGTCGAAATCTGGGCTCCATCATGCTGGAAATCTCGTTAAAGCCCCTTTATTCAGACAGTAGTCAAGAGGCGCAATTTCTCTTTGAAGCTCGAGATATCACCTCGCGTAAGTTAATGGAAGATAGGCTCTATAAACGAGAGTCCAACTTACGCAATTATTATGAGCAACAGCCGGTGATGATGGTGACGCTGGATAAAAACAACCGCATTCAGCAGGTAAACCGTTTTGCTCAGCAGCTTTTAGGCTATGAGCAACTCGAGATGATGGGACATCTACTACAAGACTTCTATATTGATCAGCAAGCAATGACGCCAAGACAAATGCTGCTGCAACCTACGCCAATTTTACAAGGGGTATGGCGACGCGAAATCGAATATCGTCATCAAGATGGCAGTGCCGTTTGGCTGAGAGAAAACATTCGCCCATTGACCGAGTCTGGGCAAATTTTGATCGTTGGTGAAGACATCTCCCACAACAAACAGTTGGCACGCCAGTTGGAATATCAAGCCAAATACGATTTGTTGACCGATACCTTTAATCGCAACCAATTTGATATTGAACTCAAACGCGCGCTGCGCGAGGTGGAAAGTCATCGCCGTGTGCATGCGATGCTCTACATCGATTTGGATCAGCTTAAAGTGCTTAATGATACCGCAGGGCATGATGCGGGGGATGGGGCAATTCAATTTTGCGCCAGCATGTTGGAAGAAGTGTTGCCACATACCGCGATTTTGGCGCGCTTAGGTGGCGATGAATTTGCTGTCTTACTCAAAGACAGCAATGAACACACCGCCATCGGTGTGGCGAAAACCATCATTGCCACATTAAGCAGCCAGCCTTTCATCTGGGAAAAAGTGCAAATAAACCTAACCTGCTCAATTGGCATTCGTATGATTGACCATACGGCCGAATCGCCACAAATGGTGCATGCGCAGGCAGACACGGCCTGTCACGCCGCTAAAGAGCAGGGGCGCAATCGCTTTAAACTGTTTAGCTTGGACAGCGAAGAACTGCAGCGACGCCAGCAAGAAATGGAAAGTGTCAACCTAGTCCATGAAGCCCTGGCCAATAACCGTTTAGAACTGTTTGCTCAGCGTATTATTCCACTCAGTCAAGAACGCTCTACCATGCACTTTGAGATTTTGAGCCGAATACGTGATGAGCAAGGGCAGTATCTTTCTCCCGCGATTTTTATGCCAGCTTCAGAGCGCTACAACATCGCGCATTTGATTGATGAACAGGTCGTGACCCAAACCTTTAACTGGCTTGAAGCTCATCCTGAGGTCGTGGCGCAGCTTGATCGTTGTTCAATTAACCTTTCTGGACACTCGATGGGTAACCCAGAATTCATGATGTTCCTGCTCGATCGATTGGAAAACACCGTCTTACCGTGCGATAAAATTTGTTGGGAAATCACCGAAACGGCCGCGATGAAAAACATCAGCTTGGCGATGGAGTTTTTCGCTCAAGTGAAAGCGCTGGGCTGCTTGATTGCGTTGGATGATTTTGGTTCTGGGCTGTCATCGTTTGGCTATCTCAAGCAATTGCCCGTCGATGTGGTGAAAATCGACGGCATTTTTGTGCAGGACATGCATCGCAATGAGAGCGATCACATCATGGTGCGAGCCATCAATGAACTGGCGCAGCAAATGGGTAAGCAAACGGTAGCTGAGTTCGTTGAAAACAGTGAAATTGTCGCGTTACTGACAGAACTTGGGGTGGATTACGCCCAAGGCTACGTGATGGGTTACCCAACGCCATTGGCAGAGCTGGTGGCACAATGGCAGGCCGAACTAACACAGCGAGGTAGCGCTTGAGTGAATGCATCGCCCTGTTTAGGGCCGATGGAATCGCTACAGTTCCAGCCTTGCTTGCGGTAAACTCGCCAGCCAGTTCCTCATCCATGACGATTTTTCGGAGCACCCTGTGCAACTACAACTGATTTGTGAAGATGTGGCTTTACAGCCTTATCTCGACGCCATTGCCAGCAAATGGCAACTGACCCACGATGCAGACAGCCATTTCGCTCTTGTGCTGACGTTCGAGCGTTTGGAGTTGCGTAAGCTTGATGAACCTAAGCTGGGGGCAATTTATGTCGATTTGGCAGGCGGTGCGGTTGCGCATCGACGCAAGTTTGGTGGAGGTAAAGGGCAAGCCATTGCCAAAGCCGCGGGGCTCAACAAAGGGGCGACACCGACGGTTTTGGATGGCACGGCAGGGCTTGGGCGTGATGCGTTTGTTTTAGCCTCGCTTGGGTGCAAGGTGCAGATGGTGGAGCGCAACCCCGTTGTGGCCGCTTTGCTCGACGATGGCTTAACCAGAGCGAAAAAAGATGATGAAATCGGTGCTTGGGTGAGTGAGCGTATGTCACTGCTGCACGCGTCAAGCCACGATGCGCTCGCGGCGTTAGCCAGCGATGCCGAATTTGTTCGTCCCGATGTGGTCTATCTGGACCCCATGTACCCGCATCCTGAAAACAAAAAGAAAACCGCCTTAGTGAAAAAAGAGATGCGCGTGTTTCAATCTTTGGTTGGGGCAGATACCGATGCCGATGCGCTGCTCACACCGGCGTTAGCATTGGCGACCAAGCGTGTGGTGGTGAAGCGCCCAGACTATGCAGAGTGGCTCGATGGCGTTCAACCCAGCATGGCGATTGAGACCAAAAAGAACCGTTTTGACGTCTATGTCAACGCGTCGATGAGTTAAGCGCTTTTCCCCTCAATCTCTCCTTTTCTTTTCTGTCGCGCAGAAAGTCTCACATTTCTGCGCTTGCCAATTTGCCGCACTCGCTGTATATCTAACTAAGAATTATTATTATTCAAACTATCGGTAATGTGCAGACATGGTTTGTGTTGGAGTAGTCGCATGACAAAACGCTTTTGTAAGATGGATAGAAGAGAGATCGCCAGTCAATTGGGTGAGATTCATCAGTTGGTTGCAGCGCCTAAATACCTTTGCCGTTCTTGTGCGCGTGCGTCTTCATCGAAAAATTCGCTGTGTAAGCCACAAGCCATTCCGAGTCTAAAATCGAAAACCAAACCCTTGGCGGTAAAGGCTGCCACGTTACCCTCGCCAACGTCGATAGCCGAGAATCAACGTCCGCAAACATTACTGACGGCGGAGTCGGTGAGTGCGTTTGACATTAATTTGCCATCACTGGGTAAAAAACAACTTAAGCAAGCCAAAAAGGCGCTGAAAAAACAGCGCAAATACCATAAGAAACTGGCGAAGTTAGCCAAGCAAAAAGTCAAACAACTGCAAAAGCGTGAGAAGTTGGAAGGAAAACTCAACAAATACAACGGCATTTTACGAGTGTTAAGCCACAAACAAGTATTGCAAGGCAGTGCCGAGCAAGTGCACTAAGCGTACTCAAGCAAGAATAACGACTCAGCCCACCGAATGGTGGGCTGAGTGCATGTGGACCATTGAAGCAGGGCGCTAGGCGAGATAAGGGCTAGGCTTGTGACGCTTTGCGAGCAAAGTCGCGTTCCACTTTGGCTTTGACCCAAGTTTCATTCAGCCACAGCGAAAACAGAATGACCCCGCCGCCCAATGTTAGGCGCAGCAAATCGACATCGCGATTCCAAATCACGATGTTGACGATAAGCCCAGCAGGCACCAAAGCGTTGTTCATTACCGCCAAAGCACCAGCATTGACCAAGGTTGCCCCTTTGTTCCAGGCAAAATAGCCCAAGCCAGATGCAATCAGGCCTAAGTAAATCAAAATGCCCCATTGCAGTTCGGTGGTGGGCAGCTTGCTCGGATTGCCCATTAAAGCAAACGCCACCAAGGCCACACACAGTGCGCCAAGGTAGAAGTAACCAAATACCGTGTGTTGTGGCAACTCGAGTTGCTCTTTCTCCATAATGTATTTGTAGCCCACTTGGCCAATGGCAAAACAGAGGTTGGCCCCTTGCACCACCAAAAAGCCCAACAAGAAGTTCGGGTTAATGGTGGCAAATTTGATAAAGACGGCACCCAATACGGCGATGATGGCCGTCACCAAATACCAAGGAGAGAAACGCCCATGCAGCAAATCGTAGATCAGCGTGACGTAGATCGGCGTAAAGACGGTGAACAGCAACACTTCAGGAACTGACAGCAGCAGAAACGATTGGTAATAGAAGCAGTACATCAAGCCGAGCTGGAAGCCGCCGACCACCATTAATTGACCGATAAGACGCTTGCTGACCCCTTTGAATTTGAGGAAAGGAACAAACACGACGCTGGCGAGTGCCACGCGCATCAGCACCGAAAACCAAGAATCCACCTGACCGGCGAGGTAAACGCCAATCAAGCTAAATGAAAATGCCCATAACAGGGTGACTGCGGAGAGATAAAACATAGTGATAACGAGTAAATAACCAATGTCCGCAGTCTACCGATTTGCCGAGAAGGGCAAAAGCAAAATCACTCTTTAAGTGGTACAACCAACATATCAACCGGAGAGCAGTTGATCAGTTGACGAGTAGAAGAGAGCAGTTTACTCCAAAAATCTTGGTGGTGACCGCACACCAGCAAATCCACTTGGTACTCACCAATGGTGTCACACAGTTCATTGCTTAAATCGCCGCTGCCGACCAAGGTATGAGTGATCGGGTAGTTGGCGTAATCCGCGAGATTGCCTAATTGAGTGCGAGACGCCTCCATCGCCTGATGCTGTGCTTCGGCCATGTTGATGTCGATAAGGCCGGTGTACAGCTCGGCATAATTCACATCGATATGGATAAAGGATACTTTCGCTTCTAAAGCTTTTGCTAAAGAAACGGCTTTATCGATCAATAGCTTGCTGTCGTCAGAAAGATCAACAGCGACTAATATGTGTTGATAACTCATGGTGTGCTCTCCTTTATCATTTTCCCTCGTGGGTATAGTTAAAACATAGCACTTAGGTGAAGAGTTTTTTGCCAAAGGGATCTCAGATCCAATTCCATGTAACAAAGAGTTATCGAAATTTTCGTGGTATAGTAGCTCAAAACGGATACAAACAATCAGGAGTCCTCATGCTGTCTCAGACTATGGTCGAACAATTGAATGCGCAAATTAATCTGGAATTTTTCTCATCCAATCTATACTTACAAATGAGTGCTTGGTGTGAAGATAAAGGATTTGATGGCGCAGCACAGTTTTTAAGAGTGCACGCTGTGGAAGAGATGCAACACATGCAACGCCTGTTCACTTACGTCAGCGAGACGGGTGCATTACCGATTCTAGGCGCGATTGCAGCACCAAAACATGATTTTGCAAGCTTGGGTGAAGTGTTCCGCGAAACGTATGAACATGAACAAATGATCACTCAGCAGATTAATAAGCTCGCTCATGTTGCGTTTACCAGTCAGGATTATTCAACCTTTAACTTCCTGCAGTGGTATGTCGCAGAGCAGCACGAAGAAGAAAAATTGTTCAAAGGGATTTTGGATAAAATTGAACTTGTTGGTGAAGACGGCAAAGCCCTGTTCTTCATCGATAAAGATCTGGCACAAATGGCGAAAGAAGGTTCATCTTCAATCATGGATGCTCCAGCAGCTTAACGGAACAGCCAGTTTCCGTTAGCGGGTTAGAAAGACATTGATTGTCTTTTTCTCTTGAGCATTGATGAAGATGTAGGGAGGAAAAGATGATCAATGGAGATATTATCCTGTTTGCGCTTATGGTGGTAACGGGGGTTAACCTCGCTCGTTATCTTACCGCTCTTCGTTCACTGATTTATATCATGCGTGAAGCGCATCCACTGTTATATCAACAAGTGGATGGTAACGGATTTTTTACCACTCACGGCAATGTCACCAAACAGGTGCGACTCTACCACTATCTGAAAAGCAAAGAGTACCACCATCATCACGATGAAGTTTTTACTGGGAAATGCGATCGGGTAAGAGAGTTATTCGTCCTGAGTGTAAGCTTGACCGGTGTGACTTTGTTGGCTGCATTTCTTCTGTAGCCAGTGCTTGGAAAATAACCCACTTTGCCGTTAGAATAGCGGCGAAAAAGTAAGGATGTGCCAACTGCACATCCTTTTTTATTGTCAGAGAGATTTTCCAGCATGAGTAACAAGTTTGATGTGGTGGTGATTGGCGCCGGTGCGGCGGGATTGATGTGTGCTGCCGAGGCAGGCCGTCGTGGCCGCAAAGTGTTGGTGCTTGACCACGCGAAAAAGCCAGGACGCAAAATTCTCATCTCCGGTGGTGGTCGTTGTAATTTCACCAACAATGAGGTCTCGGCGAAAAACTACTTGTGCCGGAATCCCCATTTCGTCAAATCCGCCCTGTCGCAGTACAGCAACTGGGACTTCATTTCGATGATCTACAAATATGGTATTGAGTTTGAAGAGCGCGACCATGGTCAGCTGTTCTGCCTCGACTCTGCCAAAGAGATCGTCAACATGCTGCTGAGTGAGTGTGACCAGCCGAACATTGCCCAGCGCTACCAGGTACAACTCACCGAAATCGAGAAAACCGAGCAAGGTTTTGTGCTGCGTGCTGGCGCAGAGGCATTTGAATGCCAATCTCTGGTGGTGGCGACGGGTGGCTTATCGATGCCAAAACTGGGCGCGACCCCTTTCGGCTATAAAATCGCTGAGCAGTTTGGTATTCCAGTGGTGCCGACCACCGCAGGCTTAGTGCCATTTACGCTGCATAAGCAAGACAAAGAAGATTTTGCTGAGTTGTCGGGAATTGCCATTCCGGCGGAGATCACCGCAGAAGACGGTACGTTGTTTAAAGAAGCACTGCTGTTTACCCATCGCGGCTTATCTGGCCCTGCGGTGTTGCAAATCTCCTCGTATTGGAAGGCAGGCCAAGCGGTGAGCATTAATCTGGTGCCCGAGGTGGATGTGTTGGAGCTGCTGCAACGCAATTTGGAAAAACACCCCAACCAGAGCATGAAAAACACACTGGCGAAAGTGCTGCCTAAGCGCCTCATCGAAGTATTGATCGAGCGTAACGAGCTGACGGACAAACCTCTTAAGCAATACAATGGAAAAGAGCTGCAAGAGATTGTCGAGTATCTGCAGCATTGGAAAATTGCGCCTAATGGCACTGAGGGCTACCGCACGGCGGAAGTCACGTTGGGCGGTGTGGACACCGATTACCTTTCCTCAAAAACCATGGAGTGCAAAACCGTCCCAGGGCTGTACTTTATTGGCGAAGTGATGGATGTGACAGGTTGGCTTGGCGGTTACAATTTCCAGTGGTGTTGGTCGAGCGGCTTTGTCGCGGGGCAGTGGGTGTAAGCTCAAGTAAAGACAAATAAAAAAGCAAAGGGACGGTTCAACCGTCCCTTTGCTTTTACAGGTTATCTCTTTCACCAAGAATCAGTGATTTTGTACCAGCGTCAGCGCTTTACGTGACACTTCATGCGCTGCTTTGTTGAGGTTTTGCTTCTCAAGCGCGTCGGCTAGGAAAGCGTAGTCGGAAACACTCGAACGTACTTTCAGGGCCGTTTCAAAGTGCGACTGTGCTTGTGGCCATTTGCCTTCACGGAAATACAACTGCGCCAGTGCGCTGTGCGCTTCGGCATTGTGGTTGTCGTTTTTCACATTCTGTTCGAGCATCACAATCACAGGATGCACATCGCTAAGGTTGAGTTGTGGCAGGAGTGCATACAGCTCTGGCGATGGCGATTTTTTCAGAGCTTCTTTGATCACGGTGAGTGCTTCGTGGTCGGCTTTACGGCTAATCAGCTGTTTGGCAAAGCAGGCCACCAAATGTGGGTCTTGTTTGACTTTGCGTGGCAGCGTATTCCAGTGTTTGATTAATCCTTCACTGCCTTGCTGCCCAGCAACGTCGGCCAGTAAACCGCACTGAGCTCGTTGGTGCATCTGTTCGGCGTCCTCTGGGGAGATCAACGCTTGCTTGTTGAGTGTTGGCAAGAGGTCAATCAGAGGCTGCCATAACTTGAGCTCTAGGTAAGTGGTTTTGAGCAAGTTCAGCACAATCGGATTATTAGGGTAGCGACCTTTGAGAGACTGCAAGCTATCAAACGCCAGCGCAAATTCGCCCTCTCGTACCAACTGCTTTGATCGGGTTAGCTCTACCGCCAAGTAGGCATTTTCTTGCTCGGCAGCCAATGCCAAGTAGTGATCGCGTTTGGCTTTGTCACCTTGGCCATCCGCTGCTTCTGAGGCCACTAAGTAACAAAGCAGAGGCATGTCATGATGGTTGGCCCAGCGTGTCACTTTCTTCTCTGCGCCTTTCCAGTCGCCTTCCAGCAACTTGATGATGCCTTCGTTGGTGTAACGACGAGAGCGGCGCATTTTGCGTACGCTAAACCAGTTCCACGTAGTGAAACCGGTATAGAGTACTTTTTTAACTAAGTATTCTAAGCCAAACAAACCGGCTAACGCAGCAACGATGAAGATCACCAAGGTGGTGACACTCATTTCAATGGTGGTGTTGGCGATCGAGATCAGCACATAACCCTGCTGGCCAGAAAACTGGGTACCGACAAACAGCCCGGCACCAAGCACGACAAAGAGGAAGATCAAACGAATCATTGCTGCGCCTCCGTGCTGGTCATGCTAGTGACTTCACGGCGTAGACGTTCACGAATCACATCCGCCAATTGATTTTGTGTTTGCAGTTTTACAGGGTATTGCACCTGAATTTTTTGCTCGCTGAGCTGTTTCAACGACTGAGTAAACTCTTTCACCGTGTTATTATCTTGGTTAAAGAACGCTTGCGACCACGCTTCTGCGGTGGTGAGTGAGGTGGTGTAAACCTCACCTTGTTCTTGATAGACCGCTTTGATGGCGGTTTCGATTTTCGCTTTGATGTTCTCTTTCAGATAGAAGTGCTGCTCTGGCGACAACAGTGGAATGACGTTGCCATCGCGAGTACGGAAGGTAATAAAGTTCTCTGAGAAGGCTTTGAGCGACGCCATTAAGTTGTTTTGCCAGTTGTTGATGTCGTCAGAGACTTGTTGTTTCTCGACGGTTTTCGCTTCTGGCAGAATGGCATTTGCCAATGGCAATTGGTCGACTTGTTGTTGCAGTGCGGTCAAACGCAGCACTAAACCATCGCGGTCAATCAGTGGAATGGTTTTCAGATCGGTAATGTCTTTGGCCATCGCTTTACGCAGAGGCACGAGGCTTGGATCGTTGAGTGCTGCGATGCGTTGGTCGGCACTTTCCATCAAGCTGGTGGCGCTCACGACGTCATGCTCAAGGAACAGTTTTCGGCCCGCCAGTTTGACGAGGTAGTCGGCTTCCGCCAATAACCAATCGTTCGGGCGACGGCCTTTTACGTCCGCCATCGCAAGTTGCAAGCTTTCGATGCTTTTCTGCTGCTGAGCCAGCACCACTTCTGCTTTGTGAGTGACTTCAGTCGCTTTGGCGACGGTCTCTTGCTTCACTTGGTTGAGCTCAGTGCTCATCGCGCTTTGCGTTTGTTGCAACTGATTTTGCAGCGCAGCGATTTGTGCCTGATATTGGCTGTTTTGCTGTTGAAGCTGGAACGCCACGCCGCCAGTGCCCAACAACGCAATGATGATGGCAAGGATACTGAGTTTTTGGCTCGGTTTTTTATCTTCTTTCTTTGTAGCGGCTGCTGGTGGCGGTGTTGTTGGTGTCACTGTTGGTTCATCGGCTGAAACGGACGCAGTCGATTCAGTGTTCGATGTTTCTGGCGTGGCGGCGTCAGAGGTTATTGGTTGAGAAGTTGTTTCTTCAGGCTTATTTGGCTCGTTATTTTTTTTACTTGTCATGAGTTTGTCCTGTGTTACTTAGGCTGGAGAGCAGCCAGTAAATCTTTGTTCGAGGCACTTCCTACATTGCAAACCTGAGTAAAGCCAAGTTGGGTCGCAATGGCAGCAATACGTTCGCTGGGAACCAGCAAGCGTTGTTGATATAACCAAAATTTACCCTCATCACTCATTTGAGCGTGGAGGTAGTCGAGTTGTTCTGCACTGGTGACAATCAGAGTGTCGACGCCCTGATCGCGCCATAAGGTGAGAGAGCTTACCGCATCAAAGGGGATCAATTCTCTCTGGTAGGTCTCACAATACCGGACGTCAGCCCCTCGTTGGCTCAATGCCTGATGTATCAGTTCTCGTCCGCCGTTACCGCGTAGAATCAGTACGCGTTTTCCGGCTATCCGATTGAACTCTGGGAGTTGTAGGAGGTGCTCGCTATCACTGACCGTCGGGTAGTTTACGTCTTGGTGGGTAACTTTGCTCAAATAGTGTGCGGTTTTTTGACCAACGGCAAGGTAAAGCGCGTTTTGCGGCCAGTTTTGTTGCTGTGCTTTGAGGATGTGTTCGGCGCAATGCACCGCATGTTGACTCACCGCGATGATCACATCGCTTTGCTTCAGGTCGTTGGCGAGGGTGTTGAGTGAGCTATTCGCAACGATATCAATAAGAGGGTGCTGGAGTGCAGGGACTCCAGCTTGTTGAAGCAGTTGGCAAAGCGCTTGGCCTTGCTCGGCTGGCCTTGTTACCAGTACCGCCATGTTATTCGTGGTCTTGGTACAACTTAGTGAGGATCTCTCTGGCGCCCTCATCCAGCAGTCGATTGGCCAATTGCACGCCTAATTGTTCCGCCTGTGCGCGAGGGCCACGAATTTCACCACGGACGATTTCGCTGCCGTCTGGCTCGCCCACTAAAGCACGTAGCCAGATCTCATCACCCTCAAGCAGCGCATAGCTACCGATTGGCACTTGGCAGCCGCCTTCTAAGGTGAGGTTCATGGCGCGTTCGCATTTGACGCGATCGGCCGTATCGGCGTGGTTCAGTGGTTCGAGAAGCTTGAGAATACGCTCATCGTCAGTACGACATTCAATGCCCACAGCACCTTGGCCTACGGCAGGGAGCGATTGTTCTGGCTCAATAAAGCTGCGGATGCGCTCTTCCAGTTCAAGACGTTTCAGACCAGCGGCCGCGAGAATGATCGCGTCGTACTCACCCGCATCGAGTTTGCTTAAACGAGTGCCGACGTTGCCGCGCAGTTCTTTGATCACCAAATCTGGGCGATAGGCTTTCAATTGGCATTGACGACGCAAGCTACAAGTGCCGACAACCGCGCCTTGAGGCAGTTCATCAACATGATGGTAGGTGTTTGAGACAAAGGCATCGCGAGGATCTTCACGCTCACAAATCGTCACCAAACCTAAACCTTCCGGGAAATCCACTGGCACGTCTTTCATCGAGTGAACGGCGAGGTCAGCACGACCTTCCAGCATTGCCACCTCGAGCTCTTTGACAAAAAGGCCTTTGCCACCCACTTTGGCAAGAGGGGTATCAAGAATCACGTCGCCTTTGGTCACCATGGTCACCAGCTCGACTTCCAAGCCCGGATGGGCTTTCTGTAGCGCATCTTTTACGTAGTAGGCTTGCCATAGAGCGAGGGGGCTTTTGCGTGTTGCGATTCGGATTGGCGTTGAGTGTGTCATTGTCTTCCCAATATCTTGAACGTTCTGATTTGGGCTAATCCTACCACTCTCACTGCTAAAGTCTTACTGTTAGTTGGTGGAACTGATGCTACCGTTAACGAAATGGTAGGTGAGACTGAAATAGTGTGATTGGATTCTCATTTGGCGGATGGACTATTATTAGTTATAAAGATTACAAGCGACACTTAGCCGCCGAGTTTGAGGCCGTGCTCTGCCTATCACCAGCGCGAGTGTGGTGGTGAAGAATGCAGCGCATTTGTCTTTACCAATACGGATGGAAGTGTTAAATTGATCACGTTTTTTAGCCAGGATGGCTCAAAACTTATGCAGACGTGTCTCAATATTGAAACCAAGGATATCCCTTGCAGGCTTATACCGAAAAATTAATCCAGCGATTAGATACCCTCAACCGGCAACGCATCGAGCGTGCGCTGGCGCTTATGGATTTGCAAAGTCAGCAAGTATTCCACCTTATCCCGGTTTTACTGCACTTTAATCACCCCGCTATTCCCGGCTATTTTGACGCTGATGTTCCCTTTGGGGTGCATGGGCTTAAGCTCAATGATATTCAACAGCAGTTTGTTGATGACACGGAATTAACCCTAGGTCAGTCCTTACCTCGCGCGCCGCATGCACAAATTCTTGGTCTCTATACCATGGGCAGTACCTCGTCCATTGGCCAAAGCACCTCCAGTGATCTCGATATTTGGGTCTGCATTCCTACACAAATGGGCCATGACGAAAGAGAGAGCCTCGCCAATAAATGCTTACTGATCACCGATTGGGCGCAGATGCATGGCGTAGAAGCCAACTTTTTCTTGATGGATGAAGATCGTTTCCGCAGCAACCGCTCGGAAGAGATGACGGGTGACAACTGTGGTTCGTCACAGCATATGTTGCTGTTGGATGAGTTTTATCGTTCAGCGGTACGTCTTGCTGGGCAGCGCTTGTTGTGGCAAATCGTGCCGCCTGAGATGGAAGAGTGCTACGAACAATACGTGGCAGAGCTGTGCAGTGGTGGCCACATCAATTGCAATGAGTGGATCGATTTTGGTCAACTGAGCCGCATTCCGGCTGAAGAGTACTTTGGTTCGAACTTGTGGCAGCTCTACAAGAGTATCGACTCGCCATACAAGTCGGTATTGAAGGCAATTTTGCTTGAAGCGTATTCGTGGGAATACCCACACACGCAATTGCTGAGTATCGACAGTAAGCGTCGTTTCTTTGCTCATGAACCAGATCTCTATGGGATGGATGCGTACTATCTGATGCTGGAGAAGGTCACTCGCTATCTCGAACGTATTAATGACCACACACGTTTGGATCTGGTGCGTCGCTGCTTTTATCTCAAAACCCATGAAAAACTCTCGCGTGAACCGGGTATCGGTTCCGTGGCGTGGCGCCGCGAAGCGTTGCGTGAGTTGACCAGCCAATGGCAATGGTCGCAGGCGGTGATTGCGGAGTTGGATAACCGACGTAACTGGAAAGTGGAACAGGTCAAAGTGGTGCATCATGCTTTGCTTGATGCCTTGATGCAGAGTTACCGCAACCTGATTCAGTTTGCTCGTCGTAACGATATTACCTCGGCGATTAGCCCTCAGGACATCAGTATTCTTGCGCGTAAGCTTTATGCGGCGTTTGAAGTGTTGCCGGGTAAGGTGACGCTGCTCAATCCACAAATTTCCCCAGACTTGCACGAACCCGATTTGAGCTTCATTGAAGTGCGCCAAGGGCGCATCAATAAATCCGGCTGGTATCTGTATAAGCAACCGCTGATTGCGCACCGCATTTTGGGCCAGCCGTATCTTGAGCATCATGAATACTTAAGTAAGTTGGTGGCGTGGGCGTTCTTTAATGGCTTGATCACTGAGTCCACTCGTTTACACGCGGTAGTAAAAGAAGCGCAACTGGACATCGATAAGTTCTATCAGATGGTGAGCGATCTGCGTAATACCTTCTCGCTGCGTAAACGCCGTCCGACCATGCAAGCGTTAGCCAGCCCATGTGAAATCAGCCAATTGGCGATGTTCATCAATTTTGAAAACGATCCAACCGCTGAGCTGTCTGGACGCTCATTAAAAGTCGATCTTAAGAACGCCGACATCTTCAGTTTTGGTGCGGAACAGAAATGTTTGATTGGCAGTGTCGATCTGGTTTATCGCAACTCTTGGCATGAAGTGCGGACCCTGCATTTCCGTGGTGAGACCGCGATGTTGGATGCACTGAAAACCGTGTTGGGCAAAATGCACCAAGACGCGATTCCGCCAGAGTCGGTGGATGTATTCTGCTACAGCAAAAACTTGCGTGGTGTGATGCGCAATATGGTGTATCAACTGTTGGCCGAATGTATTGATTTGCGCCTTAAGCCGGTGGAGCAAGAAAAGCGTCGCCGTTTTAAAGCGATTCGCTTGGCGGCCCAGACTTACGGTTTGTTCTTTGAACGGCGTGGCGTGTCGGTACAGAGGTTAGAAAACTCGGTCGATTTTTATCGCAGTATCTCTACCAATAAACTCAAAGGCTCACCGCTGCTGATGCTGGATCGTGAAGACGACTATCATCTGCCGCCTGTAGTGGATGGTTTTGCCAGCGAAGGCTTGATTCAGTTTTTCTTTGAAGACACGGAGAAAGGCTTCAACATTTATGTGTTGGACGAAGCCAACCAAGTGGAAGTGTATCACCAGTTTAGCGGCTCTAAAGATGAGATGATCGCCAGTGTGAACAGTTTCTACACCGCGGTGAAAGACGACAAGCATGTTGCCTCGAAATGCATTAACTTCAACTTGCCTCAGTATTATCAAATCATTCATCCGCAAGAGGAAGGGCAGGAGTCGTACATTATTCCTTATCGTAACGATGCCTGTACTCAAACCAAGATGTCAAAAGCGGTCAACGTATAGTTACCTAGCCGCTGAGTTACCTAGCCACTTAATGGCTTAACGATAGCTACGCGTCTTACTCTACTCGAAACACAAAGAGCACCGAAAGGTGCTCTTTGTGTTTGTGCGTTGCTGGTGTGAGACGACGTTGGTTTAAGCCCAATCGATCGATTCACCCGCGTGCTTTTCACACTCTTGTTTGACCATGTGTGCAAACTCAACGCCAGTCTTGGAGCAAATCCACTGACCCGCTTTGTATTGGAAGTGGAAACCGCCGGATTTCGAGGCTAACCAAATTTCTTGCATCGGCTCTTGGCGATTGATGATGATTTGGCTGCGGTCATCAAATTCTAACGTCATCACGTTGCCCGTGGTTTCGTAATCGATGTCTGCGCCTGATTCATCAATCGCTTCTTCAATGAGTTGCAGCTCGTTATCCACTAGTTGATGAAATTCAGTATTGTTCATCCTATCTATCCTATTGCTTTTCCTGAGTGTGGTGCGATTATAGGGGGCATTGAATCAATAATCACGATATGCAAAATGAAAAAAATACTTACTGTGCTGTTAACCTTGTCGGTAGCGCTCTTGGCCGGATGTGGTCAATCGGGCGCTTTGTACATTCCAGATGACGCTCAACAATCTGAGCAATCACAGTAGGCATCGCAACTGATTTAGCAGTCGACCATATTATAAGGGAAGTGAATTTTGGATTATTTCAATTATCAGGACGATGGTCAGCTCTGGGCGGAAGAGGTTTCCTTAACCAGTCTGGCTGAGCAGTACGGCACACCTCTGTATGTTTATTCGCGTGCGACGCTAGAGCGTCACTGGCATGCGTTTGACCGCTCGGTAGAAGGGCATCCTCACCTGGTTTGTTATGCGGTGAAAGCCAACTCGAACCTGGGGGTACTGAACACCTTGGCGCGATTAGGCTCTGGTTTTGACATCGTATCCGGTGGTGAATTGGAGCGGGTGTTGGCCGCTGGCGGCGACCCACGTAAAGTGGTGTTCTCTGGTGTGGGCAAAACCGAAGCGGAAATGCGCCGTGCGCTTGAACTCAACATCAAGTGCTTTAACGTCGAATCGGAACCTGAACTTGAGCGTTTGAACCGCGTTGCGGGAGAGTTAGGTGTGAAAGCGCCAATCTCACTACGCATTAATCCCGATGTGGACGCCAAGACCCATCCTTATATCTCGACTGGTTTGCGTGACAACAAGTTTGGTATTGCGTTTGATCGCGCGCCTGCGGTATACCAATTTGCCCAAAGCCTAGCAAACCTTAACGTCCAAGGTATCGACTGCCATATCGGCTCGCAGCTTACTGCGATTGACCCATTTATCGATGCGACCGATCGCCTGCTGGCTTTGATCGATCACTTAAAAGAGCAAGGCATCAACATTCGTCACCTTGATGTGGGTGGTGGCCTTGGCGTGGTCTACCGCAACGAATTGCCGCCTCAGCCTTCTGAATACGCTAAAGCGCTGTTGGGGCGTTTAGAAAATCACCAAGATTTGGAACTGATTTTTGAACCAGGACGTGCGATTGCTGCGAACGCAGGCGTATTGCTGACCAAAGTAGAATTTCTCAAGCACACCGAACACAAAAATTTCGCCATCATTGATGCAGCGATGAACGATTTGATGCGCCCTGCGCTGTACCAAGCGTGGCAAGACATTGTGCCCGTTCAGCCGCGTCAAGGCGAAGCGGTGACTTATGACTTAGTTGGGCCAATTTGTGAAACCGGTGACTTCCTCGGTAAAGACCGTTCACTGGTGTTGGCAGAGAACGATTTGCTAGCGGTTCGCAGTGCGGGCGCTTATGGCTTTGTCATGTCGTCCAACTACAACACTCGTGCGCGTGCGGCGGAAGTGATGGTGGATGGCAAACAGCATTATCTGGTACGCCAGCGCGAAGAATTGCGTAGCTTGTGGGAACTAGAACACATTCTTCCGGAGTAACGAGCTTTTTATGCATTTCCATTTTTCTAAAATGCACGGTTTGGGTAACGACTTTATGGTGGTCGACTGCATTACTCAAAACGTTTACTTCTCTCAAGAGCTGATCCGCCGTTTGGCGGATCGTCATACTGGCGTTGGTTTTGACCAACTGCTGGTGGTGGAAGCACCTTACGATCCTGAGACGGATTTCCACTATCGTATTTTCAATGCTGATGGCAGTGAAGTGGAACAGTGTGGCAATGGCGCGCGCTGTTTTGCTCGCTTTGTTCGCATGAAAGGGCTGACCAATAAATACAGCATCAGTGTCAGCACCAAGAAAGGCAAAATGATTCTTGATGTGGAAGAAGACGATGAAATCACCGTTAACATGGGTGTGCCAGAGTTTGAACCGAACAAAATCCCTTTCCGCGCCAAGCAAAAAGAGAAAACCTACATTATGCGTGTTGGCGAAAAAACGCTGTTTTGCGGTGCGGTGAGCATGGGCAATCCACATGTCGTGACAGTGGTGGATGACGTTGATAGCGCGGAAGTGGAGACGTTAGGTCCATTGCTTGAATCGCATGAGCGTTTCCCTGAGCGCGTCAATGCCGGATTTATGCAAGTGGTCAATCGTGAACAGATTCGCCTGCGCGTGTATGAGCGTGGTGCGGGTGAAACGCAGGCTTGTGGCAGCGGCGCGTGTGGCGCGGTGGCGGTCGGCATCTTACAAGGCTTGTTGGATGAAAACGTCACCGTGAGTTTGCCTGGCGGCGATTTGCTCATTCACTGGAAGGGGCCTGGTACGCCACTTTATATGACGGGACCTGCGACCCATGTATTTGATGGTCAGCTGTCTTGCTAGAACCCACGGATTCTAGCCACCGCGGGTGATGAGTTTTCATCACCTTGCATGAGTTATCGTTTGAGGAAATGTTTTGTCTTACCCTGAAGCCGATGCTCTGACCGCCGAAGTGGTGGCGGAGTATCTTCAAGATCATGCCGATTTTTTTGTTCATCGTCCGGAGTTGGTCGACCGCTTGAACTTTCCGCACCCGGAACAAGGGACAGTATCGCTTGTCCACATTCAACTGAACCGTCAACGCCAACGTATTGAAGCATTGGAAGAAGAGATCACGACCTTGATGTCTTTGGCGGCGAACAACGATCGCACCTTTTATGAGTTCATGGACCTGCAAGAGCAGATCCTGCGTTGTCGCGATTTTCAGCAAGTGGTGAAGGCGATAGAGCTCAAAGCGCATGAACTCGGTTTGGTGGCCTATGTACGTTTGTTGAACCAATGTGAAGCGAAGCACCAACTGAGTTTGGAAAATTACCAGCGTTTTGCCACCAACCATCTCAATGGCAAATCGGCGTATTTGGGTCGTCTGCGCAATGCTGATCGCGAAGCGCTGTTTGGTGATTTGCCCGTACCAGAAATGGGCTCTTACGTGGTCTTGCCGCTAGTGAAGCAACATCCCCTTGGTTTGCTGGCGTTTTCCAGTGCCGATGGGGGTCATTTCCAACCGGAGATGGATACCTTGTTCCTTCGTCACCTCTCGTTAGTGGTGGCCCATTTAGCTCAAACCCTTGCTTGGCAATTGCAGCATGACGACAGCGTCAAACACACCACTGCCTAGTGGCCTGAGAAAGCCGCTTGATCAGTTCTATGAGTACTTGCGTGCGGAAAAGGGCTTAAGCCTGCACACCCAGCGCAACTACAAGCAGCAACTGGAAACCATGGCGGAACACTTGCACAGTATGGGGCTGAAAGCGTGGCCGCAAGTCGACGCAGGTTGGGTACGCCAACTAGCGGGCAAAGGGATGCGCGAGGGGATGAAGGCGAGCAGCATCGCGACGCGTCTGTCTTCGCTGCGCAGCTTCTTCGACTTTTTGATTTTGCGTGGCATCCTCACGGCCAATCCAGCCAAAGGGGTTTCGGCTCCGCGCAAAAAACGTCCTCTGCCCAAAAACCTCGATGTTGATGAAGTGAATCAACTGCTCGACGTGAATGAGGATGATCCGCTGGCCATCCGTGATCGCGCCATCATGGAGTTGATGTACGGTGCGGGATTGCGCTTGGCCGAATTGGTCGATATCGATGTACGTGATGTGCATTTGCGCAGTGGTGAAATTCGCGTGATCGGTAAAGGCAACAAAGAACGCAAAGTGCCTTTTGCAGGTATGGCGGTCGAGTGGGTTGGAAAATGGTTAAAAGTGCGCAGTGGTTTGGCGGACCCAAGTGAGCCGGCGTTGTTTGTCTCGAAGCTGGGCTCGCGTATTTCCCATCGCAGTGTGCAAAAGCGCATGGCCGAATGGGGCCAAAAACAGGCCGTGGCCAGCCACATTACGCCGCATAAACTGCGTCACTCATTTGCTACGCACATTCTCGAATCGAGCAATAACCTGCGTGCGGTGCAAGAATTACTTGGCCACGAAAACATTTCGACCACGCAAATCTATACTCACCTCGATTTCCAACATTTGGCCGATGTGTATGATCAAGCGCACCCAAGGGCGCGTAAAAAATCTTCTCAACACAAAGAGGAAGATGAATGAAACACTACCGCCCGCTGCAGCCGATCGCGGCAATGACCTTCGACTTAGACGATACCTTGTATGATAACCGTCCGGTGATTGAACGCTTGGAGCGTGAGGTGCTGGCGTGGCTCGCCGCGCAGCATCCTGCGACACAAGTGATGAGTCATAGCGATTGGTCTCAGTTAAAGCGTGAAGTGGCGGCAAGCTCCCCGCAATTGCGCAGTGATGTGACGCAGCTGCGTCATCAGCAACTGACCCAGGCGTTTTTGCGTCTTGGGTACGATGTGGCGGCGGCGAAGCAAGCGGCGGATGAGGGGGTTGCGGTGGCGTTGTATTGGCGCAGCCAGTTGGTGGTGCCATCCGAAACGCACCGTGTCATGAGATTATTGGCGGACAAACTGCCTTTAGTGGCGATCACTAATGGTAACGTGGATGTCGCGGCGATCGGCCTGGATGGCTACTTTCAAGCCATCTTAAAAGCCGGTCCTGATGGGGTGGCTAAACCAGCGAGCGATCTGTTCCAGCGTGCGGAGCAGATCTTGCAGTTGCCGGCGCAGCGCATTCTCCATGTTGGCGACCACTTACTCTCGGATGTACATGGTGCCAATTTACATGGTTTTATGTCGTGCTGGATCAATCCAAAGCAGATCAATCTACGTCAGCAAGCCAAAGCAAAAACACTTCCTAATTTAGAAATCAATGAATTAAGTCAGTTGTTACTACTTTTGTAAGCCCGCTCTCAATCCTATCAATCTTCCCTGCATAACGCTGGTTTTGCTGAAAAAAGCATCATAAATTAGAATTCTCATAATTGGAACATGCAGGGTTTGCGCCCATTTGACGTCGGGGTTGATACGGATATGCAGACTTTCTCGTTCTGGGTCGAGGATCTTGCGCAGTTACAAGCGATGACCGCCGGTTATCGCTGGGACGCGCACAATGCCTATTTGGTGCAGATTTTCTCCACTCAGACGGCTTTTATCACACAGGGATACGCTCGGCATCTGCTGGCGCATTTGCCGAATGTGGACATCATAGGCCACAGTACGCAGCACACCATTCGAGGCGGTGAAATTTTAACCGGCGGTTGCTTGGTGGTGATCGCGGAATTTTGTCACACCACACTGACTTCGGCAGTGGTGGCCTATTCGGGATCCGCAGAGCTGGATGGTTATGATTTACGCCAAGCATTGCAATTAACCCCCACCAGCCGAGCGGTGATCAGCTTTTCCGTGCAAGTGGAACGGCAAGATTACCCACTGTACGGCACGTTCAATGATGGCATCGCAACGCCAGTGTGCGGCGGTTTAGCGCAAACTGGTGCTGACGGATGTTGGGTGCTGCACCAAGACCAGCTCTACACGCAAGCGGTGGTGGCCGTGGCTCTGCACAGTGAACAGCTTAAAGTATGGACCAGCGCGTACTCAGAGTGGAACCCGGTTGGTATGTACCATGCCGTTACGGCCGCCGAAGGGCAGCGTCTCATTTCTCTTGGTAATAAGCCAGCCTACGAGGTTTACAAGCGTTATTTGGCCGATGGCCATGAGCTCTCTGCCAGCCATCTGCTCAATTTTCCGCTCTACCGAGAACGAGGCAAACACAAAGAGGTGTGTGCGGTGCGAGAGATCCACAGCGATGGCAGTATCTCTTTCGATAAAACTTGGTCTATCGGCGATCAGGTGCGTTTTTGCTACAACCACCCTTCGTTAACCTTAGAGCAGCTCAAACATGGTGTGGTGGAGCTGGCGCTGCATCAACCGGAAACGGTGTTTATCTACAATTGTGCGTCTCGGCTCGATTTTATCGATGGTTGCCAAGAGGTGGCGCCTTTTCATCAGATCGCGATCAGTCATGGCAGCTACTGCATGGGCGAGCTATATCATGATGGCGTCAAACAAGATCTGTTACACCACAGCTTAACTTACCTTGCGATGCGCGAAAGCGATGAGGTAGCCGAGCTTAAACTGCCCGCTGATGATGTCGACAGCACCATCTCACCGCTGTTTTGTTTGATTCGCAATGCGATTGCCGATCTCGACCAAGTGCAGTCCCATATGGAGTATCAACTGGAGCGGCAAACGCTGAAACTGCAAGAAAGTTATCGCCGTGACAGTCGCACCGGTTTACAAAATCGCATCGCCCTGAAAGAGTATTTGTCGACCATTCGCGATGATGAACATTTGTTGACCTTAAAGCTGCTCAACTTCAGCCACATCAATGAAAAATATGGCTATCAGGTCGGTGATGAGCTGCTGCGTATGTTGTCGGTGAGTTTCTTAACTCGTCTGAGGCGGCGCTTGGGCAAACAAGCGGATATGCAGCTCTACAGCATTGGTGTTGGTGAATGGGCATTTGTCTTTCGTGCTGAAATTTGCGGTGACATCATCAAGCAGCAATTTACCCGTTTTGCCGATGTGATTGAGCAAACCAACTTCGAACCGTCTGGTTTGGAGCAAGTGGATTACCTGTCGATTTCATTGTGTGGTGGCTTAGCCAGTCGGCGAGATTTCCCGCAAGCCAGTGGCGACGAACTGCTGCTCAAAGCGATTGAGGCGCGGCGCGCTGGGGTGCGCAGCAACACCCATATTTGCAATGCCAAAGACATTCAAGTGAGTGACGAGCGACGCAAAGAGCAACTGGCTTGGCTCAGTTGCGTCAGCCGGGCGATTTTGCAGCAAAATATCGTCACGTATGCGCAACCGCTGTTTCACGCCGACGGCACCACACCCTACTCACAAGAATGTTTGGTGCGAATCGTCGAAAACGATGGACGCATTATTTTGCCAGGGCAGTTTTTGCCGATGATTGCCGACACCCACCTCTATACCCGTTTGAGCCGCCATATGATTCAAAGCACCTTGAACTATATGCGAGAGAGAAGCGGGAAGTTTTCGATTAACCTCTCCCCGCAAGATCTGTTGAGCGATAAAACCATGCTGCTGTTGGAAACGGCGATTCGTCAGCTCAATGACCCTAGCCGTATCGGTTTGGAGGTGTTGGAATCGGAGCAGATCAAAGATTATGGCCGCATGATTGAAGTGTGCAGCCATTTCCGTCAGTTGGGGGCGCGCATCATTGTTGACGACTTTGGTTCGGGTTACTCCAACATCGACGAAATTATTAAGCTTGAGCCAGACATCATAAAACTCGATGGCAGTTTGATCCGCAACATCGACCAAGACAGCAAACAGCGCAAGATCGCCAGTCAGTTGGTGCGCTTGTGTCAGGTGCTGGAAGCGAAAACGGTGGCGGAGTTTGTCCACAATCAGCAGGTGTGTGAAATCGCCCAAGACATGGGAGTGGATTACTTACAGGGCTATTATCTCGGCCAGCCAAGTCGCTTATTCTGAGGGGGCGGGTTAGTCCTAGATGGGGCATCAGGGCTAACCTCTGTTTTATTAAGGCTCGCTTTTTAGCGCATGGCCACTGCGATCGGCATGAAACGCCGCCAAATAATGGCGCAGCAGTTCGGTCATTGACGTGGCGTTGTGTGCTTCACCGAGTTGCTTCACTAACTCTGCCGCAATCTCTAAGGTGCACAGATTGCCTTGTTGCTGATTGCGTCTTAGTTGATAGTTCGACGCGCTGTCGCCGTGTAAAGCGAGCTGTGGCAGTGCTTTTAGCCACTCGCTTTTGTTGAGCATCTTTCGTGCTTCCTGCCATGTGGCATCAAGAATGATAAACAGTGGCTGGCGCTGGGTTTGCTGGGCGCGCTCTTTTATTTGAGTCAGGGTGATACTCTGTTCACTGGGGTAGAGCACCACAGGCATAAACTGCGCATCGCTAAGGAGATCCAATAACGCTTGCGGAGGCGCTGCGCGTTGCCAAACGAACTGGCGCACGGGCAAACGGCACCAATGCAGTAATTTCCCGGTATTGGTTTCTCGCTCGACCTCATTGGGGTGCATCAATAGCACCAGTGCGACCTCACTTTGCAGTGATGGAAACTGGTCACACAAGCATTGATAACGTAGCCCACACTGAGGACAGGCTTGTGGCTTCACAGTTTCACCCCTTCGCGTACCGGGCTGATGCCATCGGAGAACAGTTCTACCTGACTGATCTGCTCACCAAGCGCGACAGGCGCAACGCTCGGATTGAGTGTATAGCTAATACCATCATATTGCATCAGGTGTGACTGAGCTTTGGCGCCGCCGCCACTGACGTTGAAGATAAGATCTTGCCAGCCGTGGTTGCGTTGATTGCCGAGGTAAATCGGTGTGTTCACCAAGGTAATGCGGCTATTGAAGCGCCAAGTTTCTTGATGATTTTCAAAAATCAGCAGGGTACACCCACCCGAGCCGCACCAATCCAATTGCGCCAGCAGTTCTTCTTTGCCATCTCCATTGAGATCGTACGTTAGCCAGCGATATTGGTTATTGCTTGGATCGGTTTTGTGCAGACGAAAATACTCACGTATTGCCTGATCAACATCGCGACGAAACTCCGCGCTGGAGGCTACGTTACGGGTGTCTGTGGGAACGGCAGTTTGAGTGGTGATGGGAGCGTCACTCATCATTTCACCTGCGGCGGCGGGATACAAAATCAGCCCCCCTTGAGCAATCGGATAGACCACCTTGCCGACTTTTTCCTTGTCCGCTTTTAGCTGTGAGCCCGTGCGGGTGAAAATGCGTTCGGTGACTAATTTTTGCCCCTGATGATGCGTCATCACGACTTGGATCTGGTTGGGATTGAGTTGCTGCCAGTAGCCTTTTTCCACCAGAGGACGTTCTTCATTGGCATAGAGATAACGCGTTTCAGCGCTGTGGTCTGCGTTGAGCTGCATGTGCACGCTAAAACCGGACGATTGGGTTGAGGTGGCCGTGTACAAACCACGCCAACCGAGCGTGGCATCGATGTTCGAGGTGGTGGCGCAGCCCGATAGCTGAGTATCTTGCCAGTCAAGCGTTGCTTTCCAGCCGTAAAGGCTGTTGCTCATGGTGTCTTTGCACAAATTTTCAGTGAGGAGCAATTGGCCGTCATCAAACTGATACTCGCGTTTGCGGGGGCTGAGTTGGCTGCGGCTAATCGCACGCGTTTGATCTTGTTTGCTCAGTTGCTTGATGGTCAGCTGATTGGCAGCAAAATCGATACGCCAGTTGGGCTCATTACCAAATGCTTGCGTTGGGCGAGCGGCTTGCTCGCAGCGGGTTGGGTTGCTGGCATCGACTAAGTTGAGTTGCTCCACCACAAACAACGCATCGTATTCCGAAGCAAAGCCTTCATCACCGGTGGTTTTTAAATGGCCGATCACTTCGCCATACATGGACTGATAGGGTAGGCTGGTTAGCGCCATCAATTGCTGGCGCTGCTGAGCGCTCAGCTGTAGCCAATATTGCTGCGTACTGCCGCAAGGTGTGATGTATTGCGCTTCATGGCCGACGACCAAACTGCCTGACAGGATAAAGCTCTGTGCGACCACAGACTCTGGCTGGTTGAGATTGGCGGTTGGCAGCACAGGAGCAGATTGAGTGGCGACGGGGGCGCTGGTTGAACACGCTTGTAACAGCAACAGTGTCGATAGGGCGACTGGGTTTTTAAACGTCTTCATGTTATATCTTTCTCCATCTCTAAATCTGCTTGGACCGCATTATGGCATATTGGTTGTTTAAAACTGAACCGGACACCTTTTCTATCGACACTTTACGCGTACAAAAGGTTTCATGTTGGGAGGGGGTGCGAAATTATCAGGCAAGAAATATGCTGCGTGATGAGGTTAAAGAGGGCGATTGGGTGATGATTTACCACTCCTCGTGCAAGCAGGTTGGCGTGGCAGGGATCGCCAAAGTGGTTCGTGAAGCTTACCCCGATCATTTTCAATTTGATGCCAACAGCGACTATTACGACGCGAAATCAACGCCAGAAAACCCGCGTTGGATAATGGTCGATGTGGAATTTGTGCGCAAAACCGAACGAGTGATCCCTTTGGCGGTGTTGAAAGCCATGCCTGAGTTGGAAAACATGCCATTGGTGAAAAAGGGCAATCGCTTGTCGGTGATGCCGGTGACGGAACAAGAATGGCAGGCAATTTTGACCAAAGAAAAACTGCCGAGCCGTCGCTAGCCTTGCCGATGTGCAGCAAGGTTGTCGCAAGTGAGCAGCAGGCAAAAATAAAAACGGGGCAGCGTGGCGCTGCCCCGTGGTCATTGATGGTGCCGTATTTACAGCAGATGCTTTTGCAGATAGTGCGCCACGGCATCGTCGGCATTGCTGCCAATGATTTCGTTGTCTGGCAGGGCTTTCTTCACTTTTTCGTGAGAGGTTTCCATCACCAACCCTTTGCCAGCCATCGACAACATTTCCACGTCGTTCATCCCATCGCCAAAGGCCACACAGTTTTCCAGTGTCAGACCCAGTGATTCTGCGACCGCTTTCAGCGCGTCCCCTTTTGACACTTCCGCAGCCATCACTTCCAAACACCAAGGCGTTGAGAAGGCAATATTGAGTTGATCGCCAAAGGCTTCACGCAACTGGTTTTCAAAGCCAACCAGATGCTCGTGATCTTGCTCTGGATGGGTGAAGAAGATTTTTGCAATGCCGTCAGTCGGTGCGTTGTCGATATCGTAAACCTTATAGGTAAAGCCCGTCTCTTCATGGAACTTGCGCATCACTTCGTCTTCACGGTTGAGGCGCCAGTCTTCGTTTTGGTAAAGATGAACGAAGATCTCAGGGTCTTGTTTGACAATATCAATCACCGGCTGCACAAGCTCGGCCGGAACATTTTTGCTGTACATCAGTTGGTCATGCTGGTCATGAACACGAGCACCGTTTGAGGTGATCATGTAGGCGGGAATGCCCACTTGAGCGCGAATGCCTGCCACATCGACATGGTGACGGCCAGTGGCGAAAATAAAGGTGTAACCTTGCTCATGCAGTGCTTTGAGCGTCTGCTTAGCGAATTCGCTAAGTTGGTGATTCGGTGCCAGCAGCGTGCCATCCAGATCGGAAGCAACGATTTTGGTGATCTCTTTATTTGGCAAGCTCGCAGTCATACGGCCCTCTTATGTCAGTCGGATGTGGTTAGGAAACAGGAATAAAAAGCTGCTCATGAAAATCACTCAGAGCAGCAAAAGTGACACAACGCTTATCCAACTTGGATGTTTGAACGAGCGATGTTCACCAGGGGGATAAGCGCCAGTGTATGTGAAAAGTGCAGAGAAAAAGAGGGTAAATTAAGCGTGTGTGCTTTCCTCTTTCTGCAAAAAGCGGAACATCGTACTGAGTGCTTGGTTGCGGTAGTGGTCTTTTTCAAACAACAATTCATGTTGCGCGCCTTCAATCGTCACCATTTCACTGCGTTTATTGGTTTTGTGCAGTTTTTTGAAAAACTGCGACTGTGCGTGATTGCTGACGATGCGATCGCCCCCCGCTTGCAACAGCAATACCGGAATGGTGAGTTGTCGCGTCAGCAAAATGCACTGTTTGGCGGCCATTAAGCCTTGCCATACCCAACGGGTGCTCGGGCCACCCACTTGCAGCTCGGGCTTGTCGCGATACAACTGTCTAAACCATTGATAACGCGCTTGGCTCTGGCTGAGTGGGTTATCTTCAAAAGGCTTCTCATAGTATCTTTTGTGTCCCGGTGCATAAGTGGGCGTTGGGTAGACGGCGGTGAGAATCTGGCTAACCGCCATGGCTACTGGGCTGATATACCAAGGGAGATCAATACCAAACATCGGCGCACTGAGCACCAACTTATCGAATCCATGTTGCGGGTGGGTTTGTAAGTAGCGCGTGGCCACAGCACCACCCATCGAATGAGAAACAATGTATCTCTGCTGATAAGCGGAGAAATCAAAGTGCGCAATCACCGCTTCCATGTCGAGAATGTAATCATCAAACTCGTAGACGTGACCAATATCAGAGTCTTTCACCAGGCGATCTGATAAACCTTGGCCTCGATGATCGTAGCTGTAGACGTCATAGCCTTGACGGTAGAGATCAAACAGAAGCTCTTGGTACTTCCAAGCCGATTCGATTCTGCCATTGACCACCAGCACTGCCTTTTTGTGTTGTGGGTTGGTCAGCTTACACCAATACAACTGCATCTTATCGCGCGTTTTTAGGAAACCCTCTTGTCGCTGCTGCCAAAGGGCAGCGATCGGGCCACCGATTGCTTGCTCAAATAAAGCCTCTTGCGTATAAGAGAGAGGTGAGCTGTTATTAACCATCAAATAAATACCTGATCATGCGTTCCTGTCGTCAATGATCAGAGAATTATCGGGGAAATGCAAATGGATACCCATGTTTGGCTGGCGTATGTTGTGACCGCCATTGTTTTCAGTTTGGCGCCGGGATCTGGTACGGTCAATTCGATCAGCAACGGCCTCAGTTATGGCACTCGCAAATCATTGGCCTCTATAGTGGGGCTGCAAATCGGTTTGTCCGTGCACATTATTCTGGTTGGGGCGGGCATTGGTGCCCTCGTCGCACAATCGGCGACAGCATTCACGGTGATCAAGTGGGTGGGGGCGGTGTACTTGGTTTGGTTGGGCATTCAAAAATGGCGAGATAGCTCGAGTTTGGTGACGGCTTCACAACAGAAGGCGATTTCAGGTTTTGCTCTGATGCGCAAAGCCGTGTTGATTAACCTCACCAATCCCAAATCGATCGTCTTTCTGGTGGCGCTGTTTCCACAATTTATCGACCCAAGCCAAGATCAAGTGACTCAGTTGGCGGTGCTAGGCATCACGACTGTGGTGATTGATGCGTTTGTGATGCTCGGTTACACCAGTTTGGCCGCTCGATTAGGGCGTTTTGTTCGTTCAGAGCGTGTAATGGTCAAAATAAACAAATTATTTGGTTCAATGTTTATGGGTTGTGGGGCATTATTGGCCGCGGCAAAATCATAACTCCCTTAATAACGGCTTGGTTTAGCGACTAGGCATAAGATAAAGCACGCCATGAACACCACTTACGTTGCTCGACAACCGATTTTTAATCGAAAAAAGCACACCTTAGGTTATGAACTTTTGTTTCGTGACGGGGAGAAAAATGCCTACCCGACGCACATTGAGTCCAACCGAGCAACGTATCGCCTGATTGTTGAGAATTTCTTGTCGATTGGCACCAATCCAACCATCATTTCCTCACGCTGCTTTATTAACTTTCCTTACCAAACCTTGATTCGCCGTTTGCCGCTAAGTTTGCCCAAGAATAAAGTCGTCATTGAAGTCTTAGAAACCTGTCAACCGACGGATGAGTTGCTTGAGGCTATTCGCGAGCTACACCAATCAGGCTACGTGATCGCGCTCGATGATTTTACCCTAACCCCAGAATGGCGTCGTTTCTTGCCCTATGTGCACATCGTGAAATTGGATGTGATGGCTCTTGGGATGGACAAAGCATGCCTAGTGGTGAAAGAGCATTTAGCACGACGAGTGAAATACCATTTCCTTGCCGAGCGGGTAGAAACCGCGGCCGAGTTTGAGCAAGCAAAACAGGCGGGTTTTAAATTTTTCCAAGGTTATTTCTTTAGTAAACCCGAAATGGTGCAAACTCGCTATGTCAGCCCTGAGCAGGTTGTGGCGTTGGAGCTGTTTCGTGAAGTGTGCAAAAGAGAACCGGATTTTGTTCGAATTGAACAGCTGATTTCGCAAGATGTGGCGCTATCCTACAAGCTGCTGCGTTTTGTCAATACTCAGTCAACTCGTTTGGAAGTGGCAATAAGCTCATTTCGCCAAGCGCTGATTTACCTAGGGCAAGACAAGTTGAAAATGTTCGTCTCTTTGGTGGTGGCGTCTTACATCTCAACCAACAAGCCACGCGAGTTGTTTAACTTGTCACTGCAACGTGCCCAGTTTTGTGAACTGATGTCGCGTCGTCTGCCATTTAGTAAGCACAACGAGCAAGGCTTTATGATTGGGTTGTTGTCGATTCTTGACGCGATGATGGATCTGTCGGTGGAGTCTTTGGTCAACGATCTGCCATTGAGCGAAATCGCGAAACAGGCATTGCTGTGCCGTGGTGGTGCCTACGGGGCATTAATTGCGCTGGAAGAGTGCTTCGAACAAGCCGATTGGCATGGCATTGAACAGCTATGCGTTAAGCTAGGCCTCTCGGTGGAAGATGTGCGCTACGAACTGGTCGAAGCGCAGCGTTGGTCGCAGGAGTTCACCCAGATTTAATCCAGTCAGCACCGCGCAATATGAATTTTTGATGACAACTGAGCCGACGCGTTGACGTCGGCTTTGTTTTTTTACAATATATTCGCATATCCATATATAGGAATGTAAACATGCTGCCACACCAGTTTTTTAAACTGCTTTCTGATGAAACTCGCGTTCGTTGCCTGATGCTGGTGGCTCGTGAAGGCAAGATTTGTGTTGGAGAGCTCACTTATGCCTTGCAAGAGAGCCAGCCGAAAGTCTCTCGTCATTTGGCACAGCTGCGAGCCAGCGGAGTGTTGGTGGATGAAAGACAGGGTCAATGGGTCTTTTATCGCCTCTCCGAACAGTTGCCTGGTTGGATGAAAAAAATGGTCGATGACTTGATTGCTTCCAACTGTTTAAAGCAAGTTTATCAACAAGATATTGCGCGCCTGCATCAGCAAGATCGTGTGGCGTGCTGTTAAATTGAAATTGAATCATTAGGGAATAGACCATGACTATCAAAGTGGGAATTAACGGATTTGGCCGTATTGGCCGCTTGGCAATGCGCGCGGCCTTTGATTGGCCAGAATTGGAGTTTGTTTTAATTAATGATGTGGCGGGGGATGCCACCACATTGGGCCACCTACTGGAGTTCGATTCAGTACAAGGGCGCTGGCACCACGAGGTGACTGTGCAAGGCCAGCAATTGCACATCAATGATCACGTGATTGAAACCACTCAACAGCGTGACATCAGTGCAGTGGATTGGTCGGGTTGTGATGTGGTGATTGAAGCGACCGGCGTGCATCGCAAAAGCAGCTTCCTCAATCAATACCTCGAGCAAGGCGTGAAACGTGTGGTGGTCAGCGCTCCAGTGAAAGAAGAAGGCATTGCCAATATTGTGGTGGGTGTGAATGACGAGATCTTCAACCCAGAGCAGCACCGCATTGTGACCGCAGCCTCGTGCACCACCAACTGCATTGCGCCAGTGGTGAAAGTGATTCACGAGAAACTCGGTATCGAACAAGCATCATTTACCACTATCCACGATCTCACCAACACGCAAACCATTCTTGATGCGCCGCACAAAGATTTGCGTCGTGCCCGTGCCTGCGGCATGAGCTTGATCCCGACAACCACAGGCAGTGCCACGGCGATTGTGGAAATTTTCCCAGAATTGAAAGATCGCATTAACGGTCACGCGGTGCGCGTGCCTCTAGCGAATGCCTCACTGACCGATATTATTTTTGATGTGAAGCGTGACACCACTGCTGAAGAGGTCAACGCATTACTCAAAGAAGCCTCGCAAGGGGAGTTAAACGGCATTCTCGGCTTTGAAGAGCGCCCATTGGTGTCGATTGATTATCGTGGCGACCAACGCTCAACTATCGTCGATGCCCTCTCTACCATGGTGGTGGGTACGCGCATGGTGAAGATTTACGCTTGGTATGACAACGAAATGGGCTACGCGACCCGTACCGCAGAGCTTGTGCGTAAAGTAGGAGCGGCATAATGGCAACGTCAATCACCTACCACCCTGTTTGGCAATTGGACCTACCGTCTGGCGCATTGGTCTTAACACCTTGCCCTGGTACCAAAGGGGTCGATTTACGTTCGTCATTGCAACAGTTGGCGGACAGCGGTGTACAAGCCGTTGTGACGGCGCTGGGCGATGCGGAACTGGCGAGTAAAGAGGTCGCAGAGCTTGGCCCGTTGGTCGTCGAGCTCGGCATGCGTTGGTATCAAATCGAAATCGAAGATGACTGCGCGCCAGATGAGACCTTCGCCGTGCATTGGCAGCAAGCCAGCCCAGAGCTGCAAGCCATTCTCCGTGATGGTGGCAAAGTGGCGCTGCACTGCATGGGCGGCTCCGGTCGCACCGGATTGTTCGCCGCCCATTTGCTGCTAGAGCAAGGCTGGGCATTGGACGACATTATCCGTGAAGTGCAAGCGTTGAGACCCGGCGCCTTCACGCGAGAAGTGCAGTTGAGCTACATCGAATCTGTGGCAAACGCACAGTGAGCAGCCATTAGAGCTTTTGGATCATCATGATCCAAAAGCTTGTTAACCTGTACACAGAGGGCTAATGATGATCGCTCAACTGAGCAAAAGTGTCCGCCAATACATGCTGGTCACGTTTAACTATTGGAACTTTACCTTAACCGATGGGGCACTGCGCATGCTGGTGGTGCTCTATTTCCACGACCTTGGCTACTCGGCGCTGGCGATTGCCTCGCTGTTTTTGTTTTACGAGTTTTTTGGCGTGGTGACCAACCTGATTGGTGGATGGTTGGGGGCAAGGCTCGGGCTCAACAAGACCATGAACATCGGCTTGGCCATGCAAATCATTGCGTTGTTGATGTTGGCTGTCCCCGCCGCTTGGCTGACAATTCCTTGGGTGATGGCCGCGCAAGCACTTTCTGGTATTGCCAAAGATTTGAATAAGATGAGTGCCAAAAGCGCCATCAAAACCTTGGTACCGGACGAGCAGCAAGGCGCATTGTTCAAGTGGGTGGCCATTCTGACGGGTTCGAAGAATGCCTTAAAAGGGGCGGGCTTTTTCCTCGGTGGTCTCTTATTGGCTGTCCTCGGTTTTCAATACGCGGTACTCGTCATGGCGGGGGTACTCACCCTAGTGTTGATTGGCAGTTTGCTTAGCCTAGAGTCGGAGATGGGCAAAGCGAAAAACAAGCCGAAGTTTAATGAGATTTTCTCCAAATCGGCGCCTGTCAACATTCTCTCAGCAGCTCGCCTCTTTCTCTTTGGTGCGCGAGATGTCTGGTTTGTGGTGGCACTGCCCGTTTACCTTGGCAGCGTATTTGGCTGGGATCATCTTTGGGTCGGTGGTTTTCTTGCCTTATGGGTCATGGGGTATGGCGTTGTGCAAGGCATCGCGCCGCGCATTACAGGGAAGGCGCAAGGTCGAGTGCCGGATGGTCACAGTGCTTTTTACTGGGCCGCGTTATTGGCATTTCTAACAGGAGCCATTGCCTATGCGGTGCAACAAGCGTGGCATCCTCAGCAAGTGATCGTGATTGGCCTGTTGCTATTTGGGGCGGTGTTTGCGATTAACTCCTCCCTTCACTCTTATCTGATTGTCAGTTATGCCAAAGGCGATGGCGTCTCATTGGATGTGGGTTTTTACTATATGGCCAATGCCATGGGCCGTTTGATCGGCACAGTATTGTCGGGGGGGATCTATCAAGAATTCGGTTTGGCTGCTTGCTTGTGGGTCTCTTGCTTCTTCTTGGTTTTAACGACGTTAATTTCAATCAAGCTCCCTCGCTTTGCAGCGAAAACCGCCTGATCGCAGTGTGTGAATTCTAACCAAAAGCTGACGCATGATGTCATGTGTCAGCTTTTTTTATTGCTATAGTCAAAGCCATGAAAAGCAAGAGGATAGAGAATGCGCGAAAGAGTTCAGTTTTTTGATTTGCTACGATGTGTCGCGGCGGTGGCCGTGATCGCCATTCATGTGCTTGCGCCTTATCGTCATGAGTTAGGGGCGATTCCTTTTGATCAGTGGGTGACGGCCGTTGGCATCAATGGCATTTCTCGTTGGGCGGTACCGGTTTTTATTCTTATCACTGGCGCCCTGATGCTCAGTGACACTCGGCCATTTGATCTGCCTTATTATGCTCGTCGTCGTTTAGGTAAGGTGCTGATCCCTTTTCTCTTTTGGTCGTTGTTCTATGCGCTCCTCTCCGGCTTGAGTGCGGGCGGTTTTGATAGCAGTAAAGTGACAGAAGTGCTCAGCAACAGCCCAGAGCATGCCACCTATTACCATCTTGGTTTCTTCTATTATTTTATTCCGCTCTATTTTGTGATTCCGATGTTCCAGTGGCTTGTTCGCCAGCAACGTCAGGACATCCTCTATCTCTTTACCGCGTTATGGTTGTTCACCACTGTGTTGTATCTGGCGGGTATCGATGGCCCTTGGAGCTACGGGCTATGGCTGTACAGTGGCTACCTTCCTCTTGGCTATCTGCTCTTTAGCAAAGTCCCGAATCAACGCTCAGTGGTCGTTGGGGCGGTGCTGCTGGGGGGAATGGCATTGGCTGCCACGGTGATTATGGTGGTGAGTAATAGCCTTGCTGCAGGGGAATACACCGTTGGGCGTTGGCTGTCGTATAAAACCATCAATGTGGTATTGGCGGCATCGATGGTGTTTGTGCTGTGTCGCTCTGTGGGCGAGCGGTTGTCGGCTCAATGGCAAAAGTGGGTGGCGTTGATCAGCCGCCACAGTTTAGGCATCTATTTATTGCATCCTATTTTTCTATGGCCAATGAAAGAGTTGGGTTGGTATCAGGGTCATCCTGCGTGGGTCATCCCGTTATGGGTCGTGCTGAGTGGGGCGGGTGCCTTAGCGTTGAGTTACCTATTCTCGCTCTCCGCTAAGACACGTTGGTTATTGCCTTAGCGCTTCAGGGCAAAATGAAGAAACTTATCGCCCTTGTAGGTGAGTTCCCCTTTATCGCCGGGGTTAAGAGCGTGGAAATAGTGTACACCAACCTGAAACTCGCGTTTGGGGCCGAGAGCGCCACGTTGTACGTAGATCCAATACTCTTGATCATCTTCACCAGGCTGAGCATCGGCAATAGGGATAACCTGTTTATCAAGCACAGTGACCTGTACTTTTTGTTCTGGGGCGTTATTGCCTTGAATATGAGTACGATAGAAACGAACGAAGAGCCAACCACCAATAGCAATCAATGCGAGTACGGCAAAAACAAAGGAAATAGGCATGATGACCTCCAGTCTGAATGAGTGTCTCATTTTACAGAAGCTAGTTGCCAAACAAGGGGTTGCCAGTAGCGAATCGTGATCTAAAGATAAGAGACGATAAAATTTTCGGCGCATATCACATTCTATATGCGTATGAGAGCACAATTTTGAGCCTATGCGGCTCACTTGGCTCGAAATGTGAATCAAACTGTAGAAGAATAGAATGAAACAAACACTCGAACGAAAGGAGGGCACGATGTCAGAAATCGAACAAGTGGTCACTCGTACCCGTAGATTAGAGACTTTGTTGCGCACTCAATATCATGCTGAAGGTAAAGGGTTGCATCAGCTCGTGACGAGCTGTGAAGAACGTCTGCCACATGACGTGATTGGCAAGCTCCGTTTTATTGCGACGATACGCAATAAAGTCGTGCATGAAGATAATTATCAGTTGGATGATAAAAAGGGCTTTTTGGCGGTGTGCGATGAGTGTGAAAAAGAACTGACACCGAGAAGTGGCCGCTTTATCTGGCGTGTGGCGATTTTATTGATGCTTTCCATGACATTGGGGGCGATGGCTTTTTACTACGCCAACTGGGACGTACTTAGCCAGCATTTTAAATAACGCTCAACTGGGAAAAATGAAATGAGGCAATCCACGGAGTGCGCCGTGAAGTGTAGGGTGAGGGGATGCTCTTGCCATGTCTAATCGTTGTATGGGCGTATGAAAGACAATAAAAAAAACGGGATGCGAAAGCATCCCGTTTTTTATTTAGATTCTGAAACTTAGTACATCATTGGTAGTGTCATTAAACCAACGATAACTGCGATCATTACCAGTCCTTGCTTTTGAGAAGAAGACATCACAACACTACCTCCATAAACGGTTGATGAACTCTATGAACGCAATATAGCATCGTTTTTAAGGCGTGATCAATAGATCGTTAGTAATCTCTTTGAAAAAATAAGATAACTTTGTGTTTTTGTCGGTTTGTTGGTAATTAAACAGTGTTTTTTGGGTGCTTTTAAATTGCGCTAATTTTTGTGTTTTAGTAAATTGTTGTTTTAAGTTTATGTTTTTAATTGTTTTTTTATTAATGTGATATTGCTCAAATAGTGTTTAGTGCTCTTTGTTTGGTTTTGGTTTGTCCTGCGGCTTTTATTGCTAAATAGTCGGTCTTTTCGATTGGTTTTTTCGAGGTTGTAGAAAGTCAATAGAGGCTGCGTAGGGGTTTTATCATTGGATGAGAAAACAATGATGTGATTAGTGGTCTATTCTGGTTGTACCAGCTCGAGGGGTGGTTTTCTTTTGCTTTAATATTTAACTTGTTGATTTTATTTGTTTTGTTTCTATTCTGTTTTGTTTTTTAATTTTGTTTTTTCAGTCTATTGTTATTCATTACCGCTGATAATGTCCGGCTTATTTTCCTTTGAGTGAGTTTAACGTTTGCTTTCTGCTTTTTATCACGTTTTTTATCTAGGGGGTCTGAATTTAAAACGTATTGTCGTGATCCGATACCGTAAAATAGTGGTTTTTCTCTAAGCTATGGCTTACCTCACAATAAGCAGTGAATCGCTATCAAGATCGAACTTTCGCCCTCTGCCGCTTTACATAATTGCTCGTCTACCTAGACTAGCCGCGTAATAAATAGAAGGGTACTGCAGATGTGGAGTTGGTTGGCGATAGGCTTATCTGGAATGACTTCCGTTATGGGCGTTCGACACGCAAGTCAATTTCAAGCGTTGTTTTTTAAATTGTTTACCTTATCTCTTTTACTGGTTTTGGTGTTAACGCAAGGACCAGCATCTGCCCATAGCTACTGGATTGCCGCAGGCTTGCTGGTGTCAGTGGCTGCCGATACGCTTCACTCTCTTAAATCGAAGAAAACACTCTATTTCTCTGGCTTTCTTCTCGCGCAGCTTTGCTACAGCAAGTCTTTCTGGTTACAACTCAATGGCGACATTGTCTGGTGGCTTTTGGCATTGTTGTTGGCGGCGAGCATCGTGGCGTTTTTCTTGCTCCTCCCTCAATTGGATTCTTTGGTTTTTCCTGTCGTGATTATGGGCATTATGTTGGTGCAGTTAGCTTGGGCGGCAGGGGAAGTTTGGCTTCAAGCAAATGACTTCTCCAATGCGATCGGTTTTGCTGGAACCTTAGTCATGATTTATTCTGCGCTGGCGTATGCGATTCATGGCTATCGTAAACCGATGAAGCGTGCTTATGTTTGGGTGTCGGGCAGTTATTTCGTCGCACATGCTTTGATCGTGGCTTCTATCATCTATTGAGCTGTTTTAGGTCAAAGCACGATTTTTATAAAAGGTTAAGCTGGGGCCACTTGACGTGTTACAGGACGCTTAATCCATGAATGATATCCATGCTCACAATCTTCTTCACCTTCTTAAAGAACAGCCGATGGACCGTGCGGAACTGCTGGCGCATTTCGGTGGTGAAACCCGCTTTCATACGTGTAAGCTACAAGGGCTCGATTTAGACTCACTGCTGAGCTTTTTGTTGGAACGAGAAAAAATCAGTGAGCAGCAAGGAAAGTTCTGCGTCAACTTGGCGCGCATCTGTAATCACTAAGGGTGCATCCCTGTAGGAACGAGTGGTTTGATTGATCGCTCGTTTCTCTCCCTAGTAGCGAGCTCATTTTATGCCAGGGCTCGCCCGACTCTGCCTCCCAACGCCATTTGGTATATACTCTCGCCATTGTTGTATTTTGAGAGCACTTATGGACATTCTTGCTGCAGCCACCATGCTGTTTCTTATCATGGACCCGTTGGGTAATCTCCCGATTGTTCTGTCAATCTTAAAACACCTTGATGCGAAGCGACGTCGCAAGGTATTGATTCGTGAGTTACTGTTCGCCCTCCTCATTTTGATGCTGTTTTTGTTTGCAGGGCAAAGCATCATGGCTTTCTTGCAGGTAGAGCCAGAGACCTTGAGTATTTCCGGCGGCATTATTCTTTTCATCATCGCGATTAAGATGATTTTCCCCAGCGCAGGCAGCATTACTGGTTTAGCGGCAGGTGAAGAGCCCTTTATTGTGCCAATGGCGATACCGATGATTGCCGGCCCATCTGTGATTGCCGCATTACTGTTGCTCTCTTCTCAGCATCCTAATAATTTGGGTGAGCTCTCTATTGCGGTGCTGATTGCTTGGTCGGCAACGTTTGTGATTCTGATGTTCTACAGCTTTTTCCATCGAGTTTTGGGAGAGCGCGGCTTAAAAGCGGTTGAGCGTTTGATGGGCTTGTTGCTGGTGATGATTTCAACCCAAATGTTCCTCAACGGTGTTAAAAGCTATATGGGCGCCGTGAGCTAATCTGAATGACGGAATAAAACAATGCCGCTCTAGGGAGCGGCATTGTTATTTCTGAGGCAAAAGAATTACATCATATATTTGCGTCGAATATCGAGCAGGGCAAAAATGCCAAATATCAGAATGGAATTCTTTTCCCAGCGCGTCATGGTAATTTTGTCACCAAACGCGCCGACGAAGATCAGCATTTGTAGTCCATGCATGATGAACAAAAATGCCGTCATGATGTAGAGCACGATGGCGGCGTTACCTGGAAATGGTGACACAATATTAACCAACAGAATCAACCACACAAATGAGATGGCGGCTTTCGCTAAAAATAACAGTGCTTTCATTTCTCGATCCTTTGCTGACTATTGTCGCTCGTAAAGGCGATAGCTGACTTGCCCAGCGGTTTTTTCGCGATGCAGATGCCAAGTCGAAGGCAGCTCGTCTACCTGAAGTTCTTTTTCACTTTCAATATAAATCATCGCGTCGTCTGCCAGCCAGCCATTTTGCTCCAGCAAAGTCACGGCTTCGGCAAGTAGTCCTTGGCGAAATGGCGGGTCAATAAACACCACGTGATGCGGTGTGCCTTGCTGCTTAAGGAATTGCAGTGCATCGCCTTGAATCACTTTGATATTATTTGCCTTTAGTGCTGTGACATTTTGTTGCAATTGAGCAAACGCTTTGGGGTTTAACTCCAACATGGTGACTTGCTCTGCCTGACGTGATGCCGCTTCAAAACCTAAGCCGCCAGAGCCGGCAAACAGATCCAAACAGCGAGCGCGAGGGATATCCTGTGCTAACCAGTTAAACAGCGTTTCTTTGACTCGGTCAGTTGTAGGGCGCAAGCCTTCGGCGTCATGCACGGGCAGCTTTCGCCCTCGCCAAAGGCCACTAATGATGCGTACACAGCCAGTTGTTGGCTTATTTTGTGATGTGTTTTGCTGGCGACGTCTTACCATAGATTTTTTGACCGCTAATAAAGTGTTACTATAGCCAATCGCCCAGGCCTAAAGCCTGGATATTGCCCAGAATTTGATAGTGACAAAGTGTACCATTATTCCGCCGAGAAAAACGGATCACATGCGTATACCAGTCGCGATTGTCTCTTTGCTTGCGTATCAGCAAAGATTCAACCCAGTATATAAGAAACCAGGATATCTCCCGATGACGGAAAAGAAAAAGCGCGGATTACTATCGTGGCTTGGCTTTGGTGACGATGACCAAGTAAAACAACCAGAGCCTGCACAATCAGAAGAGGTGATCAGCGAGTCTGACGAAAAAACCGTAGAGAGCGTTGAACCGATTGTCAGCCAAGAAGTGGTTGAAGAGGCGGCGGCAGAACCAATCAGCAAACCAGCAGCTGAAGAACCCGTTGAAGTGACACCTGTGGTGGTTGAAGCACCGCGCGTGCAAGAACAAGAAAAACCAACAGAAAGCTTTTTTGCGCGTCTAAAACGCAGCTTGAGTCGCACGAAAGCCAATATCGGCGCTGGTTTCTTTGGTCTATTTAAAGGCAAAAAAATCGATGATGATCTGTTTGAAGAGTTGGAAGAACAGCTACTCGTTGCGGATGTGGGTATGGATACCACGTTGAAAATCATCGAAAACTTAACAGAAAAAGCGTCTCGCCGTGACTTAAAAGATGGTGAGGCTCTGTATGGTTTGCTCAAGGAAGAGATGGCGGAGATCCTCTCTAAGGTTGAGCAACCATTGCAAGTGGACAGCAGCAAAACCCCTTACGTTATCCTGATGGTTGGGGTAAATGGCGTGGGTAAAACCACCACCATTGGTAAGTTGGCGAAACAGTTCCAAAATCAAGGTAAGAAAGTGATGTTGGCGGCGGGCGATACCTTCCGTGCGGCGGCCGTTGAGCAGTTGCAAGTGTGGGGTGAGCGTAACAATGTCCCAGTGATCGCACAGCACACTGGCGCAGACAGCGCATCGGTGATTTATGATGCGATTGAAGCCGCCAAAGCGCGTGGGGTTGATGTGGTGATTGCCGATACTGCGGGTCGCTTGCAGAACAAGAGCAACTTGATGGAAGAGCTGCGCAAAATTGTCCGAGTGATGAAGAAAATCGACGACTCCGCACCGCATGAAATCATGTTGACCTTGGATGCAGGCACCGGTCAGAACGCCATTAGCCAAGCGAAACTGTTTAGCGATGTCGCGCCGATCACCGGGATCACCTTGACCAAACTGGATGGCACTGCGAAAGGCGGCGTGATCTTTGCTATTGCCGATCAGTTTAACATTCCAATTCGCTACATCGGTGTGGGTGAAGGGATTGAGGATCTCCGCCCGTTTGAAACCCAAGAATTTATCGACGCGCTATTTAGTCGAGAAGAGTAAGCATTAGAGAGGAATAACCGGTGATCCGATTTCAGCAGGTAAGTAAAGCCTATCGTGGCGGCCGTCAGGCCCTGCAAAAAGTCGACTTTCATTTACATCGTGGCGAAATGGCGTTTTTAGGTGGACACTCAGGTGCCGGTAAAAGTACCTTGCTGAAATTGATCTGTGCCATTGAGCGACCTACTGATGGTCGCATCAGTTTCAATGGTCATGACATCACACGCATTCCGAATAAAGACGTGCCGTTTTTACGTCGTAATATCGGCATTGTTTTCCAAGATCACCGCTTACTGATGGATCGCAGTGTTTACGACAACGTGGCACTGCCGATGCGCATTGAATCCATCTCAGAGAATGAGATAAAACGCCGAGTCTCAGCAGCTCTCGACAAAACAGGGCTGCTTGATAAAGCCCGTTGCCTGCCTAGCCAACTTTCTGGTGGTGAACAGCAACGTGTCGGTATCGCTCGCGCCGTGGTCAATCGCCCAACCTTGTTGTTGGCCGATGAACCAACGGGCAACCTTGACCCTGAGTTGTCCAACCGAGTGTTGCGTTTGTTTGAAGAGTTCAATCGTGCTGGCGTGACCATTTTATTGGCGACACACGACATCAACTTGGTCAACTCTCGTCCTCAGTATCGCCATTTCGAACTTAACCAAGGTTTTCTCAGTGAGGTAGAAGATTATGGCCGCGAATAAACGCCTTAAAAAGCCAGCGAGCAAATCGACCTCGAATCGCCCTAAGACAGACGGTTTTGTTTCGATCCATATCAAGCAAGCCAAAGCCTCCTTCAAAGCGATCTGGCATCGCCCGCTGGGGAATATTTTAACCTTAGCGGTCATCTCCATGGCATTAGCTATGCCTGCCTGTTTGTATTTGCTTGGTAAAAACATCGCCGTTGCCACCTCGCATGTCACGTCGCCAGCACAAGTGAGTGCCTACTTGCGTGAAGGAGTACCAGAAGCTCGAGTCATGGTGCTCAAAGATGAGTTGGAAACGCAGCAAGATGTTGAATTGGTGGAGTACATCTCTCCGCAGCAAGGCTTGGAGCATCTCAGCCAGTATTCCGGTTTTGACCAAGCGTTAAGCTTACTGGAAGATTATGCCCTGCCGGGCGTCTTGGTGATCACCCCTGCGGTGGAAGAGAACAACGCCATCAAAGCGTTGGCGCAACAACTGCGTCAAGAAGAAGACATTACTGATGTGCGTCTAGACGAAGATTGGTTAACACGGTTAGATGCAATAAAAACGGTCGCGACAATTATTGTCATGACCTTGACACTGTTAATGTTGGGTGCTGTATTTTTAATCGTTGGCAATACCTTGCGCTTTAATGTGCTCGCTAACAAAGAAGAAATTCAAACCATGAAACTCATTGGTGCGACAGACAACTTTATTCTACGCCCCTACTTATATTCAGGAATGTGGTTTGGTTTACTTGGCGCGGTATCGGCGTGGTGTTTTACCGCGTTGATTACGGTGTTGTTGAATGGCGCCGTTGCGGATCTCGCGGCTTTATACGACAGCCAATTTCGTCTTATTGGCCTCAGCTGGGATGAATCCTTGTTGCTTGTGATGACAGGGACCTTCTTAGGTTGCGTGGCGGCAAAAGTATCGGCGCAGCGCCATTTAAAAGAAATTGAACCTGTTTAAGTGATGCGGGTCTTATAGTAGGCAATCGTCGCAAAGAATCAAATTTGATTGACTTGTATAGACGATTTGTTTATGGATAATTGCTAACCCCGCTTGAAACTGATTCATCTTCAGTTCAAGATAACGGCGCTAATTTGCAATGTATAACTCCAGATCAGAGATTGATGAGGAATTGAATGACAACTCAAGCGTATCCGATGGCACTAGTAACGCAAGATAGCCTTGATGGCTACATTCGCTCGGTGAACAGCTACCCAATGCTGACCGCAGACGAAGAACGTGATCTAGCTGAACGTCTACACTACAAAGGCGAAATTGAAGCGGCAAAAGGGCTGATTCTCTCTCACCTGAGATTCGTTGTTCACGTTGCCCGCGGTTATTCTGGCTACGGTTTGCCAATGGCTGACTTAGTACAAGAAGGCAATATTGGTCTCATGAAGGCGGTAAAACGCTTCAATCCAGAAGTTGGGGTGAGGCTAGTTTCTTTTGCGGTTCACTGGATCAAAGCGGAAATTCACGAGTACGTACTACGTAACTGGCGTATTGTGAAGATCGCGACCACCAAAGCGCAGCGTAAGTTGTTCTTCAACCTACGTAAGTCGAAAAAACGTCTTGGTTGGTTTAACAATGGTGAAGTCGAAACCGTGGCTCGTGAGTTGGGTGTAGAACCGGCAGAAGTGCGAGAAATGGAATCGCGTTTGGCGGCGGTCGATTCGACCTTTGATTTGCCAAATGAGGAAGACGATTCTAGCTCGGTATCAACGGCACCAGTCCTTTATCTGGAAGACAAATCTTCAGATGTGGCGGACAACCTAGAAGCGCAAAACTGGGAAGCTCACACCAATAACCGCCTTGCGATGGCATTGGCTAGCCTTGATGAGCGTAGCCAACATATTGTTCGCTCGCGTTGGTTGGACGATGATAAAGCCACGCTGCAAGACCTCGCGGAAATGTATGGTGTTTCTGCGGAGCGAATTCGTCAGCTTGAAAAGAACGCGATGAAGAAACTGAAGATGGCCGTCGGCGAGATTTAGTTCTCTTACGAAACCACTTAAGAATCAGCAAAAGCCGAGATCAATGATCTCGGCTTTTTTGTTGCCTGTCACAACATCATGGCGAGTGTTTTTGATCGAAATCGAGTGACGAAAATGATCACGAAATGATGCCAAGCCTGTGAATAACTCTGTGAAGTAATTATTTATCAACTGTTCGAAAGCTGGATGAAATCAGGGCTTGAAGAGGAATTTCGTTTGGGGATAGTTATAAAACTACACACAGAAAGATCAAGATCCTTACTACATGTAGTGGATCAAAATGACACAAAACACTTTATCAACGCAATCCACAGATTTATCCACAGATGATGGATAAATGTACGCCTGTCAAAGACCAGAAGAACTGTGTGTCTAAGTTTGGCTCTGGATAGGTTACAATCCCAGCAGAACAAAATAACGAAAATGAGAAAGTATATGGAACAGTTCAAGCATATTGATGTACAAGGCGCGCACGCGCTCATCAGCCGTGGAGAAGCACGTTTGGTGGATATTCGTGACCCACAATCTTTTGCTGTGGCGCATGCCCAATCGGCCTTTCATCTAACCAACGATTCGATCGTAAATTTCATGCAGCAGGTGGAGTTTGAACAGCCTGTTTTGGTGATGTGTTACCACGGCATCAGCAGTCAAGGGGCGGCTCAGTACCTAGTCAATCAAGGTTTTGAAGAGGTGTACAGTGTCGATGGTGGTTTTGAAGCTTGGCATCGTGCCAGTTTGCCCGTTGAAGCAAGCTGATCCCTTTAGAAAGAAGGGCTTTTGCCTAACGGCCTTTGATGTGGAAGAATGAGGTTCGATTTTTCGTCTAACTGAGGTTCCTCTATGCAGCGTCTTATTGTGTTGAACAATCCAAGGATGGCGCAGGCTTTTATCGACTACATGGCGTCTCGACAAATTGATTTGCGAATGATGCCTGAAGGTGAAGGGCAGTTTGCCTTATGGCTGATGGACGATCAGCATTGGGTTGAAACCGAAGCCGAGCTCAAACAGTTTTTAGCGAATCCTGGTGACAGTAAATACAGCGCGGCATCTTGGGATATGGCGGAAACGCGCAAAACTCAGTTCAGTTACCGAAGCCCCAGTTTACTGGCGATGGTGAAAGCGAAAGCGGGGCCAGTCACCATGGCGGTGATGGTCGCCTGTGTGGCGGTTTATGTGCTCATGATGTTTGGTTGGGAAAGCACGCTTTTAAGCGCGATGCATTTTCCGGCAGAAGCAGCACAACAATGGCAATTATGGCGTTGGGTGAGCCATGCACTGCTGCACTTCTCGGTGACCCACATTGTGTTTAACTTACTGTGGTGGTGGCAGTTTGGTGGCGACATTGAACAGAGATTGGGTAGCGGTAAACTACTGCAAATCTTTGTCATTTCGGCCGCACTCTCTGGCGCTGGTCAGTTTTGGGTTGAAGGGGCCAATTTTGGTGGTTTATCTGGCGTGGTTTATGCCTTGCTCGGTTACGCTTGGATTTTAGGTTATCGCGTGCCTCATCTCGGCTTGTCAGTGCCTAGGCCCGTGGTCGCTTTTATGCTGGTATGGCTCATTCTTGGTTACGTTCAACCCTTTATGGCGATTGCCAATACTGCTCATCTCGTGGGTTTGTTGTCTGGCATGGGGCTGGCCTATCTGGATTCCACCAAGCAAAAACATCAAAATGCGGCCTAGGCCGCTTTTTGTTTTATAACATAAATAGAATCAGCCGAGCTGAACATGCTACTGATAGAGGTATTTGGTAAACAGCAGGTCAGCAATGACGGTTTTGCCCGTTTCTGGCAATAAGATCTCATTGAGTTTTTCGACCAAATGCTTACGCAAATCTTCACGCCCAGCCAGTGATTTCACTGTGTCTTCACTTTGCTGCCCCAGCAACTCAACCACAGCGTCTCTGATCAGCGGCTGATGGTGTTCGACCAACGCCAAATCCGCATTGCTCATGACCATGATGTCGATGCGCACTTGGATGTAACCCAGTTTCTTGCCTTTGGTATAAAAGTTGGTGGTGAGGTCTGGCTCAAGGGTGAAATACGCAAGTTGAGGGCCAGTCTGTTCTTCTTCGGCATGCAAAGGTAAAGAAAAGAGCAAGCTGAAGGCGATAATTATTTGGGCTATATAACGTTTGTACATATTTCTGACTTTTCTTTCTTCTGATCACGATACTCGAAACGCGTTTGTCTTGTTACAATAGGCGGTCCAAATGTCACTATAAGTTATTACAATCTTTACGGTGGCTCATTACCGTAAAGTGACGCTTTATTGTACGCACAACGCGACTAAAAGCTACTAATTGAATACTAGTATGAATCAGCCAAACTCGCTCTATCTTGCTTTGTTAATAGAAGCAAAATGGCAAAATCCTGAAGATTTTCACTTTTCTAGTGACTTTGCTAAGCACTGGTTACTGGAGCAAGGCTCCTTGTCTCGCCGTTTGGCGCGCCATTGCCAACATCTGACCGTTGAGTTGATGCGCAATGAAAAAAGTGGTGTAGGCCAATTAACAAGGCAAGAGACTCAGGGATTATCCCCTGAGATTTACTTGATCCGAGAGGTAGTACTATCCGGTGATCAAACTCCGTGGGTGTTGGGGAGAACGTTGATCCCTGAAACCACCTTAGCTGATCAGCCTTACGACTTAGCCTCGCTGGGTGATATTCCTTTGGGTCTCACCGTGTTTAGTGCAGAGCAAGTTGAGCGTGACGCATTGCAAGTGGCTTGGATTGAAACGCCACAAGGGCGTTTACTCGCCAGACGTTCTCGTTTATGGATGAACCACAAACCGATGTTAGTGGCAGAACTGTTTTTACCTGATGCACCGATTTACTCCAGGGAGAGTGTGTAAATGTCAGTAGAAAAGGCCAAGGCCTATTGGCAACTGATGAGGATGGACCGACCAATTGGCACGTTACTGCTGCTTTGGCCAACCTTGTGGGCGTTGATTATTGCTGCGGAAGGGACTCCCGATTGGCATGTTTTGCTGGTCTTTGTGTTGGGCGTGGTGTTGATGCGCAGTGCCGGTTGCGTGATCAATGACTTTGCCGATCGTAAAGTGGATGGTCATGTTAAGCGTACTCAGCAGCGACCTCTGCCTTCAGGTCGCGTGACGGCGAAAGAAGCGGTCATTCTGTTTTTGCTGTTAGGGATCAGCTCGTTTTTGTTGGTGTTGACCATGAACCCACTCACTATCCAGCTCTCATTTGCCGGTATCGTGTTGGCGTTCATTTACCCATTTATGAAGCGTTATACCCATCTGCCGCAGTTGTTTCTTGGCTTAGCGTTTAGCTGGGCAATCCCGATGGCGTGGGCCGCGCAGGCCAATGAGTTGCCTTGGGTGGTGTGGTTTGTGTTTGCAATTAATGCGTTATGGACCATTGCGTACGATACCCAATATGCGATGGTTGATCGCGATGATGACATTCACATCGGTGTTAAATCGACCGCTATTTTGTTTGGCCGCCACGACAAGTTAATCATCGGCCTGTTGCAATTGCTAACGCTAGTGATGCTGGTTTGGCTTGGCTTGCATTACCAATTGGGGCAAAGTTTTTATTGGAGTGTGCTGGCCGCTGGTGCGCTGTTTGTATATCAGCAGCATTTGATCCGTCATCGTCAGCGAGAGTTGTGTTTCCAAGCGTTTCTCAATAATAACTATGTCGGGATGGTGCTGGCGCTCGGGTTATTTGTCGCGTTTTGGTAGACCACACTGAGTTTACTTGGCGCTCGTTGCACAGAAAAAGAAAAACAAAGGCATCCACGGGATGCCTTTGTTGTATTTAATGCTGGCTTACGCCGATTTGAGCTGGAAGACACTCTCTTCAATCGTGAGCTTCACTTCCGGGTAGAGTAAGGCGTAGAGTAAAGTAGCAAATTGTGCGGTTTTCTCACTGTCGCAGTTGCCGTCACTATCAAGGTAGCCTTGCTGTTTTAACGTGCTAAACAGAGAGGCGAACACACCTTTGTCGAAGTACTCCGGCGCATTGATACCGTGTAAGCGAGTCAAACGCTGAGCGATGTCTTGGCTCTTTTGTTCCAAATCCGCTTTAGCCAATTCAGGATTGGAGACCAGCAGATTGAAGGCAATCGAGTAGCGCTGAAGTGTTTCAGAGATGGTACGACCGAGCAAAACAAGCGTGAGGGTATTCGCTTGATTTTTCGCAACCTTATCTTCTTTCAGGCTGATCAGATCCTGCGATACCAACTCGTTTAGCACTTTCACAACCAGTTCATCAAGCTCTTCTTCTTTGTGGCTCAAGAACAGTTCCGCTTTCAGGAATGGGTAAATCTCCGCCACTTGCTGCTGGATTTGGCCCACGGTTAGATTTTCCTGACGAATGATCATCTGTGCAATCAGCGATGGCAGTGCGAACAAGTGGATGATGTTGTTGCGGTAGTAGGTCATCAAGATCGACTGATTACGATCGAGCGAAATGATGTCGCCCATGGTGTCGGTTTCGATGACAAACTTATCCAATGAAATCGCGTGTTCTACCAGAGCTTCCGCGCTTTCAGAAGGCACGGTATAGGTCTTAGAGTACGGCACATTCTTCAAGAGCTGTAAGTAGCACTCAATCTGATGGATTAGGGAATCTTTAGAAAGCGCCCGCTGACGTGATGCCAGTAATGCGGTGGCACACAAGGTCAACGCGTTCGCTGCTGCGGCGTCGTTAATGTGCGTCATCATCTTATTCGCCAACTGGTTCACCACAGGATTGATCCATTGAGGTCGGCTCGCGCCCATTGGGTCGATGTCTTTGGTCCACTCAGGGGCATGTTCGTTGAGGTATTGGTTGAGCGGAATAGGCTCACCAAAGTTGACATAACCCAAGCCAAAGTTACGCAGTTTGCGCAGTGTGCGCAGCACAAGACCGGCGTTTTCTTTCTCTTTACGTTTACCACGCAACTCTTTAGCGTAGGTTGCCACTTCCATCACGTGCTCGTAGCCAATGTAAACCGGTACTAAGGTGACTGGGCGATTTAGCCCACGTAGCATGGCTTGAATGGTCATCGCCAACATGCCGGTTTTGGCTGGCAGCAAACGACCCGTGCGCGAGCGGCCACCTTCCGAGAAGTATTCTACCGAGTAGCCTTTGGCAAAGAGCTCTGCCAAATATTCGCGGAAAATGGTCGAATAAAGACGATTGCCCTTGAAGCTACGACGAATAAAGAATGCCCCGCCGCGGCGGAAAATCGGACCCGCTGGGAAGAAGTTGAGGTTTATGCCAGCGGCAATATGCGGTGGCACCATCCCTTCGTGATAAAGCACGTAAGAGAGCAGCAGGTAGTCCATGTGACTGCGATGGCAAGGCACATACACAATCTCATGACCATCTTGCGCTAGACGGCGCACCGTTGCGGCATTGTTGATGTTAAGCCCCTGATAGAGCTTGTTCCAAAGCCATCCCAGCAGGCGATCGCCTTGTTTCACCAATGAGTAAGAGAAATCCGCTGCAATCTCATCCATGATGTCTTGCGCTTCTTTACGCGCTTTCTCCATCGAGATGTTTTTGCTTTTTGCTTCTTCCTCAATCGCTTGCTCAATGGCTGGCGATTTCATCAAACGCGCAAACAGCACTTGGCGCGAAGGCAAGTCCGGGCCAGAAGCCGCCAGTTTTTGACGTGAGAAGTGAATGCGAGCTACGCGTGCCAACTTGTGGGCAATCGAGCTATCGGTACCGTGTGATTGCGCCATGTAACGCAGTGAGACCACAGGGCTAAAGCGCACAAGGCAATCACGACCGGCGGTGATCACCGCTTTGGCTTTCTGCAGGCCATTCATCGCTTGTAGGTAAGGCTTATTGTTGCCTTCTTTACCCGGCTTACGTCCCCACAATACGGTGGCAGGAATTACCTGAACATCCAGTTCGCTGTCTTCCGCATGGAGCGCCAGTAAATCGGAGAAAAGGGCAATCGAATCACTTGGTACATCGTTATCGCTTTGAACCAAGGTTGGTCGAGAGGCGATAAACACATAACGTTTGAGTGATTTGCCATGGATCTCAAGCGGAGAAAGTGGATCAGGTAATCCTAACTCGAGTGCGTGTTTTTGGAGCGTTAATAGGTCCACGGCCGAGCGAAAAGGCAGGGCATAAACAATGGGCTTATTAATATCGATGTGGTGATCGTCGATTGGATTAGAAGGAATCGCAGTGCCTTTCACCAACGCCGACAGCGGTAGCTTCAGTAATGAATGTGAAAATGATTGTCCTGAAGACATATAGGTTCACAGCCTCAATAGAATTCAAACATACCCAAACTTATTTCTGTTACTGAATGATTCCAGTAATAGGAATAAATCTGAGCGATAATTTTTAAGCGGCAAGGATACCAGAACTGGTCAAACCTTTTAACTTAATTGAGTATGGATTAGACGAATTTCCTTAAATTGCGTTGAACCGAGTGGGTCAAGAGCGGCGTTTTAAACACAAATGTTCGCCAAAAAGAGAGAAGAAATTAAAAAACAATCAATTGGGTTTCCATTTGTACAGTTACTGGATATACTCACAGTTAACTGTATAAAAAGACAGGTGACCTATGAAGCCGTTAACGCCACGCCAACAACAAGTTTTCGATCTGATTAAAAGCAAGATCGAAGTGACTGGAATGCCACCCACTCGTGCGGAAATTGCGCGTGAGCTGGGTTTTCGCTCTGCCAACGCGGCAGAAGAACATTTAAAAGCGCTTGCTCGTAAGCAAGTGATCGAAATTGTCCCAGGTGCCTCTCGTGGGATCCGTATTCTGCTCGAAGAGGAAGCGGCGAATGATGAGCCAGGTTTACCTCTGATTGGCCGTGTTGCGGCTGGGGAGCCGATCTTGGCGCAAGAGCATGTGGAAATGCACTACCAAGTGGATCCGAGCATGTTCCGACCTCAAGCCGATTTTCTTTTGCGCGTTCATGGCGAAAGTATGAAAGACATCGGCATTATGGATGGTGACTTGTTGGCTGTACACAAAACACAAGACGTGCGCAACGGGCAAGTTGTGGTCGCGCGCGTTGAAGATGATGTAACGGTAAAACGTTTGGAACGTAAAGGTTCAACCGTGTTGCTCCATGCAGAAAATGAAGAGTTTGCACCTATCGAAGTGGATCTCACTAGCCAGCAGCTGACCATTGAAGGCATTGCCGTGGGTATTATCCGCAATACGGATTGGATGTAATACGCCCAACCATGTGCAAAGCAATGCTCAATAAGCTCCGTTCCTGCGGAGCTTATTTGTTTTGTCTCGGCCCCATTTGACGATCGTTTCTCAATAAGGCGTCAGTGAGGATGCATCGCACGGATTGAAATTGCAATTGAGATTTATTATCATTAAGTTCTTTTATGGAACGATGAGAAAGGTCTCGTGATGTCTTCAATCAAACAGTCATCGGAAAAGGGATATCCGGTACCAGCAAGATTGTTGCAGCCATTGTGGCTTCGTAGCCGAGAAAGCTTGGTCGACGGAGGGTTAATCTATGACCCGATTGCCGCAAAAGCCTGTTTAAGTTGCCAGCTTGCGCCTGAGTGTTTATCTGGCGATGTAGCGCAAAAACAGCTGTTACACGCGACCTTAGCGCAGCAGTGCGATCAACAAGTCTCGCAGTTTTTACAGCAGCACCCAGAAGGGTGGATTATTAACGTTGGTGCTGGTCTCGATACGCGCTTTTATCGTCTTGATAATGGTCGATGCCATTGGGTGGAGTTGGATGTTACGGAAAACTTGCTCTGGCGTCAGCGATTATTCCACAAGAACGAACGCTACCAGCAACAGCATGGCAGCGTCGATGACCTTTCTTGCTTAGAGCAACTGGCGATCAACGACAAGACACCAGTATTGATTGTGTGTGAGTTGGCGCTGCTCGATTGTCCATTGACTCAGGTTGCCAACTTTGTGCAACTGCTTGGGCGACGCTTTGTGTCTGCGCAGGTGTGCATGGTATTGGCGGGAGACTTAACCGACAGTAGCCTGGGGCAGAAATTGGGCTCTGATCGTTATGCGCATGCCATGGCGGTGCCGGCAGAACAAGTTTTGCAGTGGCTCCCTTGGGCACAATGGGTCAAAGTGTTTTCTCCCTTCGATCGTTTCTGTGCACGTTGGAAAACATGGCAGCGTTGGCTAAGTAAAATACCCATGCTGAAACATCGTCTTACTCCCGTCGTGGTCCATATGAAATGGTAAAAAAACAGCAGGAATTCCTGCTGTTTTTGTTTGGGAAGCGGGGGGCACACTAGAACAGACGGTTGAGTCCATTGAGTGCAGCAACACGATACGCTTCGGCCATGGTGGGGTAGTTGAAGGTAGTATTGACGAAATACTCGATGGTATTGGCTTCGCCTTTTTGCTCCATGATCGCTTGGCCGATGTGAATGATTTCCGCCGCGCGTTCCCCAAAGCAGTGAATACCAAGAATTTCTTTGGTTTCACGATGGAAGAGGATCTTCAAGCTGCCGATGTCTTTGCCGGCAATCTGCGCGCGAGCCAGATGTTTGAACGAAGAGCGGCCAACTTCATAGGGCACTTTCGCGGCTGTTAATTCTTGCTCTGTTTTACCAACCGAGCTGATTTCCGGAATGGTGTAAATCCCCGTTGGGATGTCATCAATCAGATAGCCATCGGCTTTGCCCTTAGTAATGGCTTGCGCCACAAAGCGCCCTTGGTCATATGCCGCGCTCGCCAGACTTGGGTAACCAATCACATCGCCTACCGCGTAAACGTGTTCCACTTCGGTTTGGTAATTGCCATCGACTTTCAGTTGGCCGCGAGAGTCACCCTGAAGTCCAACCGCAGGCAGGTTCAACTTGTCAGTGTTACCAGTACGGCCATTGGCGTAAAGCAAGCAATCGGCTTTCATTTTCTTGCCCGATTGAAGATGAACAATCACCCCATCTTCGGTGCCTTCAATGCGTTCATAAGTCTCGTCATTACGGATCACGACGCCGCTGTTCCAGAAGTGATAGGAAAGCGCATCGGAAACTTCGTTGTCCAAAAAGGCCAGTAAGCGATCGCGTGTGTTGATGAGGTCGGTTTTCACCCCCAAACCACGGAAGATGGATGCGTATTCACAACCAATCACCCCTGCGCCATAAATGATGATGTGGCGAGGGTCGTGTTTTAGACTGAGAATGGAATCGCTGTCGTAGATTCGCTCATGATTAAAGTCGACATCGGCTGGTTGATAAGGGCGAGAGCCAGTAGCAATCACAAACTTATCCGCCGTATACACTTCTTCAGTGCCGTCGTTTTGCGTCACGCTAATGGTGTGCGCATCGGTAAAACGGGCGGTTCCGAAAATCAATTGGCACTGATTGCGATCATAAAAGCCTTGGCGTAAGCGAGTCTGCTTGTCGATAACGGATTTTGCGTGGCCGAGAATGGTTGAAAATGTGGCGTGTAAACTGGAGTTGTTTTTGCAAAACAGTGGGTTGCTGTTGAATTCAATAATACGGCTAACCGCATGGCGCAGCGCTTTGGATGGAATGGTGCCCCAGTGAGTACAACCGCCGCCAACGCTGCTCTCTTTTTCCACCACTGCGACTTTCAGGCCAGCTTTGGTTAAACCCATTGCTGCCCCTTCACCGCCAGGGCCGCTCCCGATAACAATCACATCGAAGTGATTCGCATGCGCCATGATTTCATTCCTTGTTATATTTGCTTAACATTGCTTTAGCGAGATTTTAACTGATTATACCAGCAGGTAAACAGCAGGCTCGGTAGAGAGTGGAAGTGATCACGCACATTTCACGAAAACCAATCAATGGCATGGCGGATGTCGACAAATTGAGCACAAAAGATTGCATAACCGCCTTGGCCAGTAGTAACGTGCTCGCCATGGCGCATCATCGCTTATCGCTAGCAGCGATTCGCGCTATAGTAACGGCCGGAAGCCAATTTAAGATAAGAGCAAACATCATAATGAAATCAATGGGTATTCGCGCACAGCAGAAAGAGAAAACGCGTCGTTCTTTGATTGACGCGGCATTTAGCCAATTGAGTGCTGATCGCAGTTTTTCCAATCTCAGCTTGCGAGAAGTGGCCAGAGAAGCGGGCATTGCGCCTACCTCGTTCTATCGCCATTTTAAAGATATGGATGAGTTAGGTTTAACCATGGTGGATGAAGGTGGTTTGCTGTTACGTCAATTGATGCGCCAAGCACGTCAGCGCATCGTCAAAGAAGGCAGCGTGATCCGCACTTCGGTGGAAACCTTTATGGAGTTTATCGAAAGTAGCCCCAACGTATTTCGCCTATTGTTAAGAGAACGCTCTGGAACTTCCGCGGAGTTTCGCGCTGCGGTTGCGCGTGAGATGCAGCACTTCGCAGCAGAGCTCACCGAATATTTAATTAGCACGGGAATGAACCGAGAAGAAGCGTTGGCGCAGGCTGAAGCGTCGGTGATTCTGGTCTTTAGTTCCGGTGCAGAAGCTTTAGACTTAGACCGACGCGAGCGTGATGAGCTGGCCGAACGTCTGATTATGCAGTTGCGAATGGTCGCCAAAGGTGCGTACTGGTATCGCAAGGAACGTGAACGTAACCGATTAAAAGGTGAGATAGAATAATGTCTAATGATAATGAAAATAACGTGAATCGCAGTTCGGAAAAGAAGACGTTGGTATTGGCGTTGATCACGGGGATGTGTGGCGATGCTATCCTTTCTTGGCTGACCATGAGCGAAGTCTCTTTCTCCATTTTCCCTATTATTGCCTTAGTGCTGGCTGTGCAGGCACTCTACCGTGAGTATCTCAATCATCCCGTGTCGGAAGAGATCCCTTTGGTCGGACTGGCGTGCTTTTTTGTCGGGGCGTTTGGTCACTCGGCCTTTATTAAAGCTCAGCACCCTGAAGCAGGATCGAACTTCTTCGCGATCATGGTGGTGTTACTGCTGCTGGCGTGGATTGGCAGTAAGCTGGGATATATTCGCCGCCCAAGTGCCGATTAATCGGCACTTGATCTGAAAAGCGATCCGTACTGTGCCCCAGTCCAACGAGTTGTGGGACTGGGGAAGGATTAGAATGCTGGCTCAATAGTGCCGTTAAAGGTAGTGGCTAGGTAATCTCGAATCGCTTGTGACTGGTAGATTTCAACAAACTTTTTGTAGTCAGGGTTATCTTTGTTTTCCGCTTTTGTTGCGATAACCATGACCGCGAGTGCCGCATCTTTCGGCTCGAGATAAATCGCCTTCTCTTTGGGGTTCAATCCTGAAGACATCACGTAGTTCATCGTGATCGCCGCGGCATCGACATCATTCAATGTTCTTGGCAGTTGCGCCGCATCGACTTCAATAATTTTGATATTTTTCGGGTTATCTACAATGTCATTGATACTGGCTTTGTGTCCGACATTCTCTTTCAATGTAATCAGCTTGGCTTCTTGGAGCAGCAACAAACCACGCCCACCATTGGTTGGATCGTTTGGTATCGCAATACGGGCATTTTGTGGTAAGTCCGATACCGATTTCACGCTATCTGAGTAAATCCCCATTCGCATCAGAATCGATTGACCAACCGACACTAAATTGGCGTTGCGGCTCTGATTGAAGTTGGTGAGAAAAGGTAAATGTTGATAGCTATTGATATCAATACTACCGTCAGCCAATGCGGCATTAGGGGTAATAAAATCGGAAAACTCGACAACTTGAATATTTAAGCCCTGTGCTTTGGCCTCTTTGGCCACCGCTTCTACAACTTGTGCGTGTGGGCCGACCGTTGCTCCAACTTTAATGACTTTGGCTTCTTCTTGGCCACAAGCGGTTAAGCCTAAAGCGACTGCCGCAATCACAATCCCTTGTAATGCAATTTTTCTCATCTTCTTCTACCTAATCTGATTTTAATTAAAGATGCCTAGACATCTGGAGCTCTATATTCATACAGGGTGTCGGGTTTATCAAGTTATTTACTTATTTGTTTTTGTTCTAATTAATTCATAAGTTTGCCACTCGATGACGGATGGCTGTGGCAAGGGGATGGGGATAATGTGAAGTATGGATACCGAAGTCTCCATTTGGATTAGCAACTTGCCAGCCCATCACATCAGGCAGATAAGAAGTCCACCGATTTTCTCGATCTGTTGTCGTCCGATAACAATGAATGATTACAACGGATGTCCAAATGTAACCAAGTGTGCCAGTTTTCACATTTTCATATGAAACATTTATGGAACGACATGTTAGTGAGACGTTTCATCATTTTTTTATATGAAGTCTCCTATATTGAGTGCTGATGAAAATTATCAGCAAGTCATTGGCAGGAACAATATGACCAGTCTAAGTCGCACCGTAATAAGCACTCTTATCGCGGCGGCACTTTCAGCCTGTGGTGGTGGAGATGGTGGTAGCAGTAGCTCAAGCCCATCTCCAGTCGGCCCAGTCACGCAAGTGCGCGCCATCAGTACGCAAATCGTCTCCGGTCAGGTGACCGCATCCAGTGGACAACCTATCGCCAAATCGAGCGTTGTGGTTCAGTTCAAAAGCAGTGATGGTCAGTCATTGCTGGAGCTCAGTACTGAAAGTGATGACAGTGGCTTCTATTCCATCTCCGTCCCTGAACTCAAAGCCAGTAGCCACCAAGCAAGCCGTGTTGTGGTTTTGGTGAAGAAATCAGGATTTGTAGAAAATGAAAAAAGCATCGACATCAATGAGCAATCCAGCCGGATGGCAGTGAATGTTGTGTTAGCCACCGCACAGGTGAGCACCGTGAAACGTTCGGAGCTTAGTTCTGTGGTGGTGTCGGCCAATGGCGTGCCGAGTCTGCGCTTTTCTTTGGTGAAAAACAGCCAAGGTCAGCAGCGTGTCGTTGTGGGTGATGTTTCTCCCGCGGCAGGTGATGAGGTGCAACTTTCACTCAACTTGCCGGTTGCAAACATTGACCCGGCAGTGAATGCCATCAACAGCGAAGTCGCCTATTTTGACTCCAGTAATGCCAATGATATTCAAAGTTTCCCAGGTGAGTTTGAGGGACAGGGTGAAACCGACAATCAAGGGCAAGGGGTTAACTTTGAAAATCAAAACAGTGATGAAAGCTACCGTCTGATCTCCAGTACCTTTAGCCAGATACGTTTGACGGATGAAAATCAGCAGCCGCTGCCCCTGAGCGATGTGCAACCTTCGGCAGACGGGGGGCCTTCGCTCGTCATGATGGTTCCTAAAGGCTCATATTCTACGATTCAGCGTGATTTTGATATGAATGTCGATGGCATTCAAATCCCCATTTATGTTTATCGCAGTGGTCAGGGTTGGCAATATGTTGGTAATGGGTTGCTAGTGAACGATTCGGTAGGCGCTGTTGCCACCAATAGCAGCGGGAATGACATCCCTATTGACGAACAGGGCGTGATCACTCTGACGGGCCAAGAAGCACTACAACTGTACGTCAAAGTCGAGATCAGCCAAGCGAATGAGTGGATTCAATGGATCAACCTAGACTGGCCAATCAAAACCGGTGTCAACAGCAGTATCTGTTTGCAGGGTAACGTTAGCTATCAAAACGGCGAGAAGTTCTACGGTCAGATGACGGTTAGCCTGCCTGATGGAGGGACCGAATGGCACTACATTGAAGACGGTTCTTATCAAATCAACACCTTAGTTTCCGCCACCGCACAGCCAACCGATGGCACTCGCTGGTCACTCCCTGTCTATAACCAGAAAACTGGGCAGACAGAGTATGTCCAGCTACCGGAAACCCTGACGATAGGCTCAGGGGATAGCAACTGTAATGAGTTGCCAGAATTAGTACTGGTTAATCCTTATGCTTGTACCATCGAAGGTCACACGTTTGAATCAAATGGCACAACACCTGTGGTAGGGCAGTATGTGAAAATTGGTCATTCACGTGGGCAAGATTATGCGTACACCGACAGCAATGGTTACTACAGCCACAGTGTGTTGTGTGACAGTGCGCTAACGGTGAGCGCGCTTGGCCAGAGTCAAACAATAACGGTGACTAGTGCTGACGAGAAAGCGACGCTGGACTTTACCCGTGCCAATCAACCTCCGCTACTTGGTGCACTATTGCGTAGTCAGGCGCAAATGAAGATTGATCAAGTTGCCGATTTGCGTTGGTCTGTCTCGGACCCAGATGGCGATGCCGTCACCGTCAATATTGAATGTGAAGGCGATGCAAACTGCACAATTGTACGCAGCGGCACGCGAGCTTCCATCACCTTTAGTTCAACTGGCGATAAAACGCTGGTGATCAGCGCTGATGATGGGCAAGAGCGAGCATCGGGCGTTATGAATCCAGAGCGTCGCTTTGCGATTACTGTGCGTGATAGCGACAACATTGCACCACAAGTTATCGGTTTCGATTACGGTAGCATCCGCTACTCAGCAGGTGAAACCATAAAAGTTCAACAAGGAAATCAGGGTATCGTTACTGCCATCGCACGTGATGGCAACGGTGACACGTTGAGCTACTTATGGAGCGACTCATGTAGCGGTACGACAGAGCAATGCGATCTCGCGCCGCTGGCGGTGGGGCTTCATAATGCGACCTTGACCGTGACCGATGATCATAGTGCACCGTTGTTTGGCTCTGCGGTTATTTCATTCAATGTGGTTGCCGATCAAGCACCAGTGATTGAGGTGCTCAGCGCTAACCCAGGTTCGGTTGGCAGTAATGGGCAGAACAACATTGCATTGATCACCCTGACTGCGTTAGTGAGTGATGATTTCACCGCGCGTGATCAGCTCCAACTGAACTGGCGTCTCGTCAATGGCGACAATCAGGATGTGACCGCTTTGCTCGGTGACGCTCCTGGGCAAACCATCCGTTTGGCCGCGAACACCATTCCTGTTGGCACTTATCAGGCAACATTAACGGTAACTGATGATGCAGCCACCCCCAATGAAAGCAGTAAAACCGTGACGTTTAGAGTGTTGGCTAACCAACCGCCATCTGTGGCACTCAGTAGTAGCGCCAACAATATCACGGTACTGCAAGGGCAAAGAAACCCTGACCCTATCATCGTGTCGGCGCAAGTGTCGGATGATGATGGTGTATCAGGCTTAACTCTGGATTGGACCATGAATAAAGATGGTCAAGACATGAGTAGCGCACTGGCATTGGCAAGCGACCAACAGCAGGCGACCATCGCGGCGGACACCTTGGGCGCAGGTAATTATGTGATCACGCTAAAAGCGACCGATGCGGTCGGCTTAAGTAGTGAATCACAACTGACCTTGACTGTGGTGGAAGACAAAGCGCCACAAATACTTTCCTTAACGGCGACCCCACGAATCCAGAAGGCAAACGTATCGGGCACCAATTCAGACGCCATCAATTTGAGTGTCAGCGTGAGTGATGATAACGACAGCTCCCCAACGGTCGAGTGGACGTTCAGTGCTGGCGTATCCGCGACGATCAATGGCAACAATGCGTCTATCGCAGCTGAGAGCTTAGCGGTCGGAGAGTATCAAGTCAGCGTGACGGTGACAGACAACCAAGGTCAGGAAGCAACGCAAAGCCTCACCTTATCGGTACTGGAATTTTCAGGAAACATCGGAATTATTGTCGAATAATTGGCAGGGACACAACTATGAAAACTTTATTTACACTTAAACCATTAGCAGTGGTTGTCGCTGCAGCAATCGGCTTAGCAGGCTGTAACGATGAGAACCTAGCAGCATCTTCATCAGATGCGCCTCAAGAGAAGAAAAGCGCATCGGTCACATTGGCGGCTAAGTTCCCCACACCAGAAGTGGGAGCGTCTTGGATTGGTAGCGCCAGTGACATAGAAGTCGATTTTTATCGCAATCAATACGTTGGCAGTCTCTCTGAAGCGGAAGAGATGCTCGAAGCCCACCGTTCCTGCGATGAGGATTCAGCTAAGGCTGCCTATCAAAATGAGACCGTTATGGTGGGCACTGAAGAGTTAGCGTGTTACGAGTTACCCATGAACGGCTTAAAAGAGCGCTTTGCTGTCGCCGCTTCGCTCAGTGCGAGTTCGCCAACGGCATCCGTCAACTTGATGCCAGGCAAGTACCGTGTCGAAGCGAAGTTTTTGGATGCGCAAGGTGTGCTGCGTGAGACCAGTGTTAGCTATGTCACGTTCACTGAAGGAGAGCACCAAGTTGCACTAAAAGGGGTGGCGGCGACTTGGACGGCTCAAACGCCAATCGCGCTCTCTCTACTCAATCAAGTACATGAAAAAGACTGGGACCCTGAAACCGAGGGGGTACAGACACCTGCACAAGCAATGGGCATCACAGGGAACATTCTCGGCTTACACTTACCTAGCCTCTATGGGTATTCAGGCAACTTGGGTGAGAAGGTGGATCTCGACGATGGCGATGCTGGCGTATTAACTGGAAATGAGTTCAATGCCAAAGCTTCAGCAGCGTTATTGGCACCCGTGTGGCGTATCCAAGATGGCGCGGGCGAAAGCGATTTACATCCTTATGCGAATAACCAGTCTGGTGACTATAACGGTGGCATGGTTGAGCCAGGTCAAGTGGTTGAGCAGATGTTCCGTCAAGACAGTATCGCAGGTTTATTTCAGCAGTATGCCGCTGGAGAAAACAGTGCGTTTATTGAGCTTGGCACCAAAGAAATGGAGCTTATCTCGTTAGATTGGAGCGATGCAAATCAAAGCTCACCGATCCGAACGTTCTGGAATGCAACTGTGCTGATGGGGGTGGCCCATGTCAGTGGTGATGGTGATGGCCAAACCGAACGTAATAGCTGGGACATGGAGAATATCTCCTACTACGATGCGAGTAGCGGACAACCTATTGACACTGGTATTCAAGTGTTACACGTCAATACTTGGCAAGAACAAAATAACTACGAAAAGACCTTCTTAGATGTATTGAGCGGCAGTGCAAACTCGTTCGTTGGTGGCAATACCATTAATGGTTTCTTCATTGAAGTTCTTGAACAAGGCAGTACAGCAAATGGTACAACAACGCCGGCCAGATACCTCGATGCGTCACTCAATGAAATTGCGGTGCAAACGGGCTTGCTTGCTAGAGCAAGTGAGAGCTGTAGCGATCTAACCAACCAAGACGTCAGCTTCAGCAACCAATACAGTTGGGATGAAGCCAATAGCCGTTGGGTGGCTGGCGCAATCAACACCTTGCTGTTGAATGGTTACAGTTATTTGTACTCACAGTTCGACAATTATCGAGCAAATCATCAGGGGACGATTGATATGAACACACAAGATATCAATAACATTCAGATGCAAATCGATAATGATTTAGCCAATGGTGCCACTGAGAGTGATGTGCAATGGATGCGAGATCAGATCGATGCTTTGCTGGCAGTGAACGCTGCTCAGCAGAGTGCGATTGATCAGCTTAACGATCTCGAAGTGCAATACAACGATTATGCCGACCTCAATACGGATGGTGCGCTAGATCTGTTTGAAGAGGGCGTGTTCTATGCTGATGGCAATTCGGCTTACTGCAACTTGCAAAGCGACTGGAATCCAGATTCGCAGATCAACAGTTATAGTTTAAGTTGTGAAGGCGTATCTGAAACGGCCGTGACCGAAGTGATGACTTACACCACCACAAGGAACGCAACTATGTGTATTCAACCGTTTACTCTGAGTGCCTCTGAACTGGCGATTGATTACGGCAGTAATGGTGGCGTGATTATTGAGTAAGGCTGAACTTTGTACTTGTACTTGTACTTGAACTTGGAATCGTGGCGTGTTCGTGATTTTGATGTTCGAGTGTTAATCGCTGACTAAGCCATCACACCATGCTGTTTCACGGCATGGTGTGATGCTTTATGCAGAACAGCAATAATCAGTCCGTTTCAAACCATTTTTATCGATGAAACGGCTTAAATTTGAGTTTTAATAGAAAGGATAGCTTTAATACAGGAATCGCACGGATGCCGTACCTTTTTCGCCGTTCTCTCATCATATTGACCCTATTTGGCGCTGTTGTGCTAGCGAGCCATCCAGCACTGGCCCAAAGTTGGCTGATTCGCATCAGCAATGAGGGGTATCAAGAGCACCATCATCATCGACAACCCCTCTATGTTTTTGCGGACCAAGACCGCTTGCTGAGTGTTAATGAGGACGAACTCGTGTCCTTTTTCTCGGATGTGGATGTTCGCTACATTGAGCCCAATTCACCTTTGCAAGTCGATCAGCCACAGCAACAGAATCAACGAGAGCGAAAAAGTGGTCTTGTACGTGCAGCGTTGCCTCCGTTAGACGCACAAGATGGTTTAGTGATTGCAGGTTTCACTCAGTTGAGTACTACAGAAAGGCAGTGCGATTTGATTCGCTTGGCGGTGCTGGATTCTGGGGTGGACACCGAACACGAGGCGCTGAGTCACGTACTTTTCTCGGCACCATTTGATGTTATCAACCAAAGCACCAGCATGAGTGATCCGTTTGGTCACGGTACGCATATCGCGGGTATCATTGCCGCCAAACCCAATGAAACCAGCCAAGTTGAAGGCGCTTGCAGCAGTGCACAAGTGATGCCGATTCGCTTTTTGGGTAGCACGGGTGGAGGAAAAATTGCTGATGCGGTAGCAGGTGTGCGTTGGGCTATCAACCAACAGGCTCGCATCATCAACCACTCCTGGACAGTAACGCAGTACTCGCAAGCATTATGGGATGTAATGAGTGAAGCCGATCAACTCGGCATTGTACAAGTGACTGCGGCAGGCAACTCAGGCCTTGATCTTGGGCGCGCAGACGTTTATCCAGCCAAGTTTGCTGCCAAACTATCGGCAATGTTAGTGGTGGCAAACTGGGACGATGCCAACCAGCGTCTCAGCAGCACAAGCAATTACAATTGGGCTTACGCTGATCTCGCGGCACCTGGCACCAATATTTTCAGTTTAGCACCGAACAACGCAACAAGAATGGAGAGCGGTACTTCCATGGCGGCGCCTTTTGTTGCGGCGGCGAGCGCGATGTTATGGCAGCAGCATCCCCATTGGTCAGCAGCGGAGGTGGTCAGTGCTTTGGTACAGCAAAGCCAGCGCGATACCTCTTTGAGTCACCGAGTGCGGCAAGGGCGGATGCTCAGTGTGGCTAATATTGCAGATATCACGGCCTTGGCTCCACAAGTGTTGTCGGTTGTGCGTGACTCTGGTCAGCTTCGTCTTGCTGGACATCGATTGGATGAAATTAGTGCGTGGCGGTATCGTAGTGCTTCACAAAATAGCACCTTGGGTGACTATGTGCGTCTGCTTACCCCGACGCAAAGTAGTGCAGCGAGTGTTTCGTTTAACGATTGGGATATGCCTGCCGGTTGGATAGAGTGGCAAAGTTTGGAGGGCGTGTGGCAACAACTCGAATATCTCCCCGTCGCTCCCACGCCAATACATCTTTATCAACAGAGTCTCGATAGAGGTGAGCTGTTGACATGGCAAGGCAGTGATTATGCCAATGAGTATCAAATCTATCGAACCAGCAGCAATAGCTATAAGCAGAAGATAGCCAGTGTCAGTGGTGCCAGCAATCAGTATCTTGATCGCCAAGGCTCGAGTGAGGACAGTTATCAGGTGCGCTTGGTCTATCGGATTGACGTGGGCAGTAGCACGTTTGACATCAGTTCGGATTTGAGTGAAGCGTCTTCAGATTCGTTAAGTGGCGTGATCCAGGTTGGGCCAGTGCCGTCAGGACAAGAGGCATGGGTGACTTTTTTTGTCGATGGCGCAAACTTATCGGACAATACCAGCGTGGATTTGGAAGTTATCGCAGATGCGCAAAATTTGGTGCAAGAGGTGGCCGGAAACCGAGTTCGATTGGCGACCGATGTGGCACGTTCGGGGCAAATTACCGTGAAAAATCGCGTCAACGAAGAGCGGCAGATAGCGTTGGTCAGCATCGAAAACAGTGACTCGTGGAGTGTGTCACTGGCGGAGCAGTTACTTCGTTTGGATCTCACGGCAGCGCAACTTGTTGGCGCGCAACAACTGGCTAACGGTCATTTGCTGCTGTCAGGGCGATGGCTCGCAGAGCGAAGTGGTATTTTGCTCCGTCTAGATCAAGAAAGTTATCAGTTTACCCAAGCTCGGTTGGTCAGCAGCAGTGGGGAGAGAAGTACCATTATCACCAACCGAGGTCAAAGCCTTGCGATTAGTACGGACTCGGACGTCCAAGCTCAGGGAGCTCTCGAGCAAAATGATACGTTTCAACTACTGCTTGAGTTAAGCATCGCTCCTCAGGCGATAGCGGGGGAAGAACAACGTAGCGATAGTCGATGCTTTCTCGCCACCTCATTGTTTGCTGAACAACCGCAAACACTGGATTACTATCGCCACTTTCGTGACGACGTATTACTCAAACTCCCCGGCGGTGAGTGGCTGGTGGCGCAGTATTATCATTGGTCACCTCGCTTAGTCGTATGGGCTGAGGAGCATCGCTGGTTTAAAGAGACAATAAGGTGGCTGCTAGGCTAAAGCGGTGGTATGGCCAAAGAGAAAGATAGGTTAGGCACTGCACTCTGCCTTCATGTGTCACCTCAACGTGGTTTCTCGGCCATGTGAAAAGACCATCGTTTTAAACGACTTAGAGTGGTTGCGAACAGTCTAGCGAGGATGTGAGAACAAACGGCGTTTGGTTAGAAAGGCAAAACGCCACAAGCAGAGCCGGTGGCGTTGAGATCAGGTTGGGTAATTACACTCAATTGTTATCAATGCGCCCTTATCCTAACGCATCTTCTTCATGCCTTATTTCTTGCGCTCTAGCATCACGCCTGCTTCCATGTGGTGGGTGTACGGGAACTGATCGAACAGAGCAAAGCGTGTGATGTGGTGTGTTTCGCTCAGAATGTCTAAGTTCTCTTTTAATGTCTCTGGGTTGCAAGAGATGTATAAAATACGCTCGTAACCTTGCACCATTTTACAAGTGTCTACATCCATGCCAGAGCGTGGTGGATCAACAAAAATGGTGTTGCAGTTATAACTCTTGAGATCGATGCCATTGTCTTTCAGGCGACGGAATTCACGTTTCCCTTCCATCGCTTCGGTAAACTCTTCCGCTGACATGCGGATGATTTGCACATTCTCAATCTTGTTCGCAGCGATATTGTATTGCGCCGATTCCACAGACGGTTTCGCCAATTCTGTGGCCAACACGCGCTCAAAGTTTTGCGCCAGCGCAAGGGAGAAATTACCGTTACCACAGTAAAGCTCCAATAAATCGCCTTGGCTTTCTTGGGTACAATCGACCGCCCATTCCAACATTTTCTCTGCGACTTTGCCGTTCGGTTGAGTAAAGCTGTTTTCTACTTGTTGGTAGGTGTAAGGCTTACCGTTGACGTCGAGCTTTTCGACCACGTAATCACGGTCTAGGACGATCTTCATTTTACGTGCGCGACCAATGAGGTTTAGGTTAAACCCTTCGTCATTCAGGCGCTGTTTTAAAGCTTTAGCATTTTCAATCCAAGCATCATCCAATTGGCGATGGTAAAGCAAAGAAACCAGAATCTCGCCGCTCAGAGTGGAAAGGAAATCGACTTGGAACAGTTTACGACGTAGCGACTCATTGTCTTTCATCGCATCAATCAGCAAAGGCATGAGATCGTTGATCAAGCGACTGGCCGCAGGGAATTGATCAACACGGTATTTTTCACGCGTCTCTTGGTTGAACATGATGTAGTACATCTCTTCCCCTTCATGCCAAACGCGGAACTCAGCGCGCATGCGGTAGTGCTGCTCTGGAGACTCAAACACTTCCAGCTCAGGGGCTTGATAAGGTGCAAACATATCGGTTAAGCGTTGCACTTTTTCTGCTAACTGTTGCTGATAGCGTTGTGGGTTTACATCAAGAGTCGCCATGAATTCATACCTTTCGGGTGCTTTAGAGATAAAGAGCGCAGATTTTATTCAATCCCCGTTCATTGTCCAGTACCAAGGGGAAATTGATAAGCACTACTGTGTAAAAATATAGCTTATGCCAATTCTAACTGGACAAATAATCAATCGCTTAATAGTATGCGCTTCAAGCTGGTGCTATCTGGAAGTATAGATGGCTGAAAAGGGAATCCGGTGTGAATCCGGAACTGACGCGCAGCGGTAAGAGAGAACGAAAGCTTATTAAGACACTGCACGACGGAATCGTGTGGGAAGTCAGGCGAGTAGGTTAACAGCTCTTGAGTCCGAATACCTGCCAGCAACTGAGCAAACACTGGAAGCCTTATCTTCACGCTCGGTAGGATTTACGCGATTTAGGATTACAATATGCAAAAGTCTCTTTTAGCGATCGCCATGACATCGCTGCTTACCCCTATCTCTTATTTACACGCTCAAGAAGTGCAAACTAATGACACTGTTGTCGTGACAGCTAACCGCTTTGAGCAGCCACTTGCCGAAGTCATCGCGTCAACGACGGTGATTTCAAAACAAGAAATTGAAGAAACGCAAGCGAAATCCTTGCTTGATGTCTTAAAACGAGTTCCCGGTATCGAGGTTTCTCAAAGTGGTGGTCGCGGTCACTCAGCTTCCGTATTCATTCGTGGTTTTAATAGCAATCAAGTCTTATTTTTAGTTGATGGTGTTCGTATTAACTCGGCTGCAGGCGGGATCAGTTTTAACCATATACCTGTAGGTATTATTGAAAGAGTAGAAGTGATTAAAGGCCCAGGTGGGGCTCTATACGGTTCCGATGCAATTGCTGGAGTGATTAACGTTATCACCACGTCCAGTGAATCGAGTGAAGGTTCCGTCGTCTCTCTAGGGGCGGGAAGTGACGCGCAGAAGGAAGCGAACTTTTCGACGACTAGGGCTTTTGCTAATGGTGGCGTGCTGAAACTTGCTGGTGGTTTTGAAGAGACAGAAGGGTTTGATATCAAGGACCCAGAAACTGGCTTGAACTATGGGTATGAGAGCCAGAATCTTTTTGCCTCCTATTCCCAAGCGTTCAATGATGAATTTTCCGGATCAGCGTCAGTGCGTTGGTATGACAGCTTAACGGAATATGATTCAGGGGGTAAAAATTACGGTTACTCTGAAAATCTAAGTATCACGGCGGATGTTCAGTATAGCGGTTCCCGTCTAAGCTCGACTTTACGAGCCAACCAGCAAGCGATTGAAAACTTGAACTACTCACAAGCTGAGGGCAAGGATAACGCGGGAACGGTCAAGAAAATCGCGTTAACCAACCTGCAATTCCTCAATCAGTATTTGATATCAGAGGGCGTTACCATTGGCGCAGGTGCAGATTGGCGCAGAGAAAAGCTTGATGATGATGCTTTAAGCTATGGCAATCCAGACAAACTAGCTGGAGAGTCTCGTAGCACGACCGGTGTTTATCTTTCTACAGACCTTCAACTGGGCGACTTACAAGTGACGGGGAGTGTACGTAATGACAAGCATGACACTTACGATAATTATCGAACATGGTCACTAGGAACGCGCTATCAACTCACAGAGTCTCATTCTGTCAGGGCAACGTTTGGTACTTCTTTCAAAGCGCCGAGTTATTCGGACTTAACCAATAACCCAGATTTGAAACCTGAAGAAGCGATGAGCCGAGAAATTGGCTATACGGGTGAGTTTGCTCTCTTCACCGTGGATGTTGCAGCGTATGACAATGATGTCGACAACCTTATTATTTGGTACGAAGGCTCACCTTGGTGGTACCCAGAGAATGTGGATGCAACATTAAAAGGGCTTGAGATTACGGGCTACTTCAATACTTGGTTTGTTCATCACACGGTTGTCGCGGAATTTAAAGATCACCAAGATTCTGGCGGGAACAAATTGGCCAAACGCGCAGATGAAAACTACAAGTGGTTGATGGATGCCTCGTATGAGAATTTCGACGTTAACCTGACTTATACCTATACAGGGGAGAGGTTGGGTAATCCTAAAGAAGTCAGCGATCCGAAGAATGAGTTACCATCGGTAAGCTTGTGGGATGCGTCGGTTGGGTATTGGATTTCTCCTGATCTGGTTGTTCGTGTGCGAGTAGACAATCTAACAAACGAGAAGTATCAAACCACATTGAACTACAACGCTCCAGAGCGCAGATACTTCGCGAATCTAACGTATCAGTTCTAACTCATTCTCAAAACCGCCTTCGGGCGGTTTTATTTTTCAGAGGGCGTGATGAAAAAGAAAGTTGTTATTAGTTGGTCAAGTGGTAAAGATTCTACTTTGACCTTATTAAGGTTGATGGAAAATCCTGACTATCAAATCGTGGCGCTTTATACCACATACGTTGATCGTGAAGTCCCTTTCCAAGCGACACCATTAGAAGTTGTCGAAATGCAGGCTCAACTGCTCAATTTGCCGCTGATTAAAATTGCTTTGCCACAAATCTTCCCGTCAAACGAGGTGTATCAACAACGCATTGTGACCAGACTGAAATCATCTGGCATCGAGATCGATGCGGTGGCATTTGGCGATATGTTTTGTAATGGCATTGCTGATTACCGACGAAGCTATATTGAACCAGCCGGATGGGAGTGCGTCTTCCCGCTGTTAGGGGAACCGAGTTATGACCTAGCGAATGAAATTATTGATCGTGGTATTAAAACGTTGATCGTAACCACGGATGGTCATCAACTGGCTGGGTCATGGTGTGGACGTTGGTATGACAAAGCTTTAATCGCCGAGCTCCCTCCAGGTGTTGATCCTTGTGGAGAAGATGGCGAGTTTCATACCTTGGTTGTTGGAGCACCTTGCTTTGATGGGGAGATTTCGTTGGAATTAACAGCCACGGAAAGTGATGGCCGCTTCACCTATCAAAGATATCGAGCAGCATTGCTAAATTAGCATGAGAGAGTATGATTTGGACGTTTTGGTCGAGGTAGGTTTAAGAGAGTGAAAAGTTCAAATCAACCGAATGTATTGGTCTTTGATTCTGGCGTAGGCGGCTTGTCCGTTTTTCAAGAAATGAACAAGCTGTTACCTCAAGTGAACTACTACTACTTATTTGACAACCAAGCCTATCCTTATGGAGAGCTTTCTCCACAAACATTATTAAGCCGAGTGGAAGTCTTGGTGGAAAAAATGTCTCGCCATTTCGATATTGATCTGGTCGTCATTGCTTGTAACACGGCCAGTACCATTGTTCTTCCTACACTGAGAAACGTGCTATCTATTCCGGTCGTCGGTGTGGTTCCCGCTATTAAGCCTGCATCATCATTGGCAAGCAAAGCTGTTGGCCTTATTGCGACACCAGCTACCGTAACTCGACAATACACCCATGACCTTATTCGTGATTTTGCCAAAGAGAAGGAGGTCGAGCTGCTAGGTTCAACAAGGTTAGTGGATATTGCGGAAGAAAAGTTAAGAGGCAAACCTGTCGATCTCGCGGAACTAAGATCCATTCTCGACCCCATGGTAAATAAAATCGATGTAGCTGTGTTGGGGTGCACTCATTTCCCGTTAATAAAAGAAGAAATACAGATCGTGCTAGGGGAAGGCATTTTGCTCGTGGACTCCGGTGAGGCGATTGCGAGACGAGTGAGAGATCTGCTAAAACATGAAGACGCATTGGCAGGATCTGCTCAGAAAAGGATATTTAGTACAGCGCAACCTTGGGATGAAGCTGCGCTGAACCATTCATTACAAAAGATGGGGTTTGAAACTATAGAGCCGTATCCTCTATAGAGGCCTTCATCTCATTCGCGATACGGACTTTGAGCGTTCGTTGAGCATATTCCTTTTCATTAAGAGCATTAATAGCATTCTCTGCATCAGTGCTTGCCATTACAACAAAACCAAAACCTCTTCTTTTCCCAGTGCGTTTGTCTTTCATCAAACGCACCGCATACACCTCGCCATGTTCAGCAAAGAGTTCGCGAACATGACTCTCGTTGGCTTTATAAGGCAGATTACCCACATAAAGCGTTTTTGTTGAAACAGAGGGTTCATCGTTATCTATAGTAGGTGCGCTCTTAAGAAAAGAAAAAAGTAAAGTGGTAAGCACTACACCAATAACGAAACTAACAGCTGAAGATAGAGCAAGCTGAGAAAAAAGGAACCCACCCAGAATAGCCAGAGCGGCACTCGCAATAAGTTTTTTTAACGTCATACTGGATTACTACATTTAGGGTACAGATAAAATGGATGCCTATTAACAAAATAGACACACAAATCTTAAGTTTATGTGCGTTCTTTTTCCAATCTAATGCTGTGATGAGATTCAAATGTGCTGAAAATATATGCAAAAAAGCCCATTCTGATGATTTGTTGAGCGGTTGAAAGAAAAGTTTAAAAAAAGTATTGCGCGCTGAAAAGAAGTCCCTATAATGCCGCCTCGCTGACACGGAGTGAGACGGAAGTCACGCAGCGAGTCAGGTTGAGAAAAAGAAATTAAAAAACTTCTTGACTATCAAAATTAGCGTTGTAAGATACGCACCCTCTGATGAAGACGCGCTTAAGTCGCTAAGTTGTCAGAAAGCTCTTTAACAATATAAACCTATCAATCTGTGTGGGCACTCGTTGATGATAATCCAATTAGAAACTTCGGTTTCAAATTAGGTATCAATGAACTGAGTGACCAATCGAGATTAAGTTTACTTAGTCTTGGCACAGTCAATTCATTGTCGTTCTGTTGGAACGATAATAGCTTTAAAATTACATTAGTAGTTTTGAAGTCAGTATTCATTGAGCCGAACAAAATCTTAAATTGAAGAGTTTGATCATGGCTCAGATTGAACGCTGGCGGCAGGCCTAACACATGCAAGTCGAGCGGCAGCACAGAGAAACTTGTTTCTCGGGTGGCGAGCGGCGGACGGGTGAGTAATGCCTGGGAAATTGCCCTGATGTGGGGGATAACCATTGGAAACGATGGCTAATACCGCATGATGCATACGGGCCAAAGAGGGGGACCTTCGGGCCTCTC
>NZ_SZTO01000016.1 GCF_013369385.1 Vibrio sp. 05-20-BW147 | reverse complement strand
TTATTTGTGATAGACTTCACAACTCTCTTGGTAGAGAACATTGCGCGCTCGTAGCTCAGCTGGATAGAGTACCTGGCTACGAACCAGGCGGTCAGAGGTTCGAATCCTCTCGAGCGCGCCATCTCTTCTACTGGAAATTTCTTTTACAGAATAAAGGGGCTAAGCTCCTGATATTGGAATAGCGAAAGCGGTTTTGATATCAAACACCTGCGCGTCCGTAGCTCAGCTGGATAGAGTACCTGGCTACGAACCAGGCGGTCAGAGGTTCGAATCCTCTCGGACGCGCCACTTTCTCTTTTGAAGGTGAAAAGGTAAATCAAAGAATATATTGCGCGCTCGTAGCTCAGCTGGATAGAGTACCTGGCTACGAACCAGGCGGTCAGAGGTTCGAATCCTCTCGAGCGCGCCATTTCTTCAAATGAATATTCTTTTAACGATTAAAGGGGCTTCGCTCCTGATATTGAAATAGTGTATGCGATTTTTTTTTTGATATCAAACACCTGCGCGTCCGTAGCTCAGCTGGATAGAGTACCTGGCTACGAACCAGGCGGTCAGAGGTTCGAATCCTCTCGGACGCGCCACTTTCTCTTTCGAAAGTGACAAGGTGAACAACAGATTATTGCGCGCTCGTAGCTCAGCTGGATAGAGTACCTGGCTACGAACCAGGCGGTCAGAGGTTCGAATCCTCTCGAGCGCGCCATCCTTGAAAACCCTGCATGAAAATGCAGGGTTTTTTCTTATTCCTCATTTTTGCACCCGCGAGCATTGGATTTTTAGGATCCCTCAGGCCTTCACTTCTGGACAATCGATTTATTCTTAGCGCGTCTTTCTCTTCTCATTGATCACCACCACTCTTTACAACGCTAAAAAAACAATGGGCATTTAAATGTTTCTAGATTGTTAATTTTTTGTTGTTTTTAATTCTTACAATTCAAAAGCTTATTGGTGTTCTTTTATCTCTATCGCAGTTTTGTTCGAACTTCTGCAGTAAATTGATGAATGTCCATATTAAGTATCAGGAATTTGGGCGAATATTTTAGTTTATGTGATCTATGTGGTGAAAAAAGCAACCAATAGTGTGGGAAGCTCTGAAACCTTTTTAAACAAAATTGACAATATTTAACCAATCTAGATAATCGGTTGGTCGGGATTGTGTATAAATCATGTCCTGCGTTATGTCAGGATGACACAGAAAGGAAGCAAGATGACAAATATTGGAAGCCTCTTAGTTGATGCGGCAGCCCTAATGGTAACAGGAATGGGGGTCGTATTTATTTTTCTTACTATTCTTATTTTCCTCGTTCGCTTGATGTCAAAAATGGTACCGCAAGAAGTACCACCACCGATCGCTACACCCAAAGCGGTAAAAAATCAAACCAATCACACTTCAACAGTGAGCCCACAGGTCGTCGCGGCAATTTCTGCTGCGATTCATCAGCATCGCGCCTCGGTTGCGAAGTAGTACAACAAAGGAATAAAAGGAGTTTATGAGCATGTCTAAGCCACTAGCAATTACTGACGTGGTCCTACGCGACGCCCATCAATCACTGTTTGCGACCCGAATGCGCATTGAAGACATGCTGCCTATTGCAGCAGAGTTGGATAAAGTGGGTTATTGGTCGCTCGAAACCTGGGGTGGTGCCACCTTTGATGCGTGTATCCGTTTCTTAGGGGAAGATCCGTGGGAGCGTTTACGTGAACTGAAGAAAGCGATGCCGAATACACCAATGCAGATGCTACTGCGTGGTCAAAACCTGCTGGGTTATCGTCACTATGCCGATGATGTGGTTGAGAAGTTTGTTGAGCGTGCTCATGCCAACGGTATGGATGTTTTCCGTATCTTTGATGCGATGAACGATGTGCGTAATTTCCAAAAAGCGGTTAAAGCGACGGTGGATGTTGGTGCACATGCGCAAGGGACGCTTTCTTACACCACCAGCCCGGTTCACAATACTGACACTTGGGTCGATCTTGCCAAACGTTTAGAAGACTTGGGTTGTCACTCGCTTTGTATCAAAGATATGTCTGGCTTACTTAAGCCTTATGAAGCGCAAGAATTGATTACGCGTATTAAATCCTCTTGTGATATCCCATTGGCGCTGCACTGCCATGCTACCACAGGGTTATCAACCGCGACGGCGATTAAGGCGGTAGAGGCTGGCATCGATATTTTGGATACCGCGATTTCATCCATGAGCTGCACCTACGGTCATACTCCAACGGAAACCGTGGTGGCGATGTTGCAAGGTACCGAGCGTGATACCAATTTAGACCTTGCTCAAATTGAACCTATTGCCGCGTATTTCCGTGAAGTCCGTAAAAAGTACGCTAAGTTTGAAGGTCAATTGAAAGGGGTGGATTCTCGCATTCTGATTGCTCAAGTTCCTGGTGGTATGCTGACCAACATGGAAAGCCAATTGAAAGAGCAAGGCGCGGCGGATCGTATCGACGAAGTTCTTGAAGAGATCCCTCGCGTTCGTGAAGATCTTGGATTTATTCCATTGGTGACCCCAACCTCGCAAATTGTCGGCACTCAAGCGGTCATTAACGTCCTGACGGGCGAGCGTTATAAGAGCATCACCAAAGAAACGGCAGGCGTTCTCAAAGGCGAATATGGCGCTGCACCAGCTCCTGTGAATGCGCAGTTGCAAGCACGTGTACTGAGCGGTGCTGAAGCTGTCACGTGTCGACCTGCTGATTTACTTGAAGCGGAATTGCATACACTGACAGACGAACTGCTGGCAAAAGCACAATCAGAAGGCATTCAATTGGCTAAAGAGAGTGTTGATGACGTTCTCACTTACGCACTCTTCCCACAAGTTGGCCTGAAGTTCCTTAAGAATCGTGGCAATCCTGATGCATTTGAGCCAGCACCGACTCTTGAGGTGGCTCAGCCAACGGCGACGAAAGCCGTTAATGGTGCCGTTGAAGCTTACAGTGTTCGTGTTGATGGCCAGGTATTCCATGTTGAAGTAGGGCCAGAAGGTCAATTGACTTCGGTGACACCAGCCGCTGCGCCAGCGAGTACTCCTATCGCGGCTCCTGTTGCGGCAGTACCAAGCGATGCAGAGGCTGTATCGGCTCCGCTTGCAGGCAACATCTTCAAAGTTCATGTTCAAGCAGGAAGCTCGGTTGAAGAGGGCGATATTCTGCTGATCCTCGAAGCGATGAAAATGGAAACTGAAGTCCGCGCTGCTCGTAGTGGTGTGGTGCATGAACTGAATGTGAAAGAGGGAGATGCCGTGACAGTAGGCTCACCTCTACTGAGTTTGGCGTAAGGATGTACCATGGATGGATTAATCACGCTTTGGTCTGAAACGGGGATTGCCCACTTTGAACTTGGGCAAATCTGTATGATCGCAGTCGGTTGTGTACTGCTGTTTTTAGCCATTAGTAAAGGCTTTGAGCCTTTACTTCTGTTACCTATTGGCTTTGGTGCCATTTTGGCTAATATCCCGAATGCGGGCTTTACCGAGCCGGGTGGATTGCTTTACTACGTGTATTACATTGGTATTGAATCTGGCGTTTTCCCACTGCTTATTTTTATGGGCGTTGGGGCAATGACGGATTTTGGTGCCTTGATTGCCAACCCTAAAACCTTATGGCTCGGTGCCGCCGCGCAGTTTGGTATTTTTGCCACGCTGTTTGGTGCGATTCTATTGAACTATGTGCCGGGCATGGAGTTTTCCATGGAGGATGCGTCATCCATCGCCATCATTGGTGGCGCGGATGGCCCAACAGCCATTTTCCTCGCCAGCCGTCTCTCTCCTGATTTATTGGGGGCGATTGCCGTAGCGGCATACAGTTACATGGCTTTGGTTCCTATTATTCAGCCGCCGATCATGAAGGCGCTCACGACGCCGGAAGAGCGTAAGATCAAAATGGCTCAACTTCGCCATGTCGGAAAAGTGGAGAAAGTGCTTTTCCCGTTGGCGGTATTGGTGATGACCATCTTGTTCCTTCCTTCTGCAACGCCGTTGGTAGGGATGTTCTGTCTGGGTAACTTGATGCGTGAAGCCGGTGTGGTGGAGCGTTTGTCAAAAACGGCACAAAACGAGCTGATCAACATTGTGACTATTTTCCTTGGCTTAGGTGTAGGCTCGAAGTTACAAGCTGAGCACTTCTTGAATGTGGAAACATTGGGCATTCTTGCATTAGGTGCTGCTGCGTTCAGCATTGGTACTGGCGCGGGCGTGCTGATGGCGAAGCTACTCAACAAGTTCTCGGAAGAAGACATCAATCCGTTGATTGGTGCCGCTGGAGTGTCAGCTGTGCCTATGGCGGCTCGCGTGGTCAACAAAGTGGGGCTGGAAGCAAACCCACAAAACTTCTTGTTGATGCATGCCATGGGGCCGAATGTGGCGGGTGTACTGGGCAGTGCAGTCGCCGCCGGTGTGCTGTTGGCTCTGGTTGGATAACTTCGCTGTGAAATGTAAGTCAAATTGTGTCATCACAATTAACTTCGGTTAACAAAATGGTTTATAGTCAAAGGGATGCTTCGGCATCCCTTTCTTTTTGTCCTTAGGAACGGCTGATTATGGAAAATAAGCAAATTGTTATTACAGAGTTTGGAGGCCCTGATGTATTGGCCATCCGTTCAAGTCAAATGCCTGAACCAAAATCTGGTCAGGTCGTCATTAAAGTCTATTTTTCAGGTATTAATCCTATCGATGTTAAAACGCGTGCAGGACTGGGGTGGGCAGCGGCACAAAATAAGGACAAATTGCCTTGGGTACCCGGTTATGACATTTCTGGCAAAGTGGTTAGTTGTGGTGAGAATGCTGAGCGCTTTGTCAAAGGCGATACCGTTGCTGGTTTTGTCGGTTTCCCATTAGAAGGTGGTGGTTACAGCCAGTATCTTTGTGTGGAGGAAGGTGCATTGAGCCTAGTACCAGATTCGATCACCTTAGAGGCGGCGGCGGTACTCCCACTAGCTGGGCAAACGGCAGCCCAAGCGCTGAACAAAGCCCAAGTGAAAGAAGGGGAGCGCGTGCTCGTTCTTGCTGGCGCAGGAGGCGTTGGCCATTTGGCCGTGCAAATCGCCGTGGCTGCGAAAGCCGAAGTGTATACGACGTGCAGTGAACGCAATTTAGATTACATGGCAACGTTGGGTGCTCATGCCATCAATTACCAATTTGCTGCTGCTTCAGAGCGTTTGAGTGATGTGGATGTATTGATTGATCTGATTGGTGGTGATGTTGCCCTTGATGCATTGAAGTGTTTAAAAGACAACGCCAGAGTCGTGACGGTGCCGACGCTGAGTGCTGAGATGATCTGTGAAAAAGCCAAACTGCTCGGGTTTGAGGCGACGGGGATGCTGGTGGAGCCCGATCCTCAGCAGTTGGATACATTGCTGTATATGGTGGGCGTTGGCTTACTTAAAACAGAAATTCAGCGTATCTATCCGATGCATGAGGTCAGTGATGCGCACAAACAAATCGAAACAGGGCATACCCGAGGAAAAGTACTACTGGATATGCAATGTTAGAAACCTTTAATGGATGGTTTGCAGAGGCGGCATTGTGGTTTTCCGACTCTGCACTTTGGGTATTGTTTTTCACTGGTTTTCTCAGTGCAACCTTATTACCTGGAGGCTCAGAGGCGAGTTTGATCGCGACCTTGTCTCTTAATCAATTTCCTATTTCACACATCATTATTGTCGCGACGCTAGGAAATACTCTTGGTGGGTTAACTAACTATTGGTTAGGTTTGCTGTTACCAAATCGAACTCAACAAGAAAAACATGGTCATACCGCTTTGAGGTGGTTAGCCAAATACGGCTATTGGGGGCTGTTTTTTAGTTGGCTTCCTGTGATTGGTGATCCTCTCTGTTTAGCGGCCGGTTGGCTGCGAATGAAATTTCTTCCTTGTCTGGTGCTTATCGCACTGGGGAAAGCGGTACGCTACAGCGTGCTGGCTATGCTTTATATCGGACTATTCTAAGGAAAAAGCATGAAAAAACTGATGCTGAGTGCCTGCTCTCTTTTTGTCCTCGCTGGTTGTTCTTCCGTAAAATCGGTTTCTGTGCCGTTTTTTTCTTCATTACCAGAAGGGGTGACTCTGATTGAAGAGTCGTCAGCGCAAGCGGGTAAAGTCAAAATCCCGTATGAAAAATATCGTTTAGAAAATGGCTTAACCGTCATTTTATCACCCGATCACTCCGATCCCTTGGTACACGTTGACGTCACTTATCATGTCGGCTCGGCTCGAGAAGAGATTGGTAAGTCAGGCTTTGCGCATTTCTTCGAGCATATGATGTTCCAAGGTTCGGAAAATGTGGGTGATCAGCAACACTTCAAGATCATTACGGAAGCCGGCGGAACACTAAATGGCACAACAAACCGAGATAGAACCAACTATTTCGAAACCGTACCAGCGAACCAACTTGAGAAAATGTTGTGGTTAGAGTCGGATCGTATGGGCTTTCTACTTGATGCCGTATCGCAACGTAAGTTTGAGGTGCAACGTGACACGGTGAAAAACGAGCGTGCGCAGCGCTACGACAATCGTCCGTACGGCCTGATCTGGGAAAAGATGGCCGAAGCGATGTATCCAGAGGGACATCCATATTCGTGGCAAACTATCGGGTATGTTGACGATCTTGACCGTGTAGACGTCAATGACCTGAAAGCATTTTTTTTGCGCTGGTATGGACCTAATAATGCGGTGCTGACCATTGGTGGTGATATCGATAGTGATCAGACATTGGAGTGGGTTAATAAGTATTTTGGCAGCATTCCACGCGGGCCAGAGGTTAATAACGCACCTAAGCAGCCTGCAAAACTGGATGAAAATCGCTTCATCACGCTGGAAGATCGTATTCGTCAACCAATGGTGATGATTGGCTGGCCAACGAGCTACAAAGGTGAGGAGCAAGAAGCTTCACTGGACGCTTTAGCCAGCTTGCTTGGTGAAGGGAACAACAGCTTGTTGTACCAAAACTTAGTAAAAACGCAAAAAGCCGTCGATGCTGGCGCCTTCCAAGATTGTGCTGAATTAGCCTGTACTTTCTACGTGTATGCGATGGGCGATTCTGGTGATCGAGGCGATTTATCCGGACTCTACCAAGAGCTGATGCATACGCTTGATGAGTTTAAGCAACAAGGTGCCAATGCCCAGCGGTTGGAGCAGATTCTCGGCAAAGCAGAAGCCGATGCCGTGTTCTCATTACAAAGCGTCAGTGGCAAAGTGAGTCAGTTGGCCGCCAATGAAACATTCTTTGCGACCCCTGACCGCATCGAATACCAACTTGATCAGTTACGTGCAGTAAGCACCGAATCAGTCAATCAAGCCTATCAGCAGTTTATAGATGGCAAAAACAAGGTCACATTAAGTGTGGTACCTAAAGGGAAAACAGAACTGGCGGTGCAAAAAGCCAACTTTGTGACGCCAAAACGCGATTTACCAGAATACGACAAAATTTCGGATGAACAACTCGCTTACCGAAAAGCTGAGGCGGATTTTGATCGCTCTGTGATGCCTTCGGCTGCCAAAGCAGTGAAAGCTGAAATGCCAGAACTGTATAAGCTTCATTTTGATAATGGCAGCGAGTTACTCGGCGCTGTCAGTGACGAGACTCCGACTGTATTAATGCAGTTCCGCTTTCCTGCAGGCAGCCGATTTGAAGTGTTAGGCAAGGAGGGGTTAGCGAAATTGACTGCATCCATGATGCAAGAGGGCACAACAAAACGCAGCGCAGAAGAGATCCAAGCGGAGCTGGATAAGTTAGGTAGTACCATTAGTGTTTCCGCGGAACGCTACAGCACAATGGTGACACTATCCGCTCTTGAGAAAAATTTGCCAGCAACTTTGGAAATTTTTCAGCAGATGATCCGGTCCCCTGCCTTTAACGAAGATGATTTCGCACGAGCGAAAAAACAGATGATTGAAGGCGCGGTCTATGAGCAGCAGCAACCAAGCTGGATGGCCTCACAAGCAACACGTCAGGTTCTTTACGGAGACTCACTGTTTGCTCGCTCTAGCGATGGCACTATGGCGTCATTAAACAGCTTGTCGTTGGATGACGTAAAGGCGTTCTACAAAGCGCACTATACACCGCAAAGCGCACAAATCGTTGTGGTGGGGGATTTAAATCGTCGTGATATGGCAAAGCAACTTTCATTCTGGAAAGAGTGGCAAGGTGAGGCTGCGCCGCTGTATCGTCCACAAGTTTTGAGGCCATTAAGTGAGTCAAAAATCTACTTGGTGGATAAGCCGGGAGCGCCGCAAAGCGTGATTCGTATGGTTCGTTTGGGCCTACCGTATGATGCTACGGGAGAAATGTTTTTGAGCCAGTTGGCGAACTTTAATTTGGCGGGTAATTTCAATAGTCGCCTAAATCAAAATTTGCGTGAAGATAAAGGCTATACCTATGGCGCACAAGGCTACTTTGCCAGCAATCTCGAAACTGGTGTTGTGGTGTTTGATGCGCAAGTGCGCGCTGATGCAACCATTCCTGCGTTAATGGAGATGGAGAATGAACTGAATGAGTTTTCTCAATCTGGAATGACGGATGACGAGTTACGCTTTATGCGCCAAGCGGTCGGTCAGCAAGATGCATTGAAATACGAAACGCCAAGCCAAAAAGCACAGTTGATTGGTAATATCTTGCACTACAGCCTGGATGAGGATTACCTCAAGCAGCGTAATGCTATTGTCGACAGTGTCGCTAAGGCGCCGTTGAACGATTTGGCTGAAAAATGGTTCGATCCTAAGGACTATCAGATGATTGTGGTGGGTGATGCGAAAACGCTTCGCCCACAATTAGAAAAGCTAAATAAACCTATAGTAGAGCTTGAAATCATCCGATAGAGTACACATTTAGTAGCGAAGAGAACTCCTCTTCGCTACTTGTTGTTGGTCTGGATACCCTTTTGTTCATCAGAAGGGTATCCAGACCAATTCGATTTCTGACAACTCAGTTTGCAGGTGTGACGCTGCAAGCTTCTGATATAAGTGAATTTCATTTTGACTGATTTTGCTGCGCGACTCGAGTTAGTTGCAAGAAACCCAGAAGTGTTTAAACAGTTTGGCCGTGGTGTGGAGCGTGAAACATTGCGCTACAGCCAAAATGGCCGTATTGCGACCACCATGCATCCTAAGTCACTTGGCTCTGCGTTTACCAATCAGTGGATTACCACAGACTTTGCTGAATCTTTGCTAGAGTTCATTACGCCCGTTTCCAACGATATTGATGTGCTATTGAGCCAACTAGAAGATATTCATCACTTCACCCAAACTCAGCTTGGGGAAGAGAAAATGTGGCCGATGTCGATGCCCTGTTTCGTGGAAAATGAAGATCAAATCGCTTTGGCGCAATACGGCAGTTCAAACTCGGCCAAAATGAAAACCTTATATCGTGAAGGCTTGAAGCGTCGTTATGGCAGCCTCATGCAGATCATTTCCGGCGTGCACTTTAACTTCTCATTTCCAGAGAGTTTTTGGGATGCGCTGCATGGTGAACAGACAGAAGAAGATCGCCAAGCAACGAAGTCTGATGCTTATTTTGGCCTGATTCGTAACTATTATCGCTTCGGTTGGTTGATCCCTTACTTCTTTGGTGCGTCACCTGCCATGTGTTCCTCATTCCTTCAAGGTCGTAAGACCTCTTTGCCTTTTGAAGCGTTGGGGAAAACCTTATATTTACCTAAGGCGACGTCACTACGCTTGAGTGATTTGGGTTACACCAATAGCGCTCAAAGTGTCCTGACGATTGGCTTTAACAGCATTGATGAATACCTAGAAGGGCTAAGTAAAGCCATCCGTACACCTTCGGCTGAGTTTGCCAAGTTGGGTGTGAAGGAAAATGGTGAGTACCGCCAGTTGAACAGCAATATTCTGCAAATTGAAAACGAGCTTTATGCTCCTATTCGCCCCAAACGTGTGACCCAAAATGGTGAGAAGCCATCCGAGGCATTAGCTCGTGGCGGTGTGGAATACATTGAAGTACGCTCGCTGGATGTGAATCCATTTACGCCAGTGGGTATCACGGAAACTCAAGTGCGTTTCCTCGATTTATTCTTAACATGGGCTGCCTTATCTGAGTCGCAACCAATGGATCAATGTGAACTGGCTTGTTGGCGGGAAAACTGGAACAAGGTGGTGGTATCTGGCCGTGAGTATGGCTTAGAGTTGCAGATCGGTTGTAAAGGTGAAAAGCTCAGCTTACAAGCTTGGGCGCATCGCGTGTTTACAGAGCTGCGTCAGTTAGCGGAAATCATGGACAGTGCTCATGGTAACAATCAATACAGCCTCGTTTGTAGTGAGCTAGAACAGTGGATTGATCATCCAGATAAAACCTTGTCTGCACAGCTGCTTACTTTGATTCAGCAAAATGGCAGCTTGGGCGCAACGGGATGCGAGTTGGGTCGTGAATACCGTGAGAAAAACTTAGCGCATCAATATCGCCACTTCTCTTTGCAGAAAATGGAGCAAGAGGTTGAGCTCTCTCTCATGAAACAGAGCCAAGTTGAGCAAGCCGATAAGGTCGATTTTGATACCTATTTGGCCAATTACTTCGCCTACTTGAAATAGGGTATCGGCAATGACTCGTGCCTCCGTTGAAAGAGGGATGGTGAAGATTGCTCGTTGTATGCTGTTGTTCGGTGTGGTGTGGTTATCCGGCTGTGCAACTACCCCGCCAGCACAGCAAAATAACTTATGTGACATTTTCCGTGAGAAACCTCGCTGGTATAAAGATGCCTTAGCAATGGAAAAGGAGTGGGGTACCCCGATTCAAGTCGCGATGGCGTTTGTCAAACAAGAGAGCAGTTTTCGCCACGATGCAAGGCCACCAAAAGACTATATACTTGGGTTTATTCCTTGGGGACATGTGAGTAGTGCGTACGGTTATGCTCAAGCGCAAGATCCGGCTTGGGAAGATTTTCAACGTGCGACAGGACATGGTGGCTCACGGACTAACTTTGATGACTCATTGATGTTCATTGGTTGGTATACCAGTGAAACACGTAAGCAGTTGGGCGTCTCCTTATGGGACCCTTATAACCAGTATCTCGCCTATCATGAAGGAAGAGGTGGGTACAAACGCAAGACATACCAAAAGAAACCTTCGTTGATCAAGGTCGCTCGCAAAGTGGAGCAACAGACCAAGGATTATGGTTGGCAGCTAAAGCAATGCCGCCAAGAATTGGAAGATAATCGAAGCTGGTTTTTCTAAGCCAGTAAAGTCCTCTGAGCATCAAGGACGAATAGAGCAGGAGAGAAGTAATGCCGTTATTAGATAGTTTTACCGTTGACCACACTCGCATGCATGCACCCGCTGTGCGTGTGGCAAAAACCATGCAAACGCCAAAAGGCGACACCATTACCGTGTTTGACCTACGTTTCACCGCCCCCAACAAAGACATTTTGTCTGAAAAAGGTATTCACACTCTAGAACACCTGTACGCTGGTTTTATGCGCAAGCATCTCAATGGTGCGTCGGTTGAGATTATCGATATTTCTCCGATGGGGTGTCGTACCGGTTTCTACATGAGCTTAATTGGTGCGCCGAGCGAGCAAGATGTGGCATCTGCGTGGACGGCTTCGATGGAAGATGTGTTGAAAGTGGAAAGCCAAAACAAGATCCCTGAGTTGAACGAGTACCAGTGCGGTACCGCGGCCATGCACTCTCTGGATGAAGCGAAGCAAATTGCTCAAAATATCTTAGTGGCTGGCATCTCAGTCAATAAAAACGATGAGCTTGCCTTGCCAGAAGCCATGTTGAAAGAGCTTAAAGTCGATTAATTCAGTTCATCATAAAAAGTTAAAGGCCCAGTGTTTCCTCTGGGCCTTTTTGATCGTCATTAGGCTGTTTTGCGTTTGCGCTTAGGAAACACCTTAACCAATTTTATTCGGTTCCCTTCCAGTTGCACAATCTCCATCGCATGCCCTTCAATTTTGATGCTCAAGTGGTTATCTGGAATATGTTCTAAGTGTTCCAAAATCAAGCCGTTCAAGGTTCTTGGACCATCGGTGGGAAGTTTCCATTTTAATCCTTTATTAATATCTCTGATATTGGTACTGCCCTCAATGAGAAAGCTTCCATCGCTTTGAGGCGTAATATCATCGGAGAAACTAGGTGCGATCGAGGTGGTAAACTCCCCAACAATTTCTTCAAGAATATCTTCAAGCGTCACTAGACCAATAATGTCACCATATTCATCGACGATAAGGCCAATACGTTCTTTATTGCGTTGGAACTTCAGTAACTGAACATTGAGCGGGGTGCTCTCAGGAATGAAATAGACTTCATCGGCAGCACGCAACAAGGTTTCCTTGTTGAACTCATTTTTCTCCAACATCAAACGATAGGCTTCTCGCAATCTCAACATACCCACAGCTTCATCAACTTTGTCGCGATAAAGAACAATACGACCATGTGGGGAATGCGCCAATTGGCGTACGATCGATTTCCAATCGTCATTGATATCGATACCAGTAATCTCATTGCGCGGGACCATGATGTCATTCACAGTGACGTGTTCGAGATCCAAAATGGAGACCAGCATATCTTGGTGTCGCTGAGGGATCAGGCTACCCGCTTCGTTCACCACAGTGCGCAACTCTTCAGAGCTCAGATTGTCTTCACTGTTATGTTGTGCTTTAAGACCAAGTAAGCGAATAAAACCATTGGTAATAAAGTTCACTAACATCACTAGTGGTGAAAGGATCTTCATCAGCGCAACCAACAGAATGCTGCTGGCATAGGACACACGTTCAGGATAGAGAGCTGCAACGGTTTTTGGGGTAACTTCCGCAAAAACCAACACGACTAAGGTGAGAGCACCGGTGGCAATCGCGACACCCAAATCACCGTACAAACGCATGCCGAGAATGGTTGCAATGGCTGAAGCGAGAATGTTGACAAGGTTGTTGCCGATTAAGATTAAACCAATCAGTCTGTCTGGGCGACTCAATAGCTTTTCAACACGCTTAGCCCCTTTGTGGCCAGAGTTAGCAAGGTGCTTCAAGCGATAGCGATTCAGTGACATCATCCCTGTCTCTGAACCAGAGAAATAACCTGAAATGACAATAAGACACGCGAGTAGCGCAAATAAGATACCCGTAGATATGTCGTTCAAAACTTAATTTTTCCTTTTACTGTTTCGAATAATCATTGCTTGATTGCAAACCGAAGTGCGACGACGTAGTCGCACACGTTTTGTCAACTTAGCTAAGAATGATCTCTTTAACAAAGCGACTGCCAAAGTAGGCCAGTGTAAGCAAGGTTGCGCCCGCTACGGCAAACCACGTGACCTTTTTTCCTCTCCACCCTTTCTGATAATGGCCCCAAAGAAGGATTGAGTAGACTAACCAAGCAATAAACGAAAGTATCGCTTTGTGTGCTTTGCCCTCTGCAAACATGTCGTACACAAAAACAAACCCAGTTGCCAACGTTGCGGTTAATAACAAGTTGCCAATTAAGATAATTTTAAATAATTGTCTTTCCACCATGAGTAATGGTGGCAAATTGGGGTTCATTATCAACGATTTCTTGGCCTTTAATTTGTAGTCAAGCCAAGCCAGTTGCAGGGCATAGAGTGCTCCTATTGTTAGCGTGGCGTAGGAAAATAGTGCCAAAGATATATGGAGCAGTAGCTTAGGTTCGTTTTCTAAGTGCTTGATGAACGTGCTGGGTAGAAACGCAGCAGCAGAGAGATTAATAACAGCAAAGCTATAGACAACAGGTAATAGGAACCACAAGCGATTTTTAAGCATAGCCGCGCTCATCACTAAAGAAATGATGAAACTGATTAAGGAGGCCACATTTAAGATACTGAGGTTTTGCCCGTAGCCGCCAAAAATGAGATCGCTTAACAGCCAAGCGTGAAAAAATAACGCTAAAGAAGCACTGACTAAAACGGTTTTGGCTTTTATCCCCGTTTGGTGGGCAAGTCCCGGAATAATCATAGCGATGGCTAAACCGTAGAGAATCGCTGCACCAATGGCAATTATGCTGTCCATATATCCTGAGTGTTGGGCAAAAGAATGACGCAAGTATACCTTGCAACGAGGTTCTGGGCTACGTGCAATGTTTAACAATACTGAGAGTTGAGATGTTGAAATGAATAACTTATCCCCAATAGTGTGGAATAGAGCCGTTTCGCGGGTATCTCTGATTCCGTGGCTAAGGTATACTCACCCCAATTTATCGCCGAATTTAGCGTAGAGAACCAAATGTTTGAGAATTTAACGGATCGATTATCCAGAACGCTGAAAAACATCAGCGGCAAAGGTCGTCTGACAGAAGACAATATCAAAGATACCCTGCGTGAAGTACGTATGGCACTACTGGAAGCCGACGTCGCTTTACCTGTAGTGCGTGATTTTGTTGCACGCGTAAAAGAAAAAGCGGTAGGTGTCGAGGTTTCTAAATCTCTGACTCCTGGCCAAGAGTTTATCAAGATCGTTCAAGGCGAACTTGAAGCGGTCATGGGTGAATCGAACGAAGCACTTAACTTAGCGGCTCAACCACCAGCGGTTATTTTGATGGCGGGTCTACAAGGTGCGGGTAAAACCACCTCCGTCGGTAAACTATCGAAGCTGTTAAAAGAGCGCGATAAAAAGAAAGTGTTGGTTGTGTCGGCCGACGTTTACCGCCCTGCAGCAATCAAGCAGTTGGAAACATTGGCAAGTGACATTGGTGTCGACTTCTTCCCTTCGTCTGCTGACCAGAAACCCATTGATATCGCCAATGCCGCTATCGATCACGCGAAAAAGAAATTCTTTGATGTCTTGATTGTCGATACCGCAGGTCGCTTAGCGATTGATGAAGCGATGATGGGCGAGATCCAACAGCTTCACAGTGCAATTAACCCAGTGGAAACACTGTTTGTGGTTGATGCCATGACGGGTCAAGATGCCGCCAATACCGCCAAAGCGTTTGGTGATGCGCTGCCACTGACGGGTGTGATTCTGACCAAAGTGGATGGTGATGCACGTGGCGGTGCGGCGTTGTCTGTGCGCCATATTACGGGTAAACCAATCAAGTTCTTGGGTGTGGGTGAAAAGACTGACGCACTAGAGCCATTCCATCCCGATCGTGTTGCTTCACGTATTCTAGGCATGGGTGACGTCCTGTCGCTGATTGAAGATCTGCAACGCAACGTTGATACTGAAAAAGCGCAGAAACTGGCGCAAAAGTTCAAAGAGAAAAAAGGCTTTGATCTTGAAGATTTCCGTGAACAGCTTGGTCAGATGCAAAACATGGGTGGCATGATGGGGATGCTAGACAAGCTACCTGGCATGTCTCAGTTGCCAGCTGACATCAAAGATAAAGTCGACGACAAGATGTTCAAGCAGATGGAAGCGATCATTAACTCCATGACGATGAAAGAGCGCCAAAACCCTGATCTTATTAAAGGATCGCGTAAAAAACGTATTGCAGCGGGTTCTGGTACTCAAGTGCAGGATGTCAACCGTCTTCTTAAGCAGTTTACCCAAATGCAGAAGATGATGAAGAAAATGCAAAAAGGCGGCATGAAAGGCATGATGCGCAACATGCAAGGTATGATGGGCGGAATGGGTGGTGGTTTTAACCCGTTTGGTCGCTAATCACATTTAGGCCCTAGTCTTCACTAGGGCCTAATTATTTTCTATCTCCAATTTCTCATCCCCGCCTGTTTTTCAACCTGTTATCTCCATCACAAATTGAAAATTGAATTTATGTTGGTGAAAAAGTAACAACCCCCTTGCAATACAGCTTAATAAGAGTAAAATTCCGGAGCTTTATTTTGGCACGAGACCCCAAACTGTTTAGTGATAGATGGTTTCTGGGGTTAATTTTATTTTTGAGAAAGCAAAGAGGACGACATGGTAACCATTCGTTTGGCACGTCACGGCGCTAAAAAGCGTCCATTTTATCAAATCGTAGTAGCGGACAGCCGCAATGTTGCAACTGGCCGTTTCATCGAGAAAGTTGGTTTCTTTAACCCAACTGCACAAGGTCAAGAAGAAGGTCTACGTATCGATCTAGATCGCGTTAACCACTGGGTTGGTCAAGGCGCATCTCTATCTGACCGTGTTGCTAAGCTAGTTAAAGACGCTCAAAAAGCGGCTTAATTAAGAAACTAGTGTATGTCGATGAAAGGTAAAGAAACAATGAGTGATGAGCGTATTGTTGTTGGTAAATTTGGTTCTACTTACGGCATTCGTGGTTGGCTCAAAGTTTTTTCCTACACAGACAATGCCGAAAGCCTATTTGATTACAGCCCTTGGTACGTTAACCAAAAAGGCGAGTGGGTCGAGTTCAAGGTTGAAAGCTGGAAGCGCCATAACAAAGGTATGGTGGCAAAGCTGGAAGGTCTCGATGTTCGCGAAGACGCGCATCTCCTGACTAACCTTGAGATCGCTATTGACCCTGCTGTACTACCTGAATTGTCAGAAGATGAATTCTACTGGCGAGAATTGTTTGGAATGCAAGTGGTAACCACCAATGGTTACGATCTGGGTGTCGTTACAGACATGCTAGAAACGGGCTCAAACGATGTTCTCGTAGTAAAAGCAAATCTAAAAGATGCTTTTGGGCAAAAGGAACGTTTAATTCCGTTCCTTGAAGAGCAAGTGATCATCAAAGTTGATCGCGAAGCTCAACGGATCGAAGTTGACTGGGATCCTGGATTCTAATCTCCAAAGCTACAGAGCGAGATAAACATGTGGGTTGGCGTCATTAGCCTGTTTCCTGAAATGTTCCGTTCTGTTACTGATTTTGGAGTAACAGGTCAAGCGGTTAAAAAAGGTCTTTTATCGATTGAGACTTGGAATCCTCGCGATTTCACTCACGATAAACATCGTACAGTTGATGACCGACCTTATGGTGGTGGCCCTGGTATGTTAATGATGGTTCAGCCTTTGCGCGATGCCATTCATGCAGCCAAACAAGCCTCACCAGGCAAGACGAAAGTCATTTACCTTTCTCCTCAAGGTCGTAAGCTCGACCAAAAAGGAGTGGAAGAATTGGCAACCAATGAGAACTTGCTTCTGATTTGTGGCCGATATGAAGGGGTAGATGAGCGCATCATTCAATCTGAAGTTGACGAAGAATGGTCAATTGGGGATTTTGTGATGACGGGTGGTGAAATACCAGCCATGACGTTGATTGACTCTGTCTCTAGGTTTGTTCCTGGGGTATTAGGGGATTTTGCGTCGGCAGAAGAAGATTCTTTTGCTAATGGCTTGTTAGATTGCCCTCACTATACGCGTCCTGAAGTGTTGGATGGCAAAGAAGTACCTGAGGTACTGATGTCCGGCAACCATAAGGAAATTCGTCGTTGGCGACTGAAACAGTCGTTAGGCCGCACCTGGCTAAGAAGACCAGAGCTCCTGGAAAACCTAGCTCTGACTGACGAACAGGAACAATTACTTGCTGAGTTCATTCAAGATACTCACTATAAGCGCAAGTAACCTATTTAATTTAGTATCAGTTTATTCTAGGAATTTTAAAAATGAGTAACATCATCAAAGCTCTTGAGCAAGAGCAAATGAAGCAAGACCTACCTAAATTTGCACCAGGTGACACTGTTGTTGTTCAAGTTAAGGTAAAAGAAGGTGACCGTGAGCGTCTACAGGCTTTTGAAGGCGTTGTAATCGCAATCCGTAACCGTGGTCTACACTCTGCATTCACTGTTCGTAAGATCTCTAACGGTGAAGGTGTTGAGCGTACGTTCCAAACTCACTCTCCAATCGTTGCTAGCATTGAAGTGAAACGCCGCGGTGCAGTACGTCGTGCCAAACTGTACTACCTACGCGATCTATCTGGTAAAGCTGCTCGTATCAAAGAGAAGCTTACTAAGAAGTAATGCTATAACTCGCATTCTCATAGTGTTAGCGGAGGCCATTAGGCCTCCGCTTTTTTATGTTTGCCAGTTCGTCAGCATGTCGAAATGGAAAAATAAAAAAAGGTTGATGCGAGAACATCAACCTTCTTTAATCACTAGAAACCTAGAAACCTAGAAACCTAGAAACCTAGAAACCTAGAAAACTAGAAAACTAGAAAACTAGAAAACTTTAATATTGCTCTTCAGACCAACCGTCACTGTCAGACATATCTGGTGCACCAGGAATGGTATTTTCTTCATCTGCCCATTCACCAAAATCAATCATTTGGCATTTTTTGCTGCAAAAAGGGCGGTGAGGGCTTTGCTCGCCCCATTCGACATCGGTACCACACTGTGGGCATTTTACGATGGTGATTTTTGTCATAAATAATAAAACCGGTATTCAATCTATTGATTAGCAAGAAAAGGGTTAGTAAACATAAAATAAAGCGAGGTGACTGAGCGTCAAATCTAACTGCATATCGCCAGTTCAAAGCCAACATCTTGGCTACAAGCTTGGCCAGTTTCGAAACTGATAAATTTGATGGCAAAGCGATTTTTGTGGCCCGAAATCATCGGGTAAACACCAAATTCCATTGGAATATGTAAGCGAAGAATATTGGCCTCTTCTGCGTCACTTTGGAAAAAGCCATTGCGCGCGATTTGCTTTCTAAAATGTCCAGTTTCTCGTGCCAGTTTCAACCAGAGGTGAAGTGCATCGGACAAAGGCTTGAGGCTACCAAGCCACTTTTGAGCATCTTGTCTCTTACGTTCGATAGGCAAGTGCAGCCAGTAATGTAATGCAGGTAAATCAAAGCAACACGAACCACCAGGCAAACTAAAACGCTGGCGAATAGAACTGAGAAAGCGATCTTCTTTTAAGGATTGGCCAAACCTAGGTGCTTGCATCAACCCAGCATGAGTGCGATCGGCATCATTGAGCAGAGCTTGCAAAGTGGCTTGATCGACACCGTCAACATCTAGCCAACTGCGATAAAGCAGCCTTTGCTTTTCAATGTCTTTGGCTAACTCACTTTTGAGTTGAATCTGTTCAAAAATTTCGACGAGATCAAAGATAGATCGAAAGAACAGCTGATGTTGATGTGGCTCTGAAAATGAGGCGGCACTGTTTGCCTGTTGAAGCAGTGATTCGACTCTCAAGTAAATACGAGTCTTTTCGTTGAGTGGATGTTCGAATTTATGCGTGGTCATCTAGCGGGCCTGTCGTCGTCTCTGAGTTATTGTCACCGATTTTGCGCACTCATGGCTAGGTACTTTTGGTGTAAATCTGTGATTTGCTGCAAAAGATTTCGGTCTGTTGGCTCGTTTTTAACCACATCGTCCGCCAAGGCAAGGCGCTCTTGCCGAGAGGCTTGCGCGTTCAGTATGGCCCGGACTTGTTGTTCGTCTACACCATCACGTAACATCGTTCGCTCAAGTTGTGTTTTTTCCTCAACGTCTACCACTAAGACGCGATTACACAGCGTTTGCAATTGGTTTTCTACCAGTAAGGGGACCACTAAAAGGGCGTAAGCTGAGGTGACGGATTTGAGTTGCTCCACCATCTCATTGCGGATCATTGGATGTAGCAGTTGATTGAGCCAAGTTTTCTCGTCTGGATGACGAAATATCTGATCTCTTAGTTGTGCACGATCCAGTTCGCCATTTTCTGTCAAAATGTTAGGTCCGAAATGATCAACGATCGCCTTCAAACCTAGACTGCCCGGTGTTACCACTTCTCTTGCGACAATGTCTGCATCGACAATATCAATGTTAAACTGCTGGTGAAAGAGATTGGCGACGGTGGTCTTTCCACTGGCGATACCACCCGTTAAACCTACAACAAAAGCCATTATGACATTCCCATAACGCTATTAAGATACCAAGAGATAATTTGCTCCCCCCACATCAGTGCTACCCATCCAGCAATGGCCAGATAAGGCCCAAATGGAAAAACCATCTCAACGCCTTGTCTTTTCATCCTGAGTTGAATGAGACCAAAGATCAGCCCGACAACCGAAGAAAGCAAGATGATCATCGGCAGATACTGCCAGCCAAGCCATGCTCCAAGCGCTGCGAGCAGTTTGAAGTCGCCGTAGCCCATGCCTTCTTTTCCTCTCAGCAAAAGGAAAAGGTGATAAACGCTCCAAAGGCAGAGATAACCCGCCATTGCACCGATAACCGCATCTTGCAGAGTTACTGGGCTTATCCCTAGTAACGCCAACGCGATGCCTGCCCAGGTGAGCGGTAGGGTCAGCTGATCGGGCAATAACATGGTGTCTAAGTCGATGAAGGTGGCGGCGATCAACACCAGAGTAAAACCAATCAGTGCCACGGTCATCGCTGTATAACCAAATTTCCAAGCCACGAGACCACACAATAAGGCGCTTAGTGCTTCGACAATAGGGTAACGAACACTGATCTTGGCTTGGCATTGATGACATTTGCCTCTTAGCATCAGCCAGCTTAGCACTGGGATATTGTCTCGAGCTCGTATTGGGGTATGGCACGAAGGACAGCTTGAACGCGGCGTGCTTAATGTTAGGGATTCTGTCGGCGGTGATATTTTGTATTCAGGAAAGGATTCCGCACACTCTTGGCGCCACTCCAGTTCCATCATTTTTGGAAGACGATAGATCACGACATTAAGAAAACTGCCTACCAGTAGACCAAACAGGGAAGCTAAAGCAATGTAAAGCCAAGGGTAGTATTGTAACGCGTCCATATATCGTCGTTCTCTTTGTGGTTTGGGCTAAAATAGCTCAAGCAAGCCAATAGCTTGCTTGATATGACAGAAGGTAAGCAGTGGGGGTTATCTTATCCCATAACACTCATTAAGTTAAAGATCGGTAAATACATAGCTGCGACCAGACCACCGACGACGATCCCGAGAAAAACGATGATCAAAGGCTCAAGGATCTTACCCAAGTTATCCACGGTATTGTCGACTTCAAATTCATAGATGGTGGCAATTTTGTTCAACATGTCATCCATCCGTCCCGACTCCTCACCAATCATCACCATCTGTAACACGAGTTCAGGAAAGGCGGCACTGTTGCGCATGGCGATATACATCGGCATCCCAGCGGCGGTGTCACGATAAACATCCTCAATGGCGTATTGATAATGGAGATTGCCTGATGTCTTGCTGGTATTTTTTAAACTGGTGAGGATCGGAATACCTGCACTGAAGCTGGTGGCCAGTGTGCGGCTAAACTTGGCAATTGCCGCTTTGGACAAAACACCGCCGATCACTGGAATTCTTAAACCCAAGCGAGATAGTCGTAAGCGAAACTGCGGCGATTTCTTGCTGATGCCACGAAGAAGATAGATTGAAGTGAGTAACGTGATAAAAAACCAACTGCTGTAGGCTTGGACAAAATCGGAGATATCGAGCACTTTCTGGGTAAACCAAGGGAGATCCGCGCCAAATCCAGTGAACATTTTGCGAAACTCGGGAATGACTTGGGTCAACATCAAATACGACACCCCTAATGAGACCAAGACCACCATGCAAGGATAAATCAGCGCTTTGATTACTTTCGAGCGTAGCTGCTCATTTTTCTCACGATAAAACGCTAGGCGCTCAAACACCTGAGGAAGATTGCCAGACTGTTCTGCCGTGGCAACGAGATCAACATAGATGCCGTCAAAAAGTGGACTGGCACTGCGTAGTGCTTTAGAGAGCGGTGTGCCTGCTTCAACCGCTTTGCTGACATTGGCTAAAATGGATTTCATTTCCGCTTTACGGTGGTTGTCGGACACCAACTTGAGCGATTGCAAGATAGGGACGCCAGTGGTCAGCATGGTAGCCAGTTGCCGAGTGAGGATGGTGATGTCTTTGCCTTTCACTTTGTGGCTTAAACGAGTAAAAACCGACACACTGGCTTTTTTGATCTTTTTAATCTGGATCTGCTGCATTTTCAGCTTGTCACGCACTTCCAGCTCGGTGAGTGCCAGCGTATTGCCGGACACTTTTTTCCCAGAGCTGTTGATCCCTTTCCATTGATAGTTTTTGATTTGTGAATGGGTTTTGAGCTTCATATCGCTTCCTTTCAGTGGCGATGACTAACGAATGACAAAAATAACATTACAAATAAAGCACGCGTTGCAACTCTTCTAGGCTAGTGATGCCTTGCTTGAGCTTTTCGATGCCCGATTCTTTCAGCGTCATCATGCCTTTTTGTTGTGCAAGCATTTCGATGCTTTGTACCGAAGCATTTCTGACAATCGCTTCGGCTAAGGCGTTATCAAATGGCATCACTTCGTAAATGCCAATACGCCCAGCGTAACCATTGGTGCAGTGGTGACATCCTTGCTTATTGGCCTGATAAATTTGATCTTGCCGAGTGAGGTGGAGTGATTCCAACAGTGCGTCATAGGGATGAGGCTGTTTGCAATGGCGACACAATCGGCGAGCGAGGCGCTGCGCGATGATCAAACTCAACGAAGACGCTAAGTTGAAGCTGGCAATTCCCATGTTGGAGAGACGAACGATGCTTTCTGCTGCGGAATTTGTGTGCAACGTAGAAAGCACAAGGTGGCCCGTTTGCGCGGCTTTGACCGCGATTTCTGCGGTTTCGAGATCGCGGATTTCACCCACCATGACGATGTCGGGGTCTTGGCGTAAAAAAGAGCGCAGCGCTTCGGCAAAACCAAAGCCGATTTTTGGCTTCACTTGCACTTGGTTGATACCAGGGAGGTTAATCTCGACCGGATCTTCAGCGGTGGATATGTTGACCTCCGGCCGGTTAAGCAAACTTAGGCCAGTATAGAGCGAAACGGTTTTGCCGCTGCCGGTGGGGCCTGTCATCAAAATCATCCCTTGCGGCTTGCGCAAGGCGTTAAGGTAGAGCTGTTTTTGCTGTGGGTTATAACCCAGCTTATCAATGTCTAGGCTGCTGCTTGAACTGTCGAGCAATCGCAACACAATTTTTTCACCAAACAGGGTCGGTAAAGTGGAAACGCGCATATCAATGGCGGTGTCTTGGTTTAAGCGCAGCTTGATGCGGCCATCTTGTGGTAAGCGCCGCTCGGCAATATCAAGTTTGGAAAGAATTTTGAGCCGAGCCGACAAACGACGACTTAAATGGCTCGGCGGTTGTTGTATCTCCACCAAAATACCGTCGCAGCGCAAGCGCACGCGGTATTGGTTTTCGTACGGTTCAAAATGAATATCGGATGCGCCTTTGCGCACCGCATCGAGCAAAATCTGGTTGATAAAGCGGCTCACTGGCGATTCATCTTGGCTTAAGTCTTCAATCGATTCGACTTCGTCATCGGAGACTTTAACCAAGTTAGCCAGTTCATCTTGATGGATCTCTTTGAGGCCACTTTCTTGGCTCTGTTTGATGCTTTTTCCGTACAAACGGCGAATTGCGGCTTGCAGTTCTAGGTTGTCGGCAAGAACAATCTCCACTTGCAAGCCAGTAGCAAAGCGAAAGTCATCTTCGGCTTGATTATTGGTCGGGTCGGCCACTGCGAGGATTAAACCAGCGCTGCTTTTTTGCAGTGGCAGTGCTTGGTGGCGGGTGATCAGCTCACGTAAGCCAAGTTGATTGCACAGTTCTTGATAGTTGTAGCGATTCAGGTCGGTTGGCGGCAAACCAAAAATGGCGCTGAGTTGCTCGGTGAGCTCATCGGCTTGGAAAAAACCCAAATGTAACAAAGCTTCCGGTGCGGTTACACCAGAAGCTTGCATAGTTTCTCGACACGCTTGTTCTTGCGTTAGGCTAAGTTGGTTGGCCTGACGGAGAATGGTGGCAAGGTTAGTTTGCATTATGGAGTAGTTTTAGGACAGCTATCTGTTGCAATTTCTTCTGCGCTTACAGTGCAGCTCCAACCTGCCGTACTTCTTTCATAGGTAATGGTTGTGTTAGCGGCAACCGCAGAGGTACTACCAAACTTAAACTCCAATTTATTATCTGCCGCTAGCGAGAGCGTCCCCAATTTGTTTGAGGTTGAAGCTATGCCTAAATGTTCCAAAATTTTAGTTTCGTCAGTCTTTTTAAATGAACCGTTTTCTTGATACCACAGCTCAGATGCTGTGATTAATGACTTCATCGTCGCCAATGCTGATGCGCCTTCAGATTTTTTTACATAATCTTTATAAGCTGGAACAGCAATTGCTGACAACACACCAATAATCGCTACCACAATCATCAATTCAATCAAGGTAAAACCTTGTTGTTTCTTCGACTTATTTATCTTTTTCATCATGATTTCCTTCAATCTATGAAATTCGCTCCATGAGCTTATCGATAGAGTATTCAAGGAAACCCTGTGCTGAACATCGTGCTAGAAATGGCTTTCGAGTGAATTAAAACTCTTTCACTTTTTGTTTCACTCTGTTGCTGGCTGAATGTGAGATTGATATGAAATTTATAGAATGAATGTAAGGGCCTCGTTGGCCCTTATCATTTCTTCGCTCCACTTAATGGGAGCGCTTCAGAGGTGCGATTGACGAGAGGGCGTTATTGAAAACGCATCGATAAATCCATCGCTTTGACATGCTTGGTCAGGGCGCCAACCGAAATGTAATCCACACCGGTTTCTGCGTATTCTGCGATGGTTTCTAATGTCACGTTGCCTGAGTTTTCCAGTGCTGCGCGGCCTGCGTTAATTTCCACCGCTTGTCGCATCATCTCGGTGGTGAAGTTGTCGAGCATAATGATGTCAGCACCCGCGTGAATGGCTTCACGCAGTTCATCGAGATTCTCTGTTTCCACTTCCACGGGCTTTCCTGGTTGCAGCTCTTTTGCTTTGGTGATCGCTTGAGTGATGCCACCGCAGGCAATGATGTGGTTCTCTTTGATTAGGTAAGCGTCAAACACGCCAATTCGGTGGTTGTAGCCACCGCCACAGGCCACTGCGTATTTTAAGGCGCTGCGTAGGCCCGGGATGGTTTTGCGTGTATCTAATAAGCGACACTCGGTATGGGCAATTTTCGCGGCGTATTGCGCCGTAATGGTAGCGCAGCCAGACAGGGTTTGAATAAAATTCATCGCGTTGCGCTCACCTGTGAGTAAATCACGGGCAGGGCCTGTGAGTGTGCAAAGCGTTTGATTCGGTTCGACGTTGTCGCCATCTTTTACGTGCCACTCAATGGTCACTTTGCCGCCGAGCTGTTTGAACACTTCATCCGCCCATGCTTGGCCACAAAATACGCCGTGTTCGCGAGTGATGATGGTCGCTGTATTCATGGCCTCTGCTGGGATAAGTGCGGCCGTCACATCATTGTCAGCGTTTAGCGAACCGCCCAAGTCTTCTTTCAGCGTGTCGGTAACCGCTCGGGTGATTTCGATAGGGAGCTGTTGCTTCAAATAATCAAGGCGTTCTTGGCTGTTATGTGTGTTCTTCATCGCAAATCTTATCTTGAAAGGGGAATTGCAACGCATGATACTCTGCATAGGTAACAATTTCAGCAGTTAATTGACAAACCCATGGAGATGATATGCAAGCTGTGATCACGCAAGGATGGTTGGAGGGAGTTAAGCGAGTTTCGTCGCCGTTTTTTGATGCGAGGCCACAAGGAAAGCCAATTTCTCTGCTGGTGGTGCACAATATTAGCCTGCCTCCCGGTCAGTTTGGTGGCCACTATATAGAGGACTTTTTTCAAGGCCAGCTTGACCCAAGCGCGCATCCTTTTTTCCAAGTGATTCATCAGATGCGTGTTTCGGCTCACTGCTTGATTAAAAGAGATGGGGAAGTGGTGCAGTTTGTCTCTTTTGATGATCGCGCTTGGCATGCGGGCGCATCCAGCTTTGCCGGGGTTGAGCGCTGTAATGATTATTCGATTGGTATTGAGCTTGAGGGCAGTGATTTTGTCGCTTATACCGAAGCGCAGTATCAAGCGTTAAGCGAGCTCACCAGAACCTTAATGCGCCAATACCCGCACATTACCCTTCCTCGAATTACTGGGCACCAATACATTGCACCGCTGAGAAAAACCGATCCCGGTTTAAGTTTTGACTGGCGTTATTATCGCACTTTACTTTCTCAAGATGGGTTGGTTGCAAAAATGTAAACCCATCGCAAGGTTGTCACAAAAAGGTAAGCATCATGGCTTACCTTTTTTTATATCGAAAATTATTTCGTCTTGTTAAAAGTTAACTACGTTTAATCATGGGGTAAGCGACTTGAGGGGCAAATGAGGCACAATATTTTGTCTTTTTTTGTTTTTCTTTAACCGTTTTGCTAGCACGCCCTTTCCCCATCTGTTTACTATTTGTAATTGGTAAGACCAATTCTATTGCCGTTTTAATGAGCGAATGTTAGCAAAGTGTTGAAGCGTGAGCTGTTCTATGATTTAGGTCAATTTTTGGCTGGACAGTTGCGTTTTAATTATGTTAATTTCTGCACCAACTTAGAATTGGTATTACCAATTAACAGCAAAGAGAAAAAGAATAATAAATATGGCTTATCAAAGGATTCGTCAGCCGAAACTTTCTGATGTGATTGAACAAGAGTTGGAAAGACTGATCGTCGAGGGAATATTGGCACCAGGGCAGCAATTGCCGCCAGAACGCGAACTGGCCAAACAGTTCGAGGTGTCACGTCCTTCTGTTCGTGAAGCGATTCAGCGCTTGGAAGCCAAACGTCTGCTTACTCGCCGTCAAGGTGGTGGCACGTTTGTCAGTGAGAACATCTGGAAAAGTTTTTCCGATCCTCTGCTAAATTTATTGTCTAGCCACTCTGAAACACAGCTTGATTTACTTGAATCGCGCCATGCGATGGAAGGTATTTCTGCGTATTTCGCTGCGTTGCGTGGTACCGAGCAAGACTTCGCTCGTATTCAGGCTTGCCTGGAAAAAATTAGCGCTGAGCAGGCAAAAAAAGATGTAGAAGCGGAAGCGGCCGCGGTGATGGCGTTTTTGGTTGCATTAACCGAAGCTTCACACAATGTCGTGCTACTGCATATTGTTCGTAGCCTCTCGCCGTTACTCGAGCAAAATGTCTTACAGAATCTGAAATTGCTGCACCGCCGCGCTGAAGTGGTGGAAAAAGTCAGCAAACATCGGGCTAATATTGTGGATGCGATTGTTTCTGGTCAGCCAGAAAAGGCGCGTGAAATGTCCCATTCGCATTTAGCGTACATCGAAGAAACATTGTTGGATTTGACTCGTGAAGAGTCACGTAGAGAACGCTCTTTACGTCGAATTCAACGAGGTAATGAGTCTTAATCAGACTCATTGCAAGTTTAACGTAGATCCAACCAACAGAAGGATAGATCGCCATGTCTGATATGAAGCATGACGTAGACGCACTTGAAACTCAAGAATGGTTACAAGCACTTGAGTCAGTAGTTCGTGAAGAAGGTGTAGAACGTGCACAGTACCTACTAGAGCAAGTTCTAGACAAAGCTCGCCTAGATGGCGTTGATATGCCGACTGGCATCACAACCAACTACATCAACACGATTCCAGCGAACCAAGAACCAGCTTACCCTGGTGATACTACGCTTGAGCGTCGTATCCGTTCCATCATCCGTTGGAACGCAATCATGATCGTTCTACGTGCTTCTAAGAAAGACCTAGAGCTAGGCGGCCACATGGCGTCTTTCCAGTCTTCTGCAGCATTCTACGAAACCTGTTTCAACCACTTCTTCCGTGCACCAAACGAGAAAGATGGTGGCGACTTGGTTTATTACCAAGGTCACATCTCTCCAGGGATCTACGCACGTGCGTTCGTTGAAGGTCGTCTAACTGCTGAGCAACTAGACAACTTCCGTCAAGAAGTGGACGGCAAAGGTATTCCATCATACCCGCACCCTAAACTAATGCCTGAGTTCTGGCAGTTCCCAACCGTATCTATGGGTCTTGGTCCGATTTCTGCGATCTACCAAGCGCGCTTCCTGAAATACCTAAATGGCCGTGGTCTGAAAGACACGACTGAGCAACGTGTATACGCGTTCCTAGGTGACGGTGAGATGGATGAGCCAGAATCACGTGGTGCTATCTCTTTCGCTGCACGTGAGAAGCTAGACAACCTATGTTTCCTAATCAACTGTAACCTGCAGCGTCTCGATGGCCCTGTAATGGGTAACGGTAAGATCATTCAAGAACTTGAAGGTCTGTTCAAAGGTGCTGGCTGGAACGTAGTGAAAGTAATCTGGGGTAACAACTGGGATTCACTACTAGCTAAAGACACCACGGGTAAGCTTCTTCAACTGATGAACGAAACCATCGACGGTGACTACCAAACATTCAAATCGAAAGATGGCGCGTACGTACGTGAGCATTTCTTTGGTAAGTACCCTGAAACTGCAGCGCTAGTGGCAGACATGACTGACGATCAAATTTTCGCGCTTAAGCGTGGTGGTCACGAGTCTTCTAAACTGTACGCAGCATTCAAAAATGCGCAAGACACCCAAGGGCGTCCAACGGTTATCCTAGCGAAAACCGTTAAAGGTTACGGCATGGGTGAAGCGGCGGAAGGCAAGAACATCGCGCACCAAGTTAAGAAGATGGATATGACTCACGTGCTACATCTACGTGATCGCCTAGGTCTTCAAGACATCCTAACGGACGAAGCAGTAAAAGAACTTCCATACCTAACTTTGGAAGAAGGTTCGAAAGAATACGAATACCTACACGCTCGTCGTAAAGCGCTGAAAGGTTACACGCCACAGCGTCTACCTAACTTCACCAAAGAGCTCGTGATTCCAGCTGTTGAAGAGTTCCAACCTCTGCTAGAAGAGCAGAAGCGTGACATCTCTACAACCATGGCGTTTGTACGTACTCTAAACGTACTGCTTAAAGATAAGAACATTGGTGAAAACATTGTTCCTATCATTGCTGACGAAGCGCGTACATTTGGTATGGAAGGTCTGTTCCGTCAAATCGGTATTTACAACCCACACGGCCAGAACTACACACCACAAGACCGTGACATCGTTTCTTACTACAAAGAAGCAACGTCAGGTCAAGTACTGCAAGAAGGTATCAACGAACTCGGTGCTATGTCTTCATGGGTTGCGGCGGCAACGTCATACTCGACCAATGACCTACCAATGATCCCGTTCTACATCTACTACTCTATGTTCGGTTTCCAACGTGTTGGCGACATGGCGTGGATGGCGGGTGACCAACAAGCTCGTGGTTTCCTATTAGGTGCTACAGCAGGTCGTACAACGCTAAACGGTGAAGGTCTACAGCACGAAGACGGTCACTCACACATCATGGCAGGTACTGTACCGAACTGTATCTCTTACGACCCAACATTCGCTTACGAAGTGGCGGTTATCCTACAAGACGGTATCCGTCGTATGTATGGTGATCAAGAGAACGTGTTCTACTACCTAACTCTGATGAACGAGAACTACGCAATGCCAGCAATGCCAGCAGGCGCTGAAGAAGGCATTCGTAAGGGTATCTACAAGCTAGAAACTTACACAGGTTCGAAAGGTAAAGTTCAGCTGTTGAGCTCTGGTACTATCATGAACGAAGTGCGTAAAGCGGCTCAAATCCTAAGCGATGAGTACGGCATTGCGTCAGACGTTTACTCTGTAACGTCGTTCAATGAAGTGACTCGTGATGGTCAAGCGTGTGAGCGTTACAACATGCTTCACCCAGAAGCAGAAGCGCAAGTACCTTACATCCAAACTGTAATGGGTACTGAGCCTGCAATTGCGGCGACTGACTACATGAAGAACTACGCTGAGCAGGTTCGTGCATTCATTCCTGCTGAATCTTACAAAGTGCTGGGTACTGATGGCTTTGGTCGTTCAGACAGCCGTGAAAACCTACGTCGTCACTTCGAAGTGAACGCAGGTTACGTCGTGGTTGCTGCGCTAACTGAACTGGCGAAACGTGGCGAAGTTGAGAAGTCTGTGATTGTGGAAGCAATCAAGAAGTTCGACATCGACACTGAAAAAACTAACCCGCTATACGCTTAATTGAAGGTAGGAAAGAATAATGGCAATCGAAATTAATGTACCTGATATCGGTGCGGATGAGGTTGAAGTTACTGAGATTCTTGTAAGCGTTGGCGACAAGGTTGAAGAAGAGCAGTCTCTCATTACGGTAGAAGGCGACAAGGCTTCTATGGAAGTACCAGCATCTCAAGCGGGTATCGTAAAAGAAATCAAAGTTGTTGCTGGTGATAAAGTAACAACAGGTTCACTTATCATGATCTTCGAAGAAGCGGGCGCAGCTGCGCCTGCTCCAGCGGCAGAAGCGGCTCCAGTAGCTGCACCTGCAGCTGCGGCAGCAAGTGAACTGAAAGAAGTTTGTGTACCGGATATCGGTGGCGACGAAGTTGAAGTCACTGAAATCCTCGTGGCTGTTGGCGATTCAATCGCTGAAGAGCAATCTCTACTGACAGTAGAAGGTGACAAAGCTTCAATGGAAGTACCAGCGCCATTCGCAGGTACTCTAAAAGAAATCAAAGTGGCAGCAGGCGATAAAGTATCGACAGGCTCACTAGTGATGATCTTTGAAGTAGCAGGTTCAGGCGTAGCAGCACCTGCACCAGTTGCAGCAGCTCCGGCGGCGGCTCCAGCAGTAGTCTCTGGAGCCGGAACGCCGGAACGTAAAGAAGTTAACGTTCCTGATATCGGCGGCGACGAAGTTGAAGTGACTGAAATCATGGTAGCGGTTGGCGATACAGTAACTGAAGAGCAATCTCTGATTACTGTAGAAGGCGACAAAGCATCTATGGAAGTACCTGCACCATTTGCTGGTACTGTTAAAGAAATCAAAGTAGCAGCTGGTGACAAAGTTTCTACTGGTTCTCTAATCATGGTGTTCGAAGTTGCTGGCGCAGCGCCAGTTGCAGCAGCGGCACCTGCTCCAGCAGCAGCTCCAGCAGCGACCGCTCCTAAAGCTGAAGCAGCGAAACCTGCAGCAGCTCCAGCGGCAACTGAGTTTGAAGAGAACAATGTTTACGCACACGCTTCACCAGTGGTTCGTCGTCTAGCACGCGAATTCGGTGTAAACCTAGCGAAAGTGAAAGGTTCTGGTCGTAAGAGCCGTATCCTGAAAGAAGACGTTCAAGCTTACGTGAAAGACGCACTTAAGCGTCTTGAGTCTGGTGCAGTTGCAGCAGCGTCTGGTAAAGGCGATGGCGCAGCGCTTGGTCTACTACCATGGCCGAAAGTGGACTTCAGCAAGTTTGGTGAAACAGAAGTTCAGCCACTATCTCGCATTAAGAAGATCTCTGGTGCAAACCTACATCGTAACTGGGTCATGATCCCTCACGTTACACAGTGGGATAACGCTGACATCACTGAGCTAGAAAACTTCCGCAAAGAGCAAAACGCGATTGAAGCGAAGAAAGACTCGGGCATGAAGATCACGCCACTTGTGTTCATCATGAAAGCGGCTGCTAAAGCGCTAGAAGCGTTCCCAGCGTTCAACTCTTCACTATCAGAAGATGGTGAGAGCTTGATTCTGAAGAAATACGTGAACATCGGTATCGCAGTCGATACGCCAAATGGCCTAGTGGTTCCTGTCTTTAAAGACGTGAACAAGAAAGGCATTTACGAGCTGTCTGAAGAGCTGATGGTGGTTTCTAAGAAAGCACGTGCTGGTAAGCTGACTGCAGCGGATATGCAAGGTGGCTGTTTCACGATTTCAAGCCTAGGTGGTATCGGTGGTACTGCGTTTACACCAATCGTAAACGCGCCAGAAGTGGGTATCCTTGGTGTATCTAAGTCTGAGATCAAGCCTGTTTGGAATGGTAAAGAGTTCGCTCCTCGCCTACAACTGCCGCTATCTCTGTCATACGACCACCGTGTGATTGATGGTGCAGAAGGTGCGCGTTTCATTACTTATCTAAACGAGTGCCTATCTGACATTCGTCGTTTGGTTCTGTAATCAACGTGAACATTGAGAGGCGGCCTAACAGCCGCCTCTGTTAATAGAATTATCGGACAATTGGATGACAAGCGAGCACGCGTGTGTTTTTTGTCCATCGAATTGTCGTCTGGCTCACAGGCTAAATTGATTTACTTTTCACACCATTAACATCTCTGTAAACTGTTGGCGGTCTGAAAATGTTTAAAACAAACCACTCTTAAACAAAAATCAAAACTCACTCAGCCTGTTAGGGATAATGACTACAAGAGGTCAAAATGAGCAAAGAAATTAAAGCCCAGGTGGTAGTACTTGGTGCCGGTCCTGCTGGTTACTCCGCTGCATTCCGTTGTGCAGACTTAGGTCTGGACACTGTTCTTATTGAACGTTACAACACCCTTGGTGGTGTGTGTCTGAACGTGGGTTGTATCCCATCGAAAGCACTGCTTCACGTTGCGAAAGTGATCGAAGAAGCAAAAGCGCTTGCTGAGCACGGCATCGTATTTGGCGAGCCTCAAACAGACATCGACAAAGTTCGTCTTTGGAAAGAAAAAGTAATCAACCAGTTGACTGGCGGTCTTGGCGGTATGGCTAAGATGCGTAAAGTGAACGTGGTGAATGGCTTTGGTAAATTCACTGGCCCTAATACGATTGAAGTCGAAGGCGAAGACGGTAAAACCGTGGTTAACTTCGATAACGCGATCGTTGCTGCAGGTTCTCGTCCAATCAAACTGCCATTTATCCCACATGAAGACCCACGTATTTGGGACTCAACTGATGCGCTTGAACTGAAAGAAGTACCAGGAAAGCTGCTGATCATGGGTGGTGGTATCATCGGCCTAGAAATGGGTACCGTTTATCATTCGCTAGGTTCACAGATCGACGTTGTGGAAATGTTTGATCAAGTGATTCCAGCGGCAGACAAAGATATCGTCAAGGTTTACACCAAGCGTATCAGCAAGAAATTTAACCTAATGCTGGAAACGAAAGTAACGGCAGTTGAAGCGAAAGAAGATGGTATCTACGTTTCAATGGAAGGCAAAAAAGCACCAGCAGAAGCTGAGCGCTACGATGCCGTTCTTGTGGCTATCGGTCGTGTACCAAACGGCAAACTGATCGACGGTGAAAAAGCGGGTCTTGAAATCGACGAGCGCGGTTTCATCAACGTTGACAAGCAAATGCGTACTAACGTTCCTCACATCTTTGCTATCGGTGACATCGTTGGTCAACCAATGCTAGCGCACAAAGGTGTGCATGAAGGTCACGTTGCTGCAGAAGTTATATCTGGTAAGAAGCACTACTTCGATCCTAAAGTCATTCCTTCAATTGCGTACACTGAGCCAGAAGTGGCGTGGGTTGGTAAGACTGAGAAAGAAGCGAAAGCAGAAGGCATCAACTACGAAGTGGCTACTTTCCCATGGGCAGCATCGGGTCGTGCAATCGCCTCTGATTGTGCTGACGGTATGACTAAGCTGATCTTTGATAAAGAAACGCATCGCGTTATCGGTGGTGCTATCGTTGGTACCAACGGTGGTGAACTGCTTGGTGAAATCGGCCTTGCTATCGAGATGGGTTGTGATGCTGAAGATATCGCACTAACTATCCACGCTCACCCAACGCTGCACGAATCTGTTGGTCTAGCGGCGGAAGTGTTTGAAGGTACAATCACTGACCTACCAAACGCGAAAGCGAAGAAGAAAAAGTAATCTTCTGAAATAGTCTAAAGAAAAACCGCTGAATCATCAGCGGTTTTTTATTTTCCTCAAAAACGGCCCCACGTTTATCCGGGCATAAAAAAGGTTGGCCGTGGCCAACCTTGATGTGAGGTTACTGGCGATTAGTGCTCGCGTTTATAGATGCATAGCATGTCTAAGTAGCTGCTGACCAGTTTGCTCAGTTCTGCGGTATTGTTGGTACGATTTGCCTGAACAAACAACGAGTAACAAATGCCGTGGAACAGATTCGCCAAATCTTCTGGGTTGTGTTGATCACACACTTCACCGCGCTCAATGGCTTTGATGAACATATTTTGTACCAGCAATTGATTAGTACGGTTGGTGGTGACAAACAGAGGCCAAACTTCATCACGCGTCGACGCACTCCACTCGAACCAAACTTTCAACCAGTGGCTGTCTTGAACCACAAGCTCAATCATGGCGTTAGTGATGTTGGCGATGTTTTCTTTCGCATGGAGATCCAAATCGATGTTGTCAGATAGGAAGTTAGAAAACTGACGAACAACATGGTTAAGCACTTCGTCTACAAGATCTTCGCGAGTTGGGAAGTAGTTGAAGACGGTCGCCACAGAAACTTGTGCAATTTCAGCGATGTCTGCATGACCTCCTCGTCCAATGCCACGACGTGCAAACACTTCCAAAGCAATTTCCATCAGCTGTTGTTTGCGTCTTATCGGAGATAAACGCGTTCGCGCTCTCTTAGCAATTGAATCCATAATTATTTCCTTACCAATGAGTTGTCTTTATATAAAATGGAACGGCTTAGCGGTTCCTATTGATTGTTTTAATAATTGCGTTTAAGCCTCATGAGTGTAATGGTGCATATGAATTGGGTCAATAACTTGTGGTGAATAAATGAACAGTAATATCAATATTGATATCTCTCTCGAGCAACTTTTATGTAAACTGGTAGCAAGATCTCGTTATTGATGCGTTAGTAGATAGCAGAAGGAAGGAGAGCAACTTCGCTGTTTAGGGGTTAAAGATTGCTTTATGGAGTGATACACTACGCAAGAATTTCAGGTGAACGTTTGCGTCTTGACCTCAGCGATTCTTAGCTCGGGTACGAAACTCACCATTAGTAACGATAAAACATTGAGTACAGTATGAAACATACAGTAGAAGTTATGATTTCTGAGCAGACCGTTCAGGAACGAGTTCGTGAATTAGGTAGACAGATTACTGAGCATTATCAAGGTAGTGAAGATCTTGTGCTAGTCGGCTTGCTACGTGGTTCGTTTGTTTTTATGGCGGATCTTGCTCGTGCCATTGAACTCACGCATCAAGTCGATTTTATGACGGCTTCTAGCTACGGTAATACAATGGAAAGCTCGCGTGACGTTCGCATTCTGAAAGATCTCGATGATGACATCAAAGGTAAAGATGTCTTGATCGTTGAAGACATCATCGATACAGGCAACACACTGAACAAGATTAAAGAGATCCTGTCTTTAAGAGAGCCGAAGTCAATCGAGATCTGTACACTACTCGATAAACCTTCTCGCCGTGAAGTACCAGTTCCGGTGAAGTGGGTCGGTTTTGAAATTCCGGACGAATTTGTTGTCGGTGTGGGCATCGATTATGCGCAGAAATACCGCCATCTGCCCTTCATTGGTAAAGTCGTTCCACAAGAGTAAGTGGTACTGATAAATAATAATGGCCCGCTGATACAGTGGGCCATTGTGTTTCTATCTCTAAAACACGGATTGTGTCGGTGGTCTAACGATGGCGCTATTCGTGGAACTTCATCACATCGCTATTGAGGATTTTTGCCATCGCAGCTTGGTAGTTGACTTCGAGTGACTCTCTGCTGTAGCAACGTACGCCAATGTCTTGTAGGCGGCCATCACCAATGCCATAGACAACGCCGTGAATTTCCACATCTTGTCCGCGCTCCCAAGCGCTTTCCATAATCGTAGAATTACCTAAGTTGTAGACCTGCTCTGCGACGTTAATTTCACACAGTTTGTCGCCCCATTTTTCTTTTGGTAGTTCACCTAACCAATTGCGATGTTTGAGGTAGAGATCGCGGATGTGTAGTAGCCAGTTATTGATCAAACCAAGGCGCGGGTTTTCAATCGCTGCGTTCACCCCTCCACAGCCGTAATGGCCACAGATGATGATGTGTTTAACTTTCAACACGTCGACGGCGTATTGCACAACCGAGAGGCAGTTTAAATCGGTATGGATCACTTGGTTTGCCACATTACGGTGAACAAATAGTTCACCCGAATAAAGCCCGGTCAAGCGTTCTGCGGGAACGCGACTGTCGGAACACCCAATCCAGAGAAAGCCGGGGTTTTGCCCTTCTTCTAACTTGGAAAAATACTCCGGTTGATGCGATTTGATCTCTTCGGACCATTTTGAGTTGTTTTCAAATAATTGCTTGATTTCCGGCATGTTGCATCTTACTTCCCTAAAAATTCTTGCATCACTATACACAATGTTACAATTTACCGCCCGAAATAAATTGGCAGAAAAGTACTCATCTGACTAGTTATGGCATAAAAAATCATAAACTTAGCCGTTAACCAAACCATAAGTTATATGGTGTAACTTATGAGATCTAATTAACACTTAACGAAATAGGTTAACTTTTGCTAAAGTTGCGCGATTTATGTTTTTTACAGGGAGCTGAGTGATGTTTGGAGATCGTTTTAACGATATCAATCTGAAAGGGGATCTGTTTGGTGGGGTCACCACCGCCATTATTTCTCTGCCGCTGGCATTAGCATTTGGTGTGGCCTCTGGAGCTGGGGCTGAAGCCGGTTTGTGGGGAGCGATTTTAGTCGGTTTATTTGCAGCGTTATTTGGTGGTTCATCAACCCTCATTTCTGAACCAACCGGGCCAATGACGGTGATCATGACCGCGGTATTAACCAGCATGGTGGCGAAATACCCAGAATCTGGCATTGCCATTAGTTTTACCATCGTCATGATGGCTGGTGCCTTTCAGGTATTGATAGGCACATTGAAGTTAGGCAAATACATTACCCTAATGCCGTATAGCGTGGTGTCGGGTTTTATGTCTGGCATCGGCGTGATACTGATCATTTTGCAATTGTCCCCGTTACTTGGCCATGCTGCGCCAGCCGGTGGGGTTCTTGGCACACTTTCTGCGTTGCCTGAGACGATTTCCAACATGAAGTTTAGTGAGTTTTTCCTTGGCTTACTGACGTTGGGCATTCTGTTCTTTTTCCCTAAGCAGTACCGCAAATATGTTCCTGCGCAATTGGTCGCGTTGGTGGCGGTCACGCTACTTTCTGTCATTGTTTTTGATTTTGACGATGTGCGCCGAATTGGCGAAATTCCAACGGGCTTGCCTTCTCTTGTCGTGCCTGTGATTAATGGCGAAATCTTCACCGCGATGGTGATTGATGCTTTGGTGCTGGGCACGCTCGGTTGTATTGATACCTTACTGACGGCCGTGATTGGCGACTCTTTGACGCGTAAAGAGCATGATTCAGATAAAGAGCTACGCGGGCAAGGTTTGGCGAACATGATCTCGGGCCTGTTTGGTGCATTGCCTGGTGCGGGCGCAACTATGGGGACAGTGACCAATATCCAGGTGGGGGCGCGTTCTCCGTTATCTGGCGTGATTCGTGCCTTGATTCTGGCACTGGTTGTACTGGTCGCGAGCGGGTTGACCGAGCCTATCCCCATGGCGGTCTTGGCGGGGATTGCGGTGTACGTCGGTTTCGGCATTTTGGACTGGAGCTTCATTCAACGCGCGCACCGTGTGAGCGTGCAAGGCATGGCGATCATGTATGGCGTAATGCTCCTAACAGTGTTTGTTGACCTGATTGTGGCGGTGGGGCTGGGTGTCTTCATTTCCAACATCCTTATTATCGAGCGCCTCAGTCGCGTGCAAGCCAAGCAAGTGAAAGCAATCAGTGATGCGGATGAAAACGACGTGCCATTAACCGACAGTGAACGTGGCCTGCTTGACCGCGCCAATGGCAAAGTGCTGTTCTTTTACCTGTCTGGCCCGATGATTTTCAGTGTCTCGAAAGCGATCTCGCGTCAGCACAGCAGTATTAGTGATTATGAAGCGATGATTCTCGATTTGACCGACGTACCGATGATTGATGTCACCGTTGGGCTTGCATTAGAAAACGCCATTAAAGATGCGCAAGAAGCCCAGTGTGATGTCTACTTACTCTGCCCGAATGAACGCGTGCGTGAGCAGCTTGAAAAGTTCCACGTGCTGGATTTGGTGCCGGATGAAAATACCTTTAAGTTCCGCTATGAAGCACTTAACGCTGCGGTGAAAAAAGTAGAGCAAGATGAGCACCAAGGCGCGTTTGTTTAAACGTGTAAAGCATATGAATGAGTCGCCGAAAAACGCAGAGGTCTTCCTCTGCGTTTTTATTTTCCGTGTAGGCAGTTTTTTATGATTAATTGCTAATGTAGGGTTGAAAAGTCGCCACTCAAGCGTCATTTGATAGGCATCATAGAGAAAAAGAGCAATACAAAATTATGTATGCATTACAAATTGAGCAGCTACGAAAAACGTATGCTGGGGGCTTCGAGGCGCTAAAAGGCATCAGTTTAGCCGTGCAAGAAGGCGATTTTTATGCGCTGTTGGGGCCAAATGGCGCGGGGAAATCCACCACAATAGGCGTGATTTCTTCTCTGGTGAACAAAACATCGGGCAACGTCAAAGTCTTTGGTTACGACATTGATCGCGATTTGGAGTTGGCAAAGCAACATCTTGGATTGGTGCCACAGGAATTCAACTTCAATCAGTTTGAAACCGTGGAGCAGATCGTGTTGCAGCAGGCGGGTTATTACGGTGTGTCGCGTGAACTCGCCAAGCAACGAGCAGAGAAGTATCTGACCAAGCTCGATTTGTGGGAAAAGCGCAAAGAGCGAGCAAGAAATCTTTCTGGTGGGATGAAGCGTCGTCTGATGATCGCACGTGCTCTGATGCATGAACCTAAACTGTTGATTTTAGATGAGCCAACGGCGGGTGTTGATATCGAGCTGCGTCGTTCAATGTGGGAATTTCTCAAAGAGATCAATCAAAAACAGGGCATTACCATCATTTTGACCACTCACTATTTAGAAGAGGCCGAAATGCTGTGCCGCAATATCGGCATCATCAACCGAGGTGAGTTAATTGAAAACACCACGATGAAGTCTTTGCTGGCTAAGTTAGACGTGGAAACGTTCATTTTGGATCTTGCCCCAAATTCGCCGATGCCTTGTTTGGAAGGTGTGGTGTCATCTCGTGTTGAAAATGATTCTTTAGAGATTGAAGTGGAGAAAACCCAGCCGTTAAACCATGTGTTCAGTCAGTTGAGTGAGCAGGGGGTAATGGTCATGTCGATGCGCAATAAAGCCAATCGCTTAGAAGAGCTGTTTGTGAACATCGTGCGTGAACAGGCGAAGGAGAAATAATATGTATCGTCTATATTGGACGGCTTTTTGTAGCCTGTTAACCAAAGAGATTAACCGCTTTACTCGTATTTGGGTCCAAACCTTGGTGCCGCCAGCTATTACCATGACGCTTTATTTTATTATTTTCGGGAGCTTGATTGGTTCGCGGATTGGTGAAATGAACGGTTTCAGTTACATGGAATATATCGTACCTGGTTTGATCATGATGTCGGTGATCACCAACTCGTATTCCAATGTCGCTTCATCATTCTTTAGTGCCAAATTTCAGCGCAATATCGAAGAGTTGCTAGTGGCACCCGTGCCAAATTACGTGATTATTTTTGGTTTTGTTATGGGCGGTGTCGCTCGTGGTTTGCTGGTGGGCGCCATGGTTACCATGGTCTCTTTGCTGTTTGTTGATTTGCAAGTTGAACATTGGGGAATAATCATTGCGACGGTCTTTTTGACGTCGGTGGTTTTTTCGTTAGGTGGTTTGATCAACGCTGTTTTTGCCCGAACGTTTGACGATATTTCGATTATTCCGACGTTTGTGCTCACACCATTGACCTATCTTGGCGGTGTTTTCTACTCCATTCAGTTATTGCCCGAGTTTTGGCAAGGGGTGTCGCAGATCAACCCGATTGTTTATATGGTTAACGCGTTTCGTTATGGTTTCCTTGGCGTTTCTGATGTGGGGATCGCCACATCGTTTACGGTGCTAAGTGCGTTTGTTGTCTTACTTTATGGCGTGGCGCACTACTTAGTGACGCGAGGTATCGGCTTGCGTTCTTAACGAAAACGAATGTTCAGTTCACAGATAGCAAAAAGGGATTGCCGATGGCAATCCCTTTATTCTTTGTACGGGAAGTGTTTAGGTCAGTGATGAGACATCAGTGACTGTTTTCACTTTCTGATTCGATGCTGTCGACTTCTTCTTTGCTGTCTTTCACTAATTCCACAACTTGATTGTCGATTAGGCGAGCTTTACCCAAGAAAGCGGACATCAGAATAACGGCTTGCGTGCTCTCCGAGTTGACCGCTTGTAGAGTACGTGCATCACGGATGAAGATTTCATCAGGGTGCAAGCCTGCGGCGCGCAATTGATCGCTGGCGTCTTCGATGATTGAAGCAAAGTCGTCACGGCCACCACGGATCGCACTGCTGATCCAACGCATGGTGCGAGCCAAGACGGGCGCACGTTGGCGCTCATCAATGGTCAATAAGCCATTGCGTGAGCTCATGGCAAGGCCATCCATCTCACGCACGGTCGGAACACCAATAATCTCAATGTCCATTGCCAAATCGGTGGTCATTTTGCGAATGATAGCGAGCTGTTGGAAATCTTTCTCACCAAAACATGCGACATCAGGTTGAACAATATTGAATAGCTTGGTCACGATGGTGGATACACCGCGGAAATGGCCTGGGCGTGACGCACCTTCGAGCATTGTCGATAGCCCTGGAACTTCAACGACAGTCTGTTTATCCAACCCTTCTGGGTAGATCATTTCTGGTGTTGGTGTAAAGACCAGTTCAACTGCTTCACCATTGAGTTTGCTGAGGTCTTCTTCCAAGGTTCTTGGATAATTATTTAAATCGTCAGCGCGATCAAACTGCATTGGGTTAACAAAAATACTGACAACCACGATATCAGCGTGCTCACGTGCTTTACGCACGAGTGTTAAGTGGCCTTCATGTAAGTTGCCCATGGTTGGAACAAAAGCAATTCGACGTCCTTCGCGTTTGAACGCTTTGAGCTGTTCGCGAAGAGTTGAAATTTCGGCAAAGGTTTGCATTTACATTAGTCCTCTAAGCAATAGTATGCGCGTCATCAGGGAAGGTGCCCGCTTGTACTTGCTCCATGTACAGCGCCACCGCTTTGCGCATATCGCCTGTTTCTGCCAGGAAGTTCTTCGAGAATTTTGGCATGTAATTGGCTGAAATTCCAAACATATCGTGCATCACGAGGATTTGACCGTCGGTGACATTACCAGCACCAATGCCAATCACCGGCACATCCAACACCTGAGTAATTCGCGCAGCTAACTCTGCTGGCACACACTCAAGTAGGACGATTTGTGCGCCTGCGGCTTGCAGTGCAAGTGCGTCTTTGACCATGCGATCCGCTTTTTCTTGGTCGCGGCCTTGCACTTTGTAACCACCAAAAATGTTCACGGATTGTGGCGTCAAGCCTAGGTGTGCACACACTGGAACCGCACGCTCTGTGAGCATTTTCACCGTATCAACCAGCCAGTCACCACCTTCGATTTTGACCATGTTAGCCCCTGCACGCATCAACTGTGCAGCGTTCTCACACGCTTGCTCTGGAGTGGCGTAACTCATAAATGGCATGTCGGCCATTAACAAACAGTTTGGGCTACCGGCGCGAACACAGCGTGTGTGGTAAGCAATGTCTTCAACTGTCACTGGAAGCGTGTCATTTTTGCCTTGCAATACCATGCCAAGAGAGTCACCGACCAGTAGTACTGGCATTTCTTGGCTCTCAAAAAGTTGCGCAAAGCTGGCATCGTAGGCCGTTGAAGTTGCAAATTTACGACCTTCCTGTTTCCACTTTAGCAGGTCATTGATGGTAATTTTTTTCATGATTGTTCCTTAGCAGGATTTGGCTATGAGTGCCAAATACCGAGGCCATTTCTATCCACCGTAGTGAGAAGTTGAGATAGCTCGGTCCCATCAGGGAGGGTTAAATTTGGTGCGATTTCAGCGAGCGGGTAGAGCACAAATTCGCGCTCTTTCATTCCATAGTGAGGAACAGTCAATCGCTCGGAATCGATCACCTCATCGCCGTAAAGAATAATATCCAAGTCGAGAGTTCTTGGCCCCCAACGTTCTTCTTTACGGACACGCCCTTGGTCTAGTTCAATTGCTTGGGTGCAATCAAGCAGTTCCAAGGGTGTTAATTCGGTTTCAATCGCTGCGACAGCGTTGATGTAGTCTGGTTGATTTTGCGGTCCCATTGGCGTGCTGCTATACAGCTGCGATGCACAAAGAAATCGTGACTTCGGCAGCTGCTTTAGCGCGTCAATGGCGTTTTTTGCCTGCACAACGGGATCTGCAAGATTACTGCCGATAGCGATATAGACAGTGATCATGATTGGCTTCTGCTCTTTTTCTTGTTGAAGGGGCGACGTTTACGGCCAGATTTGGAACCACCTGTAGGACCGTCTAGATCGTTCACCATCGCTAGGCGCATTTCACGGCCAGCATTTTGGAACGTGCCCCACCATTTAGCTAGTTTGGCCGTTTCGCCACCTTCAATTTCTCCACGCATTTCGAGGAAATCGAAGCCAGCACGGAACTTATTAAGTTCCATTAAGCGGGATGCACGTTTACCGTTGCGACGAGGTAGACGCAGTTGCAGTTGCCAAATTTCACGAATGGTTGCGGTGTGGCGACGTGGAATGGCGATTGTGCGCACCTGTTCATCGAGGATCAAGTTGCTCGCTTCCATCACGGCATCGTAGTGACACAAGTTGTGGCTATCCATCAACTTGTCCGCCAGCTCAAGCAGTGGGTACCACAGCATAGCGGCAAACATGTAAGCAGGATTGATGCGTTTGTCTTCTTCAACACGAATGTCGGTTGAGTCCAGCACTAAGTCCAACATCTTTTCAGTGTTTGATGAGTAATCATCGGTGAAATAGGTGGAAATAGCCGGGAACATCTGTTGAAAGAGATTGTACTCGCGCATCAGATGGTAGGTTTCAAGGCCATATCCTGATTGAAGCAGTTTGAGTGACTCTTCGTAGAGGCGTGCGGCTGGAATCTCTCTCAATAAATGCGCCATCTCTTCGATTGGGGCTGCGGTATCTTCTTCGATATCGAAGTCGAGCTTGGCAGCAAAGCGCACCGCGCGAAGCATACGCACTGGGTCTTCACGATAACGTGTTTCAGGGTCACCGATTAAGCGTACCAAGCGATCTTCCAGATCCTCGACGCCACCTGCGTAATCGTGGATCGAGTAATCTGCAATGTTGTAATACATCGCATTGATGGTGAAGTCACGTCGCTCTGCGTCTTCATCGATGGTGCCGTAGACGTTATCTCGTAGCAGCATGCCTTCCTTTGACTGTTGAGACGTAGGAGAGTTCGCGTCTTGGTGGTGACCACGAAACGTGGCCACTTCGATGATTTCACGACCAAACATGATGTGTGCCAGTCTAAAGCGACGACCAATCAGGCGGCAGTTACGGAACAACTGCTTTAGCTGCTCTGGTGTTGCGTTGGTTGCAATATCAAAATCTTTTGGGCTTTGTCCCAGCAGTAAATCACGTACGCCACCGCCGACAAGAAAAGCGTCGAAGCCCGCGCCGTGAAGACGGTACAGGACTTTTAGCGCATGGTCGCTGATCTGTTTGCGCGAAATGTTGTGCTCTTGACGAGTAATGACATTTAAAGCAAGTTCCGGACAAGTGTTAGAACTGCATGTTGTATATTCGTTTTTATTCATGTGCATCTGGCAACAGTGAATGGGCATCACTTTGCATGGGTTAGTTTTTTACGCCGATTTGGCCTGAATTTGCGCTCTATAATAGCTCACGCCGTGCCATTTGAGAATCGCGCTGTGATTTCTAGTGAGTCTGGTAACTGGTTTATCCGCCAATTTTGTACTCCCCAAGTAAGAATCTCATCAATATTGGCGTGAGTGAGCTCATGGGGAACAACGAAACCTAAAAACGTCATCGCTTCAAGAATCATAGAAGCTGGATGTGTCAAATCAATGCCAGTGGCATGATTTTGTTTAGAAAGTTTGTTGCCATTCTTATCCATCGCCAAGGGGAGGTGGAGATATTTTACGGGCGTTTGACCGAGCATTCTGTACAAACTGATTTGACGACCTGTAGGCTCAATTAAATCAGCACCACGAACCACTTCGGTGACCCCTTGGTCAATATCATCGAGCACCACCGCCAAATTGTAAGCAAACAAACCATCTCGGCGTTTAATGATGAAATCTTCTTGCGCGAGTTCAAGAGGAATGTGCATCTGCCCATGACGAAGATCGTCAAAATGGGTGATGGGTTGTGTCATTTTAAGGCGAATAGCCCCTTCATTGAGATGCTGCTCTTGGCAATGGCCGTTGTAATAGCCACCCATTTCTTTGATCTGTTTGCGACTGCACTGGCAGAAATAGGCTTGCCCACTGTTTAACCAGTGATCGATTTGATGTTGGTAAAGCGCGTGACGTTGACTTTGATAGACCACTTCACCATCCCAAAACAAGTGATAATGTTCGAGAGTTTTGAGAATGAGTTCTGATGCGCCAGGCATTTCTCTGGGAGGATCGAGATCTTCGATACGAACTAACCAGCTTCCTTGTTGGGATTTCGCTTGGAAATAGCTGCCAAGCGCAGCGATTAAAGAACCAAAATGCAGCGGACCGGAAGGGGATGGTGCAAAACGACCGATATAGCTCATGGATATCATCTCAAAACAAAAAGGGAGCATCAGCTCCCTTAAAAACAGTATACAGTGGTGATTAACCCTGCATTTGTTTCTCTTTGATCTCTGCAAGTGTTTTACAGTCGATACAAAGGTCTGCAGTTGGGCGCGCTTCTAGACGGCGAATGCCAATCTCAACACCACAAGATTCGCAAAAACCAAAGTCATCCTCTTTGATCTTATCAAGAGTCTTTTCAATCTTCTTGATCAAGCGGCGTTCGCGGTCGCGGTTACGCAACTCAAGGCTGAATTCTTCTTCTTGTGATGCACGGTCAACGGGATCAGGAAAATTGGCTGCTTCGTCCTGCATATGATGCACAGTACGATCAACTTCTTCTCTTAGCTGATTGCGCCAAGCTTCTAAAATTTTTCTAAAATGAGCCACTTGGTCTGGTGACATGTATTCTTCACCAGCTTTTTCCTGATATGGCTCCACCCCTGCAATGGCTAGGATGCCTAGCGTTTTTTTCTTCGATTCTGGCATACAGCATCTCCTACTTACACCTAGTCAACTGCTAAGCAGCTAATTTAAGGCGGGTATCTATAGCAGAAAGAGGCGGTGCTGGCAAACTATCAATCGTAAACTTAACGTCAATGTGAAGACCACATCATTTTTCTAACTATTGATAAATTCAATAGCAGAATTGAGTTTGATTTCAGTATTGCTGATCTCTGCTTTATAGCAGAGAACTTCAACTCCGGCTTTTTGTGCTTGTTTGAGTAATTGGGAATAATTGGCGTCTATATGGAGCGCCGCAGCAACTTTTTCAATCCCTGAATGCAAAACAGCAAATAAAAGTATGGCTCTACTTCCATTTTGTGCCATTTCTGTGAGTTCTCTCAGATGTTTTTGACCACGAGTTGTGACGGCATCAGGGAAATAGCCTTGCCCAGCCTCGATGTTGTCGAGCAAGGTGACGCTTTTCACCTCTATATAACACGCGGCTTGGTCCGTTGCGCTGAGCAGGATATCAATTCGGCTATTTTCACTGCCATATTTCACTTCAGTTTGAAGTCGCTCATACCCTGAGAGCTCTTTAATCCAGCCTTGCTCAATGGCTTCCACCGCGAGCTGGTTGGCGCGAATGGTATTGACACAGATAAGATGACCCTGCTGCGTTTCTGTGATTTCCCAACTGTGGGGATATTTTCGTTTGGTGTTGTTGGAAGTGGAATACCACACTTTATCACCAGGGGTTGCGCAACCAGTCATGGCGCCGGTATTGGCACAATGAATCGTGCCTGTATCGCCGCTTTGATAGGTCACATCGGCGAGAAAGCGTTTATAGCGTTTTTGTAATAGGGCGCAATCTAGCGCGGGTTCGAAATGCATTTGCTTATTTAGACGAGCGGGTTTTTATGTACAATGTGGCCGCCATTTAAGCATAAGGACTCAACATTGTCACAATTGCCTATCCACGCCGTGATGCCACAACTGCTTCAAGCGGTCTCGCAACATTCACAAGTCATACTCAAAGCCGCACCTGGTGCGGGCAAATCCACATATTTCCCTTTGCAGTTGCTGCTGAGTAATGAATTCACCGGAAAAATCGTGATGCTTGAGCCACGACGCTTAGCGGCACGCAATATCGCTCGCTATTTGGCGCAGCAACTTGGCGAAAAAGTTGGTGAGAGAGTGGGGTATCGCGTTCGTGGCGAAAGCAAGGTCAGCCACGCGACCCAGCTGGAAATCGTTACCGAAGGGATCATGACGCGCATGATCCAAAGCGATCCAGAGCTGAATGGGGTTGATGTACTGATCTTTGATGAATTTCACGAGCGTAGTTTGCATGCCGATATTGCTTTGGCGCTTGCTCTTGAAGTGCAAGAAGCGCTGCGTGACGATCTGAAATTGGTGGTGATGTCGGCCACACTTGAGCAGCATGCTTTGCAATCTCTCATGCCTCAGGCCAGTTTTATTGAATCTCAAGGTCGCAGTTATTTGGTTGAGCAGCGCTATCAGCCGCTAAAAACGAACGACTTTTTACCCAATGTGATGGCGAAAACCATCGAGCATCTACTGGCAACGGAAACAGGCTCCTTGCTGGCGTTTCTGCCAGGGGTGGCAGCGATCAAACAAGTGGCTGAGCGTTTAGACCATCTCAGTGAGCAAGTGGTGATCTGCCCGTTGTACGGCCAGCTCTCTTTTGCTGAGCAGCAAAAGGCGATTGAGCCTGCTAAAGCCGGTGAGCGAAAGGTGGTGCTAGCAACCAACATTGCCGAAACGTCGTTAACCATCGAAGGGATCTGCTTGGTGGTCGATAGCGGTTTAGAGCGGGTGGCAAAGTTTGATTTGAAAACGGGGATCACCAAATTAGAGCAAGTGCGTATCGCACAATCGTCGGCCATTCAGCGCGCTGGGCGTGCGGGTCGAGTGGCAGAGGGGATTTGTGTACGCTTGTATTCTGAAAGCCAGTACCAGCAAATGGCGAGTGTGCCCCTTCCTGAGATCATGCAAGCCGATCTTGCTCCGCTGATGATGGAGCTGGCGCAATGGGGTGTAAGTGAGCCAGAACAAGTGAAGTTATTGGATATCCCCTCTTCGGCAGCGGTGCGTCAGGCCAAGCAACTGTTGCAGCAATTGGGATTAATTTCTGGGCAGCAATTGACGAGTGAAGGACAGCTGGCGCAGCGGCTTGGTGTTGAGCCGCGTATTGCCGCCATGTTGATCGGTGCTCAGCAACGCGATGAGACGCTTTTCGCCTCAGCCTTGGCCGTCGCGGTGATGTTGGAAGAACCTGAGCGTAACATCAGCAACGTTTGTCACAGCTTACACCGTTGGCAGCAAAGTAAGCACAGTAAGACGGCGCTACTCACTCAGCGTGCCAATGCACTGGCGAATAAACTCAATGGCACTTTCTCTTTAAAACGGGTGACCGAATCGGCCTGTGCCATTGCCGCTAGCTTGGCGTTTCCCGATCGCATTGCTCAAAAACGAGGCCATCAGTATGGTCGATATTTGATGGCCAATGGTCATGGAGCCGAACTGCGTGAGGATGACCCTTTGGGGGGAGAAGAGTACCTTGTGGTGCTCGATCTGATGCGTGGCCAAAAAAATGCCAGCCAGATCCAATTGGCTATCCCGCTAGACCTATCGGCTTTGCAACAAGGCAATCCAAGTTGCCTTGTGAGCCACGAGCACATTGATTGGGACGAAACCAAAGGGCGTTTATTAGCAGAAAAGCAGCGAAAAATCGGTGAACTGGTGGTGAGCAGAGAAACACTTGCTCAACCCGGAAAAGAAAAAATGACGCAAGCTTTACTCTCCTATGTCCGAAGAAAGGGGCTTGCGGTATTAGACTGGAGCGAAAACTCCCAATCGCTACTCGAGCGTATTCGTTGTGCCATTGAGTGGTTGCCGGAACAGGCCTGGCCAGCGATGGATGATGCCAGCTTGCTCAGCGAGTTAGAGCAATGGTTGGAGCCGTATATGGCGCACGTCACAACGGTGAAAGATCTGGCTAAAATCAACCTCTGCGAAGCATTGAATGCTCGCCTTGGCTGGCCGTTGAATCAGCAATTGGATGAGTGGTTGCCTAAGTACTACACCTTACCAACCGGTACTCAGCAAATTATTCGCTATCAACAAGGTGCTAACCCCGTGCTTTCGGCGCGTATGCAAGAGATGTTCGGTGAGCAAAGTTCGCCAACGGTGGCGCAAGGACGAGTAAAGCTCACCTTAGAGCTGCTTTCCCCTGCGCGTCGTCCTTTGCAAGTGACGCAAGACCTAGCCGGTTTTTGGGCTGGCGCTTACAAAGAAGTGCAAAAAGAGATGAAAGGTCGTTACCCTAAGCATGTTTGGCCTGACGATCCTGCCACTCACCAAGCAACCAATAAAACCAAAAGACAGTTACACTCATGACCCAAGAAAAGAAAACGGCTGACAGTAAGAAAGCCGCGACAATAAAGAAAACCGCTAAACGGACTGTGCGTAAAACGGCGAGCAAACGTCAAGGCGCAACGAGTACTCAGCGCAACTGGCTGAAAAATATTTGGTCTTTCAGCTGGAAAGCGGGCGTTGCTGTGGTTGCGGTGCTGCTGTTCGTTGGCATTTATCTCGATAGCGTGGTCAAACAACGTTTTGAAGGTCAGCTGTTTCAATTGCCAACCGTGGTTTATGCGCGCATTCAAACCTTGTATGCAGGAGAAAATGTCTCCCGTCCTGAGTTGCAAAAAGAGCTCGATATTCTCAACTATCGAAAAGTAAGCCAACCAAAGTATCCGGGAGAATACTCTTCCTCTTCGAGCAAAATTGAGCTGATTCGTCGCCCGTTTGAATTTGTTGATGGTCCAGAGGCTGATCGTCATGTGATGTTGCATTTCGATGAATCGAGTCTGACTCGCATTCAGTCGCTAGAGTCGCAAGGGGATCTTGGCTACTTGCGCCTTGAGCCTAAGATGCTGGGGATGCTGGAAAAAGACAGTGACGAGCAGCGATTGTTTTTACGTCGTGAACAATTTCCCGAGATCATGGTTGATGCGCTATTGGTGACTGAAGATCGCGATTTTTACCAACATGAAGGCGTATCTCCGCTCGCGATCGGCCGCGCGTTGTTTGTTAATTTGAAAGCGGGTAGAACGGTGCAAGGGGGCAGTACGCTAACACAACAGTTGGCAAAAAACTTATTCCTCACCCAAGACCGCACCTTGTGGCGGAAAGTGCGTGAGGCGTATATCGCGCTGATTCTGGATTACCGCTACAGCAAAGATCGCATTCTAGAGGCCTATCTCAATGAGGTCTATTTAGGGCAGAGTGGTAAACAAGCTATCCACGGTTTTGGTTTGGCTTCTCGTTATTACTTTGGTCAACCGATCCAAGAGTTGCGTATTGATCAGTTGGCGATGCTGGTGGGGATGGTGAAAGGCCCGTCTTACTACAATCCAGTGCGCTTTCCTGAGCGCACCAAAGAGCGTCGTGACTTGGTGCTGCGTCTGATGATGCAGCAAAACATGCTCACCGCCTCGGAATATGACCAAGCGGCCAGCCGTCCACTTGATATTCAGGATGTCCCACGAGTTGCCAGCCGTCAACCTGCTTACTTTCAACAGCTCTCAATGGAGCTGAAACAGAAAGTTGGCGATGCGTTCCGTGGTGAATCTGGACTAAGAGTGTTCACTTCACTGGACCCAATTTCTCAAGATAAGTTGGAAAAGGCGATCAGTAAGAAAGTCCCTGAACTGGCGACAGTGGCGGGGGATGAACTTGAGGCCGCTGCCGTTGCCGTGGATCGTACCAGTGGTGAAATTCGCGCTATGGTCGGTGGTAAGCGCACTGGATACGATGGTTTTAACCGCGCGATCAACGCCAGCCGCCCAATTGGTTCTTTGGTGAAGCCGGCCGTGTATTTAACCGCACTAGAGCAGCCAGAGAAATACACCTTAGCCACCACGTTGCAAGATACACCATTGAGCTTGAAAGGCAGTAAAGGCTCGGTGTGGGAGCCACGTAATTTTGACCGAAAATTTCGTGGTGACGTGCCACTGTATATTGCTTTAGCTCAATCGCTTAATGTACCCACGGTACGTCTGGGGATGCAGTTAGGCATTGAGCCTGTGTCAGAAACCTTGGCAAGATTGGGCGTCAATCGTAATGAAATTCGTCCAATGCCATCGATGTTTTTGGGCGCATTTTCCTTGACGCCTATCGAAGTCGCGCAGATGTATCAAACCCTCACCAACTCGGGGCGTAAAGCGCCATTGACCGCGCTGCGGTCGGTAGTCGACTTAGAGGGCGATGTACTTTATCAATCGTTACCCAAATCCTCCCCTGCGGTGAATGAACAGGCAGCATGGCTAACCACATACGCGATGAAACAAGGGGTGGCACAAGGGACGGGGCGTTATTTGCAAAACCAATTTGCGTGGGCGGCACTGGCGGGCAAAACCGGCACCAGTAATGATAGCCGAGACAGTTGGTTTGTTGGGGTGGATGGTCGTGAAGTGACCACGATTTGGTTAGGGCGAGACGACAACCAGCCGATAAAACTGACGGGTGCGAGTGGGGCGTTGCGTGTCTACGCTGAATACCTTAAACAGCGAACACCAGAGAAACTGATCCTACCTTGGCCAAAGCAGATCTCGACGTTGGGCTACAAACAGCAAAGTGATGGCGAGTTACAAATCGACTGCAGTAGTGCTTTCACCCTTCCCGTTTGGGACAAACAAGGGGATTTGAAACAGCAGTGTGAGAAATCAGGTAACTGGTTGAATAAATTACTCAGTTGGTAATTGTTCCCGGATACAATTGGGTGTAAAACTGTTCAACATAACGTGAAAACATAGGGAGAGTGAAAGCGTGGCACGAGTTAATAAAAGGTGGTTCGATAGCCTGACATGTTGTGTCGTCTTAGCCTGTTTTCTCAAACTACCTACGGTTTTCGCTCAATCACTCTCTGTTGATGAAGAGCAACGACCTAAAGTGGCGGTGGTCTTAGCAGGCGGTGGCGCTAAAGGCGCGGCGCACATTGGTGTGTTGAAAGCACTGGAAGAGATGCAGATCCCGGTGGATTACATCACGGGCACCAGTATGGGGGCGTATGTTGGCGGTTTATACGCTACCGGTATGAGTGCAGATGAGATTGAAAGCTTTATCTACAGCATCGATTGGAACAGTGGTTATCGTGATCGCGTCGATCGCAGCCAGCGTCGTGTTAGAGATAAAGAGTCTGAAGACCGCTACCAGCTAAGAACCGATATTGGTTTGCGTTTTGGCGAAGTGCACGCGCCACGGGGGTTTGTGCAAGGGCAAAACATGCTGCGCATTTTGCGTGAAACCACCGGTAACCTGAACGAATTCGACTCGTTTGATGATCTGGCTATCCCGTATCGTTCTGTCGCGACGGACATCGTAGAGCTACAACAAGTGGTGATTGATAAAGGGCAGTTGGTGGATGCCATGATGGCCAGTATGTCCGTGCCTGGTGCGTTACCTCCTTACGAGCTTAATGGGCGCATGCTGGTCGATGGTGGCGTTATTAACAACATGCCGGTGGATATTGCCAGAGACATGGGGGCTGATATTGTTATTGCTGTTGACATCAGTACCGATTACAAGCAGAAAGAAGACTTTACCAGCATGCTGGTGGTTGCAGACCAGCTGTCTAACTATCTTGTACGTCGCAGCACCCAACAGCAAGCAGAAAGCTTAGGCGGGCAGGATGTCTACCTCAGGCCTAATGTTGGTCAAATGGAAACCACCGAGTTTGCTAAGATGCCCGATGCGTATGAAGCTGGGTATCAAGCAACCTATCAAATGAAAGAGAAATTGAAGGCTCTGCGACTTAATGGCCGCCAATATCAACACTATATTGATGGTAAGCAGCAAGCACGAAAAACGCTCAACTATGGTGACCAAACTCGCGTCGATCAAATTGTGGTGATCAATAATACTCACTACAGTGCTGGGTTGTTGACTCGTCGTCTTGACTTGGATACTGGCCGAGTACTGAAAACGGATGAAATCGAAGCGGCGATAGAAAACCTCTATGCCTTGGATCGCTTCGAGTTGATCTCTTATCACTATGAGGAAGTGGACGGGATCAACCAACTCGTGGTGGTGGTGGATGAAAAATCATGGGGGCCAAATTACGTTAACTTTCGCTTTTTCCTTGAAGATGATTTCACCACAGACAGCCAATATGGTGTTGGCCTCTCGACCAGTTTTACGGATTTAAACTCTCAAGGTGGCGAGTTAACGGTTAATTTAGATATGGGAACCGATAAGCTGGTTGAAATGGAGTTTTACTCTCCGGTTTGGTTTGGACAAGAGTTTTTTACCACAACGAAATTGGCTTACAGCAGCGAAAAGCGCAGTATACCTTTTACCCTTGATGAGATTGTCGAGCCGCCGCTTGAAAGTGCTTACGACTATTTCCCCATAACCTATGGTCAGTTCATCGGTGAAATTGCGTTTGGTTATCAGCCTGCTTTGTGGCAAGAGTTTAAACTCGGTGGCCGATACACTAAAGGGGATATTGAGTTGACGACCATACAATCGGCAGGTTCGAGTGAGTTTGAACGCCGAGGTGTATTTGTCCAATATCGATTAGATACATTAGATAATTTTGCGCTGCCCACACGAGGTATTTATCTCGATCTGGAGTATTTGGTTTCCCACGATGAAAGCCATGATGTGTTCGAAAACGGCTTTGCTTCCGAATCTCAAAGTGACACGGTTCATGAATTTTCAATCGTAGGGCGGTTTGCAAGCACATATCAGCGTCATACTTTGGTCGGATCGGCTGATTACGAGTTCGTTGAAAGTAAAAACAAATATTTCCCCCTCGATCCCAAATCGATCGGTGGTTTCCTAAACTTGTCGGGTATTCCTCGTAACAGTTTGATCGGACAAAACAAATTTTTTAGCAGTTTGGTCTATCGCTACCGTTGGTTCGACAATGACTTTGGCATGTTCGAAGCGCCTGTTTATCTTGGGGCATCTTTGGAGCACGGTGGAGTCTGGTCTGATACGACACTGAGCCTCAGTCAAGCACCACTCTATAACGCCGCGAGTATCTTTGCAGGCATTGATTCACCGATAGGCCCCATTATGTTTGGTTATGGCCGTACGGAAAGTGACCTAAGTGCATTCTATTTGATCATTGGTACATCGTTTCGCTAGTGGTGAAAAATTGAACAAAAAAGACGAATAAATAGCTAAATTTAATGGGACTTTAGTCTTAAGTTGCTATGTTGGTCAAAGTGATGAGATTTTAATTTATCGTTAAATTTGCTATTCTGTCGCCCACAGTTTGGCCTCTGCGGCGCTGTTTCTCAATCATAATTGAATGAAAACATGGGCAATAGGGAGCCAAGTTTCCAAGGATGTTCACTCCTTTACTTTGAATCATAGTAATAACAAAAGGAGGAACCGCAATGAGAGGAAAAAGTCGTGCTTGAAGCCTACCGTAAACACGTCGAAGAGCGTGCAGCAGAGGGAGTTGTTCCAAAACCTCTAGATGCAGAACAAGTTGCTGGACTTGTTGAACTTCTGAAAAATCCCCCACAAGGTGAAGAAGCGTTTCTTCTAGACCTACTTGAAAATCGCATTCCCCCTGGTGTTGATGAAGCCGCGTATGTGAAAGCGGGTTTCCTTGCTGCGGTGATTCGTGGTGAAGCAAGCTCTCCGCTTGTCAGCCGTGAGCATGCGGCAAAACTGCTTGGCACCATGCAAGGTGGTTACAACATCGAACCATTGGTGGCCTTGCTTGATGATGAAGCTCTGGCGCCAATCGCCGTTGAAGCGCTGTCTCACACGTTACTGATGTTTGACGTTTTCTATGACGTTGAAGAAAAAGCGAAAGCTGGTAATCAATATGCGCAACAAGTGCTTCAGTCATGGGCTGATGCAGAATGGTTCTTGTCAAAACCTGAGCTTGCCGAAAAAATTACGTTAACCGTCTTTAAAGTCACGGGTGAAACCAACACCGATGATCTGTCTCCAGCTCCGGATGCTTGGTCTCGCCCTGATATTCCTGTTCACGCTTTAGCGATGCTAAAAAATGAGCGTGAAGGCATTGTGCCAGATCAGCCTGGCAGCATTGGCCCGATCAAACAGATTGAAGCGCTAAAAGAACAAGGTCACCAACTTGTTTATGTTGGTGATGTCGTTGGTACAGGCTCATCGCGTAAATCAGCAACCAACTCAGTGCTTTGGTTTATGGGTGATGACATTCCTTACGTACCAAACAAACGTGCTGGTGGTTATGTCTTGGGTGGCAAAATTGCACCTATCTTCTTCAACACCATGGAAGATGCGGGTGCGCTACCTATCGAAGTTGACGTGTCCAAGCTCAATATGGGCGATGTGATTGATGTCTACCCATACCAAGGTAAAGTGGCTAACCATGCTACCGGTGACGTTCTTGCTGAATTCTCACTAAAAACCGATGTCTTGATTGATGAAGTTCGTGCAGGTGGCCGTATTCCACTGATCATCGGTCGTGGTTTGACAGAGAAAGCGCGTCAATCACTAGGTTTAGCGCCGTCTGATGTCTTCCGAAAACCAGCGGATGTTGCAGATTCGGGCAAAGGCTACACGCTTGCTCAGAAAATGGTGGGTAAAGCATGTGGCGTAACGGGCATTCGCCCAGGAACCTACTGTGAACCTAAAATGACCACCGTTGGTTCACAAGACACCACTGGCCCAATGACGCGTGATGAGCTAAAAGACCTTGCTTGTCTTGGCTTCTCTGCGGATCTTGTGATGCAGTCTTTCTGTCACACCTCTGCGTATCCAAAACCTGTCGATGTGAACACACACCATACTCTGCCTGATTTCATCATGAATCGCGGCGGTGTGTCACTGCGCCCAGGCGATGGTGTTATCCACTCATGGCTAAACCGCATGCTGTTGCCTGATACTGTCGGTACAGGTGGTGACTCGCATACTCGTTTCCCATTGGGTATTTCATTCCCAGCAGGTTCTGGTCTCGTTGCGTTTGCGGCCGCGACCGGTGTCATGCCTCTGGATATGCCTGAGTCAATCTTGGTGCGCTTTAAAGGCGAAATGCAGCCAGGTATTACGCTACGAGATCTGGTACATGCCATTCCTTACTACGGCATCAAGCAAGGTCTACTGACCGTTGAGAAAGCTGGCAAGATCAACGAATTCTCTGGTCGTATTCTGGAAATCGAAGGGGTGGAACACCTCACGGTTGAGCAGGCATTTGAACTGTCTGATGCGTCAGCTGAGCGCTCTGCAGCAGGCTGTACGGTGAAACTGTCTCAAGCATCGATCGAAGAGTACCTCAACTCGAACATCGTGATGCTGAAGTGGATGATTTCAGAAGGTTACGGTGATCGTCGTACTATTGAGCGTCGTATCGTTGCGATGCAAGAGTGGTTAGCAAGCCCAGAACTGATGTCGGCAGACAGTGATGCAGAATACGCACACGTGATTGAAATTGATCTAGCGGAAATAAAAGAGCCGATTCTTTGTGCGCCGAACGATCCAGACGACGCTCGTTTGCTCTCAGATGTTCAAGGCACGCAAATCGACGAAGTGTTCATTGGTTCGTGTATGACCAACATTGGTCACTTCCGTGCAGCGGGTAAGTTGCTAGAGAAGTTCAAAGGCCAGCTTGATACGCGTCTGTGGATTGCACCACCAACTAAGATGGACCGTGACCAACTGACGGAAGAAGGTTACTACGGTATTTACGGTCGCGCTGGGGTTCGTATTGAAACTCCGGGATGTTCGCTGTGTATGGGTAACCAAGCGCGCGTGGCAGACAAAACCACGGTGATGTCGACCTCAACACGTAACTTCCCGAACCGTTTAGGTACGGGTGCGAACGTGTATCTATCCTCAGCAGAATTGGCGGCAGTCGGTGCGATTCTTGGCCGAATCCCAACGGTAGAAGAGTACATGGAATACGCGAAACAGTTGGATGCAACGGCGGCGGATACCTACCGTTACCTCAACTTCCACCTGATGGGGCAGTACACCAAAAAAGCCGACACAGTGATTTTCCAACAGCCGGCTTAATAACATCTTCGATAATAAAAAACCGCTGAATTTTCAGCGGTTTTTTTTACGTTAAGTAAAGTTTAACGGCGAGTCATACAAAAAGCAGCGGCAACGTTTCTTGCCGTTAGTTCTACGTTTTCCGCGGCTTCTGCCAACGCGGTTGGCAGATCAACGGAGCGATTGACCACGGCGAAAACGGCATCGAGGCCATGCTCATGGACCACTCCGCAATCGGCCGACAGACAACCCGCGATGCCAATCACTGGCAAGCCGTGCTTTTTCGCTGTGCGCGCGACACCGATTGGGGTTTTGCCATGAATGGTTTGGCTGTCGATGCGACCTTCTCCGGTGATCACCAGATCCGCATCAGCAACGATTTCATCTAAGCGAACCGCGTCCATGACAATCTCAATACCAGGGCGAAGCTCGGCGTTAAGCAAGCCTAGCAGCGCTGCGCCCATACCACCGGCTGCGCCCGCACCTGCCATATCACGAACATCCACGCCAAGTTGCTGTTTAATGACTGTGGCATAGTGTGCCAAGTTTTCATCCAAGATCGTAACCATCTCGGGTGTTGCCCCTTTTTGTGGCCCAAAGACGGCGGAAGCGCCTTTTGTTCCACATAGTGGGTTATCAACGTCACACGCGACTTCGAGGCGAACTTGAGCCAAGCGAGAATCAAGTTGAGAGCAGTCAATCGTTGCCAATTTCGCTAGCTCACCGCCACCATGGCCAAGCGCGTTCCCGTGCGCATCAAGCAGTTTGATGCCGAGAGCCTGTGCCATGCCAATGCCGCCATCGTTGGTCGCGCTGCCGCCGATGCCAACGATAATGTGTTCCACACCGTGGTCGAGGGCGGCTTTGATCAACTCTCCCGTCCCCAGCGTTGTGGTGATGAGAGGGTTGCGCAGCTCTGGTGATACAAGGTGCAAGCCAGAAGCCGCCGCCATCTCGATGACTGCGGTTTTGCCTTCGCCAAGCAAGCCAAAAAAGCCATCAACATTCTGGCCAAGTGGGCCAGTAACGGTGTGTTCGATGATGGTGCCACCAGTGGCGTCAACCATCGATTGCACCGTCCCTTCTCCACCATCTGCCATAGGGAGCTTCACGTAGTGTGCATCGGGTAAGACTTGCTTAAATCCTTTTTCAATCGCGATTGCCACATCCATGGCAGTAAGGCTTTCTTTATAGGAATCTGGAGCAATTATAATTTTCATGTTTACCTCAATGCTTATACAAACAGACCAAATACGCCGAACATCATGACAGAGACAAAAGCGATCATTAAGCCAACCGCAGACTCATAAGGAATCAGTTTTAAGCGCTCACGAATGTCCATATGAACAGCACCGCCCGTTGCGTGGAAGAAGCTACCATGTGGCATATGGTCAAGAACAGTGGCACCAGAATGAATCATGGCTGCCCCCGCTAATGCAGGTACTCCCAGTTCAAGAATGGTGTGACTAAATACGTTAGATGCAACGGCGGTTCCTGCTGTGGTGGATGCTGTTGCAAGTGACATCATTGCACCGGAAATCGGGGCAAGGAGATAGGACGGTAAACCCGAAGCGGTGAGAATATCGATCAAGCCATTTTTAAGCCCTGAGTTCGCGATAATACCTGCGAGAGTACCTGTACCAAGCAGCATGACGGCAACTGGCGCCATGCGCGAAAGGCCAGAGACTGCAAAGTGGTTGGTATCGGCGAATCGACCCATCACCACGGCACCGAGCAAACCGCCTAAAGGCAAGGCGATGAGCGGATCAACGTTGATGCCGGCAATTGGGCGCAAAGCCAATAGTGCAATTGCCACCAATGGCGCGACAATGGCAGCGCCAAATTTTGGCAGTTTGCTGTGATCCACTGCGATGACTTCACTGGCTGCGACTTTAGACCCCTTATTGACCAGACGTTTCGCAATGAAATACGCCAATACCAAACCACAAAGACCAGGAATTACACCAGCTGCCATCACAGAGGTTAATGGCACATTAAAGGCATCAGCGGCTGCGATTGCATTGGGATTTGGCGACATTACGTTACCGGCTTTACCGCCCCCGACCATGGCAAGCAAAATCGCGGTTTTAGAGATATCAGCACGGCGAGCAATCGCCAACGCAATCGGAGAAACCGTAATGACGGCGACATCAACAAAAACGCCAACGGCAGTCAGAATCATGGTCGCCAATGCCAGGGCGAGAAGCGCGCGTGTTTCCCCCACTTTTTTGACGATCGTCTCTGCGATCGATGTTGCTGCGCCAGATTCAATCAAGACGCCAGCCAAAACACCGGCGGCAAGAATACGTAAAACCGCGGTCACAATACCTTGTGCGCCGCCGATCATTAGAGAAACTGTGTCGGTCAGTGAAACACCACCAATCACACCGCCGATAAGAGCGCCAATGATCATGCCGTACGCGGGTGGGACTTTTTTCAGTATGAGCGCAATGGCCACCACTAAGGCAGCTAAGGCTCCGAGGGTAGAGACTTCAATCATGTTCCATTTCCATATTATTGATAAGAGTATTTTTTGCTCGAATATAGAGATGGAATCTGATCGGGTCTTTAGTCGTTACAACAAATTTCACCCAGCTGACTGCTTTGTTTTTTGTGCATCTGCACAATTTCTTTGTTTTGAGGAGAACAACTCTAGCGCGATATAGAGTTGGAAGGTGTTATTTAAGTTATTGAAATTTAATGATGTTATATCTTCAATCTTTTCAATTCGATAGCGGAGGGTATTACGATGGATATGAAGCGCTTGGCAAGTTCGACATGCATCACAGTTCTGAGAAAAATACGCGGTGAGGGTTTTGAGTAGCACGCCTTTGCTGTCTTTTTTTTGCAGTTTCAGTAATGGAGCCTGTAATTGTTCGGCTTTCCAAGGTTGTGAAAGGAGATCGCTCATCAACACAGGTAGCTTATGATCTTGGTAGAAGAAAACCGTGCCAGATTGCTCAGCCATCAATTGCATGGTGAGTTTGGCGGTTTCAAAAGATTGGGCTAATCCTGCCAATCCCTCAAAGTAGTCTCCGAGCGCAATTTTGATTGAGAAGTTCCCTTCTTTACTTACCCTCTTTAGCAACTGGTTGATGCGCTTGGTTTCCACCTCTTTGGACCAACCGTTGTCGGTGAGGCTTATCGGTTTTAACACCACCACCTCGTTATTAGAGACAGATAAAATACCAACGAGATTGTCACGTTCAGGATACTCAAGTAGGTGAACGATCTGTTGTAAATGCTCCAACGAGAGTGAGGTTTGTTTATCAGGAAAAACCTTGACCACAGCAGCTATTCTCGGCTCACTCAAATTTAAGCCAAGTCGCTCAGCGATGGAATTCAACTGGTTGTCATTCAGCGTCGCGCCAGAGATAAGCTGCAGAACTAGTTCTTCCCTGTGTCGCTTATTCCATTGCACTTGAGACATGAGGGCGGCTTGCTCAACGATGAGCTCTGCGGTCATCTTAACCAGTTCGCCATAATGCTTCACTTCGTCTGGTGCGCCGGATACGCCAATGACGCCAATGACTTGTTCTAGAAAAAGGATCGGTAAGTTGATCCCAGGTTTAACCCCTTTAAGATGGCTAGCGGTGGCTTTATCGATCTCAACCACTCGACACTCCGTAATTGCGAGCACGGCACCTTCATGTTTTTGTTGCAGTCGCGATGGATCCCCTGAACCAATAATCCTCCCTTGATCGTCCATCACATTGACGGAATAGGGGATGATCTTCATGGTGCGTTCGACAATTTGCCGTGCAATAGTTTCGTTCAGTTTCATGCTTGAGAGTGGAGTCCAAGTGGGAATTTGTCGATAATAGTACCTGATCTCGTTATCAATAGAGAAAAACATGGATTACGAATTTAAGAAAAACATCCTAGATGGCAACTATTACTGCCATTGCTCAATGGACCATGAAATTGTCGGCCGTTGGCTTCAAGAAGAAATCAGCAAAGAGAGCACTAAAATCGCCCAAGTGCTGGCTTTAATTGCCGCAGCAAGAAGTAACCCGACAGAAGAGCTTTGCTTAAATGGCACCGAAATCAGCTTGATGATTTGTGGCGATGAAGTCACTGTGCAAGACAATGCGTTGCTGCACAGTTACGCGCTTGAGGCAGAGAGCGAGTTCGAACTGTATGACTGTGAGAGTGTCGCATGTTGTGGTTTAGAAGACTTTGAACAGCTCATTCAGCAGTGGCAGTTGTTCGTTCGTCGTTGATGGATAGCTTGTTGCACGTTTATTGAACACTTGCTTTATATTTGTGAATAGAGCGCACTATTATGGTGCGCTCTATTTTTATTTTTGTAACTTTTAAAATTAATTTTATTTAAAAACAATAAGATAAAAAGTTGGCACGTTGCTTGGATTATCTAAAGCGTTACAGGATGAACGCTTTCAGAGAGGATGCAATGAAACTAATTAACGCCATTATCAAACCTTTTAAGCTCGATGATGTTCGAGAAGCGCTGGCGGATGTAGGTATTGAGGGAATGACCGTTTCCGAGGTCAAAGGCTTTGGTCGTCAGAAAGGCCATACTGAACTCTATCGAGGTGCAGAGTACCAAGTGGATTTCTTACCCAAAGTGAAACTGGAAATTGCTACTCAAGCGGAAAATGTCGATCGCGTGATCGATGCTATTACCAAAGCGGCGCACACCGGAAAAATCGGTGACGGCAAAATCTTTGTTTATGACTTGAGCCATGCCGTACGTATTCGTACTGGCGAAACTGACGTTGAAGCACTTTAACGATTCAAAGGATTGGAGAGATACATTATGGAATTAACAACAACAGTCTCGGAACTACGCTACGCGCTCGATACCTTTTTCTTCCTTATTTCTGGGGCGCTGGTGATGTGGATGGCAGCAGGTTTCGCCATGCTGGAAGCGGGGTTGGTTCGTTCAAAGAACACCACGGAAATCTTAACTAAAAACTTCTGTCTGTACGCGATAGCCTGTACCACGTATTTAGTGGTGGGCTACAACATTATGTACGTGGATAACAGTGAAGGCGGTTGGTTGCCTTCGATTGGCGCATTAATTGGTAGCCAAGCAGAAGGGGCCGATCACTCACTTGAATCAGATTTCTTCTTCCAAGTGGTGTTTGTGGCAACGGCGATGTCAGTGGTGTCTGGCGCGGTAGCGGAGCGTATGAAGCTTTGGTCTTTCCTACTGTTCTCTGCCATTTTGACTGCCTTTATCTATCCGGTAGAAGGTTATTGGACTTGGGGTGGTGGCTTCTTGTCAGCGGCGGGTTTTAGTGACTTCGCGGGTTCGGGCATTGTGCACATGGCTGGTGCATCAGCGGCTTTAGCGGGTGTACTGCTGCTGGGGGCGCGCAAAGGTAAGTACGGCAAAAATGGCGAAGTGTATCCCATCCCAGGATCAAACATGCCATTAGCAACGTTGGGTACCTTTATTCTGTGGTTCGGCTGGTTTGGTTTTAATGGTGGCTCACAGTTAATGGTGTCTGACTTTGAAAACGCGACGGCGGTTGGGCAAATTTTCCTAAACACGAATGCTGCAGCTGCAGCAGGGGCCATTACCGCGCTATTGGTGTGTAAAACAACGTGGGGCAAAGCCGATTTAACCATGATTCTCAACGGCGCGCTTGCTGGTTTAGTTGCGATTACTGCGGACCCTCTTTCACCATCACCTTTGTATGCGGTGGCGATTGGTGCGGTAGCGGGTGCCTTGGTTGTGTTCAGTATTGTTGGTCTCGATAAACTAAAAATTGATGATCCAGTGGGTGCGATTTCGGTTCACGGTGTGTGTGGCTTCTTTGGTCTCATGGTTGTGCCAATCAGCAACGGTGATGCGAGCTTCCTTTCACAACTATTTGGTGCAGCAGTGATTTTTGCTTGGGTATTTGGTGCAAGCCTTGCGGTTTGGGCGGTACTGAAAGCCACCATCGGCATCCGAGTCTCTGAAGAAGAAGAGATGGAAGGGATGGACATGCACGACTGCGGTGTTGGCGCGTACCCAGAATTCGTCACGGTAAAATAAGTCAACCAAGACATACTTGTTTACAAATAAAAATATCAAAAACCTGCTCATACCAGCAGGTTTTTTTGTTTTCCGTCATTGTGTTCTAAACTATGATGAATATAATAACGCTACTGATAAACGTTATCATTACGAATCTAAAGGATTGAATCAATGAAAAAGCTGCTTACTCTTTCTGCGCTTGCATGTGCGACGCTTGCTCCTACAGCAATGGCTGCTGAAGAGGTCAATGTTTACTCTTACCGTCAACCTTTCCTTGTTGAGCCAATGTTCAATGAGTTCACAAAGGAAACCGGTATCAAAGTAAACGTGATGTTTGCAAAAACTGGTATTGCAGAAAAACTCGCGCAAGAAGGCGAGTACAGCCCTGCTGACGTAATTCTAACCGTAGATATCAGCCGCCTTGCTGAGCTAACAGACAAAGGTCTTGTTCAGCCAGTTAACAGCGAAATCATTGAAGCCAATGTTCCAGCTCAATACCAAGACAAAGAAAACGAGTGGTTTGCACTCACCACGCGTACTCGTAGCGTTTACTCTTCTCGTGATCGCGTTGGTAAGCTAGGTGAATCTTTCACTTACGAAGATCTTGCGAAGCCAGAATTCAAAGGCAAAATCTGTACTCGTAGTGGTAAGCACCCTTACAACATCTCTTTGGTTTCAGCGATGATCGCACATCACGGTGAAGCAGAAACTAAGAAATGGCTAGAAGGCGTAAAAGCCAACCTAGCACGTAAACCTCAAGGTAACGACCGTGGTCAAGTGAAGGCAATTAAAGAAGGCCTTTGTGATGTTTCTCTAGGTAATAGCTACTACCTAGGCGCAATGGTTAATGATCAAGAGCAGAAAGCGTGGGCGGAAGCGGTTTACATTAACTTCCCTAACCAGCAAACCACGGGTACACACGTGAACATTTCTGGTATGGCGATGGCGAAATACGCACCGAACAAAGCCAATGCACAAAAGCTAATGGAATTCCTAACTGGCGACAAAGCACAGCACATGTATGCGGAAGTGAACTTTGAATACCCAGTAAAAGCGGGTGTAGAGCGTTCTGAGCTTGTGGCTTCTTGGGGTGACTTCAAAGCAGATACCATTTCTCTTGATGACATCGCATCACACCATGCAGCTGCAATCAAACTTCTTGATGAAGTGAAATTTGACCTTTAAATGAAACTAGGGGTATAACTATACCCCTATTTATTTAAGTGATATGAGATGTATTTGCAAACGCATCTGTGTTTCATACGCCCTTGCAGTTATTAGGCGATGAAAGAAAAAAAATACACATGGAAAACCAGTAGTGGAGTGTTGGCTCTGCTGCTGGTTTTGCCGATCTTGGCGATCTTCTATACTGCTGTTGGCCACACGGATGAGTTGTTTGCTCATTTGATGTCAACGGTGATGCCTTCGTACATTTTAAATACCATCCTTTTGACGACTGGCGTGTTAGTTGTCTCTCTCATTTTGGGTATTCCAAGTGCGTGGTTTATGGCCATGTGCAAACTTCCCACTGAAAAATGGTTGCAATGGGCATTAGTGCTGCCACTGGCTATGCCGGGCTACATTATTGGCTATATTTTTACTGATTGGTTTGATTTCGCAGGTCCAGTTCAAATTCTCTTGCGCGATATAACGGGATGGGGTCCTGGAGAGTATTGGTTTCCTGATATTCGAACGGTAGCTGGGGCCACCTTCGTGCTGTCGCTCGTGCTTTACCCGTATGTTTATTTGCTCTGTCGCGCTGCCTTTATGGAACAAAACGTCTCTTTGTTGCAAAGTGCTCGCTTACTGAAGTGCAGCGCATGGGAGAGTTTTTGGCGTATTTCTATGCCGCTTGCGCGCCCTTCTATTGCGGTGGGGTTGTCGTTGGTGGCGATGGAGACGATTGGTGACTTCGGCACCGTCAGCTATTTTGCGGTCAACACGCTTACCACTGCGGTGTACGACACTTGGCTCGGTTACTCTAACTTAAACGCGGCGGCAAAAATTTCAGCCTTAATGCTACTGATTGTCATCTTATTACTCAGTGCTGAGCGTTATAGCCGACGTAAGCAAAAGCTCTTTCAAGCGCAGTTCAATAGCCACGAAGATTTCCGTTATCAACTCAAAGGTTGGAAAAAATGGGCTGCACTGACTTGGTGTTGGGGGCTGGTGTCTATTGCCTTTATTTTCCCGCTGCTGCAGTTGGTGGATTACTCGATCACTTATTTTGAACAGAGTTGGACCAACGACTTCCGTCGCTTTGCGATGAACAGCTTAAAAGTCTCAACTGCAGCGGCAGTGGTGGCGGTATTGATTGCTTTAGTGGTGAACTTCAATCACCGTCTACACAATCAGAAAACCAGCTTGGCGTGCATTCGCTTCTCGTCCTTGGGGTATGCAGTGCCAGGTACCGTATTGGCGATTGGTATCATGGTGCCGGTGTTGTCTATGGACCACTTAGTCAATGATGTCGCGAAGTACATGGGATGGGGCAGACCCGGCCTGATTTTTTCAGGAACTATATTTGCGATTATTTTTGCCATGGTGGTGCGTTTTTCTGCGGTGGCGATTGGCAGCATTGAAAGTAGCTTGAACAAAATCTCCCCTTCGCTTGATATGGCATCACGTACTATGGGCTGCCATGCCAATGCTATGTTATGGCGTGTGCATTTCCCGCTGATCAAACGCGGCATGCTGATTGCGGGATTGTTGGTATTTATTGAGTCGATGAAAGAGCTGAATGCAGCGCTACTATTGCGCCCATTCAACTTTGAAACCTTGGCCACCTATGTTTACAACTATGCCTCCGACGAGCGTTTGGAACTGGCTGCATTACCGGCGGTGTTGTTGGTGTTGGTTGGATTGATCCCCCTTGTTATCGTTAACCGTTCACTGGAGCAGAGTCACTAATGAGTTGCGCACTATCGATTAAAAACCTGACTTGTCAATACGATGCTCAAACGGTGCTTGAGTCACTCTCTCTGGAAGTAGAACAAGGGCAGATTGTTTGTTTACTTGGGGCCAGTGGTTGCGGAAAAACCACTTTATTGAAAGCCATCGCAGGGCTGCTGCCTCTCTCAGCCGGAGAGATGAGTTTAAACTGCATGATGATCGATAATGGTGAACATTGGGTGCCACCTGAGCAGCGTAATATCGGCATGATTTTCCAAGATTATGCGCTGTTTCCTCACCTGACTGTGGCAGAGAATGTGGCGTTTGGATTGCGTGGCATCAGCACAGATGCACGCCAAAGCAAAGTCAAAGAAATGCTAGAGTTGGTTCATTTGTCTCCTTTTGCCGATCGTTACCCGCATCAGCTCTCGGGTGGCCAACAGCAACGAGTGGCGATTGCGCGTTCGTTGGCGTACAAGCCAGATTTGCTTCTGCTCGATGAACCCTTTTCGAACATCGACACACAAGTACGCCATGAACTGATTGCAGAGATTCGTAAAATCTTTAAGCAGCAAGGCGTAACAGCAATTTTCGTTACGCACAGCCGAGAAGAAGCGTTTGCTTTTGCCGATAAAATGGCGGTGATGAATCACGGTGTGATTGAACAATATGGCACCGCTTCTGAGCTTTATTACAAACCATCGAGCAAGTTTGTCGCAGATTTCCTTGGCGGCGGCAGTTACCTTCCAGCCAAGCGTTTGTCGGAATCCGAGTTTGAAACCCATTTGGGCGTCGTTGAAGCCACAGCGCAGCAATCGATTTTGATTAATGATCAGTGTGAGTTGTTGTTGCGTCCTCAGCACATTCAAATCAGTGCCGCAGAGGAAAGCAGTATCCGTATTATGGAGCAGCAATTTATGGGTGATCACTGCCGCTATGTGATCGAAGCCAATGGCAATAAGTTATTAGCCAGTTCGGCAGAGGCGCTCAATATCGGACAAATGGTCTCGGTGAAAGTTGATACCCAAGGCATCTTAGCGTTTTAAACGAAAAAAGCCCGACCTAAATTGGTCGGGCAATGGTACGTTATCTCACTGTTCCGGAAAACAATGCTTAAAGGGCTAAAAACTCTTTAAATTGATTAACGACCAGTTCGGCAGTCTCTTTATCCTGCATCTCAGCAAAAATTCGCAGCAAAGGTTCAGTACCGGAGAAGCGAGCAATGACCCAGCCTCCGTTTTTGAAGTACACTTTCGCTCCATCGTCATAACTGACTTTTTCAATCTCAAAGCCAAATTCAGGCAATTGTTTTTCGACATAAATTTTGTCGTACAACGACTGTTTAGCCGCTGGTTTGAACTTGCAATCACCTTCAGCCATGTAGGCATAGCCGTACTTGCTGTAGATCTCTTCTAATAGCTCAGAAAGCTTTTTGCCCGTCACGGAAATCATTTCAACTAATAGGCTCGAGGCAAACACGCCATCTTTGCCTTTGATATGACCACGGATGGTTAAGCCGCCAGAACTCTCACCACCGATCAAAGAGTCGTCGGCTTCCATTTGTGAACTGATGTGTTTAAAGCCCACAGGCACTTCAAAACACTTCTCACCATGGTCTGCAGCGATTTTATCCAGCAGGTGCGTGGTGGCGATGTTACGAACCACAGAACCTGTCCAGCCTTTGTATTTGAGTAGGTAGTAATACAATAGGATCAACACTTCGTTCGGATGAATGAAGTTGCCTTTTTCATCGATAATGCCCAAACGGTCTGCATCGCCATCGGTACCAATACCAATGTCATAGCCTTGTGCCGCCACAAGGTGCTTCAGACGATAGAGGGTCGCAGCGCTTGGGGATGGCATTAAGCCACCGAAGTCTGGGTTCTTGCCATCGTTGATCACGTCGACATCACAGCGCCCATTGATCAATACCGTTTGCAGCGCGTTCTTCGCCACCCCAAACATCGGGTCGATCAGCACGCGTAGATTGGCCTTTTTGATTGCTTCGATGTCGATGAAGTTGATGATAGAGTCCACAAACTCGTTCATCGGGTTGATGATGACGATCTGTTTATCTTCAACGGCTTGCTCGAAATCGACGCTTTTCACTTGATCTAGTGTCAGGTGGGCAATTTGTGCTTCGATTTTTTGTGTGATCACTTCGTCTGCATCACGTCCGCCTTCAATAAAGATCTTGACTCCATTGTAGTCGGCCGGGTTGTGTGAGGCGGTAATGCACGCAGAGTAAGCGCAGCCCATTTCTTTGGCTTTGAACATGACGATAGGTGTTGGGACAAACTTGTTGATGAAGCTCACCACAATACCATTAGCGGCAAGGACTTCAGCAAACCAAGCACCAGCTTTATCCGACAAGAAACGACGGTCGTAGCCAATCACAAACCCACGTTCTGCAACTTGTTCGTTATTGATGATATTGGCGACGGCTTGAGCAACAATGCGAACGTTGTCTTTGGTGAACTCTTCACCAATAAAGGCACGCCAGCCACCTGTTCCAAATTTGATCATTCTTCGATCTCCCTTAGGAAGCGGCCTTTCGGCCACTTCCCAATCTATTTGCTAGCGTTGGAATTGAGGCTTAGCCCAACACCACCACGACTTCGTTTACACTGCCCTCTGCTTGCGCAGGAACGGCACCTTCAATCGCTTGACCGTTAAGGGTGATGGATTTCACGCCTTTCGATACGCCTTGTGGGTTTTCCACTTTGATCTGGTAAGTCGCGCCACGCCATTGACGAGTCACTTCAAAACCAGGCCATGATGTTGGAATACATGGGTCGATTTCAAGTGAATCAAAACCAGTACGAACACCGAGAATAAAGTTGGTGGTCGCGTAGTAAGCCCAACCCGATGTACCTGTTAACCATGGGTGGTTAGCGCGGCCATGATCTTGATGATCGCGGCCCATGATGAACTGAACATACGAGTAAGGTTCTGCAATGCGCGTTTCAATACTTTCGTTTTGATTGTATGGGTTTAGAGAATCGTAAAGCTCCATTGCGCGATCACCACGGCCTAGTTTCGCTTCCGCTACCCAAGCCCATGGGTTTGGATGAGAGAAGATAGCACCGTTCTCTTTTACGCCTTGGTATACGCGAGTCACGAAACCGATGTCATCGTTTGGCGTAGCAAATGATGGTGCGTTTAGGTGTAGGCCGTATTTCGAGAATAGGTACTCGTAGACCGCATCCATCGCCTTGATGCCGCGCTCGTGGCTGACTGCGCCAGAAAGGACGGCCAGTGAGTTTGACTCAAGGTGCACTTTACCTTCCACTTGGTCAAAGGTACCAATCTTGTCGCCATCTTTGGTCAGGCCGCGAATGTACCATTCACCTTTCTCGTCCCATAGGTGAGTTTCACACGCTTCACGAACACCGTCCGCCATCGCTTGGTATTTGTCTGTCGCCGCTTCATCATTGCGGAAACGAGAAAGCTCTAGGAAGGCTTCTAGTGCCCAGAAGTGTAGGAAGGACACCATGGAAGACTCACCACCACCTAGGTTTAGACAGTCGTTCCAGTCTGCGCGTAGACCCTTACAGATACCCGTTTGACCAACGTATTCTGCGGAGAAATCCAGCGCTGCCATCATGTGTTCATACACCGTTGCGTTGCCGCCATCTGCGTACGGGATGACTTCATCGATGAAGTTGATATCGCCGGTCTCTTTCACATAGTTCAAGATGGTTGGCACGATCCATAGGTGATCGTCTGAACAGGTGTCCTTGATACCGTGGATCTTGTCATCGTCAGATGGCGTTGGGACAACGGTAGGTGATTTTGATGGTTTCACATCGGCTTTTGCTGGATCGAACCAATCTGGATCAAATAGGTGCAAACCGTATCCGGCTTTCACTTGGCCGCGAAGCAGATCAACCAAACGCTTACGCGTCATCGCTGGGTTGGTGTGAGGGACCGAAATTGCATCTTGTGCAGTATCACGGTAACCCAAGCCAGTGCGGCCGCCAACTTCAATGAAAGAGGCAAAGCGAGACCACACCACACACGTTTCAGCTTGGTACAGAGTCCATGCGTTGATCATGGTATCCAAACCTGCGTTCGGTGATTTCACTTGGAACTTCTCACAACGCTCATCCCAGTGTGCTTTAATGCCAGCAAAGGCTTGATCGACTTTGGCAAGATCTTGGTACTTCTCGCGCAGTTTCGCGCCGTTCCCTTTACCAACACCTAGGATTACTGCAAAGCGTACTTTTTCGCCAGGTTGTAGAACGAATTGTTTGTGCAAAGCGCCACAGTGGTTGTAACAGGTTTGTGCAGTGTTAGAACACTTACCTTGTGCCACAGCGATTGGATTTGCTTCGTCACGGTACATACCTAGGAAGACATCGCGTTGGCCGTCGTAGCTGTCAGCATCAAATGTGGCGGTTAGGTAGTAGAAACCTAGGAAGTCGTCCGTGTTGTAGTAAAGATCGTATTCAATCACGCCGTCTTTGTATTCGGTACCTGCAGAGTACAACGACATCTGATGGTTTTGGTTGTCCGATTTAATGTGGCTGAAAGAAAACTCAACGTAGTTGAAGGCACTGATGGTGCGTACTTCGTCAGAGGTGTTCTCGATTTCAACGTCCCAAACTTCCGCGTCTTCACCTTTTGGTACGAACAGGGTTTTGTTGGCAACGATGCCATTGTATTCACATTTGAATTTTGAGTAAGACAAGCCATGACGTACTTCGTACTTAGCTTGTTCCAGGCTTTTCGCCACTGGTTGCCATGAAATTGACCAGTAATCACCCGTTGCATCATCACGTAGGTACACATAGTGCCCTGGACGATCTTGAGTAAAGTTTGGACGGAACTTGGTCACACGGTTGTACTCAGGAGAGTGATAGAAAGAGTATCCCCCTGCGTTGTGTGAAATAACCGTACAGAATTTCTCTGTGCCGAGGTAGTTAGTCCAAGGTGCCGGAACATCCGGACGAGTGATGACGTATTCACGATTGTCATTATCGAAATAGCCGTATTTCATTGTCATTTCCTTTTTAACAAACTGCGCTTATATGGCAGTCAAAAAACTAAAGCTAGTGAAAACTGGTGAAAGCAACGCTTTCATTCGGTTGTTCATTTCCATGGATGACGGTATTTCACGCCTTGCTTATCAAGTAAGGGCAAATGACCTTTCAACCTAGATAAAAAGTCTCCCCAGTCGCGATGTTCCTTATGAGTCCAACACGCTTCTGCGAGAGCAATCACGCGAGGGAAGATCATGTAGTCCATTCGCGCGGGGTTATTGACGATTTCGCACCAGAGAGCCGTTTGGATTCCCCAAATTCGTTTATGAATCGGGTCGTCAGCCGGAATATTGGCAAGCGGCTCGTAGTTGTAGGCTTTTTCGAGTGGCAGTGGATTGGCCCAATCTACCCCCGGCTCTTCTGGTGCGTAATCTTGTGTCATGTCGAGATAAGTGGTTTGTGCTGGCTGGAGCACAACATCAAAGCCTTGACGAGCGCAGTTCACCGCAGCGTCTTCACTTAACCACGAGTAAATCACGGTGTCTTTACTCACTTTGTCACCGTGTTGTGCTTCTTCCCAACCCAGCATGCGTTTACCAAGGCTACGAAGCTTCTGCTCTGCGTGACGCAGTAGGTGACCTTGTAGCTCTTTGTAATCCTGATAACCATGTTTTGCCATCAATGCTTGGCAGCTTGGGCTGTTTGACCAAACGCCATGTGGTACTTCGTCGGCACCAATATGGACGTAAGGTGCTGGGAACAGTTGAGCGATCTCCTCCAATACGCGTTCAATGAACTCGTATGTGGTCGCTAAACCTGGGTTTAGGACGTTATCAGAGTAGTTTTGAATACTGCGATATTCAGTTGTGTCTTCAGCTTCGACCAACATATGTGGCAGTGACTTGATGGCTGCACGGCAATGACCAGGTACATCGATTTCTGGGATCACAGTGATACTGCGTTGCGCTGCGTACGCAACCACTTCTTTGATCTCTTCTTGGCTATAAAAACCGCCATAACGCTGAGATATGTGGGTGTATTGTGGCTCAATCGCCTCATCGACCCCGCGCCAAGCGCCAACTTCTGTTAGCTCAGGGAAGGCTTTGATTTCAATGCGCCAGCCTTCATCATCGGTTAAATGCCAATGGAACGTATTGAACTTGTAATGTGCAAGAAGATTAATTAGACGTTTCACTTGTTCTACGGAGTGAAAATGACGTGAACAATCGAGCATCATGCCGCGATAGCGAAAACGAGGACTATCAGAAATAGAGCAACAAGCGATTTGTGCTTGGCCGTCGTCCTGATTGTAATCCAAGAGCTGGATCAAGCTCGCAGCCGCGTGAACAAATCCTGCAGATGAGCCCGCTTCGACTTTGATCTCACTGGGAGTGACATTCAGATGATATGCCCCTTCATCCAACGTTGGGTTGCTGCGGAAAACAATGCCTGCCCGTTGGTCGGTGGTTAGATCGAACTGATGGATACGAGTCAGCTCTTCAGTCAACCAAGTAACCGCAGAATCCGCGAGTGCAGAAGTGCAAGCAATAGAAGTTGATGCGTTCAGAGTAAAGTGCCCTGAATCAACTTTCAGTGCATTAACTTTAGGTAACAAGGCGTAACCGCTGGCTAACGTTTGTGGCACGCTTACACGCTCTTTATAGGGAGAGGCGAGAACGATAGGCGTGACATCAACGTTTGACCTAACCAAGCTGCCGTTTTGGTAGAACTCAACAAAAGCCGCGTTAAGGCCATCGGAATAAAAACGGAACGGGTTGGTTAATACGGTGAACTCACAATAAAAATGGTGGTTGGCCGGCAGCACCATTGAATCTGGCTTGAGTTGGCAGAAGCTACCGATTTGCGTCAAATGACCATGAGAAATACTGCCAGGTTGAATAAATCGGTTGAAGGCAAAGGTCAATGACCAGTTTGGTAGGTCTTGATCGCTGAGATTGTGCAACGTCATACCAAAACGGCAGTTTTGTTTCTGCTCTGAAAGGACAACAAGGTCGATACGATATTCCATAAGTGATTCCTAATTTGTTGCCACTGTATAAAGATTGTGTTCGCTTTTGCCTGCAAACATAATCGCACCTTCGATGGCATCGAATTGTGCTTCAACAACCCATTTCTGAACCGGGGGAGATAGCCATTTAACAATGCGTTCGGCAATACTGCCCATGAGACAAATACGATTTGCGCCACGCTTGTTTAAGGCGATCAAAAACATTTCAATGTCTTGTGCGGTTTGCTTCAACATTTCAACCGCCAGCGGATCGTTTTGCTCAGCAAATTGGAAAATGGCAGGCGAAAACTGCCCGTAGTCTCTTGGCAGCGCGCTCTTAGACCATTCGACAATCGCATCAATATCTTGATTGAAATGCGTCATAACATGCTCACATAACGGTGTGTTTTCGCGAATGCCGTCTTGAGCTAGGAGTACTTGTTGAATAAGACGAAGGCCCATGACTGCACCACCACCCTGATCGGAAATTGGAAATTCACGACCACCCACCACATGTTGAGTAGTGCCTTGTAAATAGATGCCACAAGAGCCCGTACCTGCAATCATGATGGCGCCGTCTTGGCCATTATGTGCGCCAATACAGGCGCCATAGGCATCGGTGTTGAGAGTCATGCTGGCAAAGGGATGCGATTGCTGCATAAAACTCTGCCAAGAGGCTTTATGTTCTGCCCCCGCCAATGCCAATCCAACATGCATGCGAGAAAAATCTTGTGCTGATAAGCCGCCTTGTGCTGCTGCTTCCTGAATAGCGGAGAGAATCGATTCCATCGCCACAGAAGCGCCCAGCATAATGTTGGCACTGCCACTTTTCGCTTCGCCCACAAAATTTCCTTCTGCATCGCGAATTCGAGCGCGGCATGAGGTGCCGCCACCATCTATCCCCACATAAAAATTAGTCATATTAGTTTCCTAGCCCAGCTGAATGGTGTTTTGTCTGGCTCATTACTGCTAGGAGATACCATGCACCGTGTGGAATCCACTGCTCTCCCCAGCGCCAGTTTTGTAGTAAATCGTCTTTTTGTTTCTCTGGATTGAAAGCAATGTCATTTTCATCATCAAAACCAGAAGTAATTCCGTTACAGACGCCGCCCTTAGCGTTATAGAAACCAAGGTGCGGGAGGTAATCAGGATTGTTTCTACCGTGACCATCAAGCATGCACATGTCATAGGGGTTAAGGCCTAAAATCCAGTCCAATGCTCGTTGAGCAAGTTCTGCCATATCCGCTTTTAGTGTCTCATCATCAAGGTGAGGTTGGACTAAGTAGCCCATGGTGGCGATAGAGGCTAAACGAGCATTCTCACCTTGCCACCAATAGCCCGATTCATTGTTCTGTGCGACAAAAAACGCATCGCGTTTCTTCTCGTTAACTCCTTTAACGTACTGTCTTGGGTAGCTGAACGGATTGTTGACTTTGTGGGTGATACTCAACTCAAACTGACATGCTTGGCGAACGATCTGCGTAATTTTTTCATGTTCAGAATAGTCGTGTTCGATCGCCAGATATTCACACAGGGCAATCACCGGAAGTCCGGCTTCGGCGGCGTGGAAATAAGGGCGAGAACCATCCTGATTGGCTGACCAATAATGAGTGAACCGTTCATCACTTTGCTGTCGAGCAGAGAGGCGTGATGCCCAAATGCGGCTTTCTGTGAGATAGCGTGGTTCTTGCGTTGCGCGGAAAAGTTCAACAACCGCAAGCAGAGCGCAATACTCGTCGATGATATTTTCTTGTCCATCGTTAAGGTACTGAGAGTTGTACTCTTTGAGATGCCAGTAACCATTCTCTGCTGCATTGAGGTATTTCTGTTGGTCAAATTCACCGTGCACATCGAGACGCGAGGCGGCGGCTAGGGCTGCGATGCTGACACCGCCGCCTTGACGAAAGCCTGCTTGGTAATCCGCCAATTTGTGACCCTTCTGGGTTTCATAAGAACAGATCTCACGTTGTTTAATGTCCTTACTCCACTTGTCAAAAACTGTGGTATAGAAGAAGCCTTGACTATCTTGCATGCGAACTAAGAAGTCCGCACCGTGCAGGGCTTCTTCTTTCAGACGTACTTGGCTAAATGCAGCTAGGGTAGAGTGGCCGCCCAGTAGCTCTAACCCTTTCAACATGTTCCAAACCACCATTGGGGTTTGTTGTGGATTAAGGTAGTTTGCGTAAGAAAGATGGCTCAGATACTTGCTCACGTCGCCAGAGGCATCGTACCAACCACCGTGCACATCAGCGGTTTTATCACTGTCTAGTAGTGGAATTGCGTGGTCTTGACGATCAAATATCCCCCCGCAACGTTGCGACTTAAAGTAATGCAACACATCAGAAAAAGTGCGTTGCATGAGTAGGGATTCGCCCACCGTAAAATTGGCAGAACGATGGTTATCGAAGCGAATGTAGAACTCACCGCTTTGCTGAAAGTCTGAAAAGTTAATGGTATAAAAATGGCCTTGATGCCAGTTAGCAACTTTGCCCACTTTCTCAATTTCTAATGATGCCACGGTCTGATGACCATTCGCACAGACCAATAAGGCAGTATAAGACGACAAGCGCGACTTATTACTTTGAATGACGGCATGCTTGGGTCCATTCAATTCATAGCCTAGGTGGTTGGTGAGTAGCAGCATTAAAAATCTCCGACAAATAGCAAAATCAAGGGTAGCAACAGTTTGAGCCAAGGCAACGCCTTGGCTCAGAGTGGTTTAGTTTTCGAACAAGTAACAACGTACAAAGTGGTTTTCAGATAGCTGAGTAACCTCAGGTAGCTTCTCACGACACTTCTCAGTTGCGTGTTCACAGCGACCTGCAAAAGGACAACCGACCGATTCAGGTGTCCACAACGGGATCTCACCTTTGTTGCCTTTTAACTTGGTGTGAATCGACTTTGATGGATCCGGCACTGCAGAAACAAGCAGCTGAGTGTATGGGTGCTGAGGATCGTGGATGATTTCGTCAGTATCCCCCCATTCCACCATGTGTCCGACATACATAACCGCCAGATCTTCAGCGATGTAACGCGCTGTCGCGATGTCGTGCGTGATGTATAAAAGAGACATTTGCTTTTCAAATTTCATCTCTTCCATCAAGTTAAGGACGCCAGCGCGAATCGATACATCCAGCATTGAAGTCGGCTCATCGGCAAGCACCACTTCTGCGCCGACGGCAATGTTACGCGCCAAGTTGACACGCTGACGCTGACCACCAGAAAGCTGATGAGGAAACTTTTCTGCAGTGGCTTTCGGTGGAATCAAGCCCACTTGCTCAAGCAGGTCATACACACGTTCTTCCAACTCTTTCTTGTTGCTCGGATCGACCTTCTTATGGATCAACAGCGGACGAGCAATGTGGTGAAAGATATTGTGTGTTGGGTTCAGTGAACCGAATGGGTCTTGCCAAACCATCTGGATCCCTTCGCGATAGCTCATGAGATCTTTTCTTGAGGTGATCTCCTGAATATCACGTCCCTTGTACTCGATAACACCTGCACTGGGGGCGTACATTTTCGCGATCATTTTTGCTGTGGTGGATTTACCTGAACCCGATTCACCCACGACAGACAGACCACGTGCCTTGTACATTTTGAACGATACGTCGTTGAGTGCGCGCATCTTGGTTTGCTTTAGAGCATTACTATTTAAGGGAAAGTCTTTGACGACGTTTTTACCTTCAATCAGCAGCTCGCCATATTCTTTGCTCATAATTGTCTCCAGTCTTCTTACTGCTTATTTCGTTGTGTTACTGCTTGGTTTGAGCAATCGTTTCGCCATAGAGGTGGCAGTTCGAGAAACGGCCTGGCTCGATTTGTCTTAAGCTAGTAGCGACTTTGGTACAGGTGTCATGCACTCGTTCACAACGGGCCTGGAAACGACAACCTTGAGGAACCTCTAGTAGGTTAAGAGGGTTCCCAGGGATGCCAGTTAACTTGGTTTTTGGACCAGTTAACGGAGGGAAAGAGCTACCCAAACCTTTGGTGTAAGGGTGGTAAGGACTTTCCAAAATTTGTTTAGCGGGAGCGACTTCAATCAACTCACCAGAATACATGATGCCAATGCGGTCTGAGAATTCGACCATTAGAGACAAGTCATGGGTGATGAACAGGATCGAAAAACCAAACTCTTCTTTCAGTGCGTAGATTTTTTGCAATATTTCGCGCTGTACTACCACGTCTAGAGCGGTTGTGGGCTCATCCATAATGATCATTTTTGGATTCAATGCCAGTGCGATTGCAATCACCAGACGCTGACGCATGCCACCAGAGAACTGGTGAGGATAGTCATGAAGACGGCTTGGGTGAATATCAACAATCTCCAGTAGACCTTCTGCACGGCGTTTTGCCTGTTCACGTGTCATGTTGGTGTGACGCATAATCACATCACAAAACTGATCTTCCATCGTCAGTACTGGGTTGAGTGCGTTCATCGCGCTCTGGAAAACCATCGACATTTCGCTCCAGCGGAATGCCTGCATGCGCTCATCGCTGTACTGCAGAATGTTCTCACCATTGAAGATCACTTCTCCACCAGTGATAAACGCGGGCGGCTTATGTAGGCGCATCAGCGAAAATGCAACAGTTGATTTACCACAGCCTGATTCACCTGCTAGGCCAAAGACTTCGCCTGGTGCAATATCAAAGCTAACGTTGTTACAAGCGCGGACATCGCCCGCGTCTGTGATGTAGTCAACGCAAAGGTTGCGGATTGAAATAAGTGGTTCGGTCATGATTATTTATCTCCGCTCCAAAGTGCATTTTGCGGTGCCAGTTCAGGCTCACGTTCTTTCTTGTCTTGCTTAGCAAGTTTCATCCAGCGCTTCATTCCTTTGTGAGAACGAAGTTGTGGGTTAGCAATTTCGTCTACGGCAAAGTTCAATAGAGCTAGACCAGTAACCAGTAGAGTCAAGGCAATACATGGCGCAATAAGTTCCCACCACGCCCCAATCAACATTGAAGATGAGGTTTGCACGTTGTAGAGCATGATGCCCCAACTGATGGTGTTTGGATCGCCCAGACCAAGGAACGAAATGATCGATTCCATAGTGATGGCGTACATTACCGAGCCGATGAAGCTCGCACCAACGATAGGTACAAGGTTTGGCAAAATTTCAACAAAGATAATACGGAACGACGATTCACCTAGCACTTCAGCAGCTTTCACGAACTCTTTTTCGCGTAGGGCAAGCGTTTGTGAGCGCACAACCCTCGCACCCCAAGCCCAGGAGGTACAGCCGATGATAATGGCGATGGTCATTGGTCCTGCTTCACCGATGAAGGCTGCGAGAACAAATAGCAGTGGGTATTGTGGAATAACCAGCATGATGTTCATCGCTGCGGTGAGGATGTCATCAACACGCCCCCCGAAGTAGCCTGCTGAGATGCCAATCACGGTTGCTAAGAAACACACGGTGATACCAGCACCGAAGCCAACAGCGAGTGAAACTCGTGCGCCGTAGGCAAGCTGTGACCACACGTCACGGCCCATGCGTGATGTACCTAATATGTGATCCGCTTTCTTGGAAAGCATCAAAGTACGGCGGTCATCCGCTAAGTTGGTCGCAATCCAACCATTTGGGTCTGCTTTCGCTGCTTTTACTACGAAGCTAGGATATTCATGAGGATTACCCGTGCGCTTATCTGGTGCATGTTTGGTGATCAGTGGCGCAGCCACAGCCATAAAAATGAATAGGCTAACGATGACCAGACCTACACGTGCGATAGCGTTGCCAAGAATCAGCTTAAATAAATTGTTCATGATTATTTGCCTCCCTTGCGTAGGCGAGGATCGAGTACGACATACAGCATGTCGGCAATTAGGTTAAATGACAGCATAAACAGAGTCATGATTAACAATTGGCCTTGTAGTACTTGGTAGTCACGTGCGTTGATTGCATCAAGCAGGACTTTACCCAAACCAGGGTAGTTGAAGATGATTTCAACAATCAGTTGACCACCGATGGCCATACCGAGTGACATGGATAGGGCTGTTACACTAGGTAATAGTGCGTTACGCGCAGCGTAGTTAAACACCACGCGGTTTTCGCTCAAGCCTTTACCTTTTGCCATCGTGATGTAGTCTTCTGCTAGCAGGTTGATCATGTTGTTACGCATGTTGACCAAGAAGCCACCGATCTGAACGATAGAAGCACAGAAAAGAGGTAGTATGGCGTGGTAAGCGACGTCTTTATAGTAGTCCCAGCTAGTCCAATCTGGCAGAGTTCCTGGCGTGTATGCATAGCCTGTCGGGAACCAACCAAGGCCGATTGCAAAGATAAATAGCGCGAGCATTGCGATAACCACCTGAGGTACAGCTTGAATAATCAACATACCTGGAGTGATGAATGCATCGTACTTACTACCACGACGCCATGCTGCGAAAATACCGAGAATAGAGCCTATTGAGAATGAAAGAATTACCGCAGTTCCTGCTAGGAATAGAGACCAACCAAATGCGCTGCCTAGTAGGTCATTCACACTCAGTGGGTAGAATTTGATAGAAGTACCAAGTTCCCAGCTAAGAATACTCTTGATATAAGTGAAATACTGAATATAGAGAGGACCATCCACGAAGCCAAGTAGCTTCTTCATCGCCTCAATACGCTCAGGTGTCACTTGCGTGGTTGCATTAGCGAACATCATGGTAACAGGGTCACCAGGCATTGCTCGAGGAATAATAAAGTTTAATGTTGCCGCGACTAGCAGCGCAATCATATAGAACGACAAACGTCTTAAAAAATAACCCATAACTCACACCTTACTCACCCAGACTTTTTCCCTGTTTCTGGTTTCAGGTCGCTCGTGACCAAATTCAGAGCGAAAAATCCCCTGACGACTGGCGCCATAAACAAACTAGGTCTGAGAGGGATTTTATAGCGGCGCACGGGATGCGCGCCGCGGGAGATGAACTTCTACTTATTTAACTGGTTTTAGGTCCAGTACGTGTAGTAGACGCTCTGGGATGCCAGCCCAAATGTTTGGACGGCCCTTCGGATTTTCTTCTGTCCACCAACCAGTGAAGCGAGTGGTGTTGTATTGGTACATGTAAGCACCAGACATGACAGGGATAGTCACTTGATCCGCAGCGATGATTTGCTGGATACCGTGAGCGATAGCTAGCTGCTCTTTCTTGTCAGCAGTCTTGTAGAAGCTGTCAAGTAGGTTGTCCAGTTTTTCATTTTTGTAGAAGTGCATTGCAAAACGTGGCATACCGTCACCTTCCTGCAGTGCTGAGTTGTATGCACTGTTCCAGTATAGGTGTGGATCCGCACCGTGGAAGTAGTTGGTGTACGCAACGTCGTAAGTGCCTTCAAGCATTGCTTGGTTGTACACTGCGAACTCAGGAGTACGCGCACGAGCTTTGATGCCTACTTCAGCAAGCTGCTCAACTGCTAGTTGAACTGTGTTGTTGAAGTCAGTCCAACCGTTTGGAGATTGGATGAGTAGCTCAAATGACTTACCAGATGGGGTGTCAACGAAACCGTCTTTGTTCACATCTTTAAAGCCAGCTTTCGCTAGAAGTTTCTTCGCGCCTTCAACGTTGTAAGTGTTGTAGCCTTTGTACTTGTTGTGAGTCTTTTCGTCAGACCACGCTTCGAATGCATAGCCAAGGCCAGATGCGAAGTCATTTACTGTACCGCCACCGTAGAATGCGATGTCGATGATAGTTTGACGGTCAAGAGCCATTGAGAATGCACGACGGAAGTCAACGTTAGTCAACGCTTCATTTTTCGCTGCATCTGGGTTCTTAAAGTTCACAACAAACGCTTGAGTACCAGCTGCTGGGTACCAGTAGTGGTGGTTAGGACTTGCTGCTGCGTAAGTACGGTCGATGTCTGGAATGAACGAAGAAGTCCAATCTAGTTCAGAGTTAACGATTTTACCCAAAAGTTGGTCGTTGTTTGCGATCTGAGGTACACGTAGACAGTCTACTTCTAGGTTCGCAGCATCCCAGTAGTTCGGGTTACGACACTGAATGTATAGCTGAGGAGTGAAGGTGTCGATAACTGTAAATGGACCAGTACCTACAGGATTTTCGTTAGTGAAAGACGCTGGATCTTTCACATCTTTCCATACGTGCTCAGCAACGATAGGAACAACTGAGATCTCGTATGGTACGTTTGAGTTAGCTTCAGCTAGACGGAAACGAACTTGGTAGTCATTCAGTTTCTCAACGCTTGTTACCCACTTGTTGATACCACGTTGATCAAGCTCAGGCTTGTTCTTAAGCATTGAGTAAGTGAAAACAACGTCATCCGCTGTAAACGCTTGACCGTCAGACCATTTAACACCTTTACGGATGTCAAAAGTTACGCTCATTAGGTCGTCAGACATGCGGAAGTCTTCAGCAAGACGCATTACTGGTGTGTTACCGTGCATCTCATTGAAAACAACAAGTGGCTCGTAAATGAAGTCTGTTGTTGTTGCAAGGTTTGTCGCCAAGTACGGGTTAAAGTTTTTGACGAATGTAGGGTAAAAGTTTGGTACTACAGTCAACTCACTGCGAGCTGCTGCTGGTGCTGAAATGCTGGTCGCAGCTGCAGCGATTACTGCAGTAGCTAGAGCTGTTTTTTTAATATTGGCAAGCATAGCTGTTCCTTACTATTTTGCTTTCATTTCACAATGTTTGGAATGTCATCAATTGATAAACACTCTCCAAGACCTACCTCTGATACTCGTTACCAAAGTGGCCTGTAGGCCTTAGGCAAGGCTAAGAAAACACGTTAGCGAGAAAATAATCAAATGGCATTCTCGTTAAAAACGTTAAAACTACTTAAAACTCCGTTATAAACGGCATTTTTTTTATCTGAGTTGGTTTTTTGAGCAAAAAATGGACATTGATGTGTGTCGCATACTGGGTGTTTTTGCTGAGTTAGTGTTAGTGGTTACTAACTCCTTGCGTTAATGATATTAAGGTTACCATCGCATTTTTGATAAATCAGGATCCCGCTCACATGTCAGATTTACGTTAATTTTTTAGCCGAAATTTAATCTGCCGTTCTGTTGTGATAGATCTCGCAATATGGTTCAAAAGTCCACAATTTACTTATGATTAAAGCTTGGATTGATGAATAACGACAATTTGATGGCCTATCAAATGTGGTTTTTTTACACGGGAAAGAAAGTTGTTTTGCAGCAATCTCTGGGCTTCTATCATCGTTCTTTCTAGACGAATATAGATGAAATAAGAAGGGAATACCGGCTGGACGCACTGGTTGTCTAACGCGATAAACGCCATGGCTACGCTAATTAAAGAACGCTTGTGGCAGCGATGATTCGGTCATGTGTGGCACGTTACCGTACCAATAAGAAGTAACGTTGTGTGTGTTCGTTTCAAAGCGATAAAAAAAGCCCAAATCACTCGATTTGGGCGTTGAAAGTGGGAGCAACGTACTGTCACATTAGCTTGTTAGTAGACGTTGAAGTTTGTCTTTTTGCATTTCAATATAAGTTCGCTCCGGGCTTTGCTCTTTACAATGATCCAAAATATAGTCAATTGAGCTTAACACCGTGCGCCAGCGAGGGGTTTTGGGCAGAGTTTCAATACGCATGTACTTGTCCAAAGTACGTGTTTGTAATGTGCTTCTGTCTAGGTATACTCGCCATAGGCCACTTTGCTCAGCAAAAGAAAACTTATCCTCACCTGTTACAGACTCCCAATAGTCAAGAGCGTGTGTCATGAGGTCGACCAATACTTCCCTCATTAGCTCTTGCTTATTCTTGTTTGTACCTAAAGCTTTATCCGCGAGGCGTGTAAACTCACCACCAAGCTCTTTTAGACTTTGTAGGCGCTCTTTATCACCATCGAAAGCATAACTGGATAGCACTTCCACCGCTGTCTCAAGGTTGTGTACGCGTGAAGCGGTTGCTCCTCCACCTACGTTAAAGATAAACATAGCGTCAAGCCCTGAACCTTCAGGCAGTTTCAAAATATCGGTTTCAATATGTTGCCTTACATCATCAACGTAGATATCAATGTTGCCACAATAGTGCTGTTGTTTAACGGTTAGGTATTTCGGCGCAATAAGCTCTTCGGCACTTGAACGTTTCAACTGCTCCAAACTACGCTTGAATAGCTTGCATGCGGCGTCGTTGGCAAAACGAATACGCTTATCTTCACGGATACAGATGATGGCTTCTGGTGCTGACTCTAACTGTTCTAACAGTCTCCCCTGAGTTTCAAGCAAACTGGCTTCTACCATCGCTCGTTGATGAAGCTCGGCTTCTAATCGATTGTTTTCCAATCGTCTTTCTTCCGCCTTACTCGCCATTAAGTGCGCTTTGATTCGAGCGGCAAGCTCTTGTTTGTTAAATGGCTTGGTCAGATAGTCGTTCGCGCCCGCTTCAAATCCTCGTACTCTGTCTTCACTCTGACTCAACGCAGTGAGCATGATGATTGGCAACTCTGCGATATCGTAGTGTTGTCTCAGTTGATGACATACTTGATAGCCACTCATGCCAGGCATCATGATATCGAGTAGTAATAATGCCGGTTTTTCTTGACTGATTAGGTCAAGAGTTTCGGGGCCATCAGAGGCCGTTTTAACTCGGTAACCTTCGATTCTAAGGAAGCTTTCGAGTACTCTCAGGTTGACGGGTTCGTCATCAGCAACAACGAGCAATGCGCCATTTGGATTCTCAGGTAAAGAAGAGTTATCTAAGTGAACCAGTTCACTATTTTCTGGCGCTTGGAAGTGATTCTGATGAAGCATTCCTTCAGCGGCGTTAACCTCTTCGTTTGTTGCCAGTGGAAGGGTAAAACTGAAGGTGGTGCCTACCATCGGTTGGCTGCTCACGTACAATGAACCACCCATCAACTCAATTAATTGTCGGCTAATAGAAAGTCCCAAGCCCGCGCCTTGGCGGTATCGGCCGGAATCTTGCCCAGCTTGAATTAATGGCTCAAAGATGTGCTCCAGTTGTTCGGCTGGAATGCCTTGCCCAGTATCAACTACTTGGACTCGCACTTTGTCATCAACCAAATTTGCTGAGATGACGATTTTTCCTTCCGTTGTATATTTGATAGCGTTGCCTATTAAGTTGTACAGCACCTGCTCTAAACGCTGTGGATCAGCGGAAACAGACGGTACATCGTTAGAGACTTGGTTGATGATGCGAAGGGTCTTGTTGCCTAATAAGTGGTTGGATAGCTCCAAGACGAGTTTCGTGGCACTCGAAAGATTAACGGCGGATTTTTGAATATCCAAGCTGCCGTAACGCATCTTATGATAATCAAGTAAATCGTCGACCAGTGTCGCAAGGCGTTGACCACTTTTGATAATAATATCCAGCTGATATTTTTGATTGGAAGGGAGAGGCCCATTAGCTCCAGAGATCAAGGTTTCTGCAATACCAATCATGCCATGCAGCGGCGTACGCAACTCGTGAGATGTGGTGGCTAGGAACTCATCTTTTAGTTTGTCGGCAAGTTGCAACTCTTCGTTTTGCTTTTGAATCAGTTGCAGGTTTCTCTCGAGTTCGGCGTTTTGAGTTTTAATTAGTTGAATTTTGTCTCTGATGCTGCGTTGCATTCTTTCAAAGCTGACCGCTAATCGTCCTATTTCATCTTTTCGTTCGGTGTTGATCATGCTCTCGTCGAGATCGCCCGCAGAAACTCGTTCAGCAGCCCAAGTAAGTTTAAGAAGAGGTGACGTGATGAAATTAGACAGATAGTGAGAGGAGATAAACACCAATACGATCGCAATCAGCATCGCGATGACAAACAGCTTCTCTAACTGATGGATTCGAGCAAACGCTTCTTTTTCTGGAAGTTGAACAACGAGCGCCCAAGTCTGCGTTTTCAACGCAATAGGTGCATACGCAGCGATGGTCGCTTCTCCAGTGGTATTGGTATAGGTGCCAACGTCGGTCAGCCCTTCAAGTGCTTTATTGACGACCTCAATACTGCTCTCGATGTCGATGGCTTTTGTTGTCATTGTCCTAGGAAGATGATCGCTTCCTACGAGTAGCGTATGCATTGCGGCATCTTTGTTAATGTCGGCAATTAACTTGGTGATTCCATTGTTTGGTAGCCGGAACATCGCGTAGCTATGAAGATGCCCTTGTTGAATTATAGGAGCGCCAAGCCAAGCGACTGATTTGCCATCTTCTATTGAGAAATCCGAAATGTAGACAGGGGTGTAGTCTTCATTTTGTTTCCTTTTCTCGGAGACATCGGCTGCAAGTAAACGGAAACTTTGTCCCAACATACTGTCTTTGAATGGACCTGTATTGAGGTTTGTTCCAAAGTTTTCATGTTTGTAGATTGAGTAAGTGACATTACCATCTAAGTCTACTAAGAGGATGTCATCGAAGTCGGAACGCTTAAGCAGTTCTAAGTAGGCCCAATGGTAACGCTTATGGAGCAGGCGGTAACGTTCGCTGCCCACATAAGAGCTCGATTCAGGCAAAATAGATGTCTTTATTTGGTCACCCGAGCCTTGGATATAGCGTTGCTGCGCATTATCTCGAGCTTGCTCTATGTCGATGCCCAAGCTCTTAAAGGCATTGACCAAACCATAAAAACGTCCACCACTGGCATAAGCCAGTTCAGAACGTACAAAACCCATTACTTCGGTCTCTTGAGCTTGGAAGTAGTCTAGAATTTGCTGCTGTTTGGTGTCGCGAACGGACAGCAAGTGAGAGGTACTTTGCTCTTGTAGATCTTTACTGTGTGATTGCAAAAAGAAAATGGCAGTGATGGTTAGTGGTGTAAGGCTCAACACCAAAAACGCAGTCATCAGCGTACTTTGAAGACGTTTAAACTTCTGTTTGCGATAAAACTTAAACATACGATTTCGTTAATGTTAATGAAGAAGGACTCGAATCGAAGTCGTGAATGCACAATGCTGCTCAGTTACTCTTAAGTGTGTTGGCAAAATAAGAGCAAAAGGATTCAAATTTAACGAAATTAACGAGTTTTTTTACTTTGACAAGTAAGTTGTCACTAATTCGTGGAGAGTGGCGCAAAAATCGCGACAGGAGACGATGGAGTGTTGAAAATCAGCACAGCAAGGCGCTGTGCTGGGTTAAATAACTACTTCGTTGCGTGATAAATCGAGAACTTATTGGTCTTATTTAGAGTCGCGCAATTACTGAATGCTTTGTCAATAATGGGTGGGTACTTTAAGAAATTATTGGCCACGATAATCAGTTCGCCGACATGATTTAAGTGCTGAGGTGCTTGGCCAAGCAGTGTTTCCGCAGCATTGTAGTTTGTTTCTAGACCACTATGAAACGGTGGGTTAGAGACAATGAAGCGATAGTCATCCGCTGTATCGGAGTATATGTCAGAAGCAAAAACACGGCCTTGTAATTGATTAGCCTTTAATGTTGCTTGGCTAGAGGCTAACGCGTAAGCGTTAATGTCACACATTTCCAGTTGAATCGAAGGATTATTCTTCGCCATATAGGCTCCGATAACGCCTGCGCCACAGCCAAAGTCGAGCACTTTCCCTTGTAACGATGGAAGACTCTCAATCAGTAGTTTACTGCCCAAATCAAACTCACCATGACTAAAGACACCAGGAAGGCTTTTTACACTTAGTGTCTGCTCATTGATAGTGATTTCGTAACTGCGGAACCAATCAGATTGCTTAAATGGCGCAGGCTGGTTGATACACTGTCCCCAATAAAATGAGCAGCGCCGCGCAGAATCGTACTTGTTCACGGGGCCGTAGGCGTTGAACATTTTTTCAATACTTTTGATACCAGAACGGTTCTCGCCAACCACCACAATTTCGCATCCTTTGCCCAACTTGCTCATCAACATCGACAATAAGTATTCTGCTTCCGCTTTGGCTTTCGGCCAATAAAGCAGCAATAAGTCTGCATTTGTTTCTGAATCAAATTCACTGCCAAAGTAGCTGGTCACGTTAGTGTTAGATTCAATTTGACGAAAGTAACTGTAGTTTGACGTAAAGAGAGTGACTGATTCACAGTGTTTGCTGAGCGAGAGAGGAAACAAATCTTCGATTTCACCCGCGACAAGAACGTGTTTTCCGTGAAAGTAATCAAGTTGGCGCTCAGCAATTTGGCTTGGGGCAGTATAGGCAGACATGGGATGGTATCGGTTGGAAATAAAGTGGGCAGATTCTCGCATACTCTGCCCACAACGTGAAGTAGCGTGTGGGTTAGCTATTATCCTGCCGATTCAGGAAGCCTTGGAACTCTTCCTCGTAAATATTAAAGAGCACCATGGTGACGGCGAAGATCAATGGGCCATAGATTAAGCCTATGAGTCCGAATAATTGAATACCGCCCAATAACGAAAAGAAAATCATCAGAGTATTCATCCCAGCACTACCTTGCATTAAGAACGGGCGGAGTAAATTGTCGATCGAGCCCACAATCGCAATGCTCCAAATCGTAAGGAAGATTGCCCATCCAGTTTCGCCAGTTAGGAACAAGTAGATGGTCGCTGGAATCCAGATTAACGCGGTGCCGACCACGGGAATAAAGGAAGCAAAGCCCATCATGGTGCCCCAGAACAATCCTGGGAAACCGGCGAGCCACATCCCCAAACCGCCAGCAATACCTTGTGCAATCGCGGTGAGAAAAGAGCCCATTACTGCAGACTTAGAAACATTTTCAATCTCGCTCAATAGCTTATCTTCTTGGCTGCGCGAGAGCGGAAGAATATGCCGAATGGCACTGATGATTTTGTCGTGATCGCGCAATAAGAAAAAGAGCACAAACAGCATCAAGAAAAAATCCATCAGGAAGTTGGTTGCGTCACCGAGTATTTTTGCGCTGATGGCGACAAGGTTTGAACCAAATGAGGTGGCGAGTTGACCAATTTTTTCAGCAATCGATTTGGCGTCAATATTGTCAAAGGGTAAGTACTCATTCACTAACTTCAAGCCCTTAACAATCCATGGATGGCCAAGAACTTGTTGTATGCCACCATGCGTGACCCATTGATAGGTGTTTTGAGAAAAAACAGACCCTTGCTGTACGATAGCTGCGAAGACAAACAATAGAGGCACAACAATAATAAAGGTTAACACAACGCAAGAGAGCAGAGACGCGACATTGCGGTGTTTAGGCATTTTGCTTTCAAACCAGTCGTGAATGGGAAACATCAACAGCGAAATAATGAAAGCCATGATAATGGAGTTGATGTACGGCTCGACAAGAAGATAGCAAGCCATCCCTGCGGCTAAGAGTGCGACGATCAAGACCCAGTGGCTTGAACTCATTTTTAGTTTATCTGGCACAGTGGCAATCCAATTAGTTGCAGTTTGTCGTTATAATGACCTTAAATTCAATGGTTATCAATGCAATGGGAAGAATATGGGGTGTTGTAATAATGAGACAAGTTGCCAAGAGCAAAACCATTCTGTTCAGAAGCGCTGCCGAACAGTGCCATGGTTTACTTTGACCATGTTGCTCCTTGCGGCTCTGACCGCATTTTACTGGCAATAAAAAGGGCCGCACTGCGACCCTTCTGTTCATGCTAAATACACTTATTTGCTTTCTGCTACCAAAATAGCAAAACAGCGATCAGCGGCTTCAAGTGTGGCTTCGATTTCTTTGCTGCCATGTGCCAAAGACGTAAAGCTGGCTTCGAAAGCGGAAGGTGCCAAATAAACACCGTGATCAATCATCAGGTGGAAGAAACGCTTAAAGCGCTCAATGTCGCACTTGGTGACATCTTCATAGCAAGTGATCTGCTCTTGCTCTGTAAAGAAGAAGCCAAACATGCCGCCCACTTGGTTCACAACCAGTGGAATACCATGCTTTTCTGCCAGCGACTTAAAACCATCCGCTAGTTGTTTGGTTTTTGCAGCAAGACGTTTTTCATTGCCTTCTTCACGCAACAACGTTAGACAAGCGTAGCCGGCTGCCATCGCTACAGGATTACCTGATAGTGTACCTGCTTGGTAAACCGGACCTGTCGGAGCAATGTATTGCATGACTTCTTTACGACCACCAAATGCGCCCACAGGCATACCCCCACCAATGACTTTACCAAGCGTGGTCAAGTCTGGTTTGATGTTGTAGTGAGCTTGTGCACCACCAAGCGCAACACGGAAACCGGTCATCACTTCGTCAAAAATCAGTAGTGCGCCTTCTTGATCACAGATTTCGCGCAGCCCCTCGTGGAAGCCTGCCACTGGAGGAATACAGTTCATGTTGCCCGCAACCGGCTCAACGATGATACACGCAATTTCACCTTTGTTTGCTGCAAACAGCTCTCGTACCGAATCGAGATCGTTAAATGTAGCGGTTAGGGTATGTTTTGCAAAATCAGCAGGAACACCAGGAGAGCTAGGCTGGCCAAGAGTTAGTGCACCTGAGCCAGCTTTGACAAGCAAGCTGTCTGCATGTCCATGGTAACAACCTTCGAACTTCATGATTTTGTCACGCCCAGTATAACCACGAGCGAGACGAATCGCACTCATGGTTGCTTCTGTGCCTGAACTGACCATACGCAGTTGTTCCATAGAAGGAACCAGTTCAGAAACCAGTTCCGCCATTTTGATTTCCATTTCAGTCGGCGCACCGAAACTCAAACCACGTTGAGCTGCGTCAATCACCGCTTCACGAATCACCGCATGATTGTGGCCAAGAATCATAGGACCCCATGAACCGACATAATCGATGTAAGCTTTGCCATCCGCATCAAAGATGAAAGCGCCGTCGGCTCTTTCGACGAAAATCGGTGATCCGCCTACGCCGTTAAACGCACGAACGGGAGAGTTAACGCCACCAGGAATGGTTTGCTGGGCTTTTTGATACAGCTCGGCTGATTTGGTCATGGGATTATCCTCTTCTGATTGCTCGGACCAAGTGGCGGGCATTGTAACGCTCTAAACCGCAGTTAGGAATATTTTGCTTCGGTTTATGACTTCATTCACGGGTTTTATAAAAATGATCTGTTTAGATAACGAGTATTTGGTAAATCATTGTAGACAATGACGTGGTGAATACTTGAACGTCTTGGTCAGGTATTGGATAATCGAGCGAAAGCTAAAACAATACCATTGTCTGTGTGCTCTTATTTTAAAGAGCCTCTGGCAGTAATACACGAGTGAGAGAGGTCGTCGTGAGCGATATGAATCTACCATTATCTTTTTCTGATGCAGCAGCGGCGCGCGTTAAAATGTTGATTGCTGAAGAAGAAAATCCAGCGCTGAAATTGCGTGTTTACATTACTGGCGGTGGTTGCAGTGGCTTCCAGTACGGCTTTACTTTCGATGAGAGTGTTAACGAAGGCGATACCACAATTGAAAATAGTGGTGTGACTTTGGTCGTTGACCCAATGAGTCTGCAGTATTTGATTGGTGGTGTGGTTGATTACACTGAAGGGTTAGAAGGTTCGCGCTTTTTTATTGATAACCCTAATGCGACGACAACCTGCGGTTGTGGTGCATCGTTTAGCGTGTAATGTCAGTTTAACGCTGATCTTAAAGGTGATTGGGTATTAATCCAATCACCTCAGCCTAACGTATTAGGATGTCATGTTAGGCTTGCTCCAGATTCTATCTTGCTGAGCATAAAAATCAAAAAGGACTTACTATGTCTATAAAACAACAGGGGCGTCAGTTCATTCAACGCCCGTGGTTAGTGTCAGTTGCTATTATCGTTATTTTGGCTATTTGGTTAAGCGTTGGTGGGACAAACGCTCAAGAGTCAGCCCCAGACAAAGCGTCACAAGACATCCCTCTAGCAAGCGTTGTTACTCAAACGTTTGATGCAAAGCCGACTTCCCGAAGCTTGGAGCTTTATGGTCGCACGGCTCCCAACCGCCAAGCTCGTTTAGGCGCTGAAATTGCGGGCAAAATTATTCGTTTAGAAGTCGATAAAGGCCAGTTTGTTCGCAAAGGGCAGGTGATAGCACTAATCGATAAGCGTGATTTGGACTATCGTTTACAACGAGCCAAAGCTATGCTCGAAGTGAAACAAAAAGAGTTCAAGGCCGCTCAATCTTTAAAGAGTCGAGGCTTGCAGGGAGAAGTCGCCTTTGCAACCGCAGAAGCCGCACTCGTTGATGCCAAAGCGAACTTGAGTAATGTGGAAACTGAGCTAAGTAATACCGAAGTTAGAGCTCCTTTTGACGGCATTTTGGACAGCCGATTTGTCGAAGTGGGTGATTTCGTGGGGATTGGTGATCCTGTAGCAACGGTGATTGACTTACAGAAGTTACTGATTGAAGCGGATGTCAGTGAGCGTCACGTTCAATATCTTCAAGCGAATCAAACGGCTCAAATTCGTTTGATTGGCGGGCAACTCCTCAACGGTAGTATTCGATACGTCGGACAAGTTTCCTCCCAAACCACCAATACTTTCCCGATCGAAATTGAGGTGGATAATAGCCAACACCGCATCCCAGCGGGAGTGAGCGCTGAGGTGCAATTGACCTTAGACGAAACTTCGGCCATCAAAGTCACCCCCGCGATGCTAGCACTGGATGAAAGCGGTAACTTAGGTGTGAAAACAGTAAAAAACAGTTACGTACGTTTTGTTCCCATCCAGCTGGTTAAGGCAGAACAAGATGGTGTATGGCTCTCTGGTTTAGGAGAACGTGCAGATATCATTGTGTTAGGACAAGGCTTTGTCCGAGATGGTGATCTGGTCAATGCGCAGCTAAACACAGACATCGTGAACGATTAAGGAGAAAGCCATGTTATCTGTCATAGATGCGGTTCTTTCTCGCTCACGTACCATGATGACGCTGTTAGTAATGATTTTATTGGCAGGGGTCGTCACCTATATGACCATTCCGAAGGAATCGAGCCCTGATATTACCATTCCCATTATTTATGTATCGGTAGGTCATCAAGGCATTTCACCTGCAGATGCTGAACGCTTGCTCGTGCGCCCAATTGAACAAGAGCTTCGTTCAATTGAGGGGGTTAAAGAGATGACTTCAACTGCAGCGGAGGGGCACGCTTCGGTCATGTTGGAGTTTACGGTTGGGGTGGATCTTGCCAAAGCGATGGCGGATGTACGCGACGCCGTAGATTTAGCCAAGCCCAAATTGCCTGCCGACAGTGATGAGCCTACCGTTAATGAAGTTACTTTGGCTTCGGAAGAGCCGGTACTGTCAGTGGTGCTTTATGGCACTCTACCAGAGCGCACCATTGTTCAAATTGCTCGCCAGTTACGTGATAAGTTAGAGAGTTATCGCCAAGTCCTTGAGGTTGAGATTGCTGGTGATCGCGAAGACATCGTTGAGATCATCGTCGATCCCTTATTGATGGAAAGTTATGGTCTCGATCAAGGTGACATATACAACCTGATCGCGTTAAACAACCGAGTGGTCGCGGCGGGTTTTGTTGACACTGGTTATGGCCGTTTCTCGGTTAAAGTCCCTTCGGTGTTTGATTCATTAAAGGATGTCTTAGAACTACCAATCAAAGTGGATGGCAAGCAAGTCATTACGTTTGCCGATGTGGCGACGGTGCGTCGTGCGTTTCGCGATCCAGAGTCTTTCGCTCGGCTAGATGGCAAGCCAGCAGTCGTATTAGATGTGAAAAAACGCGCGGGTGAGAACATCATTGAAACGGTGGAACTGGTTAAACGCGTGATTGAAGAAGGACAAAAACGCGCAGAATGGCCAGATAACTTATTGGTGAAGTACACTTGGGATCAATCGGAAGACGTTGAGTTGATGCTCAACGATCTGCAAAACAATATCTTATCGGCAATTATTTTGGTGGTGATTGTTATTATCGCCATCTTAGGGGTAAGAACCGCACTGTTGGTCGGCATTTCGATTCCTGGGTCATTCCTAACGGGATTATTGGTGTTAGCTGTGTTCGGCTTAACCGTGAATATCGTGGTGCTGTTTTCCCTGATCATGGCGGTAGGCATGCTGGTGGATGGTGCAATCGTCGTGACAGAGTTCGCCGATAGACGAATGCAGGAAGGCGTTGAGCGCAAAGAAGCCTACCGAGATGCGGCTAAGCGAATGGCATGGCCAATTACCGCATCAACAGCCACGACGTTAGCTGCGTTTGCACCACTGCTTTTCTGGCCAGATATTACAGGCGAATTCATGAAGTATTTGCCGCTAACACTTATCGCAACCTTGGCGGCCTCGTTGATCATGGCCTTGCTTTTTGTGCCTGTGCTTGGCGGGCTTATTGGTAGGCCACAGAATGTCTCGCGTGAAAATCAGCGACGAATGGTGGCACTGCACAATGGTGAGTTTGATAAAGCGACGGGTATTACCAAGCTTTACTATCAAACCTTGGCTATCGCTGTGCGACACCCCCTTAAAATTCTCCTTAGCGCGATTTTAATGGCGGGTGGTGTAGGTTTTGCCTACAACAAGGCTGGATTAGGTGCTGAGTTTTTCCCCGAAGTGGATCCGCCTTTCTTTACTGTGAAAGTCCGCTCTTATGGTGATCTGTCGATTTTTGAGAAAGACATCGTGATGCGTGATATCGAACAAGTGATGCTTGGTCATGATGAGTTTGAAAGCGTCTACACCCGAACCGGTGGCGATGACGAAATTGGCCAGATACAAATTACACCAGTAGACTGGCAATACCGTCGTAAAGTCAAAGAGATTATTGATGAGTTAAAACAAACTACATCCACGTTCTCTGGGGTTGAGATCGAATATAAATTTCCCGATGCAGGGCCACCTGTTGAGCATGACCTTGTCATCGAAATGTCTTCTCGAAAACCAGAATTATTGGATGATGCCGCGAAGCTCGTTAGGCATTGGGCAGATAACAACCCAGCTCTGACCAACTTGAGTGATAGTTCCAGCAAGGAAGGGATCGATTGGCAAATAGATATCCGCCGAGATGACGCATCGCGTTTTGCTGCTGATGCTACTTTAGTTGGTAACACCGTCCAATTTGTCACTAATGGTTTGAAAATTGGTGATTACTTACCGGATGACGCCAATGAGGAAGTGGACATTTTGGTTCGCTATCCAGAGGAAAAACGCGATATTGGACGCTTTGATCAGCTTAGAGTGAAAACTCAAGCAGGTCTGGTTCCAATTACCAATTTTGCTCAAATTAAGCCAGAGCCGAAGCAGGACACCATCAAGCGCATTGATGGTCAACGAGTAATCAATGTAATGGCGGATATGGTAGAAGGTTACAACTTAGCGCTTGAACTGCCAAAGATTGAGCAAGCGCTCAGTCAGCTTGGTCTACCAGAGGGGGTAGAGTTTCGGATTCGAGGGCAAAATGAAGAGCAAGAACACTCTTCAGCCTTCTTGCAAAATGCCTTTATGATCGCGTTGGCCGTAATGGCACTTATCTTGATCACTCAGTTTAATAGTTTCTATCAAGCGTTTTTGATCCTCAGTGCTGTACTCTTTTCCACGGTTGGGGTTTTTGCTGGGCTGTTGATTTTCCAAAAACCGTTTGGCGTCATTATGTCGGGGATTGGGGTTATTGCCTTGGCGGGTATCGTGGTGAACAATAATATTGTGTTGATTGATACCTATAACCAGTTACGCCAGAGAGGTTTAGATAAGGAAGAAGCGATCTTGCGCACAGGGGTTCAGCGTTTAAGGCCGGTGATGCTCACTACGGTGACGACCATACTTGGCTTGTTGCCGATGGTGCTTGAAATGAATATCGATTTGATTAATCAAAAGATTGAGTTTGGCGCGCCAAGCACCCAATGGTGGTCTCAGTTAGCCACTGCTGTCGCGGGGGGGCTTGCTTTTGCTACGGTACTAACGTTAGTACTGACACCCTGTATGCTGATGTTGGGGCGAGAGCACCGAGTGATGAAAGAAGAAAACGTTGCGGAGGATGAGGTAGTTGAGGACGTTCATACTGATATTCCACCAGCAGCGAACTCTGAATCTGGAAAAGTCGTCGGTCTGTAATCTCCAACTTCTATTAAGCAAAAGAGAGGCAAACCTTGCCTCTCTTTTGTTTTTAAGTGGGTTAGTTCATTGCCAGTAACTTACTGTAGCGCTCTAATTTATCGAGACGCAGTTTAGAATTGGCGATGAAGGTCTCTTTTGCTTGTCCGCTCAACGATTGAGCTTGAGGTAAGCTGACCGTTCTGGGGTTTTTATGAACCCCGTTAACCAAGAATTCATAATGCAAGTGAGGGCCCGTTACACGGCCTGTCCCGCCTAGAGTACCAATACTTTGACCTTGTTTGACTCGTTGTCCGGTTTTGACTAATTTCTTTTGTAGATGCAAATACTTCGTCAGATAAGTGTTGCTGTGGCGGATAAACACATAGTTGCCGTTAAATTGGTTGTACCCTGCTTGTTGTACGACACCATCGCCTGCTGCCCAAATTGGTGTGCCGACGGGCGCAACGTAATCGGTACCTCGGTGCGCTTTGACTTGTCCGGTGACGGGATGTAGTCGACGAGGATTGAAGTTAGAGCTTACGCGTCGGAAATCGATAGGTGCCCGCAAGAACGCTTTCTTCATTGCTCGCCCGTTCTCGTCGTAATAGTTGCCTGTTTTGTCATCATAGATAGCGGTGAAGGTATCGCCTTGGTTGTGGAAAATGGCTGCAATAATTCGGCCACGACCGATGACTTCGCCCTCCACAACCTGTTCTTGATAAAGCACGCGAAAGCTGTCGCGTTCACGAATGTCTTGAGCAAAGTCGATATCCCAGCCAAAAATTCCGGCGAGCTCCATGATTTGGTTCGCAGTCAGGCCTGCGCCAATCGCGGCGTTCCAAAAATTTGATGTAATGGCCGCTTCAGCATAAGCGAACTGGTAGTTCACTTCTTTGTTGTTGAGTTGAGAAGTATATCCAGCGGCGGTTCGGCTGATTTCGAAAGTTTCAAACGCGCTCAACTGGCGTCTGAGCTTGACGAGTTGATCCTGTGCATCAAAGCCAAACTGCAATAGATCACCTGGCTTCAAGCGAGATAATTGGTTTTTGATCTCATCATTGGTTGTGATCAGCTGATGAAGCAAAGATGCTGATAATCCGATTCGCTGGAACAAAATCGCAGCGCTTTCCCCTTCATTGACACGATATCGTTCCCATCGATGTACTGAGGACTCTGCCGATAAAGCAGGGCTAATGGACAAGCGTTGCATCTCGATATCAACAGGGTAGTGACGCCCCAATTCCAAACGGTTCTCTTTAGGACGTAACTCACTGGCGTTAGGCAAAAGAAACAAGGCGACAAAAATCATCGCGCTAAAAAAGCCGATCAGCACTTTGTGCAATATGGGAAGACGGGCAAAAATTGAAAGCATATCGAGTTTATACGGTTGATGAAGACAAAATTAACAACGGAACAGTCTAACTTGTTTCAAAAATCATCGCTATTCAAGTAAGATGTCCAGCTATTATATTTTGCCAAATTTGTGGGAGTGAACAAGCATGGCGAGCATTGAAGCCGCTTTAGCCGAGATTAAGCGCGGTGTTGAAGAGCTGATTCCAGAAGAAGAGTTAATCGCAAAACTAAAAGAAGGTCGTCCTCTTCGCATTAAATTGGGTGCCGATCCAACTGCGCCTGATATTCACTTAGGTCATACCGTCATTTTGAATAAGCTGCGTGCATTTCAAGATCTTGGCCATGATGTGACATTTTTGATTGGTGACTTTACTGGTATGGTCGGTGATCCAACGGGTAAAAACTCGACGCGCCCACCGTTGACTCGTGAAGATGTGCTACGCAATGCTGAAACCTATAAGCAGCAAGTGTTCAAAATTCTTGATCCTGCGAAAACGAAAATTCAGTTTAACTCTGAATGGTTGTCTGAGCTTGGTGCCGAAGGCATGATTCGTCTTGCGGCAAACCAAACTGTTGCACGTATGCTAGAGCGTGATGATTTCAAAAAACGCTATGCAGGTGGTCAGCCAATCGCGATTCATGAGTTTATGTACCCACTTCTACAAGGCTATGACTCTGTAGCGATGGAAACCGACGTAGAGCTCGGTGGTACTGACCAGAAGTTTAACTTGCTAATGGGCCGTGAACTGCAAAAAGCGAACGGACAAAAACCGCAAGTGGTATTGATGATGCCTCTTCTTGTTGGCCTAGACGGCGAGAAGAAAATGTCAAAATCAGCCCACAACTACATTGGTGTTAGCGAAGCACCAAGCGAGATGTTTGGTAAGATCATGTCCATCTCAGACGATCTGATGTGGAGCTACTACGAGTTGCTTTCTTTCCGTCCATTGGAAGAGTTAGCTCAGTTCAAAGCGGATGTTGCAGCAGGTAAAAACCCACGTGATATCAAAGTACTGTTAGCAAAAGAGATCATTGCTCGTTTCCATAGTGAAGCCGATGCGGATGCGGCAGAGCAAGAGTTCGTGAACCGTTTTGCGAAAAATCAGATCCCTGATGAAATGCCGGAGTTTACTTTTGCTGTAGGCACGCCAATGGCGAACTTGCTAAAAGAAGCAGAGCTATGTTCATCAACATCGGAAGCGATGCGTATGGTGAAGCAAGGCGCGGCTAAGATGGACGGTGAAAAAGTAGAAGATGCCAAAGCAGAACCAGCCGTTGGCACCTATGTGTTCCAAGTAGGTAAACGTAAGTTTGCTCGAATCACCATTGCGTAAGACGATCTTTTAGGTCATCTCAACTGTTATTGAAAAGCGCCTTCTTAAAGGCGCTTTTTTTCTGCTTGTTGATAGGTTTTGAAACGTAATATAAACCAAGTTTCAAAGAGGAGAAGTGACAAAATGGCGTACTGCCAATGCGTACCGTAAGCCACAAAAAATAATACGCTGAGCATGGATACCCAAATCAACAGCAAAGAGTGAATTTTTTCTCGCCGCGTTAAACCTTGTTTCTTGTTAAGGCGCTGTGCTAAAGGGCCAAGCTTAGGATGGTTGAGTAGCCACTGTTGAAAAACAGGGGAAGATTTCCCGAAACAGTAAAGTGCCAATAGGATAAAGGGCACCGTGGGTAACAGTGGTACTGTGATGCCAATCGTGCCTAGAATGACACACGTCCAGCCAATGCAGTTGTAACCTTTACGGCGAAAGGCTTCTTTGTCTTTTATTGGGTGATGTTTCATGATGATATTCCCCAGCCAAATATCAACAAGTATGGCTGGGGTTTAGCTTAAATGGTAACTTGTGCTGTTTATCGTTAGTTGTGTTTTACTTGTGTAAACTCAACTAAATCTCGATAAAACTCACGCTCAAAGCGTGTGATAGGCGCAACATTGCCACTCTCTTCTTTATCAGGGTAGTAATCGGTAATAAATTGAATGAAGGCGGCGCTTGGCTGTCCATTCTGATCTAACACAAATCCTGCCATATTATAGCTGCCATAAAGTGAGCCACTTTTAGCGACGATCTGCCCTTTAACTGGATCACTGCGCATGCTTTGGCGGTACTTGAGGGTGCCGGACTCTCCGGATTTGGGCATCAATGCCACTAAGCCGAGCTCTTTGTCGTGTTGCCAGATGTATTTCAAGATCGACATCATATCCATAGGGTTGATTCGATTATTACGCGACAAGCCCGAACCGTCGGCGAGTTGAGCGCGAGAAAGATCGATTCCCGCTTTGGAATAAAGGATCTGTTTCACCGCTTCAGTGCCATTGGCAAAGCTACCCGGTTGCAAGTAAAAGCGAGCCCCAATCGCTTTGGTAAGGTTGTCGGCAATAAGATTATCAGAGTCCTTTAGCATAGTGTCTAATAACTCTGGCAAGGTAGCTGAAGAGTGGCTGGCAATGACATTGGCTTTATTTGGCATGACACCAATTTTAATTTCTCCACCAAGTTCAATTTTGAGCTGTCTCAACAAGGTATATAAGGTTCGACTCGTGTATTGAGTTGAGTCTTGAATCGCGAACTTAAGGGGCAACGGTTTGTCTCTCTCAACCAGACAGCCTTGCAATTGATATTGGTTGTTATCCCCCGTCAACAGCTCTAAGTTGCAATGATTACTCTGCTGGATCGCTTTAGAGACGGTTTTCGCATTGGTTGTGACGTGAATCGGGTACTGCTCTGGCACGTAAACTCGAGTATTGCCATCGGCCAATGTGTAAATAGAGGCCTGAGCGCAGTTCTCATCTAATGTGATGGCACTTGAAGGAGCACTGTAGCAAACCCCCAAAATATCCCAAGGCCAACCCACAGCGCGCTCATAGCCTGTAAACACCGAGTTATCGAGCCAAAGGTCTCCACGAATGTTCGCGCCATTCTGCTGCTTGTAGGCTTCTAAAAGCTGTTTTAAATGTGCGGTTTTAAGCGTGGGATCGCCAGAGAAACGAATGCTGATGTCACGGCCATTGCTTAACAGTTCGGTGGTGAAGGCAAAGTCGTCTTCAAGTTCCAGTTTGGCCGCTAGGGCGGTGGCCAGTTTGAGTGTGCTTGCTGGCGGAAAAAAGCGGGTATTTTGCGCTAAGGTTTGCCAAGAGGTTTGGCTTTGTAAGTCTTCAACCCAAATACTGCTTCTACTGCCATCTGGGAGGTTGCTTAGCGGTGAGTATTCTTCTGCCTGAATGGTGGAAGAAGTAGCAAGCAAGAAGCAAAAGCTCGATGTGAAAAGTGAAGCGAGAAAACGCATAGTGACAACCCAATCTATCTAGAATGGCTTGATTATAGCGAGGATAAAAAACGCCCGCTAGTTGCGGGCGTTTGCGATTCAGTCAAGGCTGAAATTAGAAGTCGTAACGTAGACCTAGTGCTAGCTCGTCTTCTGCATCAACCTTAGAAGCTGTAGTGTTGCCACCAACTTTACCTAGCTTATCGCCAGAGTCGATTAGGTTAAAGTTGTAAGAAACGTAACCACGGAAGTTAGGTTTGAAGTAGTAGGTTGCGTCAATGGCAAAGTTATCAGCAGAAGTTTGGCTGTTCGTTTCTGCGTTGTTGTACGTAGTAGTGAACACGGTTTGACCCATAGTGTACTTAGCTGCTAGCTCGTAACCAGTGTAATCGCCGTCTTTCTTCGCTTTTTCGCCATCTGTGTAGATACCTGCAAAGTATAGGTCGCCCATAGTGTAAGACGCCGCTAGCATGTATTCATTTTGCTCGTCTTGATCAGCGTAACCACCACCAAGAGTTAGACCGGTTTGGCCGATAGCGTAGATAGCAGATAGAGAGTAACCATCTTGACCGTTATCCACATATTTACCAGCGTCTGCGCCAGTGCCTTCTGAACGGTCAGCAAAACGGTAGCTTGCTTTCACGCTAAGTGCGTCGAATTGGCCTTTGTAAGCGATCATGTTGTCTACGCGGTCAGCAACAGCGATTTTATCTGCCGCAGAGTTACCGTGGTAAGCCATGATATCGGTGAAGTCAGTGATTACGCCTAGTGCGCCATCGTTTTTACCGTAAGTCACTTCACCGAACTTGCCACCTAGACCCGCGTAAGTGTAACGATTGTCTAGGTTGTTGTTGGTTTTGTTTTCGCCTTCATCTGCAGTAGTGAATTCACCTTCGTAGAAACCAACGCCGTATAGGCCGTCTTGGATTTCTACTTTACCTAGGAAGTTAAGACGGATACGAGAGTTGTCTGCAACTTTACCATCTTTCATAGATAGGCGAGCTTCAGCACGGCCACCCATGTCTAGAGAAGTACCATCTTGGTTGTAAAGTTCAGCAGCGTTAACACCAGTTGCCACTGCAGCAGCAGATACAGAAAGTGCGATTAATGTCTTTTTCATTGTTTTGTTGTCCTAGTTTAGCTGTCCATAATCTTTTGGATTGTGAGAGCAATATCTCACAGATTATCACTATGGTTCTAGATTCATAAATGAGATGAATCTCAAATAGTCACACTAGAGTTATTGGTTGACGTCAATGTTGTACAACTAAAGTTCCTTGATCTGTTAGTAAAATAATATAAATTCCGATTTTGAACGGTGTTCAATTGTTTGGTTTATATCTTAAGTGTTTGTATTTTGCGGCTTATATTTGCCATGACACTCTGCTGACATTGGTTTTTTTTATGTTTTTTTAGTTAATTTTCCTCTCAAAAAGTGGTGTTGTTGGCGTTTAAATAAAGCCAAATAAAACTGATAAGTTACAGGAATGAGTTCTAGGAAATGGCTTTTTAGGTTCAGTGGCAAGGAGGAAATGGACACAATCAATTTAAGATGATCTAGACTGAAACTTTGTTTACACTAGACAAAATTAATCCGTTCCGTAACTACCCAAACCAGTGTTTGGGTAGGTTTTTTTTTGTCCAAAGTTGACTTTGGCATTGAGGTTGAAAATGGAAAAAGTTCCAATGACGGTTCGCGGCGAACAGTTGCTGCGCAAAGAATTAGATCGACTTTTAAAAAGACGCCCATTGATCACTGAAGCGATTGCAGAAGCTCGTGAACTTGGCGATTTAAAAGAAAATGCTGAATATCATGCAGCTCGAGAAGAGCAAGGTATATGTGAAGCGCAAATTCGAGATATCGAGTACAAGCTTTCCATGGCTCAAGTTATTGATGTCAGTAAAATGGATAACGCGGGTAAGGTGATTTTTGGTGCGACTGTCACTTTGATTGACTGTGATACTGAAGAAGAAAAAACCTACCAAATCGTGGGTGATGATGAAGCGGACATTAAATCTGGCCGTATCTCTGTCAACTCACCGATAGCTCGTGGCCTTATTGGCAAGATGGAAGGTGACGAAGTGGCCATTTCTACGCCTGGTGGCACGAAAGACTTTGAAATTGATAGCGTCGAATATTTGTAATTTGATGGCTCGCAGAATGAAAAAGGTCGCCAATGGCGACCTTTCTTTTGTGCTTTGAAGAAGCGTTAACGAATTACTTACGAGGAAGTTCGATTTTTCGCTCTTCTGATTGACGGAAAAGAACAAGTGTTTTTCCGATGACTTGAACTTTTTCTGCGCCTGTTTCGCGCACAATGGCATCAACGATCAGCAACTTTGTTTCACGATCTTCAGAAGCGATTTTTACTTTGATCAGCTCGTGGAAGTTTAGTGCGATCTCAATTTCGGCTAGCACGGCTTCAGTAAGTCCATTTGCGCCCATTAGCACAACAGGTTTTAAACTGTGAGCTAGGCCTTTTAGGTGCTGCTTTTGTTTGGTGCTTAGGTTCATTACGCCGCCATTTTTGTTTAAACTAAGGGTTGAAAAAACCTATTTTAACGCCATCTATTGCTGAAGACTATAATTTATTAATTAATAGGTTCTGCCTATTAAATTGATAACTCTGCAACTGGCTTTTTTGAGACTAGAATGAGTAAACAAAAACATTCAGCGAGCTCTGGCCGCTGGTTAAAAGAACATTTTGACGATAAGTATGCGAACGAAGCCAGAAGAAAAGGTTACCGTTCTCGTGCTATCTTTAAACTTGAAGAAATTCAACAAAAAGACAAATTGCTAAAACCAGGCATGACGGTCGTCGATTTAGGTGCAGCTCCAGGTGGTTGGTCTCAATACGCTATTGGTGTGGTTGGAGATTCTGGACGCGTAATTGCTTGTGATATCTTGCCGATGGATTCCATTGCTGGTGTTTCTTTCCTACAAGGTGATTTTAGAGAAGAAGCGGTACTGGAGGCGTTATTGAATCGCATTCAACCTGATATGGTAGATGTTGTGATGTCGGATATGGCGCCTAATATTGCCGGCAACAATTCAGTTGATCAGCCTCGTGCAATGTACTTAGTTGAATTGGCTTTAGATATGTGTCGACAAGTTCTTGCGCCTAATGGTAGCTTTGTTGTAAAGGTTTTCCAAGGCGAAGGCTTTGATGAATATGTCAAAGAAGTCCGAAACATGTTTAAAGTCGTAAAAATCAGGAAACCAGACTCATCGAGAGCGCGCTCACGAGAAGTCTTTGTCGTAGCCACTGGTTACAAAGGTTAACTATTTGCCTTCACAGGTAAAAGTTAACACTATAGATACAGGTTACAAACTGTAGTACCCTACCTTTAATTACAATTAGTTATCGAGAGGCTGACACCTTGAGTGACATGGCAAAAAATTTAATTCTGTGGCTGGTTATCGCTGTCGTGCTAATGTCGGTATTCCAGAGCTTCGGCCCTGGGGAAAATAATGGCAGAGCAGTGGATTACACCACATTCGTACAGGAAGTTGGTCAAGGCCAGATTCAAGAAGCGACATTTAAAGACGGTCAAATTACCTTCGTTAGACGTGGTGGTGGCGGTAAGTTTGTGACTTACATGCCAGTATATGACCAGAAGCTATTAGATGACCTGATCAACCAAAACGTAAAAGTACAAGGGACACCACCAGAAGAGCAAAGCTTGCTCGGTACTATCTTCATCTCTTGGTTCCCAATGATCCTCCTTATTGGTGTGTGGATTTTCTTCATGCGTCAAATGCAAGGCGGCGGCGGTAAAGGCGCCATGTCATTTGGGAAAAGTAAAGCCCGCATGATGAGCGAAGAGCAGATCAAAACGACATTTGGTGATGTTGCAGGCTGTGATGAAGCGAAAGAAGACGTTAAAGAACTTGTAGACTACCTACGTGATCCTAGCCGTTTCCAGAAACTGGGCGGTAAGATTCCAACTGGTGTGTTAATGGTTGGTCCTCCTGGTACCGGTAAAACGTTGCTAGCAAAGGCGATCGCTGGTGAAGCGAAGGTGCCATTTTTCACCATTTCTGGTTCCGACTTCGTTGAAATGTTTGTTGGTGTTGGTGCATCGCGTGTTCGTGATATGTTTGAACAAGCGAAAAAAGCCTCACCCTGTATCATCTTCATTGATGAAATCGATGCTGTTGGTCGCCAGCGCGGCGCAGGTGTTGGTGGTGGTCACGATGAGCGTGAGCAAACACTAAACCAAATGCTAGTTGAAATGGATGGTTTTGAAGGTAATGAAGGTATCATCGTTATTGCCGCCACTAACCGTCCAGATGTTCTGGACCCTGCATTACTTCGTCCTGGTCGTTTTGACCGTCAGGTTGTCGTTGGTTTGCCTGATGTGCGTGGTCGTGAGCAGATCCTAAAAGTGCATATGCGCAAAGTACCTTTAGCGGGTGATGTTGAGCCTTCGTTAATTGCCCGTGGCACGCCAGGCTTCTCTGGTGCTGACCTTGCAAACTTGGTAAATGAAGCAGCGTTGTTTGCTGCGCGTGGTAACAAACGTAATGTCTCCATGGTTGAGTTTGAGCTTGCTAAAGATAAAATCATGATGGGTGCAGAACGTCGCTCTATGGTGATGTCTGAAGAAATCAAAGAGTCAACAGCCTACCATGAAGCGGGTCACGCCATTGTCGGTCGCTTAGTACCGGAACATGACCCTGTTTATAAAGTTTCGATCATTCCTCGTGGCCGTGCTCTCGGTGTTACCATGTATTTGCCAGAGCAAGACCGAGTGAGTATGTCTCGTTTACATCTTGAATCTATGATTTCAAGTCTGTACGGTGGTCGTTTAGCGGAAGAGTTGATCTATGGTGTTGATAAAGTATCGACAGGCGCTTCCAATGATATCGAACGTGCAACAGATATTGCGCGTAAGATGGTGACTCAGTGGGGCTTCTCAGAAAAACTAGGTCCAATGCTGTATGCGGAAGATGAAGGCGAAGTATTCTTGGGCCGTAGCGTAACACAGACCAAACATATGTCTGACGATACTGCTAAGTTGATTGATGATGAAGTTCGCAAGTTAATTGATCGCAATTACGAGCGCGCAAGGCAGATACTGATCGATAATATGGATATCATGCATGCAATGAAAGATGCATTGATGAAGTATGAAACGATTGATGCTGGCCAGATTGACGATTTAATGGCACGCAAAGAGAGCATTCGTGAGCCTGCAGGCTGGGGCGATAAAGCGACCTCAGAGAAAACGGTACAAGCAGAAGCGAAAGCAGAAGAAAAACCGGCTGAAACTGATGCGGCTAAGCAGTCTCAAACTGAAGAAGCAGAGCAACCTACTGACAAGAAAGATGCAGAATAATAGGTTTCGTTAACTAGGAAAAACCCCGAGGTGACTCGGGGTTTTTGTGTTTTAAATATGATTCTATATTCAAACAACAAATCTTTAGACCTCTCTACCCCTGTTGTCATGGGGATTCTAAACGTCACGCCTGACTCCTTCTCTGATGGAGGAAAGTTCAATGCCCCCGCGGCTGCCCTTGCTCAAGCAGAAAAAATGATCAAAGCCGGAGTGAGTATTATAGACATCGGGGGGGAGTCTACTCGTCCTGGGGCACCAGAGGTTTTAGTGGAGGAAGAGCTTCAACGTGTAATTCCTGCCATTAAGGCAATTCGTGAAAAATACGATGTGTGGATTTCAATTGATACCAGTAAAGCGCAAGTGATGGAGCAAGCGATAGCCGCCGGTGTCGATTTGATTAATGATGTCCGTGCTTTGCAGGAGCCAGGGGCCCTTGCGGTTGCAGCAAAAGCCCAAGTCCCGATTTGCCTGATGCACATGCAAGGCCAACCTCGAAGCATGCAGCACAGCCCAAGCTATCAAGATGTGTTAAAAGAAGTTAGCGAATTTTTGGAAGAGCGTGTTGCAGCCTGTCAAGAGGTCGGTATTGCGAAAGAGCTGCTCATTCTTGACCCTGGGTTTGGTTTTGGCAAAACCATTGAACACAATTATCATTTGTTAGCGCATTTAGAGGTGTTTCAGCAATTAGGTTTGCCTATTTTAGCGGGCATGTCTCGTAAATCGATGGTTTTTAAATTACTGGACAAAAAGCCTGCAGAGTGCATGGTGGCTAGTGTAACATGTGCGACGATTGCTGCTATGAAAGGCGCTCAGATCATTCGTGTTCATGACGTTGAAGAAACCGTTGAAGCGATGCGAGTCATTCAAATGATGCATAAAAATATCTGAGTTAAATAAGAATATAAGAAGGAATAAATATGTCGGATAAAAGACGTTATTTTGGTACAGATGGTGTTCGTGGAAAAGTAGGTCAGTATCCTATTACTCCCGACTTTGTACTAAAACTTGGCTGGGCTGCAGGTCGCGTTTTGGCGAAGCAAGGAACCAAAAAAGTTATTATCGGTAAGGATACTCGTATTTCCGGTTACATGCTTGAGTCTGCACTCGAAGCGGGTCTGGCTGCTGCGGGGTTAAAAGCAACATTTACCGGTCCAATGCCGACACCCGCTGTCGCTTACCTGACACAAACATTTCGTGCGGAAGCAGGCATCGTTATTTCTGCTTCACACAACCCATATTATGACAATGGCATCAAATTTTTCTCTTCCGAAGGGACTAAATTACCCGATGATATTGAGCTCGCAATTGAAGCAGAACTCGATAAAGAGATAGAGTGTGTTGAATCTGCCGAACTGGGTAAAGCGACGCGCCTCAATGATGCAGCAGGACGTTACATCGAGTTTTGTAAAAGTACTTTCCCTTCCGCCCTTAGCTTGTCAAAACTTAAAATCGTTGTCGATTGTGCAAATGGTGCCACCTACCATATCGCCCCGAGCGTATTTACCGAGCTTGGTGCGGATGTGATTGCTATGGGCGTAACACCAAATGGAACGAACATTAACCATGAGGTAGGTGCGACCGATGTCCGCGCTCTTCAGGCACGTGTACTCGACGAAAAGGCCGATTTAGGCTTGGCGTTTGATGGCGATGGTGACCGAATTATCATGGTCGATCACTTAGGTAATAAAATCGACGGCGACCAAATTGCTTATATTATTGCGCGAGATGCATTGCGTCGTGGTGAGCTAAAAGGGGGCGTCGTAGGCACCCTAATGACAAACCTTGGTATGGAAAACGGATTAAAACAACTGGGCATTCCGTTTGTACGCGCTGCGGTTGGCGATCGCTATGTGATGGAAAAACTGTTGGAGAAAGGTTGGAGAATTGGTGCTGAAAACTCTGGTCACGTTATCCTATTGGATAAAGTGACGACGGGGGATGCAATTGTAGCCGCGCTACAAGTTCTTGCTTCGGTAGTTGGTAGCGAACTCTCCCTAAATGAGCTTTCTAAAGGTATGAGCCTGTACCCGCAAGTATTAGAAAACGTACGATTCACTGGCGATAGCAACCCATTAGAAGCGGACGCGGTGAAACATGCAGTAGCAGAAGTCGAAACAACACTAGGCACAAAAGGTCGAGTTCTACTGCGTAAATCAGGCACCGAGCCACTAATTCGTGTGATGGTAGAAGGCGAAGATAGTGAACTTGTACAAAACAGCGCACTTAAAATTGCACAAGCAGTGAAAGACAACTGCTAAATTATCACAAGCTTATCTTCTAGAATGTGAAAGGAGCTACTTTGAAAGTAGCTCTTTTTTTCGGTTAAAATTGATATTTTGCCCCTTTTTTGACCGTTCAGTGCATTGTGTTCTTTTTTTTGTATTTTTCGCTTGTCATGAATGACACCTTTCGTTAGTATTGCTCGGCCTTCAGTTAGGAGGATGCTAGCCTTGTTCTTGAGTGTCTAATTGGGACGTGAGAACGGCGCTGGCTCAACAATTTGGAACATAGGTGGAAAAATGTTTAGCGTTCTACTTGTGATTTACCTGTTGGCAGCGCTTGGTGTAATTGGCCTTGTGTTGATTCAGCAAGGTAAAGGCGCAGATATGGGAGCCTCGTTCGGAGCAGGTGCATCAAACACAGTTTTTGGTGCTGGCGGCTCAGGTAATTTCCTAACCCGAACAACTGCTATTTTAGCAACAGTATTTTTTATCGTGAGCTTGACTCTTGGTCGTATGTCTACACATAAAACTGAGTCTCAGTGGATTGACCCAACACAAGGTCAAGTTATTGAACAGGTTCAAGATAGCACGAGTGAAACTCCTGCTCAGTCAGATGAGATTCCTCAATAAGCGAAAGCTTTGAATTTGCCGAGATGGTGAAATTGGTAGACACACTAGCATGAGGTGCTAGCGCCTATGGTGTGAGGGTTCGAGTCCCTCTCTCGGCACCATTGTTTTACAAACTTGTAAATAACTGTGTTGAGCGTATAATGCTCAGCTAGTCGGACGCGGGGTGGAGCAGCTTGGTAGCTCGTCGGGCTCATAACCCGAAGGTCGTCGGTTCAAATCCGGCCCCCGCAACCA